>NZ_AP018738.1:0-1358614 GCF_000974685.2 Ferriphaselus amnicola
ATGCCAGACCATCCCGTGTGGGTTTCTTGCCTTGATTTTTTTCAAGAAAGTTTACCGCCTCAACAGTTCAATTCTTGGATCAAACCACTAACGTTCGACATCGTTGGTAGTCAAATTGTACTTACAGCACCTAACTCTTTTGCGCTCAAATTAATTCAAGAACGCTTTCTATCGGTTATTTCTCAACGTGCAGAGTCTTTACTTCCTTTTGTTCCTACAATCGAATTAAAAGTCGGAAAAAAACGAATCCCTACTACACAACAGACCACCCCTGAAACATCAATTTTGCCGACGGCTCCATGTGAAGCTTCATCTCCTAAATCGCAAAAAGAGTTTGGAAAGTTAAATCCAACGCTATGTTTTGACCATTTTGTTACCGGGAAGGCAAATCAATTAGCTCATGCTGCTGCTATACAGGTTGCAGACACGCCAGGTAGTGTTTACAACCCTCTATTTATCTACGGTGGTGTGGGTCTTGGAAAAACACATTTATTACAGGCTATTGGAAATCAAATTAAATCCAACTCACCTAAAGCCAAAGTCTGCTACATACATGCTACGAACTATGTTTCTGATTGGGTAAAAGCAGTACAAACCAAGCGCTTCGATGAGTTCAAGCAATTCTATAACTCTTTGGATTTACTATTAATTGATGATATTCAGTTCATAGCCGATAAAGCAGGAACGCAACAGGAGTTCTTTTATACGCTCAACACGTTAACTGAAGCGCATAAACAAGTGGTAATAACTTGTGACACCTTTCCAAAAGAAATTTCTGGTATTGAACCGCGCCTCACTTCACGATTTAGTTGGGGATTAACCGTTGCTGTTGACCCACCCAATGTTGAAATGCGCGTTGCGATTCTATTGCAAAAAGCATCGCAGTCTAAAATGTCTCTTGGTGAGGACGTTGCATTTTTTATTGCGAAACATGTTCGATCAAATATACGCGAACTTGAAGGAGCTCTGAAGCGCGTTGAAGCTTTTTCTCGTTTCCATAGACGGCCGATTTCAGTAGAAGTAGCAAAGGATGCCCTTAAAGATCTACTTGCTTCACAAAACAAGCAGGTCTCTATAGATAATATTCAAAAAACAGTCGCTGATTTTTACCGAATCAAAGTAGCTGATCTTTTATCAAAGAAACGCACTCGGAACATAACTCGGCCACGTCAAATGGCTATGCTTTTAGCAAGGGAACTCACGCCGTTTAGTTTGCCTGAAATTGGTGCTGCATTTGGAGACAGGGATCACTCTACGGTTCTATATGCGTGTCGCACAATTGAACTATTGAAACGGTCTAACTCAATAACTAATGCCGAGTACAACACATTAAGCCAGAGTTTGCGAAATTAGTTGTTGATACTTTGTGGGTAACTCAAACTTCATCGTAGGAAGAAAGAGTTATCCACAATTTTTAAGGTGGTTTTTTGCATAAAAAGGATGAGTTTTTACTCTACCTAAGCACATAAATATATGGAAATATTTCAGTTACTAACAACTAACCGCTGTACTTATTATATAAGATTAAGGAATCTATATGCTTATTGATACTCTGACTAGAGATGCTTTACTTAAGCCTTTGCAAATAGTCATTGGCATAGTAGAACGGAAGCAATCACTTCCAATTTTATCTAATGTTCTCATTGAAAAAAGTCAGCGGGAGTTGAAATTAACAGCGACAGACTTAGAAATACAAGTTTCTACTGTGTCTGTTGATGTGGGAATTTCTAAGGATGATTACGCTATTACTTTGGGCGCTAAGAAACTGGCAGATATCCTCTCCAAAATCTCGGATGACAAAGATGTATCTTTAGATTTAAGTGATGGAAAACTGCAGATTCGCTCTGGTAATAGTAGATTCAACCTTCAAACCTTGCCATCTAACGATTTTCCAACTTTAAAAAAATCTATTGAGGCAAATGTTTGCGTAGTATTGGCTCAAGGAAAGTTAAAGAAACTACTCGGGCAAGTAAAGTACTCAATGGCTCAACAGGACATCCGTTATTATCTTAATGGAGTCTTATTTTCATTAGATGGGCCTAACTTGTGTTTAGTAGCTACTGATGGACATCGTCTGGCTTTTACTAGCACCATACTTGAAAACACCTATCCTAAGAAAGAAGTCATTATCCCAAGAAAAGCTATAAACGAGCTTCTTCGGCTTCTTGACGACTCTGATTCTGAAATAGTACTAAATATATCGGATAACAATATTTCGGCTGAATTCTCTAATGTTTTCTTTCAATCTAAAATAATAGATGGGAAATTTCCTGATTACAGGCGAGTAATTCCAGAATATAGTAACCATCTACTTCTCGATAGAAAAACTATATTGTCAGCTCTTGGCAGAGTTTCCATCTTATCAAACGAGAAATTCCATGGTGTTCGCTTTATTCTTACCGAAAAAAATCTAAAAATCATTAGTAACAACAGCGAACAAGAAGAGGCGCAAGAGGATATTGAAACGGATTATCGGGGCGAAGCTTTAGATATAGGTTTTAATGTGAATTATCTGCTAGATGGGCTTAATAATATTAGCGCGGATACTGTGCAAATTTCGTTTGGTGGAGCTAATAGTAGCGTTTTGATAGCTCTTCAAAATAACTTGGAATTTCGGTATGTTGTAATGCCGATGAGAATATAAAGTTGTTTCACGTGAAACAAGGGAAAAAATGACTGAATACAATTCAAGCAGCATTAAGGTACTCAAGGGATTAGAAGCAGTACGCAAGCGTCCCGGCATGTACATTGGTGATACAAACGATGGAACCGGCCTACATCATATGGTATTTGAGGCCGTTGATAATGCGGTGGATGAAGCACTTGCCGGACATTGCAATGAGATTATTGTAAAAATACATATAGATAACTCAATATCTGTAAGTGACAATGGGCGTGGGATACCAACTGATATCCATGCAGAAGAAAATCGATCTGCCGCAGAAGTCATCATGACAGTCTTGCATGCCGGTGGAAAGTTCGATAGTAATTCATACAAAGTTTCTGGCGGATTGCATGGAGTTGGGGTATCAGTAGTAAATGCGCTATCAGAGTGGTTAAGGTTAACCATTTATCGTGAAGGAAAAGTACACTTCATGGAATTTCGTCATGGTGAACCCATGGAATCGCTTAAGGTAGTTGGAAATACCAATAAGCGAGGGACGGAAGTGCATTTTATGCCGAGTACGGAAACCTTCGGTCAAATTGAGTTTCACTTCGATATACTGGCAAAGAGGCTGCGAGAGCTTTCTTTCTTGAATAATGGAGTTAGCGTATCTCTAATCGATCAAAGAAACGGAAAAGAAGAGCACTTTGCGTTTAGTGGGGGGGTTAAGGGTTTTGTTCAGTACATAAACCGAAACAAAACAGCGCTACACCCGGAAATATTCTATTCACTCATGGAGAAAGATGGGATTACTGCAGAAATTGCAATGCAGTGGAATGACTCATACCAAGAAACAATCCAATGTTTCACAAATAACATTCCACAGCGTGATGGCGGTACACATTTGACCGCCATGCGGACAGCAATGACAAGAACCCTGAATCAATACATCGAGGCGGAGGATTTTGCGAAAAAAGCAAAAGTAGAAACCGCTGGAGATGACATGAGGGAAGGGCTGACTGCAATTCTGTCAGTGAAGTTACCCGACCCAAAGTTTTCCTCACAAACAAAAGATAAACTGGTCTCTTCCGAGATTCGGCCAGTAGTAGAAGAAATGGTAAGCCAACGCCTAATGGCATTTTTGCTTGAAAATCCAACCGATGCAAAAGTGATTGTAGGTAAGATTATCGACGCGGCCCGCGCTAGAGAAGCTGCTCGTAAGGCAAGAGAGCTAACTCGACGCAAAGGAATTTTGGAAGGAATGGGATTACCTGGAAAGCTTGCTGACTGCCAAGAAAAGGATCCTGCCTTATCGGAGCTTTACTTAGTTGAAGGTGATTCGGCTGGTGGATCAGCAAAACAAGGGAGAGATAGAAAATTTCAAGCCATCTTGCCACTCAAAGGAAAAATTCTGAATGTAGAGAAAGCGCGATTTGAAAAATTGATTGCTTCCCAAGAAATCGCAACACTGATAACTGTATTGGGAACTGGCATCGGTAAGGACGAGTACAACCCAGAAAAACTTCGATACCACCGAATCATTATCATGACTGATGCTGATGTAGATGGATCGCATATTCGCACCTTGTTACTTACATTTTTCTATAGACAAATGCCTGAGCTAGTAGAGCGTGGTCATATCTATATTGCGCAACCTCCACTATATAAAATCAAGCAAGGAAAGGAAGAACGCTATCTGAAAGATGATCATGAGATGAAGAGCTATATGTTGCGATCTGCTTTAGCTAACGCTGAGTTATATCCAACTGTTGGTTCAGTGGCGCTTACTCTTGAGGGACTGGAATCACTGTCAAAAGAATACTTTTTAGCTGAGGCAATTATTGATAGGCTGTCAAAGCAAATAGCGCCAGAGATTCTTCATGTTTTACTTGATCACCCAGAGTTAAATCTTGATAACCTCGATGCTGCAAGGGTAAGTGCAATAAAACTCCAGGAAGCATGCGAAGCTAGAACTAAGATTTTTGTGGAAGAGGAATCAGAAACTGGGAATATTTCATTACGTATAGAGAAAAATACGCATGGAAATAGCTCCATTAGTTACATCCGATCAGACTTCCTTCGCAGTGGTGATTATGTGCAGATTAAACAGACGTCTCTTGCACTGACTGGATTGATAGGAGAAGGAGCATTTATTAAACGTGGTGAGCAGCGAAAACCTATCAAAGACTTTAAGGAAGCAATCGAGTGGCTGTTAGAAGAGGCTAAGCGTGGAGTAAGTATTCAGCGATACAAAGGACTAGGTGAAATGAATCCCGAACAGCTTTGGGAAACAACCATGGATGCAAGTAATCGCATACTGCTAAGAGTTCGTATTGAAGACATAATTGCTGCCGACGAAATATTCACGACTTTAATGGGTGATGTCGTTGAACCACGACGTGCGTTCATTGAACAGAACGCACTAGGAGTAAAAAATCTCGATGTATAACAGTTGTTGTTGTAGGTTCTCACATAAGTTGACTTCATTCTCAATATGTGACGAAGCGACCACTAACTTGTAAGGCCTTTTAATATAAGGGTCTGAAGAGATAAGCTGTAAGAAATAGCAAAAATGGCCACATTAATTGTGGCCATTTTTGTGTGATTTTCGAGTGTATTTGGTGGGGTTATAGTGCTGAAGTGTAGAGATCTATATCCATTGGCCTATCCAGATATTCCACGCTCTGTGATACCGTATCACCGAACAAGAAACCGAAATATTGGTCATTCAAAAACTAAGAATACCGAATCTCAATGACCGAGAACCAGAACCCCGAACAGAAAGCCCGCGACAACATCGACGCGCTGCTCAAGCAGGCAGGTTGGGTTGTGCAGTCGGCAAAGAAGATTGACCTGAATGTAGGGCTTGGCCAAGCAGTGCGGGAGTATTACACCGACATCGGCCCTGCCGACTACGTTCTGTTCGTAGATAAAAAAGCCGTCGGTGTCATCGAGGCAAAGAAAGAAGACCTCGCGCACAAGATCACCGAGGTGGAAGAGCAGCTTCAGTGAAACCTGCTCACCATAATTCGCCAATGCACAAGCCTCAGCAGGCGTTTATATTTTTAGCGACTGATGTGGATACTGTTTTATTCTCAAAATTGAAAGTAAGGTGCAGGGAGCACCATCATCCGAATCTTCGATGAGCCTCGACAGCAAGTCCAGCACCTATGCTGCCGAACAAATCGCCTTCGATGCGCCGTGCTTGGGGTAGTAGGGATGATATTCGCTCACGAACCATGGGCACTCCGCTGGCGCCTCCTGTAAAAAATATAGTATCCACCATCTCCGTACTTACCCCTGCATTTGCGAGCAAGTTACTCAGTGTGACCCCAATTCGCTCTACTAAATTTGTAGATGCCTGTTCAAACTCGAGCCGAGTCAGTGTGTGATGAAGGTCTGGAGCTAACCTAGATAAATGTAGCGTTACACTATCTCCCGCAGAGAGTGATATCTTGGCCGCTTCCACCTGTATGGCTAACCAGTGTCCAGAGCGATCTCGGATTAGCTTGAGAAGTCGATCCATGGCTTCAGGGGCCAGTGTATCCAAATACAGCTCTTGCAGCTCGGCCCAAGTTCGGCGGGTATATACTTGGTTGATGGTATGCCAAGTAGCAAGATTCATGTAATGACTCGATGGCATATCCAAGCCACGCTTAAGCATGCTTCGGTAGCCAAGTAGTGGCATCACTCCGGCTAGGCTTAATTGACGGTCGAAGTTGGTGCCGCCAATATGTATACCTCCATTAGCCAACAAATCTTCGCGCCTATCCGCGCTCCGTGCACGTTGTGGCGATAACCGAATCAGTGAGAAGTCTGTGGTGCCTCCGCCAATGTCAGCAACCAATACTAGCTCTTCACGTACAATCTGGCGTTCGTAATGGTAGGCGGCCGCGATAGGCTCGTACTGAAAACATACCTCGCGGAAACCTGAGGCATGGGCGATAGCCTCAAGGGTAGCCTCGGCTTTGTGATCTGCCGCTGAATCATCATCTACAAAGAACACTGGACGGCCGATTACTGCGTGGTCGAAGGGCCTTCCAGCAGTTACTTCTGCACGGTGTTTTAGTTCGGCAATAAACTGGCTCAACAAATCCATGTAGGGAAGCGATCGCCCCTGTACCTCGGTTTTTCCATCCATAAGACTGCTGCCCAATAGACTCTTCAATGCGCGCATCAGACGGCCCTCGTAGCCAGCCAAGTATTCGCTAAGTGCTGTGCGACCAACGCTGATGCAGTTTTCTTCAGCATTGAAGAAGATCACTGAGGGCAGTGTAGTATGGCTGTCCTCCAGTGCCAGTAAGGCAGGTTGATTAGGACGGAGCCAGCCCACCGTGGAATTGGAGGTGCCGAAATCGATGCCGCAGGCGCGGGCGGGAGTTTCAACAAACATGGGGGAATAACCGAGCCAAAAAAGGCGGGGATGCTACCCCTACTTAAGCTAAAAGTCGAATGCCTACACGACCGTAGTTGTGGGAGTAACTGAATAGCGACTAGATATTCAGAGTGGGTTTGCGACTACACTCCGCGCATCACTTCACGTTTAAACGACTGGTATAACTCATTCATGCGAGCAAATACGGCACCGGGCCTTCCGTTACCGATTGCTTGCCCATCTACACGAATAATGGGCTGTAGCTCCCGGGTGGACGAGGTAAGGAAAAGCTCGTCAGCTGCAAGCAACTCGTCTTTGCTGATCTGGCGCATCTCAACGGAAACTCCATGAGCAACAGCGAGTTCGAGTAAGACGTCGTAGGTCACTCCTGGCAGCATGAGGTGGCTTTTCGGCGGCGTAAGCAGACAACCATTTCTGACCACGAAGATGTTGCTGGCAGTGCCTTCGGTCAGATAGAGGTCTTCGCGAAACAGGATGGTTTCGGAGCAATCTGCATCGACCGCGAGCTGGCGCAACAAAAGGTTGGGTAGTAGAGAGATGGCTTTGATGTCGCAGCGTAGCCAACGATTATCAGTGGCTGTGATAGCGCTGACACCGGATTGCAACAACTGTGCAGGTGGAGTGTTGAGAGGACTACTCATCAGGAATACGGTGGGCTGCACAGGCGGACAGGGGAAAGGGTGGTCACGTTGAGCCACGCCACGAGTGATGTGTAGATAGAGGTATTGGTCTTCAGAAGCATTACGCTCAATCAGTTCCGCAATGAGGTCTGCCCAGTGTTCCTTAGCGTACGGATTGGGTAGTCGAATACCGTCGAGACTGTTTTGCAAACGGGAGAGGTGGCCGTCGAGCCGGAACGGACGGCGAGAGTACACGGGAATGACCTCATACACGCCATCACCAAAGATGAATCCGCGATCCAGCACTGGAACCTGCGCCTGCTCGATAGGCATGAAGCTTCCGTTGAGATAGACGGTCATGGCTCGCTCCTATTGGAAGAACAACCGTATAGTATCCCAACCGCGCGAAAAGACATTAGCCAGCGGTACGCTCTCGCGGGCGACAAGCGGGTAATCGAAATAAGGCTTGCCGCCCAGCGTGAGTCTGAGCGTACCTACGCGTTGGCTAGCACTTACTGGGGCAATAAGTGGCTGCACGGTGTCCAGTGTGGCGCGCAGTTGTGCTTGCTGGCCGCGAGGGATGGCAACTGCCATATCGCGTGGGAAGGTGATAGTCAGGTACTTTTCTGTTCCCTTCCAAACGCGCAAACGGGTGACGGACTCATCCTTTTTGAAGAGGCGCACCGACTCAAAATTCTGAAAGCCGTGGTTGAGCAGCTTCTGACTTTCGGTGGCGCGGGCGTTATCTGAATCGGTGCCGAGCACCACGGAGATCAGGCGGCGGTTATCGCGTTTTGCCGAAGAAACCAAGCAGAATCCGGCGCTGTTGGTATGACCGGTCTTCATACCATCCACAAATGGATCCATCCACAGCAATCGGTTGCGGTTGAATTGATTGATGTTGTTGTAGAAATAGTTACGTTCGCTGTAGAGCGGGTAGTGCTCGGGAAAGTCGCGCACGATAGCGGCGGCCAGCATGGCCAGATCATAAGCGGTAGAGTAATGCTGTGGAGATGGTAAGCCCGTGGCGTTGACGAAGTGGGTGTTCTTCATGCCCAGCCGCTGTGCCTCCTGATTCATACGCACGGCAAAGGCCGCCTCGTTACCGGAAACGGTTTCGGCCAGCACCCGAGCGGCATCGTTGCCGGATTGAATGATCAGACCGCGCAATAGCTCTGCCACCGTGACGGGCTTGGTGACCTCTAGGAACATGCGCGACTCCTCACCCTGAGGGCGAATCGCATCAGCCGTTGGTGTGATGGATTTATCCAGCGTCAGCGATTTCTGGCGGATGGCGGAGAAGGTGAGGTAAGCCGTCATCAGCTTAGTCAGCGAAGCCGGTTCCAGTCGCTCATCGCCATTCTGGCTGACCAGAATTTGATTGCTGGTGAAGTCATAAAGTAGATACGCGCGGGCTTCCAGCACGGGGGCGACGGGAATCGCTACTGGCAAGACACGGGGCTGGACGGGCGTAGAGTCCGCCTGCGCGAAAGGGCAGCAAAGGAATGCAAACAGTAAGGAAAGCAGGGTTTTCATCGCGGGGAAATTCAGGGAATTGCGGGACGGCGCATTATAGTCGGCTGAGCTAGCTCAAGCCACATTCTGACCGACTTTCGTTTGGCAGCAGTTGATTGCCGCAGTGAAGCGCTTCCGGTATAGTCGCGCCTGCCGTTAAGGCCACTGGAAGAGCGTGCTAAAGCACCGCCGAAGGCGTAACACCCGTAATCGCTCAGGCTCAAGAACCAGTGGCATAGGTAAATCTGGAGAGTGCTGCTGACGCAGCCACCGAAGGGGCACGCGATGAAAGTTGCAATCTCTCAGGTACCAAGGACAGATGGGGCGCTGCGCGAATTCGCGCAGCGCCTTTTTTATTTATGGAAAGAAAACGATGACGCTCAAAACGACTCCTCTCAATGCAGCCCACCGCGCTATGGGCGCCAAGATGGTGGATTTCGGCGGTTGGGACATGCCGGTCAACTATGGCTCCCAGATCGAAGAGCACCATCAGGTGCGTAACGACTCCGGCATGTTCGACGTGTGCCACATGCGCGTCGTTGATGCCAAGGGCGACGGTGTGCGTGCCTTTCTGCGTTACTTGCTGGCGAACAATGCCGACAAGATCTCCGTCCCCGGCAAAGCACTTTATTCTGCCATGCTGCGTCCCACCGGCGTCGTAATCGACGACCTCATCATCTACTTCATGACCGAGCAGTGGTTCCGCATCGTCGTCAACGCCGGTACCGCAGACAAGGATATCGCATGGATGAAAGAGCAGGCTGCGATTCACGCGCCTAATCTCAATATTATCTCGCGCGACGATCTGGCGATGGTCGCCATCCAAGGCCCGAACGCCCGCGCCAAGGTGTGGGATGTGCTGCCACAGACCAAGGCTGCAACCGAGGGGCTAGTGAACTTCCAGGCCGCCGATTGCGGTGACTATTTCGTGGCGCGTACTGGCTACACCGGCGAAGACGGTTTCGAAGTGATGTTGCCCAAGCCCATGGTCGAGGAGTTCTGGTACGCGCTGAGTAAAGTCGGCGTGAAGCCCATTGGCCTTGGCGCGCGCGACACGTTGCGTCTGGAAGCCGGCATGAATCTGTACGGTCAGGACATGGACGAGACAGTCGGCCCGCTAGAGTCTGGACTGGCCTGGACGGTGGACTTGAAAAGTGAGCGTGACTTCATCGGCAAAGCTGCACTGCTGGCCAACCCACCTAGCAGTAAGCTGGCAGGCTTGCTGCTACTGGATCGCGGGGTACTGCGTGGCCATCAGAAAGTCGTCACACCGCACGGCGACGGTGAGATCACCAGCGGTACTTTCTCGCCCACGCTGGAGAAGTCTATCGCCTTGGCGCGCGTGCCCAAGGATGTGCAGATCGGCGACAGCGTGCAGGTCGCGATTCGCGATAAGATGTTGGCCGCAAAAGTCGTGAAATATCCATTCGCCCGCAACGGCAAGAGCTGTCTGTAAACCACCGAATCACTGAACTGGAGACCAAAATGAGCAATCCATCCAACTTGAAATACACCGAATCCCACGAGTGGGTACGCGTCGAGGCTGACGGCACCGTGACTGTCGGCATCACTGACCATGCGCAAGAATTGCTGGGCGACATGGTGTTCGTCGAAACACCCGCCGTTGGTCGCAAGTTGAAGGCCAAGGAAGAGTGCGCCGTGGTGGAGTCGGTCAAGGCTGCCGCTGACGTGTATGCACCAGTATCAGGCGAAGTCACGGAAGTGAACGCTGACTTAGACAGTGCTCCGGAGGGCATTAACGAAGATGCTTACGCCGCTTGGATGTTCAAGATGAAACCGGACAATATGGCCGATGTGAGCGCGCTGATGGACGCTGATGCGTATCAGGTGCACGCGGACAGCGATTCACACTAAAAAGCCGGAAAGAGTGAAGGGATCGCACCTTTGGCGCTCAAGGGGGAAGGGAAAATATAGTGCGCAAAGCGCACCACTTTTCTCCCTTCCCTCTTCTCCCTTCCCACCGCGGCCCCTCCCTCTTCATCAGAAAGCAATCCCATGTCCGACCAATTCGTCTATCGCCACAACGGCCCTTCCGTGCAGGAAGTCCAAGCCATGCTGCGCACCGTCAATGCGCCCACGCTTGATGCGCTGATCGCCCAGACAGTGCCTGCCGCCATCCGTTTGCAACAGCCGCTGAATCTGCCGGAGGGCTTGTCTGAACATGCTTACCTTCAGCATCTGCGCGGCATCGCCGCCAAGAACAAGCTTTACAAGAGCTACATCGGGCTGGGGTATTACAACACCATCCTGCCGTCGGTGATTCAGCGCAACATTTTGGAGAACCCGGGCTGGTACACCGCCTACACGCCATATCAAGCCGAAATCGCGCAAGGTCGTTTGGAAGCGCTGTTGAATTACCAGACGATGGTGACGGACTTGACCGGCATGGAAATCGCCAATGCGTCTTTATTGGACGAGGCAACGGCGGCGGCGGAAGCCATGACCATGCTGCATGGCTTACGTTCGCGCGAAGCTGCGGCGGCGGGTAAGAACAGTTTCTTCGTGTCGCACGAATGCTTCCCGCAGACCATCGAACTGCTGAAGACTCGAGCCAAGCCGCTGGGCATCGAGCTGGTGATTGGCGATTTCAAAACCGTGACGTTGAACGACAAGCTGTACGGTGCGCTACTGCAATATCCGACAGCCACGGGTACGGTGCATGATTACGCCGATTTCGTCGCCCGTGCTAAGACGCACGGAATGACCATCGCCGTTGCAGCGGACATTTTGAGTCTGGTGCTGCTGACACCTCCGGGCGAGTGGGGTGCGGATGTGGTGTTCGGTTCGACGCAGCGCTTTGGCGTGCCGATGGGCTATGGCGGTCCGCACGCGGCGTTCTTTGCCTGTCGTGATGCCTTCAAACGCTCGATGCCGGGACGCATCATTGGTGTGTCGGTGGATGCCGATGGCGGGACTGCGCTACGTATGGCGTTGCAGACTCGTGAGCAACATATACGCCGCGAAAAAGCGACGTCCAACATCTGCACCGCGCAAGCATTGCTGGCGATCATGGCCGGGATGTACGCGGTGTACCACGGCGCGGACGGGTTGCGCGGTATCGCTACGCAGGTTCATCAGTCCACCGTGGCGCTGGCTGGCGAGCTGAAAAAGTTGGGCTATCAAGTGGTCGAAGGCGCGTTTTTCGATACGATCAAGTTGTTGCACACCGACAATGTGAAGATCCATGCGCTGGCGGAAGCTGCGCGGATCAACTTCCGTTACACCGCTGTCGGTCTGTCGATCGCGCTGGATCAGACAACCTCTGTTGATGATCTGAATGCCATCCTTGCAGTGTTCGCGCAGGCGGCAAACATGTCTGCACCCATACTTACCGCTTTGGAGGTGTCTGCTCAGAAGCTAGCATTCACTCCGCGCCAGTCGTCTATTTTAAGTCATCCGGTGTTCAATACCTACCACTCCGAGACCGAGATGATGCGTTACATCAAACGGCTGGAGAACAAGGATCTGTCACTGACCCATTCGATGATTTCGCTCGGATCCTGCACCATGAAGTTGAACGCGGCCTCTGAACTGCTGCCGCTGACTTGGCCGGAATTCGCCAATCTGCATCCTTTCGTACCGCTGGAGCAGGCCGAAGGTTATCAAGAAGTCATCGCCGGACTGGATGCGGCCTTGTCTGAGATTACCGGCTTCGCGCAGATGAGCTTTCAGCCCAACAGCGGTGCGTCGGGCGAATATGCCGGTCTGCTGGTGATTCAGGCATATCACCGTTCGCGCGGCGAAGCACAACGCAACGTGGTGCTGATCCCGTCTTCCGCACACGGCACCAATCCGGCGAGTGCGGCGATGTGTGGCATGAGCATCGTGGTGGTCAAGTGCGACGCGCGCGGCAACATCGACGTGGACGACTTGCGCACCAAGGCCGAAGAGCACCGGGACGACCTGTCCTGCCTGATGGTGACCTACCCCAGCACGCATGGCGTGTACGAGGAAAGCATCAAAGACATCACCGCGATCATTCACGCCAACGGCGGCCAGGTGTACATGGACGGTGCCAATATGAACGCGCAAGTCGGGCTGACCAGCCCCGGCAATATCGGCGCGGATGTGTGTCACCTCAACCTGCACAAGACCTTCGCCATTCCGCACGGCGGTGGCGGACCGGGCGCAGGTCCCATTGGTGTGGCTGCGCACCTCACTCCCTTCCTGCCTTCTCACTCGGTAGTCAAAGTGGGGGGCGAGCAAGGCATCCACGCGGTATCGGCTGCTCCGTATGGCAGCGCGCTGATACTGCTGATCTCCTACGGCTACATCAAGATGATGGGCGGCACAGGGCTGACCGAAGCAACCAAGATGGCCATCCTGAATGCAAACTACATTAAGGAATCGCTAAAGGATCACTACGCCACGCTGTATAGCGGCAGCAATGGCCGTTGCGCGCACGAGATGATCCTCGACTGCCGTGAATGGAAGAAGGAGGGGGTGGAGGTGGCTGACATCGCCAAGCGCCTGATGGACTTTGGCTTCCACGCGCCGACTACCTCGTTCCCAGTGGTGGATACGCTAATGGTCGAGCCGACCGAAAGCGAATCGAAAGCCGAGCTGGATCGCTTCTGTCAGGCCATGATCGCCATTCGTGGCGAAGTCGAGGCGGTGATCTCCGGCGCAGTGGACAAGAAGGACAACATCCTCAAACACGCCCCACACACTGCGAAATCAGTCTGTGCCAACGAGTGGGCTCGCCCTTACTCACGCGAGCAGGCAGCATATCCGCTCAACTGGGTGCGCGAAAACAAGTTCTGGCCTAGCGTGGCGCGGGTGGATAATGTGTATGGGGACAAGAATCTGATTTGCTCTTGCCCACCCATCGAGTCGTACATCTAAGGAGACACAGCATGGCTAAAGATACCAAGGACACCGTCGCCGTCAAACTCGGCGGCGCGCCCGTCACCCTGTACGGTACCTTCCCTGTCGTAGGGCAGATCGCGCCAGCATTCACGTTGGTAGATAAAGACTTGAAGGATGTCGCGCTGCAAAGCTTCGCAGGCAAGCGCAAGGTACTGAACATTGTTCCAAGTCTGGACACGGCCGTGTGTGCGACTTCGACCCGCCGCTTCAATGAAGCAGCGAACAAGCTGCAGAACACCGTGGTTCTGGTGATCTCTGCCGACTTGCCGTTTGCGATGAGCCGCTTCTGCGTGGCCGAGGGGCTGGAGAATGTCACTACGCTATCGCTGATGCGCGGTCGCGACTTCATGCGCAACTATGGCGTAAAGATCGCTGATACAGCGTTGGCTGGCGTGACGGCGCGTGCTGTGTTGGTGCTGGACGAGAACAACACGGTGTTGCATGCCGAACTAGTGGACGACATTACCCACGAACCGAACTACGACGCGGCGCTGGCTGTTTTACAGGCCTGAGCCACACTACCCATTTACCCATTACAGGCGCTCACATGAAGACTCTCATCTGCGGTTCCATGGCTTACGACACCATCATGGTGTTCCACGATCAATTCAAGAAACACATCCTGCCCGAGCAGTTACACATCCTGAACGTGGCGTTCCTAGTGCCCACCATGCGCCGCGAGTACGGCGGCTGTGCGGGTAACATCGCCTACAACCTGCAACTATTGGGCGGACATCCGCAGATCATGGCGACCGTAGGCGATGACTTCGCGCCCTATGCCAAACGACTAGAAAAGCTCGGCATCTCGCAGGAACATATCCGTCAGGTGCCGGACAGCTTCACTGGCCAAGCCTTCATCACTACTGATCTCGACGATAACCAGATCACGGCCTTCCACCCCGGTGCGATGGGCTTTTCCGAGCAGAACAAAGTCAGCGATGCCAGTGGCGTGACGCTGGGTATCGTATCGCCTGACGGTCGTACCGGCATGATGGAGCACGCGGAGCAGTTCGTCGAAGCGGGCATTCCCTTTGTGTTCGATCCAGGTCAGGGCATGCCAATGTTCTCCGGCGAAGACCTGTTGCGCTTCATCGATCAGGCGACCTACGTCACCGTCAACGATTACGAAGCCAAGCTGCTGCAAGACAAGACCGGCAAGACGTTGGAGGAGCTAGCAGCATCGGTGAAGGCGCTGATCGTTACGCTGGGTGCGGACGGCTCAATGATCTATGCCGACGGCAAGCAGATCGCCATTCCTACGCCGAAACCCGATGCGGTGGTCGATCCCACGGGCTGTGGTGACGCCTATCGCGCTGGTTTGCTGTATGGCATTCAGCGCGGCTGGGCGTGGGAAGCGACCGGCCGTCTGGCCTCATTGATGGGCTCGATTAAGATCGCCCATCGTGGTGGGCAGAATCACGACCTGACCCGTGCTGAGCTGATGGACGCTTACCGTAAACATTTCGGCTCCAGCATCACGTTGTAATGCGCAATAGGATATTTGTTGGGCTGACGTGGCTATTCCTTGCCACGCTGCTCGGTGCCTGCGCAAGTAATGCTGGGCTAAATCCAGCAGAGTCGAGCGGTAGCGCGTTGCCACCCAAGGTCGGAGTAGTCGAGTCGGTCAAAGCTATAGACCTGCCTGGCGAACAAGGGGCTTCCGGCTATTTTCTGGGTGGCACTCTGGGCAACATCGGGGGCGCTGTGCTTGGCGGTGGTGGGCGCGGCTCGGTAGCCGCTTCAGTTCTGGGTGGTGTTGCCGGCGCAAAGGCAGGCGACTCCGCCCAGAACAACGGGGTAGTCGCTGGCCAAGAAATTTGGGTAAAGATAGAAGACAAGCTCGAACCGCTAGTTATCAGTCAACCCATCAAACTCAGAGGTATGTTCCAAGTCGGCGAACATGTGCGTGTGATTCGCGGCGCTCGTGGATTCCCGGTGATCGAGCACGAAGTTGCAACGGAAACCGTCACGCCCAAGTAAGTCAAACTAGTCTGACTTACTTGGGCAAGCCCCACCTCGGCAGTGCAGCACCACGTCATCAGCTCCTAGTCGGTAGGTCTTCACCACCCGTCCTAAGGTCGCATCGGTAGTGCGTGCTAAAGCGTAGCCGTCTGTCCACTGAGCAGGTGGAAATTGAACTGCCTGTTGCGGATAGCGCAACACATCTAGATACATCACTACATTCAACCCGCTGGCGGTCGAATCATTGCTATACAAGGCGTGTCCCTGAGTGAGCAGTAGTACATCTTGCGCCGTATCAAGGTAGTTCTTACCGCGATAATGATCTTGATAGTAAGGAAACAGCACTGTAAAGAGTAGCGCTTGTAGTCCCAATACGAACAAGATCCAGCGGCGAGAGCGCTCCAGCCAGTCTGGCCCAGCCTGCCACACGATACCGGCCGCAAACAGCGCAAATATAGGGTAAGCCGGAATCAGATAGCGAATGCCGCTTTGTGGTGCCAGCCAGTAGGGAAGAAGCATAAACAACGCCATCCAGCCTCCGGTGTGCAACCAAGCGGGTGCGGAGCGTAACAGTTGAGTGCGTTGGCGGAATAGTAACCATGCTGCTAACCAAGCAACAGGAAAGAGGCCCAACAGGACTTCCAGCGGGTAGGCAACCAACTTGCGCAGATAGTCGAGCAGGCCGATACCGGCCAGCTTGGCAAGAATTTCGTCTGCCATCCGTCCGCCTTGCGCGTGGCCACTCGGCAAGAGTCCATACCAAGCGAAGGGGAAGGAAAATGCCATTAGCAACAGTACGACAGAAAGAGGGTGAAGTAAGAATGCGCGGGCATCTCGTCGGAATAGCAACACGAATATAGCTGTCGCGTAGAACACGTAAGCGGTCTGAGCTTTGGCCAAAAATCCTAAATTGATGGCAATGACGGATACTAACAACAGCCAACGACGATTTTCTTGTGTGGCAACCCACAATGTGGCTACTGCACTGAAGATGAAGAAGCCAAATGTTGGGTCAGCGTAGCCTAGCCAGCCGTGGTAACACAGAACGTCAAAGAAGCTAAGGAAGCTGAGTGCAGAAAGCGCAGCGAGTACACGCTCACGACTTAGATGCCAAACCAGCCAGGCTAGTACGACTCCTGTAGCCAGCGTAGCGATGATCGTTACGATACGCGCAGCGACCAATACCTTCGTCCAACCAAGTAGTTGCGCCACCGGCACCATCAGCCAGTTGAGTAGCGGGTTGTGCAACACGTTGCCACCGTACAAGAGCTGGATGAGCCACACGTTCTGTTGCCACATCTCCAAGGTGCTGATTGGATAGATGGCCTCTTCGCCGACGGGATGAAACGTCAAAGACAACAACATGACGAGACCTCCCAACACATACAGCATCCACAGTTTTCTTGTTTCAAGCATCAATACACTCCTTCGGCAGGCAAGACGATCTTGCCACTTTCCACATGCGCAACATGCTTCCAATAGTCTGCCCAGATTTTACGGTAGCATGGACTCAACGCGTGATGTTGGTCGATAAACTCAGATACTGAGCAAGCGAAACGCTCACTTTGACTGGCATCAAAGATAACGAGCTGCTCGCGCTGCGCCCATGCTCTCAATTCATCTTTGGTATGGTTGAGATATTTACCATATTCAGGATGGCGCAAAAATGCTTGGTCCATGCCGGGCAGCAGTGGCGGCATGAACAGGATTACGCCGCCGCCGCGTTGCTCGGCCTGTCGTGTCAACGCGGCGATACGTTGCAGGATAACGGGATTTGGTGCGCCTCGTGTACGAGTAAGGTTGCCCGCATATTTTGAGCTGGCTACCAGTGCATTGGCTATCAGTGGCGAGGCATCGCCAACGGGGTCGCTATCGGCAAAATTGGCACTGCCATCGAAACGCAAACCGGCACAGCGGCCACGCTTTAAGGTGTCGAAATCGCGCGCCAACGCACCATCTGCACAGCGATATTCATCTCCCGCTGCCTGCAGAAAATACTCTCGGAAAGCACCACGCTTGTTAGATGCCCTTATGATGTCGGCAAAGATCAAGGCTAAGCCCTCGATACGCGGATAGGACATGGCATCTATCAGGCGCTCCCGCATTGTCACTTGCTTCATCGCTTTGGAAGCTAAATCAGGCCGGTCAAGACTAACCACGGGTGGCGTGCCTTCGTCGAAAAGAAAGCCGATCGACCAATCCAATGGCAGAACCAACCAGCGTACTTGCGGCTGTTGATCGAGTATGACCTCGGCCTCGCCGATGGCATTGAGTAAGCCGTGACCATGCTGAGCGTAGTTGTACGGCCGGATAGGGGCAGGAAACATATCCGCGGTGATGGTCTGGGCGGTTGAGGCACCAAAGATCACCGCATTGATATTCGGCAGTTCATCATTCAGCCGCTCCAGTTTGAACAGCGCATCGCTGCCAGAGGTCGGTAGATAGGCGATGCCGTGACTCGTGCGCTGCCACTCGGCGGCGAGTCGGGCTTTGTTGCCGTCATCCATGGTGTAGCGGCCCAGCATTAGGTTGAGCACCAGTACCGGCAGCAGCGAGAGCAGGGCGGCGGTAAGCAGAGTGTAACAATAGCGGCGCGGACTCATCAGAACTGGAAATAAAGGAACGCCGATTGGCGGTTGAGGTTGATGATGGCGGCAAAGCCTAGTCCCCAAAGCAGTAGCGCAGCACTAAGGCTGGGGCGCCATAACAAGCGGTGGGCTGGAGTAGCCACCGGCTCCAGTGCCGGCTTGAAGCTGGCCATGATCTGCTGGGTATTGGGCGCGAACCAGACTACCAACAAGCAGATCCATATCCAATTGATCGCACCGCCGGGAAGTAGGCCATGTTGCGGCGTAAAGCTTGCTCCGTGAGTGGCTAACCAGTCGCCCAAGGCCCCCCACTTGGGCTGCCAATGGTCAGGCAGTTCAAACCCATTGCCGCCGAACATGGCAGATAGTAATACCGTTGCACTATGCAAATCGGTTGCACGGAAGAAGACCCAAGCTACTACCACTGACAGGAAGGTCAGCAGCACAGAGAGTGCGTAAGATAGGTGCGACACAGGCTGGCTAGGGTCTTGCCCGAAGCTGCGACGCAGGGTGTGCCATGCGTGATTGATGACTAAATACAAGCCATGCAGTCCTCCCCAAACGACAAATGTCCAGCCTGCACCATGCCACAGACCACCGAGCAACATGGTAGCGAGCAGATTGAGGTGGCGACGCAGCTTGCCATGACGATTCCCTCCTAGGGGAATATACAAATAGTCGCGCAAGAAGCGAGAGAGGGTCATATGCCAACGTCGCCAAAATTCGATGATGTTCACCGATTTATAGGGCGAGTCGAAGTTTAGCGGCAGAGTTACACCGAACATACGCGAGAGCCCAATGGCCATATCCGAGTAGCCGGAGAAGTCAAAATACAACTGTAAGGTGTAGCAAAATACGCCTCCCCAGGCTTCGACAAACGTTGGGAATACGCCTGCGGCCGGGGCATCGAACACCGGTGCCACATACACGGCAAGCCCATCGGCAATGATCACCTTCTTGAATAAACCGATAATGAAGATGGAGATGCCGACGGCGAGATTCTCGTAATTGAAGCGGTAAGTTGCTGGACGCGCGAATTGCGGCATCATTTCTTTATGATGTAGCACCGGCCCAGCGATCAGATGCGGAAAGTAGGTCACAAACAAGGTGTAGTGGATAAGGTTATATTCCTTTAGCTTGCCTTGATACGTGTCCACCAAAAATGCGATCTGGGTAAAGGTGAAGAATGAGATGCCCAACGGCAGAATGATCTCACCCAGAATAAGCGGAACGTCCACCAGCGAGCCAAGGTTATCCAAAAAGAAATTGGCGTATTTGTAATAGGCGAGCAAAAGCAAATTGGCCGAAATAGCCACTACCAATATGCGCCGTTTTCGTTTCACCTCAGATGCCTTAACGATCCACATCCCGAGGCTATAGTTGCTGAGGATAGATGCAAGAAGCAAAGCGACATAGGCTGGGCTCCACCAGCCGTAAAAACAAAGTGACGCCGTCGCCAACCATCCCGCCGCCCAAATATGGCTGATCTTTGCGATCTGAAAGAACCCTAGCAGCACCAAGGGTAGAAACAGAAAAATAAAGGCGTAGGAATTGAACAGCATGAAGAATCTGAAACAGCAACCTATCGGTTAGTTATTGGTGCACGTTGAGTTGGCGCAGCGGTCGTGCGGCATTTTACCCGAAGCCCCCCGACGTTGCCGCCGAGTATGGGATAATTTGCCGCTCATAAGCGGGATACTCGACCCAAAAGATCATAGGAGCAAGGCTTGAACCGACCCCATATTTCCATCGTCGTTCCAGTTTATAAAGCAGAGGAGTGCCTAGAGGAGTTGTATCGTCGGCTGCGAGCTGTACTGGAGCCGATTTCTCCCGATTTTGAGATCGTGCTCGTCGAGGATTGTGGTGGTGATGGGTCTTGGCAGGTGATCGAGCGACTAGCCGTGCAAGATGCGCGCGTCAAAGGCATTCAGTTCAGTCGTAATTTTGGCCAATATTATGGCATTACCGCTGGTTTGGATTATTGTCTGGGGGATTGGGTGGTTGTGATGGATTGCGACCTCCAGGATCGGCCAGAGGAGATTCCTCATCTGTATAACAAGGCACTGGAGGGTTATGACGTGGTCTTGGCTCGACGAGGCCAACGTCAAGACCGCTGGCATAAGCGGATCACATCTTGGTTATTCTATAAAATATTCGCTTGGTTAGCGGATATCGAGTATGACGGAGAAGTCGGGACCTTCCGCCTGTTGTCGCGCAAGGTCGTACTGAATTACCGCCGCTTCGGTGAACAGCTACGCTACTTTAGTGCACTCGTGCAATGGCTTGGATTCCCGACTGCTTACGTGGACGTTGAGCATGGCGAACGCTTTGCGGGAAAGTCAGCGTACTCTTGGTCTCGGCTGTTTAAGTTGGCTACAGACACTATCATTGCGTTTTCAGACAAGCCGTTGCGCCTTGCCGTACGCTTTGGATTTGCGCTCTCATCGCTGTCTTTCATTTATGGTGTTTACATTCTATATCGAGCAGTCATATACGGTTTTCCCATCGTGGGTTGGAGTAGCCTGTTCGTATCGCTGTATTTCATTGGTGGGGTGATTATTGCCTTGCTTGGGGTCTTGGGGATATATCTGGGTAAGACGTTTGATGAGGCCAAAAAGCGTCCGCTGTACGTAGTGAGTCGCACCACAACCGAGGCCATGGATACGCAAAGCTAAAGTCTGCAAATGCCGCGAGACACTCCCGGTTCGGCTTTGATCTGCAAAACCATCCCGAACGGGTTGGCCGATTGCCCGCATCGCCTGCTGATGTTGGCGCATGATGTAGACAATGTTTTCTGTTACTCTCGCGCCGAAAACCTACTTGGAATGAAGCATGGCGACATATGCAATTGGCGACCTTCAGGGATGCTACGCAGAGCTTCAGAGCTTGCTGGAGCGGATTTGCTTTGACCCTACTCAGGACAAGCTCTGGCTAGTGGGCGACCTAGTCAATCGTGGGCCAGGATCGCTGGAGGTGCTGCGCTTCGTTCGATCATTGGGCGACTCTGCCATCACTGTGCTGGGTAATCACGATTTGCACTTGCTCGCGGTCGCCGCTGGACTGGCTAAACTGCACCGAGGCGATACCTTGGATCAACTCCTTAATGCGCCCGACTGTGACGAGTTGTTACACTGGCTGCGCCAGCAGCGTTTGCTTCATGCCGAAGAGAACTACGTTCTGGTTCACGCTGGCTTGCTACCAAGCTGGACGGTCGAGCAAGCGCGTGGGCTGGCTCACGAAGTCGAGAGCGCTTTACGTAGTGATGACTACGCCGAGTTCTTTGCTCAAATGTATGGTAATGCCCCTATCGCTTGGTCGAGTGAGCTTTCTGGTTACCAACGTTTGCGCGTCATCACCAATGCCTGCACGCGGATGCGCATCTGCACGCCACAGGGTGAGATGGAGTTCAAGTTCAAGGGAGAGGTTAGTAAGATCCCAGCGGGTTATCTGCCATGGTTTGAGGTGCCAGATCGTGCCAGCCGTGATGCCACGATTGTCGTCGGCCACTGGTCGGCACTTGGCTTAAAAGTCACGCCCAATCTCATCGCGCTGGACACAGGTTGTTTGTGGGGCGGTCCAATGACGGCTATTCGCCTCGACGACCGGCGGCTCTTTCAGGTAGGCTGCAACACTCCCGTTGCAAAAGATTGGTAGCGGCTAGTTTCGCCGGAAATGCAGTAGTCGTCCGCGATAGGGGCTACCGTCATGTAGGGGCGTGGCTATCGGCGTCTCGCACAGGGTAAAGCCGGCCAGAGTCATATTCTGGTTGAAGGCGCTACGATTACTACGGTTTGGGTCGATGATGAGTACTTCAGCTTGAGCTGCCGCGTGCAGAAGTATGAACTCCACTAATTGCGCTGGGTGGTCGCGCTCGTACAGTACATCGCTACCGATGATCAGTTCGAACCTACCCAATAATGGATTGCTGCGCCCCCAGTTGCCAATGTGGTATTTCAGTGCGGGCAGGTGATTGAGCTGCAGATTGGCTTGTAGAAAGGCGTTTGTCAGCGGATGGCGGTCGCTCGCGGTGATGTCGCCTAAGCGACGATGGATCACCAAACTAGCCAGCCCTAAACCGCAGCCGATCTCTAATATCCGGCCGGAGCCAAACTCCCAGCCTTGCATCAAATCAGCCATCTTTTGTGCAGAAGGCCAGACTTGACCGAATAACGGCCAACAGGCGGGCGAAATTCCTGCGGCCTCGGCTTCTCCCAGCGGATCATGGAACTGCTGCCGATCCAGCAGTGATCGAACATGCAGATCGTCTCCGCCCACGACCGAAATATCTTGCCACTTCAGCTTATAGCCGAGCATGGCGAAAGGTGGGGCGTTTAATATCTTCGCTTGAATTGCGGAGCGGCCGCAGCGCCGCGTCCTTCGATATGGCGGAACGTAATACGTCCTTTGCTCAAATCGTAAGGGGAAAGTTCCAGCGAAACTTTGTCGCCCATGATGATGCGGATGTGATTTTTGCGCATCTTACCCGCGCTATACGCGATGAGCTGATGGCCGTTTTCCAGCGTGACGCGAAAGCGCGAGTCCGGCAGAACTTCATCCACCACACCATTCATTTCTAGTAATTCTTCTTTAGCCATTTCCACACTCCTTCGGAAGGTCAAAAAGAAAGAGCCCGGCAAGCCGAGCTCTCCGGCAGGGCAGCATGGTTAGCCATGCTAGCCTGTCCGTTTAGTCCGCTGCGCGGATGTTCGATGCTTGCTGACCCTTAGGGCCGGCAGTGATGTCAAAGCTCACGCGCTGACCTTCGGTCAGAGTCTTGAAGCCAGAGCTTTGGATTGCGGAAAAGTGCGCGAACAAGTCATCGCCACCATTTTCTGGAGTGATGAAGCCGAAGCCCTTGGAATCATTGAACCACTTAACTGTACCGTTTGCCATATCTTGAATCTCCTGAAAAACTAATAAAAAGGGACTTGCCCCCGATTGGGACGAAGGTCAAGACGGCAGGGTGATGAAGGGATGAATACCGCAGAAAGCAGGAACTAAACCAGACAGCAACGACAGACTTGAAAATCGCAGGCGCGAACTATGCGCTGTATCTTGTGGAATTGCAAACGAAATTATTGAATTTCACCGCAATCGGCAGAGATTCACGTTTCGGCCGAGGGCAAACGCAGCACATCTACGGCTTTTCCCCACAACCTAGACATGATGCGCGCTGCTGATACGGGATCTCCACTGGTGTAGAAGCGCTCGGTGCCCGTAGGCCGAGCAAGCACCTCTTCTAAATCACTGGATGGTGGCTTGGGCAGTTCGAGGGCGATGCGGCGCTTCAGTTCGCGGGCAACGGCCATGCCGGTGTCGATCAAGGTGATCTTGCTGCCGACGACTTCTCGAATCAGCGGAGCAAGAAAAGGATAATGGGTGCAGCCAAGAATGATGGTATCCGCTCCATTTTTGAGTAAGGGCGCGGTATAGCGCTCGACCAACTGCCGTGCTTCTGTGCTTTGCAGGTCGCCACGCTCCACTACTTCTACCAGTCTAGGGCAGCCTTGCGTGACGATCTTCACGTTGCCGGCATACCTTTCCAGTAGAGCGGCAAAGCGTGCGCTTTCCAGCGTTCCGACGGTGGCTAGTACGCCGACCACGCCGCGCTTGCTGGCGGTGACGGCAGGTTTGACGGCGGGTTCCATGCCGATGATGGGGAGCGCATAGCGGCTGCGCAATCCGCCAGCCGCCGCCGCCGTGGCTGTATTACAGGCGATGACGATGGCTTCTGCGCCTTGCTCAATCAGGAAGCGACTGAGGATGTGCGAGCGGGACTCGATGTACAGCGGCGACTTGTCGCCATAGGGAACGTACGCAGAGTCAGCGACATAAACCAGGTGTGCATCCGGCAAAGCGGCGCGGATATGCTGCAATACCGACAGCCCGCCTACGCCGGAATCAAACACGCCGATGGTTCCAGAGAACGATGTCACGCCCTAGCTCCCGTCACTCCTGCTGCGGCAGGGGTAAGCCAATCAAGCCTCCAGCTGGCTGCGCAGATACTCTTCGTACGTGCCATGGTAATCAGTCACGCCCTTTTCGCTGATTTCGATGATGCGCGTGGCCAGCGAGGAAACGAATTCGCGGTCATGGCTGACGAATACCAGCGTGCCTTTGAACTGATCCAGCGCGGTATTCAGCGACTCGATCGACTCCATGTCCATGTGGTTGGTCGGTTCGTCCATCAGCAACACGTTGTGTTTTTGCAGCATCAGCTTGCCAAACAACATGCGTCCCTTTTCACCGCCAGACAGTACCTTGACGTACTTTTTGGCATCGTCGCCCGAGAATAGCAAGCGTCCCAGAGTGCCGCGCACCACTTGATCGTCGTCGCTAGGGCCGCGCCAGTCGGTCATCCAGTCCATCATCAGCTTGTCTTCGGCGAAGTCGTGGGCATGATCTTGTGCGTAGTAGCCGATCTTCGCCTTATCGGTCCACTTGATGGTGCCGGTGTCGGTGGCCAGATCGCCCGCTAGGCAGCGCAACAGGGTGGTTTTACCGATACCGTTGGGGCCGATGATGGCAACTCGCTCGCCTGCGTCGATGCGAAAATTCACATTCGAGAACAGTACGCGGTCAAAGCCTTTTGCCATATGTTGCACTTCAACGGCGGTGCGATGCAGCTTATCCTTTTCATCATATTCGAAGCGGATGAACGGGTATTGGCGGCTGGAGGGCTTGATGTCTTCGATCTTGATCTTATCAATCTGGCGTGCACGCGAAGTCGCTTGCTTGGCCTTGGAAGCATTCGCGGAGAAGCGCGCCACGAAGGCTTTCAACTCGGCGACTTTTTCTTTGGCCTTGGCGTTGTCGATGGATTGTTGTTCACGCGCTTGAGCGGACGCCATCATGTATTCATCGTAATTGCCCGGATACACGGTGATCTTGCCGTAATCCAGATCCGCCATGTGGGTGCACACGCTATTCAAGAAATGGCGATCGTGGGAGATGATGACCATCGTGCTGTTGCGCGCGTTGAGGATGTCTTCCAGCCAGCGGATGGTGTTGATGTCCAAGTTGTTGGTCGGCTCGTCTAGCAGCAGGATGTCTGGGTTAGCGAACAGCGCCTGCGCCAGCAACACGCGCAGCTTGAAGCCGGGCGCGACTTCGCGCATCGGGCCGTGGTGCAGGCCGATGGGAATGCCCACGCCCAGCAGCAACTCGCCGGCACGTGCTTCGGCTGTATAGCCATCGAACTCCGCAAACACGGCCTCCAGATCGGCGGCTCGCATGTAATCTTCTTCGGTCGCATCAGGATTGGCGTAAAGCGCGTCACGCTCGGACATGGCCTCCCACATCTCGGCGTGTCCCATCATCACCACATCGAGTACGCGGTTGTCTTCATAAGCGAATTGGTCTTGGCGCAATTTACCAAGGCGCTCGCCACGGTCCAGCATCACCTCGCCGGAGGTTTGCTCCAAGTCGCGCCCGAGAATCTTCATGAACGTAGATTTGCCGCAGCCATTGGCGCCGATCAGGCCATAGCGGTTGCCGTCGCCGAACTTGACAGATACGTTTTCAAACAGTGGCTTAGCGCCAAACTGCATGGTGATATTGGCAGTAGAAAGCATGATAGCTACAGAATCCGGTGAAAAAACTGCGCGATTCTACCACTCGATGCGCCCCCCAGCGTTTTCAACCACATCCAAGACTGGAGATGTTGACGCTTCCAACACCGATAGCCCCTCGGAATCAGCTAGAATGACCCCCTCTGATTCCGCTCCAAATCCTATGGTTCCCCATCTCACCACTGCTCTGAACGGCCCGTTACTCGATCTTGAGCAGCGCATCCTCAACGCCCAGCCTGCCATCGAACATTGGTTCCGAACCCAGTGGCAGGAACACACTATTCCGTTCTATGCCTCGGTGGATCTACGCAATGCCGGATTCAAGTTGGCTCCGGTCGATACCAACCTATTTCCCGGTGGCTTCAATAATCTGAATTCCGACTTTTTGCCGCTATGTGTGCAGGCAGCACAAAGTGCTATCGAGAAGATCTGCCCCGAAGCGCGCGGCGTTTTGCTGGTGCCGGAGAATCACACGCGCAACCAGTTCTATCTGCAAAATGTGGCGCGCCTCGCATTGATCTTGAAGCAAGCCGGCCTGAAAGTGCGTATCGGCAGCTTACTGCCGGAGATCACGGCTGCGACCACATTGACGCTGTCGAATGGGGCGACCTTGACGTTAGAGCCACTATTACGCAAGGGGAATCGCTTGGTGGTCGAGGGCTTCGATCCCTGCGTTATTTTGCTCAACAATGATTTGTCTGCGGGCGTGCCCGAGGTTTTGCAAAATCTGGAGCAGTCCGTGCTCCCGCCACTGCAAGCAGGTTGGACGACGCGTCGAAAGTCACAACACTTCGCAGCTTACGACCGCGTCGCTAATGAGTTCGCCCAAATCATCGGCATCGATCCTTGGCTCATCAATCCCTATTTCGCCCGTTGCGGCGAAGTGGATTTTCAGGCGCAAACCGGCGAAGAATGCTTAGTGGCGCAAGTTGATAGCGTACTGCAAAAGATACGCGCCAAATACGCCGAGTACGGCGTCAAGGACGAGCCTTTCGTCATTGTCAAAGCGGATGCAGGCACCTATGGCATGGGCATCATGACGGTGAAAGATGCCAACGAAGTGCGTGGTTTGAACCGAAAACAGCGCAACAAAATGGCGGTGGTCAAGGAAGGCTTGCAGGTGCACGATGTGTTGGTGCAAGAAGGTGTTTACACGTTTGAGCATATCAACGAGGCCGTCGCTGAGCCCGTGGTCTATATGGTCGATCACTACGTGGTCGGCGGTTTCTACCGCGTCCACACGGGGCGCGGCGTGGATGAGAACCTCAACGCTCCGGGGATGCACTTCGTGCCGCTCGCCTTCGAGACGTGCTGCTCCCTACCTAATCCTGATTGCGCACCGGACGATACGCCGAATCGCTTCTACGCCTATGGTGTTGTGGCACGGTTGGCGCTGCTGGCAGCAGCCGTGGAGCTCGAAGAGATGGCGGGGTAATGCTCGCCGTGGCTCGCTATCTTGGTGGTTTATTGCTCGCCCTTTTGCTGACGGCGTGCGGCAAAGAGTTACTTTACCAAGAGCAGGGCTATGTCTTCGGCACGCTGGTGGAAGTCACCGTCTATGGCGAGGAAGACGCGAAGTCCAAAGCTGCCGTTGCCACCGTAATGCACGAGTTCCAGCGTCTGCACGATTTACTGCACGCGTGGAAACCTAGCCCCTTGAGCGAACTGAACGCGGCGTTGGCATCCGGCGCTGGCTATCAAGTCACGCAAGAGCTGGCGGCGATGTTGCAAGAGGCCAGCGCACTATCGCAACAATCAGGCGGCTTGTTCAATCCAGGCATCGGTGGCCTAGTCAAGCTGTGGGGGTTCCAGGCCGATGAGTTCAAGGCGGTGCTTCCCGATGAGCAGCAAGTATCAGCCTTGGTGGCCGCGAATCCTCAGATGGGTGACCTGACATTGACTCCTGCCTCGGCAAGCGCCAACGTCACCGTGAGCAGCCGCAATCCCTCCATTCAATTCGATCTCGGCGGTTATGCCAAAGGCTATGCCCTTGACCGCGCGGTGAGTTTGCTCAAACAGCAAGGTATCCACAACGCGCTGGTCAACATCGGCGGCAACGTGATGGCGCTGGGGCAGCACGGTTCGCGTCCGTGGCGCGTTGGCATCCAGCATCCGCGCAAGCCCGCGCCGATTGCTACGCTGGAATTGCATGATGGCGAAGCCATCGGTACGTCGGGCGACTACCAGCGCTATTTTGAGTTAGGTGGCAACCGCTATTGCCATCTGATCGACCCTCGCAGCGGACATCCCGCACAAGGTGTCCAAGCCGTTACCATCCTGACCCACGGCGCGCGCGCGGGTGTGCTGTCCGACTCGGCCTCCAAGCCGTTGTTTATCGCTGGGGCAGCTGGGTGGCTGGCAGCCGCGCAACAGATGGGCTTAAACGAAGTCATGCTGATCGATCACGACGGCCATGTTCAGCTCACCGCCACGATGCAGAAACGGCTAGAATTCAGCGATAAAAATACCGTGCGCAAGATTGCACCTCACTAAGGAAGGAATATGGTTGGAATTCTGCTAGTGACACACAACGGGCTGGGCAACAGTCTGCTGGATTGCGTGCGCCATGTGCTGCGCACTTTACCGCCACATTTACGTTCGCTGTCCGTGCAAGAGGATGACGATCCCTCACAAAAGGAAGCCGAAGGCCGCGCCTTGATCGCCGAGCTAGATCAGGGCGATGGTGTGCTAATACTGACCGATATGTTCGGTGCTACACCTAGCAACATCGGGCGTCGCCTGTGTCTATCGGATCGGGTGATGGGCGTGGCTGGCGTCAATCTGCCCATGTTGCTGCGCATCAGTTGCTGCTGTGACAAGCCTCTCGGTGAGATGGCGCAACGCGCGCTGGAAGGCGGACGCGAATGTATCGTTTA
Organism: Ferriphaselus amnicola; assembly: GCF_000974685.2. Lineage (NCBI taxonomy): Bacteria > Pseudomonadati > Pseudomonadota > Betaproteobacteria > Nitrosomonadales > Gallionellaceae > Ferriphaselus > Ferriphaselus amnicola. Next base: position 29,024 of record NZ_AP018738.1, read on the forward strand.
TATGGACTCGGAAAATCACCATGTTGCTACAGGATGCCTTGATCATTAACAAACTCGGGCTGCATGCCCGAGCCTCTGCCAAGCTAACGCAACTCGCCTCACAATTTCCCTGCGAAGTGTGGCTGTCGCGCAACAACCGCCGCATCAACGCCAAAAGCATCATGGGCGTGATGATGCTGGCCGCCGCCAAAGGCAGCACTATTGCCATCGAAACCAACGGCGAGCGCGAACAGGAGGCGATGGATGCTCTACTTGCGCTGATCAACGATTTTTTCGGAGAAGGCGAGTGAGCTTCACCTTACACGGCATCGCGGTTTCCAGCGGCATCGCTATCGGCCATGCCCATCTGATTTCGCATACCTCTCTGGAGGTGGCGCACTATGTTTTGCCCAAGGCCTTCGTTTCCGAGGAGATCGCTCGGCTAGATGCGGCGCTGCAAGCCACGCGCGAGGAGCTAGACAATCTGCGTACCAGTCGCCCCAGCCAAGTCGCGGCAGAATTCGATGCCTTCTTGGATTTGCACTTGATGTTGCTCGACGATGAGCACATTAGCCATGCCGCACGAAGCATGATCGAACGCGAGCAGTGTAATGCCGAGTGGGCGCTCAAAGTACAGATGGACGCCTTGGTCATCCAGTTCGAAGCATTCGAAGATGCCTACTTGCGCGAACGCAAGAGCGATGTGGTACAAGTAGTTGAGCGCGTGCTCAAAAGCTTGTCTGGGCAACCTGGCCATGTCCCGCCGCCCGCCAGTCACGGCCTGAGCACCATCCTGATCGCACACGATCTGTCGCCCGCCGACCTGATTCAGTATAAGTCACATCAATTTGCCGCGTTCCTCACCGATCTAGGGGGCGCAACTTCGCACACTGCCATTGTTGCGCGTGGCTTGAACACCCCCTGCGTAGTTGGCCTTCATCATGCCCGCGAGCTGATCCGTGAAGATGATCTGATCGTGGTCGATGGTGATCAAGGCGTAGTCATCGTCAATCCCGACCGAAATATTTCGGCAGAATATCGACTGCGTCAAAGCCAGTGGGAACTGGAACGCAAGAAACTGAAGCGGCTGCGCTCAACTCGTGCCAACACCCTCGACGGCACCACTATCGAGTTGCAGGCTAACATCGAGATGCCGCATGACGTGCCTGAAGCCAAGGAGAACGGAGCCACTGGCGTCGGCCTGTTCCGCAGCGAATTCCTGTTCCTTAACCGTGACAGCCTGCCCGGCGAAGAAGAGCAATTCGAAGCCTATCGTGCCGTCGCCGAAGGCATGGACGGTTTGCCGGTCACCATCCGTACCTTTGACTTGGGGGCGGACAAGCAGATCAAGGGAGCCGAGCGAGTCGCCAGCAATCCGGCGCTGGGATTACGTGCCATCCGCCTGTGTCTCGCCGAGCCGCAGCTGTTCCAAACCCAGTTGCGTGCGCTGCTGCGCGCCTCAGTCTATGGCAACGTGAAGATTCTGGTACCTATGCTCTCCAGCATCTCGGAGATCAACCAGACGCTCCAGTTCATCGAGATGACCAAGCGCCAACTCGATGATCAAGGGATTCCGTTCAATCGTACCGTTCCCATCGGCGGCATGATCGAGATCCCCGCTGCCGCGCTGGCGCTCAACGTCTTCGTCAAAAAGCTAGACTTTCTCTCCATTGGCACCAATGATTTGATTCAGTACACGCTGGCGATCGACCGCACTGACGAAGAGGTGGCACATCTGTACGATCCGCTGCATCCGGCTATTCTGTACTTGCTGGCACACATCATCGGCACCGCGAACAAGGCGGGTGTGCCGATTTCGGTCTGCGGTGAAATGGCCGGTGAGCTGTCTTACACACGCTTGTTGCTCGGCTTTGGTCTGCGTCAGTTCTCGATGCAAGCCGGCCAACTGCTCGGCGTCAAACAGCGCGTACTCACCACCAGCGTGCCTGACATCGTGCCACTGGTGCAAAAGATCCTACGTTCGGATGATCCGCTGAAGATCCGCGACCTGCTGAACAAGCTGAATTCTCTATAAACCATGAAAATCGCTACCTGGAATGTGAACTCCCTCAAGGTGCGTCTGCCGCATTTGCTGGACTGGATGGCGGCGACGCAGCCCGATGTCGTGTGCCTGCAAGAGACCAAGACCGAGGATAAGAACTTCCCGTTGGCAGAGTTGCAGCAGGCGGGCTATCACGTGGTATTCAGCGGACAGAAAACCTACAACGGTGTAGCGATCCTCGCTAAATCTGAGCTCTCCGATGTGCAGATGGGCATTCCCAATTTCGATGATGAGCAAAGGCGCGTGATTGCTGCCACCGTGGATGGTTTGCGCATCGTGTGTGTCTATATCCCCAACGGTCAGAGCCTAGATTCCGACAAGTATCAGTACAAATTACGCTGGCTGGAAGCGCTTACTCACTGGCTACGCGATGAGATGTCTCGCCACCCTAAGCTAGCCTTGCTGGGCGACTACAACATCGCGCCGGATGACCGCGATCTGTACGACCCAGAGGGCTGGGCGGGCAATATCTTGGTGAGTGAACCTGAACGCGCAGCGTTCTACCGGCTGGAAGGGCTGGGACTGAAGGACAGCTTCCGCCTGTTCGAGCAGCCGGAGAAATCCTATTCTTGGTGGGATTACCGCATGATGGCTTTCCGCCGTAACATGGGGCTGCGCATTGATCATATCCTGCTCTCTGTCCCGCTGGTAGCCGGTTGTACTTCCTGCACCATCGACCGCGCGCCACGCAAGCTTGAGCGCCCTTCTGATCACACGCCTGTCATCGCGGAGCTAAGCTGAGATGCGCATCTTGCTGGTCAAAACATCGTCGCTGGGAGACGTGCTGCACAACCTGCCGGTGGTCACGGACATTCTGCATCACTTTCCTGAAGCCGAGATCGACTGGGTGGTGGAAGAGAACTTTGCCGAGCTGCCCAAGTTGCATCCTGGCGTGCAACGCGTACTTACCGTGGCGATCCGTCGCTGGCGCAGAGAACGAAAAACTGCGCGAGAAGAGATCCGCCGATCGGTTGCCGCCATCCGTGAGCACGACTACGACTTTGTGATTGACACTCAAGGCCTGTTGAAAAGTGCGCTGGTGATGCGTAACGCCTTTGGCGTGCGCTGTGGCTACAGCTTTCTATCGGCGCGTGAGCCGTTAGCCAGCCTTTTTTATCACAAATGCTTTTCGGTTCCGAAGAAGCAACATGCGGTTGAACGCAACCGCCAATTGGTCGCACAAGCCTTGGGCTACACGCTTGATACACCTGCCGACTACGGCATTCAGCCTCCTGACATTGCGTTGAAATGGCTGAAAGCCAGTACGTATGCCGTGTTGCTGCATGCTACCAGCCGCGCCGACAAGTTATGGGAAGAGGCCAACTGGGTCGAGTTAGGTAAACAACTACAGCGACAGGGAGTGCGTAGCGTCTTGCCGTGGGGTAGCCCGAGCGAACTGGCACGCGCCCAACGACTTGCTGCGGCCATCCCCGCAGCTATCTGCGCTCCGCGCCTAGACTTGGCCGAAGCCGCTACGCTGTTGGGAGGAGCGCAAGCCGTCGTCGGCGTGGACACCGGTTTGGCACACCTTGCCGCCGCCCTTGCTGTGCCTACCGTGGGCATCTACACCGCTACCGATCCGGTATTGACCGGGCTTTACGCGGGGGCGCGTGCTGTCAATCTGGGTGGCAAGGCGCAATCGCCCAGCGTGGAAGCAGTCATGGCGGCGCTGGGGCAAGTGCGTCGTGCCTAGGCTGTATTACAACATCCTGCTCTGGTTGTTGCTGCCGTACATCTTCATCCATTTATTGTGGCGCGGGCGCAAACAACCGGAGTATCGCCAGCGTATCCCAGAACGCTTTGGGCTTTATGAAACGCCCGCTCCCATTCGCCCGGTGCTCTGGCTACACACAGTTTCGGTTGGCGAAACGCGCGCAGCGGTGACGCTGGTACAAGCTTTACAGCGCGATTATCCAAACCATCACATTCTGCTCACCCATACCACGCCCACGGGCATGGCGATGAGCGAACAGTTGTTTGGTGACAGCGTACATCGTGTCTATTTGCCCTATGACTATCCTTTCGCCGTGCAGCGATTTCTGGAGCATTTTCGTCCCAAGTTAGGCGTGCTGCTGGAAACTGAAATCTGGCCAAATCTGATCCACCATTGCCATGAGTGTCGTATTCCCATGTTGTTGCTCAATGCGCGGTTATCCGAGCGTTCTGCGGCCGGCTACGCTCGATTCGGTGGGCTGACGAGCGCAGCTTTGGCGGAGTTGGCCGGTGTGGCGGCACAGACCTTTGATGATGCTACACGCTTGGGCCGACTGGGCGCGCGCGAGGTGTCAGTGATGGGTAATTTGAAATTCGAGATCGTTCCGCCTGACGCTCAGCGTGAACTTGGACATCAACTGCGCGAACTGTTTGGTGCGTCGCGTCGCGTATTCCTCGCGGCGAGCACTCGCGAAGGCGAGGAGGCGCTGCTGCTGGCCGAGCTTGCCAAGCTGACAGAAACCGATCTGCTGACCGTAATCGTGCCGCGGCATCCACAACGGTTCGACGAAGTCGCCGCGTTGATCGAAAGATACGGTCTGCGCTATCAGCGCCGCAGCGCCAATCAGCCCATCGCAGCCGACACCCAAGTGGTGCTGGGTGACAGCATGGGTGAGATGTTCGCTTACTATGAGGCGTGCGATCTGGCCTTCATCGGCGGCAGCCTGCTGGAGTTTGGCGGGCAAAATCTGCTGGAAGCCTGTGCGGTGGGTAAGCCGGTGTTGTTGGGGCTGCACACGTACAATTTTACCCAAGCCGCGCAACAGGCGGTGGCGGCGGGTGCGGCAGAGCGCGTTAAGGATGCGAATCAGTTGCTGGAACGAGTCAACCAGCTACGCGATGACAGCGCTGCGCTTGCCGCGATGGGCGAGCAGGGCAAAGCATTCGTGATCGCCCATCGCGGCGCGACAGCAAAAGCTTTGACACTGATCGCCGAGCTAATCGCCTAATACATCCGCACCCTTGGGTGGGGTGAACTTGAATAGCCCAGGTGCGAGTGTCGGGTTGCGCTTGAGGTTGGAGAAGCGCAGCACGGTAGCGTGGCCGAAGTTGTCATGTAGCTCCATCGCAGCCAGCTCACCCTGAGCGCTGAAGCCCAGAAGGATCACTTCAAAATTGGTTTCTCGGCTCTTGGGCGTGGCCTCGACCCAATCGAGCCCAGCCTGATTGCCAATGTCTTTCAGGCTGAAGCTGCGTTCGATCTCGTTGTTACCCGCGAGCAATGCCGCTGGACTGCTGCCAAGCGCGGCATCCAGTTTTTTCACCGTGACCTGATTCAGGTCGACGTCGTATAGCCAGAATTTAGCGCCATCGCCGACAATGAGTTGCTCATAGGGTTTTTGATACTGCCAGCGGAATTTTCCGGGGCGGACGAACTGCATGATGCCCGAGGCAGACTGAAGCTTCCTGCCGTTCTTGTCCATCACGGTTTGGCTGAAGTCGGCCTGAGCGCTGCGACTTCCTTCCATGAACGCTTTCAGGCGATCAATGCTGCCAGCGTGACTAAGCAGTGGAAGCAGGGAAAACAAGAGGGCGGTAGTTGTGCGCAGCATACTCACTCCGTACGGGTAGGTGCGATCACTTCGCGGTTGCCGTTGCTTTGCATCGGAGTCACCACGCCTGCGCGTTCCATCTGCTCCACTAGGCGGGCGGCGCGGTTGTAGCCGATGCGCAGATGGCGCTGCACCAGAGAAATCGAGGCGCGGCGTGAACTGACCACGATCTCAACCGCTTGATCGTAGAGCGGATCAGCTTCTGCATCGCTTCCACCCTCGCTTACTTCACCACCTTCGCTAGACTCGTCCATCGACGTCAGAATGCCATCGATGTAGTTCGGTTCGGACTGCGCCTTGAGGTGTTCAGCAATACGATGAACCTCCTGATCGGAGACGAAGGCGCCATGTACCCGCGTCGGGTAACCGGTGCCGGGCGATAGATACAGCATGTCGCCCTGCCCGAGCAGCGCTTCTGCGCCCATTTGGTCGAGAATGGTGCGCGAGTCGATCTTGCTGGACACTTGGAAGGCCACGCGCGTTGGCACGTTGGCTTTAATCAGGCCAGTGATGACATCCACCGAAGGGCGCTGGGTGGCTAGCACCAGATGGATACCCGAGGCGCGTGCCTTCTGCGCCAAGCGGGCGATCAACTCCTCGATCTTTTTGCCTACCACCATCATCAGGTCGGCCAGCTCGTCGATGAAGATGACGATGAGCGGCATCTCTTCTAATGCTTCAGGATTGTCCGGCGTGAGCGTGAACGGATTGGTCAGTGGCTGCCCAGCCTTAGCGGCTTCACGCACTTTCTGGTTATAGCCACCGATGTTGCGCACGCCCAGTGCTGACATCAGCTTGTAGCGCTTGTCCATCTCCTGCACGGCCCAGTTGAGCGCAGAAGCGGCTTGGCGCATGTCGGTCACGACCGGTGCCAGTAGGTGCGGAATGCCTTCATAGACTGACAGTTCCAGCATTTTTGGGTCGATCAGGATCAATCGAACTTCCTGTGGCGTGGCTTTGTACAGCAGGCTGAGGATCATGGCGTTGATTGCCACCGACTTGCCTGAGCCGGTTGTGCCTGCCACCAGCGCATGTGGCATCTTGCCCAGATCCGCAACGATAGGGTTGCCAGAAATATCCTTACCCATGGCAATGGTCAGATGCGATGCCATGTCGGCATAGACCTTGGAGCTGAGTATCTCGGATAGCTTAACCACCTGTCGGCGCGGGTTGGGTAGTTCCAGTGCCATGTAAGCCTTGCCGGGGATGGTCTCGACTACGCGGATGCTGATGACTGATAGCGCACGGGCCAAGTCTTTGACCAGATTCATGATCTGGCTTCCCTTTACGCCCACGGCGGGCTCGATCTCGTAGCGAGTGATGACCGGCCCCGGCAACGCAGCCATGACTTTGACCTCGACTCCGAAGTCCATCAGCTTGCGTTCGATCAAACGCGAGGTGAACTCCAGCGTATCTTGCGAGATTGTCTCGGTCTCTTGCGGTGGCGGGTCGAGCAGATGCAGCGGAGGTAAGGCCGAATCAGGCATCTCGGCGAACAACGGGGTTTGCCGTTCCACTGCCATACGGTTGGATTGCGGCACATCGACTATGGCTGGTTCAAACCGAATAGGTTTGTTTTCCTCCACACGCCGCTTCTCTTCAACCACCTCAACCAATCGTTCGCTCGCGGCTTGCTCACCGATACGCTTATCTTGGCGAGTTTGCCAGCGAATACGGGAGTGCATGAAAGTGGTCTCGATCACGCCCCCCAGCCAGTCGGAGAATCGCAGCCAAGATAATCCACTGAACAGGCTAAATCCTACAGCCATTAGTACCAGCAAGATCAGCGTCGAGCCGGTGAAGCCTAGCGACAGCGCCAACGGGTCACCCAACAATGCGCCCAACATCCCTCCTGGCGCTTGCGGTAGCAGTGCTTTTAGACTGTGCAGCCGTAATGATTCCAGTGCGCTGCTGCATAGTAACAGTAAGAAAAATCCTATCAAAGCAACAGAGAGTGCGCGGCGGTCGAACAAACTGTCGGCACGCAGCTGACGGTAACCCGCCCACACTTGTTGTAATAGAAAGACTGTCCACCACCAAGCCGATAGGCCGAACAGCGAAAGTAACACATCCGCCAACCAGGCCCCGATCGTGCCGCCGGGATTGCGTGTCACGCCTACGGTTTCATTGTGCGACCAGGCAGGGTCGGCAGGGTCATATCCGTAGAGAATCAATACCAGATAAACAGCGATAGCGGCCAGCACCAGCCAGCGCGATTCGCGCAACAGCGTCGTCAACTGACTAGGCAAGGAGGATGTTTTACCTGACACATCATTCAGTGCCATGCCAAACTTTCGCTTATTAGGACGGAGGGACGAGAAAAAACTAAGAAGTTCAAAGGTTGGCGCTCACTGCTCTTTAGGTGGGACTAATCCCATGCGCTCAGCTACGCGCATGGCTTCAAAACGACTGCTAATGTGGAGGACCTGATACACGGCAGCAATGTGAATCTTCACCGTACCTTCTGCCAAGCCCATGATTTCTGCAATCTCCTTATTCGACAGACCTCGTCCAAGCAAAGTGAGCGCTTCGTTCTGACGAGTGCTGAGGCCGTGAGCATTTGTCTGTCTGCGCGATCCTACCGGTGTGCTCAGAGGCTGATCATGCGGAAGTGCCACTTGCAACAACTGTGGCGGCAGGTAGATGCCTCCCTCCAATACTAGCCTGAGAGCATTGAGCATAACCTTGCTTGGTGTACTTTTGGAGATGAAGCCTACGGCTCCACTTTCCATGACCCGTTCAATCTCCTCGCGATGATCCAACCCAGAAATCACAACTATGACCGCATCGGGGTAACGGTGATGAAATTGCCGCACGGATGCGGCACCCTCGCTCCCCGGCATGGATAGATCCATCAATACCAAATCGAACTTAGGGCTGACCTCCATGCGGCGTAATGCTTCGGGAAAATTGGCGGCTTCGATGATCTCCACTTCATCGCCGAGTTGCTGCAATACGTAGCGCATTCCATCGCGAAACAGCGCGTGATCGTCTGCGATCAGTATTTTCATGGTTTTCCCCTGATTTTCTAATATCTCAGTGTAATCATACCGCAAGACGCGGAGAGGTGCGTGGTCAACGCGGCCCTTGCACGGATTGGTAGATTACAGCGCGTAAGCGCACTGGGGATAGTGGTTTATGTAACAAGATGGCTTGATTGGATTGAATTTCCCGAAGCGCTTCGCTACCCGTATCGCCAGTAACTACGATAACGGGTAACGACGGCCCCCATAACTCCCGCATTTGTTTGAGTGCGTGGATAGCCGTCACTCCAGCAGGCAGGCGGTAATCACTGAGCAGAACATCTGGGCGCTGCTTCTCTTTTTCGTACTGAGCGATCAATTCATCAGGTAATGCAGCAGCAAACACGATGCAGCCCCATGACTCCAGTAGCGCCTGCGTCGCCTCGCGTATCTCTGCATCATCCTCCAGCAAAGCAACGTGCGTGGCATAAATATCTTCCGCCTCTTCTAAGACCCGATAAGGGAAAGTCTCTCGATCCGCATCACCCAGAGGAACGGTGAAACAAATTGATGTTCCACGCCCTAGCTCTGACTTAACCACCAAATGGTAACCGAGTAGCTTTTCTACGCGGCGCACAATGGAAAGTCCCAGCCCCAATCCCTGTCGACGATCTCGTTGTGAGTTGTTCGATTGAAAATACTCATCAAAGATGCGCGGCAGGTCTTCTTTGCTGATGCCAATACCGGTATCAGCCACGCAGATTTTTACTTTGTCGCCAACCAGATGACACATGACCTCGACCTTGCCTTCGGTGGTATAGCGAATCGCATTCGAGGCCAAGTTGCGAATGATTTGTTCCAGTAGATGCGGATCACTATGAATCACCACTCCGTCAAACTGTTCAGAGAACACCGGAATAGTGAAGGCCAAACCCTGCTCTTGTGCAATGCGATGAAACTCCAGATAAAGGCGATCAAGTAGGTGCTGAAGATTGAAGTGCTGCAGCTGCGGCTGGACCACGCCAGACTCCAAGCGCGAAATGTTGAGCAAGGCACTAAGCATATCGGTCAGCGAATTCACCGAGCTTTCGATTTGCCCAGCCAGCTTTTGCGCAATGGGATCTCGGCCATGGATATGGCTGCTTAACGCATCGCTGAACAGCATCAGGGCCTGCAAAGGTTGGCGTAGATCGTGGCTTGCAGCAGCTAGAAAGCGCGATTTCTCGCGGTTGGCGGTCTCGGCCTTTTCACGCGCTTGTTCGGAAATGATTTGCTCATGTGATAAGTCTTTCAGCAACGCGGTATTTTCGTGGCCGCGCAAGAGCGCTTCGAGTAAACGACGGCTTAATTTATACCCATCGTTGAGCACTGTGATGGAATACAACAACAGCATCGCACCTAGCGCCAAATGAATTTCATCGCCCTCGGCGAAAACTCGCAGAGTGATCGGCGTTAGCACGAGTATTTCCCAGATAATCAGAGCGGGTACGAAAATTGGGTTGATCGTAACTGCGCCTGCTGCGAGTCCAAGTGCGACTGAGATTAGCAGCGCCTGAAAGCCGAGATTGTCGGCAACGAACATCACTACTCCAGCGGCTCCCCACAACCCTCCCAGCAACGTGACAAAGATCACGAAATGGCGTGCCCAGCGTTGACATTGCTCTACCGTGGTTACTTCAGCGCGATGTTGGAATAGGAATAGCCCATCGAGTGCCAACCCCGTGAGCATCAGCGCTAGCCATCCCGACAGAATATGGGTAGCAACGACTCCCCACATCATCCAAACCAAGGCGAGGGCGAGTAATGCCTGACTTACAATCATTACGGGATAGGCATCAAGACGCGTGCGTATCTGATCGGCACGGATCAGCAAGGTGCTTTCATCTATATGGAATCGTAGCTCCTCGACTAAGGTGGGCAGGTTTTTACTGTCCATGATGCTCCCCTCTGCTAGGGTTTCTGGCGAAGTGCCAGCAACAGCTTGATGTCCTGCGCCAGCAAATCGGCCCGTTGCGCATAAGGCGCGAGTAACACTCGGCGACCCGCTGCTTCGATCAGAAAACTTCCTGCGGAATGGTCCAAGGTATAGTTGCCATTACTGCTCGGGCGCTTTTGCCAGATGATGCCAAACGCTTGAGCTGCCTGCTTGATCTCTGCAGCGTTGCCGGTCAGACCTAAGAAGGAGGGATGGAAGGCCGGCACGTAGTCCGCCAGCATCTGTGGTGTATCGCGCTCAGGGTCGAGCGAGACGAATAGAACTTGAACTGACGCGGCATCTTTTCCCAGCTTGCTCATCACCTGCGCCAAGTCGGCCAATGTGGTTGGACACACGTCTGGGCAATGGGTGTAGCCAAAGAACAGAACGACTACTTTGCCGTGATAATCGGCCAGTGAGCGAGGATTGCCTGCCGGGTCGCGTAGGTGGAAATCAGCTTGGGCATATTGGCCGCTCATATCGCTGGCAGCGAAGGGTGACGGTAATTTAGGTTCCTCACATCCAGTCATGGCAATGAATGCTATCAGGGTGAGCGCTAACATTAAGCGGCCAAGATAAGAGCTATGCCGCCACATGGCAACTCCCGCTCCAGCCGTGCACCGCAAAGGTGTAGCCGACTTTCGCTAAGCCGTAAGCACCGAGTCCCGCCACAATCAGTCCTGCCGCCAAGCGCACGCTTGGTGATTGCACCCAGTGCCGTAGCCGCTCCCAGAATAGGCCGATGGCCAGCAGATTGGGCAGTGTGCCGAGCCCGAACGCCATCATGATGGACGCGCCTTGCGTTGCGTCGCCGCTAGCCAGTGCAGTGATGAGCACGCTATACACCAGTCCGCACGGAAGCCAACCCCACAGTGCGCCCAGCGCCAGTGCTCGCGGCACGCTGGTTACCGGCAGCAGCCGTTTGGTGTAAGGCTGGATGCGTTGCCACAGGCCGCTGCCTAGTTTTTCTATGCTGCGCACTGCGCCCGATAGTCCAGCCAGATACAGCCCTAATGCGATCAGCATTAGACTGGATAGGGCGAACAGCAGATGTTGTACCGGTACCTGATCGCGCAAGAGCATTCCTGTTTGCCCGAGCAGGCCGACCAATGCTCCAGCTAGGGTGTAACTAGCGATGCGGCCACTGCTGTAGGCGAGATGGAATGGCCAGCGATTACCACCCGTGGGTAGTTGCGCAGTGAAGATGCCGACCAGACTGCCGCACATGCCGAGACAGTGCACGCCACCTAGCAAGCCGACGAAGAAAACGGCAATGAGGCTGAACTCAATCATTAAGTAAACTCAGATCCAGTGAGCGAGCGGCGATACAAGCGTCAGGTTGCGGTTGATATTCGACCACGCCCAGCAAGGGCGTGGCCAGCCGTTGTTGGATGGCGTCGATGTTCTCCTGTTGCAAGGTCATACCTGATGTCACGCAATTCGCTACCCAGCCTGCACATTTTAGCCCAGAAGCAGCAATGGCATCCGCCGACAGCAGGGCGTGGTTGATGCAGCCCAAGCGTATGCCTACGATCAGAATCACCGGTAGCGCTAATTCGCGAGCCAGGTCGGCGGTATCCTGTTTATCGTTCAGCGGCACGCGAAATCCGCCCACCCCCTCGACAATGACAACGTCCGCCTGTCCGGCAAGTTCGTGGAACGAAGTGGAGATGCGCGCTAATTCGATGCGTACTCCGACGTGCTGTGCCGCCAGATGGGGAGCTGCTGCTGGGTAGAAACTGTAAGGATTGATCTGCCCCGGTGTAGCCGACACATTGCTGGCGGAGCGCAAGGCGAGCACGTCCTCGTTCCTGCCCTCGTCGTCTAGCCCGGCCGCGACCGGCTTCATGCCGACCACACGCTTGCCCTGCGCTGCAAACGCGTGCAACAGCGCGCAAGAGATCATCGTCTTGCCCACGCCCGTGTCAGTGCCGGTAACGAAATAGCTCATAACTTGAACGGGGTCTGGATGATCGCACGCCCGTCAGCCGATTTTTTTGCGGGAACCTTCCAAGCGTGGCCATAGACGATCTCGAAGGTGGCGGGGAGCTTTCCGTCGCGACGGAAGCGCTCGTAGTTAGCCATCACTTGTTGCCAAGCCGCTTTTCCCATGAGGCCGTTGCTGCGCCCAGCGGTGGCATTGTGTGCGCCTATGCTCTTCAGGTCTTGCATCACTGCGCGCATATCCTCGTAGGTCAGCGTCAGCATTTCCATGTCCATCACTGGCTCGGCGAAACCTGCGCCGACCAGCATGTCGCCGATGTCGTGCATGTCGATGAAGCGGCTGACGTGGTTGTGGCTGTCCACATGGGCGAAGGCAGCGCGAAGCTCTTTCAGCGTGTCCGGGCCGAAGGTGGAGAACATCAGCAGTCCATCGACCTTGAGAGTGCGGTGCAACTCAGCGAGCGCGCCCGGTAGGTCGTTGACCCACTGTACGGCAAGGTTAGACCAGACCAACTCCACACTGTTGGCCGCCAGCGGCAGCGCTTCGATGTCCGCGCAAAGATGGTTCTGTTTCGCGCCGCCGAACAGTTTCTTCCACCAGCCCGTGTCGCCACGTGCAGCCTGCAACATGCCGTAGGCGATGTCGAGTGCGACGACCTGTGCGGACGGATAGCGCAGCGACAACTGCCGCGTGCCCCAGCCGGTTCCGCAGCCAGCATCCAGCACGCGGGCCGGTTGTAGTTTCACCAGATCCAGCCGCTCCAGCATCTGGCCGCATACTTCGCGTTGCAACACAGCGGCTGCGTCATACTGGGTGGCTGCGCGGCTGAAGGCACGGCGGACGGCCAATTTGTCGATTTCAAATTCGTTCATGCAGGAAATTCGTCATGTGTTCGATAAAGATGTCCGAGTGCGAGAGAAAGGGCGCATGGGCTGCGCCGTCGATCTCGACCACCTGTGCGTTGGGCATGGATTGCGCCAGATAGTAGGACGCCACGGGTGAGGTGAGTTTGTCGCGCTCGCCAGCGATCGCCAGTGTCGGTTGCAAGATTTCGGGTAGGAGCGGGCGGAGGTCAGCATCGCGCAAAATCTCCAATCCGCTCCGTAATGCGGCGAGATCCGGTTCGCCGTGGGCGAATAGACGGGCGCGTAGTTGCGCCAACAACTCACGTTCTTGTTCGCTGCCGCGTAGCTGTAAGGCGAGGAAACGGCGTAGAGTGGCGGTGTGGTTTTGCTCTAGTTCGGCTGCGAATTTTTGCAAAGTCGCAGCCTCCATGCCGAACAGCCAATCATCACGCTCGGCAAAGCAGGGGGTGCTGCACACCAGCACCATCTGTTTGATCTGCGCCGGATACAGCGCAGCCCAACGTAAAGCGATCTGCCCACCCAGCGACCAGCCACAAACGTTTAGCGCTTCAGGAAATTCTGCGGTGAAGGTGCTGACGATATTGTCCAAGCTGCCATCACCGCCGGTGGGGCTGCGGCCATGTCCCGGCAGATCCACCACCAGTACTTGAAACCTCTCTGCCAAGCGAGGCACGAGGTTGTCCCACACGCCACCGTGCATTCCCCAGCCGTGGATCAGCAGGAGTGGTTCGCCTCTGCCGTGAGTTTCAACATGCAAGCTCATGTAATGCCTCGATCAGTTGGTTCACATCGGCTTCGGTATGCGCGGCCGAAAGTGAGATGCGTAGCCGTGCCGTACCTTGCGGGACGGTGGGCGGGCGGATCGCCGGAACTAGAATGCCGCGCGCGCGCAGTCCATCACTCAATTCTACGGCATCCTGATTGCCACCTACCAACAAAGGCTGGATCGGTGTGGCGGATGACATCAATTTCCACGGAAGCTCGGTTAATCCTGCACGCAGTATTTGGATCAGCTCTTGCAAGCGCTCACGTCGCCAGCCTTCTACTCGAATGATATTGAGACTTTCAAGCAAAGCCACCGAGAGAGCGGGTGAGCTGGCGGTGGTGTAGATGTAGCTGCGCGCTTGGTTCACCAATGTGTCGATAACGACCGGTTCAGCGGCGACGAACGCGCCGGAGATACCCGCCGCTTTGCCCAGCGTGGCCATGTAAATGATGCGTGGGGAGCTCAGCCCAAAGTTTGAGAGCGCACCACGCCCCTGATCGCCCACTACGCCGAAACCGTGAGCATCATCGACCAGTAGCCAAGCGTCGTGCTGCTCACACAGCGCCAATAATTCTGGCAACGGGGCAAGGTCACCGTCCATGCTGAACACGGTATCCGTGATGATTAGTTTGCGCTTGCTTGTGCTCTTCTCCAGCAACAGCGCTAGGTGTTCGACATCGTTGTGGCGGTAGCGCTGCACCTCGGCGCGCGATAGCAGCATGGCGTCGTTGAGCGAAGCGTGGTTGAGTTTGTCGGCAAACACGCCATCGTCGCGTCCGACCAACGCCTGCACTACGCCAAGGTTGGCGAGGTAGCCGGTAGAGAACAGCAGAGCTTCCGGCTTGCCAACGAATTTCGCTAGGGCGACTTCAAGTTCGTGGTGCGGGGAGAAGTGGCCGCTGACCAAGTGCGAAGCGCCCGAACCGACACCCCACTCCGCTGCCCCGCGTTGCATGGCGGCAGTCAGGCGCGGGTCACTGGCCAAGCCTAGGTAATCGTTACTGCAAAAGGAGAGGTAGGGCTTGCCGTCCGCCAAAAGATGGACGTCCTGAGGCGAGTCCAGCAGACGGCGGCGGCGCAGCAGGCCTTGTTCGGTGCGGGTTTCGAGCTCTAGGTTTAGTGGAGTGAATGGCATACGCTGTTGAGTTGCGCGGCACGGCCGACAACTCGATCTGCATCAATGATCTTCCGAGTAAGCGTACATACCCAACTTATCAAGCAGGGCGCGGTCACGCTCTACATCAGGATTGCCAGTAGTGAGCAGTTGCTCGCCGTAGAAGATAGAATTCGCGCCGGCGAGGAAGCACAGTGTCTGCACGGCATCGCTCATTTGCTGACGACCGGCGGACAAGCGTACACGCGCTTTTGGCATGGTGATGCGCGCGACGGCGATGGTGCGGACGAAGTCCAGCGGGTCGAGGTCTTGCTGGTTGGCCAGTGCCGTGCCTTCCACCTTGACTAGATGGTTGATCGGCACGCTTTCGGGATAGGGCTGCATATTGGCCAGTTGGGCGATCAGGCCGGCGCGCTCGGTAAGACTCTCGCCCATGCCGACGATACCCCCGCTACAGACGTTCATCCCCGCGCTGCGCACCCGCTCTAGGGTGTCGAGCCGATCTTGATAGTCGCGGGTGCTAATGATGCTGCCGTAAAATTCGGGCGAGGTATCGAGGTTGTGGTTGTAGTAGTCCAGCCCGGCACCCTTCAAGCGCTGGGCCTGAGATTCGGTCAGCATTCCCAGTGTGGCGCAGGTCTCCATGCCCAAGCCGCGCACGGCTTTGATCATATCGACCACGCTGTCGAGGTCGGCCTCGGTCGGCTCACGCCAAGCTGCGCCCATGCAGAAGCGGTCAGCGCCGCACGCTTTCGCGGCTTCGGCAGCCTTGACCACTGCCGCCACGTCCAACATTCGCTGGTTCTCCACGCCGCTCTTGTGGAACGCGGACTGTGGGCAGTAGCCGCAGTCCTCGGAGCAGCCGCCGGTCTTGATCGACAGCAAGGTGGAAAGTTGTACCGCGTTCGGATCGAAGTGGGCGCGATGTACCTGTTGTGCGTGATAGAGCAGGTCGCTGAAAGGCAAATTAAACAGTGCCTCGACTTCGGCGACCGGCCAGTGGTGCGTGCTTTCGGGGGTGTCGCCGTGCTGGGAAAAATGTGGGTTGAGTGTGTTCATCGTTGAGCTTGAAGGTAGAATCGGAGCAAGGCAGCATCATCCTCGAAGGGGTTTACCTTGTCAATTTTGAGCGCAGCATTGCTGAACATTCGCCTTGAAATGGAGCGGATTTTGCCAGATCATCCCTGTTTGCTGTGTGGAGCCCCCAGCCGCCAACGCGCTTGGTGCGATGCTTGCGATGTGGCCTTGCCCTATCTATCTCCCGCCCATTGCCCGCAATGTGCGTTGCCTACCCACGACAGCGCGGTGTGTGGTCATTGTTTGCAGCGCCCGCCACAATTTGAGCGTACTGTTGCTGCGTTCGCTTACAGCTTTCCCGTGGACAAGTTGGTGCAAGCGCTCAAGTTCAACGAGCAATTGACCTTGGCGCGCAGCCTAGCCGAGTCGATGCTGCCGCTTATCAAGGCACATCCGAGCTGCATTATTCCTATGCCCTTACATCCAGCGCGGCTGCGGGAGCGCGGCTTCAATCAGTCATTAGAGCTGTCGCGGTATCTCGCCCGCCACTTGGATATTCCGCTATTGCCAACCGTCACCCAGCGCGTACGCGACACTTCGCCGCAATCTGGCTTGCCGTGGAAAGAGCGCAAGAAGAACCTCAAACAGGCATTTGCCTGCGGCAGCGAAGTGGCGGGCCTACATGTCGCCATCGTGGACGATGTGATGACCACCGGCGCGTCGCTCAATGAGTTGGCAAAGACACTAAAAGCGGCGGGGGCGTGCGAGGTGAGCGCGTGGGTGGTGGCGCGGACCTTGCCGCATTCGAGGTAGAATCGTCGCTCCTTTAGATCGTGCCTGTACCGATGTTCCACGTCATTCTGTTCCAGCCTGAGATTCCGCCCAACACCGGTAATGTCATTCGTTTGTGCGCCAACACCGGCGCGCAATTGCACCTAATTCGCCCGTTGGGTTTTGCACTGGACGATAAGCAGCTCAAACGCGCCGGTCTGGATTACCACGAGTACGCCACGCTGAAAGTCCACGACGATCTTGCTGCCTGCCTGCGAACCCTGCCGGATGCGCGCGTGTTCGCCTTCACCACCAAGGGCTCACAGCCCTACCACTCCGTGAGCTTTCAACCCAGCGACGCTTTCCTGTTCGGTCCAGAAAGCCGTGGCCTGCCGGAAGAGGTGCGCGCTTCACTCCCGCCCGAACAGCGCTTGCGCTTGCCCATGCTGCCGGATAACCGCAGCCTCAACCTCTCCAACACCGTTGCTATTGCAGTTTATGAAGCTTGGCGGCAGTGTGAATTTGCGAATGCAGTTTAATCTGCTTCAAGCAGTCGTTGGATCACTGCGCCCGCCAAGGTGTAGCCGAACAATGGCGGCATGTAACTGATGGTGCCGTTCACGGCGCGCGGGCGACCGCTGCCATCGACGGGTTGCGGCGGTAGCGGGTCGCTGGGGGATTCATTGGAGAACACGGTGATGATGCCCCGGCGGATATTGTGATGGCGCAACAGACGTTTGCGCAGTTGGCGTGCTAGCGGGCAGACTTCGGTCTTGCTGATGTCAGCCGTCTTGATGTATGTCGGATCGAGGCGGTTACCTGCCCCCATACTGGACGCGACCTTGAGCCCGCGCTTGAAGCTTTCTGCCACCAGCGCCTCTTTGCAGGCCAGCGAATCGATGCAGTCCACTACGTAATCCGCGTCGGCGGGCACCAGTTCATTGACGTTCTCCGTGTTCAGAAAGACACTCAGCACCGTGACCTGACAGTCCGGGTTAATGTCAGCAATACGGGCGCGCATTAACTCAGCCTTGGACTGGCCGACGGTGGAAAGCAGCGCAGGCAGTTGGCGATTGATATTGCTGACGGCAATCACATCGTGGTCGAGCAAGGTCAGTCGCCCAATGCCAGCACGCGCCAGAGCCTCGGTGCAGTAGGAGCCGACACCGCCCATTCCGGCGACGAACACATGTTTATTGGCGAGCTTGGTGATGCCGGAGTCTCCGACAAGAATGTGAGTCCGTTCAAATTGGGGAGGGGTGGCGGACATGAGAACTCCTAGTGGATGGGTGAAGGTAGTCGGCACCGAAGGATATTCAATTTACTGCGGGTTGTGAATGTGAAACAAGGAATTTAAGCCTTAAGTCCAATAGTGGGGCTCGCGTAGCTTCTATACAATCATCCAAACACCCTCGCAAAATAATAATATGTGAGTTGTACTTATAGGGGAGCCGAGGAGTATGCAGCAGAGTTTGGAGAGAACTGCAATCGTGGTGGATGCTGATTCCGCAACGTACAAGGCACTTTCTCGCTTCGCTTGGCGCCAACAATTTTCCGTCGAAACATTCAACAATCACTCGGAATTCATCGAATGGATGGCGAGTCAGAGTGCCAATCCGACAATCATAAAGCGGGCGTGCTGTTTAGTGATTGAGGTACAAGTACTGAGGTTGATCAACGAAAATTCGTTTCCAAACGCTGTCCGTGACATACCCAAGATTTACATCGGGGTGCCGAATTTTTCTTGTGAGTTGTCCAAGCTGGCAAGGATGGGCTTCTACAGCTTTATCGAGAAGCCTTGCACAGTTGGTCAGCTCGGTGCGGGTGTGATGTCCGCATTTGACTACCACGAGAAACTATTGAGTGGTGCTGCGCATATCACCGAGCGGATCACCTGCCTGAGTAAGCGCGAGCGTGAGGTTGGGTCGCTGGTGGTGAGGGGGCTGACCAATCAGGAGATCGCGGCGGAACTGGGCATCTCGATCAAAACGGTCAAAGCGCATCGCGCTAGAGTGATGGAGAAAACGAATTCTGACTCGTTGGTGGACTTGGTAAGGTGTTTTGATAGCTTTTCGCAATTAAGTATCAGGGGTGAGTAGTCGGCCCAGCGTCTGCTGAGCATGCTCAAAATTTGGTGAAGATTATGGATTTCCAAGCGTTTCCTACCGTTGGTTCAATTGCGCAAAGAACCTTGTTGCGAGGTGATTTGGATCTGACCGTTATGGTCGCAGCCAAGCTGATGAGCGAGCAAAAAGTTAGCTCCATTGCCATTGAACACGGCGGAAAAAAACACATCTTTTCCATGGAGGATTTGCTTGAATTTGTCCATGCTGGCGGCGACCTTAATACGCCGCTGCATGAAACACCTATCCATATGATCGACTGTCTGTCCGAGGCGGAGCGGGTGCTGGTCGCCTTTGAGTTGATGGAACGGGCTGGTCGGCGTCACTTGGGCGTGACCGATCAAGCAGGCAACCTAGTCGGCATCGTGACCTACAGCGACATTCTGCACTCGATCGACCCATCGGTACTAATGGAGCGAAAGACGGTAGGGGACATCGTCGCTCGATCCGCTCCCGTTATGTTCACGGCGGACTGGATATTGGAAGATGTGGCTCATCACATCAAGAAGCAAGAAGACTCCATCATCGTCGTCGAATCGGGTCGAGCGGTTGGCATCATTACCGCGCAAGACATCTTTGGCTTGGTCACGTCGGGGGCGGCCATGGATCAGTCACTTGCCTATTACATGACTAGTCCGGTAATTACCACACCGGTTAATTTCTCCATCAGCAATGCGCTGTTGCAACTGCGTGAGTTCAACATCAAGCGAGCAATTGTGGTGGATGAGCAGGATCGAGTAGTCGGCGTGCTCAAGCAAAGTGAACTGGTTGGGTTCGCCTACGGCTCTTGGGTGAATCTGATTAAGAGTCATACTGCCGAGCTGCATGAGCTGGTCGAGATTTTGGAGCAGCGCACGCGTAGCCTCGAGAAATTGACGGTGACCGACGTGCTGACGGGCTTGGGTAATCGCCGGATGTTGCATTTGCGTATGCTCGAAGAGATCGAGCGGATGCGGCGTTATGGAGGCGATGCATTTTCGCTGGTCATTCTCGACATTGACCGCTTTAAGCTCATTAACGATAAGCACGGCCACTTGATTGGTGATGAAATACTCAAAGTCATCGCCGGTATCATGGAGAGTTTGGTGCGGAAAACTGATACTGCAGTACGTTGGGGTGGTGAGGAGTTCGCTGTGCTGCTGGCAAATACTAAGTTAGTGGATGCTACGCTCTTTGCCAACAGGCTGCGGGAAATGGTTGAGCATCTCAGCTATCAGGATGATGTATCGGTTTCGATCAGCGCCGGTGTGGGTGAATATTCGGTCAATGAAGATGAGTCATCCTTTTTTCAGCGTGTCGATCGTGCGCTGTACCGTGCAAAGGCTCAAGGGCGAAACCTGGTTGAGGTGGATGCAGGTATGGAATCCTGACGTCTGTTAAGCATTGGTGATGGCTTTTTCCGACAATAGACTTGTTGGCTGTTTTGTGAGACAAAGCGCAACCCAATCGCATAGCCTCTGAGGATTAGCATGTCGCGGCACTACACCCTGACCATCTCCTGCCCTGACCGCGCAGGCATCATTGCTGCCGTTTCCGGCTTTATCGCACAGCATGGTGGCTTCATCGTTGAAGCGAGTTATCACACCGAGCACGAGGAGCAGCGCTTCTTCATGCGTCAAGAGGTCCGGGCGGACTCGTTGCCGTTCGATGCGGACGAGTTTTGTCGTCGCTTTGCGCCACTCGCCGCCGAATTTGGCATGGAATGGCAGCTTTCAGATTCCGCCATCAAGAAGCGGCTGGTAGTGCTGGTCAGCAAGCAGGATCATTGTCTGGACGACTTGCTGTACCGTTGGCGTAGCGGCGAGTTGCAGGTGGATATTCCCTGCGTCATCTCTAATCACGAGGATTTGCGCAGCTTTGTCGAATGGCACGGTATCCCGTTCATTCATGTGGACATGAGCGATAAGTCCGCCGCGTTCGAGCGTATTGCGGCGCTGTTCGAGGAGCATCGCGGCGATACGATGGTGCTGGCGCGCTTCATGCAAATTTTGCCGCCGTCGCTGTGTCAGCGCTTTCCTCGGCGCATCATCAACATCCACCACAGTTTTCTACCATCCTTTGTGGGTGCCAAGCCTTACCATCAAGCGCACCAACGCGGCGTTAAACTCATCGGTGCGACCTGCCATTTCGTTACGGATGAGTTAGATGCGGGGCCGATCATTGAGCAAGATACCGTGCGCATCGACCACGGTGATACGGTGGACGATCTGGTGCGCTACGGTCGCGATATCGAGAAAACGGTGCTGTCGCGTGGCCTGCGTTACCACATCGAGGATAGGGTACTGGTCTGCGGTAACAAGACCATTGTGTTCAAATAAACAAGGTTGTCATGGAGTGAGTGCCCGAAAACCTGTAAAATCGCGCAATCACAAAAAATTTTTACGAGGAGAAACAGCATGGCCAAGAGTTTGCAAGAGTTTATCGTTGAAGAACAACGCCAGCATGGCGGCCCAGATATTTCCGCACTGATCTTTGAAATTGCTGATTCCTGCCGCAGGATCGCCGTTGCTGTGAATCGCGGCGCGCTGTCTGGTGTGATGGGCTACGCTGCTAGCGAGAACATTCAGGGTGAGACCCAGAAGAAACTGGATGTGATCACCAACGACATTTTCACCCACGATAACGAAATCACCGGCTTCTACGCTGGCTTGGCTTCTGAAGAAATGGATGATCCCTATGAAATCAGCGCAGGCATCCAGCGTGGCGACTATCTGCTGGTGTACGATCCCTTGGACGGCTCCTCCAACGTGGACGTGAACATTTCTGTGGGTACCATCTTCTCGATCCTGAAGGCACCGAACAAGAACCCAGCCGTGGCTGACTTCCTGCAACCTGGTGTTCAGCAACTGTGCGGCGGCTATGCACTGTATGGTTCTTCCACCATGATGGTGCTGACCACGGGCCACGGCGTGAATGGCTTTACACTGGATGTCGAGACCGGCGAATTCGTGCTGACCAACCCCGGCATGATGATCCCAGCTGACACCGCTGAATTCGCGATCAATATGTCTAACCGCCGCTTCTGGGAAGCGCCCGTTCAGCGCTACGTCGAAGAATGTGTCAAGGGCAAGGATGGCGGTCGCGAGAAGAACTTCAATATGCGTTGGGTCGCATCCATGGTGGCGGAAGTTCACCGTATCCTGTGCCGTGGCGGTGTGTTCATGTACCCGTTCGACACCAAGGATCCGACCAAGGCTGGCAAGCTGCGCCTGATGTATGAAGCCAACCCGATGTCCTTCATCGTGGAACAAGCGGGCGGGGTGTCTTCCACCGGCCGTCAACGCATCATGGAAATCCAGCCGAACGGTTTGCACCAGCGCGTGCCAGTGATTCTGGGTTCTAAGAACGAGGTTGATCGCGTGGTTTCTTACCACCAAGGCGTTTAACTCCGAACGCGCCCCCAGTTCGGGGGCGTTTTCACGTCCAAAATATACAATCCGCGTAGCGGTTCGTTCGCCTCCTCGCCCGCTTGCGGGCGAGGATAGAGGAGAGGGAAAGCAACATGAACAAGCCATTAGTTTCCATCATCATGGGTAGCGCCAATGACTGGGATGTTATGCAGCAATCCGCTCAGGCCTTGAAGGATTTCGGTGTGGAGTATGACGCGCGCGTCATCTCTGCGCATCGCGCTCCCGATCTGCTGTTCTCCTACATCAAGGAGATGTCCGACAGCGGTGTGCAGTGCTTCATCGCCGGTGCCGGTGCGGCAGCTCACTTGGCTGGCGTGATTGCCAGCAAGACCACCCTGCCGGTGCTGGGTGTGCCGATTCCATCCAAATATTTGAAAGGCATGGATTCACTGCTGTCCATCGTGCAGATGCCCAAGGGCATTCCAGTGGCCACGTTCGCGATTGGCGAAGCGGGCGCGGCTAATGCCGGGCTGTTCGCTGTGTCCATGTTGGCGCTGAACGATGTTGTACTGGCCGACAAGCTGAAAGCCTACCGCCAAAAGCAAGCCGACCAGATTGCCTCGACGACTTTGCCTACCCTGTAACTTTCACGCTCACCCGACGATTGTGCCGGGTGAGCGAATCACTACCGAGACCATCATGTCCGCTCTACACGAATCCAACCTGACCAGCCTGAAGTTCCTGCATCGCGGCAAAGTGCGCGACCTCTACGAGGTAGATGACCAGCACCTGCTGATCGTGCAAACCGACCGTTTGTCCGCCTTCGATGTGATCTTGCCGGACCCAGTTCCCGGCAAGGGCGAAGTGCTGACCTCGCTGTCCAACTTCTGGTTCGCCAAGCTCGGCCACGTCATCCCCAACCATCTCTCCGGCATCGCGCCAGAAGACGTGGTTAAAACGGATGCTGACCGTGCTCAGGTCCAGGGACGCGCGTTCGTGGTTAAGCGCCTCAAGCCGCTGCCAGTCGAAGCCATTGTGCGCGGGTATCTGGTCGGCTCTGGCTGGAAGGATTACAAAAAGACCGGCGCGGTGTGCGGCATCGCCCTGCCGGCAGGCTTGCAGGAAGCGCAGAAGTTGCCGCAGCCGCTATTCACACCCTCGACCAAAGCCGCCGTGGGCGACCATGACGAGAATATCTCGTTCGACGAAGTAGTGAAGCTGCTCGGCGCGGCTCGTGCTGAAGAAGTGAAGGCGGCTACGCTGGCGCTCTACACTCAGGCAGCTGATTTTGCCCTGACTAAAGGCATCATCATCGCTGATACCAAGTTCGAATTCGGTACGGACGCGGCAGGTAAGATGTATCTGATTGACGAGGCGCTGACGCCAGACTCTTCCCGCTTTTGGCCTGCGGAGCAATACCAAGTAGGCAGCAACCCACCCAGCTACGATAAGCAATTCGTGCGCGACTGGCTAGAGTCCACTGGCTGGAATAAGCAACCGCCCGCACCCAATGCGCCATCTGATGTGCTGGAAAAGACCGCTGAGAAGTACAGCGAAGCACTGCAACGCCTGACCGCCTGATGACTGCACCCAGCCAGCTCATCGAAGGCTTTCGCCGTTTCCGCGAACAGCATTTCGCGGAAGACGATGCGCTTTACCGGCAATTAGTGATTGACGGACAAACGCCCAAGACGCTGGTCGTTGCCTGTTGTGATTCCCGCGTTGACCCAGCGCTAGTGCTCGACTGCGCCCCAGGTGATTTGTTCGTCATTCGTAATGTGGCCAACTTGGTGCCGCCTGTAGAAACACGCTACGGCGGTCGTCATGGCACCAGTGCTGCTCTCGACTATGCCGTGCGAACATTAGGAGTCGAGCACATCATTGTCTTGGGACATGCTCATTGTGGCGGCATTCGTGCGCTACTAATGGGCGGAGGTGGCCAAGCGCAGGAATCTTTTATCAATAGCTGGATGCGTTTGGCCGAAGATGCAAGGACGAGCGTCTTGCGCGATCTGCCGGATGCACCCTTAGAGGTGCAGCTCGAAGCCTGTGAGCAGCGTGCCATCTTGGGCTCACTCAATAATCTGATGACTTTCGATTGGATACGTGAGCGGGTAGAGCGTAGAACGCTGACCTTGCATGGCTGGTATTTCGACATAGAGCATGGGCGGTTATTGGAATATAATCAATCTACTCAAAGCTTTAATAATCTTTAAGTGGCTTAGTGGGCCTCCCTTTCACCAAAGCAGGTCCACAGAGCTTAGTTACATCCAGCGAGAACAGGAGTAACTCAGAGATACATGGTGGCTAGTAATTTAGTCCGATTAATTACTAGAGTTCCTCTACCTCTTGTTCCTGATTTGGTTACAATGTCATCGGTAGCTTTCGATCTAAAACAACACGTTTTGAGAGTAGAGATGAGTGAAAATACGTCCGCTAATTTGAAAGTTTCAATCAAAAACCTGGAAGCCCTTCCTGCCATGCCTAGTGTGGTTCAGAGGATTCTGTCTTTGCCGCTTGATACCGAAGAAGGCGAGCGGGATTTACTCAAGCTGATAGGCACCGATCCACAAATCTCTGCTCGGATCATTGGGTTGTCAAACACTCCCATGTTCGGGGCCTCTAAAAAGGTCAGCTCGGTTTCCGATGCCGCTATGTTGCTGGGCATTACTCGGGTCAAATCTGTAGCAGTGGGGATTGCGGTCATGTCAACGCTGACACGGCATCCCATGGGCAAGCTAAAGGTTCAGGATCTGTGGTTGCATAGTATGGGAGTTGCCCTAGCGATGCGTGTATTGGCACGTGCTATGCCGCTGCGCACTCGGCCCTTAGAAGATGAGATATTCCTTGCCGGCCTATTGCATGACATCGGGTTTCTGGTGCTGAACTACATTGATCCTAAACTGAGTGACGAATTACATGCCCGACTGGCTGAGAATCCAGAGAGTCCTGTTCAGGAGGTTGAGGCTGGGTTGCTAGAGCTTGGGCATGCCGAGATGGGAGCGCAGTTGGCTACTCACTGGGATTTGCCGGAAAACGTAGTTTCAGTATTGCGCTATCACCACTTACCAGCTGATGAAGGCTCTGACGTAGGTCAGCCCTTGGTTGGCTTGCTAAACCTCGCTGAAAAGCTGCTGCCAGCATTTGGTATCGCCGAGTTTGTTACGCCAGAGATTACCGAAGATGAATGGCTCTCATTTGGTATAGACCCGAGTCGTGCGGAGGATATTGCCTCTTTGATTCAGGAGCAAACTGAGCAAGCTAAAAAGATGGCCTCAAATTTTGGCTGAGCTGTGCGGATAGAATAGCAATAGTTTATAGCCGACCGGTGCTAAGCCGTTGATGTCTAAAGGAGTGTGCACCTCAAGTATTTGGCCGGCCCCTATCCCCTTCTTCTCCTCCATCTCTGTAGGCAAGTAGTCCTCGGGCGCGAAGCTTCGACGGGCGATCACAGTGTCCTGTTGGTTAGTCAATGCCAGCTGCAGACTCGGATATGTCTGCGAAAAGTTGGCACGATTTCGAATCAGGGCGGAGAGCTCTATCTGATTACCCTTCCCTTCGATGGCCTCCAGACCCGAGGTTTCAAGTAGCAATAGCTCAGCTTGCTGCGGTAGCTCAATCGTACAGCCAGCAAGTTTGCAGTAAGTAGCGAATATGGGCTCAAGCATGGGCGCACGTGCTATTAGCACAACTCGGAAAGAGTACCCCAGTTGCAGTAGCAACATAAGCGACAAGCCCAATACTCCTGCAATCCACCAAGGAGAGTTGGAGTTGGCCAACGCAGGAATATCTGAAGGCGCCGGGGGAGGTTGTGTCTGAATCTCTAGCGCTGCCTCTGGCGGCGCTAATTGGGCAGAGGATGCGATATTGGGAGCTATTGTTGGCGAGATGGCCGTGATAGCAATATTTTCTGGAATGGCTTTGTTAGGCTGGATCGCGGAAGGCTGATTGGAGCCGTCCATCAGGGGAGACGATATGGCATCCTGTCCATCAGATGGCTCCTTCGGATGGTCAATATCGGCATTAGGAAAAAGCTGCTCGCGGGCATTGAACGCATGTTGGCATCGGCCACAACACACCAAGCCACGCCGAACATCAAGTTGTTCCTGATGAATGCGAAACCGTGTCTTGCAATGGGGACACTGGGTGATCCAGCTCATGGTCTCAGCGCTTGCAGCCTGACAGGCGAGTCCAGCCGTCCTCGAATTCAGGCGGATCGAAGTCGAACCATGCACTGTATATCGCAATTACATCCGTCGCCTGCTCAGCCAATATTCCAGATAGGACAATTTGCCCACCGGATTTCGTGGCAGCCGCTAACAGAGGTGCCAAAACTCGGAGAGGGTTAGTCAGAATGTTGGCGATGACCACGTCAAACTGTTCATTTGATGCGGAGTTGGGCAAGGAGAACGTCGCGGTGACATGATTGGCCATGGCGTTATCGTGGCTGGCTTGCACCGCCTGCGCATCCACGTCCACCCCGACGGCACTGCCCGCCCCGAGTTTGAGCGCGGCAATTGCTAAAATGCCAGACCCGCAACCATAATCGAGCACACTCTCTTGGCCCTTGATCTGCTTGTCCAGCCAGCGAAGACATAGGCGAGTAGTTGGGTGGCTACCGGTACCGAAAGCCAAGCCTGGATCCAAAGCGATGTTGATCGCCTGACTGTCCGTAGGCGAATGCCACGTAGGAACAATCCAAAGGCGTTCGGAAATGCGTATGGGATCGAACTGTGATTGAGTCAGGCGCACCCAGTCGTTGTCAGGTAGCGCGGCCATCGAAAACATCGGCAGCTCAACTAGACCGATGGCAGAGCAGGCACTGCGAAGCGCCGACTCCGCTTGAGCTGCACTATCGAACAGCGCCGTCACAAGATTGTGTTGCCAAACAGAGGTGGTTGGCTCACCCGGCTCACCGAATATCGCTTGCTCATCCGGCGTATCGGCATCCGCATCGAGCATATCCACTGATAAAGCGCCACTTTCCAGCAGCGCTTCACTCAGGGCTTCGGCATAACTGGCATCGGCATGAACCGTCAGCGTTTGCCAGGCCATTATTTGACCTTCGATTTCTCGGCCAGCTTGTGCTCAAGATAATGGATGTTCGTACCGCCACGAATAAAGGCGGCATCTTGCAATAGCTCCTGATGTAGCGCGATATTAGTGTCGATACCCTCGACCGCCATTTCAGACAGAGCCGTACGCATTCTTGCTAGTGCCTGTTCGCGAGTATCGCCGTAGGCGATCAGCTTGCCGATCATGGAATCGTAATTTGGCGGGACGAAATAATTTGCATATACATGTGAATCAACGCGAATGCCAGGTCCGCCAGGAACGTGCCAAGTGGTGATGCGGCCTGGCGATGGGATGAATTTATACGGGTGCTCCGCATTGATGCGACACTCGATGGCGTGACCACGGAACTCAATGTCCTTTTGGCGGAAGCTAAGCTTCTCACCTGCGGCGATGCGAATCTGCTGCTGTACGATGTCAATGCCGGTAATCATTTCGCTGACCGGATGCTCAACCTGTACGCGAGTATTCATCTCGATGAAAAAGAAGTCTCCGTTCTCATACAGGAACTCGAACGTGCCCGCGCCTCGATAGCCGATTTTGCGACAAGCTTCTGCGCAGCGCTCACCGATCTTGTTGCGCAATCTCGGATTGAGCAGCGGGGCTGGAGCCTCTTCGATGATCTTTTGGTGGCGTCGCTGCATGGAGCAGTCGCGCTCACCCAAGTAAACGGCGTTGCCGTGCTGGTCTGCTAGGATCTGAATCTCGATGTGACGCGGATTTTCGAGGAATTTCTCCATGTAAACCATGGGATTATTGAAGGCGGCCTGAGCTTCCGTCTTGGTCATGGTTACCGCATTAAGCAGCGCTGCTTCCGTATGCACTACACGCATACCGCGCCCGCCGCCGCCGCCTGCGGCCTTGATGATGACTGGGTAGCCGATGCTGCGAGCAATCTTGATGATCTCCGCTGGATCGTCAGGCAAAGCACCATCGACACCAGGGACGCAGGGAACGCCTGCTTTCTTCATGGCATTCTTGGCAGATACTTTATCCCCCATCAAGCGGATGGTTTCCGCGCGTGGGCCGATGAATACGAAGCCACTCTTTTCTACGCGCTCAGCAAAATCTGCATTCTCGGAGAGAAATCCATAACCGGGGTGGATCGCTTGAGCATCAGTGACTTCGGCGGCGCTGATAATGGCTGGGATGCTGAGGTAGCTTTGTCCCGAAGGGGCGGGGCCAATACACACCGATTCGTCGGCTAGCTTGACGTATTTTGCATCAGCATCGGCTTCGGAGTGAACCGCAACGGTTTTGATACCCATTTCGCGACATGCGCGCTGAATGCGCAGTGCGATTTCGCCTCGATTGGCAATCAGTACTTTCTCAAACATTGGGACTGGTTCAGGCTTGGCGGCAGCGGCAGCACGCAAAATCGTGCGCTTCAACACGCTGCCCTGAGCACCGTCATCGGCGGCTTGAAGAGCGGGGGTCTTTTCAAACATGATCAGCCGATTACAAATAGTGGTTGGCCGTACTCGACGGGCTGACCATTTTCTACTAGAACAGCTTTGATTACGCCTGCTTTGTCGGAGTCGATTTCGTTGAGTAACTTCATCGCCTCGATGATGCACAACGTATCGCCAGCATTGACACTTTGTCCGACATCAACAAATGCCTTGGCACCTGGCGAAGATGATCGATAGAACGTGCCAACCATCGGGGACTTAACCACGTGACCCTCCGGTTCGGCAGGCTTGGCTGGTTCAGAGGCAATAGCAGGTGCAGCGACTTGAGCAGTTGGCATGGCGACCGGCTGTGGTGCAGCGTAGAGCTGCTGACTGGCAGCAACGGTGCGCGTGATGCGAACACGCTCTTCGCCTTCGGAAATTTCTAGTTCGGCGATTCCTGAGCCTTCGACCAGATCGACCAGTGCTTTGAGTTTACGTAAATCCATTATTGTCTCCTAGGGTTGTTGCAGCGCGTACTGCACTGCCAGCTCATAGCCGGTTGCACCCAGACCGCTAATGATTCCCACCGCGATGTCTGAAAAATACGACTCGTGGCGGAATGATTCGCGAGCGAATACATTGGACAAGTGAACCTCGATGAAAGGAATGCCCACTGCGGCGAGTGCATCACGCAAAGCGACGCTCGTGTGGGTAAATGCGGCAGGGTTGATTACTATAAAGGTGGTGCCATCCAATCGAGCGGCATGGATACGCTCAATCAAGGCAGATTCAGCATTACTTTGGAAAGCAGATAACTCTGCTCCTTGTTCGCGGGCAAACTGCGCCAATTTTTGGTCAATTTCGACCAACGTGACGCGTCCATACACGGCCGGCTCACGGCTGCCGAGCAGATTCAGATTTGGACCATGCAAGACAAGTACATTCTTCATGAGCGAAGTTTGCCGCAAATGAGGGGTGGTTGTCCAGATTTTGATGAAAATAAGCCGAAAGAATTCGGCTTGTGGGCGAAGCCAGGTGATGGCATCTATTACTTAGGTTTGCTCCCAGGGCAACCCTAGGGCGCGCCAACCATTCAGCACATTACGATGCCCTTCATCGTTCAGATCGCCCTCAAATCCCTCTAGCACATTGAAGCAGTTAACGTAGCCAGCCTGCGTAGCTGCGACTGCGGCGTGATGAGAGCGTTGCCCACTTCGGCAAATGAACGCTACTAATGCTTCTTTAGAGACTTCCTGTTCGAGCTGCGCAAGGAAGTGTGCATTCGGCCTCATTGACGGGTAGCCCATCCATTCGATTTCCACTGCCCCCGGAACTTGGCCGACCCAGATCGTCTCTGCAGTGGTTCGTACATCCACTAAGACGGCACCAGAAGCTTGGTTCATCAGCTCATAGGCCTCATTAGGAGTCAGCGCACCTTGATACGACAACTTCATTTCCTGAGCGCGTTGTTGTGCCGCTTGCAGTATCTTGGTGATATTTCCCATAAGAATGGCATCCATATTCAATGATAGTGGCGCAAGTGGTATCCTGCGCCCGACGCAGAATACTAACCCATCCCGCATGAAAAATCACACCCAGACAATGTCTCCAGAGTTTGAGCCTAAGCATCCAGAGCGCTTTGCCGCCGCACGAAAGAGCACTTGGGTAAGTATTGTCATCAACTTGCTGTTGACGGTGCTTCAGATACTGGCCGGGTATTTTGGTCGATCACAATCTTTGATGGCTGACGGCTTGCATTCGCTGTCGGACTTGCTCTCTGACGTGCTGGTGCTTTATGCCAATCGACAGGGAAATCGTCATGCTGATGCCAATCATCCTTACGGTCATGCACGTATCGAAACGGCAGCCACGTTGATTTTGGGTGTGCTACTGGCTGCGCTAGGTGTGGCTTTGCTAGTGGCAGCGGCACTGCGCTTGCAACATCCTGCGCAAGTGCAGGTGGTTCATCCTGTGACGTTTTGGGTAGCTTTGGTGGCGCTGGCGGCCAAGGAAGGGATGTTTCGTTATATGCTGGCTGTCGCCAAGCGGGTGCGCTCGCAGATGTTGGTCGCCAATGCTTGGCATGCCCGCTCTGATGCTGCCTCTTCGCTAGTGGTGCTGGCTGGTATCGGTGGCAACTTGCTTGGCTTCGCTTTTCTTGATCTGTTGGCTGCCGCTGTGGTGGGGGTGATGATTGCCCACATGGGGGGGAAGTTAGCGCGCGAGGCCTTGGCTGAGCTGATTGATACGGGGCTAGATGAAAGCGAAGTCGCAGCCATACGCCAGACCTTGCTGGATACTCCTGGCGTATTCAGCCTGCACGAATTGCGTACGCGCAAAATGGCGGATCACGCCTTGGTGGATGCTCATGTCATTGTCAATCCAAGAATTAGCGTATCTGAAGGGCACTATATTGCTGAAAGTGCCCGCCAGCGGGTCCTGCGTAACCATCATGTGATGGACGTGATGGTTCACATCGACCCCGAGGATGACTCCAAGGCCCGACCAAATGCCCATTTGCCCAGCCGAAGCAAACTGCTGGATCATTTGTCGCAGCGACTAGATAGCGCCGCGCCGCTCGAAAGCTCTGTGGTCCTTCACTATCTCGACGGCAAGGTCGATATTGAAATATTTACTGCTGGGCTCAAGCACGAAGAGCTGGCCGCACTAAAACGTAAAAGCGAGCAGATCGTCGGGGATGATCCTTGGTTTCGTTCCATCCATATTTATCAAATTTTCGCCCAATAATGGTGCAATTCGCGCGGCTGCCGCTCTGGGTTGGTGCGCACGATTGTTGCCATCTACCTTATTGAATATGGCAAAATGCCGCTTTCCGAGCGATGCGGTATGGCACGCTTCCTGCTCAGGAAGGACAGGTTTGTTTTAATTGTTTTTATTTGGGAGAGAGCGATGTCCAAGTCGGCAGCAGATGTAATTCAGTTACTCAAGGATAATGAAGTCAAGTTTGTTGATCTGCGTTTTACCGATACTCGTGGTAAAGAGCAGCACGTAGGCGTACCCGCCAAGTATTTCGGGGCGGACAAGTTTGAAGATGGCCACGCATTCGATGGTTCCTCCATCGCTGGCTGGAAGGGTATTCAAGCGTCTGACATGTTGTTGATGCCGGATCCTGACTCGGCTTATATCGACCCGTTCATGGACGAAACCACCTTGGTGCTGACTTGCGACGTGATCGAGCCATCTGACGGCAAGGGTTACGACCGCGATCCACGTTCCATCGCCAAGCGCGCTGAGGCATTCCTGAAATCTTCCGGCGTGGGTGACACTGCTTACTTCGGCCCAGAGCCAGAGTTCTTCATTTTCGACTCCGTTAACTGGAACATTGATATGTCCGGTTGCTTCGTGAAAATCAATTCCGAAGAAGCGGCATGGTCCTCTGGTGAAAAATTCGATGGCGGCAATACTGGCCACCGTCCTACCGTCAAGGGTGGATATTTCCCAGTTCCTCCCGTTGATAGCCTGAACGACATCCGTGCAGCAATGTGTCTGGCGCTGGAAGACATCGGTATCGAGGTCGAAGTGCATCACCACGAAGTGGCGACTGCTGGCCAGTGCGAACTGGGCACCAAGTTCAGCACGCTGGTTAAGCGCGCTGACCAGACCCAAGCTCAGAAGTACGTGATTTTCAACGTCGCTCATCAGTACGGCAAGACAGCGACCTTCATGCCTAAGCCTATCGTTGGCGATAACGGTTCTGGCATGCACGTTCACCAGTCTATCTGGAAAGATGGCAAGAACCTGTTCGCCGGCAACGGCTACGCCGGTTTGTCTGAGACTGCCCTGTACTACATCGGCGGTATCATCAAGCATGCGAAGGCACTGAACGCGATCACCAATCCGGGCACCAACTCCTACAAGCGTCTGGTTCCTCACTACGAAGCACCGACCAAGCTGGCTTACTCTGCCAAGAATCGTTCCGCTTCGATCCGTATCCCTCACGTCGCTAGCGACAAGGCACGCCGCATCGAGACACGTTTCCCAGATCCTTCCGCTAACCCATACTTGTGCTTTGCCGCACTGATGATGGCGGGCTTGGATGGTATTCAGAACAAGATCCACCCTGGCGATCCTGCTGACAAGAACCTGTACGACCTGCCACCCGAAGAAGATGCACTGATCCCAACCGTATGTACTTCGTTGGATGAAGCACTGGCGGCTCTGGATAAAGATCGTGAATTCTTGACTCGTGGCGGCGTGTTCTCCAACGACTTCATCGATGCTTACATCGAACTGAAGATGACGGAAGTGACTCGTATGCGCATGACCACGCATCCAGTGGAATTCGACATGTACTACAGCCTGTAAGCAATATCGCAGGTGTATCAGGAACGGGGCTTCGGCCCCGTTTTTGTTTTTTGGCCTGCTATACTTCGAGTCGTTTCTTTTAGGGCAGTGCGATGAGATTGATTTGCTTGAGTCTGGGGTTGCTATTGAGCCTCTCCGCCTTGGCGGATATCTACAAATCTGTGGATGGGAGTGGCCACGTTACCTACTCCAGCACTCCGAGCAAAGGTGCCAAACGGCTGGATTTGGCACCGCCAGTAGCTAGGCAAACACAGTCATCTAGAGCTGTTTCACCGAGTAGCTTCCCTAGAGTCGATGGGCAGACCCAACGCGAACGGGATGACATGCGGCGGCGGATATTGGAGCAAGAGCGAGCGACCGAGTTGTCACTGTTGAGCGAAGCTCGTGCCAAGACTAACAATCAGGCCGATGTCGTGCTGCATCAAAAGAACATCGAAGCACTCAACTCTGAATTGGCTCGCCTAAAATGACCTTCGGCGTGGCATGGAATCTGCTTTATAGCCAACATGCCTGATACTTCGATCCCCACACTTGAACAACTTGCCACGGCCATCCTGTTGCTGGATGGTCAGGCGCGCATCGCCTATCTCAACCCAGCGGCGGAGAATCTTTTCGATGTCAGCCGGAAGCATTTGATTGGCCATCCCATCCAGCATGCCTTTACCCAAACTGGGCAATTGGCTGGAGCGATGCAGCATGCGTTGAGTAACCATGCCAGTTACATCGAACATGAGCTTACCCTAGGCACCTCCGGCCACACAAAACTACAGTTGCGTGCCGCCATCACACCCTTATTGAACGATCCAGATTACAAGCTACTGCTGGAGTTTCATCCCATTGACCGCCCGCTACGACTAGCGCGCGAAGAGCAGATGTTGGATCAGACGCAGGCCAATCGCCTATTGCTGCGCAACCTCGCTCATGAGATCAAGAATCCACTGGGCGGCATACGAGGTGCGGCACAACTCTTGGAGCAAGAACTCGATCGTCCTGGCTTGCGCGAGTACACGCAAGTCATCATTCAAGAGGCGGATCGGCTGCGCTCCTTGATGGAGCGGCTACTGACACCACAGACGATGCCTCATTTTGGTGCATTGAATATCCACGAGGTGTTAGAGCGAGTGCGCAGCGTAGTGCTGGCTGAGATTCCTGAGGGCTTGAGCATCCGGCGTGACTATGACACCAGCCTGCCCGATCTGCGCGGCGACAAAGAGCAACTCATTCAAGTCATGCTCAATATCGTACGCAACGCTGCGCAGGCGATGCACGGCAAGGGCAATATCGTGCTACGCACTCGCATTGCTCGTCAGATGACCCTGATGCGCAAGCGCCACCGCCTCGCGGTGATGGTACAGATCGTCGACAACGGCCCCGGCATCCCCGAGGCCATTCGAGATAAGATTTTCTATCCGCTGGTCTCCGGCCGCCCAGACGGCCACGGCCTTGGGCTAACGCTGGCGCAAGATTTTGTCAGCCAGCATCAAGGTAACATTGAAGTGGAAAGCGAACCGGGGCGCACCTGCTTTACAGTACTGCTGCCCCTGCAACATGATTGAGGAATGAGCATGAAACCTGTTTGGATCATCGACGACGACCGCTCCATCCGTTGGGTGCTGGAGAAAGCACTGACCCGTGAAGGCATCGAATTCCGTAGTTTCGTCTCAGCCAATGAAGCATTGCAAGCCCTGCCTGGCGGCTTGCCGCAAGTGGTGGTTAGTGACATTCGGATGCCCGGTACTTCGGGACTGGAGATGCTACAAACTCTGCGTGATCAGTTCCCGCAGTTGCCCGTCATCATCATGACCGCCTATTCCGATTTGGAAAGCGCGGTTTCCGCCTTTCAAGGTGGCGCGTTCGAATACCTACCCAAGCCGTTCGACATCAACCATGCCGTCGAGTTGATCCGCCGCGCGATGGAGCAAAGTCAGCGTGGCGAGGCGGCTATCGAAGATTCGCCCGTTACGCCTGATATGCTAGGGCAAGCGCCAGCCATGCAAGAGGTTTTTCGTGCTATCGGGCGGCTATCACAGACCCATGCTACCGTGCTTATCAACGGGGAGTCGGGCACCGGTAAAGAGCTAGTCGCGCGCGCCTTGCATCGCCACAGCCCCCGCGCGAACAAGCCGTTCGTTGCTCTCAATACTGCGGCTATTCCCAAAGACTTGCTCGAATCCGAGCTATTTGGGCATGAGCGCGGGGCTTTCACCGGCGCCACAAATACGCGGCATGGGCGATTTGAAGAGGCGGCTGGGGGCACCCTGTTCTTAGATGAAATCGGTGATATGCCTGCCGAGCTGCAAACTCGGCTGTTGCGTGTGCTGTCCGACGGTAACTATTACCGTGTTGGTGGTCATCAACCGATCAAGGCCAATGTTCGCATCATTGCAGCTACTCATCAAAATTTGGACGAGCGGGTCAAGCAAGGCTTATTCCGTGAAGACCTCTTTCATCGCCTCAACGTCATTCGTTTGCGCCTGCCGCCACTGCGCGAACGCCGAGAAGACATCCCGCTGCTGGCCAAATATTTTCTGCAACGCAGTGCTCGTGAACTCGGTGTGGAGCAAAAGCAACTGAGCGAGGCTGCGCTCCAGCATCTAATGGCGCAAGAGATACCTGGCAACGTGCGGCAACTCGAGAACCTCTGTCACTGGATCATTGTGATGACCCCATCACAGCAAGTCGAAGTGGCTGACCTCCCCCCCGAGTGGCGCGAAACTAAGGTTGATGAGGAAGCGAGTGTCAACACTGATTGGCGTGGTGCACTAGCACAAGAGGTAACCGTAGCACTGCAACGTGGTGACCAAAATCTGCTCGACGCGCTCAATCGTCAATTTGAAAGCATCCTCATCACCCAAGCGCTACAGCATACCGGCGGCCGCCGCATCGAAGCTGCCGTGCTGCTGGGCATGGGACGAAATACACTGACACGGAAAGTGCAGGAGCTAGGTCTGGACGTGGATGGGGCGGAAAACTAGAGTTTGCAGCAACTGTTAAGCTAAACACCCCGAGTCAAGCAAACTGGACACTGCGCATCCGGTACCAGTTTGAGTGTGCGCCAGTTCATGTCCAGCATGTCCATCACTAGTAAACGTCCTGTGAGGGGCTTACCTACCGCCATCAGCAATTTCAACGCTTCGGCGGCCTGTAAGCTGCCGATCACGCCGACCAAGGGAGCGAATACGCCCATGACTGCGCAGCGTGTCTCGGCGCTTTCGGCGTGTTCGGGATAGAGACAGTGGTAACAGGGACTGTCCGGTTGGCGCAGGTCGAACACGGTGATCTGGCCGTCAAAGCGCATGGCGGCACCCGAGACCAGCGGCTTTTGTAAGTGCGAACAGACTCGATTGATGGCATAGCGAGTGGCAAAGTTGTCACTGCAATCCAGCACTACATCGGCGTTGATAGCCAATTCCGCCAAATGCGCTTCGTCCACACGTTTTGCGATGGTGTGCACCTTCACTTCTGGATTGATTTCGGCTAAAGCCGCTTGAGCCGATTCGACCTTACTCAGTCCGACGCTGGAGGTATGGTGCAGGATCTGGCGCTGTAGGTTGGTCAGATCGACCGTGTCGCCGTCGCAAAGGGTGATCGTACCTACGCCGCTGGCAGCGAGGAACAGCGCAGCTGGTGAGCCTAGTCCGCCTGCCCCGATGATCAGTGCATGCGCCGAGCGCAGTCTTTCCTGTCCCTCAATCCCAATTTCCGGCAACAAGATGTGCCGACTGTAGCGCAGCAATTCAGAGTCATTCACTGGGTGGGGTGTTACTTGAAGTCGCGTAATTCTTTCGGCGTCTCGTCGTGATCGCCATGAGAGTGATGCTCATAGACTTTGACGAAGATCTCGCGCCCGCGCGTCTTTGTTTGCCATTCTGGCATTTTAAGATTGTGGTATTGCACGTCTTCACAGTAATAGATCAGCTTGCGCCCTAGTTTACGCAAGGCGTTATCCTCGAAACGGAATCCCTCATCAACCAGCGCGTGCTCAAGCCCTTCTAGCGAGTAATGTTGAATGTCATAGTTGATGCGCAAGCTGTTAGCTTGGGTGCCGCGCTCCACTTTGAACTCATACAAACCCGTCAGTAATTCGAGAGCTCGCTCAACCTGCCCTGCGGGGCTATCAGTGAAGAAGAGTTCGCGCTCTTTTTGCGTCTCGAAAGGATTGATCATTTTGTCACCTTACGGCTTCTTACCTTGCAGGATGTGCATACCTTTCAGCAGATTCATCGCCTGATTCAACTGGAAGTCATTTTTCGCGCCGAACTCTACGATCTCGGGCTTGGCGGCATTACCCTCTTTGGGTTTAGGTGCGTCTTTGGCAGAGGTAGCAGGTTTGGTTTCAGGCTGATCTTCTGTTTGCTTATCGTTACTCAAGTGGTGCGATAGATCGGCCTCGCGCAGTCGGAAGGCATTGTCCTGAGCCGCGGTCGCAGGATCTTCCGAGATGATGTCGGGAACAATGCCTTTGGCCTGAATCGAGCGGCCATTAGGTGTGTAATAACGCGCGGTGGTGAGCTTGATGGCGGAGTTGTTGCTCAGTGGCAGAATGGTTTGCACCGAGCCTTTGCCGAAAGTTTGTGTACCCATGATGAGTGCGCGCTTGTGATCTTGTAATGCGCCCGCCACGATTTCGGAGGCTGAGGCCGATCCGCCATTCACCAGTACGACCATCGGCACACTTTTGACCGATGCCGGCAAGTTCTTCAGATAGTCATCCTTGTCGCCACGCAGATAGTTTTCGGGTGCGGTGGTCAGGTTCATCTTGGCATCTTCGGTGCGGCCTTCTGTATAGACCACTAGCGTATCTTTGGGCAAGAAGGCAGCGGCTACACCAACGGCACCATTCAGTAGTCCACCCGGATCATTGCGCAGGTCGAGCACGAGGCCATGCATCTCGCCATTGCTCTGTTTGTAAAGCGCTTCAATGGCCTTGGCTAGATTCTCGCCGGTGTGCTCTTGGAACTGGGTGACGCGCACGAAGCCGTAACCAGGCTCGATCAACTTGGATTTAACACTCTGCGTCTTGATGACTGCGCGGGTGATGACGATGGTGAGTGGTTTCGGCTCGCTCTTGCGAAGCACCGTCAGTGTGATCTTGGAGCCGGGCTTGCCGCGCATCTTCTTCACGGCATCATTCAGTGTCAGCCCTTTAACCAACGTGTCGTCCAGTTTGAGGATGAGATCTCCAGACTTGATGCCGGCATGGTAGGCAGGGGTGTCTTCGATCGGGGAGATCACCTTGACCAGACCATCTT
This sequence comes from Ferriphaselus amnicola, assembly GCF_000974685.2. Lineage (NCBI taxonomy): Bacteria > Pseudomonadati > Pseudomonadota > Betaproteobacteria > Nitrosomonadales > Gallionellaceae > Ferriphaselus > Ferriphaselus amnicola. The sequence goes on from NZ_AP018738.1 coordinate 67,545, forward strand.
CCATACCGACTTCGATACCCAAGCCACCGAACTCACCCTGAGTGCTGATCTGCAACTCCTTGAAGGCATCACCTTCGAGATAAGCCGAGTGCGGATCGAGGCCATTCAACATCCCATTGATAGCTTCAGTCATCAGCTTCTTGTCGCTGACTGGCTCGACATAATCGCTCTTGATCTTGCCGAACACATCGGCAAATGCGCGCATCTCCTCGATCGGCAAGGGCTGGTTGGCGTCTTTTTCAGCGCTGGCTGAAAAATGCAGGCTAAGCGCCACGCCTGCGATCAGTCCAATACCGATTAGGCCAAATTTCTCGATTCGATTGCGCATCTGTTTGTCCTGTAATTACTTGCCGCTCACCCATTTCATCGGATCGAACGGTTTGCCCTCATGGCGTAGCTCGAAGTATAAACCGGAAGTCTCATTTCCGCCGCTGTTGCCAACGGTAGCGACAGTGTCACCGCCGCGAAGCTCATCACCGACTTGTTTGTACAGCGTTTCATTGTTGCCGTACAAACTCATGTAACCATCGCCGTGATCAACGATCAGCAGATTGCCAAAGCCCCGCAGCCAGTCGGCATAAACGACCTGCCCTGCAGCTACCGACTTCACGGGCTGACCAGCGGTGGCGCGCAAAAATAGTCCCTTCCATTGCATGGTGCTATCGGGGCGCGTGGCGCCGAACTGATTGCTGATCGCACCCTTCACTGGTAGCGCCAGCTTTCCACGCAGTTGGGCAAAAGAGCTGCCATCATGGCGGCTGTCCGGTAATTTCTCGTTCCGTGCCACCGGAGTCTGCTTAGCCGCGACTGGGGCTCGCTCCTTGCTACGAGGTTTGGCACGTAATTTGGAAAGCTGTTCCATCAATTTGGACAGGCGATTCTCATTCTGCTGCATACGTTGGATCTCGCGCCGCTGCTGCTTGAGCTGCTGAGCAATATCGAGAAGTGTCTTTTGGCGAGCCTTCTTGTCTTTTTCCAACTTGGTTTTCTGTGCCTGTTCTTCTTGTTGCAGAGCGACAATCTGGGCGCGTTTGTCGCGCGTTCGTTCAGTCACGTTCGCCAGCTGCGCAAGATTAGCTCGCAGTTTATCCAGCCAAGCAGCGCGGTCGCGGGCGATATATTCGTAGTAACGCAGGTCGCGGGCGATCTGGTTAGGGTCGCGGCCATTGAATAAGAGACGCAAGTATTCGTGCTGACCGCCGACGTATTGTTGATACATCAGCTTGCCCAACAATGCTTGCTGGCCTTCCATGTCCTTGCCTATTTGTGCCGACTGGCCATCAAGCTGTTGAAGCTCTAGGTTGCTTGCGTGCTTCTGATCGGAAAGCTCGGCCAACGCACGGTTGCTGTTGCTGATAGCAAGTTCCGATTCACGCAAAGAGTCGGCGGCCTCGGATTTTGATTCAGTGGTCTTTTCCAGCGCCTGCTGCATAGAGCGGATACGCTCGCGTAACTGCTCCAACTCTTCCTGTCGAGGATTCCCGGCGCTGGCAGGAACACTTGCCAGTAGGCAAAAGCAGAGCAGCAGACGCAGGCGAAATCTCACTGGAACTGGATGAGCGAGTGCCCCGTCATTTCGACAGGTTGCGGCAACCCCATCATGGCGAGCAAGGAAGGGGCGATATCCTTTAGCGCACCGGTATCCGCCAGTTTGGCTGGGCGACCCACGTAAAGGAAGGGCACAGTATTCAGCGTATGTGCGGTATGAGCCTGCTGGGTATTGCGGTCGATCATCTGTTCTACATTGCCATGATCGGCGGTGATGATGGTTTCACCACCTGCCGCCTGCATCGCCTCGACTACGCGTCCGATGCACACATCCAACGTCTCGACGGCCTTGACGGCTGCCTCCATGTCGCCGCTGTGGCCCACCATATCACCGTTGGCATAGTTGCAGATGATGGCCTGATAGCTTCCGCTCTGGATGGCCGCCACTAGCTTGTCGGTGACCTCGAAGGCACTCATGTCTGGCTTCAGGTCGTAAGTCGCTACTTTCGGTGAAGGCACCAAAATACGGTCTTCGCCGGGGTAGGGTTGCTCATGGCCACCGCTCATGAAGTAGGTGACATGGGCGTACTTCTCAGTCTCGGCGATGCGCAACTGCTTCAAGCCAAGACTCGACAGGTATTCGCCGATACCGTTGCGGATGGCTTCCGGCGCGAACGCTGCCACCGCGTGAACATCTTCGCCGTAATTGCTCAAGGTCACGAAACTGGAAAGCTTGGGAAAACTGCTACGTGCGAAGCCATCGAAGCTACCGTCGGTTAGCGCATGCGTGAGCTGGCGTGCGCGGTCAGCGCGGAAGTTCATGAAGATGACGGCATCACCATCCTCCATGCGGATCGGTGCGGCTCCGGCAGGCACGATCGCGGTGGCTTTCACGAACTCATCATTCTCACTACGAGCATATGCGTCGGCGAGTGCGGTGGCGGCATCGGGCGCGACAAAGTCGGCGCGACCTTCAGTCAGTAAGTCATAGGCAGATTGCACGCGTTCCCAACGATTGTCCCTATCCATGGCGAAATAGCGACCGACGAGCGAGGCAATGCGACCAACGCCAAGCTCATCGCATTTGGCTTGCAAGTGTTCCAGCGAAGTGGCGGCCGAGCGTGGCGGGGTGTCGCGTCCATCCAGAAAGGCGTGAACATAGACATTACTCAAGCCAGATTGCTTGGCCAGCTCCAGCATGGCGTAAATGTGGTTCTCATGACTGTGAACTCCACCAGAGGACAGCAAACCCAAGATGTGCAAAGCTTTGCCGCTTTGCTTGACTTGGGTAATCGCTTGAGTGAAAGCGGAATTGGTATTGAAACTGCCATCCTGAATGGCGACATCCACTCGGGTAAGTTCTTGATATACCACACGACCTGCACCGATGTTGAGGTGGCCGACCTCGGAATTTCCCATTTGTCCGTCAGGCAGGCCGACCGACATTTCGGACGTGTGGATCAGCGTGTGCGGATACTTCGCCCACAGCCGATCCCAGTTTGGCTTGCGCGCGCTGGCGATGGCGTTGAAATCGTGATCTTCGCGATAGCCGAAGCCATCAAGGATAACTAATAGAACAGGAGTGACTTTCATGGCATGTTGTATCAGAATATAAGGACTTACTTAAAGACTTGCGGACAGTGCGGTGGAGTGTGGCAGTCGGTCGCAAGTTCCCCGATTCCCCAACTCGGGTATTTTAACTTAAGTCGTCGCAATTCTCGACGGCCTTATCAGGATAACGGCACGCATGGCAAACTCGTTGATTGATCGTGACGAAGACATCGAACAGGCCTCTTTGGCCATCAAATCCATCGCCCATCCTTTGCGACTGAAGATTCTCTGCGTTCTCGGCGAGGAGGAGGTCAGCGTGCAAGACATTGTGGATAACGTAGGCACTTCGCAAAGCAACATTTCCCAGCATTTAGCCATCCTGCGCGACAAAGGGGTGCTGTGTACTCGCAAGGATGCGAATCGCGTCTATTACCGCATCGGTGATTTACGCACCTTGAAGCTAGTCAGCATGATGCGCGAAGTGTTCTGTACCCAGTAACGTGTTTGATTTGCCAAATATATTAGCATATACTAATATGCTCAACTATTATTTTCAGGTGGGCTGGATGAAGCGACTTGCAGCTGGCGGACTGATTGGATTCGGAATCTTTGCAGCAACGGAAGTATGTGCCGCCGAGCCTTTGGCTACGGCGACTGTGGTGCTGCGCGAGGTGGCGCAAAGCTATAAAGCCGAGGGCGTGATCGAAGCGGTACGCCAATCCACCGTATCTGCGCAGATTTCTGGGCGAGTTAAAGAGGTCTCGTTTGATGTCGGCGACACGGTGCATAAAGGGCAAGTGATCGTTCGTATCGACGAACGCGAAGCAGCGCAGGCATTGGCAGGAAGTCAAGCTCAAGTTATGCAATCGCAAGCGGCGCTGACCAACGCAAAAGCAAACTATGAGCGTTCGCGTCAGTTGTTCGAGCAGAAGTTCATCAGTCAGGCTGCACTAGACAAGGCTCAGGCGGACTATAAGTTGGCGTTGGCGCAAGCGGCGGCCAGCGATGCGGGTGCGGGTCAATCGGCTTTGACGCGCGGCTACTCCTCGGTGGTCGCGCCTTATGCTGGCGTGGTGGCTGCGCGCATGGTGGAGGTGGGTGAGTTGGTCACGGTGGGCAAGCCATTGATGACGGGCTTCGACCCGAGCCAATTGCGTGCAGTGGTCAACGTGCCAGAACAAGTGGTGCGCAGTGTTGGTACTCAACCTCAAGTACAGCTGGAGTTGCCAGCGTTGAATCGTTGGGTAACGGCGGCCTCGGTGACGGTGCAACCGGTAGCGGATGCGCGCACTCACAGTACCCAAGTGCGCGTGACCTTGCCTGCTAACGAGGCCGGTGTTTATCCCGGCATGTTCGTACGTGCGCATTTCGTCACGGGCAAGGCCAGCAAGATACTGGTTCCGGTGAGTGCCGTGTTACGTCGCAGCGAAGTGGTGGCAGTCTATGTCGTGGACAAAAAAGGTGGGGTGCGCTTGCGCCAAGTGCGCCTAGGTGAGTCCGCCGGGCAGAATGAAGTAGAGGTAATGGCAGGCTTGAATCCGGGCGAGAAGGTTGCGCTCGATCCGGTCAAGGCAGGTATGGGAGTGCAACAAAAAAAGTAGGAATCATTTAACTATTTAACAGGGAGAGCAAGCATGGCACATATCGTGGTGTTGGGCGCAGGCATAGGCGGGATGCCAATGGCGTATGAAATGCAGGAAAAGATCCGCAAGGGCGACAGAGTAACCGTGATCTCCAACTCGGAGAGTTTCCATTTCGTACCGTCCAATCCTTGGGTCGCCGTCAATTGGCGCGTCCGCGACGATATTGCCTTCCCGATCCGTCCCTACTTGGAGCGCAAGGGCATCGACTTCATCTCGGCGGGAGCTAAACGCGTCCATCCCGAGAAAAATCAGATTGAACTGATGAATGGCGAAACGGTGAATTACGATTACCTGATTATCGCCACTGGCCCGAAGCTAGCTTTTGATGAAGTGGAAGGGCTCGGGCCGAATGGTCACACCCACTCGATTTGCCATGTGGATCATGCTGTCAGCGCAGCGAAGAGTTGGGAGACATTCTGCAAGCAGCCGGGTTCCATTGTGGTCGGTGCAGTACAAGGCGCATCCTGCTATGGCCCAGCCTATGAGTTTGCTTTCATCATGGACACCGATCTGCGTCGTCGCAAGATTCGCGACAAGGTGCCGATGACTTTTGTGACCGCTGAGCCATACATCGGCCACCTCGGTTTGGGTGGCGTGGGTGACTCCAAAGGTTTGCTGGAGTCAGCGTTGCGTGAGCGCAGCATCAACTGGATATGCAACGCTAAAGTCACCAAGGTTGACGCTGACAAGATGTATGTCACCGAAGTGGACGAAAAAGGTGAAGTCAAGAAAGAGCATGTGTTGCCGCACAATTTTGCGATGATGCTGCCAGCTTTCAAGGGCGTGGATGCTGTGTTCGGGATTGAGGGCTTGGCCAATCCTCGCGGCTTCACTATCGTGGACGAGCATCAGCGCAATCCTAAGTACAAGAACATCTACTCGGTGGGTGTGTGTATCGCGATCCCGCCGATGGGAGGAACGCCCGTGGCTGTTGGCGTACCCAAAACCGGCTACATGATCGAATCCATGGTTACGGCAACTGCGCACAACATCCATTCCGAGTTGACCGGCAATCCTCCGACTGACAAGGCGACTTGGAACGCGGTCTGTCTGGCTGACTTCGGTGATACGGGCGTGGCATTTGTGGCACTACCGCAAATCCCACCGCGTAACGTGGATTGGTTCTCGTCCGGTAAGTGGGTGCATCTGGCCAAGATCGCGTTCGAGAAGTACTTCATTCGCAAGATGAAGACTGGCAAGTCCGAGCCGATTTATGAAAAACTCATCCTCAAGGCCATGGGGATTGACAAGCTGAAGTAAGTTAAGGAAAACATGGGTATATCAGGACGTATCGCAAGGGCATTCTTACATTCACAGATGACGCCGCTGCTGGCTTTAGTGGCGGCGCTGCTTGGAATCTTCGCGGTATTGGTAACACCGCGAGAGGAAGAGCCACAGATCAATGTGACGATGGCGAATGTCCTGATTGCCTACCCAGGTGCGTCTGCGCAGGATGTGGCGCGCACCGTTTCTACCCCCGCCGAGCAAGTGTTGTCGCAGATCGCCGGCGTGGATCATGTGTATTCAGTTTCTCAGCCCGGCATGTCGGTGCTGACAGTTCAATTCAAGGTCGGCGAGCAGCACGTGCCCTCGCTGGTCAAGCTCTATGATGTCATTCTTTCCCACGGTGATTGGCTGCCGCCAACACTCGGAGTGGCACAGCCCATCATCAAAGCTAAAGGCATCGACGATGTGCCGGTGCTTGCGCTCACGCTGTGGCGAGAGCAAGAAGCAGGGGGTGGCTTAGCCCTGACTCAGGTCGCTCATGCGATGGAGACTGAGCTGAAGCGGATCAAAGGAACCCGCGAAGTCACGACGCTGGGTGCAACGCAGCGCATGGTGCGAGTGCAACTCAATCCCGAGTCGCTCAATGCACACCAGCTCACAGTGCAAGAGATTCGCGGAGTGCTACAAGCAGCCAATGTGTCGGAAGATGCAGGTACGCTGGTGCAGAACAATCGCGAAGTGTTAGTACAGACCGGCAACTTCTTGAGCAACGCCAGCGAAGTTGGACAGCTGGTCGTAGGTGTGACGGAAGGCAAGCCGGTCTATCTGCGCGATGTGGCCGAGATTCAGGATGGTGCGGATCAGCCGTCCAGCTATGTGTGGTTGGGTTCAGGGGCGGCGGCAGGCGATAAGGGGCTGGAAGCCAAGGGGGAATTCTCGGCGGTCACGGTTGCGGTGACCAAAAAGCCAGGCGAGAACGCAGTCGAGATCGCCAATGCGCTGTTGCAACGCGTCGAGCAACTCAAGGGCAGCGTGGTTCCCTCGGATGTACAAGTGACGATCACGCGTAACTACGGTGAAACCGCTAACGACAAGGCGATGAAGCTGATTAAGAAGCTGATCTTCGCTACGGCGGCAGTGGTCGCGCTGGTGTGGTTCGCCTTGGGGCGGCGTGAGGCGATCATCGTTGGCGTGGCTGTGTTGCTAACCTTGGCAGTGACTCTGTTCGCGTCTTGGGCATATGGCTTTACGCTCAACCGCGTATCACTGTTCGCGCTGATTTTCTCCATCGGCATTTTGGTGGACGATGCTATCGTGGTGGTGGAAAACATTCATCGCCGCCGCGAGTTGGAGCCGAACTTACCACTGTCCGAGATCATTCCCGATGCGGTGGATGAAGTCGGCAGCCCGACTATCCTTGCCACCTTCACCGTAATCGCGGCGCTGCTGCCGATGGCATTCGTCAGCGGATTGATGGGGCCGTACATGAGCCCGATCCCGATCAATGCCAGTATGGGCATGCTGATCTCGCTGGCGATTGCATTCATCGTGACGCCTTGGTTAGCGCTCAAGTTGACTGGAGCACATCATCACGCCGCGGCTAAGGAGACGACCGAAACCGGCCTCACGCGCTTCTTCCGTACTCGCTTGACGCCGTTCTTGAATGGCGAACAGGGCAAAGCTGCGCGGCGCAAATTGTGGCTGGGCATCTTGGCCGGATTGTTGATAGCGGTGTCGTTGGCTTTAGTTAAGCTGGTGGTGCTGAAGATGCTGCCGTTCGACAACAAATCCGAGTTCCAAGTGGTGGTGGACATGCCTAGCGGTACGGCGCTGGAACAGACTTCTGGCGTGATGCACGAGATTGGAGCTTATCTCGCGACCGTGCCCGAAGTGACTGATTTCGAGGCTTACGCTGGGGCGGCATCGCCAATCAATTTCAACGGCCTAGTGCGTCAATACTACCTGCGTGACGCTTCGGAGCAAGGCGATATTCAGGTCAACTTGCAAGATAAGCATAACCGCAGTCGTAGTAGCCACCAGATCGCCACCTCGGTGCGTGAGCCGATTGAGGCGATAGCCAAGAAATGGGGCGCAAAGGTCAAGGTCGTCGAGGTGCCGCCAGGTCCGCCGGTGATGTCGCCCATCGTGGCTGAGATATATGGCCCAGACTATCAGGGTGCGCGCAAGGTGGCGGGCAAGGTGCATGAGCAGTTTTCCAAGACCGCCGACATCGTTGGCATCGACGATAGCGTCACCGAGGTTGCACCCAAGTTAGTGCTGCATGTGCTGCAAAGCAAGGCTGCGCTGCTGGGCGTGGCTCCGCGTGACATCGCCGATGTCGTTCAAGTGGCGCTGGCTGGGCAGGATGTGACCGCCTTACACGAGGAGTCGTCCAAATACGCCCCGCCACTACGTTTGGGCTTGCCATCCGAGCGCCGCAGCCGTATCGACGACGTGCTCAAACTTAAAGTACGCGCCCGCGATGGTGTGCTGGTACCGCTTTCCGAGGTGGTGCAGGTCGAGCAGGTCGAGCGTGATTACCCGATCTATCACAAGGATTTGCTGCCCGTGGTGTATGTGACGGGCGATATGGCGGGCAAGCTGGACAGCCCGCTGTACGGGATGTTCGGCATCAATGGCAAGGTCGCCGATATGCCGCTGGAGCAAGGGGGCACGCTGGCACCCTACTTCTTCAAGCAACCGGTCGATCCCTATGCCAGCTACGCGCTGAAGTGGGATGGCGAATGGCAGGTCACCTTTGAGACTTTCCGCGACATGGGCATCGCCTATGGTGTCGGGCTGATCCTGATCTATCTGCTGGTGGTGGCGCAGTTCAAGAGCTATGTTGTGCCGCTCATCATCATGGCGCCGATCCCGCTCACCATCATCGGAGTGATGCCGGGACACGCGCTGTTCGGCTCGCAGTTCACCGCAACATCCATGATCGGCATGATTGCGCTGGCCGGCATCATCGTGCGTAACTCCATCCTGCTGGTGGATTTCATCAACCTCCAGCTCAGCCAAGGAGTCGCCTTGCAACAAGCGGTCATCACGGCGGCGGCGGCACGCTCCAAACCCATCGTACTGACGGGCTTGGCCGCGATGTTGGGTGCGATGTTCATCCTCGACGATCCGATCTTCAATGGCCTCGCCTTGGCCTTGATCTTTGGCATCTTGGTTTCCACCGTGCTGACGCTGGTGGTGATCCCTGTGTTGTATTACGCCACCCTATACAAAAAGTTTCAGTAAAATCCATTCCTAGGAGAGAGTAATGAGTGCAGAACGTATCGTCCGCATCGTCGCGGGTTTCTTTGTCATGTTGTCATTGGCGCTGGGCGTAGAAGCCAGCCCGCTGTTTGTCAGTTCGTATTTTCTGGGGTTCACCGCCTTTGTCGGGCTGAATCTGTTCCAAAGCGGCTTTACCCAAATCTGCCCGCTGACCACCATCCTTGCCAAATTTGGCATCAAGAGCGGTAGTTGCCAGGCCTGAGCTTCTCCTCCCGTAATTTAGCCCACATCAGCTTGACCTTGGTCGGGTTGATGTGGGTTTTCCCTTTTCTATATCCCAGTCACGCCTACCCGCTGACCACTTTCTATCAAGAGTGGAGCGCCGTGGCGTTAGGTTTGTTTGCATCGTTGTGGCTGCTTGTGCCCAGTAGTAAGCGCGAGGCAGACGTTCCCCAAATCATAATATTGCCCATGGGCTTAACGCTCATCGCCCTGTTGCACTTGATGCAGGGAAAGCTGGCCTACCCAGGACAGGCGCAGTTGCTGGCGGAGTATTTTCTGTGGTGTGCTTTACTTATGTTGCTGGGCTTCCGATTGCGCCAGCACTTCGGATTGCCTCATTTACTGGTCGGTTTGGCGGGTTTCGCCTTGCTGGGTGCGGAGCTGAATGCGCTATTTGGCATCTTCCAGCATTATCACTTGCACACAGTGTTCGATCGCGTGGTCACCAGCAAAATATCAGTGGCGGTCTATGGCAATCTGGCTCAGCCGAATCACTACGCGAATCAACTCGCATTGGGTTTGATCTCACTGGGGCTGCTCGGCTCAACGCGCAAATTGCCTAGCTGGTTTACCGTGCTGCTTGCTTTGCCGTTGTTGTTCGTGATGGTGTTGAGCGGTTCGCGTAGTAGTTGGCTTTACCTCGGCGCACTTCCGCTGCTGGCTCTTCCGTACCGGCACAGGAGTCCAGAGTTGCGCTGGCTCTGGCGTTACAGTGTGCTGGTGTTAGCCGGATTTGCGCTGATGCATGGCGTAGTTCAATTGCCATGGTTGGTGACGCACGAGGGAATCACCTCATTCTCGCGGCTATATCAAGAGTCTGGTGGCAACAGCATTCGCCTGTTCCTGTGGCGCGAAGCTTTACAAATATGGGCTGATTATCCGGTGTTCGGTGCCGGTTTCAGCCAATTTGCTTGGCAGCATTTCATTCGTCTCCCAGACTTAGGCAATCCGGCGGTTAATAGTCTGTACAACAATGCCCATAATTTGCCGATGCAACTTGCGGCTGAGACAGGACTTGTCGGATTATTGCTGGTGCTAGGATCGCTACTCACTTGGTTGCTTAGGGTGCGCGGCAATCCCGCCTCGCCGTCGATGTGGTGGGGCTACGGCATCTGTGCGGTGCTAGGGCTGCACAGCTTGCTCGAATACCCCCTGTGGTATGCCTATTTTTTGGGCATTGCTGCGTTTGTACTCGGAGCACTGGAGCCGCAAGGCTATCGGCTAGCGCTGCCGCGCGTGGGGCAGATCGTCGTGGCAGGTTTATTACTGTTCGGCCTCAGTGCTAGCGCGCTGCTACTGCGCAACTACCGTGAGCTGGAAGCTCTAACGACACTGCATGCAGCTTCTTTGGATGATCAAACCTATGTAAAACGCGAGGTGGCAGGTCTGAATGCACTCGCAGGCCAGCCAGAACTGCGAGCCTACGCCGAGCTATACCTGAATCCGATGTATCAGGTGAACGAAGATCATGTGGACTTCAAACATCCGCTCAACCAACGGGTGATGCACGCCTTCCCCATCGGTCAGGTGGTATATCGGGAAGTATTATTCTTGGCTATCACAGGACGCATGCAAGAGGCGGAAGTCATGTTGGAGCGCGCCATTTGGTCTTACCCGGCCGAGTTTGCGGCAACCCGCGATACGCTTGAAGCGATGGCATTGAAAGACCCCGCGCGCTATGCCGCTCTGTTAAAATTCGCGCTGCAAAAATTCGAGGAGCATCAACGTGCAGTTTCTGCTGGATAATTTCATCATGTTGTCGGTCGTGGTCTTCAGCGGTGTCATGCTGATCTGGTCGTTCATCGGTAACAAAGTCCGTGGCATCACCGAGATCGACACCGCCGCCGCGCTGCAGCTCATCAATCACAAAGGCGCACTGGTCCTAGATGTGCGAGAGCAAAACGAATTTGATTCAGGACACATCCTGAAAGCCAAATTGATCCCGCTAGGCAAGCTGAGTAGTCGCTTAAAAGAGCTGGAAAGCTATCGTGATAAGCCCATCGTAGTGGCTTGCCGCAGTGGGCAACGCTCAGCATCTGCGTGCACCTTGTTGAACAAAGAAGGCTACACCCAAGTTCACAATCTGGGCGGCGGCGTGACCGCCTGGCAAAAAGCCAAACTTCCGCTGGAGAGATAATGGCGCATGTCGTCATGTATTGCACCGCCGTGTGCCCCTATTGCGTGATGGCAGAGCGCTTGCTGCACGCCAGAGGGGTGGCCGTGATCGAAAAAGTGCGCGTGGATTTACAGCCTGAACTGCGTATCGCCATGATGGAGAGAACAGGACGCCGCACCGTACCGCAGATCTGGATCGGCGACACCCATGTTGGGGGCTACGACGATCTCGCCGCGCTGGAGCATGCCGGTGAACTAACCGAATTACTGAATCAATGAACCCGAAGGACTAACCATGACCGAAGCCGCAAGCCAAGAACAAGCCCCGCTGTTCAGCATCGAAAAACTCTACGTCAAAGACCTGTCGCTGGAAGTGCCACACGCGCCCGCTATCTATCTGGAGCGAGCCAATCCGCAAATCGACCTGCAGCTCCATAGCCAAGCTAAGCAGCTGGATGAAGGTACGTTCGAGGTCACGATCACGGTAACCGTTACTGCGAGCATCAGCGAACAGGAAAATAAGGTGATGTTCCTGATCGAGGCAACTCAAGCGGGCGTGTTCCAGATTCGCAATGTTCCTGTTGAGAATCTCGATCCGCTGCTGGCCGTGATGTGCCCGAACATGCTTTATCCTTACCTGCGAGAAGTCGTCTCTGATGCTTCCGTGCGTGCTGGTTTCGCTCCTGTGCTCCTCAATCCAGTGAACTTTGATTCGTTGTACCTGCAACAAAAAGAACAGCAAGCGCAACAAGAAGCGGCCTCCGCCACGACCCACTGATGATATTCGCCGCCCGTCTTGCCTGTTTCGCTGGACTGCTGTTCACCGCGAGCGGTGCGACGGCGCTCGAATACCGTTCGGTCGGTAGTCATCCCGCCATTTGCTACGATTTTCCTCAAGCTAGCTCGAAGAAGCTTGCCATCGCAAGTCGCGGAATGCCGTTGGAGATCGTGATCGACAATGGCGACTGGGTCAAAGTGCGCGACAGTGCAGGCAAAATGTCCTGGATGGAAAGCAAAGCGCTGGATAAAAAACGCACGTTGATGGTTATCGCACCGATGGCTGAAGTCCGACTTTCGCCAGATGCGGGGTCATCAATACTGTTCAAAGTGGCGCAGAGCGTACTCTTGGAATTGAAGCAGAACACTGAAACCGGTTGGCTGGAAGTTCGCCATCCCGACGGCATCTCGGGCTTTATCAAATCCACCGAAGTCTGGGGCGAATAATGAACATCAGCGTACTCGGTGCAGGTGCTTGGGGTACGGCGCTAGCCATCAGCCTGTCAGCGCACCATCGCGTCACCTTGTGGGGGCGCGATGCTGTGCAGATGACGGAGATGGCTACCACCCATATCAATCTACGCTATCTTCCGGACGTATCTTTACCAGACGCTCTGCACCTGACCGCCGATTTCGAGGCTGCTCTCGCTGAAGCGGAGTTGCTCATCGTTTCGGTGCCGGTATCCGGCCTGCGGGCCACACTGCAACGTATCTCCTTATTCCCTAGGTCGATTCCGGTGCTGTGGTTGTGTAAAGGTTTCGAAGCGCAAACCTCATTGCTTCCACACCAAGTGGTCGCACAGGTGTTACCTGCCACCTTCCCGCGCGGCGTACTGTCCGGCCCCAGCTTTGCACTTGAGGTCGCTCAAGGTCTGCCCACTGCGCTAACTTTAGGTTCGGGCGACACCGAATTCGCACGACGTACCGCCAGCGCCCTGCACCATGCTCGGTTGCGGGTCTATACCTGCAATGACGTGATCGGCGTCGAAGTGGGTGGTGCAGTGAAGAATGTTCTCGCTATCGCGGCTGGCATCGCTGACGGTCTGGGCTTTGGCTGCAACGCCCGCGCCGCCTTGATCACCCGAGGCTTGGCCGAAATTTCCCGACTGGGACTCAGGCTTGGCGGCAAGGGAGAAACACTAGGTGGGCTTTCCGGTGCGGGCGACCTTATTCTCACCTGCACCGGCAATCTCTCGCGCAACCGCCAAGTCGGGCTATTACTGGCGCAAGGCTTATCCCTGCCCGATATTCTGAAGCAGCTCGGCCACGTTGCTGAAGGTGTCTATACTGTCCGCGAGGTTCACCGCCTCGCGACGCAACTCGATGTTGATATGCCCATCAGCCTGACGGTCTATCGCATCCTGTACGAAAACGTACCTGCTGCTACTGCTGTCGAAGCCCTACTCAATCGAGCACCGAACTCAGAATTCCAATAGGCGATTTCCGTTCGAAGCGGCTTTCTAGTTCTTGTAGTTCTCGTAAAACACATAGCTCGTAGAGTAGTCGCTGAACTCGAAATAGACCTTCTTCTCACCGTCATCTACTTTGAAATTCTGATTCTCGTCCACCACTCCGTAACCGTAGCGATACGGGCGCGGCTTGCTATCGTCGGTGCCTTGCGCGGTGCTGAGTTTGTCGATCTTGATGAAGCGCTTGACCAGTGTGTCGCCCGCATAGACGTCGAGCACACCATCTGTTCCCGTCCAATTCTGAATACTACGACTGATCTCGTTCTGCTTCTCTTGGGTGCAAGCGGCAAGTGCTGCCGACAACATCATAAAACTGATCACTTTTCTCATGCCGCCGCTCCCTTTAGACGTTAGACGTTAGACGTTAAACCAGAATAGTGCTCTGCAAGGCTTATATCTATTGGGCATGGCATTATCCTGTTCAGTAAAATGCCCCCATTTATGCCCCCAAATCAATTGGATACAGGCGAACATTAGCGAACAATGAGGGCGGTTATTAGGTGAAAAATAGGCCGAGAGAATTTCCCCCGGCCCGTGCATTCTACCCAAAGATTGCCTGCTCTACTCGCTCAAAATCCAAGTAGCGCCCATGCAATGCGTTGGCAGTTTCGTTATCGCCAATGGCTCGGAACGTCGCCACGCAATCCTCCAGCGTTACCGCCTGAAAGCCAGACACATCAGGGTCACTCGATACCAATTGCTTCTGGTATGACTTCACCGCTCCGGCGCACTGATGATTCTGCTTCGGATAGATCACGATGAATCGCCCTGTCGAATAAGTCTCGCTGTCGATCATGGTGCGACTGAGCATGTGCTCTCGCCACAACTGCTGCAACGGGCTTGCTCGTAGTGCTGGTGCATCCGGTGCGTTATACAGGCCGACACGATTGGACAGCTCTTCATAGCGCGGGCGCAATGTTCCTATCGGCTCGCCCATCGTCTCGGAATACTTCACCTCGATGGCGATGAATCCGCTCTCTCCGTCAACGGTCGTGCATGTCACCAGCACATCGAAGGCGGTGTAGTCTTCGGTGAAGTCTGGATTGCCGCGCCCCGGTGAATGCTCGAAGTAAATGCCAGTCACAGCGGCGACATACTCCGGGAACAATTGCTTGAAGAATTGATTGGCCTTCTCTGCATCCAGTTTCATTCCGCCAAACAGGTTAAAGCAAAGCGGCTGGCTGGAAAGCATGTTCGTCCAGAGTCGTTCTTCATCAATCAGTGCGCCGATTTCACGGTACACCGATTCGCGGAATGCGAGCTTGGCAATCTCGGGGGAAAGGAAGTTGCTCCCCTGTCTTGCCAGCTTGGAATCGAGTCGGCTGCCCAGCTTGCGGCGTTTGCCCTTGGGATCGCGGTGAACGCCAATCGGCAAGCCTTTCTCTTCTCGCCACAGTGCTTGCAGGAAGCGTGCGGCTGACATGAAGCGGCTGTCACTGGGTTCATAAACCTTGTGGGCCTTCAGGATGTGCGATGGAACGATGGGTAATCGGTTGTGCAGCATGTTGTCTCCTTGAGAATGAAGGCACGTCACCTTCATCTGGAGATTCAATTTACTGCCTATCCAATTTAGCAGGAAGCAAGCGATTGAGTGATAATTGCTTCTTTCTACACATCAGTATTCAAGGGGAAACTTATGGCCCATCACTATGTACTTGAAACAGCCGATGCACTGACACTTAGCTACGAAATACTCGCATTGGAGCATAAACGAAGTCAAAGTTTAGGGTTTGAGACATATCGAACAACATTCCCACTTCTGATGCTCAACGCATCAATCATTGAAGGCACTTTGAGATTCTGGCTTGCAAGCTCAGTCAAGCATGAAATGGCTCGTCTGATCGAGCAAGGCACACAACTGGGGAAAACTGAGAAAGACAAGGCCGAGCAGCTACTTGAGAAATTTTTAATCGAAATTGAGGGAAGCGGCGGATTCGAGAAGTTAGTGAGCCAATATAACTTTTACTTTGACATCTCACTAGTAGCCAAAAATCAAGGCTATGATCAGGAAGCTATAAAGGCGCTTTTCACTTTGCGAAATGTTCTTGCCCACGGCACAGCAGTCATCGCGCCTAAGCACCCGGCCAGCAGCCCCGACAAAGAAAATTATGTTGATAACTGGCAAAGTCGTCTACAGCAAGTCAATACGGTAATCTTCGCAGCCACAGGAACCAGTGATGTTTATGCAGCTCTCAAGGACTATAGACTCCCTGAGTATTTTTTTGGTCAAAGCAAAACATTCCTAAAAAGCATTTACGCCATGCTACCCCAACACACTGTGAATGCAGGCATTGCTTATTCGGCATTTACCGACCTCTCTTTTGGATTTCGAGGCAGAACTAGGTAAACAAGAGAGGCATTAACGCCTCCGCTCAGCATCATTTTTTCTGTTGCGGAGTACTCTTGCCTTAACTGAATCGCTGTATGTACGGGCATACCTTCCGTCCCGAATATCTGCCCATAGGTTCATATATTTTGCCAGCGCTGCGCCTGCTCCCTCGCGGGTTAGCAGGTCTTGGATTTCCTCGGGCGATACCAGCCCCGATTCGATCAAGGCAATCGCATCGGCGTGATGCTGTATCTCGTCGCTTTCCAGAAATAGCCATAGCAATGCCTGTGGCGATACAACCCTTGCCGTTACTGAAAACACCTGCCGCTGCGTTGCGTGCATCAGTGCGTAGCGCATTGCGCTGCTATCGCTCCCGTTGAGAACGATATACCCCTTGGCATCAGCCGCCTTCAATGTGGCAATGCTCGGCGCTGACTGGGTGATAGCAAACCCCGATGCGGCCAGTGCCGATGCAATCGGCGCGTGCTCGTTGTGCTGACAAAGGATATGGATTTGATCGGTGAAGCGTGGAGGCACATAAAGATCGAGTGCCAATGCACCTGCCAAGACATAGGAATATCGGGCACTATCGAGAACACCGATTGCCCGCCTAAACAGCTTGTCGAAATTGGTTTCCTCCCCGTCCATGCCGATGGCGAGTAAGTCCTCCATGCTTTGCTCCCCTATTAACTGTCTGCATCAGGTGGTGGCGGTGAGCCGTCGCCTGCTGTCTTCTTACTCAATGATGCCAGATAGTCGGCGGCTTGATTCGCTTTGGCTGCGGCAGTGAATATCGCCCGTTTGTCGTGCTTCAACACCTTCAGCCAGGACTCGATGTAGCGCGCGTGGTCAATGCGCGGCTCGGGAGTTATGCCCAGTTGTGCGCAGAGAAAGGCAGCGCCCAATTCGGCAACCAGCTCCTCGGTGGCATAGGCTTCAGTGCCAAAGCGGTTGCGTAGATCGCGGGCGCATCGGTCAGCGTGCCCAGTCCAATGCACTAGCTCATGCAACACCGTGCCATAGTAGCCTTGCGCATCAAAGAATGCTCCCTCCGGTGGCAAGTGGATTTCGTCCCGGCTGGGGATATAGCAAGCGTGGTGACTGTCGTGCTGGATGATCGCTGCACTGGATTGGATAAACGCATCGGCAGTGGCATGGCGCTCAATTGGTGTAAGTGTTGGCGCTGCTGGCGGCTCGTATCCATCCACCTGAGCGATATTGAACACATACGCTGCCTTGGCGATAAAGTGCCTGCCAGGTTGCTGCTCATCATTTTCCGCTGGTGCACTGCTGCCTGCATTCGTGGCCTTGAAGAAGACCGTCAACGTGCCTTTCTCGCCCTTGCGAACCTGCGCCCCTGCTGCCTGCCACTGCTTGAAGGTTGCCCATTCTGGCGTGGCATAATTATGCTGTTGCTGGCTCGCCCAGAGCGACAGAATGTTGATCCCTCTGTATCCGTAGCGCCCGACTGGATTATTGGGAATGCCGATGGCTGCACCAGTGCATAGCTTGGGATTCCACGGCATTTGATAAACGCCTGCACCTGCTTCGATGGCGGCGATGATCTGGTTGGTGATGCGCTGGTGAAGGTCTTCCTTCTGGGCTGCTGACATTGATTTCACCTGTACTTGTTGAATTGCACCCAAAACTGACCCACCTAGCGCAGTAAATTGCATCCAAATTTGACCCACGTATAGATACTGTCCTGCTCAATATTTGAGCGGGAACAAACAGGAGTGATCAACGTGGCGATATTAAGCAGCATCAGGCGCTGGCATTTGCGCGACAACATGCCCATCAGAGAGATCGTTCGAAGGACCGGACTCTCCCGCAACACCATCAGGAAGTATTTGACCAACAAAGTCGTTGAGCCCAAGTACCCCAAGCGTAAGACCCCCAGCAAGCTCGACGACTATGCCGTCAAGCTAACTGCATGGCTAAAGACCGAAGCTGGCAAAGGACGCAAACAGAAGCGTAGTCTCAAGCAACTGCACAGCGACTTGGTGCAGCTAGGCTTCACAGGCTCCTACGACCGAGTGGTTGCCTTCGCTAAACGATGGCGACAGCAACAACAAGAACAGGCGCAGACGGCGGGACGCGGCACCTTCATTCCGCTCATCTTTGCACCTGGTGAAGCCTTCCAGTTCGATTGGAGCGAAGACTGGGCCGTCATCGCGGGAGAACGCACCAAACTTCAGATTGCTCACTTCAAACTCAGTCACAGTCGAGCCTTCTATCTGCGTGCCTATCCGTTGCAGACACACGAGATGCTGTTCGACGCACACAACCATGCCTTCGCTGTCTTCGACGGCGTGCCTGCGCGTGGCATCTACGACAACATGCGCACCGCAGTAGACAAGGTCCGACGCGGCAAACAACGCGACGTCAATATCCGCTTCTCTGCCATGGTGAGCCACTACCTGTTCGATGCTGAATTCTGCAATCCAGCTTCCGGTTGGGAGAAAGGACAGATTGAGAAAAACGTACAAGATGCAAGGCATCGCATCTGGAACAAACTCCCCGCGTTTGGGAGTCTGCATGAACTCAATGACTGGCTACATCAACGCTGCCTGTCGCTCTGGAAAGAACTCCCTCATCCCCTACAATCGGAACGTCGTATCGCAGATGTCTATGCGGACGAACATCCTTGCCTGATGGCGCTGTCCTGCCCATTTGATGGATTTGTTGAACACGTCAAACGCGTGTCGCCGACTTGCTTGGTCATGTTCGAGCGTAACCGCTACAGTGTTCCGGCCTCCTATGCCAACCGCCCCATCAGCCTGAGGGTGTATGCCGACAAGCTGTTGTTCGTAGCTGAATCTCAAATCATTGCCGAGCATGTGCGGATGATTTCGAATAAGCATGCTCATGGTCAGACGATCTACGACTGGCGTCATTACCTGAGCGTGCTTCAACGCAAGCCAGGTGCATTGCGCAACGGTGCACCGTTCGCTGAACTACCCGAAGGCTTCAAGCATTTGCAGAACATCTTGCTCAAGCGACTGGGTGGAGATCGGGAGATGGTAGAAATCTTAGCCCTCGTCTTACAGCACGATGAAGCTGCCGTGCTCACAGCAGTCGAGTTGGCCCTAGAGAGCGGTGTGCCATCCAAGCAGCATGTGCTCAATCTGCTGACGCGACTGATTGAGCCTGCACCACCAGCCCCTGTTGATACGCCGGCCCATCTGACGCTCGTGGTCGAGCCGCAGTCTAACGTTAGCCGCTATGACCAATTGAGGGAGGTGCGCCATGCAGCATGAAGCCATGATCACCACGCTCAAGAGCATCAAGTTATACGGCATGGCGCAGGCGGTGGATGAACTGGCTAGCCAAGGTTCACCTGCCTATCAGAGTGCACAAGTGATGTTGAGTACCTTGCTCAAGGCCGAGATGGCGGAACGCGAGGTACGCTCTATCGCCTACCAGATGAAGGCATCCCGTTTCCCAGTCTACCGTGACTTGGCGAGTTTCGACTTCAGCCAGAGCGTGGTGAACGAGGCACTCATCCGGCAGTTGCATCGATGCGAGTTCTTGGATCAGGCACACAATGTGGTGCTGGTCGGAGGCCCTGGCACGGGCAAGACGCATCTGGCGACGGCACTCGGTGTGCAGGCGGTGCAACATCAGCATCGTCGAGTCAGGTTCTTCTCGACCATTGAGTTGGTGAATGCGTTGGAGTTGGAGAAGGCTGCGGGCAAACAGGGGCAGATTGCTAACCGGATGATGTATGCCGATCTGGTGATTCTGGATGAGTTGGGCTATCTGCCGTTCAGCCAAGCGGGAGGTGCATTACTGTTCCACTTCATTGGCAAACTCTATGAGCGCACGAGTCTTGTGATCACGACCAACTTAAGCTTCGCTGAATGGGGCTGTGTGTTCGGGGATGCAAAGATGACAACGGCGTTGCTCGACAGGTTGACGCACCACTGCCACATCGTGGAGTCCGGCAACGACAGTTACCGCTTCAGAAACAGTTCAACTCAATCGGGAAAGGAGGGCAAAAACAGAAAACTATCCACAACTTGAAACGTTCAGAGATAATTCAAGGGTGGGTCAAAGTTCAATGCAATTGGTGGGTCAGTTTTACACGCAATTCAACACGCCGTGTTCATCGTGCCGATGATATCTACGTTCGCTGGCACTGAAAACTTTTCGCCCGAATAGGCCAGTGTCAGCTCCAAGGGCGGAGTGCTGCCATTCAGTGGATCGCGCTTGTCCGGCTCAATCAGAGTTATCAGCTCACCGAAAATCTTGCTAATGTTGCCCCGGTTGATTTCGTCAATAACCATCGCGAAACGTTGTTCTGGAGCCTGGCGTGCCTTCCGACAGAGTTCCTTGAATGCACCGGGGCGGATTTCATATTCGACTTCACTAGCTTCGCCATCGCTGTTTAGAACGGGGCGCAATCCCTCAACGAACTCTTCGTAGCCGTAAGACTGATGAAACGTTACGAAGCTGTAACGCTGTACCTTGGCCGCATCTTGCTGGCCAACCTTGAGCTGATCGACCAGAGTGATCACGTCAGCACAAGCATCCTGCCAATCACCGGCGAACATCCATTCTGAGTCGGCCTTCTTGTCAAATATGCTTGGGCTCATGCGGAGCTTGGTATTGACTGTTGCGGATGACTCCACCGTGTGGTGTTGCAAGGTACCCCAAAGGGTTTGCTTGATGCCTTGAGTTCGGTTCTTTGCGGCTGCAATGGCCTTGATAAAGGGGTGTTCTGCAATTGCAGGCACCGTGGCATTGCCCCCAAGATCGTATAAGGCGGCGGCAGCCCCCTCCCACCACTTCAATACTGCAACCTTCTCAGCAATGATTTGGGCTCGCCATTCTTCGGTGGAGATAGATGCGGCCTGAGGCTCGTAATCACGCTTGAGCAGTTGCATCAGCGTGTAGGTTTTGCCGGTGCCGGGCGGGCCGTAGTAAATACGGTTAAAGCAGGTAATTGTGGACTTGTTGCTGCTCGCAGCCGTAGTGGGGGACGGTGATGGCGCAGCCCCGTCGCCCAGACTGGCCGCTTCAATTGGCTCACCGGCCAGCGTGGCAACTTCTGCCAAGTCTGTGCCGAAAAACGGCTTAAGCAAGGTGGCCTCGAATTCCGGCAAGTCGTGCGCGCCCACCTGCCAGAAGGTCGAATTGCCCTGGGGCGACCAGTTCTTGGAATTAGTGGTGTAGCGGTCTGTACGCTTGGCGGGTTTGAGAACGCGGTAGCTACGCTGCAACCAGCCATCGCCCTTGGCACAGGGCATGGCTTCAGACGTAAACTGGCCAATACGCTGCGTGCTATTGCCGTGACACAAGAAGAACAATGTGCCTACCGGTGCCTCCGCGAACTTCTTGCCTTGCTCCTTCCCGGTGTCCCGGTGCATCACCGCCAACTGACCATCCAGATACTGCTGACGCTCGGCATCGGTGAAACTGGGTGGGTTACCGTGCGAGAGCTTCCAGATTGCCAGATTCTTCTGGCTCCACACCTCCCACACTTGTTTACCGAACTCCAGAATATCCAATCCATCAGGCCGTTTGGCCAGCGTCGCCTTCTGCAGCGTGGCCATGCTCTGGCTTGCAGTACCACCAACGAACACTGCCAGCGGTGCACGCTTGAAGATGTCCACGATCACCGGAGCCTGCCGGTTCTGATAGTGGAAGGCAATCTTCCACTTGAAGGCTTCGCCCAGATGCTCGAACGAGTCGATAGCGTCCAGATCGCCTTTAGTTGCCCAATCTGCCACCTGTGCCACGAAACCGCGCACCTGCGCAAAGGCTGCCCCTGCCGTTGTGCCCAGCGATGAATACCAGCCATGTGTATCCGAATAGGAGAGCTTGGCATCGGATTTCTTGTCCTCGGTGTCCTTACGCGAGAACACGCCGAACTTGAACGACGAGCCGCCCCAGATGCTGCCCATTTCGTCGAGACGCGATTCGATCCAGTAGGTGAAACTATCCTTCGATCCCGCGAGGCTGTATTCGTCCAGTGTCATCGTAGCCAGACGCGCTGCGGGCCATACAGACAGGAATTCATCCCACAAGGCGTATTGCTTTTGGAAGTCGCTCATCTTGGCCTTTCTTTAAAGGTACTTCTGCAGGATGGCCTGCTTGCGGGCGGCTGCACCGTCAATGATCGCTTGCGCCTTGGTAATCTTTTCTTCTAGCGCATCGATTTTGGCGATGAACTTCCTCTGCTCCGAAAGGGGAGGCACCGGCACCTTGATATTGCGCATCACCGTCGCGTTGATGTTGGCCTGATTGATGGACTTGGATGCCTTGCCCTTGGCCTCAATTTGGAAAGCTGACGAATTCATCATCTTTTCCAAGAATTTCGGCAACACCATGCTGGTGTTCGGCACTACTCGCACGAGGTATGAGGCAAAGCAATAGTCGCCATCCAGATCGAACAATCCAGTCTTGCCGACGTGCTCAATGCTGTTGGTGCGATTGAAGAGCAAGTCGCCTTTATTAAGCTTGTACTTGGCAAACTCCTCGGCGCTGATATCGGCAAACTTCATGCTGCCGTTGTCCACCATGCGGCCACGGATGATTTCGTTCATGCGGAAAATCTTGTAGCCAACGCCACCCTCGTTCATGGCCTCGTTGAGGCCGTACTGAATGTTGGTGGCGAGCTTGTCGATTTCTATCCGTGGAGCTGAAGACGAATAGATAGCCTCTATGTTGGTGACGAGATCACTCTCGGCAGACTTCATCCTCGCCTCAGCTGCATTTCGGTCTGCATCTACGGCAACACAATCTTTGGCTGCGGCAATTTGGACATTCTTGGGGGGAAGAGGTACTTTTTTCTCTCGGAGATCCGTCGCAGAGATTGATTCGAAAGCCGCGCCTTGTTTTCCTTTGAAGAGTTCTTTATTGCTGGCAATAAACTCAAACAGGAATCGCGAGTCAATCCTGTCTCCTGTCCGAATTGCGGCCAGTCCTCTGCCGATACAAATCTTATCCAGAGGACAGAAATTCACATCACCTACTGGAGCCCGGACGCTCATCAAAATGTCGCCCTTGACCGCCTCTTTGGTAACTTGAGTCGTCCAAGCTGTCGGGGAAAGCAGTTCTGTTATGCCGAAATCTTTCTTCCCTTGATAAAACGGCAGTCCTTTTTTCTGGTCATTGTAATAAGTAGACTCCGGCGATTGACCGGGTATGACTTCGGCAAGTGCTCCGAGACGTTCGGCAGGCCACTTTGAAACCATGGCGACAGAAACCTGTGGTGTGGTAGATATCTGTTTTTCAAAAACAGGGCGAGAAAAATCCAGCATATCCACCAAGGGAGCTGTACGTGCTACGTCCTGCAATGCAGCCGGGACGGTTGCCAGCGAGCCATTGAAATTCGCAGCAATGCTGGAATTCAGCTTCGCCGCGTTGTCCCGATTGGTTTCGTCATAAAGCGGCGTCAGATGTCGCCCATGGGCATCCTTAACCAGCTTTATGCCCTCGTCTCCCTTTGAATCACTCCACTTGTAACCGAGGAATTGCTGGATTGCTTTTGTCTCGGTCGGACTGCGAATGATCAACACCGGGTTGATCTGATCGCTGGCCATCACGAAGTGGTAGAGCTTGTCGCGCTCGATGGCCTGGACGAATGCCAAATAGCGCTTTTGGACTTCGGCCCCCTGCTCTTCCGGCTTCAAGGCCTTAAACCACTTAGCCTTCTTGAAATTGGCAACCTCAGTGCTGCTATTGAATTTTTCGAGGTAGACCGCCTCCAGGTGCGCGGTCCATGCGCCGTTGGGATCACCCTTGAGCAGAGTTTTGTAATCATCCAGCGGCACATTGATGTGTGCAGCATAGCGTGCAATCAGGTGCTCATCCTTGTAGATGACCTGTTTACGCTTGCTGGCATCGCATCCCTTGAACCATTCTTCTACGCGTTCGCGGTAGTGCGCGGCAGTATCGGGTGCAGTCTTCTTGCGGCGCAGGAACAGGGTGACGGTGTTGGTACCCGTCTTGCCAAAGGTGCCGCTTCCGAATTCGGCAATGGCCACGATATCGAAATATTGGATCAGGATTTCGCGGGTACGGGTATAGGTGCTGCCACCGTTGGACAAGATGCTGGACGGCAGAATGATGGCGGCCACGCCATTGGCGCGCAGCAACTGCTTGGCGCGTTCGATGAAAAACGTTTCGATGCTGTTGGATGTTTCGAGATCGTTAATGGTCTCGGTCAGGGTATAGGCCTTGCGCTCTTCTTCGGGAAGCGTTTCCAAAAAGCCGCGCACGCTGTAAGGCGGATTGGCGACCAACAGGTCAAACGTCCCATCCTTGATCTCCGGGAATGCTTCGTGCTGGTTGATCAACGCATCGCCGTAGCAAATGTTGATTTCCTGCTGCCCATACATGAACGCCGACACCTTAGCCACCTTGGACAGGCGGTATTCCTTCTCAACGCCGTACAAGGCCTGGTGATAAGCGGTCAGATCAGCACTTGGCTTGTGGGTTTCAACCAGAGGCTTGATCTGCAAAGCCAGCTCGGTCAGGAAGTGGCCTGCGCCGCAGGCGTAGTCGATGGCCTTGGGTGGCGTGGCGCTACGCTGAATGAGTGAGGCCAGCGGCAGGCTCATCATGATGAAACGGCAGATGGGCATGGGAGTGAAGAACTGCCCCTCGCTCTGCTTGACGCCCTGATCGAGAAAGCCCTCGAACATATCGCCCAAAAACTGGTTATGTCCGTGCGGATCGGTCAACCGGATGTCCTGCCACATTTGCAGGATTTTCAGCAGCACCTCCGCGTTCTGGTAGAACAACTTTTCGTTGTGAACGTCAATCAACGAGAAATCGTTGTTGGTGAAGAATTTCTGCTGAATGAACAGATTCCACACAGCGCGCTGCGTAGCATCCGGGTTCTGCTTGATGAACCGCAGGGCGTTGTTGACGTCTCCCTGGTTGATGTAGGTGATATCTTCCCCGAGAAACTTGCCCATGCCCGCCTGATACAACTGCTGGAGCCGATCCATCAGGTCAAAATGGGTGTCGTAGGCAACGCCTTTCCAATAAAACTTCAAGTCCGACGGGTTTTCAATTTCATCCACCAGCTTGCACAGGAATAGATTGACCAGCTTGTCAAAGGCGTTTTCGCGCCCCGACACATTGTGCTGGCGCAGAATGGTGGCGAACTCGTGGTATTTTTTCTGCTGGTCGCTGGCAGAGATGGCATGCAAGTCTGCTAGTGAATATTTGTCTTTGCCGATGTGATAGGGCTGAATGTTCTCTTCGAAAATGCCCTTGGTCGTGTAGTCCAGCTTGTAAGTGTCACGCCAGACGGCATGACGCTCTTTGACATCGGCAACTAATTTGAAGCCCTTGAAAAGCGGGTTGTCCGCCAGGTATTTTTCATTGTCTCGGTGCGCAATAATGTGGCTTGTGTAGGCCAGCGCCCCCGCATCGAGATCAGATGTGTAAAGACAAAGAAACTGCGTTTCACTGATCTGTTGCGCGTAGCTGAAAAGCTGATCGCCATCTTGCAGGGTCTTGTTCCAAGCACGCTTGAATTCCGTTCCTGCTGTTTTGCATTCGACAATCAATAAGGGGCGGCCATCGTTGTCCTTGATCAGAATGTCTGCGCGGCCACCACTTGCGCCACGGCCAAGCTTCCACTTTGGCTCCAGCTCGATGTGTTCTGGCTTGTAACCTTTTTCCAGAAGGCGATGAACACATTCAAGCACAACAAAATTTTCGTTGGCTTCGAAGTTGCACGTTTGGCGTTCATTGATGACCAGGCCAGCAGTTTCGGGATAAATGATTTCCTTCTTTGTGAAGTTCACCTCCAACACGGCAACACCAATTGTCTTGCGGTAAATCGTCCCTTTTTTCTCGAAACCGAGGGTATTTAGTAGGTCGGCCAAATTGTCTTCGGTCAGCATCTCGTTCTTTCCCTTTTGTATTTATTGGCCTTGCTTTCAATCATCGAACGAGGCTGGACCGGCACCAGTAACCTCGTTTGCACCATCGGCGCGCACCCACTCATCCACCTCTGATACTTTGAACTTCCACAATCTACCGACGCGGTGCGCAGGCAGGCTCTTTCGGTCGATCCACCGATAGATCGAGTCGCGGGTGACCCCCAGATGCTCGGCAATCTGATCCACGGATACCCAGGGTTCAGTGATCATGGCGGGACTCCGGCGTAACGGGTTTGGATCGCATAAAGTCGGTTTTAATCGCAATAGTGCAATCTATCAGTTTGCCAGGTAGCAGGCGAGCAATAATTGCCTAAGCCATGCTTGGCGTGCTGGTCGAAGTGCGCACGAAAAAGCCGTGGTTCGTGGTTTTATTGGTACGGAAAAACGCCCGCAAAACCCACGCAAAAACGGCGCATGAGCCCCCTCTGGCATGGCGCTTAAACCCTAAATCTGCCCGGCAAACATCGCCGCGTCCAGCGACGGCAAGAATGAAACTCAGGCTGCCGCCTCACGTTTAATCGACACGACGTTACTGTCGCCCCTCTTCCATTCGTCTAGCAAGTCTGCCCAGTGCTGCATCATCTTGGCTCTATCCCTGAAATGATCAGCATGATTGTAGGTACGCCGTACTGCATTGGGCTCGGTGTGCGCTAGTTGGCGCTCGATCCAATCGGCAGAAAATCCCATTTCGTTTAGCCGGGTGCTGCCGGTTGTTCTGGTGGCATGAGGGCTATATTTCCCACCCCAGCCTAAAACATTCAGCATTTGCCGGAATGAAGCTGCGACCATTGGCTTGGCTCTATTATCCCGATGCGGAAAGACATGCTTTCTGTCGCCGGAGATTACACTCATGCGATGAAGTACCTCAATCGCTTGCGTGGGTAATGGAATGACATGCTCCTTGCGCATTTTCATGCGCTCGGCAGGAATGCGCCAGATTGCCTTTTCAAGATCGAATTCCGCCCACTCGGCTTCGACCACTTCAGACGGTCGGGCAAGTGTCAGCCACATCAACTTAAAGGCGCATTGAGTTTGCAGACTGCCGCCGGGATTATCAGTGTCGCGCATCAGCTTCCCGATTTCCGTTTTGTCCAATGGGCGTTTGTGCTGCGTCTTATTCTTTGGCAGTGCCGTTTTCCATTGGCGAACAGGATTAACTTCAACCCGCTCCATTTCCAGCGCGAATTCAAAGATGCCAAACAAAGTGCGCTTTGCCTCGTCCCTGACTGACAGCCCATTGTTGGCTTCAGCCTTCTTCAAGACATCCAGAATCATTGGCGAGGTGATCTGCCTGATTGGTAGTTCACCAAGGGTTGGGAAGACAACGCGCTTGAGCATATTTTCCCGTCGCTTCTTGGTGATTTCCTCCCAGTCCTTCAGGGCAAGCCATTCTTTGGCGATGGCCTCAAGCGTACCGGCTTGCGCGTGAGTAGCCTTGATTCGATCAAGCTTCTTCTGTTGCGCTGGATGCAAACCTTGATTGACCAGTTTGCGCGCAGCTCCGACTGCCTCTCTTGCTTCCTTTAATGAAAGTTCTGGATAGCTGCCAAGGGAGTAGCGATTTTCTTTACCCTCGATGCGATATTTCCAGCGCCAGAGCTTTGACCCGCCCGGCATTACTTCCAGATAAAGACTTTCACCGACGGATTGCTTGTAGGGTTTGCCTGCTGGCTTAAGGGCACGCAATGCCGCATCGCTGATTCTCCCCTTGGGGGCACGGACTGCAATGCTATTGGGGGCATTTTTAAGAGACTCTTTCCCTTTATCTATAAGGGTTTCGTTGACATCAGCGGGCATAATTTCTCCAATCAATGAGGGCGTATTACTATTATGCCCCCAATCATGCCCCCAAGTCTTGCAGATACCAATGAACACCAACGCACACAAGAGTTTGCAACTACATGTTTTTAGTGGCGTATTCTAATTATTCCGAACATCAGCGAACACTGAAAAACAGCTAATCCAGCTTAGACGTTGAATAAGAAATTCATGACATCTCCATCGTGCACCACGTATTCCTTACCTTCGACGCGCATCTTGCCCTTTTCCTTGGCGCCCGCTTCACCGCCACAGGCAATGAAGTCTTCATAGGCGATGGTCTGGGCGCGGATAAAGCCGCGTTCGAAGTCGGTGTGGATGACGCCCGCAGCTTGTGGTGCAGTGTCGCCTTTGTGGATGGTCCATGCGCGCACTTCTTTCACGCCAGCGGTGAAGTAGGTCTGCAAGCCCAGCAGTTCGTAGCCGGTGCGGATCAGGCGGTTCAGGCCGGGTTCGTCCAAGCCTAGATCTGCGAGGAATTCGCGCTTGTCGGCATCGTCGAGGTCGGCCAGTTCCTGCTCGATCTTGGCGCAAAGAGCGACGACCGGTGCGCCTTCCTTGGTGGCGTATTCACGCAGGCGGTCGAGGTAGGGGTTGTTCTCGAAGCCGTCTTCCAGCACGTTGCCGACATACATGGCGGGCTTGATGGTGAGCAGGCACAGCGGTTTGATGATGAGCTTGTCGTCGTCGGACAAGGCGAAGGTGCGCGCTGGTTGGCCTTGGTTCAGGTGCGGCAGCAGCTTTTCCAGCACGGCGATGAGCTTTTGCGCGTCCTTATCGCCGGACTTGGCTTTCTTGCCGTCGCGCTGGATAGCCTTCTCGACAGTGGCCATGTCAGCCAGTGCCAGCTCGGTCAGGATGACTTCGATGTCGGCCAGCGGATCGACCTTGCCGGCGACGTGAACCACGTTCTCATCTTCAAAACAGCGCACCACGTTGACGATGGCATCGGTCTCGCGGATGTTGGCGAGGAACTGGTTGCCCAAGCCTTCGCCCTTAGACGCACCCGCCACCAAGCCGGCAATGTCCACGAACTCGACGATGGCGTATTGCATACGTTGCGGTTTGACGATCTTGGCCAGTTCGTCCATGCGCGCATCCGGCACTTCAACGATGCCGACGTTAGGTTCGATGGTGCAGAAGGGATAATTCTCGGCAGCGATGCCAGCCTTGGTCAGCGCATTGAACATGGTGGACTTGCCAACATTGGGCAAGCCGACGATACCGCATTTCAAACTCATAGCAATCCTTGTTTATTCATTGGGCTACATGACAACGCATTAAGGTAGAGGTGTGATTCACCTCTTAATTTCATGCGCTGGGGTCAGGTAATAAAAGTAGGCAAAACGGACAAGAAATGCACCTGTGTTTGCAGGTTTTGTTCCCGTTTTGTTCCAAAAATCTATGCGGATTGTAACACTTGCGGACAGCCTTCTCCAAAGGCTGAAACCACGGATGGTGAGTAATCACACTTACAATTTCTTGCTCGTCTTAGCGTCAAGTTCCTTGAGGAAATCTGCAATATCCCATTCGCAACCACCGCAGCCAGAGAGCGCGCCAGTCCACCTAGAAATGGCAGCTATATCCTTGCCTTGCTCGAACAGACTTTGAATATAGCTTCGCCTAGTGCCACTGCAGTGGCACATGACACCATCCTCTGGGTCGTCAGGCTTTGGGTTCATGCGAATTACTTGATGGGGACTTGCTGAGTCTCGTCATGGCAGACTTCTTTGGTCGTCGTGCGCGTCTCAAGGTGGGTGCCCGGCTTGGGTTGATTTCTAGCCGCGACTTGATCGCCCACATATGCCCCAGCGCCCGCACCCGCAATCGTAGCCAAAGTGCGACCATTGCCGTCCCCCACTTGATTGCCGACTACGCCACCAATCAGGCCGCCAAGGATCATTGCGCCAGGGCTGTGCTGTGGAGGTTTAGGAGCGTCCGCCACCTCGACTTGCTCGGTTACGGGCTTTTGCTCACACACTTGCTTAGTCACGGTCTTATAGCGGATTTCGGGCGCGGCAACTTTACTGGCCACTTCCCGTGCGTGCGTGCGTGCCGGTTTGCGTGCGACAGGCTCATCTTTATCCACGGCGGGCTTCTTACTCTCGGCGGTGTCCTTGCTCGATACTGGTGTGTCAGCTACTGCGCTTATGACCGGCTTGGACTCTGTAGGCACTTCTTCGTGACTGAGCATTTTGGTGGTGATTACCGAAGACAGTACGGCTCCAGCGATACCAACACCCACAATTAAGGCAATCGTTTTTGTTTCCATGATTCGTTCTCCATTTAGTCAAAGCCAGACTGGCACGTCACTAGGGGTGACAAGTAGTTTCTTTATTCTAGACGCGTCCACCAGACATTGGGCAGAGTTTCATTGTCCTCACTTGGACTTCCTTTGCTGTGCGTTACGAACGATTATTCGACGAGCCTCCTCATCGGCGTCCCACCATCCCAAAATCTCGTCTAAGGAGCGGCCACAGCCCATGCAAATCTCTTGCTCGTCCAAGCAGCAGTTGAGAACACAGGGAGACTCAATGAGTGGAGGAGAAGTCTGATTCATGGGTTCCATTTGGCTTGGCTCCTTCCCAGATAAAGGCGGTAGTCGAAGAGATGGTTGGCAGTGTGAGCATGGGACATCAGAAGTATTTTGAGGGGAGTTGTCTGCTGGGCGTCTCCGGTGCTGCATCTCCCCGCCGAGTCTCAACATGGAATTCTGTCTGCGTACCATCGCCCAGTACCATTGGGATGGCTATCGCTGTCACGATGCCTAGGATGGCGCCACCAATGCAGATTACTACGCCCCAGAACGACCACCGTTTCTGTACCCGTTGAAAATGCTCGACGCTGTCCCAATGCTTATTTCGCCACGCCCACTCCCGACCTTTGAAGCCAAGGATCACGGCCATGATAAAGCCGAGGTAAGGGATTATCGAGAGCAAGCCGATCCATGTGTTGTTGCCGATCGCCCAAATCCAGTTCAGCAGGAACGCACCCCAAGACCAGCCACGGACCCCTTCAGGAATGGGCTGAGTTACACCGCAAGCCAGACATACTTGGGCATTTGCGTGGATTTCTTTAGCGCAGTTAGGGCAGAAAGGCATGGCAAGTCTCTTGTCAGTCTCACATGGTGGTAGGGAGAAATTCCACTCCGGTGCGCCGGACCAACTCATCGTAGCTAATGGGGCGCCCCGCTTTGGCATCATCCGTATTATCTATCCAGTGTGCCCACGCCCGATGGCTGTTGGGATCATAAACTAACTTAAACAAATGCTGCGGAACCCAGACGCGGTTTCTACCTATGGTGCTTGGTCGAGCATCATACACAGGGCCGGAGATCACATAAACATCACCCTCCGCTCGCATGACGTATTTGCGCGTGTCCTTCTCTAGCTTCGCCCATGTCTTGCGATTGTTCTGAGGTGCTTGCGGCACCATATTGGCCAAGGAAAAGCTTTGCGCCATCGCCTGATCCGTTCCCATATCGGCGGCGGGTGCCATGTGCCCTCGGTCATAACCAGAACCTTGATAATCATTCAGATCTGCTCGCTCAGCGTGGGGTAAGCGCGCTTCCTCATAAAACCTATCGGTTCGATCAACCTCCGGCTCCAGCACCGAGCGATTGAGCTTTTCGACGACATAGATCGGCGTGTGACTGACGCCCGAGTGCAGCACCGCGTAACCGTCAAAGCAGAGTGCTCGGGGTTTCATATCCTGCTGAAAGTGAATCGGCGGCGGGGTCTGATTAGGGAAGAGTTGGCGGCATTGGGCAAAATCGCTGGAACCTGCCCACACTACGTTACCAACAACAAACAAAACGGATGCGGCTACGCCTAGGGCGCATTGCTTCAATACGGGGAATCTCATGCAGAAAATTGGGGACGTTTAGGAAAAGAGTGGAGAGTTAGTGCTAATTCTGAGCAGGAAGTTCTACTTCTACCCGTGAGGGGGGCTATTTATGCAGGAAGGCTTGTTACTTTCCTATGCAAAATCGGCTGAATATCTCGCCTAGCAAGTCGTCGGCAGTGAATTCGCCGGTGATCGAGTTGAGTGCCTCTTGCGCGAGGCGCAGCTCTTCGGCAAAAAGTTCGGCGCGAGCGACTTCGCTTGCCGCTTGTGCCAAGTGTCTGCGTGCAAGTTTCAGCGCCCGCAGGTGGCGTTCGCGCGCCATGAATACACCGGCCTCCTGATGCCAGCCGATCAGCGTCAGCAGGCGCTGGCGCAACTCATCCAGTCCCGTTCCAGTCTTAGCGGAAAGATAGAGATGATCGGTATCTTCTTGCTTGCCGTCAGCTCCCATCAAGTCGCACTTATTGAACACAAACAGGCGCGGAATTTGTGGCGGCAGTGCAGCGAGGATGTCGCGGTCGGCGGCGGTCATGCCCTGCGTGGCATCCAGCAGCACTAGGATCAGATCGGCTATCTCCGCAGCGCTACGGGTGCGGGCGATGCCCATTTGCTCGACTATGTCCTGTGATTCGCGCAGGCCGGCCGTGTCGAGGATGTGCAGTGGTACTCCTTCGAGCTGGATGGCCTGGCGGATCACGTCGCGGGTGGTGCCGGGGATGTCGCTGACCAGCGCGACCTCTTCGCCGGAGAGGCGATTGAGCAGACTGGACTTGCCGACGTTGGGCTGGCCAACCAGCACGATGTGCGCACCCTCGCGCAGCAGGCTGCCTTGTTGCGCCAAGGTGAGTACCCGCTCCAAGCCGTCGCGTACCGAAGACAGTTCACGGTTGCGGCGGGTCAGATCGGGCGCATCCACATCCTCTTCGGGAAAGTCCAGCATCGCTTCGACCAGCATGCGCAGGCGGATGAGTTCGTCCACCAGCGCGTGAATGGCGCGGGAGAAGTCGCCTTGCAACGAGCGCATGGCGCTGCGCGCTGCTTGTGTGGTGGTGGCATCGATCAGGTCGGCAACGCTTTCGGCCTGAGCCAGATCGAGCTTGTTGTTGAGGAAGGCGCGTTCAGTGAATTCGCCGGGACGTGCCAGCCGCGCGCCCAGTTCAACACAGCGTTGCAACACGGCTTGTAGCACCGCCGGGCCGCCGTGGCCTTGCAGCTCCAGCACGTCTTCGCCGGTGTACGAGTGTGGCGCAGGAAAGAACAGAGCAATGCCCTGATCCAGCACGAGGCCGGTTGAATCGAGGAAAGAAGCGTAAGTGGCATGGCGCGGCGCAGGCGCTTTGCCGGTGATGGCCTGCGCTAGCGCCGTCAATCCGTGGCCGGAGATGCGCACTACGCCGATGCCGCCGCGACCAGGAGCGGTCGCGATGG
Source organism: Ferriphaselus amnicola (assembly GCF_000974685.2). NCBI lineage: Bacteria > Pseudomonadati > Pseudomonadota > Betaproteobacteria > Nitrosomonadales > Gallionellaceae > Ferriphaselus > Ferriphaselus amnicola. The sequence goes on from NZ_AP018738.1 coordinate 100,654, forward strand.
CGGCGATGTTATCGAGGATCGTTCGCTGCAACTTTGGTAGCAGACTCCAAGCTGCGGGTGATGTACCACTGCTGCGCGATGGAGAGCACGTTATTGACAACCGAGTACAGTACCAGTCCGGCAGGGAACCAGAAGAACACGACCGCGAATACCAGCGGCATGATCTGCATCATTTTGGCTTGCAGCGGGTCAGCTGGCGTGGGATTTAATTTCGACTGGAGGAACATGCTGACTGCCATGATGAGCGGCAACACGTAGAACGGATCTGGGGTCGAAAGATCGGTGATCCACGCGAAGAAGGGCGCGTGGCGCATTTCGACGCTGGACAGGATCGACCAGTACAGTGCGATGAACACCGGAATCTGGATCAGCATCGGCAAGCAGCCACCGAGCGGATTGATCTTCTCGGTCTTGTACAGCTCCATCATTTCCTTGTGCAAGCGCTCGCGGTCATCGCCATAGCGTTCCTTGATCTTTTCCAGCTTGGGAGCGACCACGCGCATCTTGGCCATCGAACGATAGCTGGCGGCGGAAAGCGGGAAGAAGGCCAGCTTGATCAGCACGGTCAACAGGATGATGGCAACGCCCCAGTTGGTGACGATGCTCTGAATCTTGGTCAGCAGCCAGAAGATCGGCGTGGCGATGATGGTCAGCCAGCCGTAATCGACAGTGAGGCCGAGGCCAGGTGCAACGTCATCCAATTTGGCTTGCGCTGGACCTGCGTACAAGGGCACGCTGACTTTACCGGCCTGCCCCGGAGCGATGGCCGCCACCGGCACGATCACGCCAGCTGCAAACAGATCATTGCCCAGCGCCTTGGTGTAATACTCGCGTTGAGTCTTGTCCTTGGGCAGCCACGCCGAGACGAAATAGTGTTGCAGCATGCCTACCCAGCCGTTGTCAGCCGTCTTGGGGTAGTCGGTCTTGCTTTTCTCGATGTTGGAGAAATCGACCTTCTGGAATTTCTCCTTGTCGGTATAGACCGCAGGGCCGGTGTAGGTCGGCACAAATTTGGAGTCACCTTCGGGGGCAGAGCTGTCACGCACCAATTGGAAATAGGCGGTTGCCGCCATGGGTGCTGCGCCGGTGTTTTGGATCTCGTAGCCCACATCCACGACATAGCTGCCGCGATGGAAGGTATAGATCTTGGTTACGGTCGCGCCGACGATGTCGTTCGCGGTCAGACGCACTTCCAGCGAATCTTGGCCAGCGGCCATTTGGTATTCGCTGGCGGCACTGCTGAACAGTGAATTGTGTGTCGGCAAGCCAGCGCCCAGCAGGCCAGTCTGAGCCAAATAGCTGTGCGTGCCCTGTTCCTGCATCAGCACGAACAGCTTTGCTTTGTCCTTCGCGTCACGGTGTTGCGCCAGTTCCAGACGGCGGAGATCGCCGCCAACGGTGTTGATCTCTGCGACGAAATTGTCCGTTTTGACTACGATCTTGGCACCGCTGATGCGCTTGACTTCGGTCGCCGGGGCGCTACCTGCCGGAGCGGCTGTCAGCGAGGTGGTCGCCGCAGGCACGCCGGAAGCGGCCGTCACCGGTGCAGGTGCAGGATGTTGCGCCCGCTGCCAGTTCTCCCACACCAACATGGAAGAGACAGAAAAGATCAGAAAGAGAAACAGCCGTTGAAGGTCCATGATGATCTTTGCGTAAATTCAAGGGACGGGGTCGTAACCGCCGTCGTTCCACGGGTTGCAACGCAACACCCGTTTGATAGCCAGCCAAGCACCGCGCAACGCGCCATGTTTCTCCACCGCCTCGCTGGCATAGCACGAACAGCTGGGAGTAAAACGACACGACGGCGGAAACATCGGACTGATCGCATACTGGTAGCCGCGTATCAGTTTGAGCAGTAGCCAGCGCATCACGCCTGCACCGCCTGAAACAATTGCGTGAGCGACTCTCGACACTCTGCTACCGCTTCACGCCGCACGGGACGACGCACTCGCACCACTACGTCCAGCGCGCACTCGACGGGAAAGAGTTGCCGAAAGGCTTCTCGCACCGTCCGCTTGGCCAGATTGCGTGCCACGGCGGTCGGCATCACCCGTTTGCTGGCGACGATACCGAGGCGGGAAACTCCCACCTCATTCGCTCGCTGGTAAATCACAAAACACTTGTTGGGCAAGCCCTTGCCGACCATCACCGCGTTAAATTCAACGCGTTGGCGCAAGCGGCGCTCGCCCGGAAAATCGAGACTTTCCTTAGACGGCAAGACGTGCGCGGCCCTTGGCACGACGTGCACGAATGACAGCACGGCCACCCTTGGTTTTCATGCGAACCAGAAAACCGTGAGTGCGCTTTCTCTTGGTGACGGAAGGTTGGTATGTACGTTTCATTTGGAGACTCCTGTGGCGAATTGTAAAAAAGCGCGCAATTACAATGCCTGAGCGACTTTCTGTCAAGCTGTTTGTGCTTGAAAAGACAAGGAACACGGCAGCTGGCTATAATCCGCGCCATGCTCGAACACATCGAAAAACCCGCATTTTCCGCTGAACTGGAAGCCCGTCTTCAACTCGTCGCTGACAGCTTCCACCGCCTCACCGGACGCACTCTGGTCGAGCCTAGCCGTGACGAAACCTTAACTGACGCGCTATGGAACGCCCCGCGAGCCATTCTCGCCCACGGCACTGAAGCCGACCCTGTGTTCTTCTACGGCAACCGGCTCACGCTGCAACTGTTCGAGCTGGATTTCGTCACCTTCACCGAGTTGCCATCGCGTTTTTCCGCCGAGCCGTTGGCACGCGAAGCGCGGGCAAAACTGCTGAAACGAGTGACGCAGCACGGCTACATCGACGATTACTCTGGCGTGCGCATCTCCAGCAGCGGCCAGCGTTTCCTCATCGAACGTGTCACCGTATGGAATCTGCTGGATGCAACGGGAAATCACCACGGCCAAGCGGCCACCTTCACCGACTGGACCTCAATGCCCTGAAGGCTTGCCCTCTGTAACGATACGGCGATTGATCGCTCGCCGCTCATCCTCACTTAACTCTGGCCAGCGCGTGATCTCCTCGAACGTGCGCAAACAACTTCGACACACATCATCCCCCAGCGCAGTCGTGCAATGCCCGACGCAAGGGCAATCAGCGGAAACATCAGGGGCAACGTGAGTGCGGTATGTGTGCATGGGGCGCGATTATAGAGGCTACCCAGCGGCGGGCTCAGTCAATCGCGCCACCATCTTCCGCACACGCGGTGCGACCACCAAAACGGTGGGAAACGCGATCGGCCAAGCCGAGGTGAACCCTTTGAACCACTGCCGGAAGAACTCCGGTGAATAGCCTTGGTTCACAAACAATACCGTGCCCGAGATCACCGTCACCATGATGGCCGACAACATGCCGCCGAATAGAATGTTGGCGTACTTCGCTGGAATGCGCATAAATCCTCCTGTCGGCTATGTTAACAAGCCGCGCAGTAGGCCGGAAAGAAAAAAGACTGCCGATTTGCTGCGGCGCAACCTCGCACAAACTAAGGCCGCGTCGCGACTTCCAACTGCGTCAGCCAAACCAGCGCCGCTTCGCTTGACTCGCCGCACATCTCCGCCGAAGGCTGCAATCCGCCACAGAAATCGGGCCGCTCAGGCAGACCGAACACCTTGCAGCGCAACTCGTCATCAAGCTGCACACACGGCACCCCGGCAGGCTTGCCATCCGGCATCCCCGGCAAGGGCGAAGTGATCGAAGGCGCGATGCAGCAAGCGGCGCAGGAGGGGCGGCAAAACAGGATCTTCATGTTGTTATGGTAAACGCTACTCAGCCTTAAGAAAAACTGTTTTGCCGCGGTGCGAGAAAGGCTATTCTTCAGAGATCATCATGACGATCATCCAAGAAAATGTTGCGAGCATATTACTCAGCATCAATTGCAGACTTTCTGCAGGCTTCAACTGACGAAGTATTGGGAAAGCTGTCCCGCAACAATGACTTTGCCCTCATTCATACCCAGCGCGATGCATGGGTTGCTCAAATAGATATATTAAACAGTATCTTAGATGGTCGTGAGGGATCAATATATTTTGAATATTCCATCCCGCGAATGGGGCGAAGGATTGACGCGGTTTTGCTAATCGGTCCAGTGATATTTGTCATTGAATTTAAGGTCGGAGAAAAAACACATACCAGCTATGCATTTGACCAAGTCTTCGACTATGCACTGGACTTAAAGAATTTTCATGAATCAAGCCATGAACAATATATCGCGCCTGTATTGGTAGCGACTGAGGCCGGAATATCCCCCATATCTGTTGAAATCACTCCGCAAAACGACAAATTGATATTTCCTTTGAAATCGAACAAGGAACAATTAGGGGCGGTGATAAACGCGGTACTTCGCTTTGTTGGGGAGGGGAAGCTCGATGTCGCTGAGTGGGAGGCAGGTCGCTATTGCCCAACTCCAACAATTATTGAGGCAGCGATGGCCTTGTATAACAATCATGCCGTTGCCGATATTACGAGGTCTGATGCTGGCGCAACCAATTTGAGACTCACGTCTTCTGCAATATCCGAAGTCATTCAACGTTCGAAGGAAAGGTCTCAAAAAGCGCTTTGCTTTGTGACAGGCGTGCCGGGGGCAGGGAAAACCTTGGTGGGGATTGATGTGGCAACAAAGCACTCCGAGGCGAAAGACGATCTATATAGCGTCTATTTGTCAGGCAATGGCCCTCTAGTGAAAATTCTTTGTGAAGCGCTCGCTCGCGATAAGGTATCTCGCGGAAAAAGCAGGGGCGACCGCGTAAAAATCGGGGAGGCAAGAAGCGCGGTAAAGTCCTTTATACAAAATGTTCATCACTTCAGGGATGACTGTTTGCAGGACTCAAGCGCGGCACCGATCGAGCATGTGGCAATTTTTGATGAAGCACAACGAGCATGGAATCTTGAGCAGACCTCTTCATTTATGCGACGCAAGAAGAATCACCCAAACTTTAACCAATCTGAACCGGAGTTCTTAATTTCGTGCATGGGTAGACATAAAGATTGGGCGACCATAGTTTGTCTCGTAGGGGGAGGTCAAGAAATCAATACAGGCGAGGCCGGAATTGGTGAATGGATTAATTCAATAACCCGCTCTTTCCCTGATTGGCACGTCTATGTTTCTTCGCGTCTGACTGATAGTGAGTATCAAGCTGGTGAAGCTCTAAAGCGGATAGAGTCACACGCCAACGTGAATTTCTTGGATGAGCTGCATCTGGGTGTATCCATGCGCTCTTTCCGGGCGGAAGATGTTTCTTTGTTAGTGAAGCAGTTGCTTGATATAGATATTGATTCGGCTAAACGTACTTATCACAACATCAAGGCGCGCTATCCAATCGTAATTACCAGAGACGTAGGAAAGGCAAAGGCTTGGCTTAAGCATCAAGCACGAGGCAGTGAGCGCTATGGAATCGTTGTGTCGTCTCAGGCAGAGCGGCTGAAACCTCATGCAATTGATGTTAAATCTCCAATGGACCCCGTGAACTGGTTCCTAAATGAAAAGGACGACGTTCGCTCCTCTTACTACTTGGAAGATGTTGCAACGGAATTCCACGTGCAAGGGCTTGAACTCGATTGGTCTTGTGTAACGTGGGATGCGGATTTCCGTTATACAAAAAGTGGCTGGAGTCATCATTCGTTTCGTGGGAACGGCTGGAACAGGATCAATAAAGATGAGCGAAAGCAGTATTTGAAAAATGCTTACCGAGTGCTGATGACCAGAGCGAGGCAAGGAATGGTATTGGTCGTGCCTTCGGGGGACATTGAAGACCACACCCGAAGCCCACAGTACTATGACGGAACCTTCAATTACTTGAAGGAAATTGGATTTGCTGAAATCTGAGGACAAAATCTCAATGCAAGGTTCAGAAATATCGCCGGCGCCTCCAGATTATTTCATCATGTCCGACCAGCCTGATACCTGCGGATACTGTGGCTCGCGCCTAGAGTTTATTGAATTGAAGGAGATAGAAGGCGAGAAAGTATTTGTTAACGAATGCTTAGGTTGCAAACGCCAAATACTAATGGTTGAAAAATAAACGGGCCGCAATGCGGCCCGTTTGTTCTACAGAGTGCGAAATGACTTACGCCTTGTGATAAACCTCTGCCCCCTGTTTCACGAACTCGATCGATTTCACTTCCATACCTTTTTCCAGCGCGGCTTGTTCGGAGATGCCTTCTTGCGCGGCGAAGTCGCGGACATCTTGCGAGATCTTCATCGAGCAGAAGTGGGGGCCGCACATGGAGCAGAAGTGGGCGACTTTCGCGGAGTCCTTGGGTAGGGTCTCGTCGTGGAATTCACGGGCGCGGTCGGGGTCGAGGCCGATGTTGAACTGGTCTTCCCAGCGGAACTCGAAGCGCGCTTTGCTCATGGCGTTGTCGCGGATCTGCGCGCCGGGGTGGCCCTTGGCGAGGTCGGCGGCGTGGGCGGCGATCTTGTAGGCGATGATACCTTCCTTGACGTCGGCCTTGTTGGGCAAGCCTAAATGCTCTTTGGGTGTGACGTAACACAGCATGGCGGTGCCGAACCAGCCGATCATCGCAGCACCGATGGCGCTGGTGATGTGGTCGTAGCCGGGGGCGATGTCCATAGTCAGCGGGCCGAGCGTATAGAAGGGTGCTTCGTGGCACCACTTCAGTTGCAAGTCCATGTTCTCTTTGATCATGTGCATCGGCACGTGGCCGGGGCCTTCGATCATCACTTGCACGTCGTGCTTCCACGCGATCTGCGTCAGCTCGCCCAACGTCTTGAGTTCACCGAGCTGCGCTTCGTCGTTGGCATCATAGATCGAGCCGGGACGCAGGCCGTCGCCGAGGCTGAAGGTCACGTCATATGCCTTCATGATCTCGCAGATCTCTTCAAAGTGGGTGTAGAGGAAGTTCTCCTTGTGATGCGCCAAACACCATTTCGCCATAATGGAGCCGCCGCGCGACACGATGCCGGTCATGCGCTTCGCAGTCATCGGGATATAGCGCAGCAGCACGCCGGCGTGAATGGTGAAATAGTCCACGCCCTGCTCGGCCTGCTCGATCAGCGTGTCGCGGAAAATTTCCCAGGTCAGGTCTTCGGCCTTGCCGTTGACCTTTTCCAGCGCCTGATAGATCGGCACGGTGCCGATGGGCACGGGCGAGTTGCGGATGATCCATTCGCGTGTTTCGTGGATGTGCTTGCCGGTGGAAAGATCCATCACCGTGTCGCCGCCCCAGCGGATGGCCCAAGTCATCTTCTCGACTTCTTCTTGGATGCTGGAGCCCAGCGCCGAGTTGCCGATGTTGGCGTTGATCTTCACTAAGAAATTGCGGCCGATGATCATCGGCTCGATCTCAGGATGGTTGATGTTAGCGGTGATGACGGCACGTCCAGCTGCGACTTCACTGCGCACGAATTCGGGCGTGATCTGCTTGGGCATGGGCGAACCGAAGTTCTCGCCGGGGTGCTGTTGCAGCATCATGTCGGACTGGCCATCGCGCTTTTGATTCTCACGGATGGCGATGTACTCCATCTCCGGCGTGATGATGCCCTGACGCGCATAGTGCATCTGGGTGACGTTAGCGCCCGCTTTCGCGCGACGTGGCGCACGGCTGAGATTGAAGCGCATCGCGGCAAGCTCGGGGTCGTTCAGTCGTTGTTGGCCGTAGTCGGACGTGAGTTGGCTCAGGGTCTCGGTGTCGCCGCGCTCGACGATCCAGCTTTCGCGCATGGGCGCAAGGCCGGAACGGATGTCGATCTGCACGGCCGGATCGGTGTAGGGGCCGGAGCAGTCATAGACGTGGATCGGTGGATTGGTCTCAACGCCGTGACTCAGGCGCGTGTCAGACAGGGTGATTTCGCGCATCGGCACGCGAAGGTCGGGACGGGAGCCTTGCACATAGACCTTGCGCGAGTTGGGCAAAGGCTTGATCGCTGCCTCATCGACGTGGGCTAGCTCATTCAGGAATTGGGGATTGGCGTTCATTTGATGCTCCAATAAAACGCAGGGGCATCAGCAGGTGCTGGCGCTTCCCTACGACGGCATGATCCGTACAGGTTCAAAGGGTGTTTCTCACTTCACCGATCACGGCGAAGACCCCCACGCAAGCGCCGCAAGTTACTGGAAAGTCGCAGCAAAAGCAAGCACAGCGGATTGAGCAAGGGCGGCGGCCTTGCTATACTCCGCCGCTCAAAACATAACCAACGCCACAGGGACAGGGGATGAACAACATGGAACAAGCTCGATTCAACATGGTGGAACAACAGATCCGGCCTTGGGATGTGCTGGATGGTCGCGTGCTCGACCTGCTCAAGAAGCTGCGCCGCGAACATTTCGTCCCCGCCGACAAGCAAGCCTTGGCCTTTATGGATATGGAAATTCCGCTGGGGCACGGTGTCACCATGTGGCAACCCAAGCTGGAAGCGCGCGCTGCTCAAGAGCTGCGCCTGAAAAGCTCGGATCGTGTACTGGAAATCGGCACCGGCAGTGGCTACCTGACCGCCTTGCTGGCGAACTTGGCTAATCACGTCACCAGCGTTGAAATCAATGCTGAATTGAGCGCCAATGCCGCGCACACGCTGGCATCCCACCATATTGACAATGTCAAACTGGAAGTCGGCGATGCCGCTCAGGGCTGGAATGGCAGCTACGATGCCATCGTGCTAACTGGCTCCGTTCCCGTGTTGCCTGAGGCGTTTCAAAATGCGCTGAACATCGGTGGCCGCCTGTTCGCCATCGTCGGCGACGCGCCGCTGATGCAAGCCAAACTCATCACTTGTGTTGCGCCAGGGGTGTTCGAGAGCGTCACTTTGTTTGAAACCAGTGTCGCCTCGTTGCAAAACGCCGTACAACCGGAACGGTTCGCGTTTTAACTTTGCGCTGGACTGGCCTCGGCAAGCAACGGGAGTTGCATCATTTGACTCTTGCAAAGGTTGAATTAAATGAGGCGTTCGTTTGTGTTGCTCCGCGTTGATCGTATGATTCTGCGATTCGCATTTTAACTGTCGAAATTCATGAAAATCGCCATCGCCGGAACCGGCTACGTCGGCCTTTCCAACGCTATTCTGCTGTCGCAGCATCACGAAGTGGTTGCGCTGGACATCGTTCCCGAGAAGGTGGCGATGCTCAACCGCAAGCAATCGCCGATCGAAGATGTTGAGATCGAGCACTACCTAGCGCACAAGACACTTAACTTCAAGGCCACGCTGGACAAGGTCGAGGCCTACACCGGTGCCGACTACATCATCATCGCCACCCCAACGGACTACGATCCCGAGACCAACTACTTCAACACAAAATCGATTGAAGCCGTGATCAAGGACGTGATGGCCATCAACCCGCGCGCGGTGATGATCATCAAATCCACCGTCCCCGTCGGCTACACCGCCAAAACCCGCGCGCAATTCACGGAGCATGTAGCACTCGGCATTCAGCACTCAGAACTCGTAACTTGCAATTTAATCTTCTCGCCTGAATTCCTGCGCGAAGGTCGCGCCTTGCACGATAACCTGCATCCCTCACGCATCGTCGTGGGCGAGCGTTCCGAGCGCGCCAAAGTTTTCGCAGGGTTACTGCAACAAGGTGCTGTCAAACAAGACATCCCTGTTTTGTTCACCGACAGCACCGAAGCCGAAGCCATCAAGCTGTTCGCCAATACCTTCTTGGCCATGCGCGTCGCCTACTTCAACGAACTCGACACCTACGCTGCCACCCACGGTCTGGATACCAAACAGATCATCGAAGGCGTCTGCCTCGACCCGCGCATTGGCGACCACTACAACAACCCCTCGTTCGGCTACGGCGGCTACTGCCTGCCGAAAGACACCAAGCAACTGCTGGCGAACTACAACGACGTGCCGCAAAACATCGTGCAGGCCATCGTGGACTCCAATACCACCCGCAAAGACTTCATTGCCGCAGAGATACTGAAAAAGCTCGCCAGCGACAGCGCACCCCGCACGCAGCACGCAGCACTCAGTCCCCAGCACTCGGTTGTCGGCATCCATAGACTGGTGATGAAGAGCGGCTCAGACAACTTCCGCGCCTCCAGCATCCAAGGCATCATGAAGCGCATCAAAGCCAAGGGCGTGGAGGTCATCGTGTATGAGCCTGCACTGAAAGAAACTCACTTCTTCAACTCGCGTGTAGTGAACGACTTGGCGCAGTTCAAGCGGGAGGCGAACATTATCGTGGCGAATCGCATGGCTGACGATATCAAAGATGTAGCGGAGAAAGTCTATAGCCGTGATTTATTCGGTGCTGATTGACCTCGTGTTTGCACATGGCCGCGACGGAATCGAATCGTTAGTAACTCAATGCTGGCCAAGAGCGGTGTTGCCTTGGCCGAGTGAGGAGTGCCAGTCGTGACGCTCAGAAAGAACATCGTGGCGAATTACATCGGCACTGGGGTCGTTGCCCTAGCTCCGATACTTGCGTTGCCTTGGTATCTTGCCGCACTTGGCCCTAAACAGTTTGGCTTAGTTAGTTTCGTGGCGATGCTACAGGCCCTGTTGGGATTGCTTGATGCTGGGATGAGCCAATCCTTAGCCCGAGAGTTCACGCTATGTGAGAGTGCACATCAGAGAGGGACTCAAGGGGCTGCAACCCTATTGCGCAGTTTTGAGCGTGTCTACTGGATATTCGCAATGCTTGCCATGTGTCTGATTCTGCCCTTTTCGGGGGTATTGGCAAGCAACTGGCTGGAACTAAGTGGTTTGCCTGCGGAGGTTGGGCAGTGGGCAGTTTACGGAGCTGGGGCGATTTTTGCGGCCCAGTTCCCTGGCTCACTTTATCGAAGTGCGCTCATCGGTACGCAATCGCAAGTCGAACTTAATGTTGTGATGTCCATCTCTGCACTCCTGAAACATATCGGAGGGATCGTTATCGTCAATGTTTGGCCGACTCTGCCAGCATATTTAATATGGTTTGTCATAGTGACGCTGCTGGAAACTTTGTTTCGGGCGAGATTGGCATGGAAAGCGATTGGTGGTGGGCGCAATCATGTGGTTTGGAGCACAGGGGTCGTGCTGAAAATGATGCCACTGGTCGTTAGTCTGTCTGGCGCTACGATATTGGGAGCGCTGACTATCCAGATGGACAAAATCATCCTTAGTAAAATGGTCAGTGTCGAGCTGTTTGGTTATTATTCGATAGCTTGGTCGATAGCGATCGGAGTATTGCAACTCATCTATCCCGTCATGAATGCAGCGTTGCCCAAGGTAGTTAACATGCGTGATGATTTCGAAGCGTTGCGTTCGTTTTGTGCAAAGTTGACCGTCGTAGTCATGCTGGTGGTGGTGGTCGGTGGCGGGATATTTTATTTCATGGGGGTTTGGTTGCTGGAAAGGTGGTTAAATAATCCGGTGGCGGTTGCTTATATCTATGCGCCATTGTCCGTGTTGTTGATAGGAACTGCTATGCATGCAATTTGGAACATAGGCTATCTTGTTTGGCTGGCTAATGGCAAGGCCAACAATGCTTTGTTCTCCAATGCATTTACGCTCGTTTTGTCAGTGGTGTTTTCCCCTGCATTAATCACGCGATATGGCTTAGTGGGTGCTGCGTTCGGATGGCTAATGATGAATGTGGCGGGGACTGCGCTTAGCTTTGGCTGGTTAAAGCGCAAACGCCTTTCGGTGGAATGAAAGCTCAGGAGCTAATTTGTTGGTGAAGACGGGGATTGTTGATTTTGCCAGAAACACCAAACGCAAAATGTGGTGGGTGGCGATACGTTTGTTGCCGGCCAATCTTTATACTTTGGCGAGATTTGCCCTGTTTGGTCGCTTTTTCCTCACTAGTTGCTTTGGAGTGGGATTCCAGTGTCATGGATATCGGCGAGTAAAGCTTGGTGCAGATGTACTCATTGGAAATTATGTCAGGTTTCAGGCTATTGACATTCATGTTGGGGCGCACTCCCAGATTGGACATAATAATTACCTCTACGGAGATATTCACATAGGGAGTCATTTCATGTCGGGTCCCAATGTTTGTATCATGGCGGGGAATCATGGCATGGACGTGAATGGAGTTCCCATGGTCAATCAGGCTACGACAACCAAAGGGATTCGCATTGGAAATGATGTATGGGTTGGTTGTAATGTAGCTATCCTTGATGGTATCTCCATTGGAGATGGCGCTATTATTGGCGCTGGCTCGGTGGTTCGTCAGAGTGTCGAGCCATTTGCAATATACGCTGGGAACCCGGCTAGGAAGATCAGAGTCCGTTGAGAGTAGGTAAGGAGAGTCCGTTGAAAGGCATCAAAGAAGGCGTTAAGGAATTACTAAAAGTAAATGTCAATGAACGGCAGAGGGGTGTGTGGCTGGCGAAGACTCTGGGCGAACTACCTAGCGGCCTCCGTATACTTGATGCCGGAGCGGGTGAGTTGCGCAACAAACCGCTGTGCGCCCATTTTGATTACGTGTCACAGGACGTTTGCCAGTATGAGGGGAGCGGTGATGCAAAGGGACTTCAGACGGGGGTTTGGGATACCAGTCGGATAGATATCATCTGCGACATCGTCGATATACCAGAGCCGAGCTCATCGTTCGATGTCATCCTTTGTAGCGAGGTATTTGAACATTTGCCGGATGCAACAAAAGCACTGGACGAATTTGCAAGGCTACTCAAGCCGGGCGGGAGGTTGATCACGACAGCGCCCTTCGCATCACTCGTTCACTTTGCTCCCTATCACTATGCGACGGGGTTCAGTCGCTACTGGTATGAATATCATCTGCCGAACAAGGGATTCGACATCAGTGAGCTGACCGCCAATGGTGACTGGTTCGCTTATGCGCGGCAGGAGGTGATGCGACTGCCCTCTATGGCAAGAAGGGAGAAAGATTGGTGTTGGCCTCTCGCCTATCTGACGTCCGGACTCTCGTTGCTGTATTTTGTCTTACGTGGGAATCGTCATGAAAGTGACGATGTGGCGTGCTTTGGTTGGCATTGTGTTGCTATCAAACGATGAATGAGGGCAGTTAAATGCGTGCTTTACTAAAGAGATATCTGTCACCGGCAACTCGGAACCGGATTCGTTCGATGCAGCCATCGTTTATGTTCAGGCGGATATCTTTTTCGCAATGCGGGGAAGACCTGTTGGTGGTTTTTTTGCTCGACCTGATTTGTGGGGCTCGCCCCAAACGTTATTTGGATGTGGGGGCGAACCACCCATATCACCTATCTAATACGGCGTTGCTTTCCGCTAGGGGCGGAACAGGAATAGTAGTAGAGCCAGACCCTTATTTTGCAAACCTATTACGCAAAGCTCGGCCAAAAGATCGAGTTCTTGAGGAAGGCGTACACTTCTCGGGAGAGGCTAGGGCGGAGTTTTTCATTCTGGATTCGCCGACCTTGAATACCTTTTCTCGCCATGAGATGGAGCGCTATGTATCTATGGGGCATCGACTCGAAAAGACGCTGTCTGTGAGGCTCAGGGGAATCAATGAGATACTGGAAATGGCGGGAGATCTTGATTTCATGAATCTGGATATCGAAGGGCTGGACAAAACGATCCTAGAGCAGATCGACTGGGACAAATATCGCCCTGCTTGCATATGTGTGGAAACGATCACTTACGAGACCCGACAGGAGCCACGAAAATTGACGGATATCGTCGAGTTTATGCAAGCTCATGACTACATGCTGTATGCGGATACATTCATCAACTCGATCTTTGTCGATCGTCGACAATGGCAGGCGCGCTGGGAGCGGGGCTGAACAGTGATTATCAGTCAAATCATCGGCGGACTTGGCAACCAGATGTTCCAGTTCGCTGCTGGACGTGCCTTGTCGCTCGAGCGGGGATTGGCACTGAAGCTCGATACCGCCGGTTTTACGGGTTACGGTTTGCATCAGGGCTTTGAGTTACAGAACGTCTTTGGCGGGTCTATTGCGCTATCTTCCGAGGTTGAGGTGCGTGATATTCTGGGCTGGCAGGCTGTTCCAAGCATCCGGCGCATCGTGGCGCGACCGGCTATGACTTGGCTGCGAAGAGCTGGATTTATTGTCGAGCCGCACTTTCACTACTGGTCTGGTTTGTCTGCGGTGCCTAACGATAGTTATCTGCAAGGCTACTGGCAGTCAGAGCATTACTTCAGAAAGTTTGAGGCAACGATACGTGACGATTTTACCTTCCAGTCGCCGTTGGGCCTTCAGAATGCCGAATGGGCGGCGCATATCGCCGGATGCAATGCGGTCAGTCTGCATATCCGTCGGGGAGATTATGTTGCCAATGCCAAGACCCATGCCAATCACGGAGTTTGCTCGTTGGAGTATTACCGTTCAGCGATCCGCATGATGGGCGAGCGAGTAGCGCACCCAGAGTTCTTCGTATTCTCGGATGATATGCCGTGGGTGCAGGCGAACCTTCAGGTGGATGCCCCCTGTCACTTCATCGCGCACAACCGGGGTGCGGAAAGCTATAACGACATGCGGCTGATGAGTTTGTGTCGCCATCACATCATCGCCAACAGCTCATTTAGCTGGTGGGGGGCTTGGCTGAATGCCCGCGCCGACAAGCTGGTGATCGCACCGCGCAATTGGTTTGCCAACGATAACCGCACGGACGACCTTTTCCCCGCAGGGTGGGTGCGGCTGTGAGCCAAACGCCGATGATCACCGTGGCCATGCCGATCTTCAATGCCGGCCAGTATTTGCGGGCTGCGGTGCTTTCTATCGTTCGGCAGACGTACCAAGATTGGGAGCTGCTGCTCATCGATGATGGATCAACCGATCAGGCGCTGGAGTCTATTCGCGACATTTGCGATTCGCGCATACATATCCAGCAGGATGGGCGTAACAAGGGGCTTGCAACGCGTCTGAACGAGGCGATAGATATGGCACGGGGACGTTATTTTGCGCGAATGGATCAGGACGATGTTTCGTATCCTGAGCGTTTCGCCAAGCAAGTGGCTATGTTGGAGCGAGACCCACAGCTGGATTTATTGGGCGTGCGCGCTGCTAAGATCTCCATGGACGACCGGTCGGTCGGAAATCTTCCCTTCATGCAAACCCATGAGCAGATATGTGCCCGTCCTTGGCTGGGTTTCTATCTGCCCCACCCCACTTGGATGGGGCGCATCGAGTGGTTTCGCCGTCACCGCTACGCATCCCCAGCCCCCTATCTTTGCGAGGATCAGGAGTTATTGCTACGCAGCCATGCGGATAGCCGGTTCGCCACATTGCCTGAAGTACTGTTTGCCTATCGGGTGCGAGACCATATCCAGCCCGGCAAGCAATTGAGAATCCGCTGGTCGGTGTTGAAGATGCAGCTGCGTCACTTTTGGTCAGTTGGCGATGTCTGGTCGGCGCTCCTTTCCCTGTCGGTGTTCCTAGCGAGAGTCGCGCGGGACGGTATCGCATCCTGCCTTTTCACTCGCAGCATGGTATCTGGCCGCTCCCCGATCGGGAAAGGCGAAGAGATGCAATGGGCGGAGGTGCATGCCGGACTAGCGGACGATGCCAACAGAAGGGAGGCGGAATGAAGGTTTGTCTGGTTGTTTCTAGCCCGATGACGGTGACCGCCTTCCTGCAACAGCCGATACGCAAGCTGGCCACAGCATTCGAGGTGAGCGTGGTGGCCAACCTGACGCTTGGCGCATCCATTCCGGCCTTGGACGGGGTGGCGACAGTGCTGCCTGTGAGCATCGAACGGCAGATATCCCCGTGGCGCGACTTGCTGGCTTTGTGGTGTTTGACGCAGATGTTTCGTCAGCAGCAATTCGATGTGGTGCATTCGGTCACGCCCAAGGCTGGGCTGATCGCCATGCTCGCGGCTCGTCTGGCGGGGACGCCGGTGCGCATCCACATCTACACTGGGCAGGTGTGGGTCACGCAGCGCGGGGCGTTCCGTTGGCTGCTGAAGAGCATGGATAAGCTGATAGCCCGGCTAGCGACGAAGGTGCTGGCGGACAGCGCTTCGCAACGCCAGTTTCTGCTGGATGAGGGCGTGGTCACGGCGGAACAATCCAGCGTGCTGGCTTGTGGCTCGATCTCGGGCGTGGATATCGCGCGCTTCCGCCCGGACGCAGCAGTGCGCGCCCGCATCCGGCAGGAGCTGGGCATCCCGCAGGACGACCTAGTGTTTCTGTTCCTCGGGCGGCTCAATCGGGACAAGGGCGTGCTCGACCTGGCCCGCGCCTTTGCCGGTATTGCGGAAGACTACCCTGATGCGCACCTGCTGCTGGTCGGCCCCGACGAAGGGAACCTACTCCCGGCGCTGGCCGAGCTGACAGCAGGCTGCGCTGCGCAGGTGCATCAGGTCGGCTATGCCGCGCGTCCCGAAGATTACATGGCTGCCGCCGACGTATTTTGTCTGCCCAGCTACCGCGAGGGCTTTGGCACGGTCGTCATCGAAGCGGCGGCGGCGGGCATCCCGGCGATCGCCACGCGCATCTATGGCGTGGTGGATGCCGTGGAAGAGGGGCGCACCGGTTTGCTTTGCCCGCCGCGCGACATCGCAGCCTTGCAGGCCTGCTTGTGCGAGATGGCGGATGACCCAGCGCGCCGTCTCCAGTTGGGAGCACAGGCGCGATTGCGGGCGCAGGCCGACTTCAGTAGCGAGACGGTGGCGACGGCTTGGCTGGATTATTACCGCAGGTTGCTGACATGAAGCGCGGGTTCGACTTCACGGTGGCGCTGCTACTGTTGCTGCTGCTGTGGCCACTGATCTTGCTGGTGGCGTTGCTCATCGCTTGGCGGTTGGGCACGCCGGTGGTGTTCGCCCAGCAGCGTCCCGGTCTGCATGGTCGCCCGTTCGTTATCTACAAGTTCCGTACAATGACCTCGGCTACAGACGCCTACGGAGAGTTACTGCCGGATTCTGAGCGCCTCACTCCTTTGGGCAAGATGATCCGCAAGCTCAGTCTGGATGAGTTGCCGCAGTTGCTCAATGTGCTGAAGGGCGAACTGAGTCTGGTCGGGCCGCGTCCGCTGCTGATGGAGTATCTGCCGCTATACTCGCCGGAGCAGGCGCGCCGCCACGAGGTGACGCCGGGCATCACTGGCTGGGCGCAGGTGAACGGGCGTAATGCGATCAGCTGGGAAGACAAGTTTCGTCTGGATGTCTGGTACGTGGATCACCTGTCGTTCTGGCTGGACATGAAGATACTGGGGCTGACAGTGTTGAAGGTGGTGCGTTCCGAGGGCGTCAGTCATGCGGGGCACGTCAGCATGGAAAAATTCACGGGGAGTCGGAAATGAGCGGCTTGTTGATCATAGGCGCGGGTGGACATGGCAAGGTGCTGGCCGAAACGGCGGAAGCCTCGGGACGCTGGACGTGCATCGCATTCCTAGACGACCGCCACGCCGAACTGAATGGCACGTTGCGCTGGCCGGTGCTGGGCGCGCCCGCCGAAGCCAGTCGCTGGCTGGGCGAATACGATGCTGCCGCCATCGCGGTGGGCCACAGCGCCACCCGTCTGCGCCTGCTGGAACTGATGCGGGCGCAGGGGTTTGTTGTGCCGGCCATCGTACATCCCACGGCGTGGGTCAGTTCATCGGCGCGGCTGGGCGAGGGCTGTGTGGTGTTCGCGCAGGCGGTGATCCAAGCCGACGCAGTGCTCGGGCGCGGCGTGATCGTGAATACGTCGGCCAGCGTGGATCACGACTGCCGCATCGGCGACGGCGTACATCTGTGCCCCGGTGCGCGTCTGGCCGGCGAAGTGGTGGTCGGCGCGGCAAGCTGGATCGGCATCGGCAGCTCGGTCATCCAGCAGATCAGCATGGGCGCGCACGTCACCATAGGGGCGGGCGCAGCCGTGGTAGATAATATCGAGGACGGGTGTGTCGCCGTGGGCGTTCCCGCTCGTATCATCAAAAAACAGGAGAGTTGATGCTTGCTATCGAAGGTGGTGCGCCGTTGCGCGCCGTTCCCATGCCCGGCTGGCCGCAGTTCGCGGAGGACGAGATCGCGGCAGTCGCCGAGGTGTTGCGTTCCGGTCGGGTGAACTACTGGACCGGTGATCTGGGCAAACAGTTTGAGCAGGCGTTCGCCCGCTATCACGACATGCCGCACGCCATCGCGTTGGCCAACGGCACGCTGGCGCTGGAGCTGGCCTTGTATGCGCTGGGCATCGGTGCGGGCGACGAGGTCATCGTCCCAGCGCGCACCTTCATTGCCAGCGCTAGTTGCGTGGTGGCGCGCGGTGCGATTCCGGTGGTGGTGGACATCGAGGCGGACAGCCAGAACATCTCGGTCACTGCGGTCGAGGCGGCCATCACGCCGCGCACTCGCGCAATCATTGCGGTGCATCTAGGTGGCTGGCCGTGCGACGTGGAGGCACTGCAGAATCTGGCACTAAGACATAACTTAAAGCTAATCGAAGATTGCGCCCAAGCGGTGGGTGCCGAGTATCGCGGACGTAAAGTCGGCTCATTCGGCGATGCAGCTGCCTTCTCCTTCTGTCAGGACAAGATCATGACCACCGGCGGTGAAGGCGGGATGTTGCTGCTCAAGGACGAAGCCGCCTGGCGGAGCGCATGGGCGTACAAGGATCACGGCAAGGACTACGAGTTGGTCTATCACACGCCACATCCGCCTGGCCACCGCTGGCTGCACACCCGTTTTGGCAGTAACTGGCGACTGACTGAGATGCAGTCGGCCATCGGTTTGCGGCAACTGGAAAAACTACCGGAATGGCTGGCGCAGCGCCGAGCCAACGCCCGGCAACTGACCGAGGGCGTGGCTGGACTACCCGGCGTGCATGTCCCAGTGCGTCCGGAATGGGTCAACGACGCCTATTATCGGCTGCACGCCTTCCTCGAACTTGAGCGCCTGCGCCCGGATTGGTCGCAAGACCGCGTGGTGGCGGCCATCACTGCCGAAGGCGTACCCTGCTTCCACGGCGGCTGTGCCGAGATCTACCGCGAGCAGGCCTTCGCTGGGCTGGTCGATCCGGCGCGGCGGTTACCGAATGCCAAACAGGGCGGCGAGACTAGCCTTGCTTTTCTACTGCATCCAACGCTGGGAGTAGATGAGATGGCTGAAATGGTCGCAGCTATCAGAAAAGTATTGAGTGTCGCAGTAAAGACGTGAAGTGCGTAAAATCCGCCCCTCAATACTCCTAACGCTAAGCTAATCGATGAGCCACTATCTACCGCTGGTTGCGGCTTTGATCACCATGCTGGTGACCACTTTGCTGGTATATGGGAAAAATATCTCGCAGACGACACAGCACGACGCGCAGAGAGACCTAGAGCCCCCATCCACTCCGCGCTCAGGTGGCATCGCTTTGCTGGCAGGTATTCTGGCTGCGTGGGTTTTGGTATTCAAGGAGCTGTCTTGGTGGGTTGTGCTGCCCCTCTTGGCTGTGTTTGTTGTTTCTTTGATGGATGATAGGCGCGGTGTGCCGTTAAGAACTCGGTTACTGGTGCAGAGTGGAGCTTCACTCTTACTGTTGTTCGGCTCAGGAGTGATGATGCAATATCCACTGCTGGCCGCTGTTTTGCTCTTCATTGTTGTGTGGATGACTAATCTTTACAACTTTATGGACGGCGCGGATGGACTGGCTGGCGGCATGGCATTCTTTGGTTTCACCGCTTACGGCGTAGCTGCGCTTATTGGGAGTCAGCCAACCTTTGCGATGCTGAATTTTTCAGTGGCTGCAGCTGCACTCGGCTTCCTCTACTATAACTATTCCCCAGCAAAAATATTTTTAGGCGACTCCGGCTCGATGGTCTTGGGATTCCTAGTGTCAGCGATGGGTGTCGCAGGGTGGCAATTGGGGCTTTGGTCACTTTGGTTCCCGCTACTGGTATTCTTTCCTTTCATTGCGGATAGTTCAGTCACCCAAGTGATACGCAAGCTCCACGGAAAAAAGATCACCGTGCCACACCGTGAGCATTTCTATCAGCGACTTCTCGACATGGGATGGAGTCATAAACAACTTGCGGTCGCTGCGTACGTGCTGATGATAGGCGTAGCGATCACAGGGATGATTGCACTGCATCAGTCCTCATCATGGGTTGTAACAACATTCCTAGCTTGGATCGCAATATATGCTGGATTGATGTTCCTCATACATCGGCGCTGGCAAACCTTTCAGGGTGAAATGCCATGATTCACCCGCGTACCCAACTGGCCATTCTCCATGATCTGTGCATTGCTGTTTTCGCCTGGATTTTGGCTTACCTGTTGCGCTTTAACTTAGAGCCACCTGCACACTTTTTGACTGAAATGTGGCAGACCTTAGTGTGGGTCGTGCCGCTCCAGGGTCTTGCCTTCTGGCACTTTGGCTTGTATCAAGGCATTTGGCGTTATGCCAGCCTGAATGATTTTAGGCGTATCTTGCTTGCAGTATTGCTTTCCGCTTCCGCCATCCCCTTGCTGTTTTGGATGTTGCGCAGCAATGTGGTTATTCCTCGTTCTGTGTTGTTGCTCGATCCGCTGCTGCTATTGTTGTTGATGGGGGGCAATCGGCTACTCTATCGGATGTGGAAGGAGCGTCAGTTTTCTGGCTCGATGGGATTGTCGAGCGAGCCTGTGCTGATTCTCGGTGCGGGTGATGCGGCAGTTAGTTTGTCTCGTGAGTTGCAACGTAGCAGGCTGTGGCATCCGATGGGCATGCTGGATGACAACCCCGACAAGATCGGGCGCTCACTGGATGGCATCAAAGTACTCGGTACACTTGACAGTCTTTCGGCTTGGGCGGAGCGAGCGAGCGTTCGACAGGCCATCATCGCTATGCCATCGGCCACGCACCAACAGCGCAAGCGGGTGATCGACCTATGCCAAAAGGCTGGGGTGAAAGTACTGACCGTGCCCTCGTTTGATGATCTGCTGAGTGGGCGAGTATCGGTGTCTCAATTGCGCGAGGTCGAGCTGGATGATTTGCTGGGACGTGATCCGATACAGCTTGATGATGACGGGTTGCATCGCCTGCTTACCGGTCAGGTGGTGATGGTCACCGGTGCTGGAGGGTCGATCGGCTCTGAGCTATGTCGCCAGATCGCGCGCTTCCGCCCTTCCTCCTTGCTACTCTACGACCAAGGTGAATTCGCCCTTTACACCATCGAGCAGGAGCTGCGCGTCAGCCAGCCTGAGCTTCGTTGTGAATACTTGATCGGCGATGTGCGTGACTCGGCCCGGTTAGACGAGGTGATGAGCCATTGGCAACCCGCTGTGGTTTTCCACGCGGCTGCCTACAAGCACGTTCCCTTGATGGAGCAGCGTAATGCTTGGCAGGCGATCCAGAATAATGTGCTAGGGACGTGGCGGGTGGCGCAAGCCGCGCAACGGTATGGGGTCAGTAAGTTTGTGCTGATCTCCACTGACAAAGCCGTCAACCCGACCAATGTGATGGGCGCGAGTAAGCGTTTGGCGGAGATGGTCTGTCAGAGTCTGCAACAACCTATTGGCACACGCTTTGTGATCGTTCGCTTCGGCAACGTACTGGGGAGTAACGGCAGTGTGATCCCGAAGTTTCGCGAGCAAATCGCCAAAGGTGGGCCGATTACCGTGACGCACCCCGACATCACCCGCTTCTTCATGTCGATTCCTGAGGCGGCACAGTTGGTGTTACAAGCCGGGCTGATGGGGCAGGGCGGTGAGATATTCGTGCTGGACATGGGCGAGCCGGTCAAGATCGTCGATCTGGCGAAAGAGTTGATTCGCCTGTCTGGAATGGGTGAAGACGATATCAAGATCGAATTTACTGGGTTGCGTCCTGGTGAGAAGCTGTATGAGGAGTTGCTCGCTGATAATGAACATACTCTGCCTACTCCGCACGCGAAACTACGCATTGCTCAGGCGCGGGCAGCCGATGTCGATCTTCAAGCGGCTCTTTTGAGCTGGGCTGAGGCCCCACAACAAAGCGATGCCGCCGTGAAGCAGGTGCTCACTCGCTGGGTGCCGGAATACTCGCCGGATCTCAGGAGTCATTGATTCATGTCTTCGTCCGTTTTGAGTCGTAGTGCCCAATGGCTAGTCATCGCCCTGGCCTTCACCGTTCCGCAACAAGTCGCCGTCAACAATCTGGTTTTGGCCGTTTTGCTGCTAGTTGCACTTCCTGTGTTCGGTACCGCACTTCCAGCGCTGATACGTAGCAATCCGGTGGCGCGCTCATCATTTGCGCTGTTCGGGGTGTTATTTTTTGGAACGCTATGGGGTACTACGCCTTGGGGCGAGGCCATGGGCATCCTTGGTAAATACGCGGACCTTGCCGTGATTCCCTTGCTTATGCTGTTGCTGCGCGAACCCGTGACGCGTGAGCGTAGCTTACGGGCGTTCTTTATCATCATGATTTTTGCGCTCGTGTTGTCTTGGGTGATCGGCTTGCACCTAGTGCCGATCACCCCCAGTTTGCGCTACCTGATCGGCCCATCCGCATTGGTGGACAATCCCAGCATCTTTCACAGTCATATCACGCAAGGCGTGCTGACCAGTTATGTCGGCTTTCTTTTCGCGCTCCGCGCTAGGCTTGCCACCACCTCCAGACAGCGTCTAGGATTTTTGCTTCTGACCTTGCTGGCCTGGAGCAATGTGCTGCTGATGCTTCAAGGGCGTACCGGCTATCTGGTGTTGCTGGCCTTACTCAGCTGGCTAGGCTGGACTGTGCTGCGAGACAAGTTGCAGCAACAGGGGCGGGCGCTGGGTTGGAAATCTATCGTGGCAGCCATGTTGCTGCCTATCGTCCTACTTGCGGTCAGTTATCAGGCAGTTCCTCGCTTTCATGATCGCGTGGCGACAGCCGTGACTGAAGTGCAGACGTGGCAACCGGGCGCAGACCATAGCCTCTCTTCCATGGGGACGCGATTCGATTTCTATGCGAATGCGCTGAAGCTGATCGAGCAGCGGCCATGGGCGGGGTACGGCACCGGCGGAGTAGCCGCAGCGTATAAGCAGCAAGCCGCCGGCGCCGACGTGACGATCACCGCCAATCTGCATAACGAATACTTGATGCTGGCGGTGCAAGTGGGGTTGCCCGGTACGCTGTTGCTACTGCTGCTTTTCTTCACCCAATGGCGCTGTGCTAACCGACTTCCACCCTTTGAGCGCGTTGCCGCACAAGGCTTAGTCGTGGCCTATGTTCTAACCTGCCTACTCAACTCCATGCTGTTGGATCATACCGAAGGCTTGTTCTTTGCCTTCTTTACGGCTTGGTTGTTCGCTAGGCTGGATGAGCAGACACCAACCGCCTGACGGGATTTCGCCCATGCCCAGCCTTTCGATCATTATCATTACGCATAACGAGTCCGCCAATATTCGTGACTGCCTTGCTTCGGTTGCGTGGGCGGATGAGATCATTGTCGTGGACTCCGGCAGTACCGATGGAACCCTTGAGGTCGCTCACGAATTCACCCCCAACGTGTATTCGCATCTCGATTGGCTAGGGTTTGGTGTGCAAAAGAACCGTGCATTAGCTTATGCAACAGGAGACTGGGTACTGTCATTAGATGCTGATGAGCGGGTCTCGCCACAGCTGCACGCAGAAATCAAAGCGGTGTTGGCCTCACCGCAGGCTGAAGGTTATCGGCTGCCACGTAGCTCCAGCTTTTGCGGGCGATTCATTCGACATTCGGGCTGGTATCCAGACTATGTACTACGTCTATTCCAACGTGGGGCGGGGCGATTCAGTGAGGCCTTGGTGCATGAGTCGGTACAACTTCAAGGCCGAGTGGAGAGCTTGAGTCAGCCCTTGATCCATTACACCTATCGGGACGTGGAAAGTGTGATCTCCAAATTAAATCACTATTCCAGTGCCGCTGCCGAACAGATGGATGCAAAAGGTAAGCGGGGAGGTCTGGCGCAGGCGATCTTGCACGGCAGCTGGGCGTTCTATCGAACCTATGTGCTGCGGGCGGGCTTTCTCGATGGGCGTGAAGGTTTCATGTTAGCCGTGATGAATGCCGAGAACAGCTACTACCGCTACATCAAACTCTGGCTGAAACAAAAGTCTTGAGCCAGCTCAGCGCGCTAATTCGCGTACTTTAGGCAACATGTCCTGCGCTAGCATCGAATTCGCTGTATCCGAGATGTGATCACCATAGCTATATAGAAACTTACCGTTGCGTGTGACAACACACTGGTTCTTGGGGGCGTCACACAACAACGGTGTGGGATCGTAAACAGCAAGCGTCGGATGCTGTAGTTTCAATTGCTGGATGAAGTCGTAATAGGCTTGGACTCCTTTGAGATGCTCACTGTATTTGAGCGTGCATCGCGGATTCTCATTGCGTCGCAAGTAGCGATTGAGCAACTCACTTCCGGTTAGTCCTCCGCTGATGCAACTGCGTGGATCAGGGAAAGTCGGGTTGTCGATCACGAACATCACGCGTTTCCCCGCACTTTCAAGTCGGCCTATCGCTCGGCTGTACGAGTCCAATATCCCCGCTGCCGGACTGCCAGAGATGAAGCCCGTCTCACTGTCCAATGGGAAGATGCCGCGCAGTGCCATGACCATAAGCACCACCGAAATATCAGGATCTTGCTCCACGGTTTTCCACGCGAGCTGATTCTTCGCTTGCTGGCGATCCTCTGCCGCCGGGTTCGTACTCGGCGGATAAACCGTTCCTAGCATGACCCAGCTCATGTCAGGCGAAGATTCGCGTACCAATCCATAGAACAGTGCTTCGCCCTTACTGTCGCCGAGGAGTGCGTAATGGGCGCGGGGTGCGCTGCGGGTACAATATTGGAACTTCTGCTGCTGTTCTTCACTCAGCCCACACGCGTGCGGCCAATGATCTTTATCCTTACCCACGATCAAGGTCGTAGGGTCTCCGTTCAGCATGGACAACATCCGCCATTTGACGCCATCCAGTTTGCGTACAGCCTCCCCAGCTAAAGCCACTGCCAGCATGCTCAGGCAAAGCGCTCGGATAAGGTTGCGTGAGCGTGCCTGAGAGCGTATCGGGCGTTCGATCAGGCGGTAGGTTAACCAAGCCAACACAACGCTGATTATCACCAATCCCAGTCGTAGCATGGGAGAGGGCGTGGCCGACTCCATGATGCGTGCGAAAGACAGTAGCGGCCAATGCCACAGATAAAGTGGATAGCTGATGAGTCCGATCCACACTATGCTGTCGCGTGAAAGCACATGACGATTAGGCCAAGCGCGCTCACCGGCCTGGATCAGGCAGGCTGCACCCACTACCGGGAGCAGCGCCCAGGCGCCAGGGAAAAGGTCGTGGCTATCGAGTACCGACACGCCGACGAAAATCAATGCCAGCCCTAGCCAAGCGAGCAGACTGCGCTGTACTTGGGTCATCGAGATACGTTGTGTTGCTGTATGCGCCAACATAGCCCCGAATGCCAGCTCCCAAAACCGCGACAGTGGAGAGTAGAAATCAGCGACTACGTTCTGCTGCACCAGCACTAGGCTATAGACAAATGATGCGCCCAGTACGATAGGGAAAACCCAAGTCGCATGGTTGGGGCGTCGCCAGAGAAAGGCGAGGATCAGCGGCCAAACGATGTAGAACTGCTCCTCGATGCCCAAAGACCACAGGTGTAATAGTGGCTTGGTGTCGGCCGCATTATCAAAATAACCAGCCTCTTTCCAGAAGATCAGGTTGGCGACGAATCCAGCCCCACTCTCGACGTGTTTGCCGAGTTGCTCATACTCCCCCGGCGACAGGATCACCCAGCCAGCCAGCAGACTGGCCAGCAATACTACGCTCAGAGCTGGAAAGATTCGCCGAATGCGGCGAACGTAGAATGTCTTGATGCTGAACGTGCCTGCCCCTAGCTCTTCCCAGATGTGTTTGGAGATCAGATAGCCGGAGATGACGAAGAAAATATCTACGCCGATGAAGCCCCCGTGAATGAGGCTCGGAAAGGCGTGATATGCGACGACCGATAAGACAGCAATGGCCCGAAGTCCATCTATATCTGGACGATAGTCGCTCTTGCTGTAAGTGGGAGTAGCTATTGTCATGGGCTAGTCAGATGCCGAAGCTCATCAGGGATAGTTTTTCTTCCAGCTTTTGCATACCATGCGGGTCTTTAGATTTGAGGCCGGATTATACTGGCTCTGCGTGCCCCCTCCATGTCTGATGAGCCGTTGAAACTGATTCACGTTGTGCGCCGCTACGGTCCAGTTGGCGGAATGGAGCGTTACGTGTGGGAGCTCACCCGCGAACTCGCCGCACAAGGACATCAGGTCGTGGTGGTGTGCGCACGTTGCCATGTCGCTCTGCCCCAAGGCATCACCGTGGTAGAGCTGGGTGACATTCGGCCGCGCCCACGCTGGATCGCCTATTTGCGTTTCAGTCGCCAAGTCGCGACTTGGCTGCGTGAGCATCCACACCCCGACTGGTTGATCCACAGTCATGAACGTGTCGATGTGCATCATGTGACCACCTTCCATGGCCCGCCCTTTGCCAGCGTGCGTGAGCGGCCTTGGTGGAAAAAACTCTCGCTGCGTATCTGGGCGCAGTTGTATCTCGAGCGACGCGAGTTGGCCAGAGCGCAAGCCATTATCCCCAACTCCGAGATTATCCGAGACCTGCTAGCGCGCTACTACCCCGAGTACGCGCACAAATTGACTGTACCCGTCGTGCCTGGTGTGATTCCTAGTGCGAGTCGTCCAAACAGAGTCGCTGCCGAAAACGGAGGCATCGTCGGGTTCGTCGGCCGAGAGTGGCAACGCAAGGGTTTGCCCTTGGCCGTCGAGATCGTTGCTCAGTTACGGCGCACTCGCCCTAAGCTCGAATTTTGGGTGGTCGGCCCCCGAGCGGATGAGATCGAGCATCTATTCGCAGGTTGGCTGGGAGGTTTCCAGTTGTTGGGCTGGCGTACCGACGCGGATTATTTGCGTGACTTTGATGTGCTGCTTCATCCAGCCAAGGCGGAGCCTTACGGTATGGTCATCTCCGAGGCGATGGCTGCTTGCGTCCCCGTAGTCGTATCCGACGCCTGCGGGGCTTCGGAGCAAGTTAGTGCTGACTCTGGGTCTGTGATCGGATTGGCGGAGAGCTTGGAGGATTGGGTGCGGGCGGTCGAGCAACAGTTGCAGCGTATCACTCCCGTGCCCGCATTCCGCCATGGCTGGGATGCGGTGGCGCAGGAGTGTGAGACAATCTACCGAGCGTTATCCAAGAGTGATGGCGCTACAAGCAACCCACACACCGATAGCCCCTACTAAACCCAATGACCCGAATCAAACACGAAGCTGGCATCTTGTCGCGCTATTCACTCTCAGGTGCGATCAATACCGTGGCTGGTTTCGCTACCATTTTTGGTCTTACCGCGCTCGGTTACCAACCTTACGTCGCCAATGCGGCGGGCTATCTTGTCGGCTTGGTATTGGGGTTCTTCGTGTCGCGTCGCTTTGTGTTCCGCCACGAGGGAAAGATGAGCGCACAGGGCGCGCGCTATTTGTTGGCCTTCGCTTTATGCTTTTCCATCAATCTACTGATACTCCGCTTTGCCTTACAAGCCGGCATTCACGAAATGCTGGCGCAAGCGCTTTCCACGTCGGTGTATATCGTGGCGATGTTCCTAGCGCTACGCTTCTTTGTGTTCCACCAGCGCGCTAAATGAGCGTCGCCGCTGGGCGGCCGATCAGGTAGCCTTGCGCGCAATCCACGCCGATCTCACGCAACAGGGCGAGTGTCGCTTCATCCTCGACGAATTCCGCAACAGTGGTCTTGCCGTAGCCCTGAACTGCATTGTTCAGGGCGCGCACGAACATCACATCGTCCGCGTTACTGGTCAATCCACGAATGAAGGAGCCATCGATTTTGACGAAATCGATGGGTAGTTCCTTCAAATATTGGAACGAACTATAGCCGACGCCGAAGTCATCCAGCCCAAACGCACAGCCCAAGCCACGCAGTTGCGCCATCACGCGGGTCGCTTTACTCATATTGGCCAGAGCGGCAGTCTCAGTGATCTCCAGTTGTAGATTCTTGCCTTTTACCCCATGGCGTTTGAGTGCTGCTTTCATCGTCTCAAAGGCCAGATCGTCATCGAAACTGCGGCCCGAAAGATTGAGCGCCACCTTGAATTCAGGACGCCCTGCGGCGAAAGCGACGACCGCTTCGATCACCCAACGATCGACCCTGCGAATCAGGCCGGTACTTTCAGCTGCCTCGATGAAGTCACCCGGCATTACCAGCTTGCCATCCTCCCCGACCAAGCGCAGCAGGGCTTCGTAATGGCTGATGGTGCCTTTGGCGATGTTGCGGATGGGCTGGAAGTGCAGTACCAAGCGCCCATCTTCTAGCGCTCGCTCCACTTCACGTTTCCAGTGTGCCCGTTTGCCCATGGAATCTCGTTGTGGGTCGTCCGCTGAGTACAGATGCCAAGAGCCGTGCCCTTTATCTTGTGCCTGAAGCAATGCGAACTGGGCGCTACCGAGTAGCGTATCGGCATCCTGTCCGTGCATGGGGAACTGAACCATGCCAACACACGTTGATAGCGCTTGAGCTGTTTGCAGTCGCGCCATTTGCTGCGGCTGAATGTGATTTAGTTGGCGTGCGAGTGCGATGGCATCCGTGCTGTTCAGCTCGGAAAATACGAGGGCGAACTCATCGCTGCCTAAACGCGCCATGAGTCTAGGGGTGGGAGTCAAGGTTTCGACGTATGCGGCGAATGCCTGTAGCAGGGCATCTCCCGCTTCGTGTCCTTCCGCCTCGTTGACCACTTTGAATTGGTCGAGATCGCATACCAACATCGTCCCTTGCTCGCCGACAGTGAGCAAGGCATCGAGCTCACGCTTGAACGCTCGGCGATTGAGCAGCCCAGTGACCGCATCGCACTCCGACAGTTTATGAAGTTGATGCTTGGTTTGCCGGTGCTCGGTTACATCCATGCCGACGGACAGATAGGCGGGAGTTTCTCCTGCCTCATGCGCGAGTCGAGTATGAAACCACACGATGTCACGTACCGTGCCATCCGGCTGGAGTCGATTCGATTCGCCGTGATAGACATTGCCCGACATCATGCCTGCCAGCTCCTGTGGATACCCATTGCGCTGCCAAGTATCTAGAAAAATATCAGCAAAATCTTGCCCCAAGATGCTTCCCGAACTTTGCCCGCTTAGCTCATGGGCGGTTGCATTGGCCATGCGGATGCGCCGGTCGCGGCCATAGGTGAGGATCAAAACAGGGGCGGTGTTGAACAGGCTATAGAAGAGATCACGCTCGCGCTCTAGTTGATTCGCTTGTGCCGCAAGGTCGTGCAAATGTTCGCGTGACTCGGTACGTAGTCCTTCGAGTCGGCTGGATAGGATCACGGCCAACGATTCCAGTTCGTCCGCTTCGTCAGGAAAACGGCCGCGCGGACGAGCGCGGTAACTCTTGCGCACGTCTTCAAAGCGTTCCTCCCCGAGCAGTGGTAGCAAGCCTGTCACATGTTGGAGGCGGCGCATGGTTGGACGCAACATTGCGTAAAGTAACACCAATCCCAGCAATAAGGCGACACAGCCCAACCAGAAACTTCGGCGCGCAGCGGCGCGTATCGCTCGTACCTGCGTCGTAACATCCGTCGCGAACACTAGATGAGCTTGTAATCCATCGCTAACAGGCACTAGCATCAGTTGATGGATTCGATTGTCTAGGCCGAGTTGAACCTGTCCCTTCTGCCAAGAGCGATGGATGGCGGTATTCAGCAGCTCTTGTGTGGCCGTTCCTCCGCTGAACGATAACAGGGACATTCCGCTGAGCGGGGTGGTGGTTCTTTGTGGCTTGCCGGCAAACACGGCTACCTCGGCCCCAATCAGTTGGCGTAGATCGAGGATGATGTTTTCTAGATTGCCGGTTACCGCGATTGCTCCTAGCGTTTCCCCTCGATATGAGATTGGCGTGACCAACTGGTAGGCACATTGTTGTGCGCATTCCAGCCAACTCAATGGCCGCTCTTGGCGTTCGGCGGCAATGGCCATGCGCGATTGTTGTGCCGAGCCATACTCACCCCAGCCCGCGAGTCGCTGCTGATGGTTGTCATAGATGCTGACCGCCAGCAAACCCTGGCCCATATTGAGTTCGGACCACAACCCCTCCAAGTCTCGCTCCAAGCTCCCCTGCTGCCGATCGATCAGATCCTGCCGTACGTTCGGCAAGCCAGCGAACATGAGCGCCTGCATCTGCAATCGATCCGCCTGCAATTTGAATAATCGCTGGACCAGCTCTTGCGCTCTTACCTGACCCTCGGCTTGAGCTTGGTCGAACTGACGTAGCTCAATGCGATATTGCTGCCATACGAACAGTCCGCCGGTGACACACAAGACGAAGCCTGCCAATAGCAGTATTTTCCAGCGGATACTGAGAAAGTTTCGTGGGCGTAAAGGAGGTGTCATCCGCGTTCCTTGCTTAGAAGCGCCACGCGGCCTGCATCAATAGCAGATTCCAGGGCGAGGTGAGTACCATCGGCGGATTGTCTAACTTGGATAGCCAAGCAGCTCCATTGACGTGATGACCTTCCAGAAAGAGTGACCAGTCTTTGCTGGGATCAAAACGTAAACCTAGCGTCCAGTCGCGCGCGTAACGCTGAGCCGACGGTAGGCCTGTCATGGTCGAGAAGCGCTGCCCATTACGATCATTCGCATCAAGATATACGGCATCGAAACGTGCCAGCGCTTGCCAGCGAGGGATAAAGCGCCACTGAGTCTGGAGGTACACGGCTTCGATCGTGCTTCCCATGTCGAGTATCGGTGCAACGGGTACGTTAAAGCCATTGCGTATTTGGTGGGTCAGCGCGTATTCGACGGTATGCGTCCATGCTTCTGTGTTGTGCTCCAGCGACAATACGCCTGTGTTGAGCGTGATAGTTCCGGCATGCAGGAAGTCTATGGGGGCGGGCTGATAGCGCATCTTCAGTGAACCTAAAGAGAGGCCGCTGCGCCAACGCCCACCATCAAAGTCATAGAGCACTTGTCCCAGTATCGAAGTGCGTCCATCAAAACTTCCCGGCTGTTGATCGACCATGAAGGCAGTCAGATTGCGATCATTGACCTCGGGACGAATCGCGCTGATCTGCCAATACAGGCTGCCGCCGGCTATCTCTCGGTCTCCATATAGAGCTACGCCGGGTGCCGACAGAAAAAAGCTGCGCACCTGATCGTGATAGATGGACTGGGGGAGAAGCACGCCAGGGCGAGTGTGCGCAACGTCTCGGGTCGTGTTGTAGAGGCCGAACGAATTCTTGATCTTGCCCAGTCTGATACCGACACGCTGCTCGGACATGTCCAGCAAGTTGCTGTCAATGAATGCATAGTCCACTCGTGTCGTCGAGCTATCAATGCCACCTGCGCGACGTGACAGCAACTGTCCCGAGAGTAACCAGTTCCCATTGGGTCGCCATGACAGGTTGCCGCCAAGCTCGTACATGTCGAATCCGGCTTTGCCGGGCTGGCTGCCGCCGACTCGATTGTCGCTGGTCCATACGGCAGACTGACTGACAAAGCCGTGGATTTGTAAACTTTCAGGCAGTTCTCCTGCCCGTGCGCTGGCTGCGCTGAGCAGCATACTAGTGCACAGTGATAATGCGAACCGCATCATGGTCGCTCACTTTCTTGACGTAGCCGATCGCGCCGAGTGTCGTGGACACCCGCTCGATCATTTGTTCTTCGGAAAACAACTCAGTGGGAGCTTGGCCGATGCCGGAGTACACCTGCCTATCCCAAGACTGTCGTAGCTGGTAGGGAAAGACATCCAGAACTTCCTTGCAAAAGGCATTATGCAAAGGGTGTGCGTCAGCGAGTACGAATACCCGAACAGGCGTGCCATCAGGCCATTTGTTTTGTCGCATGCCAAATGTTGAGCGCGCAGTGCTGACCGTTAGCGCAGTCGCGGTAACATTTGGATGAACGATCACCTCGACGGCACTAACGCAAAGCGACAGTAGGCCGAGGGCTCCGCATACACCCCTTATAAACCAACGAGTTGATGCAATTCGCTGGGACAATGGAACTCTCCTCTATTCCTAATATATTCCAGTACTCTTGGAATGCCACCTCTAAATTGGTGGGGTTATCCCCACCTCTTTGGGTGGGTGATGGAAGTAGAACTGATAAGCAGGGAAGCGTCAAGTCTGAAAAGTCCACGACGAGGCCATGATTCAGTGTGTCACCGTGCTAGGATGGCAAAACTATGACTCTTACCGAATTACGCTACCTTGTCGCATTGGCTGCCGAGCGCCATTTTGGTCATGCGGCTGAGCGTTGTTTCGTGTCGCAACCCACACTTTCGGTTGCCATCAAAAAATTTGAGGACGAGCTGGGAGTGGCTTTGTTCGAGCGTGGCAATAACGAGCTCCAGCTCACTCCCATCGGTATTCGCATCGTTCAGCAGGCTGAACGTACTTTGGCCGAAGCTGATCGCATCAAAGATATCGCTTCCGAAGGCAAGGATCATCTTAGTGGCACGCTACGCTTGGGGGCGATCTACACCATCGGACCTTATTTGTTGCCGGTTCTGGCCCCCCTGCTTGCCCAACGAGCATCGCAGCTGGCGCTGGTATTGCAGGAGAACTACACTGACCGTTTGTTGGAGGCTTTGCGGCATGGCGAGATCGACGTGATCATCATCGCCTTGCCGCATGTAGAGAGCGGCATGGTGGCGCTGCCGCTGTACAACGAGCCATTCCGTGCCGTGGTGCCTGCCGGCCACCGATGGCAGGGCGAATCAGCGGTGCAGCCGGCTTGGCTGCTGGACGAGCCCTTGTTGATGCTATCCGCCGGCAACTGTTTCCGCGATCAGGTGTTAGACCTGTGTGCTCACGCCAGTAGCGGCCTGAGTGGGCGCTTGCCTCGCTTGCTGGAAGGCAGCTCGCTGGAGACGTTGCGCCGCATGGTGTCCACCGGCATGGGCGTGACGGTGATGCCAGCCAGCGCGGCCGATCCGCTCACCGGTAATGACCCGACGCTGGCTATCCTGCCATTCGTCGCCCCCG
The DNA here is from genome assembly GCF_000974685.2 of Ferriphaselus amnicola. Taxonomy (NCBI): domain Bacteria; kingdom Pseudomonadati; phylum Pseudomonadota; class Betaproteobacteria; order Nitrosomonadales; family Gallionellaceae; genus Ferriphaselus; species Ferriphaselus amnicola. The sequence continues at coordinate 133,429 of NZ_AP018738.1, forward strand.
AACCCAGTCGCCGCGTCGGACTGGTATGGCGCAGTAGCTTTCCGCGCCACCGCGTCATCGATCTTCTGCATCGCGCCATTCTGGATTGCGAGCTGCCCGGCTGCACACCGGCCTGATCATCGCGGCATCCGCCTGATGTGGTTCACTTCTTCATAGGCATCTCCTATCACCCTCATATCGAGAATCAATTGGAAGGCTGATCGCCAGACTTCTAAGATGCACCTGTCGCTAACAAACTTACGAAAGGAAAGCATCATGAGTAACGCCTCCGCCACCATCAAGAATCTCGAAGCGGCGTTTGCCGGCGAGTCGATGGCCAACATCAAATATCGATATTTTGCCAAGCTGTGCCGTGCTGCCGGAGACGAAGCCAGCGCCCGAGTGTTCGAGGAGACGGCAGATCAGGAGGTGCAGCACGCTTTCGGTCATCTTGATTTGCTGTTTCCTGCCGATCAGATGAGTCCCGCGCGTTGTCTGAATATGGCCATCGAAGGTGAGACCTACGAGTTCACCGAGATGTATCCGGCGTTCCGTCACGCCGCCGAAGCCGAAGGTCGAAGCGACGCGGTACAGGAGATCGATGAGCAGATCGCCGAGTCGAAGGAGCATGCCACCCGTTTCGCCGCCACGCTGGCAAAGGCAGCTAAACGTTTCGCCGCATTGGCCCGCGTGGAAGAGCGCCACGCCAACCAGTACCGCACCCAATTGAACAGCATTGCTTGAAAAGGAGTACAACATGAAAGTGTACGAATGCATCGTATGTGGTTTCGTTTATGACGAAGCAAAAGGTGACCCCGAACACGGAATCGCCGCAGGCACTCGCTGGGAGGACGTTCCGCACGAATGGAATTGTCCTGACTGCGGGGTGGCCAAGGCTGATTTCGATATGCGGGAGATTTGACCCGTTACCCACTTGCCATCGGCAGGTGGGTGCAATCACTCTAAGGAGAAGATCATGACTACCAAGAAGACAGACGTATCTCGCATCGACATCGGACTTTCCGACACGCAGCGCGCCGAGATCGCAGATGGCTTGAAGCATCTGCTCGCCGACACATACACTCTTTACCTCAAGACTCACAATTTCCATTGGAACGTGACTGGGCCGATGTTCCAGACCCTGCACTTGTTGTTCATGGATATGTACAACGAGCAGTGGATGGCGGTGGATCTGCTTGCTGAGCGCATTCGCGCCTTGGGTTTCCCCGCTCCGGGGAGTTATCGCGAGTTCGCTGAGTTGACGAGCATCTCCGAAAGCGAAGGTTTGCTGGGTGCCAAAGAGATGATCCGTCAGCTCATCGCCGGGCAGGAGTCGGTGGTTCGCACCGCGCGAGCCATGTTCCCCGTGGTCAACGAAGCTAACGACCAGCCGACCGCAGATGTACTCACACAACGCATGCAGATCCATGAGAAGAATGCGTGGATGTTGCGTAGTTTGTTGGAGGACTAAGTGATGGGCCCCGTCGTTATCGTCGGCAGCGGTCTGGCAGGCATTACCTTGCTGCGCGAGTTCCGTAAGCTGGATAAATCGACTCCGGTGAAGGTCGTCAGTGCTGACGACGGGGGGTTCTACGCTAAACCCAATTTGTCGAACGCGCTGGCTCTGAAACGCGAGGTCGCGCAACTGGTGCAGGCATCGGCTCCTCGATTGGCGGAGCAACTTGATGCCGAGTTTCTGACGCATACACAAGTACATGCCGTTCACCCTGAGCATCATGTATTGCATAGCTCGGCAGGAGAATTGGCCTACGAAAAGTTGGTGCTAGCTATCGGAGCCAAGCCAATCTGCCTCAACATTCAGGGGGACGCGCCAGCAGCTGTGCTGTCGGTGAACAGTCTCACGGACTATGTGAGGTTTCGTGATCGGCTGGTCGGTAAACGACGCGTTGCGATACTTGGCGCTGGACTGATCGGTTGCGAGTTCGCCAATGATCTAAGTGGTGCGGGGTATCAAGTCGAAGTATTCGATCCATCGACCCATCCTTTGGGGCGACTATTGCCGACGCAGGCGGGCAGCTTTTTGCGCGACCGCTTGGGGCATATCGGTATTCGCTTCCATTTTGGGCGCACTATCGCTCAAATCAATGCAGAGGGCGCTGGCTACTCCTTGATTGATGATCAAGGAACAACGCATCACGCTGATCTCGTGCTTTCAGCAGTTGGGCTGCGTGCCTCTACCGAGCTGGCGAGTGCTGCAGGGCTGAAGACTGGTCGGGGTATTGTGGCCGATCAATATCTCCAGACTTCGATTGATGGGGTATATGCGCTGGGTGATTGTGCTGAGATTCACGGGCAGTTGCTGCCTTTTGTGTTGCCGATCATGCACGGTGCACGCGCTTTAGCTAAAACACTGAGCGGAGAAATGACCGCTTTGAGTTACCCAGTGATGCCCGTAGTCGTTAAGATTCCGGCTTGTCCGACTGTGATCAGTCCGCCTGCACCAGGGGTTTCGGGTACATGGCAGGAGTCGGAAACGGCGGACGGCTGGCAGGCACTGTTTCGGGATGCTGCTGGCAGGTTGCATGGCTTCGCTTTGGTCGGGGCGGAAGCTGTGAAGGCGAAAACATCCCTAGTCGAGCAAATCGTGGGGGGCGCTGAAGCTACATAGTTCAGCGCCCCCCACGTTCGCTTACTTCGTAAGTGAAATAAACAACTGAGGTAGTCGCTCGGGCAACCGAGCGATGTTGTCGATGACTGTGTACTGCTTGCCAAAGATGTCTTCCACATACTCGTCAGCCTTGGGGTCAAGGTTAATGCAGTAACTGTAAATGCCTTCTTGGTCCAATTCCTTTACCGCTTGGCGTGCATCGGCGATCAGCAGGTTGCCGTCTTTGGTATCCACGTCGGCCGGCTGGCCGTCGGTGAGGATCAACAGCAGTTTCTTGTCCGCTTGTTGCGATTTCAGATAGTGGCCGGCATGACGCATCGCTGCCCCCATTCGAGTCGAGTATCCTGCCTGCATCGCCGCTAGGCGCGACTTGACCTCATCGCCCCAAGGTTCCTTGAAGCCTTTGAGGTGGTAGTAGCGCACATCGTGGCGAGTGTTGGAGTGGAAACCGCCGATTGCGAACGCATCGCCGACCTGCTGTACCGACCAAGCCAGAAGTGAGACGGCTTCCTGACTGAGTTCGAGGATGGTCTGGTTGCTACCTGACGCTTTCTCGTCGAGCGATTGCGACAGGTCAAGCAGCAAGGTGATGGCGAAGCTACGGCCATCGGTGCGATGCGACATATTGATGCGCGGGTCTGGCGAGCTGCCGCTCTTGTAGTCGATCAAGGAGCGGATGGCCACATCCAGATCGAGTTCCGAGCCCTCTTCCTGATATCGAATGCGCACCTTATCTTGCGGCTTGAGCATCTCGAGTAACGCTTTCAGGCGTTTGGTCAGTTTGGCATTTTTAGCCAGCAGCGCGTCGATCATGGTCGGATTGCCACGCGGATGGAGCGACTCATACACGCTCACCCAATCTGGGCGATAGTTTTGTGCGTTGTAGTCCCACTCGTCGTAGTGACGGGGTGGCAGCGCGTGCAATTCCGCCTCCGTGTTCTGACGCTTATCGAGATGCTCGAACATCTCGTCTTCGTCGCTCTCTTCGATATAGATCCACAGATGGCGGTTATCGTCGCGGTAGTCCACCTCGGTATTGTCGAAGTACATCCGGGCCGACAGATCGCGTTGGCCGCGTGTGCGAGCGATGAATGCCAGTGCAACCGAGGCCATCGCTGCACTGGTCGATTCTCCCGTTGCCATCAGCTCATGGAAACGATTGACGAATTCGCGCACATGTTCGTTCTGGTAAGTGAAGTCTGGATCGAGGATGGCACGCGATACCATGGCCAATCTGAGCCTAAATACCGAGATGCCTTGTTCTTCGAGTTGCAGGTCTTCCTCCCTAGGGATGGGGTGTAAGGCGAGAAACAGTTTGCGCAGGCCTGGGTATTTCTGGCAGGCCAGGTATTCCACGCGAGAGTCTTCGAATATCTCGACGCTGGCGCGCTGGAACGGGCTCCAGTTGTCCACGATCATCTGTTGCGACCAGCGACGATGCGCTGCCATGTGTGCCAGCGCGGCGCGATAGCGGTCAATGCCTGATACGCCATTGATGTCGTCATAGACGTCGGGCAAGCGAATGCCATCATCGGTGTAGTAGGGCATCGCCTTACGCAGATCATCGAAAGCGGCCGAATAGGGAATGAGATAGTCGCTGTCGTTCCATAACGCACGGATGTAGGTATCCAGCTTGCGCTCGTTATCCACCAGCAAGGTGCCATGCCGCTCGCGCTGCATGACCGCGATAGCATCGGCGGATTCCAAGCGAAAATATTCTTCCTGTCGTTCTGGGTGGTCGTTGTAGTACTTGATCCCGTATTCGATCCAGTTTTGAAATCCTTGCAGCGATAGTACGCTTAGTAATTTGGGCGCCTGCTTAAGCAACTCTGGTAAGCCCGGACTGGCAAAGGTCGTATGGTGACCGTGGATCGAACCTGAAGTGCGATCCATCATGTCGCGGACCAGCTCAATGTAGCGATTGAACATCTTGTCGCTGTTCAGACGGCGGGCGACGGCACCGCTGGTCTGTAGGAACGGCACGATCGCCTTGAAGTTGGTATGCGTGGACATGTACTCGGAGAATTCGCGCAGCTTGATCAGCGCATGTTCTCCAACGATGCTCGCCACGCTCGGCGCTTCTTCCAGATAGATCAGTAGTGGTTCTGCGCCACGTCCCATCTTGCCGATGATGCGGGCATTCTCGATATAAGTCTCCAAGCCCGCCTTCGACAGTAGTGCCTTGGCTTCTTTCATGCACTCATCAAAGACGGCATTCACTTGGGAGAATCTGCAACCCAGTTGCTCCCAGTATTTTGCCGTCTCTTCGGCTCTTTCCGTCACGACATCCGTCATTACTCAGTCCTCCGGTGGTTCGCTCGCTCTGAGCTCAGGCGAACGAAGCATCAATCGCGTGATCGAGCGTATCGCGGATATCCGCGTCGTCGGTGATCGGTCGCACCATTGCCATGCGGCATGCGGCTTTAGCATCGACACCGTTCTTGATCAGCGTCGCCGCATAGACCAGCAGTCGTGTGGAGATACCTTCATCCAGTCCGTGACCTTTCAGGTTACGGGCTGCCTGGCCGATCTGTACCAGTTTGCCGCAGATCGCCACGTCCAGACCGGTTTCCTTGGACAGGATATCTGCTTCCAATTCCGCAGTCGGGTAGTCGAACTCGAAAGCGGTGAAGCGCTGCTTGGTCGATTGCTTCAGATCCTTCATCAGGTTCTGATAGCCAGGGTTGTAGGAAATCACCAATTGAAAATCGGGATGAGCCTCGATCAACTCGCCTTTCTTATCTAGCGGCAAGGTGCGGCGGTGGTCGGTCAGCGGGTGGATTACCACCGTGGTGTCCTGACGAGCCTCGACAACTTCGTCCAGATAGCAGATCGCGCCGATACGGGCTGCGGTAGTGAGCGGGCCATCCAGCCAGCGCGTGCCATTGGCATCCAGCAGATAACGGCCAACGAGGTCGCTTGCGGTCATGTCTTCATTGCACGCTACCGTGATGAGCGGCTTGTTCAACTTCCATGCCATATACTCGATGAAGCGCGATTTGCCGCAGCCCGTCGGGCCTTTCACCATCACCGGCAGACGCGCGGCGTAAGCGGCTTCGTATAATTGGACTTCATCGCCTTGAGCTTGATAAAACGGCTCTTTGCCGACCGTGAATTGAGTCTTGTTTGTCATCGCTAACTCCTAAACTTCCCACTCCTAGAGCGGGAATTGATGGGGATCGGGCAACATGGAGTTCGCCCACTTCTAACCTCTCCCTGCGAGCAAGAGGGGATTCGAAGTCTGGAAAAAAACGCCCCCATCGTGTGGGGGCGCATTTTTGCTTCGATGCAGCTGAGCGATTCTTACTTGTGTACGCCCAGCTTTTCGCGCCAGCCCGGGAACAACTTGTCGCTGTCTTTCGGGAAGGACTCGAATGCGCGTGCGAACTCTTTGTGTGTCTTCGCGTATTCGATCGGGTCAGCACCGGTCTTCCAGCACTCGTAAGACTGACCGAGGGAGATACCACCGGCTGCTGGACTATCGATATGGCCGAAGGAACCGCCGCCGCAGGTGTTGATCACGTTGCCGTGACCCAGATTCTGGAAGAAGCCTGGCAGACGCAGTGCGTTCATACCACCGGAGATGATCGGAGTTGTTGCCTTCATACCGTACCACTTCTGGTAGAAGTAAGGTCCTTGGCACTCATCACGCTCCAGCATGTAGGCCAGCACGGTTTCTTTGCCGTGACCTTCCATCTTGCCGTAGCCCATGGTGCCGGTATGCATACCGGACGCGCCCATTAGACGCACCAGCTTCATGTAGCACAGCGGGTCCATACCCATTGGTGACTTGTAGGAAGTGACAGCACCGTGGCCTGCGCGGTGGAAGTGCAAGAAGGTGTCTGGGAACTCACGGCGAGCAGTGGTCACACCTGCTGGACCAGTCACGAATCCGTCAACGAGGAAGGCTACGTGGCTAGCAGAGTTGTATTTAGCGAACGTATTGAGCACATAGTCGCCGCGATGGATCATTTCTTTATAGTAATCGGCGGTGATGTTTGCCGAGAACAGCTTAGCTTGACCGGTTGCCTGTTGAGCACGATCCATGGCTTCAGCCACTTTCGGCATAACCACTTCCATTGGGCAGAACGGTTGGTTAGCTTGTGGCTCGTCATTCTTGATGAAATCGCCACCCAACCAGAAGTCGTAGCATGCCTTGGCGAATGGCTCAGGACGCAGACCCAACTTAGGCTTGATGATGGTGCCAGCGATGTAACCGCCGTCGGTTTCAGAGCGACCCAACACCTTCCACAGGTTGGTGATATTTGCGGACGGACCGTCAAACTTCCTGACCATCATTTCTGGTACCAAGAAGTCGAGCATGCGCAAACCTTGATGGTCACCCATGCCTTGGTTGTTACCCAAGATCAGAGACCACATGTGCGAAATATTGTAAGTGCCATCAGTCAGATTTGGATCAAACAATTCCACCGGATAAGCAACCTTGAACAAGCCGCCGCCCTTGACTGGATCATCACCAAAGGCTGTCTCGTCAACTTCATATACCAGCGCGTCCACACCACGTGTGAAATCATCGGTGGTGGATACTTCAACGTTGGTACCGGTAGAAGATTCAGCCGCAACGTGAGCAGCCACTTCCAAAAAGCCATAACCCTTTGCTGGGATCAGCTTGTAGGCAACCAACAGGTGCTTGCCGCCAGCGATCAGATCCGCTTCTTTCAGGTTCAGGTTTGCATAACGATTTGATTGATCCATTGTGTTCTCCTCTTGTCGTTGAATGTAACTACTACGGTTCGAACTTTACGGCCTTGTTATCATAAATAACAGTCAGATATTTTTATCAAGACCATAAGTCAAATTTATGGTTGTGCTAGAATTCAGACCATGTTGCCCGTTACCATGCGCCAATTCCAAGTCTTTGAAAGCGTCGCACGCCATTTGAACCACTCGCGCGCGGCAGAAGAGCTCTACCTCTCACAACCGGCGGTTTCCATGCAGATCAAGCAGGTTGAGGAGATTATCGGAATGCCGCTGTTCGAGCAAGCTGGAAAGAAGTTGTTTCTCACTGAAGCAGGACGAGAAATGTTGCATTACAGCCGAACCGTGCTGGAGCAACTGCAGGAGATGGAGCTGGTGTTCAGCGAGATGAAAGGGTTGGAGCGTGGGCACTTGAATATCGCTGTGGTTAGTACGGCGAACTATTTCATGCCGCAGTTGCTCGCCAAATTCATCCAAAGCAACGCTGGGATACAGGTCAGTCTGCTGGTGGGTAACCGCGACGCAGTGCTGCAACAAATCACCGAGAATCGTGCCGACTTCGCCATCATGGGTTTGCCACCAGAGGGGGCGGATATCCTGGCCATTTCCTTCATGCAGAATCCGCTGGTGGTAATCGCAACGCCGACACATCCGCTCGCGGACGGTGCAGGCATCAAACCTAGGCAACTGGCGCAAGAGACCTTTCTATTTCGTGAACGTGGTTCCGGTACGCGTAGCGTGGCCGAACGCTACTTCGCCAGTCATCGCATCCCGCTGCCGAACAACATGGAGATGGACACCAACGAAGCGATCAAGTTGTCGGTGCAGGCGGGCATGGGGCTGGGCATCATCTCGCAACACAGCATCGGTCTCGAGTTGGAAACTAATCGGTTGCGGGTGTTGAACGTGGATGGTTTCCCTATCGTGCGTAATTGGCACATCGTTCATCGGCGCAACAAGCGCTTATCGGTGGCGGCGCAGGCATTCGAGCAATTCCTGCTGACCGAGGCCGCCAACTTGACACCGCTGGCCTCGGTCGTTTAGCGCGGGGAATCAGAATCCTGCTGCTGCCAGCGAGCGCAGGAATAACTCTGCGTTTTGAAAGCCGGTCACGCGGAAGTCGCCCAACTCCTTGCCTTGCCCATCGTAGAACAAACTGGCGGGCGGGCCGAACAGGGTGTAGCGCTTGAGTAGCGCCTTATCGTCGTCATTGTTGGCAGTTACGTCGGCCTGAAGCAATACGGTATCTTTGAGCTTGGCACGCACTTGCGGATCCGCGAAAGTGAAACGCTCCATCTCCTTGCACGACACACACCAGTCTGCGTAGAAATCCAGCATCACCCGTTTGCCCTGCGCATTAGCGATACGTGCGTCCAACTCAGCCAATGATTTGATTCGCTCGAACGGTAGGCTAGTGGGTATGTCAGCCTGCGTATGTCCTAATGCCCCCAGAGGGCGGAAGATGTCGCGCGCGCCCGACAGTGCTCCCACCAAATAAGCCGCCCCTAGCATCAACATCAGCACGCCTATACCGCGCCACAGTTTGCGCCAACCGGAAGCGTTGGGCGGCAAGGCATCCAGCACACGCAGGAACATAGCGGATAGGATCAGCAACGCCGCCCATAAGCCCATTTGGAGCGATATGGAAAATAGTGGCGATACGATCCAGATCGCTACGCCTAACATCATCACACCGAAAATGCGCTTGACGGATTCCATCCATGCCCCAGCGCGCGGCAATAAAGCACCGGCGGATGTGCCGATCAACAGTAACGGCAATCCCATGCCTAGTGCCAAGGCAAACAAGGCGGAGCCACCCAGCAGCGCATCGTGCGTTTTGCCGATGTAGAGCAATGCCCCCGCCATCGGCGCGGCCACGCACGGGCTCATGATAATGGCCGACAGCGCGCCCATCGCGAACACGCCACCGAAATGTCCGCCATGCAGATGGCTGCTGGTCTCGGTCAGCCGGCTTTGCAATGCCGAAGGCAATTGCAGCTCATAGAGGCCGAACATGGACAGAGACAGAATCACGAATAGTGCCGCGAAACTGCCTAGTACCCAAGGCGTTTGCAGCGCATTCGAGATCAGTTCGCCGGACAACCCTGCGGCCACACCTGCCGCCGCATAAGTGAGCGCCATCCCCAGCACGTAAGCCAGCGACAAGAAGAAGGCATGGCGATGGGTGATCTTGTGGCCGTGACCGACGATGATGCCGGACAAAATCGGTACCATTGGAAACACGCATGGTGTGAATGCCAGCAGCAATCCCGCGCCGAAGAAGACGGAAATGACCAACCAGAAATTGCCTTGTTGCAGCACCTTAGCGATGCGCCCGTCCTCATTGGCAGGCTCATCCACGGTGGCAGCCGAAGCGGCACACACGGTTTGCGACAAGCCCACCATGACGGTTTTATTGATGGGCGGATAGCACAAGCCGTTCTCGCTACACCCCTGATAAGTCGCCAGCAAGGATAGCGGCTGCGCCAGATTGACGCTCTCTAGCTCGATCTTGGCTTGGAACGACTGGTGATAGACCTCGATCTTGCCGAAGTTGGGGTCGTCCTTGATCTCGCCTGGCGGCAAGGTAGTGCGCACGATTTTTCCGTTGCCGTCCGCTAACTCGAACGTCACTTTGTTGCGATACAGATAGTAGCCCGGCGTGACGCGAAAACCGGCGAGCAGCGTGCGCTCATCACAACTACTGACTTCCAGTCCAAACGCCTGATCGGGCGGGAGGAACGTTGCCGACTTGTTGCCGCCGATGCGGTCGAATACGCCAGCGTGGGCCAGATTGACCGCGCATAGCAATATCAAGGATGCAAAGAGCTTCAGTAGTTTCATAGTGTATTGGGTGTGGTTTCTTGCGCGACCCAAGCCAGATAGGCGGGCAAGCCGGCAACGACAGGGACAGCCACGATCTCGGGAAGTTCATAAGGATGGAGTTCGCGTATCGTTTGCTCCACGCAGGGGTAAGCGGCGACCGTGGTTTTGATGAGCAGAGGAATCTCGTTCGCCTGCTCCACCGCGTCTTGCCAGCGATAGATCGAACTGCATTCGGCTAGGATATTGACGCAAGCGGCGGCGCGGCTGGTGATGAGCGCATGGGCCAGTCGCTCGGCGGTGGCTCGATCAGGTAGGTTGGTGAGGACGATCAGTGCAGGTTCCATGATCAAGCTTTGGCGAAACGCAGTCCTAGCTGGAGTAGCTCGTCCCAAACATCGCCGGAACGTAGGCCCTTGATGACTTTGTCCAGTCGCGCCGCATGGCGCAAGGCCACTTCTGCCTGCGACAAGCGAATCCGACGCACAGCGTTTCCTACCGACTCTTGCCGATTGCCCCAGACGCGCGCGTCTTTCATCAGACTGGCCAGATTGCCACCGCGCTGAACGCCGCTCAGCAGCTTGACCAACGTGCGCACCTCTTCGGTCAGCGCCCACAGGATCAGCACTGTCGCCGTGCCTTCCGCGCGCAAGCCGTCGAGGATGCGCGTGTAGCGTGCGGAATTGCCGGTCAGCATGGCCTCGGCCAGTTTGAACACGTCGTAACGTGCCACGTCCATCACCGCGTCCTTGACCTGCTCGAAGCTCAGCGCTTCTGCGGGATAGAGCAGACTCAGCTTCTGGATCTCTTGCCAGGCCGCCAGCAGATTGCCTTCCACCTGATCGGCCAAGAATTCCAGCGTTTCGCGGTCCGCTGATTGGCCATGCCGCTGCAAGCGATTGGCGATCCATGCGGGAAGAGCGTTGCGGGGGATGTCATCGGCGGCGATGGTCACGCCGTGCTGCTCCAAGGCGGTGAACCACTTGCTGCTGGAGGCGGACTTGTCCAGTCGCGGTAAAGTAATCAGGGTCAGCACGTCCGGCGTAAGCTGCGCACAGTGTTCCTGCAACGCCTGTCCGCCCTCGGTGCCCGGCTTGCCAGTGGGGATGCGCAAGTCGATCACCTTGCGGTCGGCAAACAAGGACAAGCTTTGCGCGCTGTTGCGCAGCTCTGCCCAACGGAAATCTTTGTCGGCAGTGAAGACTTCCCGCTCGGTGTAGCCCGCTGAACGAGCAGCGGCGCGAATGCTGTCTGCAGCTTCCAGTGCTAATAACTGCGCATCACCGTGGATCACGTATAGCGGTTTGAGGCCTGCGGCCAGATGACGCGGCAGGCTGTCGGCGGTCAGTTTCATTCCTGTGCGCGCAGTTTAGCGAACGACAGCCGACGGATGATCTGCTGCACTAGGTCACTGCGCATGTTCTCGTTCAGTAGGACCTCTTCCTGTTGCTTAGCCAGCACTTGTGTGTCATCCCACGGGAAGTCGCGATGGATCACGATTTCCTGTGCGGGCAGCCAGTCATTTTGCTGCTGATCATAGAGACGTAACGAGACGCTATAGAGCAACTGGTATTCCAGCACTCGACCGCTACCGCCCAGTGTCAAAATCTTCTTTTCTGGGAGTTCTCTGACGATCTGTAACACCACTTGCGCCTCACCCGATTTTTTCGCGAGCTTAATGCCGTTGCTTACCAAGCTGTTACGTAGCTCCTGCGCCAACGGCGAATACTCGTTCGGAACTTGTAGATAAAGCGTCTCGAACGGCAGCTTGGCTTGCCCACGTAAATGAAAGCCGCAGGCCGACAACAGCAGAGCGAGTAACGGGAGCCACCAGCGCAGAGCCACGATCAGGCCACCACGTTGACGAGTCGCCCTGGCACCACGATCACCTTCTTGGCCGCGCCGCCGTTGAGCTGCTTCTGCACCACGTCAGTCGCCAACGCCATTTGCTCGATGGTCGCCTTATCTGCGCCAGCCGGAACCTTGACGCTGCCGCGCAGCTTGCCGTTGATCTGGATCATCAGCTCGATCTCGTCCTGCACCAGCGCGGCCTCGTCCACTTCCGGCCAAGCGGCTTGTAAGATGTCGTCGCCGTAGCCCAGCTCGCTCCACAGCGTCTGCGTGATGTGCGGAGCGATGGGGGAAAGTAGGCGCAGCAGGATGGAAAGTCCTTCACCCAGCACCGCACGGTCAGCGCTTACTTTTGCTTTATCGAGCGCATTCAGTATCTTCATCGCGGCGGAGACTACGGTATTGAACTGAAAGCGCGAAAAGTCGAAGCTGGCCTGTTTCAGCACTAGGTGCAGTTCGCGGCGCAAGGTTTGATCGTCTGCGGACAGATTGCCGATTGCTGCGGCCTTGGCTCCATCGCTCAATTCGACCGACAGACTCCACACCCGCTTTAGGAAGCGGAACGCGCCATCTACGCCCGCATCTGACCATTCCAATTGCTGATCGGGCGGGGCGGCGAACATCATGAATAGGCGCGCAGTATCCGCGCCATATTGGTCGATGATGGACTGCGGATCAACGCCGTTGTTCTTGGACTTGGACATCTTCTCGGTGCCACCGATGATGACCGGCAGGCCGTCCGATTTTAGCTTGGCGCCGATGGCGCGGGCTTTGGCATCGAGCTCGACTTCGACATCAGCCGGGTTGATCCACAGCTTCTTGCCGTTGGTCTCTTCCCGGTAGAAGGTTGGGGCGACGACCATGCCTTGAGTGAGCAGATTTTTGAACGGCTCGTCAAAACGCCGCGATTCCTTGGCTTCCTCGCCGAACACGCCGACATCGCGCATCAGCTTGTTGAAGAAGCGCGCATACAGCAGATGCAGGATGGCGTGCTCGATGCCGCCGATGTATTGGTCCACCGGCAACCACTGGCGGGCGCGCTCATCGACTAAGCCGGTGCTGCAATCTGGGCTGGTGTAGCGGGCGAAATACCAGGACGATTCCACGAAGGTGTCCATGGTGTCGGTCTCGCGCTTCGCCGCGCCGCCGCACTTGGGGCAGCTGCATTCGTAGAACGACGGCATCTTGGCCAGCGGCGAACCCGCACCGTCCGGCACCACATCTTCCGGCAATACCACCGGCAATTGGTCATCCGGCACCGGCACGTCGCCGCAGCTCGGACAGTGGATGATCGGGATAGGGCAGCCCCAGTAGCGCTGGCGCGAGATGCCCCAGTCGCGCAGGCGGAATTGGGTCTTCTTCTCGCCTAGCCCCAGCGCGGCGAGGTCGGCGGCGATGGCATCCACCGCTGCGTCATAGCCCAAGCCATCGTATTTGCCCGAGTTGACGCAAACACCGCCCTCCTTGTTGCCGTACCACTCTGCCCACGCATCGATCGAGAAAGTCTCGCCCGCGACTTGAATGGATTGCTTGATCGGCAGGTCATACTTCTTGGCGAACCCGAAATCCCGCTCGTCATGCGCCGGCACAGCCATCACCGCGCCCTCGCCGTAGCCCATCAGCACGTAGTTACCGACCCACACCGGCACTTCTTCACCAGTCAGCGGGTGGGTGACCTTGAGGCCGGTGGCCATGCCCTTCTTTTCCATGGTGGCGATGTCGGCTTCGGCGACACCGCCTTGCTTGCATTCTTCGATGAAAGCGGCCAGCGCGGGATTGCCTTGCGCAGCTTGTAAGGCCAGCGGGTGCTCGGCAGCCACGGCGACGAAGGTGACGCCCATGATGGTGTCGGCGCGAGTGGTATAGACCCACAGCTTCTCGTTGTCGCCATACGGGAAAGCGAAGCGCACGCCGAAACTTTTTCCTATCCAGTTGCGCTGCATGGTCTTGACCTGCTCGGGCCAGCCGTCGAGCTGGTCAAGGTCGGCCAGCAGTTCTTCGGCATACTGGGTGATGCGGAAGAAGTACATCGGGATCTCGCGCTTTTCCACCAGCGCGCCGGAGCGCCAGCCGCGTCCGTCGATGACTTGTTCGTTGGCCAGCACGGTGTTGTCGATCGGGTCCCAATTCACCGTCGAGGTCTTTTTGTAGATCACGCCCATTTCGAACAGGCGAGTGAACAGCCATTGCTCCCAGCGGTAGTAATCTGGTTTGCTGGTGGCGATCTCGCGCGACCAATCGACGCCCAAGCCCAATGATTTGAGCTGTTGCTTCATGTATTCGATGTTGGAGTAGGTCCACGCGGCGGGCGGTACGTTGTTCGCCATCGCGGCGTTCTCGGCGGGCAAGCCGAATGCGTCCCAACCCATAGGCTGCATCACGTTGTAGCCCTTCATGCGGTGGTAGCGCGAAAGCACATCGCCGATGGTGTAGTTGCGCACATGCCCCATGTGCAATTTGCCCGAGGGGTACGGGAACATGGACAGGCAGTAGTACTTGGGCTTGTCACTTTGCTCCGAAGCCTTGAATGCTTGAGAGTCATCCCACTGTTGTTGAGTGGCGGATTCGATGTCTTTCGGGTGATAGTTGGGCTGCATTTCTGAGTACGATTTCGTTTGCGAGGGCGCATTATAGCGGCTAGACCGAGCGGATGCTCAGTCGCCAACGGCTGCTAAATAATTCTGTTAGAATCGCCAGCAAAATTTTTTTCACATTCAGGAGAGAAACTATGTCGCGCAAACACCCCGTGATCGCTGTAACCGGTTCTTCCGGTGCTGGTACAACTACCGTCAAGCGTGCGTTCGAGAACATTTTCCGCCGTGAGCAGATCGAGGCAGCAGTCGTCGAGGGCGATAGCTTGCATAGTCTGGATCGCATGGCATTCCGCGCTGCATCTGCCGAAGCTGCTAAGAATGGCAACAATTCGTTCAGCCATTTTGGCCCAGAAGCCAACCACTTCGACAAGATCGAGCAGACGTTCAAGAGCTACGGCGAGAGCGGCAAATGTGATCGCCGTTACTACATCCACAGCGATGCAGAAGCTAAGGAGTTGAACGCGCGCTTCGGCACCAACCTCGGCCCTGGCCAGTTCACTCCATGGGAAACTGTGGGCGAAGGCTCCGATATTCTGTTCTACGAAGGCCTGCATGGCTTGGTCAAGCACGGCGATATCGACGCTTCCCGTTATGTCGATCTGGGTGTGGGCGTGGTGCCTATCGTCAACTTGGAATGGATCCAGAAGATCGCTCGCGACAAGTCTGAGCGTGGCTATTCCGCTGAAGCGACGGTGGATACCATCCTGCGTCGTATGCCAGACTACATCAATCACATCACACCGCAGTTTTCGCGTACCCGCGTTAACTTCCAGCGCGTTTCGACGGTAGATACTTCTAACCCGTTCATCGCCCGTGATATTCCGACTCCAGATGAAAGCTTTGTGGTCGTTCACTTCAGCGATCCTAAAGGTATCGACTTCAGCTACATGCTGGGCATGATCCACGACTCGTTCATGTCGCGTCCAAACACCCTAGTGGTTCCCGGCGGCAAGATGAACTTTGCGTTGGAACTGGTGCTTGGTCCGATCATTCACGATCTGATCGAAAGCAAAAAGAAGTAATCACGGCTGTATCACGACGATGGGGAATCAGGTTTCTGATTCCCCATTTCATTTGCAAGGCTCCAAGATGGATCTGCTCTCCGGCCTCAACCCTGAACAACGCGCAGCGGTCGAACTGCCTGCGCGATCCGCCCTCATCCTCGCGGGAGCGGGCAGCGGCAAGACGCGCGTACTCACTACCCGCATCGCCTACCTCATCAGTAACGGCTTGGTGTCGCCCAGCGGTGTGCTGGCGGTGACCTTCACCAACAAAGCGTCGAAAGAGATGCAGGCGCGTTTGTCTGCGATGCTGCCGATCAACACGCGCAGCATGTGGATAGGCACCTTCCACGGCTTGTGTAACCGCTTGTTGCGCGCGCACTACCGCGAGGCGAATCTGCCGCAGACCTTCCAGATCCTCGACTCGTCCGACCAGCAATCCGCCATCAAGCGGGTGATGAAGGCACTCAATGTGGACGACGAGAAGTATCCGCCGCGCGAGTTGCAGAACTTCATTGGCCGCAATAAGGAGCAGGGGCTGCGCGCGCATGAGGTGGAGGCTTATGATCCTTATACGCGCCGCAAGATCGAGGTGTTTGCCGCTTACGACGAGCAGTGTCAGCGCGAGGGGGTGGTGGATTTCTCCGAACTGCTGCTGCGTTGTTACGAACTGCTGTCGCGCAACCAGCAGTTGCGCGAGCATTACCAGGAGCGTTTCAAGCATATCCTAGTGGACGAGTTTCAGGATACCAACCCGTTGCAATACCGCTGGCTGAAGCTGCTGGCCGGGCAGAGCAATGCGCTGTTCGCGGTGGGCGACGACGACCAGTCCATCTACGCCTTCCGCGGTGCCAACGTCGGCAACATGCAGGAACTGCTGCGCGACTTCCATGTCGAGAACGTCATCAAGCTTGAGCAGAACTACCGCTCGCACGGCAACATCCTCGATGCCGCCAACGCGCTCATCAGCCGCAACCGCAACCGCCTCGGCAAGGAGTTGTGGACGGCGGAGCACAAGGGCGAGCCGTTGCGTGTGTACGAAGCGCCGACCGACATGGACGAGGCGCGCTTCATCGCTGATGAGGTTCGCCATCTTCACCGCGAGGGCGTGGCGCTGTCCGAGATGGCGGTGCTGTATCGCTCCAACGCGCAGTCGCGCGCGCTGGAACATGCGCTGGTCGCAGCGGGTGTCAGCTATCGGGTGTACGGCGGGCAGCGCTTCTACGAGCGGCAGGAGATCAAGCACGCGCTGGCCTATCTGCGGCTGCTGGTGAATCAGGACGACGACAACTCGCTGCTGCGCGTCATCAATTTCCCCACGCGCGGTATTGGTGCACGCAGCATCGAGCAATTGCAGGAATCGGCTAAGCAGTACAACACCACGCTGTTCGATGCGGCGGCACGCATGGGCGGCAAGGTCACCGGTTTCGTCGGACTGATCGAGGAGATGCGTAGCGCCACTGCAAACCTGCCGCTGCCCGAGATCGTCGATCATGTGTTGGCGCACAGCGGTCTGATGGCGAACTACCAGAACGAGACTGGCGCCAAGAAGCACGAGGCGCAGGAGCGTATCGATAACTTGAACGAGCTGCTCAACGCCGCCACCCTGTTCGTGCATGAGAACGAGGACGACAGCTTGGTCGCTTTCCTCACCCACGCCACGCTGGAGGCGGGCGAGCATCAGGCCGAGGCGGGTAGCGACGCGCTGCACCTGATGACCGTCCACGCCGCCAAGGGGCTGGAGTTTCACAGCGTGTTCATCTCCGGGTTGGAAGAAGGCCTGTTCCCGCACCAGAACAGTCAGAACGAGGACGGCGGGCTGGATGAGGAGCGCCGCCTGATGTACGTGGCGCTGACCCGCGCACGCCGCCGCTTGTATCTGACCTTCGCTCAGAGCCGCATGCTGCACGGGCAGGTGAACTACAACATGATGTCCAGCTTTCTGCGCGAGTTACCGGATGAGCTGCTGCAATGGCTGTCGCCCAGACTGACGCAGCGCACTCCGTCCGCGTTTAGAGCTTACTCACCCCCGGCTGCTGGCAGCACAAAATTGCCGCCCGCTCCCCCCGCACCCGTCAAGGAAGGCGCTTGGCGCATCGGCCAGCGCGTGTTCCACCAGAAGTTCGGCGAAGGCACGATTACTGGGCTGGAGGGCAATGGCACGGAAGGGCGGGTGCAAGTCAATTTCAAGCACGCAGGTAGCAAATGGCTGGCGCTGGAGTACGCCAAGCTTACATCAGCTTAAGCTCTGCATAAATTTACTACTGAATGTAGGAAAAGATATTACAAAGAGCTTATGTTCTTCTGTGAAGGTCATATTACAATGGTGGCTAGGAGGGGGAGTCAAAAGACGTTGAACTCCCTTCCTAGAGCTTAAGCCTGATGCCCGTCTTCCTACGGCGGATTTGATTGTTTCAATAGAGGTGGTGAAAAGCGACAATGATTTACCCGATAATTTTATCTGGCGGTTCTGGAACTCGCTTGTGGCCTTTGTCTCGTGCAGCTCTACCCAAGCAGTTTCTACCCTTAGTGACTGATAAAACGCTGTTTCAAGAGACTTTGTTGCGTCTGTCTGGGCTGGCCGACTTAGCTAAGCCATTGGTGGTATGTAATGCCGAGCATCGCTTTCTCGCTGCCGAGCAGTTGCGCGAGATCGATATCTCCCCCCTTTCTTTGGTATTAGAGCCCGTCAGTCGCAACACGGCGCCTGCTGTGGCGATTGCCGCGTTTGCCGCGCTCGAACAAAGTGCTGATGCCACTTTATTGGTATTGCCGGCAGACCACTTGGTTCAGGACGTGGCTGCCTTCCATGCTGCAATCAATCAAGCCGCTGAGTTGGCAAAGCAAGATAAGTTGGTCACTTTTGGCATTACTCCAGACAGCGCAGCTACTGGTTTCGGCTATATCGAGCGCGGGGTTGCGCTAGAAGGTGCCACTGCTAGCTATGCTGTTGCACGGTTCGTCGAGAAGCCAGATGCGGATACGGCACAGCGTTTCTTGGACTCTGGCCAGTTCTTCTGGAACAGCGGCATGTTTGTGTTCAAAGCTTCCGTCTATCTACAGGAACTGGAGAAGTTCGCCCCTGCGATATATGCGGCTGCCAAAGCATCTTGGCACGGCGGCAAGCATGATCTGGACTTCAGTCGGGTTGATGAGGCTGCATTTGCCGCTTCGCCATCCGATTCTATTGATTACGCCGTGATGGAACACACACGCTCCGCAGCGATGGTGACCGCTGATATTGGCTGGGACGATGTAGGTTCGTGGGATGCGCTGGCCGCCGCGATTCCCGGTGATGCCAATGGTAACGTCCTGCGTGGCGACATCTTTGCTCCACAAACGAAGAATACTTACATCCGCGCAGAAAGCCGTATGGTGACGGCGATCGGCCTAGAAGACATGGTGGTGGTGGAAACGCCGGATGCGGTGCTGGTCGCGCACAAGGATTTTTCGCAGAACGTGAAGCAGGCGGTGGAGTATCTGAAGCAGGCGGAGCGTTCTGAGCATCTGGTGCATCGCCGCGTTTATCGCCCATGGGGATATTACGAGGGCATCGATCAAGGCAAGAACTACCAAGTTAAGCGCATCGTGGTCAATCCTGGACAAAAGCTGTCTTTGCAACTGCATCACTACCGTTCAGAGCATTGGATCGTCGTGGCAGGCAATGCCAAAGTTACTGTGGGACGTGCTAATCGTTTATTGCATGCCAACGAGTCGATCTATATCCCTGTCGGGATTAAGCATCGCCTAGAAAATATCGGTGAAACACCACTTTATTTGATCGAAGTGCAGACCGGTAGCTATCTGGGCGAGGATGATATCGTGCGCTTTGAGGACGTTTATCAGCGGACCTAAGTAGCCCCAAAGGAAGTTCAAACAAAGCAGCCGCTACCGTGATTCGGAGCGGCTGCTTTCACTTAAGCGACAAGAGTCACGCTAGCTTCTGACTCAAACAAATCGCGGTATGCGGCGTACATCGACGTGACCATCACGGGCAGCAGCACTAGCCAGCCTAGCATTGCCGGTATTGAGGCTGCCAGTGCGAAGGGCAGTAACATCAAGCAATACACTGACAACGGAAGGATGTTGTTCAAACAAGCATGCAAGCTGGCTTTGAGCGAGGGCAATGCCGTGGATCGGTCAAATGTCACTAGCATAGGTGCGAACTGACTGGCCATCAGCAGTATGGTGAACAGTGCGATGCCGATCACAATGGCAAAACCGGCTCCTGCCACAGCTTGAGCAATTAGGGCGGGATCATCGACCGGCTTGCCGCTCATGAATAGGCTGACTAGGGAGGCGCCGCCTGTCAGCATCATTACGCCGAAGATCAGTAGCTGGCCGACCAGATTCACGCCGCCTAGCGTGACCAGTTGCTGACTGTGATGCCGAAATCCAGCGAATAAGTGAGATAGCTCTAGCTCTTCACCACGCTCTAACGCGCGGCAGCCCTGCATATATCCCGCCAGCAATGCGGGAAAAAGTAGGGTGGCGAGTGGTTCACCGACGACGGGCACGGCGGATAATGCGATCAATCCCGTCAGGCCGACCACGATCAGCACTACCCACAGCACAGGGCTTTTCTGAAACAAAGTCCAGCCTTCGCGTATCCATTGCCAGCCGTGCAAGGCGGCGACTTTTCGTGCGTCCATGTCTTAATTACTCCAGCCAGATGGCGTTGCCAGCGCTGGCGATGTGTTGTTGCAGAATGCGTTTGAATTGCTCTGGATCGTGCGCGTGGATCATCTCGCCCGGTCGTGGCAAATGCAGGTCGAACAGTCTCGATATCCAGAATCGCAAGGCGGCCACTCTTAAGGCAACTGGCCAGAGTTCGGCTTCGTCAGCCGTGAATGGGCGCACGCCATGATAGGCCGTGAGTAAGGCGCGAGTGCGAGCCTCGTCTAGAGCCCCATCGCCACCCATGCACCAATCATTCACGGTGATCGCAACGTCGTACAGTAGCGCGTCGTTGCACGCAAAATAGAAGTCGATCAGGCCGCCTACGCGATTCTCATCAAATAAGACGTTGTCGCGGAAGAGATCTGCGTGAATGACGCCCTGAGGCAGTTCGCTCAATTCGTGTGACCGGTGGAAGTCGATCTCACTGGCAAGCAGTTTTGCATCTGGCGCAGACAGAAATTTGCCCACCTGCTGCGCGGTTTCCGCACGCCAAGCTGCGCCACGAGGGTTGGCTAAGCTCAGCCCAAAACTTTGTCCAGCAAGATGCATCTCGCCCAGCATGGAGCCGATCGCTGCGCACTGTGTGGAAGATGGTTGTATCAGCGATTTTCCCGACAAGCGACTGACAATGCTGGCGGGCTTGCCATTGAGCACTCCTAAAAACTGCTCGCTGCGGTTCGCTACAGGGGCGGGGCAGGGTATGCCGTGTCGAGCCAAGTGCGCCATCAGGTTCAGGTAATACGGTAGTTCATGCTGAGTCAGCTTTTCGAAGAGCGTCAGCACGAAACGACCATTCGTGGTGGTAACGAAATAATTGGTATTTTCGATGCCGGAGGCGATGCCTTGAAGTTGTAGCAATTGGCCGAGCGAATAATCGCTCAGCCAAGCGGTCAGCTCCGCCTCGGTGACTCGGGTAAATACAGACATGACTAAAAGCGGTGGATAGTCCAACTTGGTGCGCGAACGCCGGAATCGAGCGATTCCTGGCGGGCAAATTTGCCATCGCCGCGATCATCCACCAAATAGTAGGGCTTGCCGTGTTTTGGCGTGATTTTAATCATGTACAAACGACCGCCAGCACGATATTCCTCAACCACCTGACCCTCATCTTTTTTGATGGTTACCTCGGGCTCTGCATCCGCAGGCTGTTCATCAGCATTGAACGCGGGGGGAGGCGGCACGGGCTTTAAATCGGGGGCGGGGCGCGAGTCGGCTGCCAAGGCCGAAGCACTTAGTCCGAGGGCGAGCAATACGAGAGTCAAGCGACGCATGTTGGGTTCCAAGTTGATTTTGGCCGTATTTTAGCTGATGCCGTTATAGGTTGAGCTGCATTTCGCGCTCGGCGGCTGAAGGCTCGAAGCCGCGCGTTTCGTAGTGTTTGAAAATCGCACTGACTACGGCCTCTGGTTCATCGATCAGTTGCACTAGATCCAAATCGTCGGAATGGATCATTCCCTCGGTCAAGAGCGTGTTGCGAATCCAGTCCAGCATGCCTCTCCAGAATCCGCTGCCGACGAGGATAATAGGAATCCGACGAGTCTTGCCTGTTTGAACCAGTGTCAACGCCTCCATCAGCTCATCCAAAGTGCCAAAGCCACCCGGCATGACTACATAGGCACTGGCAAATTTCACGAACATCACTTTGCGTGAGAAGAAGTGCTGGAAGGTATGGCTGACGTTTTGATATGGGTTGGTGTGCTGCTCGTGCGGTAGCTGGATATTCAAGCCTACGCTGGGGGAGCGTCCGTAAAAGGCCCCTTTATTGGCTGCTTCCATGATTCCGGGGCCGCCACCGGAAATCACTGCAAATCCAGCATCCGACAACAGTCGGGCAATTTCTTCGGTGATTCGATAATACGGGTGGTCAGGCTTGGTGCGCGCACTGCCGAAGATGCTGACCGCAGGCTGGATCGCGCTGAGTCGCTCAGTGGCAGCGACGAATTCTGACATAATGCCAAAGACACGCCATGCCTCCTTTGAACTGGTCATGTCTGACAGTTTGGATACGGGCAGTTTGGACTGGTCGCTCATTTCATAACCTATGGTCTAAAGATGAAAACTCTGCTGTTGGTGGACGGGTCTTCTTACCTGTACCGCGCTTTCCACGCCATGCCCGATCTGCGCAGCCCAAGCGGCGAGCCAACGGGGGCGATTTACGGTGTACTCAGCATGTTACGCCGCCTACGTGCTGACTACCCGTCGGATTATAGCGCCTGCGTGTTCGATGCGAAGGGTAAAACCTTCCGCGATGATTGGTATCCGGCGTACAAAGCGCAGCGCCCGCCGATGCCAGACGATTTGCGTAGCCAGATCGAACCGTTACTTCAAGTCGTTGCCGCTTCAGGCTGGAATATTCTGATGATCGATGGAGTCGAGGCTGATGATGTGATCGGTACGCTTTCCAGTCAGGCGGCAGAAGCGGGTGTGCAATGCACGATCTCAACGGGAGATAAGGATCTCGCGCAACTGGTCAATCCGCAAGTCAGATTGGTCAACACGATGACTAACGAGATCCTTGACGAGGCCGGAGTCACGGCCAAATTCGGGGTGCCGCCGGAGCGCATCGTAGATTATTTGACGCTCACCGGCGATGCCGTGGATAACGTGCCAGGGGTGAGTAAGTGTGGGCCCAAAACGGCCGTGAAGTGGCTGACTCAGTACGGTACGCTGGATGGAGTCACCACACATGCAGGCGAGATCAGCGGCGTGGTGGGCGAGAATCTACGTAACGCGCTTGAGTGGCTACCGCAAGCTAAGCGCTTACTTACGGTCAAGTGCGATGTGGCGCTGCCTAACCACTTTGACGACTTGGCTGCACCTCAGCAAGATACGCAACAACTCAAAGAATTCTTCGAGCGATTCGGCCTAAAGAGCTGGTTGCGTGACATAGAATCCGTTTCATTGACTAGCGCTGCTGTCACGCCGCCAGCCGCAAGCCCACACGATAGTAATGCTATAGCGCCCGTTTCCTCCTCGGGGTGTTACGAAGCCATCTTGAGCATGGAACAGTTACAGTCTTGGCTAGCTAAGCTAACCCAAGCCGATCTGGTGTCGGTCGATACAGAAACCACGGGGCTCGATGCAATGAGCGCGCGGCTCGTTGGCATCTCGTTTGCCGTAGAGCCCCACCATGCAGCCTATCTTCCGCTCGCCCACACTTACCCCGGCGCACCCGATCAACTTGATTTTGACTTGGCGCTTTCAACACTTAAGCCTTGGCTAGAAAACCCAAGTCACAAAAAAGTGGGGCAGAACCTTAAGTACGATCAGCATATTTTTGCCAACCACGGAATCGCGCTCGCAGGAGTTGCAGAAGATACCTTGCTGGAGTCGTATGTTTTGGAAAGTCACAAACCACATAACATGGACGATCTGGCTCTGCGCCACTTAGGCGTCAAGACCATCAGCTATGCCGAAGTGGCTGGAAAAGGGGCGAAGCAGATAGGCTTCAATCAGGTCGATCTCGAAACGGCTACGCGATATGCGGCTGAGGATGCTGACATTACCTTGCAGTTGCATCACGTACTCTCCCCTCAACTAGAGGGCGGGCTTGCTCACATCTATCGTGAGATCGAGCTGCCTAGTCGGGAGGTATTGTATGTCATGGAGAGGAATGGTGTGTTGTTGGATGCAAGGTTGCTGAATGTTCAGAGTCGCGAGCTTGGCGAGAAATTGCTCGCCCTAGAATCTCAGGCATATGAGGCCGCTGGCCAGCCATTTAACCTCAATTCGCCCAAGCAAATTCAGGAGATCCTGTTCGATAAGCTCAAGTTGCCCGTCAAGAAAAAGACACCTAGCGGCACACCCTCCACCGACGAGGAAGTGCTACAGGAGTTGGCCTTGGATTATCCATTGCCCAAGATCCTGCTGGAGTATCGCAGCCTAGCTAAACTTAAATCCACCTATACAGACAAACTGCCGCAAATGGTGAATCCCCGTACCGGGCGGGTGCACACCAGCTATTCTCAGGCCGTCGCTGTTACGGGGCGACTCGCTTCTAGCGATCCAAATCTACAAAATATCCCTGTGCGCACGGCGGAAGGGCGTCGTATTCGTGAGGCATTCATAGCGTCACCCGGCAGCCATATTATTTCCGCCGACTACTCACAAATCGAACTGCGTATCATGGCCCACCTCTCCGGCGACTCGGGCCTGTTGGAAGCGTTCTCGCAAGGGCAGGATATCCACCGCGCTACCGCCGCAGAAGTCTTCGGTGTTTCTCCTGAGCTCGTAAGCAACGAACAACGTCGTTACGCTAAAGTCATCAACTTTGGCTTGATCTACGGCATGTCAGCATTTGGCTTGGCCAGCCAGCTCAATATTGAACGCTCAGCAGCTCAAGCATATATGGATCGATATTTTGCCCGCTATCCAGGTGTGGCGGACTATATGCAGCGCACTCGCATACAAGCCAAACAGCAGGGTTATGTCGAAACCGTCTTTGGTCGTCGCCTCTGGCTGCCCGAAATCAATGGGGCGAATGGAATGCGCCGCCAAGCCGCTGAGCGTGCCGCCATCAACGCGCCTATGCAGGGTACGGCAGCCGACTTGATCAAACTTGCGATGATCGCAGTTCAGCGATGGCTGGAAGAACAGCGCTGCCATACACGCCTGATCATGCAAGTTCACGATGAGCTCGTCCTTGAAGTTCCCGACGACGAGCTCGCCAAGGTAAGCGAAATGCTTCCCGAGCTGATGTGCGGTGTCGCAAATCTGCAAGTTCCCTTGGCTGTAAGCGTCGGAATGGGAAAAAACTGGGAGGCAGCGCATTAGTTCATCGGTTTTGCAGTGATTTTGAATTGACAAACATACGTGAAGTATGGAAAATCGCCGCCTCCAAAATGGCGAATTAGCTCAGCCGGTTAGAGCGACGGAATCATAATCCGCAGGTCCCCCGTTCGAATCGGGGATTCGCCACCAAAAATCAATGGCTTGCAGTGATGCAGGCCATTTTTATTTAGTGGATTGTGCCAAAATTGTGTCAGAAAACCTCTCTGATACCTTCTCGGCGTGGACCCCCAGTTGTGC
This sequence comes from Ferriphaselus amnicola, assembly GCF_000974685.2. Taxonomy (NCBI): domain Bacteria; kingdom Pseudomonadati; phylum Pseudomonadota; class Betaproteobacteria; order Nitrosomonadales; family Gallionellaceae; genus Ferriphaselus; species Ferriphaselus amnicola. The sequence goes on from NZ_AP018738.1 coordinate 158,733, forward strand.
CGGCGACAGGTGAGCATACTTACGAACCATCTCGTAAGACGCCCATCCCCCCAACTCTTGCAATACATTCATTGGTACTCCGCTCTGCGCAAGCCACGAAGCCCAAGTGTGCCTTAAATCGTGCCAGCGAAAGTCTGTAATGCCGGAACGCTCTAAGGCTTTTCGCCACGCTCTGGAGTTCGCTGTCACAAGAGGCTTGCCGCAATAGGTGAAAACTCTCACCGGATGCTTTCCAGCTTGTCTTAGCAACGCCCCCATAGCAGTCGAGTTCAGTGGAACGGAAATCGCCTTTCTGGCTTTTGCCTGATCGGCATGTATCCAGGCAAGCTTCAAATCCAAATCAACTTGGCTCCACTCTAACTTCAGCACATTCCCCTGCCGCAATCCTGTTGATAATGAGAACACCACAACATCCCTTAGGTGTTCGGGTAGCTCTTTCATCAAAACAGCCACCTGTTCAGGAGGCAACCATCTGATGCGACGTTTGGGTTCAGGATAAGCTCGAATCTTCGGTACCTTGTCGATCCACTCCCATTCGTGGCAGGCTTTTCTCAGGATAGTTCGAATCAGTGCCAAATAACGATTCGCTGTGGAGGTAGATGCTTCCGCAACCTTCCTCTGCGCAATTTTGGCAATCAACTCACGATCAATCTCTTGAAGAGGTTTATTCCGAAGAAATTGCTGTAGCCACCCCAGCTTAGCTTTGTCATCTCGATGACTTGCCTTGTGTTGGGTTTCCAGCAAAAACTTTACCCCCGCCTCATCCCACGTATAACTCGGCTTTTCTCCCAGTCTGATTACTCGCCATGCTTCAGCTTTCATTTGGTCATGGAGTTCTTGAGCCTTGGCTTTTTCGGTTGTTCCAGAAGAACATCTAATACGGTCGCCTGACGGCGAGGTGAAGATGATCCACCAAATACTTCCTCGTTTTGTGAGTGACATGTTAATTCCTTTCGGTTCGACGTCACTCGCACTTCCTGCCGCTTGGAAGGATAAAGTGAACGGATGTGCTCGACAAGGTCTTGCAGAATAAATACCCAGCACTTGCCCACTTTGGCTCCAGGAATTTCGCCAAGCTTTGCTCTACGGCGCAACTCTTCTGGATGCATCCTCAAATAATTTGCGGCCTCCCATAAATTGAAGGTCGTGAAAGGCAATGGATTAGGGGCGCAAGCCATAGGGTGTGTCAGCTCACTTGGTTTGAAAGTGGTGTCTTTGAGATGCCACCGGCCGTAACTTCCTCCCCCTTGTCCTGCCGGATGGGAGCTGCGCACTGAGATGCACTCGCTGCATGAAGGTGTGCTTCTTCGTGTGTACGAAGCAATTGATGAGTGGAGTTGATTGGGACATTTTGGCACCTACAAAATCATGAAGATGACCGTAGTAAAATCGTTTAATTGTTTTATATCAATGATTATTATTCATATAATCATATCGTTGTGTTGTTTATGGCAAGCTCTTCCCTACCCACCAACCTGACTTTAAGTCAGGAGGGGGTGAGCGCGAGTCACCCATCCACCCCGAGGCAAGCACAGAGGCTCCGAAGGGTCGGATACGTAGGAAATGCATTGCATCGCTTAGGAAGAAATAGTCGGATGATTCGATTTCACACTGGCAATCATGATTGGAATTCGAAGGGGCATTTCTTGGGTTTGAAAAAATAGTGAAACGGAGAACAAAACATCCCTAGTGGCTTACCAAGCCACTCAACTGCTCCTCAATAATCTTCATAAGTGATGCGGAGACATATCGTGCGCCTTAAGGCAAACGGGTGGGCTAGCACTCTCCCTGTGGAAGGCTGAACTCAGGGGGTTCTATTCTTGTAAGAAATGAAAAACATATAATAATAAACAATGGGTTGATAAAAATTACTCCAAGGGATATATTGGTCCTGCTAGCCCACCTTTCGACGGACAGATTTGATCGAAAGGTTCAATATGAACACTCTGCATCACATCCTAGACTCGATAAGAGTCAAACTTAGTCATGTTCATTCCTCCATCGGAGGTCGCAATGTATGAGGAATATAAATTGCCCGGGACAAATCTGCCCTGGTTGAGCTGGGCGACGCGGATTGAGCGGGCAAATGAGAAATCGCAACTCATCCTGGAGTTTCTGGCTGATCACGAGAGATTCACTAACATCTCTAACGTCATGGATCTGCTCGACATCAGTGAATCAGTCGCGCGTCGGCAACTTAGCCGATTACTAGGTCAAGGGATGCTGGTTAAGGATGTCGTGATGCTCGCAGGTCGGCAGACGCATCTCTTCGGAATTTCAGCAGCAGGGATTAAGGCCGCTTGTGCTGTGACAAATCCCCGGACATTCGAGGCAGGGAAGTGCAAATCGGAATTTGCGGCTCATTACCTAGAGACACAGCAAATTCGGATTATTCTTCAGCGGATGAGCGATAAGCATGTTGTGCTGAACGAGCCGGCAATTCGGGGGATGAATCCGCCATTGAAACATCGACCGGATTTATTGTTGAAGGCCGGATCTGACCTCAAGCTCTATCCGGATGAAACCTGGGCGATCGAAGTTGAGCTGACGCCGAAGGCCAAGGATAGGATGGCGATGATTGTGCAACATCACCTCGACGCAGTGGAGAGACGGGGTGCGTATGATCGAGTTTTGTATCTTGTACCAAGGCATCAATTGTCTGGTTTTGGTCGATTGCTCCTAAGCGCGTTGCAGTGCTCTAAAGCTCCCCAAGTGATGGACAACGATCATTACTATGCTCAGCAGGATGAGCGCCCGAAACGCTTTTGGGTGGCAGCCATTGAGTCACTCCCTTCACCAACTTCGGTTCAAATTGAACCTGTGAGTGTAGGGAAAAAGCCAGTGCACGAACTCATGTGGTCGTATTTGCCTGAGTACGATCACTGAGATTGATATGGCGGTGGATGTAACAGGGGATATGACGGGTTGGAGTCTTATCCACCGTCATATCTCCCTGCATTTGTGCCTTCTTTGGTGTCGTCATAGCTGATTCACCGTCCCGACATTTGTCGTCGGGAGAGATTCAAAAGCATGTTTTCGCTAACACACTGATTTGCTATGCAAACCCGACTAGGGTCGGGCTCTGTCAGTGTTGATCGGCTGGACGCCGATCCACGCGATGAAGCATAGCGCGACCTCCTTTCACGTACCGTGAGGCGGAGGGTCAAGAGGCTTCGGCAAGCCTGCTCCTCTTGACCCTCCGCCTCACCTTGAAGGTGAGGTGCCCTAAAGGGCATCCTTGCGGACGTCGGTCGCGGGGCTTCGCCCCCATTCAATACCGGTCGCTGGGGCGCCCTTGATCGTGCTGGGGCACGCTCATATTGAATGGCTCCCCCAGCCCCTCCGCTTGCGCTTTGGGAGCTTCGGCTCGTCGCCTTCGCCCTACTGCCCTTGGGCAGTAGGCACCCGACAAACCGCCTCCGGCAGGGCAGGGCTTTGCGACCCTGCACCCGCACAATTGGCATCAGTTCAATCTTCAGCATTTCACATGCCTCTATGTGTTACGAGAAATGCTCGTGCATGAAATATGAAGATAGGCTATCGACCGCTTGTGGCAGGGTTAAAGAATCTAACTTCGGCTTTTCCATAGAAGTGCAGGAACTTCTTCGGTAGTTGGTGCTGACTTGACCGCTGGAACGGACATATCTTTGGCAAGGCAGAGGATATGTGGACATGCAATGCAATCTATTGCTATCCTTCGGCGAGAAAACTATGGGCATCCATAAGTTGGCAAGTCAGAATCGCAACGACCACAGGGGGACGATTTGGGATATAAACTGAGCTGGGAGTCTAAGGGTTTCCTTATACGGTACTACGGAACGGTTACTTCCGATGACATCATGTCGGCAATGAATGAGATTCACACCAGTAGTCAATTTGACAACATTCGGTTCGGTGTTAGTGAATACTCTCGGGTTGACAATTATGACGTTACTCCATCACAAATTGTGATACATGCTGCGTATTGGAATGGCGCGTCCTACAGTAATCCGCGCATTGTTCTAGCATCGGTTACTGACAATCAGAATATTATTAACATTCTGAAAGCGATAGAAGGATCGATTTTAAGGCGTAAGCTCTGCGCAACCCTAGAGGAAGCTCGGGAGTGGGTAAAGCGTGAGGCTCATATCGACGCGATTCTTGAGTAATGGCATAAAGACCGTTTTTACACTTATTTCTAAAGGTTAATTGCGCAATACATTTGGAGTCGCAAAGTCAAAATGACAAAACATTCGGTTATGAGCCTCGATTTGCAGCAGGTGTAGAATCTGGCTCGTAGAGAGTCGAGGTTTCTGAAGGCAGCGCGCAATTATCAGGAGGTGGAAATGCAGGTTGATCTTCTTCGCAAAATAGCTTGGTGCGTGGCGGGGTTAGCTTGGTTTTCGTACCTTTCAGGCAGTCAGGCGGCTCCGTTGAGTTTGGTTGTCAGCGTGCCAGGACCTGGCAATATCTCGTATCTCCCCATCGAACTGATCCATAAGATCGGAGCAGATCGTGCTGAAAATGCCGATGTCCGTCTGATTTATGCCACTGGGGGCGCTATTGCGCTGGAGGAGCTGTTGGGACGCAATAGCGATTTTGCCGTTGCGGGACTGCCTGCCGTCCTGTCGCAACGCCAACACCAGCGGAAGGTTGTGGCGCTGGCGGCAGTCAATGATTTGCCGTTGTTCATCCTCATGGTACGCAGCGACTTGAACCGGAAAGTCAAAACTATTCGTGACCTCAAAGGGCGCGTGATTGGTGTCAATACTAGCACCTTGGGCAGCAAAACTACTTCGCAGCAATTGCTCGAAATTATGCTCAAGTCGAATGGTGTCGGTACGAATGACGTGCGCATCATTGCTGCTGGTCAAAGTTGGGATACGCAATCCTCCCTGATGCTGAGCAAACAGGCTGATGCGCTAATGGGTGACGAGCCCTTTGCCTCGCGACTGCAAAGTTCTGGGCAGGTTTTCGCGCTGGCTAATTTAGCTGATGGTCGCACCACGAAAAATATTCCTGGTGCCAGCTTTCTGCATGCGACACTGAACACACATGCTGATGTTATCAGCCAGACACCCGAAAAGGTCGCCACCATGGTGGCGATTCTGCAACGCACGTTGCGCTGGATGGCTACCAATCCGCCTGAGAAAATCGTCGAAACTCTGCAAATTTCAGACGCATCTGAAAAAGCAGCACTACTGGCCGCCCTTAAGCAATATCCTCGACTCTATAGCCGAGACGGACGCTTCTCCGATGCGCAACTTCAGCAAACTGCACAGTTCTTTTCAGCATCCAGTGGTGATCTGACGGCCTCGGAGCGTTTGCTCCGGGAGACGGTCGATGATCGCTGGGCAGGCCGTAAGGACTGAATCGATGAATATTCGCAAAGGCATTGTGTCACGTACGCTAAGGCGCTTGGCCGTACTTTGGTTACTGGTGTCGCTTGCCCTAGCGCTCACGGTTGGATTTCTTTACGCAGATTTCAATCGGCATTTGCTGTTATCGAAAAAACAGGATGCGCTGGAGTATTTGCGTGTGCGTATTGATCAATTGGAAGACAACAAGGAAAAGATCGCACAGCGTAATAAAGTCCATTTTGAAAACGAGCATTTGCTTGATAATCCCAGCAGCCGACAAGTCCGGTTGAATGCCCATTTTACGTCTCTAGGTGGCTCGACAGCCTTCCAGATTGTCCAAATCTACAGCGCCGACCACAAATTGATTGCCAGTTATGGTGTTGATGCAGACATGCCATCGATCCCCAAAGACTCGGCCTCGCGCTGGTATTTCGATGCTCATAACCAACGCCTTTACCACCTCTACCTTCAACCGGTCTGGTTGGGTGCTGACGAAGGTATGGGGACAGCTTGTTTTTTCTCTTTGCTCGACAATGCCGTGCTGTTCCACAACACCTTTCCTGATGTTGGATTGCGCCTCGTCTGGCAAGATAAAGTGGTTGCTAGCTCTGCTGGCCCAACAGCACTGGGAGAATCCAGTCCATCCTTACAGGATTACAGCGTAAGTATTCCGTGGGACGATCATGACAATGCGTCGCCCATGCTGGGTGTCGATTTTGTCGAAAAGTCTCCCATCAACTTCTCTCGAAGTTTAGTAGAGCTGCTTGTCGTAGCAGTGCTCTCAACTTTGCTGGCCTGGTTTTATTTCGGACGCTGGCTGACCGGTATTGCCAAGCGTATTCAAGCCAAAGGGGAGGCTGTCACCTTATTTGCTCACGACACGGCGTTTACGCCAGAAGTGGAAGCCTTGTTGGGTTCAGCAGCACAGGGTAATGATGAGGTGGCTGAGGTCAGTCAGGCTGTTGCTGACCTGATGCGCAAGATTGAATCCCAGAAAATCGACATGCACAATGCGGCCGATTTGCTGATGATCGAGAGAGAGCGCGCTGAAGTAACGCTTGCCTGCATCGGGGATGCTGTGGTCACCACCAACGAACAGGGCAAAGTTACTTTCATGAATCCTGTCGCTGAACAATTGTCCGGTATTAGCATTGACGAAGCGCGTGGCTTGCTGCTCGACACGGTGTTGCACATCATCAATGAAAGTTCACGGATGCGCGTTATCAATCCGGTTCATACCGTGTTGCGGGAGAGGCGCATAGTCGAGCTGGCAAATCATTCTATTCTGCTATCGCGCAATGGGAGCGAGTACAACATCCAAGATTCAGCAGCGCCGATATTTCTGCCTAATGGTGAGTTGATCGGCTGTGTGATGGTGTTCCATGATGTTACTGAAAAGCACCAGCAGGTACTAAAGGAGCACTGGATGGCGGGGCACGATATTTTGACTGGCTTGCCCAACCGCGCTTTACTGACTGACCGTTTGAAACAAGCCGTTGCGTTTTCTTATCGCAACCAGAAGTTGCTGGTGGTGTGCTTCCTTGATCTGGATCATTTCAAACCGATCAATGACAATTTCGGACACGAAATGGGGGACCAATTACTGATTGAGGTATCCAGGCGCATTGAGTCGGCGCTGCGAGGCGAAGATACCGTTGCTCGTATTGGCGGAGATGAGTTTGTGCTGATACTCAGTTCTGCGGGTGATTTGCCGGAAGCTAAGAGAGCATTGGAACGTATCGTTAGCCAGTTAGCTTTGCCTTATCAGATTAACGGACATACCTTGGAAATTACCGCGAGTCTGGGTGCGGTAGCCGAAGTCGGCAGTCATGATCTGGACTCGGATTTGCTGCTGCGGCAGGCTGATCAGGCGATGTATCAAGCCAAGCAGATGGGGCGGAATTGCCTGCACTTCTTTGATTCAGCCACTGACCAAATCGTGCAGAGTCAGCAAAAGATTCTGGCGCGATTACGACTGGCATTGCATGAGCGTGAATTCCGGCTGCACTATCAACCTAAGGTCAACATGCGTACGGGTGATGTGGTTGGTTTTGAAGCGTTGATTCGCTGGCAACATCCAGAGCGTGGTTTGCTCTCACCGATTGAATTCCTGCCGCAGATTGAACATACCGATTTGATTTTCGGTGTTGGTGAATGGGTGATTGAAGAGGCTTTGTTTGAAATCGAACACTGGCTGCAAGCCGGACTGGAATTACAGAAAGTCAGCGTCAACATTAATGGCCGTCATTTGATGCGTGCCGACTTCGCTGAGCGTTTGCGTCAAGCACTATCGCGACATCCTATGGTTCCGCCCAGCTATCTGGAAATTGAAATTCTGGAAACTGCTTCGCTGGAGAATCTAGAGCTGGTGAGTCAAATTATGACTAACTGCAAGAAAATCGGCGTATCTTTCTCCATTGACGACTTTGGCACAGGCTATTCATCGCTGACTTATCTACGCCATTTGCCCGCCGATACACTCAAGCTTGACCAGACGTTCGTGCGCGCCATGCTGGAAGATCCCAACGATGCCGCCATTATCGAAGGTTCGATTTCGCTGGCACAAGTATTTCATCGCAGCACGATTGCTGAGGGCGTCGAAACGGAATTGCATGGCACTGCACTACTCAGTTTGGGGTGCGATCTGGCGCAAGGTTATGGTATCGCGAAGCCCATGCCTGCTGAGACTGTTGGTGACTGGCTGAAACACTACAGAGCCAATTCTACTTGGTTGCAGTGGGGCAAAGCCCACTGGCGAAAATCTGACTTTCCCTTGTTGGTTGCGCAAAACGATCATCTGCGCTGGGTACGCCAGGTTATCGCGTTGCTGGACGGAGAGTCGCTGCATCTGACCGAAGCAGAGTTGACCGACCATCATCGCTGCCGCTTCGGTGGCTGGTATTACGACATTGGTGGTTTGCGCTATGGTCACTTGGCTGCGTTCAAAAATATCGAGGCTCCACACGTCAAAGTACATCAACTCGGGCGCGAGATCGTCAGTTTGTACCTGGGCGGGAAAGCAGCGGAAGCGCGGCAGGCTAGCGAACAGCTGTTGCAGCTGAAAGACCAAATCATTGGACTGCTAGCAGTATTGCAAACCGAGGCTGAAACATCCAATCGGCCCGCAGAGGTATCAAAAAGCACTGAGGCTGGAGGTCATGAAGCTGCCAAATGAGTTATCAGAAATGACGAAAGGCATGTCAAACAAACAAAATCCACTGATCGATTTAACCCGTCTTCGTCTTGCAGTTGCTCGCCGGGTTAAATCGATTTTTATCAAAGATGCTGTGCCATTCTTTCAGTCTAGCTTTGAGCTGGCTGCGGTAGGAATTGCACACGTCGCCCTAGATGGTACATGGGTCAGAGTCAACAGCGCAGTCTGCCAAATCGTGGGCTATAGTCACGATGAACTGATGAAGCTCACCTTTCAGGACATCACGCACCCCGATGATCTTGGGCAGGATTTGGCCAATGTGGAGCAACTACTTGCGGGCACGATTGTCAATTACTCCATGGAAAAACGCTATTTCCATAAGTCGGGCGATATCGTTTGGATTCGGCTTACTGTTTCGCTGTGCCGTAAGCCCGACGGCTCACCGGATTTTTTCATTTCAGTGATCGAAAATATCTCGCAACTTAAACAGGTAGAGGCAGAGGTCAAAAGACTTAATCAGCAATCTGAAAACTTGATTGAGCAACAAGTTATTGCCCAAACGATGCTTGCACTGGCACACGAGTTGAATCAGCCGCTCAATGCATCTGGAAGCTATAGTGAGGCGGCTTTGCGGCTGAGCAAGTCAGAAGACCTTAATCGAGAAAAACTCAATCAAGTGCTGAAAAGCAACATTGCCGAAATCAAACGTGCAGGTGACATTCTGCGCGATCTGATGGCCAGTATGCATCACCACGCTACAGCCGATCAGTCGTTTGAAATCGTTGACACCATCCATGAAATCTTGCGTAAGTTTAAGAAGGAACAAGTAGGCGTACTTTCTGGCATTGAAGTTGATGGGATGAGTTGTAAAGTGGAGGTTGTAGCTAACCGTTTGCTACTTGATAAAGTGCTCAGGAATTTACTGGTCAACGCCTATCAAGCGTTGGAGTCAGCCGGAAATGGTTCCGTATCCAGTAATATTGTAATCAGAGTGACATCTAAGCAAGAAACTGTCGTAATCACGGTATTAAATGATGGGCCGGAGATTTTGCAGCGTGTTGTGGACAAGATGTTTGATCCTTTCTTTACGACCAAGGAACGCGGCGGCGGTATGGGACTCGCCATTAGTCGTGTATTGATTGAGAGTTGGAGTGGGCGGCTTTGGTACGAGCGAGTTGGCGAGCAAACCGCCTTTCACTTTACCCTCCCTAAATATTCAGAATCAATGAACGCGAAACATCATGGCACATACAATTTACATTGTTGATGACGATGCGTCGGTTAGGCGGGGCTTGGTTACTTTGCTGAAAATTTCCGGGTATGCGGTTGAAGCATTCGACTGCGGTGAAGCGTTATTGGATCGGAATCCTACTGGGCAAGGGGTCATTTTACTCGACATGCGAATGCCGGGACTCAGCGGGTTGCAGGTTCAGCGAGCCCTGATTGAGCGTTGCAGCGATTTGCCGATTATTTTTTTAACCGCATTTGCAGATGTTCCTCGTGTAGTAAGTGCTATGCAAAATGGCGCTGAGGAATTTTTTATCAAGCCGGTCAGTGGTGAGCAGTTGGTCTGTCGTATTGAACAGGTCATCCAAAAACACGAGATCGATTTAGAGCGTCAACTTGCACGGAAATTGTTTGATGCCAAGTTGAGCGACTTGACCGACAGGGAGGTTGAGGTACTTAAACTCTCCATTGCTGGTTTGTCCTGCAAAGACATGGGCGCGCAATTGGGAGTGAGTCATCGAACCATAGAGCTTCATCGGTCACATATTTTTGCGAAGCTGGATACTGCTAGCTTGAGCGATTTATTAAGGACCATCTCCAGACTTGGTATTACCCTGACCTGAGTTCAGAGCATTGGAATACACCTGCGAGCAGGTTTTATCCCAGTGGGCTGCCCTTACTATCAATTAAAAAGTCCGACAGATTTAAGTGGCAAATACTGTTCATGCTATCGCTGTGTGTCCGGCTGGTGATAAGTGTGTGTTGGATAGCTAGATTGGCGGGCTTCATGGCCACAAAACTTAGGTCGCTTAGTCTATTTTGATGTTTCTTATCTACGTGCTTGCACGTATTCCCCCCCCCCGTGCCTGTCTGGTTCAATCGAGAAAAGAAAAAATCTCCTGATTTTATGTGGTTAACCTAGATTCTAGGTTAAGTGCTGACGACTTTGGCTGTGACACTCAATGAGGGAAATACAGTGCCATCTGCGAAGATGATACGCTCGCTCGCGAGCGGGCAAGCAGGATTCTCAATTGTCGAAGCAATGGTTGCTTCGCTGATTTTGGGCATCGCTGCATTTTGTTTTGTCGGTAGCCAAGTGATGGGCATGGCCATGCAGAAGGATGCTTCGTCGCGACATGCCGCGACGACGGCAGGAATGCAGGCGATGCAGCCTCTGATTGCAATTTCTAACCAAAGCCGTGACGCGGTGGCCGCTTCGCTTGCCGCTTTTCCCAAGAATATCTACTCACCTGAAACCCGCAGAACATACCCAATTACCTTGAAGCGTGTCGAAGACACTCAAGGTAATGTCGTCGGTATCAACGCGCTTCCGGCACATGCCGTGTTGACGATAGCGCTCAATGTCCCCTATAAGGAATCTGGGCAGGCGCAGGCGGTCAATCCGCTGTGTACCGTGAGTTATTGATGCCCATTCCCCTGCCAAACCAATGCCGAGGATTTACCCTTACGGAGCTTATGGTGGGGCTAGCTCTGGGAGTTATCGTTGCGCTGGCCTCGGGCGCCATGCTGTCATCGAATGCGAAACTGATTATTCAGCAGGATAACCTGGCCTCGGCTGAAGAGGATGCCCAAGTGGTGTACAAAATTCTCGCCGAGTTTTTGTTGCAAGCCGAGGTATGTACTGCCTGTCCCCAGTTCGATATTGCTTACCCTGCCGGTGTTACTAATCCTAACCCCGCAGGGAAGCTTGCCCAAAAGAATGATGCTGTGACGGTTAGTGGAGTGTTGCCTGCTGGGTACAAAATCTGGCCGAACAATATTTCGCCCTATAGCAATAATGCAGTGCGTTTTGCTTGGGATGGCAACTCGGGGAACATGACCCTAGCAGTTGCGCCGACGGTCGCCGAGCTCCCCGCTGCACCTGTACAAAGTCTAGTGGTTGTTTCAGAGCGGACAGCGCGTATCGCCAATATTGATGTTTGGCCGCTTACCATTGGTGGTGCTAGGCAGACAGCGACAAACGCTAGCCCAGACGGCGGATTCGAGATCTGTGTAGAAACTCGAACGCGTTCGCCCGATCCCTCCTATATCAATCCTGATGACAAAGATACCTTGCTGCACTATCGCACTGCGCGTGTTTGTGGTGTCGTTTTTCCAAGGAATGTACTGTGAAAACCAGTCAAGGTTTTACTTTGGTCGAGCTAATGATTGCGGTGGCGATTGTCGCGATTATGTCTGTCATGGCGATTAGCAGCATGTCTCATATGATGGCTAATAACAAGATTTCGCAGACGACTCAGACGATTGCACAGTCTTTACGTGTAGCGAGGTCACGCGCGATGGAGCTGTCGAGTGACGTCACCGTGATCATCGACAGCACCTCAGTCCTGTCGCAGGTGCAGAATGGTGCGGCGGGTGCGATTCGGACAGCGCTCCCATTGGGAGTCAACGTATCAGGAACGGCAAAATTTGTATTCAACTCGTATGGGATGGCATCGACTGCGGGAACGGTAAGCATTGCAAGCACCTCCTCGCAGAAGGTAACGCCGAGGACGGTCGTCGTCAGCCCATTGGGACAGGTGATCCAGTGAGGTGGCGGCAACAAGGATTTTCGCTGGTGATGGCCATGATGACGATGGCGCTGGTGGCGGGCATGACGATCGCTTATTTCGAGCGCTCGATGCTGGTCAAGCGTGTTGGTGGCAGCATGCGCGATGCTAATCTTGCCCAAACTCTGGCAGAGGCAGGAATTGGGCGCATCACCGGACAGTTTGCTTCGGTAGATAGTCTGCTGGCCGACATCAATGGCAACGGAGCGCCAGACAGAGATGAGGGATGGCAAGACTTGACGACCTCACCCACTACACTGCCGCTGGGATATGCGTTTTACGCGAAAGCGGGTAACCCCACCTCGATTGTGCGTCGGGTGGCCGTGGGTGAAGGTGCCGGGACGATTGCAACGCCACTGAGTTCGCAGCAGGTGGACGTTGCTATCCAGAGTATGCGAATTAACGATCTATTCATTTCCAGTCAAATACGCCCATTGCTGTTCATTCAAACGGCAGCGGGCGGGCTAACGAAAAGCGCCAGTACGTGGGACAAGGAAATCTCATCGCAAAAAGTGGCTGTTTGGCTTGAGCTGGAAGTGAACCCGAGTAATTCTGGATTTGTTGATATGTATTGTGCGGGGGCTTCACAGTATGGGAAGGCGAAAAGCTACTTGCGTCAGTTTGTGGGCACCTATCAGTAGTTGTTAACTTAGTGGAGGGTATATGGAAATGAAAACAGCGAAGGTGGTTTTTGGGGCTTTGTTACTCTCGATGGCCTCTGCGGCTATGGCGGACTCGAAGAAAGAGGACGATAAAACGGAATCCAGAAAAGCCGAAGATAAGAAAACAGAGCACGAGAGTGAGCACTCGGCTGCTAGCCCGCCGCCCAAAAAGACATTAGTGTTTGCAAAAGCACACCGGAGTAATCCAAGTGGGTGTGGTTCGATGGGCAGCAGTGGCGCGGGGGCTGATAGCCATAAGTCTGATAGCAGCCCTCGCGAGGCAGGCAGCGAGCACTCGGATGATGGTCACAGCGCTTCGGGCAGGAAATCAGAAGATGGCAAATCCTCTGAACACAAATCTGACGGCAGCGAGTCCCATGGAATGGATGGTCGTAGTTCTTCGGATAGAAAATCAGAAGATAGCAAATCTTCTGAGCACAAATCTGACGGCAACGAGTCTCATGGAATGGATGATCACAAGAACTCAGGGGATGGTAAGTCAGGAGAGGCCAAGTCAACTAGCTCCAACACCTGTGGTGATAACTCGGGTGTTAATGGTGGCACAAGTACTGGAGGAGGGGCATCGGGCGGTTCAACAGGGGGTGGGGGAGCTACGGCGGCTGGCGCTAGACGCTTTGTTATTGTGCGCCCATGAGCCAGAGTGAATATGGCAGTGGGAGATAAGACCTCTGATGGTCATGTGTTATTACAACGTAAAGCAGTTAAAACTAATGGGAGTCATAACACTATGAGTGACATTGCAAAATATTCGAATGAGATTTATGTCAGCCTGACATGCGAACACTTTTGTCCGGTCGAGTATGTTGATCGGATCTTTGTTGAATATGCGGACGTGATTCAAGCCTGTTGTGCTGGGAATGTTCGTCCGGAGGTGTTGGTTAGATGGATCTACCTTGAGTGGCGCACAACTCTCTAGGTGGGGGCGTTAAATTGCTCTTCAGTGGCCGTAGAAACGCACGTATAGAACCCTCCCGTAGCTCGGGGGGGGGGGGGGGGTATGTTGAGGTACGGTATTGAGCGTGAGCGGTATATTCGCCGTTGGTTATGGGTAGTGCTCGGTTCTTCACTGTTGTCGATGGCAGTGGGTGGCTATTGGTTCGGCCAAGCAATAGAGCAACTTGGCATCGAGGCACGTCGCGACACGGCTGCCATTGTGCGTTTGAATGATCTGCTGGCTACAGTGGAGTCCGATGTGGCATGGCAAACGCAGGAATGGAAAGACATGCTGTTGCGTGCGCACGATCCAGTGTTACTTGCCAAGCACCAGCAGCAATTTATGCTGGCAGCAGATCGAGTGAAATATCGGTTGCACCAGGCGCAAGAGACTCTGCAAGCAGAGGGGGTGCCCGTTTCAAGTGTTACCGAGTTGCAACGCCTAGAGCAGTCCTTGGTGGAAGAGTACACCATCGCCTTACGCAGCCTGAAATCGACCAACCCACTGTCCTATCGCGAAGTGGATCGGCAAGTGATGGGGCGCGATAGGACATTGCGCGCTGAGTTGGAGCGCTGGCGCTCGACTTTACAAGCTCAGGCCGATGACCGATTCGTCACGCTTAGTGCCACGCCGAGCTTCTATGGGGCAGGATGGGTAGCAATTCTTTTACAGTTGCTGTCGCTACTAGCTTTTATATTGACGTTCCGAGCGTTACGCAAAATTGGAGCGGGTGATGCGCGTGTACGTGCCATTTATCAGTCCATTGGCGATGCGGTGTTGGTCGTCGATATGCAAGGGCGTATCGAGACCATCAATGAAACTGCTCAAAAGCTGATGGGCTGGACGGAGGCCGCAGCGAGGGGCAAGGCGCTAAGCGAGGTATTTCAGCTTTACGATACCAACAATCAAATACGTGTGGCGTCTCCGGCGGAGATCGTGCTGCGTGACGGCCGTCCGATACCGATGTCGAACGGCATGGTACTGCATCGCCCCGATGGCAGCACCGTGGCGGTGGAAGATTCTGCTGCACCGGTGTTGGACGAACATGGACAGGCGATCGGTGTGGTGATGGTGTTCCACGATGTGTCGCGGCGCTACGCCATGCTGCGCGAATTGCGTCATGAGCGTGCACTGTTTCAGCAGACGTTCGACATGGCGGCGGTGGGCATGGCGCATGTAGGGCTGAATGGCAGATGGTTGCGCGTGAACCACAAGTTGTGTGAAATCACGGGCTACAGCGAAGAAGAGCTGCTGCAATTGTCCTTTCGGAGTATTACCCATCCTGATGATATTGAGCGTGATTTGGATGCGCTGAGTGAATTGCTGGCAGCGCGTATCAATTATTTCCAAGCGGAAAAACGTTATATCCGGAAGGATGGAAGCTGCGTCTGGGTGGCGTTGACGCTTTCCATTATCTGGAAAGAGGATGGCACCCCAGATTACGGTATTTCCATTATCGAGAATATTCAGACGCGTAAGGATGCGGAGCAAGCAGCCGCGCTTGCACAGTCTCAATACCAGTCCCTCTTCGAACAAATGCCGGAAGGCGTGCTGTTGATCGGAGAGAATGTCCAAGTGATTGCACACAACCACGAGGCGTTACGTCAATTGGAATATAGCAGCGAGGAGTTGCTGCAACTGCATGTGTGGGATTTTGAGGCGTTGGACGATGCTGCCACCATTGCGACGCGCAAGAAAAAGATCAGTCAAACTGGACGCGATGATTTTGAGTCGCGTTATCGCACCCGCAGCGGTCGCATGATTGATGTGGGTGTATCAGTGCAGCGGGTGCAGTTGCCCGATGGTCGTCAGGCCTTTCAAACACTGTTTCATGACATTACCGAACAAAAGCAGGCGACGGCGCAGATCGAGCATCTGGCTTATCACGATCAGCTTACAGGGCTGAGCAATCGTCGCTTACTACAAGATCGCCTTGCTCAGGCACTCAGCAGTGCGGCACGGCGCAATGCGCAGGTCGCTCTGCTATACCTTGATCTGGATCACTTCAAGGATGTGAATGATGCGCTGGGTCATCTGGCGGGTGATGATCTATTGCGGAAGGTGGCTGAGCGCCTGCTTACATGTATTCGCAGTGAAGATACGCTGGCACGAGTCGGTGGTGATGAATTCGTCATCATGCTTAACGATATTGGAGGGCCGGAGGATGCAGGAGGCGTGGCACATAAAATCCTTCAGGAAATCAGTATGCCCTTCCATACGGGGGACGATGAATTGCATATTACGCCAAGCATTGGCATCAGCATTTGTCCGCAGGATGGCCGCGATGGTGTGACTCTACTCAAGAATGCCGATGCCGCCCTGTATCAGGCCAAACAGTCTGGTCGTGCCACGCATCGCTTTTTTACCAGTGAATTGCAGGAAAAGGCGTTGGAGCGGCTGAAGATC
This sequence comes from Ferriphaselus amnicola, assembly GCF_000974685.2. Taxonomy (NCBI): domain Bacteria; kingdom Pseudomonadati; phylum Pseudomonadota; class Betaproteobacteria; order Nitrosomonadales; family Gallionellaceae; genus Ferriphaselus; species Ferriphaselus amnicola. The sequence goes on from NZ_AP018738.1 coordinate 175,046, forward strand.
GAGCGCTTGCTACGCAAAGCCGTGGAGAACCAAGAATTCGAACTGTATTATCAACCGCAAGTGGATCTGCGCAATGGCCGCGTCATTGGCTGTGAGGCATTGATTCGTTGGAATCATCCGGGCATGGGGCAAGTGTCGCCGGCTCGCTTTATTCCGGTGGCGGAGCATAGCAACCTTATCATCGAGATTGGTGATTGGGTAATTCGAGAGGTATGCAGACAAGCTAAGCGATGGCAGGATCAAGGGTTGCGGTTGAAAGTCAGTTTTAATGTGTCCGCACGACAATTCATGCGTCCGGCGGAGTTATTGCAGGTACTGCGTGGTGCGCTAGACGACACTGGGGTGACCCCGTCGTTGCTGGAAATCGAGATGACAGAGAGCCTATTGCTCGATCCCCATGGCTTGGGGACGGTACTGGACGAGATACGAGCGTTAGGTATTCACTTGGCGCTGGACGATTTCGGCACAGGGTATTCCAGCTTGTCCTATTTGCGTCGTTTCCCCATTGATATTCTGAAAATCGACCGGTCATTTGTCAGCGATTCGGACAAGAATGAAGACGATGCTGAGATGGTGAAGACCATCATTGGCATGGCGCACAACCTCAAAATGAGTTTGATCGCCGAAGGCGTGGAAACGGCAGGTCAGGCGTCGATGCTGACAGAGTATGGTTGTGAAGTGGCGCAGGGTTACCACTACAGCCGACCGATGCAGGTTGCAGCATTTGAAACCTTGCTGCAACAGCGTCCGCCACATGGTGGGCAATCATGACTGCGGGGCGTTGGTTTGCCAAATGGCGTAACCTGAGTATCAAATGGAAGGTCTTCCTGCTGTCGGCGGGGGTGTTCGGACTTTCACTGACAGCAGGCTTTGCCTATTTTACCTACCAGAGTTATTGGCTGAACGTACAGACCGCCTTGGGCGGACTGATGAACTTTACTGATGCCAAGCAGCAGGGGGTGATTCGTTTCATCGACCAGAATGAGAAGCTCGCCAAGCAGCTCGCTCATCTGGTTGCACAGGCCGACGAGACCGCTGTGCGTAGCCAGTTAAAGGAAATCGTTGCTACCGATGTATTCCGGTTGGATGAGCATCCGTTCAAAGACGAGATCATCGCGGGTACGCGCAAGATTCCCACTTGGGCGGTGTATCACGCCATTGATTATGTAACGGATGGAGTCATTCGGATTTCCTCCGATCCTAAGCGCGAAGGTGCCGCTTGGACTAAGCAGATCGACACTCGATCGGGCTATTCCGATCCGTGGTACGACGGCACCGTACCTGTGCTTACCTTTGCCGCCCCCGTGGGCGCAGGCATGCTTTACGTGCATGCCGATGCTCGTATGTTGAGCAATATCGTGAGTGGCGAGATAGGCAATCTGGCAGGCGATATGGGAGCGTATTACCTCGCTGGGGTGGGCAAGAGTTTCGATTACTACATCGTTAACAAAGAAAATCTGCTGATTACCGAGTCGCACGCTCGCCCCGGTCAGTTCCTGAAAGGGCAGGGCAGTGAGCTGCCCTGGCGTACCACCCTGCAACAAGCTGGAGTGATTTGCAGTAAGGGCGGGGTATATGCGACTAATGCTAAATGCACCACGGGTTGCCGCGAGGCGATGGGTTTCTACACTGGCGTGGATGGTAAGCAGAAGATTGGTGCTTCTATGCCGTTCTATGATTCCAGTTGGACATTGGTGGTGGAACAGGATGCGAATGAGTTGCTGATGCCGATGTGGATCATGTTCGCGGAACAGTTGGGTATGTTGCTGGTGATTAGTATCTTGGCGATTTACCTATACCTGCGTTTGCAAGACCGAGCCATCATTCACCCAATACTCAAGCTCCAGCAGGCCATCGAGGAGATTGAGCGCACTCAGGATTTCAGCCATCCTATCAAGATTGAATCCCAAGACGAGTTTGGTGTGATCGCCAACTCATTCAATCGAATGTCGAGCAATCTTGATTCCATCTATCAACATCTGGAAGCCCGCGTCACCGAGCGCACTCAGGAGTTGGAAATACTGAATCAACAGATTCGAGCCAATTTGCTTGCCAGCAAAGAGTCACAAAAAATGCTGCAAGAAAGCGAGGAAAAGTCGCGGCGAGCGATGATGGAATTGCAATTGCAGAAACTGGCCTTGGACGAGCACGCAATCGTTTCCATTACCGATGTCACTGGCACGATCATTTATGTGAATGATCGGTTTTGTCAGATCAGCCAGTATTCTAGCGAAGAGTTGCTGGGGAATAATCACCGCCTACTTAAGTCCGGGCACCACCCCAAAGAATTCTTCAAGGAGATGTTTCGAGTAATTACGCACGGTAACGTTTGGCATAACGAGGTTTGCAATCGCGCCAAGGACGGCAGTCTTTACTGGTTGGACATGACCGTGGTGCCGTTCAAGGATGAGCACGGCAAGCCCTACCAATATATCGCGATACGTACAGACATCACGGCACGCAAGAAATCAGAACAAGACATTCAGCAACTGGCTTATTACGATCCGCTTACCCAGTTGCCCAATCGACGCTTGCTGATGGATCGGTTACAGCATTCCCTGTCAGCCAATATCCGCAACGCCAAACATGGTGCTGTTGTGTTTATTGACTTAGATAACTTTAAATCGCTCAACGATACCAAAGGTCACGCAGTGGGTGATTTGTTATTAGTCGAAGTGGCGGTTCGCCTTAAGTCGTGTGTGCGTGAAGAGGACACTGTGGCGCGATTAGGAGGAGATGAATTCGTATTGCTGCTGGAGAATCTTAGTACCTCACATAACGAGGCAGCGGCTCATGCCGAGCGAGTGGCGGAAAAAATACTATGCGAATTGGGCCGGCCTTACTCGTTGAGTGACGACGAGCATCACAGTACGCCAAGTATCGGTGTAGCCATGTATTGCGACCATTCGGTTGATGTACATGAACTCATCAAGCAAGCCGACATTGCGATGTATCAGGCAAAGAGTGCCGGGCGTAACGCTGTGCGTTTCTATGATCCGTTGACACGAGCGGTACTGAATGCACGAAACCAACTGGAGCAGGGGCTGCATCTGGCACTAGCTAGGCAACAATTGCAGCTCTATTACCAAGTACAGGTGAACCAAGACCATCAGTCAATTGGTGCGGAAGCCCTGCTGCGCTGGATACATCCTGAGATGGGAGTGATCTCGCCACTCCAGTTTATTCCGGTTGCAGAGGAGTCCGGTTTGATTGTGCCGATTGGGTATTGGGTGCTGCAAACGGCTTGTGCCCAGCTTAAGCAATGGGAATCCAATGCGCTCACCCGTGATTTGGTACTTTCGGTCAACGTGAGTGTGCGGCAACTCAGGGAAACGATGTTTGTGTGGCAAGTCAAAGAGCTGCTTGAGCAGAGTGGTATTAATCCCGCACATCTTAAACTGGAAATTACCGAAAGCATGATTGCGGACAATGTTGACTCTACCATCAGCACGATGAGTCAGCTTAAGTCGCTGGGAGTGAAATTCTCCATGGATGACTTCGGTACAGGTTATTCCTCGCTGTCCAATATCAAGCGCTTGCCACTGGATCAACTCAAAATCGATCAGTCCTTCGTGCGCGGTATTCTGCACGATGAGTTTGATCGAGCCATTGTTCGTACCATTATCGCCATGGCGAGCAGTCTGGATCTGGACATCATCGCTGAAGGTGTGGAAGTCGAGGAGCAGAGGCACTTGCTGGCGCGCAAGGGGTGTACCAATTACCAAGGTTATTTGTTTGGTAAGCCGCTGCCCTTGGCAGAATTTGAACAGCTACTTCGAGCCAGATAAAACCAAACAGTCAGGCACTTGCAAATGGAAATGTCGAAATTCGAAACGTGGGGGGGCGTGCTATCCCAGCCCCGCAATACAGCGTCCAGCTTCGCTGGATTTTCGTGCCACCCATCCTTGGCGAACGGCGCGGGCAAGTCCATGCTTGTCTTCGGTGATGGCTTTGCCTTGCGGATCAGTGCCCTGATCGACGCATTGTCCAACAACTTTGGGCTGGAAATCAGTTACGGCAAGCATGACCGGCGAGGCGTTATCTCCAACCGGAAATTCTTCGAGGCACGCTCACCCATCGTCGAAGGGCGTAGCCGGATCGGCGACAGGGGTTGCACAATTATCTGCAAGAACCACAACAGGCCATCGTCAGTCTGGTCGCACGCAAGTCAGACTACTTCACTGATCCGTAAAGTAAACCACGAAACTGTACGCGCAGCCAGAAAGGCCGTCATAAAGAATGTTGAGGATCTTCCGATACAGAGAATTAGGACATCTACTACTTGAGCGAAATTGGATAACCAGAAAAATGAAGAACAACCAACCTGTCACTCGAAACGAGATTGCCTTTCCTACCGGAAAGTATCTGGTATCCAAGACTGATCTGAAAGGTGCAATCAGCTACGTCAATGATGCATTCATCGAGATTAGCGGTTTCGAGCGTGATGAGTTGCTGGGCAGCAATCACAACATGGTGCGCCACCCGGACATGCCGCCGCAGGCCTTCGAAGATATGTGGCGGCATCTCAAACAAGGGAAGCCGTGGCGTGGTTTGGTGAAGAATCGAGCCAAGAACGGTGACTTTTACTGGGTGGATGCGTTCGTTGTGCCAGTCAAGAAAAATGGTCAGCCGGTGGGGTATATGTCGGTGCGTTCAGAGCCGACTCGATTGAAAATCAACGAAACGGAAGCTTTGTATCGGCAACTGAGTTCCAGCCGGGCTGCGTTCAATTCGGACAAGGGCAGCAGGCTGTTTAAACTGCTGAGCATCCGTACTCGCTTGGGTTTGGTTATGTCGCTGACGGTGCTGATTACCGTCATAGGGGCATTTCTGGGTTTGTCCCGTCTATCCCAGAGCAACCAGATATTGGAAATGGCCTACCGGGACGATCTAACCCCGCAGCATCAGATTGACGTCGCGATGGCGCTGATGGACGGCGCTTACAAGCACATCGCGCTGGGTTTGCAACATGAGCCGGGGACGCGCAACGCGGCGCTGCATGAGCATCCGTTGAGTAAACATTTGAATAAAATTACCGATAAGTCGGCAGAGCTGTCCAGGTTGGGCGAGGCGCTGCTGCGTCAGGAGGATAGCCGAGCCCATGCCCTGGCTGAGGAATATGCCAGAGTGCTGGATGACTATCTCAAGAAGGGGCTGGCTCCGGCAGAGGCCGCCTTGCGGGCGGGCGATTATCCGCGCGCCAACGAGATCATGCTGAAGGTGGTCGCGCCCCTGTACGAGCAGGCCAAGGAACACGCCTCGGCGCTGGAAGCTTATATCGAGCAGCGTGGTATCCAGCGGCGAGAGGTGGCGAAAGCTGATTACCGGTCCGTGGTGCAGGTAAGCATCTGGGGAGCACTGCTCTGCCTGCTGGTGAATTTGCTTGCCAGCCAATGGCTGGCAGGTTCCATCCTCAAGCCCTTGCGGAAAATCACCCAGCACTTCGACATGCTATCTGAGGGGGTGCTGACTGAGGAGATCGACACACATCGCCATGATGAGATTGGTGCACTTTCTATTTCGCTGGCGGTGATGCAGATAAATTTGAAGGCGATGCTGAATGCCATCCATGATGCCTCTCTGCTCATTGAGCAGAAGAGTGTAGCGTTGGGCAACAAGCTGGGTGATGTGGTGCAAGCTTCCAATAAACAGGCCGAACAGGTAGCTTCGGTGGCAGCTACGACCGAGGAATTGACGCAGTCGGCGAGTGAGGTGGCGGACGGCGCAGCTCATGCTTTGCAGCGTGCTGCCAGTTCGCGTGAACTGGTAGTAGGTAGTAATACCAGTATCAACCAGAGCATGGAGGCGAACACTAAAGTGGTCGAGGCGGTGCGCTCTTCAGGTAAGACCATAGGCGAGCTGGATCAGATCATCCAGCGCATCGGCACTATCACCAAGGCGATCAAGGACATTGCCAACAAAACTAATCTGCTGGCTTTGAATGCGGCGATCGAGGCGGCGCGCGCGGGTGAGGTGGGGCGTGGTTTCGCCGTGGTGGCGGACGAGATACGCAATTTGGCGACGCACACTACCAATTGCACCATTTCCATCACGGGCATGGTTAGCGAGATCCAGACAGTTACTCAGTTGGCCGTAGATTCAATGAACCTTGCTGTGAGCGAGGTGGGCGAGGGTGTCGGCAAGATGCAGCAGAGCGTGCAAGGATTGGCGCAGATATCGGAGGCGAGTGTCGAGGTGAGGGATGTATCGCAACAAATCTCGCTGGCGGCTAGGCAGCAATCGGAGGCCAGTATGGAAGTAGCCCAGAAAATGGAGCAGTTGGCCGAACTGGTGCAGGGCAATAAGAACGATATCGGCCAGACTTGGATGATGATGGCCCATCTGCTCAGTACCTCGGATCAAATGAACAACCTAGTTAGTCAATTCGAGTTGAATAATTCTCGCTGAGGTAACCTTCAGTGAGAGTACCCCGAATTTTGTGTAAGCATAGAGTCCAACTCTTCCCCAGGTATCGGTCTGCTAAAGTAATAGCCCTGCCCAAAATCGCACCCTATTTTCAATAGAAGGTCGCGCTGCTCTAATGTTTCAACCCCTTCGGCTATCACTTTAAGACCTAATTTATGCGCCATCACCACTATCGCCTCACAAAGAGCATAATCCGACGGATCGCTGGCCATATTCCTAACGAAGGACTGGTCAATTTTCAAATAGTCGATATCAAACTTCTTCAAGTAGGACAGTGAGGAATAACCCGTACCAAAATCGTCAATCGAAACTTGAATACCCGCATCTCGGAAGCTGAAAAGCTTGCGAGAAGTTGTCTCATCTGTGTTCAACAACAAACTTTCGGTAATCTCAACACAAAGATTCCTGCCACTGAGGCCATTTTCTTTCAAGTGCGAAACCCACAACACGTCTGCGCTATCACCACTTCTAAACTGTATAGGTGATTTGTTTACACTAATTTGGAAACCACCATGAGAAAGTTGATTCCATCGCTTTAGCCAGCGTACAGATTCGTGCAGCACCCACTCCCCAATTGGAATGATGTGTCCAGTTTCCTCCGCCAATGGAATGAATGTCATCGGGCTAATCATCCCTCTTGCTGGATGAATCCATCTCAAAAGTGCTTCAGCTTTAAATATATTATTGGTAGATAGCTCAACAATCGGTTGAAAATAAACTCTGAGCTGCCCAGACTCCAAAACGCCAGCCAATTCGCTAGATAAGCGTAATCGATTCAGTGCATCTGCCTGTAAAGATGGGGTGAAGAAACTAAATCTGCCCTTTCCTTGACCTTTGGCCGCATACATTGCACGGTCAGCGTATTGCATCAATTGTGATGGCTGGGTTGTATCATCAGGGTAGATAGAGATACCGATACTGGCAGAAGAGTAAACCAACTCTTCTCCAAGTTTGTACGGTGCCACCAGACGCTCAAGAAGCTGGCCAGCTAGGCGTTCCACATCACCAACTCCATTAAGTTGGCTCAGCAGCACCGTAAACTCATCTCCGCCCAGCCTCCCCACAGTATCGGACTCGCGTACACACGCCTCGATTCTCCTACTTGCCTCAACTAGGAGATCGTCGCCAATATGATGGCCTAGGGTGTCATTGATCTCCTTGAAGCGATCAAGGTCAATAATAAGAATAGCCAGAGAAGTCTGGCTACGTTGTGTTTTTTTAATCTCTTGCTCTAGTCGATCTCGCAACATACGCCTGTTTGGCAAGCCTGTCAGCGTATCGTAGTTCGCTTGCCTCCAGACCAACTCATCGGCATGTTTTTTGTCGGTTATATCCAAGAAAAGCGCTATGCGCCGATTAACCGAGCCATCTGGGTGATAAATCGTATTGATGGAAAGTTGTTCTGCGAATACCTCACCATTCTTACGACGATTCCATACCTCCCCTTGCCAGCGCCCCGTCTGCTTCAGCGCCTGCCACATCTCCCGATAAAAACTTGCACCCTGGCGCCCCGAGCTGAGTAGGCGAGGATTTTTGCCGACGACCTCCGATTCAGAAAACCCTGTTGTTAACGTAAAGGCTGGATTGGTTGCAACGATATTGTCATTGGCATCGACCACCATGATGGCCTCAGTGCTGTTGCCATACACCATGCTAGCAAGCTTCAATGACTCTTCTGCTTGACGTCGCTTGGATATATCTCGGAAACTCCAAACGCGTCCGACTATCTGCTCACCTATGCATTGCGGTCGCGAATAGCGCTCAAAATGGCGACCATCCCTGAACGCCAAAACATCAAAGCTTTCCTCTGCCGGTTGCTGGTAGAGCATCCGCACTGTACTCAAGAAACCATCCGGATCCACAAGTTGATCAAGCACATATGCAATCGCAGTAGCATCGTCACCACCGGCCATTACAGCATCCGGAATACCCCAAAGCCTCATGAATTGCTGGTTGTAACTGGTAATCTTGCCTGCGCTATCCACCACCAATATGCCGTCAGCGGTCGACTCCAGTGTGGCAACCAACAGTGAGGTCTTTTCCGCCATCTCTTGCTCGGCCTGTTTGCGATTGGTCAGATCGGAGTGCGTCCCTACCATGCGCAACGGATTCCCTTGCTCATCCCGACTAGCTAACATCCCTCGCGCCAGAATCCACTTCCAAGAGCCATTTTTGCACCGCATACGAAACTCAACCGAATAACTTGATTCGGTCCCGTTAAGATATTCGGCTATCGCATGTGTTACTCGCGCTTTGTCTTCTGGGTGTAGGTGCTCAATCCACGCCGCACCTAGTTGAGGAAAATCATGATCGAAATAACCGACCATTTCCATCCAGCGTTCGGAGAAAATTGCTTGGTCCGTTTTCGGGTTCCAGTCCCACACTCCATCTCCTGCCCCCTCCAATGCAAATTTCCAACGCTCTTCGCTTTCCTTTAATGCCTGTTCTTGTTGTTTACTTGCAGTAATATCCTGAAAAAATACCGCCATCTGATTGGGAAGCGTTTGGAATGCACTCACTGCATAGGCGCCGTTGATTCTTCCCTCCTGATATGAGATCTGTTGCGTGAACCAGGTGCCACCATACGCGGCAACTCTGCGATACTGAGATGGAACTTCGGTAGCAATCAGAGCAGGGAATGCTTCCTCAATTGTTTTCCCAATGAACTGACAATTATCCACACCGAGAATGTGATCGGCCGCAGGGTTGGCTCCGCTGAATACCAAGTGACCATCCGAATCGACACAGTACATGTGCATTCCCATCGGAGCATTGTTCAAAACGGCGCGAGAGAATGCGTGTTGTTGCTCAAGTTGAATTCGAGATTGATCGATGATGCCGAGAGTTTCCTTCTGGGCGGTAATATCGCGAATCACACTTAATACATGTATCGCACCATCAAGCTCGATGACTCGCGAGTGGATTTCAACAGGCATGACTCGACCATCTTTGCATATATGCGCCGACTCAAAGCGAGCTTGACCATTTAGCATCAAAGTCCTCATGCGCTCAGGAACTCGCGATGCAAACTCGGGAGGGTCGAACTCGCTGATGCGACGACCAATCATCTCCTGCTGAGAATACCCTCGCTGTTCCGCACCTGACCGATTGACTTCGACGATTCGTCCAGTCATGTCGAGTATCAGCATACAGTCTGCCGCCATATCAAATAGTAATCGATAACGATCAAGAGTCATCGGTTCGGTCTTTTTCATAGAGCATTTCCCATCTGTGACGCAAAAGTCGGCAACCATGCTGCAATTGATTTGAAATATTACCCCATTTCCATTACCCACCTGCAGCCACCGCGAAAGGACTATCCATGAACCACCGTCACCACCGCTCCCTCGCTAGCCGCAACTTCCAAACCGCCTCACTCAATGCTACTAACCCATCCCGCAATCTCACCAACAAGGCTACCTGAACATTAGAGCACCTCGAAAATCCCCTGCTGACATGAGAAAATCTGGTTAACGAAACGAACTTGCATTAGCCAGTGTTAAGACAAGTCTATTTGCTTCACAGGAGCTAGAAGCGAAGCTGAACAAGCTTGGGGAAGTGCTGAGTGTGATAAACATGCTTTGGGTCTGAGTGCCTTTGTAGCCAATGAATGGAGCACTTTGCCGTAGGCTATGGTCTGTGCCGCTCCCTCAATTGCCATGGGCAGCAGCCAACCCAGAGTGGACGAAGGGTAGATTTCTGCCGGATACACCATTCCTCGATCCTAGGGCAGTTTTGGGCAGATGATTGCTAAGGGCGACTACACAATTCCCAGCCCCAGAAAATGCTTACAACTTCGAACCGCTTCTGAGTTTCGCATCTCACTCTTCGTTAAGCATGCGTTCGGCAAGTAGATAACCCTAGCTTAGTCACCAGTTGGAATATCAAGTTCGAAGAAATACGGCACCATTCTCAATTTTTGTAATCAGTTTTCCTGCACAACCTTTGTCAGGTGCAATAGCTTGCCCATCCTCTAAATTGATGTTCCATCCGTGCAGCGGACAGGCCACGGTGTGGCCGAACACGATGCCCTGCGACAGCGGTCCGCCCTTGTGCGGACACTTATCGTGCAGGGCGAACACCTGATCGTCGGCACTGCGGAACAGCGCGATGTCGCCTTGCGCGGTCTTCAGCACGCGCGAACCCAGCGGTGGGATGTCTTCCAGTGTTGCAATCAGTTGCCAGTTTTCCATGATGAGTTCCTTGTCAGATTGAGAGTGGGGAGAATTCGCGCGGATTGACGTTTTCGGTCGCCCACGGGTCTTTTTCTTCTTGCAATGCGTAGCGCAGGCGTTCATACAGCGCCTTGCGCTGGGCGGCATCTTCGATCACCTGCTGCTTCACGTAATCCAGTCCGACGCGCTCGACGTAATGCACGGTGCGATCCAGATAGCGCGCCTCTTCGCGGTAGAGTTGGAGGAAGGCGCCTGAGTATTCCAGTACCTCCTCGCGGGTTTTCACCTTAACCAAAAATTGCGCGACCTCAGTCTTGATGCCGCCGTTGCCTGCCACGTAGAGTTCCCAGCCGGAATCCACGCCGATGATGCCGACATCCTTGATGCCTGATTCGGCGCAGTTGCGCGGGCAACCGGACACGGCGATCTTGACCTTGTGCGGCGAGTTTAGCTTCCACAGGGCCTGCTCAAGATCAATCCCCATCTGGGTGGAATCCTGCACGCCGAAGCGGCACCATTCGCTGCCCACGCAGGTCTTCACCGTGCGCAGCGCCTTGGCGTAGGCGTGGCCGGAAGGCATGTCGAGGTCGGCCCAGACGCTGGGCAGGTCTTCCTTCTGGATGCCGAACATGTCGATGCGCTGGCCACCCGTCACCTTGATGGCAGTGATGTTGTATTTGTCGGCCACGTCGGCGATGCGGCGCAGTTGCGCGGCAGTCGTCGTCCCACCCCACATGCGCGGTACCACCGAGAAGCTGCCGTCCTTCTGGATATTGCCGTGCGCCCGTTCGTTGATGAAGCGCGACTGTGGATCGTCCTGCGCCACGCGCGGATGGGCGCACAGCACGTAGTAGTTCAGTGCTGGGCGGCAGGAAGCACAGCCGTTCGGCGTGCGCCATTCCAGCTCCTGCATCACCTGCGGGATGCGGATCAGCGTGCGCTCCTTGATCGCCGCGCGCACCGCCTCGTGGGTCAGCTCGGTGCAGCCGCACATCGGTTTGGACTTGTTCGCCTGCGGCGTGTATGCGCCGCCCACGGTAGAGGCGATGATCTGTTCGACCAGCCCAGTGCAGGAGCCGCAGGAGGCCGATGCCTTGGTGTGTTTGCGCACCTCGTCCAGCGTAAACAGGCCGTTTTCCGTGATCGCATTGACGATGGTGCCTTTGCACACGCCATTACAACCGCACACCTCCATGCTGTCCGGCATGGCCGCCGTGCTGTTTTGCCCCTGATGGCCGGTGTTGCCCAGATGAGATTGGCCGAACATAAGGTGGTCACGCAGCTCGGCCACGTTCTTGCCGTCGCGGATCATCTGGAAATACCAAGCGCCATCCTTGGTGTCGCCGTACATCACCGCACCGACCAGAACGTCGTTTTGCAGCACCAGCTTTTTGTACACACCACCGGCGGCATCGTGCAGCACGATTTCTTCGGTGTGCTCGTTACCGGTGAAGTCGCCCGCCGAGAACAGATCAATGCCGGTGACCTTAAGTTTGGTCGAAGTCACCGAGCCTTGATAGCGCGCGATGCCCAGTTGCGCCAGATGATTGGCGCAGACCTTGGCCATGTCGAACAAGGGCGCGACCAGTCCGTAAGCCGTGCCGCGATGCGATACGCATTCGCCCACGGCGTAGATGGCTGGGTCGCTGGTTTGCAGCGTGTCATCTACTACGATGCCACGATTGCAATCAATGTCAGCGGACTCCGCCAGCGCCGTGTTGGGACGGATGCCGACCGCCATCACCACTAGATCGGCGGGAATTTCTGTTCCGTCCTTGAAACGAATCGCTGACACGCGCCCCTGTTCGCTGCCTATCAGCGCCTGCGTCTGCGCTTCCAGACGGAACTTCAGCCCCTTGGCTTCCAGCGAAGCTCGCAGCAAGTCAGCCGCCGCTTTGTCCAGTTGCCGCTCCATCAGCCAAGGCATGATGTGCACCACGGTCACGTCCATACCGCGCAAAGCCAGACCGTTGGCGGCTTCCAGCCCGAGCAAGCCGCCGCCGATGACCACGGCGTGCTGGTACTTTGCCGCTGCGTCTATCATGGCGTGGGTGTCGTGGATGTCGCGGTAACCGATCACGCCGTCCAGTGAGTTGCCGGGCACGGGCAGGATGAACGGCGTGGAGCCGGTCGCCAGCAGCAGGCGGTCATAGTCCGCCGTGGTGCCATCTTCGGCGTGGACGATCTTGTTCAACCGGTCGATGCGCACCACTTTCTTGTTCAGGTGCAGGGTGATCTTGTTCTGCGCATACCAGTCGAGATCGTTCAGGATGATGTCCTCAATCTCCTGTTCGCCCGCCAGCACCGGCGACAGCATGATGCGGTTGTAGTTGGGGTAAGGCTCCGCGCCGAACACCGTGACGTCGTATAGGTCGGGTGTCAGTTTGAGTAGATCTTCCAGCGTGCGTACGCCCGCCATGCCGTTGCCTACCATCACCAGTTTCAGTCTCTTCATGCTCCACTCCTCTTAAAGTTGCTTGCAGCTAATCGTTTCAGTTCGGGCAGGCAGGAGCCGCATTGCGTGCCGCAGCGCAGTTTTTCCTGCAAGACGGGCAGTCCGCCGCCCTGCGCCAGTTGGGTGTTGATCTCGTTTTCGGATACGTCCAGACAGTTGCAGACGATGCGACCACGCGCATGCTGCCCAGCGGGCGGCGCAGATACGGGGGCGAGCAGCCAGGGGCGCAAGGCCGTCGCATCGGCATCGCTGGCCATCAGCTCTTTCAGCCAGTCGCGCGCCAGCGTCTCGCCGGTGAGCCGCACCGCGCGCAGCTTGCCGTGCTCGATGCGGGCTTTTTTCGAGATGCCGCGTTTGGCATCGTGGTAACTCATGGTCGCTGCATCCAGATTCAGTGCGACATCCAGTTCAGCCAGCAGTGTGGCATCCACGGCGGTTTCATGGGCGGCACGGAACACCGAAAGCTCATGTTCGCGTCCGTATAATCCAACGTTTGCGTAGCGAAAGTGCGGCAGCAGCGGACGTAGGCGGGCGAGCGTATCGCCACAGACCATGCCGATGACCTGCCAAGGTAGCTCAAGTTTGCTCACTTGCACGGCGGCGTGCTTGAGTTCGGGCTGTTTGGAGTGCGGATCGGTCGCACCTTCGATCAGCGCATTGGCGCCCAGCCCGCGCATGAACTGCTCGCCCCAGTGCATGGGCAGGAAGGCTTGCCCCGTTGACATCTCAGTAGAGGTGCTGACGCGCAGCACCAGCGCGCCGCGTCGGCTGGTTACCTCAATAATGTCGCCGTTCGCCAGTTGTCTTTCTGCCATGTCAGCGGTGTGCATGGACAGCAGCGGTTCATCGACATGACTGAACAAGCGCCCCGTTTTTCCGGTGCGGCTCATGCCGTGCCACTGGTCGCGCAGCCGTCCGGTGTTGAGGTGCAGCGGGTAGCGTGCATCGGTGTCTTCAGCCAGTGGCAGATCGGTGGCGGCATGGAAGCGAGCCTTACCGCTCGGTGTGGGGTAGCGGCCATCGGCGTACAGTCTTGCCGTTCCTGCGTTAGCGGAGGCTGGCAACGGCCATTGTTGCGGCCCGGCTTCTTCCAGCAAGGCGTAGCTCAGGCCGGAGATATCCAGATCGCGCTTGGCGGTGCTGGCACGATGCTCGTTGAAGATCGTTTCGGTGTCGGGATAGCCCAGCAGCGCAGATTTACCGAGACGTTGCGCCAACCGTTGGCCGAATTCGGCGGCAATTTGCCAGTCGTGGCGTGCTTCGCCCGGAGGCGGCACGGCAGCGCGCACCCGCGAGATGCGGCGCTCGGAGTTGGTGACGGTGCCATCCTTCTCGCCCCAGGTGCTGGCGGGCAGTAGCAGATCGACGAACGGTACGGTGTCGGTGTCGCGGAAGGCTTCCTGAACCACCACGAACTCGGCGTGCGCCAGCGCCTCGCGCACTTTCTGCGCATCCGGCAGGGAGTGCGCTGGGTTGGTGCAAGCGATCCACACGGCTTTAATCTCGCCGCAGTGGAGTGCGTCGAACAGCTCTACGGCAGTCTTGCCGGGGCGCTCGGGGATGGACGGTACGCTCCACAGCGCAGCGACTTCGGCGCGGTGTTGCGGGTTGGCTAAATCGCGGTGGCCGGACAGCAGATTGGCCATGCCGCCGACCTCGCGCCCGCCCATCGCATTCGGCTGGCCGGTGAGCGACAGGGGGGCGGCACCCGGTTTGCCGATCTGGCCGGTAGCTAGATGCAAGTTGATGAGCGTGGCGTTCTTGTCGGTGCCGTGCGCGGACTGGTTCAGGCCCTGGCAGTACAGCGACAGCGTCGGCCCGCTGGCAAACCAGCGTGCTGCCTGCACGATGTCGGCGACCGATATGCCGCAACGCTCGGCAGCGACTTGTGGTGTGGCTGCTTGCACAGCCTGCCGCACGGCGGCGAAGTTTTCGGTGTGGGCAGCGATGTAAGCCTCGTCACACCAGCCTTCCCATATCATCACATGCAGCATGGCGTTGAACAGCATCACGTCACTGCCGGGTTGGATGGCCAGGTGCAGGTCGGCGGCCTGCGCGGTGTCGGTGCGGCGCGGATCGACCACGATCAGCTTCTGCTTCGGGTTGGCCTTGCGCGCGTCCTCGATGCGGCGGAACAGGATGGGATGCGCAAACGCGGTGTTCGATCCGGCGATGAAGACGCAGCCTGCGTGGGCGATGTCGTCGTAGCAGCCGGGCGGAGCGTCTGCTCCTAGCGTCAGCTTGTAGGCGGAGACGGCGGACGACATGCACAGCCGCGAATTGCTGTCCACGTTGTTGGTGCCGATCAGGCCCTTGGCCAGCTTGTTGAAGACGTAGTAATCCTCGGTCAGCAACTGGCCGGAGATGTAAAAGGCAACGGCATCCGGCCCATGTGTGGCGATGATGTCGGCAAAGCGTTCGGCGGCGTGATCCAGTGCCGAATCCCAATCCACCGGTAGGCGCGGGTCTGCTCGCCCGATGCGCAGTTCCGGTTGCAACAGACGTTGCTCCGGGCGCGCGGTCAGATGCAGCGTGGAACCCTTGCTGCACAGCTTACCGAAATTGGCCGGATGTGCTGGGTCGCCACGCACACCGCTGATATGCTCGACATCAGATTCGATGATGACGCCGCAGCCCACGCCGCAGTAGCAACAGGTAGAGCGCGTTTCTCTAGGCCAGGATTGTTTGTTCATGGCTCGAAAGAGGACCTTTTGGAATATATTTCGAGTTCGTAGCTTGGCCTAACCTCTTCATGAGGAGTAATAAACTCTCCATTCGCTAGGCATAGCACATTATGTTCATCTAACGCGTAAACCCATTTATCTCCACGGGACCTCAAAGTATCGAGTACCCAGTCCAGCGTACATCCACCCTTTGGGATGGCTACAATCTCAGATCCCATCATGAGAAAATCGCCAGTTCGCCCCAAATACTGAATCGCCACTCCCGATTGGAGGGGAGACGGTGAGAATAGACTCTTAAAGAAGGACAGCTTCATCGTGCTAAGCCGCTTCTTTGTGCGCCTGCTTCTGGTACAAGAACTCCAGCACCGCGCCGCGTAACTGGTGGTAATGCGGGTTGTTGGCCAGTGCCAGACGGTTGCGCGGCTTGGGCAGATCGACGCTGAGGATCTCGCCGATGGTTGCCGCTGGGCCGTTGGTCATCATCACGATGCGGTCGGACAGGAGCACCGCCTCGTCCACGTCATGCGTAACCATCACCACGGTGCTCTGGGTGGCGGCGACGATCTTCATCAGTTCATCCTGCAAGTGGGCACGGGTCAGCGCATCCAATGCTCCGAAGGGCTCGTCCATCAGCAATACCTTGGGTTGCATGGCCAGCGCTCGGGCGATGCCGACGCGCTGCTTCATGCCGCCAGAGATCTCGTGCGGGTATTTCTTCTCGGCGTGTGACAGGTGTACCAGCGCCAGTGCATCCAGCGTGCGCTGGCGCAGCTTGGCTTTGTCCTCGGTATCGCCGAATACGCGCTCCACGCCCAGATAGATGTTGTCGAAGCAAGTCATCCAAGGCAACAACGAGTGGTTCTGGAACACCACGGCGCGCTCCGGTCCAGGCCCTGCGATCTCGCGCTCGGCGCAGAACAGGTGGCCGGAGCTGGGCAGCAACAGCCCAGCGATCAGGTTGAGTAGGGTGGATTTGCCACAACCGGAGTGGCCGATTAGCGTGATGAACTCACCGCGTTCGATGGTCAGGTCGATGTCGCGCAGTGCGATGAATTCGCCCTGGCGTGTGGTGAACACCATGCCAGCGTTCTCGACATTTACGTATCGTTTCATTTGAGTCTCCTAGTAGCTGAAGCGCTTGGCCAGCCATACCAGCATCTGTTCCAGCAACAGGCCGACGATGCCGACCACGAAGATGGCGATGATGATGTGCTCCACATTCAGGTTGTTCCATTCGTCCCATACCCAGAAGCCGATACCAACGCCGCCGGTGAGCATCTCCGCTGCTACGATGACCAGCCAAGCGGTGCCGATGGACAGCCGCACGCCGGTGAGCATGTAGGGCAGGGTGGCAGGGAACAGGATGCGGGTGAATACCTTCCACTCTGACAGCTTGAGTACGCGCGCCACGTTGAGGTAATCCTGCGGCAGTTGGCGTACGCCCATGGCGGTGTTGATGACCATGGGCCAGATACTGGAGATGAAGATCACCCAGATTGCCGCTGGATTGGCGGCCTTGAATACCAGCAGACCGATGGGCAGCCAAGCCAGCGGGGATACCGGCTTGAGCAAGCTGATGATGGGCGAGGCCATCTTGTCCAGAAAGGTGAAGCGCCCGACCATGAAGCCCAGCGGGATGCCAATCAGCGCGGCTAGGCCAAAACCGGTGCCGACGCGCTGGAGCGAATTCAGGATGTTCCAACCTATGCCCTGATCGTTGGGGCCGTGCCGATAGAAGGGGTCGCTGAACAATTCTACTGCCGAGTGCCAAGTTTTGACTGGTCCCGGCAGCGTGTCATTGGTTTGCGCCAGCATGCCCCACAGGCCGACCAGAAATGCCACCCCCAGCAACGGGGGCAGCACCGAGTGCACCATGAATTCCTTGAAGTCACGAAGTTGCATGGTCACCTCAAGCGTGGATCTTGAAGCTGGCGGCGTACTTCTTGGGGTCCTTGCCGTCCCACACCGTACCGTCCATCAACTTGCTGCTGCGCATCACGTCCTTGGGCACGGGCACTTTGACCTGCGCAGCCGCCTGCTTGTACAGCTCGACCTGATTGATCTTCTTGGCGACGCCCAGATAATCGGGATCATCCTTGAGCAGACCCCAGCGTTTCTGTTGGGTGAGGAACCACATGCCGTCAGACAGGAAGGGGAAGTTGACCGCGCCATCGTTGTAGAACTTCATGTAATTGGGGTCGTTCCACTTCTTGCCTAGGCCGTCCTCGTACTTGCCTTCCAGACGCTGATCGATCACCTCCACCGGACAGTTGACGTAGGACTTGTCGGCGATGATCTCGGCGACCTTGCGGCGATTGGCCATATCGTCGATGTACTTGGAGGCCTCCAGTACCGCCATGATGAGCGCGCGTGCAGTGTTGGGATTCTTCTGGGTGAATTCGGCGGTGCAGCCCAGCACCTTTTCTGGGTGGTCTTTCCAGATGTCTTGCGTGGTGGCCGCAGTGAAACCGATCTTGTCGTAGATGGCGCGGTTGTTCCACGGCTCGCCGACGCAGAAACCGTCCATATTGCCGACGCGCATGTTGGCGACCATTTGCGGTGGCGGCACGGTGATGGTCTTCACGTCACTCATCGGGTTGATGCCGTTACTGGCCAGCCAGTAATACAGCCACATGGCGTGGGTGCCGGTGGGGAATGTCTGGGCAAAGGTGTAATCGCGCTTCTCGGCATCCACCAGCTTCTTCAGCGTCGCGCCATTGGTCACGCCCTTGTCTCGGAGCTGGTTGGATAGGGTGATCGCCTGACCGTTGTTGTTCAGCGTCATCAGCACGGACATGTCTTTCTTTTGTCCGCCGATGCCTAGGTGTACGCCATAGATCAAGCCATACAGAACGTGAGCTGCATCAAGTTCACCGTTAGTCAGCTTGTCGCGCACAGCCGCCCAGGACGCTTCCTTAGATGGAATGATCTTGATGCCGTATTTCTCGTCGAACTTCATCACCGAGGCGATGACCACGGAGGCGCAGTCGGTTAGTGGAATGAATCCGACTCGGACCTCTTTCAGTTCCGGGGCGTCGGAACCTGCTGCCCAAGCTGCACTGCGCACACCCGGCGGTACCATGGCCATCAAGGCGGCGCCTCCCAGTAAACCCATTCCATTCTTCATAAAATCTCTCCGGCTGTTGTTGGTTTCATCGTTCATGACATCGCTCCTTGGTTAAAAACTAGCAAATAAAAAAGGCGTCCATCTGCAAGAGATACCGCTCTCGCAAATGGACGCCTTTGTCCTTGATTCTGTCCGACCATCATGGTCGGAGTCTATTTACTTACTCGATCCGCCGTTGGATCGTTGTTGTTAGCTAAGCAATCGCTGTGCCAGCTATCCCATCAACTCTGCCACCGTGATGACTTGGCGAGCCACATCGGCTAGTTTGAGTCCCTTATCCATCGCCATTTTGCGCAACGCCTGATATGACTCGTCTTCACTCCAGTCGCGTTGCTTCATCAATATGCCCTTGGCGCGATCCACTTCCTTGCGTTCGGCCAATTGATTCTCGGCTTTTTCCAGCTCTTGACGCATGGCGTGGAACTGGTTGAATCGAGCGATCGCTACTTCCATGATGGGGCGCAGTCGTTCAGTTTTCAGTCCATCGACCACATAGGCACTGACCCCTGCACGTATCGCTGCGCGTATCTTTTCGCTATCTTCATCGTGTGTAAACAATACGATAGGTCGTGGCTGGTCACGACTGATGATGCACAGATGCTCCAGCGTATCTCGATCAGGTGAGTCTGTATCGAGGATGACAATATCGGGCTTGAGTTCGCTCACTAAACCCGGCAAATCAGCACTTGCGGAAACATGAGCGGCGAGGTGGCAGCCGGCTTCATTCAGCGCGTGCTTGAGCAGTGCGGCGCGCTCGAAGGTTTCATCCACCAGCAGTACGCGTAAGGGGAATTCAGCAGTATTGATATTCATACCGCTTGTAAAGCAAGTATTACGCCAGAATTAAATGAGGCGTTTTAGGTCAGGAGACAATTAAATGCACTAATTGGTGGCAACAAATGCTTTCAATGCACCTAAATGAATCAGAACGAATTGGTTACTATATTTATTCGAATCACGTCAATAATCAGTGAGCAATTCTTCAACAGAATGAAAAGTTATCACTTAACTAGGTACTCACAGCCAGTGTCAGCAAACTACATCACATCTGTCATTCGGCAGCAATAGGCTTTGTGACCGCAAAGGCCGAGGATGTGACGGCCAGGAATTCGGCCAAAGCGGAAATTGAGGAACGAGGCCGGCTATTTCTGCTATCGGCCCCCGAGCGGACATCAGCAGCTAATCGACGAGCTACTTACCACTCGCAGCTTCCCACTCCGCTATACCTTCCCGCAGATGGATGGCTGAATATCCTTCTTGCCTTAGCAGAGCAACGGCATCCACTGCCATCAGACAATAAGGCCCTCTGCAGTAAGCGACAATGGCGCGGTCTTTAGGAAGTTCACTCAGACGCTGGCGTAGTTCCTCGATTGGAATCGAGCGAGCAAACGGCAGATGCGCATTCAAATATTCCCCTGTCGGCCTGACATCGAGTACCACCACCTCACCTTTGCGTGCCGCCTTCATTAGGCTGTCACGATCACTCGGCACCAAATCATCCGGTTGCGAGGCGATCTTCTGCAATGCTAGTTGCAGCTCAATCAATCGCTCCTCCGCCAGAGTATGGATCTGTACCCACATGTCAGCTACCGACTTGTCGGCGAGACGGTAGTAGATGTTTTTACCCTGACGCTCGGTTTCAACCAGATGCGCCATGCGCAACTCGCGTAAATGTGAGCTGGTCAGCTTTACGCTGATAGATGCCTCGTTCGCCAGCGTCTCCACCGTCTTCTCGCTCTGACAAAGCAGTTCGATCAGCTCCAAGCGCTTGGGGCTGGAGAATACCTTGCCTATCCGTGACACCTGCTCATAGAGCAGGTCTTTTATCTTGCGAGAGTCTTTCATGGCATTAGTCCGTAATTGGCTGGATTGTATGACTAAGACTATAGATTAACTTGACACAGAATGACAGATGGCGCTTAATCATTCCAGTATCGACTAGAATGATAATCAACCCAAGGAGGTCGCCATGAATCATCTTTATATCCTCAACGATGGCCCATATGGAAGTGAGCGCACCTATAACGGCCTGCGTTTGGCTGGCGCTGTTTCCAAAATGGAAGGCAATGCCGTGCGGGTTTTTTTGATTGGTGATGCGGCATCGGCGGCACACCGCAATCAGAAAGTACCGTCAGGCTTCTACAACGTGGAAACCATGCTCGGCAATGTGATTCGGCACGGCGGCGAGGTTGGTATCTGTGGCACCTGTATGGATGCGCGAGGCATGAGCGAAAGCGATATTGCAGATGGCGCACGCCGTAGCACCTTGGCTGAGTTGTCGGAGTGGACGGTGTGGGCAGATAAGGTTCTGGTGTTCTAATTTAAAAGGGAGGGCGGGATGTTTTTCAAACAACTGGCAACAAAAGAGTCGTCACTGTCTTACTTCTTCGGCTGCGGCACCAAGGGTAAATCCATGGCGGTAGATGTGGTCGCAGGCGATGAGGAGTGGTACATCGAGGAGGCGAAGAAAGCTGGGGTCTCCATCAATTATGTGATCGACACCCATGTCCATGCCGATCATTATTCCGGCGGCAGGAAACTCGCCCAGATGGTCGGTGCGCCGTACTGCCTGCACGAATCGAACAAAGGACGGGTCAAGTTCGAGTATGAGTCATTGGGCGATGGTCAGTCGCTCAACCTCGGCAACGTCAATGTCGAAGTCCTGCACACTCCCGGACATACGCCCGACAGCATCTGCCTGCTAGTGACAGATATGCGGCGCGGGGAGCTGCCTTGGTTCGTTATCACCGGTGACACGCTGTTCGTTGGTGCCATCGGTCGCCCTGATCTCTTGGGACGTGAGCGCGAGATGGCGGGTCAACTTTTTGACAGCATTCATGCCAAGCTGCTGCATTTATCCAATGAAGTCGAAATCTATCCGGGGCATCAGGCAGGCAGCGTGTGCGGTGCGGGTTTGTCCGGTAAGCCGAGTTCGACCATCGGATTCGAGAAGCGCTGGAATCAGGCATTGTCGATGGATAAAGCCGCTTTCATCGAGAACTTAGTCAAAGAGATTCCGCCGCGCCCAGCCGAGATGGACAAGATGGTAGCTGCCAACCTCGCGGGCTGATGGGTATGCAACACGGTATTCGAGTTAACCTAGATCAGTTCCTGCATCAACTGCTGCAAGTCATGCTGGTGGGTTTCACCATCGGCATGATGCGCACAGTAGTACCTGCATTATCCGAATCTGAATTCGGAGTGCCGAAGAATTCGTTCATGTTACTTACCGCTTTTGTGGTGGCATTCGGTTTAGTTAAAGGCACGCTCAATTTTGTGGCGGGTCGCCTGTCCGAGCGCATCGGGCGCAAGAAAGTATTGCTGTTGGGTTGGGCGGCAGCACTGCCGATTCCGTTGCTGATCTATTTCGCCCCCTCATGGAGTTGGATCGTCGCCGCAACCGTATTGCTTGGTATCAATCAGGGCTTGACCTGGTCGATGACACAGACATCCAAGCTGGACATTACTCGTGCCGATCAGCGCGGTTTGACTATCGGTTTAAATGAGTTCTCCGGATATATCGGGCTGGCGCTGGCAGGCATCATCACCGCCTATCTGGCGACCATGCTAGGACCTCGTAGCGGGCTACTGCTGTTTGGCATGACGACCGTGTTGCTCGCCATGCTGCTGACTTTGTTGTGGGTCAAAGACACACTGCCGTGGGCTAAGCTGGAAGCGGCCAAACACGCCACCACACCTTCTACAACCATCAAGCCGCGCTATTCGACCAACATCAGTGCGCAGCCGACAACATGGGAGGTGTTCACACTGATGTCGTGGCGCGACAAGCGTTTAGCGGCCATCAGTCAGGCTGGACTGGTAGAGAAGTTCGTCGATGCGCTGGTGTGGGTGTTCTATCCGGTGTTCCTTTTCCAGCAATGCTTGAGTTTGCCCGACATCGGCTGGGTGGTCGGCGTGTATGGTTTCGTCTGGGGCGGTTCCCAATTCTTCACTGGAAAATTATCCGACCATATCGGGCGGCACAAACCCAACGTGTGGGGCATGTGGATTTGCGGCGCGGGCGTGGCGATGATGCTGTTGCAGGAAGGCATGGCGTGGTGGTCGCTCTCCGCAGCCGTCTCCGGCTTCGGCATGGCGCTGCTGTACCCGAATCTCTCCGCTGCCGTGGCCGACATCTCACATCCCAACTGGCGGGGTTCAGCTATCGGCATCTACCGCTTCTGGCGCGATCTGGGTTACGGCATCGGCGCACTCGGACTCGGTATTGCCGCACACTTCAGCGGTTCGGTGACGGCGGCATTCTGGTTTGTAGCGATTTCGATGTTCCTGTCTGGGGGAATTCTCGGGGTATTCGGGGAAGAAACTCATCCGAAAATTAATTCTTCGAATGACCACTAATGGCGAGAGCGGACACCAACTCGTATCAGCCCTACCGTCTGCTTAGGCCGATCATCAGACATTGTGCCAATTTAGTCACTACTCCTGCGGCAGCTCAATCCCACCGCGTGGTGTAGTTCAATGACAATTACTCCCCCTCATCACTGAGTGCCGACTGGTCTCACTCACTGCCTGCCAGCGTGTGGCTCCATCACCTCCTGCGCTGTGTTGCTTACAGGTCTTCTTCGACATCCTCAAATCGACGGGCCTGAGGACACCCTAGGGATGTAGTCCCAAGCCTTTTTGTATTGGTAGCCGGACGATAGATGGTCACAAGCCCTCGGATATACGCGGATAAGGTTTTGTTTGGTGGCAATCAGCGCGGATGGATGCGGATAAATCTGGCTGGAATTAATGTTTGTGCGGATGAGTGCGGATAAGTTAATTTGGATGGTTGAATCAGGCGGATGAAGGCGGATGGAAAATATTGCTTGATAGAAAACGTTCAATCATTACGATAGATATGAAATCAGGAGATCCAAGATGCAGATACGTCATGCCAATGGTCGAGTCCAATTGATACGCAACCAATCCGATCCGGAGACAGGCCGTAGGCAGCAGGCCGTCCTTATCTCTTGGCCCGCATCCTTTGTGCCATCTTTATGCAACCTTGGCGGACTGACAGATGAAGAACAGGAACAGCTTCGAGCTTTTAGGGAAGTGTGGGCTCGGGCAATCAAACAGCAGCAGTCGGCTGAGGCACTTGCCGCGATCGCTTCTGAATTGAGACAGTTCAGGACGGAATTGCCGGAACTTCCCGAGCTGATGCCAATCGATACGGGGCCGATCTGGCGACTACTGGCTGCGTTGAAGCAAACCTTACGTGCCAGCCAAGCAAATGATCGCCCTCTTCAGGAGTAAGTCATGCAGATACGAGTTCAGGGAAGGCGCTATCAGTTCATTCGGCATGAGGTCGACCCGGAATCCGGTAAGCGCCAGCAAACAGTCATTCTTTCCTTTTTCACAGAAAAGATGCCTTTGGAAAAGGATGTCGTCGAACACTTGTCAGCACAAGAGATGATTGATTTTGAAGTATGGAGAGCGAATAAGCTTACTATGGGTAATGAGTGTGCCGATCCTTTGGGCAGGGTGCTGCAGGCCATTCGTGCTGCAATTGAAGCGATGGCGGTATTGCCTTTCAGTGACGTACAACTGTCTGAAATCGAGTCGGAGATCGGCCAACTTGAAGAAGTAATGCTTAGGTTGGGGTATGAGCCATAGGATCTCGCTACATGAAATCTATAAGCGGCATTCAAAATAGCTTTCTTGTTTTCGTTAAGCTTTCGGACGCCAGCGTAGCAAACCGCCGTGACATAACTCCCCCTTGCCTTGCAAAATTTTAAGTTAGCCCTTTCGCGGGAATGTAAAAAATCTGCTTACTATTCTTGAGTCCATCAAGATTGATTGTCCAGTATTGCGCGATTCAATCCTTTCTCAGATGACGTGCTCTTTGTCGGCTCGCATTCTGCGAATCTTTATGGATTCATTAAGAATGGGTGGTTGTAACGCATCTCACTTAAAGTAAGGGAGCATCAAAGGAAAAGGTTTTCTCCTTCACTTTCCTGCAAATCCGAATTATTGAATAATCGCACTTGCCAATCTTGGTATGTATTCATAATATACTGGCCATGATTAATCTGACTAAAATCTCTGGATTTGACTGGGATGACGGGAACGCTCGCAAGAATGAAAAGCATGGCGTTTCTATGGCAGAGGCTGAGCAGGTGTTTTTCAATGATCCGTTACTACTTCTTATTGATGCTAAGCACAGTCAAGAAGAAGCGCGGTATCACGCACTAGGAAAAACCGATGAAGGAAGAACGGTTCATATCACTTTCACTCTTCGGGGTGACGGGGCCAAGATTCGAGTAATTTCGGCCCGAGATATGCACAAAAAGGAGCGGCAGATTTATGAGCAAACAGACTAGACCAATTCCGGCCTTCGCGACCGAAGCAGAGGAGCGCATCTATTGGGAAGAGCATGACTCGACTGAGCATCTTGACTGGAGCAAAGCCCAGCGCGTTGTACTGCCTAATCTCAAGCCAAGCACTAAGACGATTTCGTTGAGACTTCCTCAGCACCTGCTTGATTCGCTCAAGGCAGCAGCTAACTCACGCGATGTGCCCTACCAATCTTTGATTAAGGTATGGCTGCAGGAGAAGCTGCATAGTCACTAGTGACGGTGTCAATTTTGTCCCACTCTTAACTAGAGGGGGCGCAGTAGCTAATTCGTAGCTA
The DNA here is from genome assembly GCF_000974685.2 of Ferriphaselus amnicola. Taxonomy (NCBI): domain Bacteria; kingdom Pseudomonadati; phylum Pseudomonadota; class Betaproteobacteria; order Nitrosomonadales; family Gallionellaceae; genus Ferriphaselus; species Ferriphaselus amnicola. The sequence continues at coordinate 200,550 of NZ_AP018738.1, forward strand.
CGAATTAGCTAATTTGCACTTGCATAAGCTATTTATGGCTACGTAGGCATGATGACAAATGGCGCAGGGCATTGTTTAATAAGGTAAGTTATCATAATCCGCAGGTCCCCCGTTCGAATCGGGGATTCGCCACCAAATATCAATGGCTTGCAGTGATGCGGGCCATTTTTATTTTGTGGCTTGTGCCAAAATTATGTCAGAAAATTTCTCTGATACCCGCTCACCATGTAGCTCCATCACCTCGGTTTCTCAGCCTAGTCGTCCCCCAACTTTTGAGTAGCCCTTGCACGAGGCCGTTGCGAGGGTTACATGCCTAATGTTTGAATGCGATAATGCGCATATCTCGAAATCGTTCGATCAAACCATCCACGATGAGTGAAATTCCCCCGAGGCTAATTGAAATTGGGGATGTTTTAAGAGCTGTTTTGGCAACATAGAGTTAGCAATCAAAGGACTGGATAAAAATGCTGCTAATGATCGACAACTATGATTCGTTCACCTACAACTTAGTGCAATATTTCGCTGAACTCGGCGCTGAGGTTGAGGTGTTTCGTAATGACGAGATCTCTGTCGAGCAGATCGAGAAGCTGAATCCGCAGCACTTGGTGGTATCTCCCGGCCCCTGCACGCCGAACGAGGCGGGCATTTCGGTGGCGGCGATCAAGCACTTTGCGGGCAAGATTCCGCTGCTTGGGGTCTGTCTCGGTCATCAAAGTATCGGTCAAGCATTCGGCGGGCGCATCATTCACGCCAAAACGTTGATGCACGGAAAAACGTCGCAAATCCATCATCACAATAATAGTGTCTTCACTGGGTTGCCCGATCCCTTCACTGCCACGCGCTACCACTCGTTGGTGATCGAGCGTGAGTCGATGCCTGATTGTTTGGAGATTACAGCTTGGACGGATGATGGCGAGATCATGGGTGTGCGCCACAAGACGCTGGCTGTGCATGGCGTGCAATTTCACCCAGAGTCTATCCTTACCGAGCATGGGCATGACATGCTGAAGAATTTCTTGGAGGGTAAGCCATGATCACCCCACAGCAAGCCTTAGCGCGCCTGATCGATCAACGCGAGATCTTTTACGACGAAATGCTGTCGTTGATGCGGCAGATCATGAGTGGTGAAGTCACTCAAGCACAGATTGCAGGCATTCTGGTTGGCTTGCGCGTGAAGAAAGAAACCATCGGCGAGATCTCTGGTGCGGCTTTTGTGATGCGCGAGTTTGCTACCAAGGTGCCGGTCACACAGCGCGACCATTTGGTAGATACCTGCGGCACAGGCGGCGATGCGGCGCACACGTTTAATATTTCGACAGCCAGCGCGTTCGTTGCTGCGGCTGCTGGAGCCCGAGTCGCCAAGCATGGCGGACGCTCTGTCTCATCCACCTGCGGTTCTGCTGACGTGTTGGAGTCGCTGGGCGTCAACATCAATCTGACACCAGAGCAGGTCGGACATTGTGTTGACAGTGTCGGCATTGGTTTTATGTTTGCCCCCAACTTTCATGGTGCGATGAAATACGCTGCGCCGGTGCGTCGCGAGTTAGGGGTGCGCACGCTGTTCAACGTGCTTGGGCCGTTGACCAATCCCGCTGGAGCTGAGAATCAGGTGATGGGCGTGTTCCATCCTGATCTGGTAGGTATTCAGGCGCGGGTGTTGCAGCGCTTGGGCAGTCGCCATGTGTTGGTGGTGAATGGTAGCGATGGCTTGGACGAGATCACTATTGGCGGTCCGACATTCGTCGCTGAATTGAAGGATGGCGAAGTGACCGAATATACCGTCACTCCAGAGCAATTCGGTTTGCAGGCAACATCGCTAGATTCAATTCGCGTGTCGAATGCGGCAGAGGCAAAGGCCATGCTTCTTGGTGTGCTTGACAATCAAGCCGGGGCGGCGCGTGACATTGTATTGCTTAATGCCGGTGCGGCGATCTACGTGGCCGGACTGACAGCCAGCCTCGCCGAGGGTGTGCAACGTGCTGCCGCGACGTTATCGAGTGGCGCTGCAAAAGCTAAACTACACGCACTGGTTCAGTCTAGCCAGACTTGAGGTGTGGCTTTCAGTTGTTGCCTGTTGGCCGCTGAGGATAGGCGGCAGCCGTTATGCTGGATGGCAATGGCTCCGCCACCTGTAATCAGTGAAATTGTGCCGGGCGCTGCATCCGATTACAATGCAGCCATGTCGAACTTCAATCTCAGTCACCACTTCCTGATCGCGATGCCTGCGATGCAGGATCCGTATTTCGCCAAGACGCTCACCTACATTTGCGAGCACTCAGATCAGGGGGCGATGGGCATCGTCGTCAATCGGCCGATCAGCCTGACGGTCGGCGAGCTCTTCGAACAGATCAAGGTTCCATTGCAGGATGGGGATCGTGGGCGCGAGCTGGTACATTTTGGTGGGCCGGTGCAAACGGATCGTGGTTTCGTGCTGCATGAGCCCAAGGGGCGCTGGCAATCTACTCTGGCGATCAACGACAAGGTCGGCCTGACCACTTCCAAAGACATTTTGCAAGCCGTGGGCGAAGGCAATGGCCCCGAAAATCTGCTGATCACGCTGGGCTATGCCGGTTGGGAGCAAGGGCAGTTGGAAAGCGAACTGGCCCAGAATGCTTGGCTGACAGTGGCCGCCGACGAGCACATCTTGTTCGACATGCCTGCTGAGGAGCGTTACGCCGCTGCGATGGCCAAGCTGGGTGTGGATTACGCCACCCTGTCGGAAGAAGCCGGTCATGCCTGACGGCGTGTCCGCACCTGATTTTTCTGGAATCCTGCTGGCGTTCGACTTTGGCGAAAAGCGCATCGGTGTGGCCACCGGCAACACCCTACTGAATTCTGCCCAGCCACTCACCACCATCAGCACCGAAAAGACTGACGAGCGTTTTGCTGCCATCGCCAAGCTGTTGGCAGAGTGGCAGCCGAGCGCCTTGGTGGTGGGTTTGCCCTGCCATGAGGATGGCGCTCCGCACCAGATGACAGCCCTGTGTCGCCGCTTCGCCAACCGTTTGAAAGGCCGTTTCAAATTGCCTGTCATTCTGGTGGATGAGCGCTATACTTCCGCCGCCGCGAGCGAGGCGCTGACTGCCCGTGGCATCCACGGCATCAAACAAAAACCGCTGCTCGACCAAGTGGCTGCGCAGCACATCTTGCAGGCGTATTTCGATGAACCAACGACAGGAATTCTGGCGTGAATAATCCACAGTTAAACAAGCACGGCGAGCTACAGCATTTGCTGACCACCGAAGGTTTACCCGCCCGTATCGTGCGCGACATCCTTGATCGCGCCGAAGGATTTCTCGGCACCGCTGACGAGCGCGAGATCCGCAAAGTGCCGCTGTTGCACGGCAAATCAGTGTTCAACATCTTCTTCGAGAACAGCACGCGCACCCGCACCACGTTCGAGATCGCCGCCAAAAAACTGTCCGCCGACGTGGTCAACCTCAACATCGGCTCGTCTTCCACCAGCAAGGGTGAAACGCTGCTGGATACCGTGGACAACCTGTGTGCGATGCACGCCGATATGTTCGTCGTCCGCCACTCCACCAGCGGCGCGGCGCACCTGATTGCGAAGCATGTCGCGCCCAGCATCCACGTCATCAACGCGGGCGATGGCCGCCATGCGCACCCGACGCAAGCGCTGCTCGACATGTTCACCATCCGCCACTACAAGAAAGAATTCCACAACCTGCGCGTGGCCATCGTCGGCGACGTGCTGCATTCCCGCGTGGCGCGCTCGCAGATCCACGCGCTGACTACGCTGGGTGTGCCAGAAGTGCGCGTGATCGCGCCCAAGACGCTGCTACCGACAGCGGTGGAGAATCTGGGTGTGCAGGTCTATCACGACATGGAGCGCGGCTTGAAAGACGTGGATGTGGTGATGATGTTGCGCTTACAGAACGAGCGCATGCAGGGCGCGTTGCTGCCTTCGGCGCAGGAATACTTCAAATACTACGGGTTGACGCAGGAACGGCTGGCCGTTGCCAAGTCTGACGCCATCGTGATGCACCCCGGCCCAATGAATCGTGGCGTGGAGATCGACTCCAGCGTGGCTGACGGCGCGCAGTCGGTCATTCTGCCGCAAGTGACGTTCGGCATCGCGGTGCGCATGGCGGTGATGAGTACGCTCGCGGGAGGCAAACAATGAACATCCATATCAAGAATGGTCGCTTGATCGACCCCAAGAACAAGCTCGATGCCAAGCAAGATGTGTTCATCGCTGACCGCCGCATCGTCGCCATCGGACTCGCGCCTGCCGGTTTCGTCGCTGAACAGGTGATCGATGCTGCCGGGCTGATCGTTATGCCGGGGTTGGTGGACATCGCAGCACGTTTGCGCGAGCCCGGCTACGAATACCGTGCCACGCTGGAATCCGAGATGAGCGCAGCCGTGGCGGGCGGCGTGACGTCGCTGTCTTGTCCGCCGGATACCGATCCGCCGCTGGATGAGCCTGGGCTGGTTGAGATGCTCAAGCACCGCGCCCGCTCGCTGAATCAATGTCGCGTGTTTCCGATTGGGGCGCTGACTTACGGTCTGAAAGGCGCTGAGCTGACCGAGATGATCGAGCTGACCGACGCGGGCTGCAAAGCCTTCAGTCAGGCGGATGCGCCGCTGACGGACACTCGCGTGCTGTTGCGCGCCATGCAGTACGCCGCCACGTTCGGCTACCGCGTCTGGCTGCGCCCGCAAGATAGCTTCCTTGCCAAGAATGGCGTGGCGCATGACGGTGTGGTGTCCACCCGCTTAGGGCTACCGCCGATCCCCGTGGTGGCGGAGACCATAGCCTTGTCCACCATTTTGCAACTCGCCCGCGAGACGGGGGTTGCACTGCACATCTGCCGCATCTCCAGCGCTGCTGGGGTCGAAATGGTGCGCGCCGCCAAGCGCGAAGGATTGAACGTGACGTGCGATGTGTCGATGAACCACGTCCATCTGACCGAAATGGACATCGGCTTCTTCGATGCCAACTGCCACCTCGTCCCGCCACTGCGCAGCCTGCGCGACAAAGCGGCGCTCCGTGCTGGTCTGGTCGATGGCACCATAGACTCGATCTGTTCCAATCACTCGCCAGTAGATGAAGATGCCAAGCAACTACCCTTCGCCGAGGCGGAAGCGGGCGCGACAGGTATCGAACTGTTATTGCCGCTGGCACTAAAATGGGCAGAACAGGAAAACGTGCCGCTGGTAGATGCCTTGGCACGGATCACCATCAACTCGGCGCAGTTGCTGGGCGTGAAGATGGGGCATCTGAGCATCGGCGCTCACGCCGACCTATGCGTATTCGACCCTGCTGCTGCGTGGAAAGTCGAGCCAGCCGCGCTCAAGAGTCAAGGCAAGAACACCCCGTTCAACGGCTACGAGATGCAAGGTCGGGTGCGTTATACCTTGCTCGATGGGCAGCTCGTATTCCAACAGTAGGGGCCTCACTCAACTTATCGAACCTGCTACGGCAGGTTTTTGACTTTCATCGGAACTCGCCACATGAACCCACTACTCGATTCCTCCGGTCTGCCGCGTTTTGCGGAGATCAAATCTGAACACGTCACGCCTGCCGTCGAGCAACTGCTGTCGGACAACCGCGCACTGATCGCGCGTCTGCTGGCAGATGAGTCTGCGCCCACTTGGGATAGCTTCATGCTGCCGCTGGAAGAAGCCAACGAGCGCATGTCGCGCGCTTGGGGGCCGGTCGGGCATTTGAACGCGGTGATGAATTCGCCCGAATTGCGCGAGGTGTACAACGCCAACCTGCCCAAGATCACCCAGTATTACGCCGAGTTGGGGCAGAATCTGGCGCTGTTCAACAAGGTCAAGGCGCTACGCGCCAGTGCTGAGTTCGACACCCTCTCGGTAGCCCGCAAGAAGATCGTCGAGAACGAGCTGCGCGATTTCCGTCTGGGTGGTGCCGAACTGCCGGACGAGGTGAAGGCGCGCTTTCTCGCCATCCAAGAGGAGCACTCCGCACTCAGCTCGCGCTATTCCGACAATCTGCTGGACGCGACCAATGCCTTCGAGCGCGTGGTCGAGGACGAAGCTGAATTGGCGGGGTTGCCGGACGATGCCAAACAAGCCGCCCGCGAAGCGGCTGAAGCCGCAGGCAAGAACGGCTGGCTGTTCAGTCTGAAAGCACCGTCCTACTTGCCGCTGATGCAGTACGCCGACAATCGCGCCCTGCGCGAAGAGATGTATCGCGCGTACAGCACCCGCGCCGCCGAATTCGGCAAACAGGAGCTGGACAACACGCCGCTGATGGCGCAATTGCTCAAGTTGCGCGCTGAAGAAGCGGCGCTGCTGGGCTTTAACAATGCCGCCGAGTTGTCGCTGGCGACCAAAATGGCTAACACGCCGCAGCAAGTGCTGGATTTCCTACGTGAACTGGCGCGTCGCGCCCGTCCTTTCGCCGAACAAGACTTAGCCGAGTTGCGCGAATTTGCACGCGCCGAGTTGGGGCTGGACGATCCGCAGTCCTGGGACATCGCCTACATCAGCGAGAAGCTGCGCGAGCGCCGCTACGCCTTCTCCGAGCAAGAGGTGAAGCAATATTTCCCCGAGGACGCGGTGCTGGCGGGCATGTTCAGCGTCACTGAGACGCTGTTCGGCGTGAAGTTGCGTGCTTCGGTCGCTCCGGTGTGGCATGAAGACGCGCGTTTCTTCGACATACTGGATGCGAAAGGCAAGCTGATCGGCCAGTTCTACCTCGATCTGTACGCCCGCGCCAGCAAACGCGGCGGCGCGTGGATGGACGATGCCGTGACCCGTCGCCGACTGGCCTCGGGCGCAATTCAAACGCCAGTCGCTTATCTCAACTGCAACTTCTCCGCTCCGGTGGGCGGCAAGCCTGCCGTGTTCACCCACGACGAGGTCATCACCCTGTTCCACGAGTTCGGCCACGGCCTGCACCATCTGCTGACCGAGATCGAAGACCTGCCGGTGTCCGGCATCAACGGTGTGGAATGGGACGCGGTCGAGCTGCCCAGCCAGTTCATGGAGAACTTCTGCTGGGAGTGGTCGGTGCTGCAAGGCATGACCCGTCATGTGGAGAGCGGCGCGACCCTGCCGCGCGAACTGTTCGACAAGATGCAGGCCGCGAAGAACTTCCAGAGCGGTCTAGCCACCTTGCGCCAGATCGAGTTTTCCTTGTTTGATATGCGCTTGCACAGCGACTTCGATCCGAATTCGGGCAAATCCGTGTTGCAACTGCTGGACGAGGTTCGACTAGAGGTTGCCGTGCTGATCCCGCCTAGTTTCAATCGCTTCCCCAACAGCTTCTCGCATATCTTCGCGGGCGGCTATTCGGCGGGTTATTACAGCTACAAATGGGCCGAAGTGCTGTCTGCCGATGCCTATAGCCTGTTCGAGGAGACCGGTGTACTCAACGCCGATACCGGCGCACGTTTCCGCCGCGAAGTGCTGGCAGTAGGCGGTCATCGCCCAGCGATGGATTCCTTCGTCGCCTTCCGTGGCCGCGAACCTAAGATTGATGCGCTGCTGCGCCATAACGGGCTGGTGGACGAGGCGCTAGAGGCGCTCTGATTGTCCGGTAGCATGAAGCCTGTTGTGCTGTCCGCGATCGCTGAGCGCCGTTTGGCGCGGCTGAACCAGCTCACGCCGTTCGAGTTTCCCGCCGATCTGCCGGTGGTCGCGCGGCGAGAGGAGTTGGCACGTGCTATCGCCGAGAATCACGTAGTGATTGTCTGCGGCGAAACCGGCTCGGGCAAGACTACCCAGCTTCCCAAGATTTGCCTGAGCCTCGGGCGCGGTGTGAACGGTGTCATCGCCCACACCCAGCCGCGCCGAGTGGCGGCGCGCACCGTGGCCAATCGCATCGCCCACGAGCTGAAAAGCGAACTCGGCGGCGCGGTCGGCTACAAGGTGCGCTTTAACGATAAAGTCTCGCCCGACAGCTGCGTCAAGCTGATGACCGACGGCATCCTGCTGGCCGAAATCCACAGCGACCCTAAACTGCGTCAGTACGACACCATCATCCTCGACGAGGCCCACGAGCGCTCGCTCAACATCGACTTCCTGCTCGGCTACCTCAAACGTCTCCTGCCGCAGCGCCCCGACCTCAAGCTCATCATCACCTCGGCCACGCTGGATGCGGAGCGCTTCTCCAAGCACTTTGGTGGTGCGCCAGTGTTGCAGGTCTCCGGTCGCAGCTATCCCGTCGAAGTGCGTTACCGTCCCTTGCAGGACACTGCCGAAGGCGAGCCGGAAGATGTGCCGCAGGCGGTGTGCCGGGCGCTGGATGAGTTGAGTATCGGGGCAACTGGACTTCGGGGCGATGTATTGGTGTTTCTGCCAGGAGAGCGCGAGATACGCGAAACGGCGGAAGCCTTGCGCAAGCACCACCCCAAACATGTGGAGATCCTGCCGCTGTTCTCGCGCCTGTCTGCCGCCGAGCAGGATAGGGTGTTCAAACCGACCAACCAGCGGCGCGTGGTGCTTGCCACCAACGTGGCCGAGACCTCGCTCACCGTACCTAACATCGGCTATGTGATCGACTCCGGGCTGGCGCGCATCAACCGCTATAGCATCCGCCAAAAAGTGGAGCAGTTGCGCATCGAGAAGATCGCCCGCGCCGCCGCCAATCAGCGTGCCGGGCGCTGCGGACGAGTGATGAGCGGCATCTGCGTGCGGCTGTACGACGAGGCGGACTTTGCCCAACGCGCCGAGTTCACCGATGCCGAGATATTCCGCGTCTCGCTGGCGACGGTGATCCTGCGCATGGCATCACTGAACCTCGGCGACATCGCCGAGTTTCCTTTCATCGAGCCGCCCGGCTCACGTTCCATTGCCGATGGCTATCAGCTCTTGCAGGAATTGGCAGCGATGGATGAACAGCGGGTGCTAACTTCCATCGGTCGCGAACTGTCCAAGCTACCGCTCGACCCCAAAGTGGCGCGGCTGTTGCTGGCTGGACGGCAGTACCAATGCTTGACCGAGATTCTCATCATCGCCAGCGCCTTGTCGCTGCAAGACCCGCGTGACCGGCCACAGGAACGGCGCGAGGCCGCCGATGCCGCGCACCAGCGTTTCAACGACGAGCGCTCCGACTTTCTCGGCTACCTAAAAATCTGGGCATGGTTCCAGCAGGCAGTGCAGCACAAGAAATCCAACCGCCAACTGGCCGACCAGTGTCGTGAGAGCTTTTTGTCGCCGCTGCGCCTGCGCGAATGGCACGACCTGCATCAGCAGCTGCACGCCCAAGTGCTGGAGATGGGGCTGCGCCTCAATGAGCAGCCCGCCAGCTATGAGCAGTTGCACAAGGCGCTGCTCACTGGCTTGCTGGGCAACATCGGGATGCGTAGTGTGGAAGGTATGGATTACCTCGGTGCGCGCGGCATCAAGTTCTTCATTGCGCCCAATTCGGTGCTGGCCAAGAAAGGCGCAAAGTGGGTGATGGCGGCGGAACTGGTGGAGACGCACAAGCTCTATGCGCGCTGCGTGGCCCGCATAGAGCCGCAGTGGCTGGAGGAAGTCGGTGCTCATGTGATCAAGCGTCACTACTTCGATCCGCACTGGGAGAAGAAAGCAGCGCAGGTGGCCGCTTGGGAGCGCAGCACCCTGTTCGGGCTGGTCATCAACCCCAAGAAGCGCGTACATTACGGGCCGATGGCGCCAGAGGAATCGCGCGAGGTGTTCATCCGTCAGGCGCTGGTCGAGGGCGAGTTCGAGACGCGCGCTCCGTTCTTCGCCCACAACCAGAAGCTGATCCGCGACATCGAGGCGCTGGAACACAAAGCGCGTCGCCCGGATGTACTGGTGGACGACGAGCTGATCTTCGCCTTCTACGCTGCACGGATCCCGGCGGGCATCCACAACGGCGCGGCGTTCGAGCATTGGCGCAAGGAAGCGGAACGCGAGAACGCTAAGTTGCTGCACCTGAAAAAAGACGACCTGATGCGCCACGAGGCGGCAGGCATCACCACTGACCAGTTCCCGCCGCAGTTGGTGATGAGTGGTGTCAGCTATGCGCTGAACTACCACTTCGCACCCGGCGACAAAGACGACGGCGTGACGCTGGCCGTGCCGCTGGCGTTCATCAATCAGGTGTCGGCGACGCAGTGCGAGTGGCTGGTGCCGGGGCTGCTGGCTGATAAAGTGACGCAACTGCTCAAGACCTTGCCGCAGAAACTGCGTCGCCATCTGGTACCTGTCCCCGAGTTCGCCGCCGCCTTCTGCCGCGAAGTGCCGCCGTCGGATACACCGTTGTTGCAGGCGCTTGCGCGTTACATCCGCCAGCAAAAGCAACTCGAAGCACCGCTGGATGCCTTCCGGCTGGAGCAGTTGCAAGCCCACTTGTTGATGAACTTCCGGGTGGTGGACGAGCACGGACGACAACTTGGCATGTCGCGCAACTTTGTTCAATTGCGCGGGGAACTGGCACCGAAAGTATCGCCTGCCTTGGCAAAGAGTGCGCATGAAAACTCTCCTCGCCTGCAGGCGGGAGAGGGGGATCGGGGCAGCGCAACTCGTCACTCCACCTGGGATTTCGGCGACTTCATCGATACTACTCAGATCACGCGCGTCGGTCAGACGATCACGGTGTTCAATGCCTTGCACGATGAGGGTGATGCCGTGACTCGGCGCATCTTCGACACTCGCGAGGAAGCGCAGGCCGCCCATCGCAAAGGCCTGGCGCGGCTGTTCATGTTGGCACTCAAAGAGCAGGTGAAGTTCTTGGAAAAGAGCTTGCCCGGCTTGCAGGCGCTGGCGATGCAGTTCATGCCTTTTGGCAATCAGCAGGATCTGTTGCGGCAGATCCTCGCCGTGACCTTCGAGCGTTGCTGCCTGATGGAGCCGTTGCCGAGTAATGAAAAGGAATTCCTTGCCCGCAGCAAAGATGCCAAAGGGCGGATCTCGCTGGTGGCGCAAGAGATTGTGCGGCTGGCGGCGGCGGTGTTGACCGAGCACGCGCAGGCGCAGAAAGCGCTGCAAGCCGCCAAGTCACATGCACAAGCTGCGCAGGACATGCGCTCCCAGCTCGACGCGCTGTTGGGCAAGACCTTCATCGAACGTACGTCCTACGAGCGGCTGCAACATCTGCCGCGCTACCTCAAGGCGATCAACGTGCGGTTGGAAAAGTTGCGTTCCAACCCAGCCCGCGATGCCCAGCAACAAGCACAGTTGCAGCCCTTGCAGCAGCAATGGCAGCGCCGCATCTCGGCACAGCAGGGCGAGACCGATCCACGTTTGGAGGATTTCTTCTGGTTGATGCAGGAGCTGCGCGTCTCGCTGTTCGCGCAAGAACTAAAGACGCCGGTGATCGTGTCAGTTAAGCGGCTGGAGAAAGCGCTGGAAGCGCTGGGGAGGTAGTACCTCATCCCGTGAAACGGGGGATTCCAAATGTAGCGATGGAAGGGCGTGAGTGAGTATGCGCTATACTTATTCCGATAAGGGAGCGAACAGCATGAAGCAACTCAGCCAGATCGAGCAACTCCAGCGAATGAAGCGCTTAGCGCTCTATTTGTTGCTGTCGGCGGCGGTGTTGTATGCACTGGCGATCGTGTTGCATCGCTTTCATCCTCTGTTTGCTTATGTCGCTGCATTCGCTGAGGCTGCGATGGTGGGGGCGATTGCCGATTGGTTCGCTGTCGTAGCGCTGTTCCGCCGTCCCTTGGGCTTGCCCATTCCGCACACGGCCATCATCCCGCAAAGCAAGAAACGCATCGGCGAGAATCTTGCCACGTTCATCTGCCAGCATTTTTTAAGCACTGCGCAGGTGCTGAGCAAGATCCGCGAATTTGATCCGGCGAACAAGCTGGCGAGCTGGCTCGCTGCACCGCGTAATGCACAACTCACAGGGCGATTATTGACGGATGCTGCCCGTTACAGTTTGGATGCACTGGCCGACCAGCGGGTGCAGCATTTTATCCGCGACACCGCCATCGCCAGACTGGATCAAATTGACTTAGCCAAGGCCGGCGGACAGATGTTGGACATCCTCACCAGTGAGCGGAGACATCAGGCTGTGCTGGATGAGCTATTAAGGATGCTGGATGAAGTGATGGCTCACCCAGAGGTGCAAACGAAGTTGGCCGAAGCCATCGCCGAAGAGTTGCGCAGTCTGGAGTATTTAGGCTGGACGCTGCGGCGTCTGGGTGCGGATCAGTGGGGCGGTCAATTTTCCACGGCTAAGCTGGTGAGCGGTTTGTCCTCGCTCATCGCCGAAGTTTCACACGATCCTCAGCATGCGCTGCGCCTGCGTTTCGATCACTACATGATGGAATTCATCGCGCGCCTCAAGAGTGACCCTGAGATGCACTTGCGTGGACAGGAAATCAAGGCGCACTTCTTGCAGCATCCGCAGTTGGCTGAAACGCTGGCGCAGACTTGGCGTGATGTGCTGACTTGGCTGAAAGAGGATCTGGGGCGGGAAGATTCCACTGTCCGTGTCAGGATCGAGGAAAGTGCCCAGTTGTTGGGTGAGAAATTGCAGGCCGATCAAGCGATGCAGAGTTGGGTCAACGAGCAACTTCTTTCTGTCGCGCCGCAGTGGATCGAGAAATACCGAGAAGACATCCGTCGTTACATCATCAGCCGAGTGGATGCTTGGGGCGCCGATGAACTGGTGAGTGCGCTGGAAACCAATATCGGTAAGGACCTCCAGTTCATCCGCATCAATGGCACGCTGGTGGGCGGCACCATCGGACTGCTGATCTACACACTGACGCAGTGGCTTCGCTGACTGCCTGTAAAATGGCGGCATGAGTACTCAAATCCTCCAGCCATTCGGGCTGAAATCCCACGCCGTCAACTTCAGAGCTATGCCACCGCTGGCGCTGTACGTCCATGTGCCTTGGTGCGTGCGCAAATGCCCTTACTGCGATTTCAATTCGCACGAGATGCGCGGTGGCCTGCCGGAAGACGCTTATGTCGAGGCGTTATTGCGTGATCTGGAGTTTTCCCTGCCGCTGATCTGGGGGCGCAAGGTCTATAGCATCTTCATTGGCGGCGGCACGCCCAGTTTGTTGAGCGGTGCAGCGCTGGAAAAGTTGCTTACCGGCCTACGCATGCGCTTGCCGATGGACGTGAATGCCGAGGTCACGCTGGAGGCGAATCCCGGCACGGTGGAGGCGGAGCGCTTTGCTGCTTACCGCGACGCAGGCGTTAATCGACTGTCGATGGGTATTCAGAGCTTCAACGACGCGCACCTCACGGCGCTTGGGCGCATCCATTCCGGTGACGAGGCACGACGTGCCATCGAGTTGGCGCAGAAGCATTTCGACAATTTCAACCTCGACCTGATGTACGCGCTGCCGGAGCAGACGCTGGAACAGGCCGAGTCCGATGTCTGCACTGCGCTGAGCTTTGCTCCGCCGCATCTTTCCTGTTATCACCTCACGCTGGAGCCGAACACTTTGTTCGCGCATCAGCCGCCCTCGCTGCCGGACGACGATGCCAGCGCCGCCATGCAGCAGCGCATCGTCGAATTACTGGCTGGGCACGGCTACCAGCACTACGAGACATCAGCCTACGCCCAACCACGCAAGCGCTCGCGTCACAACCAGAATTACTGGCAGTTTGGCGATTACCTCGGCATCGGCGCAGGCGCGCATAGCAAGCTGAGCTTTCACGACAAGGTGATTCGTCAAGCCCGCTACAAGCAGCCACAGGCGTATCTTGATGCTATTGCCAAAGCTGATCCGGTACAAAGCGAGCACACGCTCACGCGCAACGACTTGAGCTTCGAGTTCATGATGAACGCGCTGCGGCTGAACGAGGGTTTCGACGCGGCGCTGTTCGAAGAGCGTACCAGCTTGCCTTTGCTGCTGATCCGACGCGAACTGGCCGAGGCCGAGCGGCGTGGTTTGTTGGTGCAAGAAGGCGGACGCCTTACGCCGACCGAACTCGGACAGCGCTTCCTCAATGATCTGCTGGAAATCTTCCTGTCGGACTGATACGCTGCAAGCCAGCCTAATTAAGGAGATTGCCATGTTCCAGCGCTTACTGATTTCGATGATTTTGATGTTCAGCGCAGGTCTTGCGCAGGCGGGTGGTGGGCTGGACATTTACTTTGTGCGTCATGCGCAGACGCTGGCAAACGCCAAAGGCGTGACCAACACGCATAACAGCAGCACGTTCTCGGATACCGGTTTGGCGCAGATCGAGGCGCTGACAGCGGCGCTTAAAAATTATCGCTTCGATGCGATTATGGTTAGCCCGACCGAGCGCACCCAGCAAACCCTCCGTCCCTATCTAGAACAAACGGGACAGTCGGCGGAAACTTGGCAGGAGATCACCGAGTGCTGCTGGCAACACGACCCCAGTAATGCAGCCTATGTCGCAGGCGCGGCACAGGTGAGTAAGGCGGCAGATATGATCCGTCAACGTTACGGAAATTCTGGCAAGACCATTCTGGTCGTTGCTCACTACCATTCTGGGCAGGTGTTGCTGGCTGATCTGCTGGGTGTGGATCGGGAGTCGCTGCCCGGTCTGGAGAACGCTCACATCACCCACCTGAAGCAGGATGCCAGCGGCAAGTTTTCCATCGTGACCATCAACGTCGAGCCCTGAGTCTCAACGCTTTCTAAAGATCAGATCCCAGACCCCGTGCCCTAGCTTGATTCCGCGCTGCTCAAACTTGGTCAGCGGTCGGTAATCGGGGCGGGGAGCGTAGCCGTCTGCGGTGTTCTCCAACTGCGGTTCGGCGGTGAATACGGCCAGTGCTTGCTCCGCGTATTCCTGCCAATCGGTGGCGAAGTGGATGTATCCACCCGTTTTGAGTTTGGGCATCAGGCTGGCGACGAAGGGTGATTGCACCAAGCGGCGTTTATTGTGGCGCGCCTTGTGCCACGGATCGGGGAAGTAGATATGCACGCCATCCAGCGACTCATCTGCGATCATGTCGCGCAACACTTCCACAGCATCGTGCTGGATGATGCGGATGTTGTTTAAGCCTTGCTCGTCGATCAGCTTGAGCAAGTTTCCTACCCCCGGCGTATGCACTTCCAGTGTCAGATAGTCGTTCTCAGGCTTGGCAGCAGCAATGGCGGCGGTGCTGTCACCCATGCCGAAGCCGATCTCCAAGATTCTTGGCGCGATGCGCCCGAAAGCCTTAGTCAAGTCAAGTGGTTGCGCTGAGTACTCGATCCCGAAGCGCGGCATGAGCGTGTCCACGCAACGCTGTTGAGCTGGCGAGACGCGTCCCTGACGTAATACGAAGCTGCGAATGTGACGGTGATTAGTTTCGGACATGACTTGATTATTGGAAAGAATAGCCGATAGGCTCGAATGGAGTAGAATTTTACCCGAGTCCGCTGTCACCACGGCGGACTCTTGAGCGTGGGCTGTCAAAAGGGAAGTATTGATGCAAGGTAGTTACGACATCTGGCTGGTCTTGTTGTCCATCGGCATCGCTGTCATGGCTTCGTACATCGGACTTGACATGGCTTCGCGCGTCAATCTCGCCAAACGTGTCCACCTGCGTCAGTTATGGCTGATAGGCGGAACGCTGTCGATGGGCTGCGGTATCTGGGCGATGCACTTCATCGGGATGTTGGCGTACAACCTACCTATCCCCGTTGCCTATCACATTCCAACCACGCTGCTTTCCTTGCTGGTGGCGAACTTGGTTTCTGGTCTGACGTTGTTCATGGCCAGTCGTAAATCGCTAGGTTGGATGAAGTTACTGCTGACTGGCACCATCATGGGCTTGGGGATCGCCGCCATGCACTACGTGGGGATGTCGGCCATGCAGATCGCACCGACGATTAATTATGACCTTCCGCTGTTCAGCTTATCCCTCATTATCGCGATCATCGCCGCAGTTGCCGCGCTGTACCTAGCCTTTTCTCTGCGTGACGAGAATAGCCCCAGCACCATCTGGAAGAAGGCTGGCAGCGCGATCCTCATGGGTATCGCTATCGTCGGCATGCACTTCACCGGAATGGCCGCTGCCGTCATTTCCCCAGATAGCATCTGTACGGCGGCCGCACCTGAATACAGTGGGGATGTGTTAGCTGTAATTGTGGCGATTTGCTCTGGCTTGATCGTTGCTGCTACTTTATTGCTGGGAATGCTGGATGCTCGGGTCGCTCGGCAAGCCGAGAAAGAGGTCCGCATGATGACGCGTGAGTTGCGCGACAGCGAGGAGCGCTTCCGTACCATGACCGAGCGGGTGCGTGACATTTTTAGCATCCTGAGCCCTGAAGGCATCGTTAAATACGAAAGTCCGGCGGTCATGGACGCCTTGGGTTACGAGCCGGAGGAGCTCATCGGCAATAATATGTTCGAATTGGTGCATCCACAGGATAACGAAGCCGTGCAGTATCAGTTCGAGCGAGTGCTGGCTGGCGAGGAGATGATTCGGCCGATCGAGTTTCGTTTCCGGCATAAGAATGGTACTTGGCGCATTTTGGAGGCTTTTGCTCGCAACGAGCTGGCCAATCCTGCTGTAGATGGCATCGTGGTGCACTCGCGTGATATCACCGAACATAAACAGTCCCAGCAGACCATCTGGAATCTAGCGCACCACGATGCGCTAACCGGTTTGCCCAACCGTAGTTTGCTGCAAGACCGAATCTTGCAGGCGATTCATCAGGCGCACCGTGAAGGGCACAAGCTCGCCGTGCTGTTCCTCGATCTCGATCATTTCAAACACATCAACGATTCGCTCGGTCATCACGTAGGTGATGCTCTGTTACAAGTCGCGGCGCAACGTATCGAGTCGTGTTTGCGTGAGGGAGATACCGTGGCGCGTTTGGGGGGCGATGAGTTTGTGGTTTTGCTGCCCTCGTTCCAGTCCGATGCCGATGTAGTGATGGTGGCTGACAAGATTCTGGAAGAGCTGGGCAAGCCGTTCGAAATCGACGGTCATGGCTTGCACATCGGCGTCAGTATTGGCATCAGCCAGTATCCACGAGACGGTAAAGAGCCTGGGCACTTGATGCGTATGGCAGATGCCGCGATGTATCACGCCAAGGCGAATGGTCGTAACAATGCCCAATTCTTCACCGAGCAGATTGACAGCGTGGCGCGCGAGCGGCTGCAGGTCGAGAATGGTTTGCGCCTCGCCATACAGCAAGGCGAGCTACGTCTGTACTATCAGCCCTTGGTGGACCTTAAGACCAATGTGGTGGTCGGTATGGAAGCGTTGATCCGTTGGGAGCATCCAGAGCGCGGATTACTCAGTCCCGGCAGCTTTGTCGAGATCGCTGAAGACACCGGCCTGATCTCCATCATCGGCGAATGGATACTCGGGGAGGCTTGTCATCAGGCCAAGCAGTGGAATGATCAAGGTTTTGCCTTGCAAGTCGCCATCAATCTTTCCGTGCGACAGTTCGACTCGGGGAATTTGCACCAAACGATCGTCCACGCGCTGCGGCAATCTGGTTTGCCTGCGCGGCAACTCAAGTTGGAGATCACCGAGAGCACCATGATCAGCAACATCGAGGAGACTTCGCAGTTGCTGGAACGGTTGCGCAGCCTCGGCATCCAGATCGCCATCGACGACTTCGGTACCGGCTATTCCAGCCTGAGTTACCTCAAGCGGTTCCCGATCGATACCCTGAAGATCGACCAGTCCTTCGTGCGCGACATTGGTGTGGATACGGACGACGAAGCCATTGTCACTGCCATTATTGCGGTAGCGCACAGCTTGAAGATGGGATTGGTTGCGGAAGGGATCGAAACCGAGCGTCAGCTCGACTTCCTGCGTGGACTAGGCTGCGACATCGGGCAGGGCTACTATTTCAGCAAGCCACTGCCGCCCGACGCATTTACTGAATTTATGAAGAATCGGACTTAACGTCCGATCATGCCCGAGGTCGGCGAGCTAGGCGTGGCGCTGTAAAACTTCCTCGGCATCCGTCCTGCCCGGTACGCTTCACGTCCCGCTTCCACAGCCTTTCTCATTGCCGAGGCCATCAGCACCGGATCTTGTGCAGCCGCGATCGCCGTGTTCATCAGCACGCCTTGGCAGCCTAGTTCCATCGCGATGGCCGCATCGGAAGCCGTACCTACGCCTGCATCTACGATCACCGGCACTTTCACGCGCTCTAGGATCAGCTGCAGATTCCACGGATTGAGGATGCCCATGCCCGAGCCGATCAGCGAGGCCAGCGGCATGATGGCTGCGCAGCCGATGTCTTCCAGTTGTTGCGCGATGATGGGATCGTCCGAGGTATAGACCATTACCTCGAAACCTTCTTTTACCAGTGTTTTGGCGGCAGCTAGGGTCTCCACCACGTTGGGATACAGCGACTGCGGATCGCCCAATACCTCCAGTTTCACCAGCCGATGGTCGTCCAACAGCTCTCGCGCCAAACGCAGTGTGCGCACGGCATCGTCTGCGCTGTAACAGCCAGCGGTGTTGGGCAGATAGGTGAATTCGGAAGGTGGCAGGAAGTCCAGCAGCGAAGCCTCGCCTGCGTTCTGGCCGATATTGGTGCGGCGGATCGCTACCGTCACGATGTCGGCACCGCTGGCATCGATAGCCGCGCGCGTTTGCGCAAAATCTTGGTACTTGCCAGTGCCCACCAGCAGGCGGGAAGAATACGCCTTGCCGGCGATGATCAGATTATCGTTGCTCATGTTTTTTCCGTAGTTAGGCTTGCTTAACCGCCGCCGACCGCGACGACGATCTCAAGTTTGTCACCCTCTGCCAGTCGCTGTTCGGCGAACTGGCTGCGCGGCACGATCTCTCCGTTGCGTTCGATAGCGATACGTTTGCCGACCAATTGCATTTGCTGAATGAGTTCGGCAACGCTGGGTGCAGGGTCGAAAGTTTGCGTTGCACCGTTGATAGAGACTGAAATCACTTGTTGGGTTGCCCGTGTTAGAATTGCGCCGCATTTTACATGCGGGTGTAGCTCAATGGTAGAGCAGAAGCTTCCCAAGCTTACGACGAGGGTTCGATTCCCTTCACCCGCTCCAACCTTTTCTAAATCCCTACCTTGCGCGATTGGTGCTCCGACGCTCGGCAGCCCGTCGATACTGTGTCAGTGCTTCGTCGGAATTCCCTTGTTGTTCTGCGAGTTGCCCGAGCGCGTAATGTGCGGCGCGGCTGGGTTTGACGCGCAGACTGGCGTTCAGGTAGTCGTGCGATTTGGCCCAAAGTTGTTGGTGCAGACTGAGTTTGCCTAGCGCAAGTAGTAGTCCGGCATCGTCGGGATGGGCTTTGAGCAGCTGTTCGGCTTGTTCGGTGCGCTTGGCGGCATCATTGCTTACGTGGTCGCCTAAGCAGGCGGCTAAGTCGCTGTCCCACTGAGTCTCCAGCGCGTGGATGATGATCTGCCATGCGAGGTGGGCGTTGCCTTGCGCGCTGAAAGTTTGCGCGGCAGCGAGGGCAATGTTTGCGCGGTGGCGCAGCTCTTCGGGAATCGCTTTCCAAGTCGCCAGTAGTTGTCCCGCATCGTGTGCATGGGCGCGTAGTTTTTCCTGCCAAGCATGTTGGCGAAGCTGACTTAGGCGGGTGACATCCAGCGCATGGCGCTGTTCTAGGTTGGTCAAACATTCCAGCACCGCATCCCAATTCCCTAGCATCTGCTGCGCTTTCAGCTCCAGATTCAATACCCCCGCGTGGTGTTTGCTGCCGATCTCGCGTAGAGCTTGTAAGGCGAGCAGCGCGGCTTGCGGCTGTTGTTCATCCAGTGCGAATTGCGCTTGTGCGGCTAACTTCATGGCGGAATCATCGTTGATGGCGGCGAGGAAGGCATCGCGCCGTTCGACTTCGCGGTGAGCGTGTGCGGCACGGGCGGCGATGACCGGTAGTACGTCGCTGGTTTCGCCCAGCCCCATCGCTTGTGTGGCCGCTTTTTCAGCGGTGCTATAACGTCCTTCAAGGAAGGCGGTCAGTGCGTCCAGAAACACGCCGCGTTTCTTTTCTTCGGCGCGCTCGGTGCGGAAACGGCGCACTTTATCCGGCAGGTTGAGGGCGTGGATCAGTAGTTGCGCGGATAGGAAGCTCAGTACGAACAGGCCGATCAACATGAGTGCGAACAGCGTCAACGAAAGGTGGATGCGGTAGGGCGCATAGACCAGCAGGACGTAGCCCGGATTGTGCGCTGCCAGCGAGAGTGCTACGGCAGCGGCAGCCAATACCAGCAGCCAGATCAGAAACTTCATTGCTTCGCTTTCTCGTGGGCCATGCGGTAGGCGCGCACTGCTTCAATGCTGCCATTGATGTCCGGCAGTTCGATGTTGATGTTTGCCGTACTCATCTTCTGCAAAGCGGTGAGTGCTTGCTTGCCATCCGTCGAATTAGCATCGAAGTAGCGCTTGACCCAGTCGGCCGCCGCTTTGAGATCGTTGCGGAAGCTGGTCTCGTCACGGGACAGCAAGGCTAACCGTGCAGACAGCAGGCGAAGTTTCAAATTCTCGCGCAGGAAGAATGATTCGGTCGGCGACAGTAAGGGCATCTCGCGCTTGCGCATGTCCTCGATGCGTACCATGTTGCGGGCTTCCTGCCAGATTTCGCGCCACAGGTGCTGCCAACTGTTTTCGTTGGTGGGCGTGGTGATCGGTGTAAGCATAGTCGGCTTGGCGGAGGTGGTCTGGCTGACTTCGTGATTCAGCGGGATGATTTCAGCTGCAACGATTAGGTTGTCGAGTCGCAAGGTGATGCCTGCCGTATCCACGGCGGGCAGGGTGCGCAACCTATCCATGTCGCCGTTGATGGACTTGCGCAGATTGTTCAGCGCAGGCCTATCCATGCGCTGCAAGCGACCATCTGCCTGCTGCATGGCGATCAGTGCCGCCTTGACGTTGGCTGAGAGTTGTAGCTGTTGAGAGGCGATCATCAGCATCTGCTCGACCTCGGCTAGCGCTGTCTCGTCGCGGTTGCTCGACATTTCCTGATACAGC
This sequence comes from Ferriphaselus amnicola, assembly GCF_000974685.2. Classification (NCBI taxonomy): domain Bacteria; kingdom Pseudomonadati; phylum Pseudomonadota; class Betaproteobacteria; order Nitrosomonadales; family Gallionellaceae; genus Ferriphaselus; species Ferriphaselus amnicola. The sequence continues at coordinate 221,352 of NZ_AP018738.1, forward strand.
GTCTCCAGTGCGGCGCGCTCACTTTGCGCTTCGGCATTGGCGCTTTCCAGTGCGGTGACCTTGTTGGTCAGCGCGCTCAGCGACTCCTGACTTTGCTTGACCAGCACCTGATTGGCCTTGTTATTGCCATCCATCTCGGTCAGGCGCTTGGCCAGTTCCTGCTGCAAGGTGTTGAGTTGGTGATGCGCATCGAACCATTGCCACACGAAGATGGCTAGCACGAGCGTCAACGTCATCTGGCCGATGCTGAGATTGGATAAAAAGTCGAACACGCTCCGCGTGCGTGCGATGCGCAGGGCGGCGGCATCCGGTGAGGAGTGTGGTTCGGGGTGGCCGTTCGGTGTAGGCGTCGTTTCGCTCATGATGATTTTCGCTGGTTTGCCCATGCTACCAAACCTGAGAGCAGGCCGTCATCACCTGTTGCAGTGATATGTACTTCGCCAAAGCCTAGTTGTTGTGCTTTTTCGGCGATGCGGGGGTGGAGGGTGAACAGCGGCAGGAGTGTGATGCGCTGTTTTTCTGTGCTATCCAGCAATTCCCACAGGTGACTCAATGCCTCGCTGCTAGTGATTGTGAGTGCATCGGGTGTGGTAGCCAGCAAGGTGGCGGCATCGAATGTTGGCTTGGCGCGCCGATAGCATTCTGCGTACTCAACGTGGGCGCCGCGTTGCTTGAGCGTATCGCCCAGCAACTCCCGTCCGCCGTCGCCGCGCAGGATCAACACGCGCTTTCCAGCCACATCTTGTAATTCTGGCAGAGTGAGCAGGGACTCACTGTCGAATTTCTCCTGCGGAGCGATGATGGGGCCGACCCCGAGTTCGCGCAGTGATTGGGCGCTCCCCTGACCGACGGTGGCGATGCGCAAATTTGATGGCAAGCCGCCGACTGATTGGATGGCGGCCATGCCGTACTGCACCGCGTTCGGGCTGATGAAAATGGCTAGTTGAAAGTCGGCCAGTCGCGCCAGTTGTGCGGCTAGTGCCTGCGGGTCAGCAGGCGGGGAGATTTCCAACAGGGGGAGCAACACCGGATTGCCGCCCAAGCGGCTGATGCTTTGCATCAGTTTCGTCGCTTGCTCGCGCGGGCGAGTGACGACGATGTTCAATCCGGCAAGGGGCGTGTCAGTCATTCAATGCCGCGAGGATCTCGCCAGCGCCCTGTGCCAGTAGCGCGTCGGCCACGGCATTACCCAGCGCTTCGGGGGCATCCTTGCTGCCAGCTTGCTCGGCGCGCAATACGCGACTGCCGTCCGGTGTGGCAACAAAGCCGCGCATCCTTAATTGACCATCGACCACCTCGACGAAGCCGCCCAGTGGCACTTGGCAGCTACCGGCCAGACGGCGGCTCATGGCGCGTTCGGCTAGCACGCAGGCGGCGGTGTCGGCATGGTGCAGTGGAGCAAGCGCCTGAACTAAGTCAGCGCGATCGGCGCGGCACTCGATGCCCAACGCACCTTGGCCGACGGCGGGCAGGCTTTCGTCAGAGGAGATCAATGCGCGGATGCGGTCGCCCAAACCCAGACGTTTCAATCCGGCAGCGGCGAGGATGATGGCGGCGTACTGGCCCTCGTCCAGCTTGCGCAAGCGGGTCTGCACGTTGCCACGCAGCGGCTGGATCACCAAATGAGGGAAGCGGGCGCGCAGCTGGCTTTCTCGGCGCAGACTGGATGTGCCGACTACGGAGCCGGCCGGCAGCGCTTCAAGGTTGGCATGATGATTGGAGACGAAAGCATCGCGCGGATCTTCGCGCTCGCCGATGCAGGCAAGGATGAAACCATCCGGCAGGTGCATGGGGACGTCTTTGAGTGAGTGCACCGCGATGTCTGCACGCCCCTCTTCCAATGCTGTTTCCAGCTCTTTTACGAACAAGCCTTTGCCGCCGATCTTCGATAGCGTGACATCTAAAATACGGTCGCCTTGGGTGGTCATCCCTAGGATGCTGACTTCGGTTTCTGGGTATAATGCGCGCAAACGATCCCGTATATGTTCTGCTTGCCACATCGCCAAGGCGCTTTCACGCGAGGCAATGACTAGTTTAGCGGGAGCGGTGTGAGTATGGGATGCCTGGCTCATTGAGTAGAGATTCCTGATGTCTTGATTGAGATTTTGTGCGCGGCGCATTCTAGCATGGCGTTTGCGCGCGCGTTATCGTCCATGTTGTTGAGATGCTGCTGAAATGAAGACTGTAATGAACCTACTTTCCGCCCCTGCCGATTTGTCGAGCAAAGACCTGCCGCTGCGTGAAGATATCCGCCTTTTAGGGCGCATTCTTGGCGATACCCTGCGCGAGCAGGAGGGGGCTGCGACTTTTGAGTTGATCGAGAACGTGCGCCGCACGGCGGTACGCTTTCGCAAGACGCAGGATGATCGTGACCGCGTGCAACTGGAACAAATCCTCGATGAGCTGACCCCGCGTGACACGCTGTCGGTGGTGCGCGCGTTCAGCTATTTCTCGCAGCTCTCCAATATCGCCGAAGATTTACACCACAATCGTCGTCGCCGCGCCCACCTTAAGGCTGGTTCGCGTCCGCAAGAAGGTAGTGTGCAATTGGCGCTCGACCGTTTTGAAGATGCCAAGCTCGATCCGGCTAAGCTGGATGAGTTCTTCGGTAAGGCGGTGATCTCGCCGGTGCTGACGGCGCACCCGACCGAAGTGCAGCGCAAGAGTATTCTTGATTGCCAACTCATCATTTCCGATCTGCTGGAGCAGCGTGACCGCATCGAAATGACGCCGGACGAGCTAGCCGAAAATGAGGAAGCGCTGCGCCGCTTCGTTTTGATCCTGTGGGAGACGCGCATGTTGCGTTTCTCTAAGCTGACGGTGCAAGACGAGATCAATAACGGCCTGTCGTTCTATCGTTATACCTTCCTAGCTGAGATCCCCAAGCTGTATGCCCGTTTGGAACAGGAGCTGGAAACGCGCTTTGGACAGCCCATCGAGCTGCCTACTTTCCTGCGTGTGGGTAGCTGGATCGGTGGTGACCGCGACGGTAATCCCTTCGTGACCGACAAGGCCACGCTGGGTGCGGCGGAACGCCATTCCACGATGGTACTGGAGCACTATCTCGAAGAGACTCATCTACTGGGTACGCGCTTGTCGCTGTCCACGCGCTTGATCGAGATCAGCCCAGAGTTGGCTGAGTTCGCTACGCACTCCCCTGACAAATCACCTAGCCGTGACGACGAGCCGTATCGCCGGGCACTGATCCTGATCTACTCACGACTGGTTACGACTGCCGAACGATTGGGGCATAAGGTCAAGCACCTGCGCCCGGTCGATCCGCACGCGGCTACGTATGCCAACGCCGACGAATTCATCGCCGACCTCGACATCCTGATCCGCTCGCTAGAATTTCATGGTGCGACCTATCTGGCACGTGGTCGTATCGCCCATCTCAAGCGCGCTGCGCAGGTGTTTGGTTTCCACTTGGCACCGTTGGATATGCGCCAACACAGTGGTATCCACGAACAGGTGGTCAGCGAGATGTTGGCGACCAAGACCAACTACACCGAATTGAGCGAGGCCAAGCGTCGCACGGCGTTGCTAGAAGCGTTGCAAGCCGCACAACCGTTGGCGGCTGATCTCGATAAATTCAGCGAAGTGGCTCAGGGCGAACTGCGCTTGATGCACGCCGCTGCCGAGATCCACAGCCGCTTTGGCCGCGCTGCGCTGCCCAACTACATCATCTCCAAGACCGATGCCGTGAGTGATCTGCTGGAGGTGGCGCTGATGGTGCAGCAGGCTGGCCTGCTGGAAAGTGGGGCAGCGCCGTTGCTGCATCTGAACATCATCCCCTTGTTCGAGACCATTGCCGATTTGCAAGGCTGTGGCGCCATCATGGACGAGTTGTTCTCTATCCCGTTCTATCGCGACCTGCTGAAGAGTCGAGGCAACACTCAAGAGGTGATGTTGGGCTACTCCGACAGCAACAAGGATGGCGGCTATCTGACCGCCAACTGGGAGTTGTACAAGGCCGAAGTCGAATTGGTGAAGGTGTTCGAGAAACACGGCATCGAGATGCGCTTGTTCCACGGTCGCGGCGGCACGGTCGGACGAGGTGGTGGCCCCAGCTACCAAGCCATTCTGGCGCAACCGCCGGGCAGCGTGAACGCGCAGATTCGTATCACCGAACAGGGCGAAGTCATTTCCAGCAAGTATTCCAACCCGGACATCGGTCGGCGAAATCTAGAGATTCTCGTCGCCGCTACGCTGGAAGCGACCTTGCTGCACCATCGCGGGGATGATTCCACCATGCCGGAATTCCATCGCATCATGGAAGCCTTGAGCTTGGATGCGTTCAACGCCTATCGCAAGCTGGTGTATGAAACACCGGGTTTCACCGACTTCTTCTTTGCGGCTACGCCGATCCGTGAGATCGCCGAGTTGAACATCGGTAGTCGTCCCTCGGCACGTCGCGCCACCAATAACATTGAAGATTTGCGTGCGATCCCGTGGGTGTTCAGCTGGAGTTTGAACCGCGCGATCTTGCCGGGCTGGTATGGTTTTGGTAGCGCTGTCGAGCAGTTCCTTGCACGTGAAGGTGATGCTGGGCTGAAGCAACTGCAAGCCATGAATCAGCACTGGGCATTCTTCCGTGGCCTGCTGTCCAACATGGACATGGTGCTGTCCAAGACCGATATGGGTATTGCCTCGCGCTATGCTGAGCTAGTGCCAGATGAAAAACTGCGCAACGCAATCTTCGGCGAGATCGAGGCAGAATGGCAGCGTACCGTGGAAAGCCTGTTCGCCATTACAGGAGCATCCACTTTGCTCTCAGATAATCCGACCTTGGCGCGTAGTTTGACGACACGCACTCCCTATATCGATCCACTGAACCACTTGCAGGTTTCGCTGTTGCACCGCTACCGTGGTGGTGATACTGATGAAAAGCTCAAGCGTGCTATCCATTTGACGATCAATGGGATCGCCGCCGGCTTGCGGAATAGTGGTTGAGATACGGACTGTGAAGGTGGCGTGTGGTCAGGGGAGGCTACTGAACTTACACAATCTATTGATTCTATGATAGATTGATGAGATATAAAAATAAGATTAATTGTACTTCTAGATGATTTTGTGTGACACCAAAGGGATTCTATAAATGTCTAAACGCACTCCAAATTACCCAGCAGCGCTCCTGTTGACGTTGCTTTCTGGGATGCCAGCTCTGTCGATGGCATCTGAGTCTTTGATGCCGAAGATAGAGCTTCAGACCAGCGATCAGATTGGTGGGAGCTCTTCAGCCAAGAGCGCATCAGGTCACGCAAAATCGACCATGGAGCTTGAGCCAGCGCTGGAAGTGAGTGGTGCGTTAGATGTCACTGAAGCAAGTAAAGCGGAACAGTCGGCAGAGCCGGCGTCCCCAGACGAAGCTGGGGGTAGCAGCGTCAAGGCGCAGGCTAAGGCCGACGCTGAGGCTGCCCGTGAAGCAAAGAAGCAGGCGGATGCGCAGGCTAAGGCCGACGCTAAGGCTGCCCGTGAAGCAAAGAAGCAGGCGGATGCGCAGGCTAAGGCCGATGCCAAGGCTGCCCGTGATGCAAAAAAACAGTCAGATGCACAGGCTAAGGCAGAGGCTAAAGCTGCCAGAGATGCGAAGCGCCAAGCTGATGCTGAGGCAGCTGAGAGTCAAGAGGCGCAAGTCCAAGCTCCAGTGGAAACCAAGGCTGTGACTGTGGAAACTAAGTCGGACGAGGCCCCGTCTCTTGAGAAGATTGAATTTGAAGCCAAGAAGGCGCGAGGTTCGGCCAATTTCAAGGCTAAGGCGGCTGCTGAGCTACAGTCTATCGCAGACGAAAAGGCGAAAAGCGCTCACCGTGCTCAAGGTAGGGCTGAAGATCAAGCCGATGTAGCAGCTAAAGCTAGGGCGGAAGCCAAGACTGCCGCTCGTGATGCCGCTGAAGCTAAGGTCAAGGCTGCCGACGCTGCCAAGATCGTCGCCGATCTTGAAGCGAAAGCAGCGTCTGAAGCGCTGGATAATGTCGGTTCAGGTTCGGGGGTGAGTTCGCAGACCGACGCCGCCATCGCTGCTGCCCGCGAAGATGCACGCAACGCAGATGCTGTGGCTAAGTCTCGCGCATCGACGGCTAGTAAGGCCAAGGCTGAGGCTGAGGCACAGGCTGAGGCTGCCGTGTTAGCCAACTCCAAGGCGGAATCTCAAGCCAAGGCTGCGGCTAAAGCGGCAGAAGAGGCGCAGCTTGCTGCTCAGGATGCGGCTGTTGCCAAAGCAAGAGCCGCGACAGCAGCGCAAGCCGTAGCTGACTTTGAAGCTAAGGCGGCTAGTGATGCTATTGCCAAGGCTCAAGCTAGAGCACAAGCGGCAGCTGATGCCAAAGCTCAGGCCGATGCCGATGTCGAGGCTGCAAAGTCGGGGGCGAAGACTCGGGTTGACCCGAGTGTGGCGGTCAAGTCGGCGGTCGCTGCCCGACTTGCCCTTCCCGTCATTACCGAGCCTTACACTGCGCTCAAGACCAAGGATGCGATTCGAGTCCCCGGATTGGACGTTGCTATCATCGGCATCTCACGTCCAGGCAAGGTGCTGGCTTCGCGCGGAGCAGGCGATCAGACCGCCAGCGTAGGTGAGTGGGTGGTGGTGTTCATTGAGTTGAGGAATTCAAGTGATGCCCCGCAGGCCGTGCTGGATTACAACTTCCAGTTCGTTTCGAGCGGTGTTGCGGCAGGCTGTCAAAATCCTGAAGCGGGCGGTTGCCGCTACTTCATCAGCGGCTTGAGCGAGGCGCGTGGTTTGTATCAAGAGTCGCGCGGGCTGACGATCTTGCACGCCAATTATGATAAGAAGGAGTTTGCCCCCGGTGCGATGGCCAGAACTGCACTGGTGTTTGATCTGCCGGTGAGTGGGTTCGGACTGAAATTCGGTATCGGAGACAGTTATGTCGATCTTGGTACCCTGAAGAATGTACCGGTGACCCCGCCCGCTGCGAAGTGATTCGTAGCACTTCAAGCAGCCAGCGACGCATCGCTGGCTTTTTTACGCCAACGTCTTCAGTAGCATTTTAGTCGCCAAGGCGAGCAGCACGAATGCGAAGACCTTGCGCATGGTCTCGATCGGCAAGCGATGTGCAACTTTGGCACCCAACGGGGCGGTAAGCACGCTGGCGGTGGACAAGCCGAGCAAGGCCGGCAAGAAGATGAAGCCCAGCGTGTGCGCAGGCAACGTGGCCGGATCGACCGATAAGCCAGTCAAGACGTAGCCGATGCTGCCGCCCAAAGCAATGGGCAGACCGATGGCAGACGCGGTGCCGATGGCGTGCCGCAGCGGTACGTTGCACCACAGCAAAAAGGGGACGACTAGCGTGCCACCGCCGATGGATACCAAACTACTCAGCCAACCGGTCAAGATGCCCATGCTGCTCATGCCCAGCCTGCCAGGTAGCGCACGCCCTGCATGTGGACGTAGATTCAGCAGCATCTGTATGGCAGCGAAATAGACGAAGCAAGCGAAGAAGCCCAGCAGGAAGCGTGGTGAAATATTGAGCACCGATAGCGCTCCCAGCGCCGTACCCAGAAAGATGCCGGGGGTGATTTGGCGAACCACGTGCCACTTCACTGCGCCATGCTGATGATGTTTGCGCAGGCTGGCGAGGGCGGTGAAGAGGATGCAAGCCATGCTGGTGCCTAGTGCCAGATGTAACACATGGTCGTTGGAGAAATGCTGGGCATCGAACAAGATGACTAGGAACGGCACCATCACCGTGCCGCCACCGATGCCGAACATACCGCCAAGGAATCCCGCGACGGCACCTACTGCCAGATACGCCGCCAGCCACTCCATCAACGAATCAGTCTTTCGGTGATAAAGCGCCACTCGGAGGGATCGAGCGGGGTGATGGATAGACGATTGCCGCGTTGCAAGGTGCGCATACGTTCCAGCTCGGCATGGGCGCGTAACTCCGGGAGCGAGACCAGTTCGATCTTTTGTACCAGTTGCACATCGACATTGAACCAGCGCGGAGTTTCGAGAGTGGCTTTGGGATCGAAGTATTTGCTGTTGCGGTCAAACTGGGTCGCGTCTGGGTAGGGCGTGCTGGCGACTTTGGCGATGCCGGCGATGCCGGGTGCGGCGCAGTTGGAATGATAAAACAGCACGCCATCGCCGATCTGCATCTGGTCGCGCATGAAATTGCGCGCTTGATAGTTGCGCACGCCGTACCACGCTACCGTCTGCTCAGGCAGGGCGGCGAGATCGTCGATACTGACATCAGTAGGTTCAGACTTCATCAACCAGAAACGCATACAAACTCCGAAGGAAAGGTAAAGAAAATTGGTGAGGCGTGACGGACTCTACTGCGCAAGGCTGCGATTCGAATTCCGTACGAATTGGGTTATTTGCTCAGGGGGTATCGGCTTGCTGAAGTAATAGCCTTGCACCTCGCTGCAACCTTGCAGGCGTAGGAAGGCAAGCTGGTCGGCGGTTTCAACTCCTTCTGCAATGGTGTGCATACCCAAGCTGCTGGCCATGTTGATGATGGCGGTGACGATCGCCTTGTCTTCCGCATCCTGAGGAATGTCGCGTATGAAAGACTGGTCGATCTTTAGCTTATAGACCTTGAATCGCTTGAGGTAGTTGAGCGAAGAGTAGCCGGTGCCAAAGTCGTCGATGGACATCTTGATGTTGTTCTCATGCAGTTTGTCCATCACAGCGATGGCTGCTTGCGGATCGTCCATGGCGACGGCTTCAGTCAGCTCTATCTCCAATAACTTCGGTGGCAGCTGGGTTTCGTCGAGGATGCTGGTGACGAGCTCCACCAGATTGGATTGGCGGAACTGCGCTGCGGAAAGGTTGACCGCTACCATCATCGGCGGCAAGCCGCTGTCCATCCATGCTTTGAGCTGCTTGGCCGCAGTACGCATCACCCACTCACCGATCTGGATGATCTGACCGCTGTCCTCCGCGACAGGGATGAATTCTGCGGGTGAGATCAGCCCCAATTGCGGGTGTTGCCAGCGCAATAACGCTTCGACTCCGATCACATGCCCATCCATGGATATTTGCGGCTGATAGAGCAGGTAGAGCTCATTACGCGATAGCGCGTGACGTAGCGCATTCGCCAGTTGCAGAGTGCGGGCTGAGTGAGCTTGCATCTCGGTGGTAAAGAAACGGAAGTCATTATGAGTGGCTTCTTTGACGCGGTACATCGCAGTATCGGCATTTTTGAGCAGCGTTTCGAAATCATCGCCGTCATGCGGGTAGATGGCGATGCCGATCGACGGTGTGATGGTCAACTCGTGTTGCTCGATCTCGCATGGTTGGGAAACCGACTCGATTAGCTTCCCCGCCACGCGTGCAGCGCCATTGGCATCTGCACCTGGCAGCACCAAAATGAACTCGTCTCCACCTAGGCGCGAAACCGTATCTTCTTCGCGCAGACAGGCTGTAAGTCGTTTGGCGACCTCCTTCAATAGTTGATCGCCGATGCTGTGCCCTAGCGTATCGTTAATATCTTTGAAGTGATCGAGGTCGAGGAATAGGACGGCCAGACTTTCGTGACTGCGCTCGGCCAAGCTAAACGCATATTTGAAGCGCTCTTGCAGGAAACTTCGATTCGGTAGCCCAGTGAGCTGATCGAAGTGCGCCAGTTGTAGTATCTGTGCCTCAGCCAGCTTTTTGTCAGTGATGTCTTCTTTGATCGCCAGATAGTTGGTGACCTGCCCATTCGCTTGACGCACGGGTGAGATCATTGCGAGTTCGACGTATTCACTCCCATCTTTGCGGCGGTTGATGAGCTCACCACTCCAAACTTCACCCTGCGTCAGATGAGCCCACAAGTCGTCGTAAGTGGACTGAGCGGTTTGACCCGATTGCAAGATGCGCGGATTCTGCCCGATGGCTTCTTCTAGGGTGTAGCCGGTCACCTTGGTGAAATTGGCGTTGACGTATTCGATGTTGGCATCTAGGTCGGTGATGACGATGGTGTTCGGACTTTGCTCGACTGCGAGGGAGAGTTTGATCAGCTTACTTTCGGCTAATTTTCGTGGATTGATATCCTCAATGACGGAGATGAAATATTTGGGGCTACCGTCTTGCTCTCGAACTAAGGTGACGGTCAGATTGGCCCAGATCGCTTCGCCTGACTTGTGGAAATAGCGCTTCTCCATGCTGTAGGTTTCGATCTTGCCACTGAGTATGTCGCGCACTTGGCTCATATCCATGTCCAAGTCTTCAGGGTGCGTGATGTCCTGAAACGTGAGTAGCATCAGTTCGTCTTTGGAGTAGCCGAGGATGTCGCACAGTCGTTGATTGACTTCCAGCCATGCGCCATCTAGCCCGACACGGGCAATGCCTACGGCCGCTTGATTGAAGGTGGTGCGGCTTACCTGTTCACTGTCACGCAAAGCATGTTCGATGCGGAGCCGCTCTCTCGTGTCAGCAAAGCGATTCAGCGCAAAGCTGATGTCCAGCGCCATCTCTACCAGCAGGTTCTGGGCGGCCTCATCGAACGCCTCCAACTCTCCTGCATACAGAGTGAAGGAGCCAACCACGATATCTTGGCAGTGCAAGGGCAGCGACGCAGAAGCTTGCCAGCCATACGGTGCGGCACGCTCATGCCAAGGAGCGGTGAGCGGATCGTGCTGAAAATCTTGGCACCAAGAGGGGCGATCTTCACGGATGGCGGTTCCAGTTGGGCCGCGTCCACTTGGTGAGTCGGCATCAACCGATATATGGATGCCATCGACATACTCGCTGCCTACACCGAAGCTCGCGGCAGGGTTTACTCGCTGCTCGGCTTGGTCCAGCAAGCCGATCCAAGCCATTTTCATGCCGCCAAAGTTGACGGCATCTCGGCAGATCTGTGGGAATAACTCTTCTTGGGTAGTGCAGCGAACGATGGCTTGATTACACTGACTCAATGCAGCATAGAGTTGAGTCAGTCGGCGGTTCTTGGATTCCGTCAGCGTGCGCTCATGTTCAAGCAGATTGAGCTTGGTTTGAGTTTCAGCCACCCATGCCAGCACACTGTTTTCAGAACCGGGAGAGATTCGGATCGGTGCTGAGAAATCACCGCTGCCAAGATGAGCGAGATGCTTATGCAGCATATCGACCGAGCCGCCCAGTGTGGCATTCAAGGCGCGGAAGGTGCGCCACAGGGTGATGAACAGCAATGCACCGCAGAGTAGCAAGATGACTCGAATCGTGTGTGCTACAGAGTCGGCTTCTTCAACTGCTGTCGTGGTGCGGATATCCATCAGCGTATGTGCTTCGCTGATCGGCCGCATGATCGCGGCCTTGGCTTGATGGTAGTTAACCCCTTGCACTAGCTCGGTAGCCTTGAGGCGGTTGGCGGCGGTGATCGGAGAGGTGGACTCGACCAGTTGCATCGCGGCAAACTCGATTTTGGTGAGTGCATCCGAACTGGTTTTGGCCTCGGCTAACTTGGCGAACTCTTCTCCAGTGAAGTTGACGCTGCGCATCATGTCTAGCAGCGTGATCGATGGACCGAATCCGCTGGGACGACGGTCATCCGCCATCACCAGATCCCAATAGACGTTTTGATAGTTGAGTGGTCGTGGTCGCTTGCCGTCGCGTATATCTAGGATCTCTTGATAATGCTGTTTGTAGATCGGATTGCCCGTTGCTACGTAGCTGCGCACCATGCGCGTCAGATCGTCGGAGGATTGCCGCAACTCATCGACGAGCGCATGCGACTGAAAGCGTAAGTCATTGGCGCGATCAATCGCTTTCTCAGCAGCGATGTATTTCGCAAATCCGATCGAAAATACGATGCAAGCAAGCAGCGTCAGCCAGAGGTGACGAGAAAAGTGGGTGGGTATGTTTTCGGAAGACATGGACGTTGTGTTGGTCAACAAGCGAAAACTTGGCGTGTATTGTAGGGCGCGGCTGGCGAATAGTCATCGCATATTTGAGGAGATGGCTTGCGCTACAAATGACGCAGCCCGCATGAAGCGGGCTGTGCTGGGCTGCTGGGGCTGAAGGAGATCAGCTCCGATAGCTGGCGTTGATCTTCACGTAGTCGTAGGAGAAGTCGCAGGTCCACACGGTTCCTGTTGCAACGCCACGATCGAGTACGACGCGGACGGTGATGTCTTCCTGCTGCATCACCCGCGCGCCGTCTGCTTCCTGATAGCTCGCCGCGCGACCACCATTTTCGGCAACGAGCACATCGTCGAGATAAAGCTTCAAGCGCGTCACGTCGAGGTCATTCACGCCCGCGTAGCCGATGGCGGCAAGGATGCGGCCTAGATTGGGATCGGAAGCGAAGAAGGCGGTCTTGACCAGTGGTGAGCGAGCCACGGCGTAGCCGATCTGCTTGGCCTCGGCCACGTCACGCGCACCTTCCACGGTGATGGTCATGAACTTGGTCGCGCCTTCACCGTCGCGCACAATGGCTTGCGCCAAGTGGATGGCAACGGCGTTGATCGCGGCTTGCAGTTCAGCACAGTTCTCTTCGGTGATGGCTACGCCGCTCTTACCGCTGGCGATCAGCATCAGCGCGTCATTGGTGGAGGTGTCGCCATCGACAGTAATGCTGTTGAACGAAGCATCGGCGGCGGCTTTTACCATCGTTTGCAGCAATGCTTGCGGCACGGCGGCATCGGTGGCGATGTAGCCCAACATGGTCGCCATATTGGGGTGGATCATGCCGGAACCTTTGGCGATACCCGTCACGGTGACCGTCTGGCCACCGATGACGACTTGACGTGATGCGCCCTTGGCCACGATGTCGGTGGTCATGATGGCGTGGGCGGCGTTGTGCCAGTTGTCAGCCGTGAGATTGGCGACGGCCTGCGGCAGCCCGGCGACGATCTTCTCGACCGGCAGCGGCTCCATAATGACGCCAGTGGAGTACGGCAGCACTTGCTCTGGCGAGCAAGCCATTAGTTTGGCGACCTCAGTGCAGGTGGTGAGCGCGGCGGCCATGCCTTGTTCGCCCGTGCCGGCATTGGCGTTGCCGGTGTTGACCACCAGTGCACGGATACCTTTAGCTGCCGCTAGGTGGTCTTTTGCGACTGTCACCGGTGCGGCGCAGAAGCGGTTGGTGGTGAATACGCCCGCAACAGTCGCACCGTCATCCAGACGGATGATCAGCAAGTCCTTGCGGTTGGGGCGTTTGATATTGGCTTCGGCAGTGCCCAGCAAAACGCCGCTGACTGGCAACAGATCAGCGGCGGCGGGCGATGTCAGATTGACCGGCATCGATATGACTCCTAGTAACGTCCGTGCATCTTGTAGAAATAGTTGCTCATCTCTTCGGTTTCAGCCGTCTTGCGACGCGCCACGCCGTGCATGTAACGTACTAAGCCGCGCATTACGTAATAGACGATGGCTGGATGCTTGTCGAGGAGCGATTCCAGTTTGGAACGCTCCAGCAGCAGCACAGCGCCATCCTGCTTGACCTCGACGCGGGCGTTGATGTTGGTACCCTTGCCGCCGACGAAGCCGATGATGCTGGCCAGATCGCCTTGCTTGTTCAGTTGCAGTGTCATGGGCTCGTTGTTCACGGTGGCCTGAATTTCAGCTTCGCCCTCAGCCAGAATCATCAGTGACTCGGCCAGCGGATTGCGCCCCGGCTCGATGATGACTTCGCCGGCCTTGTAGCGTTGCAGGGTGACGACACCTGCCAATACCTCGATCTCGGAATCGCGCAGCTCTTCGGTCAGCGTGGTGTGATGCAAAGTTTGCAGGATCAGTTCATCAGTGGTCATACTGTTTCTCCAGTGGAATTAACTCAATTTGCCGTGACATTGCTTGTATTTCTTGCCCGAACCGCAAGGGCAGGGATCATTGCGACCGATCTTCTGGTCTTCGCGCACGAAGGGGTGATGCTCATCTTCTGCTGCCGGCTGCCCAAGTGCCTCGTCGTAGTCGGCGTGATGATACTGTACATTTTCTACAGCGGGAGTCGCTTCGACCTCTTCTACTTGGGCTTCGTTGCGTATCTCCACGGTCAACAATAGCTGCGTGACTTCGCGTTTGATGCTTTCCAGCATGTGCGAAAACAGCTCGAACGCCTCGCGCTTGTATTCCTGCTTGGGATTCTTTTGCGCATAGCCGCGCAGATGGATACCCTGACGCAAATGATCCAACGCCGCCAAATGCTCACGCCAATGCGTGTCCAGACTTTGCAGCATGACTACGCGCTCGTAGTGGTGCATCAGTTCGGCACCGACGATGCCGACCTTGATCTGGTAGGCATCCAGCGCGGTTTGTTCGATGCGCTCACGCAGTTTGTGTTCGTCCAGCGCTTTGTCTTCGTCCAGCCAGTGTTGCAGCGGCAGGTCGAGCAGGAAACGCGCCTTCAGTTCCTTTTCCAGCCCAGCCACGTTCCACTGTTCCTCCATGCTGCCCGGCGTGATGAACTCGCTGATGATGTCGTTCAACACATCGCGGCTCATGGCGATGATGGTCTCGGAGATGTCGCCGCTTTCCAGCAACTCGTTGCGCTGCTGGTAGATCACCTTGCGCTGGTCGTTGGCGACATCGTCGTATTCGAGGATCTGCTTGCGCATGTCGAAGTTGCGCGCTTCCACCTTGCGTTGTGCGTTCTCGATCGCGCGCGTCACCCAAGTGTGTTCGATGGCTTCGCCTTCGGGCAGCTTGAACTTGTTCATGATCGCCGCAACGCGGTCGGAGGCGAAGATGCGCAACAGTGGATCTTCCAGCGACAAGTAGAAGCGGCTGGAACCAGCATCGCCTTGGCGACCAGCGCGACCACGCAACTGATTATCCACGCGGCGCGATTCGTGACGCTCGGTGCCGATGATGTGCAGGCCGCCCGCTGCTAGAACTTGCTCGTGCAGCGATTGCCATTCTGATTTCAGCAATTCGATGCGCTGGTTACGCGTCGCATCGTCCAGCGAGGTATCGGCATGCAGGTGTTCGGTCTGTTTCTCGACGTTGCCACCCAGCACGATGTCGGTACCGCGACCGGCCATGTTGGTGGCGATAGTGACCATCTTGGGGCGACCGGCTTGCGCCACGATCTCGGCTTCGCGGGCGTGCTGCTTGGCGTTCAGCACTTGGTGTGGCAGCCCGTCCTTCTTCAGCAGCTCCGAGATCAGCTCGGAATTCTCGATCGAGGTCGTGCCGACCAGCACCGGCTGGCCGCGCTGGTAGCAGTCCTTGATGTCTTCGACCACTGCGCGATATTTTTCCGGCGCAGTCAGATAGACCTTGTCCATCATGTCCTTACGCACGGTGGGGCGATGCGGCGGGATGATGACGGTTTCCAAGCCATAAATCGTTTGGAATTCGTAAGCCTCGGTATCCGCCGTGCCGGTCATGCCGCCTAGTTTGGCGTACATGCGGAAGTAGTTCTGGAAGGTGATCGAAGCGAGCGTCTGGTTTTCCTTCTGGATGACTACGCCTTCCTTGGCTTCCACGGCCTGATGCAGGCCGTCCGACCAGCGGCGACCCGCCATCAAGCGTCCGGTGAATTCATCGACGATCACTACTTCATCGTTCTGCACCACGTAATGCTGATCGAGGAAGAACAGGTTATGCGCGCGCAGTGCGGCGTACAGATGGTGGATCAGCGTGATGTTGGCTGGATCGTACAAGCTGCCGCCGGGCGGCAACAGGCCTGCTTCTGCCAACATCTGCTCGGCGTGCTCGTGGCCGGATTCGGTCAGCAGGATTTGGTGATTTTTCTCGTCCACGCTGAAATCGCCAGGGCCGTCTTCTTCTTGCTGACGCTTCAGATTGGGCACCAGCACGTTCATGCGGTTGTAGATCTCGACGCTGTCTTCGGCTTGGCCGGAGATGATGAGCGGCGTGCGCGCCTCGTCGATCAGAATGGAGTCCACTTCATCGACGATGGCGAAATTCAGTTTGCGCTGATAGCGTTCGTTGGCCTGCGTCGCCATATTGTCGCGCAGATAGTCGAAGCCGAACTCGTTATTGGTGCCGTAGGTGATGTCGGCGGCGTAAGCGGATTGCTTTTGGTCGTGTGGCATTTGCGACAAGATCACGCCGACAGACAGTCCGAGGAATTGATACAGCTTGCCCATCCACTCGGCATCGCGTGCGGCTAAGTAGTCGTTCACCGTCACCACGTGTACGCCGTTGCCGGAAAGCGCGTTCAGGTAGGCGGGCAGCGTCGCCATCAGCGTCTTGCCCTCACCTGTGCGCATTTCGGCGATCTTGCCTTGATGCAGTGACATGCCGCCAATCAGTTGCACGTCATAATGGCGCATCCCGTACACGCGCTTACCACCTTCACGCACGACGGCGAAGGCTTCCGGCAACAGTGCATCCAGCGATTCACCCGCAGCGGCGCGCGCTTTGAAAGCTGCGGTCTTGCCGCGCAATTCATCGTCGCTCAGTGCGGACATTTGCGCTTCGAGCGCATTGATAGCCTGCACCGACTTGCGGTACTGTTTGAGGAGGCGGTCGTTACGACTACCGAAGACACTTTTCAGCAATTTGGAAATCATGTTTCTTCTTCTATGGGAATGACAAATGCTTCTGCCAAAAGGCGCGGCATATTACCATACAGACCGACTCACTATCACCCTAACCCCATGTCGAAACAATTGACTGCCTACCTTAGCGACAACCCAGAGCTGCGACCCTTGCTCGAACACGCCCGCGAGTTGCAGCAATGGCAAAGCCTGTTCGAACAAGTCGCGCCCAAGTCGCTGCTGATGAGTTGCCGTGTGGGGCAAGTGGATAAAGGCCGTTTGCAACTACTGGCTGA
This sequence comes from Ferriphaselus amnicola, assembly GCF_000974685.2. NCBI lineage: Bacteria > Pseudomonadati > Pseudomonadota > Betaproteobacteria > Nitrosomonadales > Gallionellaceae > Ferriphaselus > Ferriphaselus amnicola. The sequence goes on from NZ_AP018738.1 coordinate 238,022, forward strand.
CAACGGCACGGTCGCCGCCAAGTTGCGCCAGCTCGTGCCAACAATTTTGGAGTCGTTCCAAAGCAAGGGTTGCCCGATCCGCGAAGTATGGGTGCGCGTGCAAGTCGGTGGCTACGCCGCGCCGCGCCGCAAGATGGTTTCCGCACTGGGTAGTCACGGTCAGCAAGAGGTGCGTTCGCTGGCGGAATCGTTGACTGAGTCGCCGCTCAAAACAGCTCTGGAGAGTTTACTCAAACGTAGCCTGTAGTTAAGTAGGTTGGGGATGGCTAAATGGAGTAACCTCCCTAACCCAGCAGTAAAAACCCTAGGAACGCTTCGTGGCAACGAGATCCGCTCATACCAACGTATCGGTCAAGCCCGGCCCCGCCGTGGCAGCGGCCACTGACTTTCCCATCGTCGGGATCGGAGCCTCTGCGGGAGGCCTAGATGCATTCGAGCAATTCTTTCGTAATATGCCGACGGACAGTGGCATGGCGTTCGTGCTGGTGTCGCACCTAGATCCAGACCACGATAGTTTACTCACCGAGATTTTGCAGCGCACGACCAGCATGCCCGTGGTGCAGGTGGTGGATCAGATGCGGGTCGAGCCGAACTGTGTTTATGCGATCCCGCCGAACCACGACCTGAATATCTTCCATGGTGCGTTGCAACTAACCGCACGCGACACGCCATCGGGCACGCGCATGGTGATCGACACTTTTTTGCGTGCGCTGGCGGAAGATCAAGGGAGCAAGGCCATCGGCATCATCTTGTCTGGCACGGGGGGCGATGGCACGCAGGGGCTGCACGCCATTCGGGCGGCGGGTGGCATCACGCTGGTGCAGGAGCCGAGCACGGCCAAATACGACGGAATGCCGAGCAGCGCGATTCAAGCGGGTAATGCGATGTTTGTCTTGCCGGTAGAGCAAATGCCGGCGCAATTACTGAATCGGTCTAGCGTTCACCCTCAGAAAGAACCGCCTGCCAGTGAAAATCAGAGCAGTGGATTGAATCGTATCCTGATGTTGCTGCGTTCGACCACCGGCCACGACTTCGCACAATACAAGCAGAGCACGATCGGTCGCCGTATCGAACGACGCATGGCCATGCACAACATCGAGGACATGGAGATCTACGCGCGTTACGCCAAAGAGCATCCGGCCGAGGTGCAGTTGCTGTTTAAAGAGTTGCTCATCAACGTCACCAGCTTCTTTCGTGATGCCGAAGCGTTTGCCATCCTGAAGCAAGACATTCTGCCTTTGTTGTTCGAAGGTAAGCCAGAGGGTTACGTGTTTCGTGTGTGGGTCGCGGGTTGTGCCAGCGGCGAGGAAGCCTATTCCATCGCCATGTTGCTGCGTGAATACGGTAGTGAGAGTGGCAAGCAGTTCAAAGTGCAACTTTACAGTACCGACCTTGACGAAGACGCCATCGCCGTGGCGCGCGCGGGTATCTATCCAGCCGCCATCGCGCAGGACATCGCGCCGGAGCGGCTACAGCGTTTCTTTGACAAACACGAGGTTGGTTACCGGGTGAAAAAAGAGCTGCGCGAGATGGTGGTCTTCGCCATTCAGAATGTCATCAAAGACCCGCCGTTCACTAAGCTCGATCTACTCTGCTGCCGCAACCTGATGATCTATCTGGGGCCGGAGTTACAGCACCGGCTTATCCCAACGTTCCATTACTCGCTAAAATCGGGAGGGGTCTTGTTCCTCTCGCCCTCTGAGAGCATCGGCAACCATCCCGAATTATTCACCCCGCTTAATCGCAAGTGGAAGTTCTACCGCGCCACGCATTCCCTCACTTCGACCCGCGCCGTGATGTATGGCGGCGTGGTGTGGTCAGGAGGTACACATTTGAAAGAACCCGCAGCCATGACACCGCAGATCAAGGAAATAAATTTCGCCGAATTGACCAAGCGCGCTCTGCTACAGTCGTTCGCTCCCGCTTCTGTGGTGACCGACCTGCAAGGCAACATCTTGTTCGTGCATGGCGACACTGGGAAGTATCTACGCCCAGCACCCGGTCATGCCACGCTGAACGTGATCGAAATGGCGCGTGACGGGCTGCAATTGGAGCTGCGCACCGCGATAGACAAGGCCAAGCTAGGCGAACCAACCCTGAGTAAGGAGGTTGCCATCAAGGATCACGAAGACTTCCTGAGTGTCAGCTTCACTTTGCGTCCGCTGCACGAAGCTAATACCGAAGGTCAGTTGTTGTTGCTGAGTTTCCAAGACGTAGCGCACTCAGTCGTCAGTAATTCGCGCAGCAAGAGTGCACAAGCCAGCCGGGAAAAGCGCCGCATCGACGAACTGGAGCGCGAACTGGCTTACGCTAAAGAGAGCCAGCAGACTTACATCGAGGAGGTGCAAGCCACCAGCGAAGAATTTCAGTCGGCGAACGAAGAGTTGCAATCCACCAACGAGGAACTGCAATCGACCAACGAGGAGTTGGAAACTTCACAAGAGGAGTTGCAGTCGGTCAATGAAGAACTGATCACTGTGAATGCCGAGTTGCAGGGCAAGATCGAACTGCTGACGCGCTACCAGAACGACATGAAGAACTTGTTGGACTGCACAAGCATCGCCACCATCTTCCTCGACCAGCACTTGAACATTCAGCGCTACACCCGCGAGGCCACCAAGGTCTATCGACTGGTTGCTTCGGATCAGGGACGGGCATTAGGCGATATCCGCTCCAATATCGTGGCGGACGATCTGCTGCCGGATGCCCAAGCCGTGTTGGATTCGCTGATACCGCGTGAACGCGAAGTGCGCATCACCACCGGAGAAACCTATCTGTTGCGCATTCAGCCCTACCGCACGCTGGATAACGTCATCGCCGGTGTGGTGTTGACGCTGACCGACATCACCCAGCGCATTTTGGCCGAAGCTACGGCAGAGGCGGCTCGCAAACTGGCTGAAGGCATCGTCAACACGGTGCGTGAACCGCTCATTGTGTTGGATGCTGCTCTGCATGTCGTCTCGGCCAGCGACTCGTTCTATTGTTGCTTCAACACCACGCCCGAAGAAACGGTGGGGAAGCTGATCTATGAGCTGGGCAACCATCAGTGGGACATTCCTACGCTACGCAGCTTGCTGGAGCACATTTTGCCGAACAACCCCGGCTTTGAAGGTTTTCTAGTGGAGCACGATTTTCCCGAGATCGGGCATTGCCGCATGATGCTCAATGCGCGGCGCATTGTTAGCGAACATGGCGAAACTCAGCGCATACTGCTGGCGATGGAGCGGGTGCCGAACTCGTAATATCGGCACGGCTGATGAAAAAACGCCCAAATCCATTCGACCCGCTACGCATCAAAGCCCAGATGCAAGTGGATCGTGCGCCTGCACCGGAGACGGATACACACACACCAGAACAGCTCCTGCACGAGTTGCGAGTGCATCAAGTCGAGTTGGAGATGCAAAACGAATCGCTGCGCCAAACGCAGCTCGAACTGGAAGAGTCGCGGGATCGTTACGTCGATCTGTATGACTTTGCTCCCATCGGCTATCTCAGCCTCGATGCCGTCGGCCTTATCACCGACATGAACTTGACTAGTGCCACCTTGCTCGGCGGGGAACGTCGCAAGCTATTGCGCCGTCTGTTTTCCATGCAGGTCGCTGCCGCAGACCGTAAGCGCTGGCATCAGTTCTTCATCAATATGCTGAAGATGGACGATGCTCAAATTTGTGAGCTATCACTCAAGCGCCATGAAGGCACGACTTTTCCGGTACAGATCAATTGCAAGAGACTCTCGCATAGCGCTGAGCCACAGTTTCGCATCGCATTTTTCGACATTACGGAGCGCAAGCGCACCGATGATGAGCTACGTCTTGCGGCTATCGTGTTCGAGGCGCAAGAGGGAATGATCGTGACCGATGCGAACGCAGTCATTTTGCGTGTCAACCATGCTTTTACTCAATTGACCGGTTACAGCCCAGGAGAGGCTGTGGGCAATACTCCGGCGATGCTGCACTCCGGGCGACAAGATCAGGCGTTCTATCAACAGTTATGGAGAACGCTTAAGCAGGAGCATCGCTGGCAGGGGGAAATATGGAACAAGCATAAGAACGGTAAGATATTTGCCGAATGGCTGACCATTTCCGAGGTTGGCAGCTTGGACGGGAAGATGGTGCGTTATGTGGGTACGTTTTCTGACATCACCCATAACAAAGAGGCCGATGCGGAAATCCATAGGCTGGCCTATTACGATGCGCTGACCGGCTTACCCAATCGACGTTTGCTGTATGACCGACTCGGCCAAGCATTAGCCGCCAGCAAACGTAGGGGTCATCACGGCGCGGTGTTGTTTCTTGATCTAGATAATTTCAAGATACTCAACGATACGCGCGGTCACGACGTGGGCGATTTGATGCTGGTCGAAGTGGCACGGCGTCTAGGGGATGCCATGCGGGAAGGTGACACCATCGCTCGGCTGGGGGGCGATGAGTTCGTGGTGCTGCTGGAAGATCTGAGCCAGGACGAGCGGGAAGCGGTCATTCAAGCAGGGTTGGTGGGCGAAAAAATCCATGAGATCACTCAGGCCAGTTATTTGATTCGAGACATCGAATATACGGGCACGACCAGCATAGGCATCAGCCTATTCTGCGGGAACGAGGTAAGTGTGGATGACTTGATGAAGCATGCCGATCTGGCCATGTATCAGGCCAAAAAAGATGGGCGCAACAGTTTGCGATTCTTTGATCCGGCCATACAAGCGGCATTGAGTGAATACAGCACACTCGAAGGCCAGTTGCGCCATGCGCTTGAGCGGCAGCAGTTACAACTCCATTACCAGATTCAGGTGAATACGGCTGGTCAAGCCATCGGCGCAGAGGCTCTGCTGCGCTGGGTCCACCCCGAGCGCGGCATGACCACTCCCGATCAGTTCATCTCCTTGGCAGAGGAAACCGGATTGATCTTACCTATTGGTTTGTGGGTGCTCAATACCGCCTGTGCGCAGATTAAAGCATGGTCTCGCCATGCGGTCACACGCGACCTTAACCTTGCGATCAACGTCAGTTCCTTCAGTTTTGCCAGTCGGGTTTTGTGGAGCAGGTAAAGCAAGTGTTGTTCGAGACCGCAATCAACCCAAGGCAACTCAAGTTCGAGCTGACGGAAAGTATGGTGCTGGATAACGTGGGTAATGCGATTGCCACGATGGCAGCGCTCAAAGCACTAGGCATTCGTTTGTCCTTAGACGATTTTGGTACCGGTTACTCTTCGTTGTCTTACCTCAAACGGTTGCCGTTGGATCAACTGAAGATCGATCAGTCTTTCGTCCGAGACCTGGCTACCGATGCTAGCGATGCTGCAGTAGTGCAGGCAGTCATTACCATGGGACATACCTTTGGCATGCACGTGATCGCCGAGGGTGTGGAAACCGAGGCTCAGCGCGACTTCCTCGAACAGCATGGCTGCGATGCTTTCCAAGGGTATTTATTCGGCAGGGCGCTGCCGGTGCAGGAATTCGAGGCGCGGCTGGCATCGCTCGGATGAGCTAGACCAGTATCTTCCATCCGATCAATACGTAGCGCTCCAGTACGAATAACGCGGCGAATACGAGAATCACGACCACGATCAGACGCACGGTCTGCCAAGCGAAGTTGAGGTAGCGTTGTTTGCGAGTGAATAGGTACATGCCGCCGGAAACGGCGATGAGTAGAGCCGAGAGGATGAGGAATAGGCGCAGGATCAGCATGGCCCGAGCGCGCCGGTCAAATCGCCTGAAGCTGCATGCGCAGGAAGTTGGGCGCTTCTTCTTCCGAATTGAAGCTCACGTATTCCCATGCCGATTCATCCGCTAACAGCGCGCGCAGCAGGGCGTTGTTGAGCGCATGGCCCGATTTGTAACCGGAGAACGCGCCGATCAGCGGATGCCCGATCAGGTACAGGTCGCCGATGGCATCCAACACTTTGTGCTTGACGAACTCGTCGTCCGAACGCAGGCCGTCTGGGTTGATGACGCGGTATTCGTCCATCACGATGGCGTTGTCCAGATTGCCGCCCAGCGCTAACCCTTGCGAGCGCAGGTATTCAACTTCGTGCATGAAGCCGAAGGTGCGCGAGCGACTCACTTCGCGGACATAAGAGTGTTCCCCCAGATCGACGGTGACGTGCTGCTTAGTGGCGGTGAACACTGGGTGGGCGAAGGCGATGGTGAAGGTGAGTCGGTAGCCGTGGTAAGGCTCGAAGCGCACCCACTTGTCACCGTCCTTGACCTCGACGGGCTTGAGGATGCGGACGAATTTCTTGGGTACAGCCTGCTCGATCAGTCCTGCCGATTGCAGCAGGAAGATGAAGGTACCGGCGCTGCCGTCCATGATGGGGACTTCGGCACTGGTGAGTTCGACGATGGCGTTATCCACGCCCAATCCGGCGAACGCAGACATCAGATGTTCGATGGTGGAGACACGCGCGCCATTGACTTCCATGCAGGTGGAAAGGCGGGTGTCGTGTACGGATTCAGCCGCTGCGGGTATATCAACCGGCGGTGTTAGATCGATGCGGCGAAAGACGATGCCGTGGTTGACGGGCGCAGGCTTGAGGGTGAGTTGAACCTTCTCTCCCGTGTGCAAGCCGACGCCCGTTGCCTGTATCGTCGATTTCAGTGTTCGCTGCTTGATCATGTTCGTTCAGAACTGTTTGATTGGCGTTGATTCTATCACAGCCAACTACAGCATCCCGACGTGGCCAAAGGCGTCTCGGCCACGTCGAGCGCATCCGTCTTAGTCTGCTTGCTTACGCAGGAAAGAAGGGATGTCCAGCATTTCCATACCCGATTCGCGTAGCGAAGCGACGGCGGTCTCGCGTTGGCTACGGCCACTGCGCATCACGGTCGGACGATCTAGCTCACCGTAGTTGATCATGGGCATATCATCGGTGCCGGTACGCTGATTCTCGTAGGAAGGAGCGACCAATACAGGCTTGGGTTGACGACGTACGCCGACCTTGCCCAAACCGGTAGCGACGAGCGTGACGCGCAATTCGTCACCCATGTCTTCGTCGAACACAGAACCCACGATCACAGTGGCTTCCTGAGCGGCGAACTGGAAGCAGTTCATCACTTCGTGCAATTCTTCCAGCGTCAGGCTGCTGCTGGAGGTGATGTTGACCAGAATGCCGCGCGCGCCGGACAGATCGACATCTTCCAGCAATGGGCTGGCGATGGCTTGTTCGGCGGCACGCTTGGCGCGGTCTTCACCAGTGGCGGTGGCTGCACCCATCATGGCCATGCCGTTCTCGGACATCAGCGTACTCACGTCAGCGAAGTCCACGTTCACCATGCCGGGGACGTTGATGACTTCAGCGATACCAGCGACGGCACCTTGCAACACGCCGTTCGATGCCTTGAACGCTTGTGGCAGCGTGGTCTTGCCGCCTAGCACTTCCATCAACTTGGCGTTCGGCACGATGATCAGCGAATCAACGTGAGCGGCCAGTTCCTCGATGCCGGTTTGCGCCAGTGTCATGCGCTTGCCTTCGAACATGAACGGCTTAGTCACGACAGCTACGGTCAGGATGCCCATTTCCTTGGCGACCTTGGCGACGATAGGGGCTGCACCAGTGCCGGTACCGCCGCCCATGCCAGCGGTGATGAACACCATGTTCGCGCCACGGATGTGTTCCGCGATGCGCTCGCGATCCTCTTCCGCTGCGGCTTGGCCGACTTCAGGTTTTGCACCGGCACCCAGACCCTTGGTCAGGTTTGCGCCGATCTGCAATTGCACGCGCGATTTGCTGCGCTTGAGTGCTTGTGCATCGGTATTGATGGTGATGAATTCCACCCCTTTCATCCCTTGTTCGATCATGTGATCGACTGCATTGCCGCCGCAGCCGCCCACACCTACCACCTTGATCACCGCCCCATGAGGTTGTGCATCCACTAATTCAAACATTGTTATCTCCTTATGAAAACGACCACACCCTGAATAAAATCAACCCTGAATCAATCAGAAATTGCCCTGAAACCATGCCCGCATCTTGCCGAGTACATCCCCGACCGATTTGGTTTGCATCTTGTGTTCGCTGTGCTGCAAATGGTTTTCCAACCCGTACAGCAACAGCCCGACACCGGTGGAGTAGCGCGGTGTACGCACCACGTCGGATAGTCCGCCGACGTAACGCGGTGTGCCTAACCGTACCGGCATGTGAAAAATCTCTTCGCCCAACTCGACCATGCCCTGCATCGCGCTGCTGCCGCCGGTGATGACGATGCCGGAGGACAGTAGATCTTCGTAGCCGCTGCGGCGTAGTTCCGCTTGCACCAGCGAGTACAGCTCTTCGATGCGCGGCTCGATCACTTCGGCCAATGTCTGGCGCGACAACATGCGCGTGCCGCGTTCGCCTACGCCCGGTACTTCGATGGGCGCATCGTCGGCCAATTGGCGCAATGCGCAGCCGTACTTGATCTTGATGTCCTCGGCATCCTTGGTTGGCGTGCGCAAGGCCATGGCGATGTCGTTGGTGACTTGGTCACCGGCGATGGGGATCACGGCCGAGTGGCGGATCGCGCCGCCAGTGAAGATCGCCACGTCGGTGGTGCCGCCGCCGATGTCCACCAAGCACACGCCCAGCTCACGCTCGTCCTCTTCCAACACCGCACGGCTGGAAGCCAGCGGTTGCAAGATCATCTCGTTCATCTCCAACCCGCAGCGGTGAACGCACTTGATGATGTTCTGCACCGCCGCCACCGCGCCGGTGACGATGTGGACTTCGACTTCGAGCTTCATGCCACTCATACCCAGCGGCTTCTTGATGCCACCTTGGCCGTCGATGCTGAATTCCTTCTCCAGAATGTGCAGGATCTGTTGGTCGCTAGGCAGACTGATCGAGCTGGCCGTTTCCACCACGCGGTCGATGTCGCCCTGCGTGACTTCCTTGTCCTTGATCTTCACCATGCCGCTGGTGTTCATGCTCTTGATGTGGCTGCCAGCGATGCCGGTATAGACTTGGCTGATCTTGCAGTCGGCCATGAACTCCGCGTCGCGCAATGCTTTCTGGATGGTGTTCACGCTGGCGTCGATGTTCACCACCATGCCTTTCTTCATCCCGGACGACTCTTGCATCCCGGCGCCGATCACCTCGATAGTGTGATCCGGCTTAACTTCGCCGACGATGCACACGATCTTGGACGTGCCTATGTCCAGCGCCACGATCAGATCTTTGTATTCCTTGCTCATAGTTCCTCTCCCACCCTAAACCTTGCTGTTAGCTGCTTTGGCCGTGGTCTTGCCTAAGCCGCCCGGCAAGTACGCGGCAAAGCCGCTGCGATAACGTAGATCCACATAACTTACCTTCTGTGCCGACGAAGCTAGGCTGTAGTGATACACCGCGACAAAGCGCGACAGCCGTCTCCCGGTTTCTTCGCGCCCCAGTTCCAGCACTAGTCCGTTATCCAGTTTGATCCGCCAATCACGGCGGGGCGACAAGCTGATCTGCGCGATGCTTTGTTCCAGTGGCTTGAGCTGCGCACCGAAGTCGGCGAACTTTTGCATCACCTCGGCCGAGGTTCCTGTCGGGCCGTAATACTCGGGCAGCTCATCTTCTGTTCCCGCAGAGAACACTTCGCCGTGGTTGTTCACTAGCTCGATGCCGTTCCAGCGGGCGACCGCTTGATGTTCCTCCAGCGCGATCTCCACCTGCCAAGGGAATTCACGGCGCAAGCTGACCTTGCGTACCCAAGGCAGTTGCTCCAGCGACTTGCGCAGATGCACCAAGTCAGCGGTGAAGAAATTGCCCTTCAGTTCATTGCGCACCACGCGCTCGACTTGCTCTACCGACACTCGCTGGGGCATGGCCGTCAGCTTGGCTGACTTCAGTGGGAAGATCGGCAGATGCACGACGTAATGCGCCGCTCCCGCTAGGATCAGCAGCAGGCTGATGCCGAACAGGGCATTGGCGAGATTACGCAGCGCTTTGGCGTCATCCCACATGCGCACCCTCCAATACTCGCAGTACCAACTGCTCGAAACTCAAGCCAGACTGTCGTGCCGCCATCGGAACTAGACTGTGGTCGGTCATGCCCGGCGAGGTGTTCGCTTCCAACAGATAGGGCTTGCCCGCCTCGTCCATCAGAAAATCCACTCGTCCCCAGCCCGAACCACCTAGTAACTCGAAACCTTGCAGCGCTAGGCGTTGCATCTCGGCTTCCTGCTCGGCGCTCAATCCACACGGGCACAGGTAGCGCGTGTCGTCGCGCAGATACTTGGCCTCGTAGTCGTAGAACTCGTTGGCGGGCACGATGCGGATCACTGGCAACGCAGTGTCACCCAAGATCGCAGCCGTGTATTCCCCACCCAGCACGGCGCGTTCGGCGATCACCAATGCGTCATGCTTGGCTGCTTCGTGATAGGCAGCAGGCAGCTCGGCCAGCGACTTCACCTTGCTGATACCCACGCTGGAACCTTCGTTGGCTGGCTTCACGAACAAGGGCAGTCCCAGTCGTTCGGCTACGCCCGCCCAATCGCTATCGGCGGTGAGCAACTCGCACTGCGGCACGGGTAAACCGCCCGCCTGCCAGATCATCTTGCTGCGCCATTTGTCCATCGCCAGTGCTGATGCCAGCACGCCGCTGCCGGTATAAGGCACGCCGAGTAGTTCCAGTGCGCCCTGCACCGTGCCGTCTTCACCGCCGCGACCATGCAGCGCGATGAAGGCGCGGTCGTAACCTTCGTCACGCAAGGCTTGCAAAGACAAAACCGCAGGGTCGAAGGCGTGAGCATCCACGCCGCTACGTTGCAATGCGGCCAATACCGCCGCACCGCTCTTCAACGACACTTCACGTTCGGCAGAGTGTCCGCCGAAGAGCACGGCGACCTTGCCCAGCATTGAAGGAGGAAGAGGGAGGGGAGAAGGGTGGCTGTTATCCATGATTCTTGTGTTCACCAATGATGCGTACTTCGGGGTGCAGGTGGATGCCGGTCTTAGCTTCCACTTCCGCTTGCACCCGCTCTATCAATCCTTCGATGTCAGCGGCCGTCGCTCCTCCCACGTTGACGATGAAGTTGGCGTGCTTGGGCGATACTTGTGCGCCGCCGAGCTGATGACCTTTCAGTCCGCATGACTCGATCAGCCGTGCCGCGTAGTCGCCTTCTGGGTTGCGGAACACTGAACCGGCGTTAGGCGTGCCGATGGGCTGGCTGGCGACACGCTTCTCCAGCAGCGCCTTGATCGCCTGACGCGATGCCTCGCCATCACCCGACTCGAAGCGCAACCATGCGCCGACAAACAGCTCGTCGGTCGGCAAGGGGAAAGGTTCGCCGTCGTCGTCCACGCGTTGCACGCTGCGGTAAGCGATGGCGTAATCCTGCGGCGTACGCTCGACAAGTTCGCCGCTGCGGGTGAGTACCTGCACTCGCACAACATGGCTCCAAGTCTCGCTTCCGTAGCAACCGGCATTCATCGCCAGCATGCCTCCCACCGTGCCGGGGATGCCGGCACAGAACTCGGCACCGATCAGATTGTGCATGGCGGCAAAGCGTGCCAGTTTCGCGCCCGGTACACCGGCTTGCACATAGAGCGTACCGTCGGCTTCCAGCCGCAACTCGGTCAACGCGCCGTGGGTGAGTAACACCGTGCCGCGCAGACCGCTGTCGCGTACCAGCAGATTGCTGCCCAAGCCGACCGTGGTCAGCGGCTCATTTTGCGGCAGGGTTTGCATGAACACCGCCAAATCGGCCAAGTCAGCCGCCTGATACAAGCGCTCCACCTGACCGCCCGCGCGCCAGCTCACATGGCGGCTCATGTCCACGTGCTCCTGCATCTCGCCGCGCAGGAAATGGCGAGGTTCGCTCATATTCATGCCTCCGCTCCGCTTAGTTGACGCACTTGCGCCGATACGCCGCCGATCGAACCGGCGCCCATCGTCAGTACCACGTCACCTGCTTGCGCCGAGTTCAAGATCGCCTGTGGCATGTCAGCGATGTGTTCCACGAACACTGCCTCTTTGCCCGCCACCCGCAGCGAACGCATCAGCGCGCGTCCATCCGCTGCCACGATGGCTTGCTCGCCTGCGGCATATACCTCGGCCAGCAACAGCACATCTACCGTACCCAGCACTTTCACGAAATCCTCGAACAGGTCGCGGGTGCGGGTGTAACGGTGCGGCTGAAACGCCAGCACCAAGCGTCGACCGGGAAACGCGCCGCGCGCAGCAGCTAGCGTGGCGGCCATCTCCACGGGGTGATGACCGTAGTCGTCGAGCAAAGTAAAGCTGCCGCCGTTCGGCAAGCTGATCTCCCCATACCGCTGGAACCGACGCCCCACTCCTTGAAATTCGGCCAGCCCAGTGACGATGGCCTGCTCATCCACGCCGATTTCCAACGCCACGGCGATGACAGCCAGCGAATTCAGCACGTTGTGATTACCCGCCAGATTCAACGTCACTTCGAGGTCGATAGGCACGCTGTTATGGCGGCATAAGGCGGTGTAGCGCATCTTTCCGCCTTCGTGACGGACGTTGACCGCACGTATCTGCGCGTCCTCAGAGAAGCCGTAAGTTGTCACTGGTTTGCTGATGCGGCCAAGCAGTTCGCGCACATTGGGATCGTCCACGCACAACATGGCGCGACCATAGAACGGCAAGCGCTCCAGAAAGTCCACGAACGCCTGCTTCAGCTTGTTGAAGTCGTGGCCGTAGGTTTCCATGTGGTCGGCATCGATGTTGGTGACCACGGCCAGAATCGGCGACAGGTACAGGAACGATGCATCTGACTCGTCCGCTTCGGCTACTAGGAATTCGCCGGTGCCCAACTTGGCGTTGGCACCGCTGCTGTTCAGTCGTCCACCGATCACGTAGGTCGGGTCGAAGCCACCTTGTGCCAACACGCTAGCGGCGAGGCTGGTGGTGGTGGTTTTGCCGTGCGTTCCAGCGATGGCAATGCCCTGACGCAAGCGCATTAACTCAGCCAACATCATCGCGCGCGGTACCACGGGGATCTTGCGTGCCCGAGCGGCGACCACTTCTGGGTTGTCGGCGTGTACGGCGGTCGAAGTCACCACGGCATCCGCATTGCCCAAGTTGCTCTCGGCATGGCCGATGTGGATGGTCGCCCCTTGTTTTTGCAGGCGTTGGGTCACGGCACTTGCTGCCAGATCGGAACCGCTCACTTGGAAGCCCAGATTGAGCAACACCTCGGCGATGCCGTTCATACCGGAGCCGCCGATGCCGACGAAATGTAGTGATTTGACTTTATGCTTCACGATATAACCCCGTGGTGTTTGGCTTCGGCATAACCTAAAGGTAAGCCTGCGCCGCAACAAGTCGCTTCGCGCCGTGTTGTCATGCGTCCGCCAGTTCTGCGCAAATCTGCGCAACTTTTTGTGCTGCATCTGGTTTTGCCAAACGGCGCGCGGCTTCAGCCATCACTTGCGCGCGTTCGCGTGTCATGTCCCGCAAGAGCTGCGCCAGCTTTTGCGGCGTCAGCTCGGTCTGTGGCAGCAATACTGCCGCGCCTTGTTCCGCCAGAAACTTCGCATTGCCGGTCTGGTGATCGTCCACCGCGAAGGGGAACGGCACCAGTATGCTGGCCACGCCTGCTGCCGCTAATTCGGCCACGGTCAACGCGCCTGAGCGGCAGATCACCAGATCGGCGTTGGCGTAGCGCACATCCATATCGTCGAGGAAAGGGCGTACCTCGGCGGTGATATCAGCCTGTTGGTACAAGGCTTCGACGGCGGCGAAATGCTGCTTGCCGGTTTGATGCGTGACCCGTGGGCGATCTGCTTGTGGCAGCAAGGCTAGAGCCTGTGGTAGGCATTCGTTGAGCGCCTTTGCACCCAGACTTCCGCCGACGACCAGTACGTTGAGCGGGCCGCTGCGTCCTGCGTAGCGGTTAGCAGGAATCGGCAGCTGGGCGATGCTGGCGCGCACTGGATTGCCCACCCATTCCGCATTCGGCAACACCTTGGGGAAGCCGGATAGGACTCGGGCAGCCAACTTGCCCAGCGCCTTGTTGCTGAGACCCGCGACTGAATTCTGTTCATGGATCATCACCGGACGGCGCAGCAACCAGGCCATCAAGCCGCCGGGGAAGGTGATGTAGCCGCCCATTCCAAGCACGACGTCAGGACGATGACGGAAGATGGCAGCAGCGCTTTGTGCCAGCGCGCGTAGCAGATTGATCGGCAGCATCAGTTTGCGCAGCAGCCCTTTGCCGCGAAGTCCACCGAAATTCACATTCGCCACTGGATAGCCGTGCTTGGGCACCAGTTCGGCTTCCATGCTGTTGGGCGCGCCCAGCCAGGTCACGTTCCAGCCCTGACCGCGCAGCACATCGGCTACCGCCAGTCCGGGATAGATGTGGCCGCCGGTGCCGCCTGCCATGATGAGAATGTTGCTCGTACTCATGCTGGCAGCCCTCTAGACAATCGTCTGTTTTCATAGTCGATGCGCAGCAGGATCGCTACCGAGACGCAGTTCACCACGATGCCGCTGCCGCCGAAGCTAAGGAAGGGCAGGGTCAGTCCTTTGGTCGGTAGCACGCCCATGTTTACGCCGATGTTGATCATCGATTGGAAGCCGATCCAGACGGCGATGCCTTGGGCGACCAATGCGGCAAAGGGGCGCTCCATGAATGCGGCTTGGCGGCCGATCATGTAAGCGCGGGCGACGAACCATGCGATCAGACTCATCACCACCAGCACACCTACGAAACCGAGTTCCTCGCCGATCACGGCCATCAAGAAGTCGGTGTGTGCCTCCGGCAGATAGAACAGTTTCTCCACGCTTCCACCCAAACCGACCCCAGTCCATTCGCCGCGTCCGAAGGCGATCAACGCGTGGCTTAATTGATAGCCTTTGCCGTAAGGGTCTGACCAAGGATCCATGAAGCCGGTGACGCGCTTCATTCGGTATTCGGATGACAGAACCAATGCTGCGAATCCGAGAGGCAGCACGATCATCAGTCCAGCGAACACTTTTAGATTGAAGCCGCCCAACCAGAGGATGCAGAACGCGATGGCGAAGATCACCACGAAGGCGCCCATGTCGGGCTCCAGCAGCAACAAGGTGCCAACCACCCCCATCACTGCGGCCATGGGCAAGAAGGCTTTGGTGAGCAAGTGGCCGACGTTGCTTTTGCGCACCGTATAGTCGGCGGCGTACAGCACGGCGAACAGCTTCATCAATTCCGAAGGCTGCAAATTGAACACAAACAATGAGAGCCAGCGACGGCTGCCGTACACCACTTTGCCGATGCCGGGGATCAGCACCAGCAAGAGCAAAGCGACGCCTACCAAAAATAGCCAAGGTGAGAGCTTTTGCCAGCCGCGCACCGGCATCTGGAAGGCGACCACGCCAGCGATAAATCCGATGACGATGAAAATGCTCTGGCGTAGCAGATAGAACGTTGATTGATGGGTGTATTTGCTGGCCTCTGCGGTTGCGATCGACGCGGAATAGACCATCACCAGACCGATAGACAGAAGTAGTAGCGCCACCCAACTCAGGATGGCGTCGTATTCGACCAAAGGAGCGTATGAACGCTTGGCCGTTGCTGTCATACGGCTTCCTTCTGTGGCAGCGCTTGCACAGCAGCGATGAACACCTGTGCACGATGCACGTAGTTGCGGAACATGTCGAAGCTGGCGCAGGCGGGTGACATCAGCACGGCATCGCCGGGCTGAGCTAGTGATGCGGACAGACGCACGGCATCTGCCATGTCCGTGGCGTTGTAGATGGGCTTGTTACAGCCCTGAAGGGCGAACTCGATGGCGGGTGCATCGCGCCCGATCAACACCACAGCGCGGGCATGCTCGGTCACGGCAGATTTGAGTGGCGAGAAGTCCTGACCCTTGCCGTCGCCGCCCATGATCACCACGGTAGGCTGTCCCATGCCGCTGAGCGCCGCTTCGGTAGCGCCGACATTGGTGCCTTTGGAGTCGTCGAAATAGCTTACGCTACCGATTTCGGCGACTTTTTCGACCCGGTGCGGCAACCCTTTGAATTCGCGCAGTGCTTGTACCAATGGCTCCAGTGGCAAGCCGATGGCGCGGCATAGCGCTAGTGCAGCCAAGGCATTCGCGATGTTGTGCTGGCCGTTGACTTGCAGCTCACTGGCTTTCATCACTCGCAACATCCCTTGCATCAACCAGATGTCGCCGTCAGCATGCGCGATGCCCCAGTCCTTGCCGGTAGGTGGATTGTTCAGCCCGAAGGTGACGGTGCTACGACCCAGCAACGCCATGCGGATGCCTTCGGGATCATCGCGGTTGAGTACTTGCACACCACGTAAACCATCGCTGCGGAAGATGCGTGATTTAGCGGCGATGTAGCCGTACATATCAGAATATCGATCTAGATGATCCTCGCTGATGTTGAGCACGGTGGCGGCATCGGCGCTGAGCGACCAAGTGGTTTCCAGTTGGAAGCTGGATAGCTCTAACACCCACACTTCGGGTTGCTTGCCACCGCGATCCAGTAGCGCATCCAGCACCGCAGGTGAGATGTTGCCGGCCACTTCGGTTTCAAGCCATGAGGCGCGGCACATGGCCCCGACCATGCTGGTGACGGTGGTTTTGCCGTTAGAGCCAGTGATTGCGATGATCTTGGGTCCGCCTTCCTTGGGCAAGGCGCGGGCGAATAGTTCAACATCGCCGAGCACGGGAATCTTGCGTTCCATGGCTTTTTGCACCAGCGGTTCGGCGACGGGAACGCCGGGGCTGATGGCGATCACGTCGATGCCGTCGAGTAATTCGCCACGAAAGAATCCGCAGCGGACATCGGCCAGTGGGAATTGCTCGCGCAGGGATTCAAGGCCGGGCGGGAAGTTGCGGCTATCGGCGACGCGCAAACGCGCACCTTGCGCGCTCAACCAGCGGACGAGCGATAAGCCTGTCTCACCTAGACCCAGCACCAACACGTTCTTGTTGACCCATTCCATTGCGTAGTCTCCTATCTCAACTTGAGGGATGCCAGTCCCAGCAAGACCAGCAGCATGGTGATGATCCAGAACCTCACCACCACTTGAGTTTCTTTCCAGCCTTTTTGTTCGTAATGGTGATGCAGCGGCGCCATCAGGAAGATGCGCCGCCCTTGGCCATATTTCGCCTTGGTGAATTTGAAGTAGCTCACTTGCGCCGCGACCGACAGAGTTTCCACGACGAATACGCCGCCCATGATGAACAACACCACTTCTTGGCGCACGATCACGGCGACCACACCGAGCGCCGCGCCCAGTGCCAGCGCGCCGACGTCGCCCATGAACACTTCCGCTGGGTAGGCGTTGAACCATAGGAAGGCCAGTCCAGCTCCGGCGATGGCCGCGCAAAACACAGCTAACTCACCCGCGCCAGGAATGTGCGGTACGCCCAGATATTTGGAGAACACGGCGTGGCCAGCAACGTAAGCGAAGATCGCTAGGGCGCTGGCAACCATCACCGTTGGCATGATTGCAAGACCATCCAGCCCGTCGGTCAGATTCACGGCGTTGCTGGTGCCGACGATGACGAAGTACACCAGCACGAGGAAGCCGAAGGCCGACAGAGGCAGAATCAGATGCTTGAAGAATGGGAAGATCAGCTCGGTGTGCTGCGGCAGTACGGCGGTCTTCCACAGGAATACGCCAACTGCCAGTGCAATCAGCGATTGCCAGAACATCTTGGCCTTGGCCGACAAGCCTTTAGGATTGCGATGCACCACTTTGCGGTAGTCATCCACCCAGCCGATGGCGCCTACACCCAGCGTGGTAAGTAGCGCCACCCAGATGTAAGCGTTGTGGAGATCGCCCCAAAGCAAAGTGGTGATGGCGACCGAGGTGAGGATCAGTGCGCCGCCCATGGTGGGCGTGCCAGCCTTGACCAGATGCGTCTGCGGACCGTCATCGCGTACCGATTGGCCGATCTTCATCGAAGTCAGCTTGCGGATCATCCACGGGCCGACGGCGAAGGAGATGAACAATGCCGTCATCGCGGCCAGCACCGCGCGCAGCGTGATGTAACCGAACACGTTGAACGTGCGTACGTCTTGGCCCAACCATTGTGCTAATGCGAGCAGCATGTTTCCTCCCCAGCGATGCAGTGGGCAACTACCCGTTCCATCTTCATGAAGCGTGATCCTTTCACCAGTACCGTGGCTTCGGGTCCCAGCGCTCTATCCAGTGCATCGAGCAAATCTTCGATGCGGTCAAAATGCTGTCCGCCTGCGCCGAACGCTTGCGTTGCATGCGCGCTCAGTGCGCCTAGTGCATACAGACGCTCGATGCCAGCGTTCGCAGCGGCGGCACCGATCTCGGCGTGAAAGCGCGCTGCGTCTGTGCCCAGCTCACCCATGTCACCCAGCACGAAGATGCGCAGCCCTTCGGCTTGTGCCAGCACAGCAATGGCGGCACGCATCGAAGCGGGATTGGCGTTATAGGTATCATCGATCACGATCGCACCGCTGGCGGTGCGCTTGCGCTGCAAGCGACCACTCACCCCAGCGAAAGCTTCCAGACCGGCTTTGATCTGTTCTAGCTTGATACCTATCGCCAACGCAGCGGCAGTCGCCGCCAGCGCGTTGCGTGCATTGTGCGCTCCGGGCACTTGCAGATGCAGATGCGAAGCTCCTGCCGGAGTGCTGATGGTCAGCTGCGAACCGGCTGCGATCGGCTGCCAGCTTCCGCACACTACGGCGGCGGCATCCAGACCAAAATCAATGATGGAATGCGGAGCGGCGAGCTTGCGCCAGAGTCCGGCGTGGGCGTCGTCGGCATTGAGTACGGCCACACCGTCTGCGGACAGACCTGCAAAGATCTCACCTTTGGCGCGCGCCACGGCTTCGACGGTACCGAGGCCTTCTAGATGCGCGCCGCTGGCGTTGTTCACCAGTGCGACGTTCGGAGTCGCCAAGCGAGTCAGGTAGTCGATCTCGCCAGGGTGGTTCATGCCCATCTCGATCACGGCATAGCGATGCGATTTGCGCAGGCGTAATAAAGTGAGCGGCATGCCGATGTCGTTGTTCAGATTGCCCTGGGTCGCCAGTACGGCATCTTTGTTGCCCGCCGCGACGGTGCAGATGGCTGCCAGCATTTCCTTTACGGACGTCTTACCGTTGCTGCCGGTGACGGCGATCAGCGGCAGGTCGAATTGTTTACGCCACCAAGCGGCGAGTTGTCCCAGCGCCAAACGGGTGTCGGCCACGCGCAATACGGGAATAGTCACGTCGCCGATCTCGCTGCCCACATTGACCACGGCGGCGACTGCGCCATCTTTAGCGGCCTGCGCTACAAAGGCCGCGCCGTCGAAGTGTTCGCCGCGCAGGGCAATGAACAGGTCGCCTGCGATGATCTTGCGACTGTCGGTGTTCACTTGGGCGATACGTGGGTTTGCTTCGCAGCGTGGAGCTCCCAGTGCTTTCGAAATCTGCAGGAGCGTCATCATGCGTGAGCCCTCCATGCGGATAGAGCTTGCTCGGCCTGAGTCAAATCGCTGAACGGGTGTTTGATGCCGGCGATCTCTTGATAGGGCTCATGGCCCTTACCTGCCAGCAGCACGGTATCGCTTGCGCCTGCTCGCGCAATGGCCGTGGTGATGGCTGCTGCGCGATCTTCGATTACCTCGACTTGGCCGTTCTGCATGCCGGACACGATTTCGTCGATGATGGTTTGTGGCGCTTCGCTACGCGGATTGTCGTTGGTGACGATGACCTGATGAGCCAGCTTCTCGGCGATCTTGCCCATCATCGGGCGCTTGCCGCTGTCGCGGTCGCCACCGCAGCCGAACACGCAGATTAACTGGCCGTGCTGTGCTTCTGCCAGTTCGCGTAGAGCAGCGAGCACTTTTTCCAGTGCATCGGGCGTGTGGGCGTAATCCACGACGACGGATGGAAGGTCGCCGCCGCCGATTTTCTGCATCCGGCCGGGGACGGCTTGCACTTGCTCTAAGGCGGCTACTGCTTGTGCTAGCGGCACATCACTGACCAGTAGCACGGCCAGTGAGCCGAGCAGGTTGGCGGCATTGAAACGACCGACCAGCGGGCTGCTCAGTTGTGCGCCGCCCCAACTCGAATGCACGTTCAGCTTTAGGCCTGCGCTGTCCATCTTGAGCTCGCCACCGAATACCATGCGGATGCCCAGATGTTCAGCGCGTTGAAGTGCTGCATCGCTCAAGCCATAGCCGATCACCTCGACTTCGCTGTCGCGTAGTTGTTCGGCGAATTCCATGCCGTAGGCATCGTCCAGATTCAGTACTGCGTACTTGAGCTGATGGGTGTCGAACAGTTTGCGCTTGGCGGCCGCGTAGTGCGTCATGTCGCCGTGGAAATCGAGATGGTCACGGCTCAGATTGGTGAACAGTGCCACGTCGAAGCGCACGGCTTGGACACGACCTTCCTCCAGCGCATGAGAGGAGACTTCCATCGCCACACTGTTCGCACCCTGAGCTAGGAAGTCGGCCAGCAATCCGTGGACGCGGATGGCATCCGGCGTGGTATTGAGCGTCGCTTGCAGCGCTCCGGGGAAGCCGTTGCCCAGCGTGCCGATCAAGCCGCACTTCTTGCCCTGCGCGGCGAGTGCAGTGGCCAGCCAAGTGCTGCACGAAGTCTTGCCGTTGGTGCCGGTCACACCGATCATCCATAACTTTTCAGACGGCTGGCCGTACACAGCATCGGCCAGCACGCCAGCGTGTTCGCGCAGGCTGGCAATGGGCAGGTTCGGGCTGTGCCAGTCTGTGTTCCACTCAAATCCGTGAGATTCCCAGATCACCGCATTAGCACCGTTGGCGATGGCTTGCGGTATGAAACGACGGCCATCAGCGGCGGCTCCGGGGTGAGCGACGAAGGTATCCCCCGGCTGCACGGCACGGCTGTCGGTGGTCAGGCGTGTGACCGAAACTCCGAGTGATTTCAAGGCATCGGGAGTGAAGGTCATACCTCCTCCTTAATGATCTCGCCAGCGGGCGGCATCAACACATTGCCCAATGGCGCATCGTTGGGAATGTTCAGTATGCGCAGGGCGCTACCCATCACGTTGCTGAACACCGGCGCAGCTACTTGACCGCCGTAATATTGGGCTCCCGCTGGTTCGTCCACCATGACCGCTACGATCAAACGAGGATTGGAGGCGGGTGCCAAACCAACGAAGGAGGCGATGTATTTGTTTACGTAGTGTCCGCCGTCCAGCTTGTGTGCGGTACCGGTTTTGCCAGCCACGCGGTAACCGTTTATCTGCGCTTGCGGTGCGGTTCCGCCTGGCTGTACTACTAGCTCCAGCATGGCGCGCACTTCGCGCGCTGTTCTTTCAGAGAACACTTTCTTCCCAACTAGGGGTACGTCGCGCTTGATGAGTGTTACAGGCTGCAATTCACCGTCGTTGGCGAACACGGTGTAGGCGCGAGCTAGTTGCAATAGGTTGACTGAGATCCCGTTGCCGTAAGACATCGTGGCTTGGTCGATGGGAACCCAGCGTTTGAAATCGCGTAGTCGTCCGTAGGCTTCTCCGGGGAAGTTGCTGCCCGTCAGTGCGCCAAAGCCGACCTCGCTCAGGTTGTGCCAAAAAGTTTCTGGGGACAGCGATAGTGCTAGCTTGGTTGCGCCGACATTGCTGGATTTTTGGATGATCTGCGATACGGTCATCGACGCTTCTGCGTGAGTGTCGTGGATCTTATGGCCACCGACCACATAGACGCCATGCTCGGTGTTGATGACGGTGTCGGGGCGCACTTTGCCTGACTCCAATGCGGCGGCGGCAGTGAACGGCTTCATAGTCGAGCCCGGCTCGAATAGGTCGGTCACGGCGTGGTTACGCATGGTCTGCAAGGACGGACGCTCACGGTTGTTCGGGTTGTAACTAGGCCAGTTCGCCAGTGCCAGCACTTCGCCACTCTTGGCATCGAGCACGACGATGGAGCCCGCTTTGGCGTGGTGATTCTCGACCGCCATCTTGATTTCGCGGAAGGCTAGATATTGCAGCTTGCTGTCCAGACTCAACGCGACATCGGTGCCGGGTTTGGGAGCGCGCACATTGGCCACGTCCTCGACCACATGGCCGCGTGCATCCTTGATGATGCGCTCGCTGCCAGGCATGCCGGCCAGTCGATCTTGCAGCAGTAACTCAAGGCCCTCTTGGCCGTTATCATCCACGCCGGTGAAACCCAGCAGGTGCGCTGTTACTTCTGCACCGGGGTAAAAACGGCGATATTCGCGATGCAGGGCGACTCCGGGGATTTTCAAGCGAACAGCTTTTTCGGCCTCGTCGGGCGGGAGTTGGCGCTTGAGATAGACGAAACCTTTATCGCGATTCGATAGCTTACTTGCCAGCTCATCCTTACCGATATGCAGTACCTTTGCCAGCTTCTCTAATTGCTGCGGCGTGGCTTCGACATCTTCAGGGTTCGCCCAGATGGACTCGACTGGCGTACTTACGGCTAGCGGCTCGCCAACGCGATCGGTAATCATGCCGCGATGCGCGGTGATCTCGATGTCGCGGCTATAGCGGGCGTTGCCTTTGTTTTGCAGGAACGTGTCGTGGAATCCTTGCAGGTAAGCGGAGCGCACCACGAGGCCGCCTAATCCAAGCAAGATTGCCATGAATAGCAAGCGCGCGCGCCAAGGCGGCAGCTTCATCGGCTCCGGCGGACGGCGGCGTAGCGAGCTGGCGTAGCTCATGGCTGTGCCTCCTGCAACAGGGCTGGACTGACATGCACATACTGGATCTGCTTTTGGTTAGGTAGCTGCATTTGCAACTGATTGACGACGATGTTCTCGACGCGAGCGGGCATCGACCACGTGCTGTGTTCTAGGCGGAGCTGACCCCATTCCACTTCCATTTGTTGCGACCGATCCTTTTCTTGCTGGATGGCCACGGTGAGCTTTCTGGCGTGATGCTGAGCGGTGACGACGCCCAAGGCGCAGACGATGGCGACGAGCAGCAGCAGTAGGTCGATGCGACTCACGCTGAAACTCCCTGCCGCTCGGCTATGCGCATGATCGCGCTGCGCGCGCGCGGATTGATTGCCAACTCGGCTTCTGATGCGCGGATCGGCTTGCCGATCAGCTGCACTTTGCCCTGTGGTACTTCGCTGGCGCGGATCGGTACATTGCGCGGGAGTTTGTCGCCCTCGGCCATGTCACGCAAAAAGCGTTTGACCATACGATCTTCCAGCGAATGAAAACTGATGACCACCAGTCGCCCCTTGTCTCTTAGATGCTCCACGCACTGCGGCAGAATCCGCGCGAGTTCGTCGAGCTCTTGGTTGAGATAAATCCGTATAGCCTGAAAGGTACGCGTCGCCGGATTCTGGCCGGGTTCGCGGGTGCGCACGGCCTGAGCGACGATCTCGCTGAGCTGGCGGGTGGTTTCGATAGGCTGTTTTTGGCGCGCAGCAACAATCGTCCTTGCAATCTGTGCAGCAAACCGTTCTTCGCCATAATCCCTGATAACCCCTCTGAGTAAACTTTCTTCAGCTACGGCTAGCCACTCTGCGGCGGTTTGGCCCTTGCTAGTGTCCATGCGCATATCCAGCGGCGCATCGAAACGGAAACTAAAACCTCTTTGTGCGTCATCAAGTTGCGGCGAAGACACGCCCAAATCGAGTAGCACGCCATCTACTTGCGGTACATGTAATTCCTGCAATACGGCATCCAGATCGGCAAAAGCACTGTGGACGATCTGGAAACGTACATCGGTGATCTGTTGAGCGGCGGCGATCGCCAGTGGATCTTTGTCCAGCGCGATCAAGCGGCCATGCGAGCCTAACTGTTGCAAGATCAGGCGGCTGTGACCGCCGCGACCGAACGTGCCATCAACGTAGATGCCGTCCGACTTAATCTCTAACGCTTCGACTGCTTCCTGCAACAACACCGTGGCGTGGGACAAACCCTCGCTCACAGTGTGAAGCCCTCCATGCCGGGCGGTAATGCGCCTTCGCCGAAGTCGATGATCTCTTCACTCAACTTGTTCCAGCGCTGCTGATCCCACAATTCGAATTTATTGCCTTGGCCAACCAGCACCACTTGCTTGTCTAGCTTGGCGTAGTCGCGCAGGGTCGAAGAAACCAGTACGCGTCCGGCGGCATCCATCTCAATGGTTTCGGCGTGGCCGAGCAGGCGGCGTTGCAATTGGCGGACTTGCGGGTTGAGCGCGGGCATCTTTTGCAGCTTTTCGCTGATCGGCGCCCATTCTGGCTCGGGATAGATCAGCAAACAGGCATCTTGGTGGTCGGCGGTCAATACCAATCTCCCCGCGCACTGCGCAAGCAGGACGTCACGGTGCTTGGCCGGTATTGCCAGCCTGCCCTTGCTATCCAGATTGAGTTGAACCGCTCCCTGAAACACCCTAAACCTCGTTTCTAATTTCCCACAAAAACCCACAAATCACCACTTGCGCCCACTATATTGAAAAATATCAGGTCGGTCAAGCAAGAAATCAGGTTTTTTCTTTACGGTACAAGGAGTTAGCGCGGATTGTTGGTGTTGGTGAATTGCCTTGATAAAGAACGAGTTGTGCAAACAACCTAGAGTTGTTTGTTAGAAGCGAGTTCGAAGTGAATTACTTTGCGGAGGGGGTAGGGAGCAGTGCTTCGGGGGTGATCAGGCTGGCGGTGATGCGGACGACCTTGTGTCGGGATTGTGCGCCTTGCTTCAGTTCGATGTTGCGCAGCGGTACGCTGAACAGTTCGGCCAGAAAACGCATCAACGCCTCATTAGCTTTGCCTTCTACGGGCGGCGCAGCCAGACGCAGCTTTAATGCTTCGCCGTGCAAGCCTGCGACCTCACTGCGCTTGGCGCCTGGTTGCACGTGCAAGGTCAGACTTAGCACATCGCCTTCACGGCGATACCACTCGGCCATCTCAGAGTAGTCCGACGGCTAGACGTTCCAGCCAAGTGATGGGTACGATCAGCACGAGCTGGCACAAGATGAACAGCACTAACATCGAGAGATCCAAGTTGCCTATCATCGGCAGGCGGCTACGTAAGGGTGTCAGGAATGGGCGGTTGATCGCAGCCAGCGCTGGTGCCAACGGAGTGTGCGGGTTTACCCAAGAGAGAATGGCCTCGACGAACAGCGAGCCGAGTAGTAGATAAATACTGATCTTCAGAAGCTTAATGGCTGTCCATGCCAACAAACCGAGTACAGGGAAGCCCGCGAATGGGTAACCCTGTACACCAAGACTGGCAGTTACATAGATGCCTTCGGCTAATGCGGCCAGCAAGAGCGTTGCCGTATCGTAGCCTCTAACCGCAGCGATGAAGCGGCGCGTGCGCAGCACCACAAAATCGGTGAACACCATGACAAATTCGCCGATAGGATTGCGTAAAGGCGCATGCAGCCATTGCAGATGGAATCGCAGCAGTAGGATCGCCGCGAATGGTTGCACCAGCGTGTCGAGCAGGAATTGGATCGCTTGTGCCAACATCAGTCGCCACCCAACTCGTCGCCGAGCTCCCGTGAGCGATCAGCTGCGGCATGGGCGGCAGCTACGATGCTGGCTTTGACCGCTGCCGCATCCATGCTGAGTAGTGCACGCTCCGTGGTGCCGTTCTTGGAGGTGACGCGCGCGCGCAGCACGCTGACATCTTCATTGCTGGATTCGGCTAATTTAGTGGCGCCTAGGAAGGTGTCTAGTGTCAGGCGGCGCGCATCTTCATCGTTGAAGCCCAACTCTCGTGCGGCTTGCTGCATCGCTTCGATGAAATAGAACACGTAGGCCGGACCGCTACCGGAGATCGCGGTGACACTATCCATCATGTCTTCATTCTGCAGCCACAAAGTGTGTCCGACGGCGGCGAGGATGAGTCCAGACTGTTCGCGCTGTTCTGCCGTCACGCTGGGGAGTGCATACAGTCCCGTTACGCCGCGCCGGATCAAGGCGGGCGTATTCGGCATGGTGCGTACGATACTCTGGGTGTTCAGCCAACGTGCCAAATCAGCCGCGCGAATACCCGCTGCGATGGAGATCACCAGTTGCTCTTTGAGTAGTGGCTCGATCTCGCGCGCCACTTCGCGCAACTGTTGCGGCTTCACGGCCAGCACGATGACGTTGCTATGAGTGACTCCTTCCGCGATGCTGGCTACGGCGCGCACGCCGAACTGTGTATGGAGCTTGACGCGCGACTCAGCATTGATCTCCACCACACGGATGCGTCCGGCGGAGAAGCCGCGCTTGAGCATGCCGCCAATGAGTGCCGTCGCCATGTTGCCACCACCAATAAAACAGATGCTCATGTTGGTTCTCCGTAATTTCGTCGTCCAAAGATGGCCGTCCCGACGCGCACTAAAGTCGCACCCTCGTGGATGGCCGCTCCAAAATCGTGTGACATACCCATCGACAGCGTGTCCAGCGCCAGTCCGTGCTCATTGAGTTTTTGCTGCAATTCGCGCATACGGGCGAACGGTGTGCGTTGCGCTTCGCCGTCGGCAGGGGCGGGTATCGCCATCAAGCCACGCAAGCGCAGATTTGGTAGCTTGGCAACGGCCAGCGCCAACGATTCCACCTCGGCAGGAATTACGCCGCTCTTACTGTCTTCGCCACTGATGTTCACTTGCAGGCAGATGTTTAGCGGAGGCAAGCTGGCGGGACGTTGTTCTGATAACCGTTCTGCGATCTTCAGGCGATCCACGCCATGCACCCACGCGAAATGTTCGGCGATGGCGCGCGTTTTGTTACTCTGGATCGGGCCGATGAAATGCCATTCGATGGGCAGATCGGCAAGTTCTGCCATTTTGTCGATGGCTTCCTGCACATAGTTCTCGCCAAAGGCGCGTTGCCCAGCGGCATAAGCCTCGCGTACCGCTGCCGCAGGGAAGGTCTTGCTCACCGCCAACAGTCCAACGTTGACTGAATCGCGTCCGGCGTCGCGTGCTGCTGCGATAGCCGCGTTCACAGCTTGCCAGTTAGAAGTGATTGTGGTCATAATCGGTTGCGTTTCAGGTTGACTCGGCAAGCATCTCAAGTGCGGCTGCCAAACGATGGGGGATTATAGTGGATATTACCGAACTGCTCGCCTTTGGCGTCAAGAGTAAAGCTTCAGATTTACACCTTTCTGCCGGCTTGCCACCGATGATACGCGTGCATGGTGACATCCGCCGCATCAACCTTCCGCCGCTGGAAAGCAAAGATGTACACGCTATGGTGTACGACATCATGAACGACGGACAGCGCAAGCATTACGAGGAAAACAAGGAGATCGATTTCTCTTTTGAGGTGCCGGGACTGGCACGTTTTCGCGTCAATGCTTTCAATCATCAACGTGGCGTGGGTGCGGTACTGCGGACCATTCCTTCCACGGTACTGACGCTGGAAGATCTGAAAGCGCCCAAGATATTCAAGGACATCTCAGAGTACCCGCGCGGTATCGTGCTGGTGACTGGGCCGACGGGCTCAGGTAAGTCCACTACCTTGGCGGCGATGATCAATCATGTCAACGAGACCATGCTGGGACACATCCTTACGGTGGAAGACCCGATCGAGTTCGTGCATGAGAGCAAAAAGTGTCTGATCAATCAGCGGGAAGTCGGCCCTCACACGATCTCATTCAGTAATGCGCTACGTTCGGCGTTGCGTGAAGACCCTGACGTGATTCTGGTCGGTGAAATGCGCGATCTGGAAACCATCCGTCTGGCGATGACCGCCGCCGAAACCGGACACTTGGTGTTCGCCACGCTGCACACCAGCTCTGCCGCCAAGACCATCGACCGTATCATCGATGTGTTCCCCGCCGACGAGAAGGAAATGGTGCGCGCCATGTTGTCGGAATCGTTGCGTGCCGTCATCTCTCAAACTTTGCTCAAGACCAAGGACGGTGCAGGTCGCGTAGCGGCACACGAGATCATGATCTGTACTCCGGCGATTCGAAATCTGATCCGCGAAGCTAAAGTGCCGCAGATGTACTCCGCGATCCAGACCGGCCAAGCCATCGGTATGCAGACGCTGGATCAGTGCCTGATGGATTTGGTGCGGCGCGGTGTCGTCGCTTCATCCGAGGCTCGCACCCGTGCCGCCAACAAGGATATGTTCCCGGCCTGACCTACGACTGGAGCCGCTCATGGATCGCGTACTTGCGACTGAACTGATTCACTCTCTGTTGCGCCAGATGTTGGCGCGCAAGGCTTCCGATTTATTCATTACTGCTGGTTTTCCGCCTGCGCTGAAGATCGACGGGG
Source organism: Ferriphaselus amnicola (assembly GCF_000974685.2). Classification (NCBI taxonomy): domain Bacteria; kingdom Pseudomonadati; phylum Pseudomonadota; class Betaproteobacteria; order Nitrosomonadales; family Gallionellaceae; genus Ferriphaselus; species Ferriphaselus amnicola. The sequence goes on from NZ_AP018738.1 coordinate 266,080, forward strand.
TGCTGACACCGCTTCTGAGCCCGCCGCTGAGTGCTGCGGATACTCAGGATATGGCGAACTGCCTGATGAGCCCTAGGCAGAGTGATGCTTTCGAGACGACGCACGAGTGTAATTTCGCTATCAGTCCGCCGGAGATCGGTCGTTTCCGGGTCAATGTCTTTTTGCAGCAGATGAATGTCGGCATGGTGCTGCGCACCATCACCACACAGATTCCCAGTGTGGAAAGCCTGAATTTGCCGCCTATCCTCAAAGACATCGTGATGAGTAAGCGTGGACTGGTGATTTTGGTTGGCGCCACCGGCTCGGGTAAATCCACCACACTGGCCGCGATGGTTGGTCATCGCAACGAGTTCAGTCACGGCCATATCGTTACCGTGGAAGACCCCGTTGAATTTGTCCATGAGCATCGCAATTGCATCGTCACCCATCGTGAGATCGGCATAGATACGGAATCTTGGCTGTCCGCCCTCAAGAATGCCATGCGTCAAGCACCTGATGTCATTCTGATCGGTGAGATACGTGACCGCGAGGCGATGGAATACGCTATCTCCTTCGCCGAGACCGGCCATCTGTGTTTGGCTACCTTGCACGCCAACAATGCCGACCAAGCGATTGATCGCATCGTCAGCTTTTACCCGGAGGAGCGGCATGAACAGGTGTTAATGAGTTTGTCGCTCAATTTGAAGAGTCTGATCTCGCAGAGGCTGGTGCCACGCAAGAACAGCACGGGTCGTATCGCCGCGATGGAAATCCTACTGAACTCGCCGCTCATCGCCGACCTCATCTTCAAGGGGGAGATCAATGAGATCAAAGCGGTGATGAGCAAATCACGTGAGCTGGGGATGCAGACGTTCGATCAGGCGTTATTCACTTTGTTTGATAGCGACCTGATCACCTATGAAGAAGCGTTGAAGAATGCCGATTCGCTCAACGATCTGCGCCTGCGCATCAAGCTGGAAAGCAAGGCGGCTAAGGACAATGACCTGATGTCGGGCATTGGCCATTTGAAGCTGACCTGAGCCTAGGGGCGATTGCTTCCCGCTCGCATCTTGTACTCGAACAAGCGGCACTCGATCGCGCCATTGAACAGCGGCGTGCGGCGGCTGGGCGAGAGTCGCATCAGCTTGGCGATGCGCAGGTCGGCGGTGAACAGGTAAGCGTTCCAGCCAGCGAACTTTTGCTTCAGCGCGTCGCCAAGCTTGGGGTACAGCTCAGCCATCTCGTCCAGTTCACCCATGCGTTCGCCATAAGGCAAGTTGGCAACCAGCACGCCCGGTTCGTCGGTGGGCGGCGAGGCCTCCAGCGCATTGCATTGCTTGAGATCGACGGTCTCGCGCAGGCCGGCTTCATCCAGATTGGCGTGCGCAGCGCGCAGCGCGTCGCCGTACAAATCGCTGCCGTAGATAGGCAATTCGCTCACTGGTAATTGCGCAGCCAGTGCGTGTTCACGCATCTCAGCCCACAGCTTGGCATCGAAATTTTTTAGCTTCTCGAAGGCGAAACGCCGTGCTATGCCGGGCTGGATGTTGAGCGACATCTGTGCGGCCTCGATCAGGAAGGTGCCGCTGCCACACATCGGGTCGATCAGCGGAATGCCAGGCTTCCAGCCGGTCATCATCAGAATGCCCGCCGCCAGATTCTCGCGGATCGGCGCGATGTTGGTGTGTAGGCGCACACCGCGTTTGAACAGCGCGTCGCCGGAGGTATCCAGATACAGCGTGACCTTTTCGCCTTCAAGGAAAGCGTGGATGCGCATGTCCGGTTCCAGCGTATCCACGCTGGGGCGCGCGCCCTTTGCACTGCGGAATTTGTCGCAGATGGCATCCTTGATCTTGAGGGTGATGAACTCCAGACTCTTTAGCGGGCACTTGATGGCGGTGACGTTGACGCGGATGGTGTCGCTTACGTCAAACCAACGCGGCCACGGCAGATCCATCGCCATCTGGTAGATGTCCTGTTCACTGCGGTACAGCAGTGCGGGCTGCACCTGCCACAGGATGCGAGAAGCGAGCCGGCTTTGCAGATTGGCGCGATAACACACCGCCCAGTCGCCGAAGAAGCCGACGCCGCCATCGGTGGGCGTAAGTTTGGTTGCGCCGAACGAGGTCAGTTCGTCAGTCAGTAGTTTTTCCAGCCCGCGCGGGCAAGGTGCGAAGAAGTCAGGCATATCAGAACGGTTTTACGACCACGAGTATGACCACTGCCATCAATACCAGCACTGGTACTTCATTGAAAAAGCGGAACCACACATGGCTACGCGCGTTGCGTCCTGCGGCGAACTCCTTGACCAAGTGGCCGCAGTACAGGTGATAGGCGACCAGACCCAGTACCAATGCGACCTTGGCGTGCAGCCAGCCCCCCTCGAAACCATAGCCGAACCATAACCATAGGCCAGAGATCAATGCCAATGCGGCTATGGGAGTGACGAACTTGTAAAGCTTGCGCTCCATTAGCGCCAGCCGCTCCAGTGTCGCTGCATCGCTCACCATCGCATGGTTGACGAAGATGCGCGGCAGATAGAACAGCCCGGCGAACCAGGAAACGACCATAATGATGTGAAACGCCTTGAGCCAAAGCATGATGAGTCTTGTGAGTTAATCAGCGGCGGATTATACGGCGATAGCCGCAGCGGCGCGAAAAAAGGAGTGCGCCCACTCTATCGTTCGGCCGTTGATGATGTTGCTTAATGCCTCGCCAGCGGGGAGGAGGCCATTCTGGCTGAGTTGGCTGCTGCCTCAGCTGCCCACCAGCGCTGCGCTACTCAAAATTGCAGGGAGCCCTGAAAACCTTAGCGAGTGGCTTGAGCGCAGTGTAGTGAGCGGGACGGCAAAGCCGCCGAGCATCCGCCGGCCCGCGCCTTGAAGGGAAATCGAGTTGCGCAGAAGGTTCTTCGAGGTTTTCTGTGCTTTATCTTTGAATTCGTCCATCACTTTTCTGATCTGACTCGCTCATGATTGGCATTCTTCATGCCGCGAGGAAGGGGAGGTGCGGGCTCAGGCTTGATCGGATTGAATCGATTCTTCTGTACGGTGTGAGGATTGTGGCATTCCGTACAAACCCACCAACGCTTCTTACCCTCGTGCGAGGCCCAAGCCCCCGATCTTTTGCCATGCACGCCGGCTCGCCAATCAATGTATTTCTCTCCGTGACAATCTCCGCACATTCTTTGGGGCTGATTAAAGCTGATCTCCTCGCCTCGGCGATTCATCAGCTTATTGCGATTCGTCGGGCTATGGCAATCAAGGCACCATACCGCACCACGGCCATGCTGCAACTCGAGAGAGTTCTCGACAATATCCTGATGCATCGCTAGTTCGCGCGGCTTCTTGTCCTTGGGATAAGGCACTGTTTTACCATCATGGCAGGATTTACAGCCATCTGGGCCCATATTGAAATACGTCAGATGCGGCTCCCGCGGCTTTACAAACGCATTACCAAAGTTGCCGTGAGTCTCATCCTTGATCTCCGGCATCTCGCCCATCGGTATCGTTCCCTCCATTGGGTCGCCATACCACAGGACGGCGCCAGTGGTCTTGGAGCATTTGACACTCGGGTAGTTATACTTGGGGACAGCATTCTCAGTTCGGGTCACAGTCGTGTAATCCACTCGGCTTTCATAGCACTCTGTCACTGGCTTTGCGGCCTGCTTTCCGGCACTTTCGTCTGCTGCATTTACACGTTGATACGCCCCCACTCCAAAAAGGAGGAAGCTGCTCAGGATGAATGCAGCTGTTTTCGATACCTTGCGCTGGGAAATCATTTAGTACATCTCCTCATACTCTGTATAGCCACAAGTTCCTAATCGGCCGGATTCTTCAATGAGTTCACCACTGCAACACCGAAAGGAACGTGCTTCCTTAGCTCTGTTTCACCGTGTTGGATGGAGACTTCTCGTACCGGACGTCGCCGGTCAAAATGCCGATCGCGCCCTTTATGATCAGCGTCAGCCAGAGAAATGCCATGGCCCAAATGAACAATACGTTGAAAAACTCGATCAAAGTCACATGGTATTCGGTGTATTCCCCGAGCGGCGATGGGCTAAAGGCTGGGAACACCAGAACCATCGGTTTCTCAATCAGCACCCCAAAGAACACTAGGAAACAGACCAGTGGCAGCCAGAGGTTGTAACTTTTTCTGACCCTGGGGAAAAGCAGAGCTACAAAGCTACCGACTAGCGTAATCATGACTCCCCAGAACCAAGGGACGTACATATTCAGGCCATTGTGGCCGAACATGTTGTACTTCATCGAATGCGCGTGCTCTGTGCTTGAATACAGTACAGAAAACATCTCAGCGGCAAACACCAACATCAACAGGCCAAGACTCCAAGTGATGATTGTGGTGAGTAGGTCGATGACCGAGTCGTTGACTTCCAGCTTGGTATATTTCCGAGCCAACAAGAAGATCACTATGATCAGAGACGGGCCGGATGCACCTGCCATCGACAGAAATCCAAATGGCAAGACTGCCGTAGCCCATGACTCCATTCGAGCATTACTGGCGAGCACAAATGCCGTGACGATGTGGATCAGTGGCCCCCAGGCTATGGCCAGATAAACAATCGGGGTAAACCATCTTGCCAGATGTTTGGAATCAAACGTGCCGACGTATTTCTTATAAAGAATGTAAAACACACCAATGAGGTTCAGGTACAGGTACACGTTTAGAACAATGGTGTCATACACCAACATCGAGTTCGGAAAGTTCAGGAATCCGATGCCCGGCACCATGTGCAGTAATCTGTCCGGACGCCCCATGTGGTACAGAATGAAGGTGATGCCGGTCGCCACGAATACCATCGCGACAATCTCGCCCATGACGGCAAGTTCCTTCATGTCTTGACGATGGTAGAAATAGCCGGGGGCAACCACTAACACGGCTGCCGCCGCCACATGCGCAGTAAACACGAAGTTCGCAAAGAACATTTCCAAAGTGACTTGGTCGGTTGCCCCAGTCAGAATGAGTCCCTCGGTGAACTGCCTGTACGACGTGTAAGTGCCGACCAGTATGAAGAACGACAGGAAGAGGAGCCATGCGTAGTACATGGATCCGCCTTTGATCGCATACAGACTGGTGTCCTTCGCAAAAGACAAAGCTTTATTCATGATGCGTCCTCAGCCGATGTAATAGAAGAACTTCGGATAGGTACCGAACTCTTCCTTGAATCTGAATACCCGTTTCGTTTCGAGTACCTTGCGGACATCGCTCTCGGGATCGAGCAGGTTGCCGAACTTTCTGGCGCCCACCGGACACGCCTCTAGACAGGCAGGATTCCGTCCTTCACGCGTACGTTGAACACAGAAGGTGCATTTCTCCATTACCCCCTTCATGCGCGGCCTGTTCCCGAAATAGTGCGTCTTGGGATTCATCTCTTCAGCGGGAAGTTGGGGTTCGCCCCAGTTGAAGCGCCTTGCTTGATAGGGGCATGCCAGTTGGCACATGCGGCAACCGATGCACCAGTTGTAGTCGATCAATACCACGCCAGCATGATCCCTGAATGTCGCCCTCACTGGACAAGCCTTCACGCAGGGCGGCTTTTCGCACTGCTGACATTGCACTGGCATGTAGAAGAAGTCTTTGTCAGGAACGGTCTCATCTTGGTAATAGCTTTGCGCGCCTTCGGTGGTCATTCCTGCCGGATGATAGGCATTCCCACCAACCTGCACGCCATAATCGCCAAACTGGCTTTTCTCGGGATAACCTTTCTCCAATTCGTCGGCTGAAAATGAAATATTCCCTTTCGGAATCTTCATTACCTGTATCCATTGGATCACAGTCCCCTCGCGCGACTGATTGTTCTCCTCCACGCACGCATGAACACATCGTCTGCAGCCTATGCATTTCGACATGTCGAGGGCATAGCCAAAAAGCACATCATCCGGCGCGGCGACATCAGAGACCGTCGTTTCTTTGCCAAATTTTGCGGTATATCTCTTTTCAAGACGCGCGATGGCTTGTTTCTTTTCCTCATCAGACATCAGCACAAAATGTCCCTGGAAGAATTCGGCAACGGTCGTGTCGGCATCGGCTGAGTCTGCTGCTTTCACAACGGCCTCTGCTGCCTCAGGTGCCACCACAAGTGCTGCGGCACTTGAAGTGCATACAAATTTCAAGAAATCACGACGCCCAGCATCCAGCTCTGCCGCATCTTCCATCTTCACATTATTTTCTTCTGACATATGCACCTCCAGCTTAGGTATCTGATAAATCCTATGAGAGCTCTTTGGAATGGCAGCTTAGCAACTCATCCAGACGCTGCTTTTTTTCAGCGTCCGTCATAACAACCAAGCGGTTTGCCATCAAAGCCTCTTCTTGCTGCGACGCATCATTTGAGTATTTTTCCGAAAGACCGGCATCTGAAGTTTTTGCTCCGGAAATCAATGTTTTTGTGTAAGCAGCCGCCGCAATGACCCCAACCGCAGCCGCCACCCTTCCAAAAAAGGAACGTCTAGAGTTTTTCTCATTCATCATCTTTACCTCATCCATAAGCTAAGCTACACACCACGTGCAAATCATTATGTTAATCGTCCATTTTCCTAGGCAAGTGGGCGCGCAAGCGACACAGCGCATCTGTCAAAACCGCATATCTCTCAAAAAACTCCTTTGTCAGCCGCGCCCCCTCTTCATCCGTGGTCTCCGCATTTCCAACACCGTTCATCGCTGCGCGCATGAGATCGGTCAATTGGTTGTGGAACAGCGCGGCCTCGTCCTCAGAGGAAAATTCTAATACCTTGCTTTTTGGGTTGTATTTCATCACTGATAATCGTTCGATGGGTATGCCACCCGAGTATGGAGCCAACTTTCCGAGAGTGGCTGGATTTTCCGTCAACCTATAGCTGTTATCTATACCTCTGGCAGCTAAATATGTGGAAACTTTTCGTTGGCAATTATACCCCCTTTGGATGATAGCCTTATCAAGTGAGTGGACTTAAGATGAGCGCTGGTACGAAGTTCGATGTTTCCATTTGGGGAGATGTGACAATGAAAATAATCACGACATTCGGTGCGATGCTGTTGACCGCTGTTTCAGTAACCGCTCAGGCCGATAAGGTCGTGAGCTTCAAGGCGGATATTCGCCCCATTGTTGATGACTACTGCCTGAGTTGTCACGTACCGGGCGGCAAGGGATTTGAGAAGAGCAAGCTCGACCTGAGTAGTTACCAGAGCTTGATGAAAGGCACGCAATTCGGTCCCGTCATCAAACCCGGCGACAGCCAGAACAGCACGCTGAACATGCTGATCGAAGGCCGAGCCGATCCATCGATCAGCATGCCTTATGGAATCAAAGGCTCGTTATCCCCTGACAAGATTAAACTGTTTAAGCGGTGGGTGGATCAGGGGGCGCAAGACAACTAACTCCCGGAATGAGGTGGTCAGTCGACCGCCTTCTTATTGAAATCGTGGTCTGTCACCTATTGTTTCCTATTCTCAGAACATTAGTCTGGCAGAAACAACAAGTACTATCATCGCTAGAATATCAGACAAAATCTGCAAGGCCAAAGGTGGATTGGACATAGATTGAGGGCCAAACACGTAATTGTCACCGTTAGCTCGACAGTGAAAATAGTATGTACAGTACAAAACCACAATCACCTTAACAATGTTATCGAACATAAACTCGTATCCTGTTTTCGTGGACAGAATCCATGCCACTACGGATAGTACTGCGGGGGCTATCCACAGAATAGCCAGTAGAAACTTTCGGATGAGTGACGTTTTATTCTTTCCCATTACCACGTCCAAATAATATATGGGTATGGTTTATTTCGGTAGTAGGAGGCAAAGACTTCTACTGCCGAAATAAACCATCACTCAGAGCCCACCCTAAATCACTTTCCCCGGATTCATTAGGTTCAGTGGATCAAGCGCCCGTTTTACGTTACGCATCAATTCTAGCTCCAGACAACTCTTGTAATGCGTGATCTCCTCGCGCTTTAACTGCCCTAAGCCGTGTTCGGCGCTGATGCTGCCGTCGAGTTTGGCCACGACTTCATACACAATGCGGTTCACTTCCGGCTCATGCTGCGCGATGAAGGCTGTGTTTTGGGCGGCATCGAACAGGGAGGCGTTGTAGTGGATGTTGCCGTCGCCGATGTGGCCGAAGGCGACGATGCGGATGCCGGGGTAGGCTGTGCGCAGATCGGCACTGGCCTGGGCGATGAACTCGGCCACGCGGCTGATGGGCACGGAGATGTCGTGCTTGATGCTCAGTCCCTCGATCTTTTGCGCATCGCTGATGTTCTTGCGCAGTTTCCACCAGCGTTCGGCGTGATGCTTGTCGGTAGTGACGACGAATTCAAGGATACCGTCGCCGAAGGCTTGCAGCGCATCACGTAGTGCAACGTCCAGCGGTGCAGCCAGCACGTCCGACAGTTGGGTGATGACGATCCACTCATGCGGACGGGCGAAAGGTTCGTGCGTGTCTTGAATGTTCTTGAACACCAGATCGAGGCAGGAGCGCGAGATGATCTCGAAGCCGCTGATCTTGTCGCCGCAGGTGGCGCGCAGATGTGCCAGCAGCGCCACCGAAGCGGCCGGGTCGCGCACGGCGATGCAGGCAGTCGCTACGGATTTTGGGCGCGGGAACAGTTTCAACACGGCGGCGGTAATGATGCCCAGCGTACCTTCCGCACCGATGAACAGGTGCTTGAGATCGTAGCCGGTGTTGTCCTTGCGCAAACGGCGCAGACCGTTCCAAATGCGGCCGTCCGGCAATACCACTTCCAGCCCCAGCACCAGATCACGCGCGTTGCCGTAACGCAGCACGCCGATGCCGCCGGCATTGGTGGAGAGATTGCCGCCGATCTCGCAGTGCGGCGCGATGGCGGTCAACCCCAGCGGGAACAGTCGCTCGGCCTGATCCGCCGCTTCATACAGCTCAGCCAGCTTGCAACCCGCTTCCACGGTCATGGTGTAATCGGTGGCATCCACGTCGCGGATGCGGTTCATGCGTGACAGGTTCAGCACCAGTTGCGGGGTTCCATCCGCCAACGGTACCGAAGCGCCGCACAAGCTGGTGTTGCCGCCCTGAGGCACGATGGCGACTCGATGAGCCGAGCACAGCGCAACGATGGCGCTGACCTGCTGCGTATCAGCCGGAAAAGCCACGGCCAGCGCCGTGCCGGAATAGCGACTACGCCAGTCGCTGCAATACGGTGCGGCGGCCGTGTCGGTCAGTAGATGAGGAAGGCCGACGATGTCGGCCAGTCGGGAGATCAGTTCGCGGCTCATGGGTCGCAGGGCGCTCAGTTGTTCAAGAGCGCCCATGATACCGCGCCCGCGCTATTCGATCGGCGGTTCCTGATCTATCCTGGCCCAGATACGGCGCTTCCACAGGTAAAGCAGAATGGTCATGAATGCTAGGTAGATCAGCACATAGATGCCGAGTTGCTTACGTTCCGGCGCATGTGGATCAGCCGCCCAGATCAGGAAGGCGCTGACATCCTTGGCTTGCGCTTGAATGTCGGCTTTTTGCTTCTCGTCGGTGGCGGTGGCGATACCCAGCACGTCCGGCATCCGAGTTTCTGGGAAGATCGCATTGCTCAATGCCCCATCTTGAGTGTTGTGGTAGCCCGTCAGATAGGAGTATAGGTAGTGTCCACCACCTTCACGTGCACTGGCCATCAAACTTAGGTCGGGCGGAACGGCGCCACCAAAGGATTCTTTGGCGGCCTCTTCAGGCATCTGCGATGCCAGCGTCGCATCCAATGATTGGCCACCGCGCCACTCTTCAATCTTATCCTTGTTGACGCCTAAATTGAGCAGATGCCGATAGCGCAGGTATTTCAAGCCATGACAGCCATTGCAGTTGGTGGCGACGATCTCTGCGCCACGCACTAATGCAGCGTTATCTTCCGGCAACGGACTGTGGTCGAGCACGACTTCGTTGGCGGACGCCCCGCCAGAGGCAAGCGTCATCAGCAAGGTAAGAGCCGTATGTCGTATGAAGGACTTCAAATTCATTTCTGTTTACTCCTGTCTTGATCTGCATCCAGCATCAGTTTCAAGGCTGGAGGGAGGTGGCGTGAGAGTAGGTAACGCTCCTCAAATTTGGAGATGAACGGCAGGGCGAGGAAGGTGGCGAAATAGAGGAAGGTGGCGACTTGTCCCACGATCACGGTGGTGTTGGTCACCGGCTGCGAGCCTACCCAGCCTAGCACCACGATGTCTATCGTGAACATGTAGAACATGGTGCGATAGAACGGCCGGTAATGTGCGCCGCCGGGGATACGCGAACGATCCATATAGGGCATGGCAGCGAAGATCAGCACTGACAACGCCATGGCTATCACACCGCCGATCAGGTCTGGCACGGCGCGCAGAATGGCGTAGAACGGCAGGAAGTACCACTCCGGCACGATGTGCGCCGGTGTCTGCATCGGGTTGGCTGGGATGTTGTTGGCCGCTTCGATGAAGGCATTCGGTGCAAAGAACACAAAGCTACAGAACACCATCAGATAGACACCCAGTCCGAACATATCCTTGATGGTGAAGTAGGGGTGGAACGGGATGTTGTCCTTATCCGCCAAATTGAGGCCGGAGGGATTGCTGCTCTTCACCGAGTGCAGGGCGACCAAGTGGATCACCACGGCTGCGCTGATGATGAAGGGGAACAGGTAATGCAAGGCGAAGAAGCGGGTCAGCGTCGCATCGCCTACGCCGTAGTCGCCGCGCAGCCACACCACGAGTTGATCGCCGATGAAGGGCGTGGCACGGAACAGGTTGGTGATGACGGCAGCGCCCCAGTAAGACATCTGCCCCCACGGCAATAGGTAGCCCATGAACGAGATCGCCATCAGTAGCAACAGTAGAATTTGCCCCGTCCACCACAGTAGTTCACGCGGTTTGCGATAGGAGCCGTAATACAGTGTGCGAGCCATGTGGATATAAACCACGACGAAGAAGGCCGACGCGCCGGTGGAGTGCAGGTAGCGCAATAGCCAGCCGTAGTTCACGTCGCGCATGATGTGCTGGATGGAGTCGAACGCCATCGCTGCATCCGGCTTGTAGTGCATAGCGAGGAAGATGCCGGTGGCCAGTTGCAGTACCAGCACGAACCCGGCGAGGAATCCGAAATTCCACCAGTAACTGAGGTTGCGCGGAGTCGGGTAGCCGGTCAGCTCATGCTTGACGAAATTGGTCAGGGGGAAGCGCTGGTCGATCCAGTCTATGGTCTTGTTAGGCATAGTCTCTCCTAGGCTTTGCCGATGATGATCTTATTCTCGCCTTCAAAACTATAGGCGGGAACTTCGAGATTCTTCGGAGCCGGGCCGCGCACCACGCGCCCGCTGGTGTCGTACATGCTGCCGTGACAGGCGCACAGCCAGCCATCTTCGTTGTGATTGGGTACGCAGCCCAGATGGGTGCAGACGCCGACCACGACCAGCCACTCTGGCTTCTGGACGCGGCGACCATCTTCTTCGGGAGCGAGTCCGCCGGGCGAGGATTGAGCCTTGCGGATCTCGGCTTCGGTGCGATGCAACACGAACACCGGCTTACCTTGCCAAGCGACGGTGTGCATCCCGCCGGGCGGGATGTTGCTGAGATCGACCTCAGTCACGGATTTGGCCAGCACGTCCTGACTGGGATTCATGCTGTTGACGAAAGGCCAGCAGGCTGCTGCTGCGCCGGTCACACCTGCGGCTGTAGTGAACTTGCCCAGAAAATCACGTCGCTTGGGGTTGTTCAGAGTGTCGCCATCTGCCATTTCACACCTCTCTTGGTATATTAGATTATTCTAATAGTGTCAGGCTTCAAGTGTATCAGCGTCAACCGCTATGATGGAGTAGTCCATCTTACCCAAAGGGGTGGGCCAATTGCGCGGCTAGAACTCCAACGGGTCGATGTCGAGCGACCATCGGAGTTTGGGGGCGGGCAATGCTTCCAGCAAGGGGCGCCAGGCACGCAGAAACGGCTGAAGTGTGGCGCGTGAATCGGCCTGTATCAGCAGTTGGGCACGGGTGTGATTGGCGCGGCGGGGGAGTGCGGCGGGCACCACGCCGTATAGCTCAACTTCATGGGTGAGTGCGGTGCCCGCTTTCCGGGCTTGTTGTAGGAAGGTGAACACGCCGTCAGCGTGCGGGCCTTCCGCGCGCAGCATGACTTGAAAGCAGAACGGCGGGAATCCAGCTAATCGGCGTTCGGCCAGTAACGTTTCGGCCCAGCTGACGTAGTCGTGCTCGCGCAGCGCGTGGAATAGCGGATGGTCGGGGAAGGCGGTCTGGATCAGCACTTCGCCCGGCTTTTCCGCACGCCCAGCGCGGCCAGCGACTTGGGCGAGTTGGGCGAAGAGTTTTTCCGAGGCACGGAAATCGCTGCTGTACAGCGCGTTGTCGGGGTTGAGCACGCCGACTAGCGTCAGCTTGGGAAAGTCGTGTCCTTTGGCCAACATCTGCGTGCCGACCAAGATGTCGATCTTGTCATCGGCGATCTGCTGGCGCATGGCGCTCCAGCTGCCTTTGTTACGGGTGCTGTCGCGATCCACGCGCAGGATGCGTGATTGCGGAAAGCGTTCGTTCAACATGGCTTCCACCCGCTGGGTGCCGATGCCGACCGGTTGCAGATCGGGATTGCCGCACGATGGGCAGTCGCTGGGAACGCGCTGTTGCAGTCCGCAATGGTGGCAGCGCAGTCGCCGATCTGGCAGGTGCAATACCAGCTTGCCAGAGCAATGCGGGCAGGTGGAGAGCCAGCCACAGGCGGTACACATCAGCACCGGGGCGTAGCCACGTCGGTTGATGAACAGCAAACTTTGCTCGCCACGCTGCAAGCGCTGTTCCAGCGCGGTCAGTAATTGCGGACTCAGGCCTTCCTGCATCAGTACCTGATTGGTATTGATCAGGCGCAAGCTGGGCAGGGTGGCTTGTGCCACTGCACGTTGATTCAGGCGCAGCAAGCGGTAGCGCCCGCTCTGTGCGTTGTAGTAGCTTTCCAATGCAGGTGTGGCCGAGCCGAGCACGATGGGAATGCCGCGCTGATGGGCGCGAAAGATGGCCACGTCGCGGGCGGAGTAGCGCAGACCGTCTTGCTGCTTGTAGGAACTGTCATGTTCCTCGTCCACCAAGATCAACCCTAGCTCCGGTAGAGGCGTGAACACCGACAAGCGCGTACCGAGAATGATCCGCGCTTGCCCATTTTGAGCGCGTAGCCAGTTCTGCGTGCGCTCGCCATCACCTAGTCCACTGTGCAAGCTGATCAGTTCGGCATCTGGGAAGCGGCTGCGGAAATAGTTTTCCAGTTGCGGGGTCAGATTGATCTCGGGTACCAGCAGCAGCACTTGTTTATTTTGTTGCAGCGCATGGTGCATCAGGTGGACATAGACCTCGGTCTTGCCGCTGCCGGTGATGCCATGCAGCAAGAAGCAACCATAGCCCATGTTTTGCGTCACTGCGTCCACCGCAGTTTGCTGCTCATCGGTTAGCGTGTGTTGGGTCGCGAAGCGATGGGCAGGTGCGGTTTGAATGGCGAGTTCCACCCAGCCGGCTTCGACCAACGATCTGAGTGCGGCGGGTGCGCTAGCGGACAGGGCACGCAGTTGCGCGATGTCCATCACCCCCTGTTGCAAGGCGTTCAGGATGCGCAACTGCACTTTCTGCCGTTGCGGCAGCGTGGCAAGATCGAGTGCCAGTCCGGTTTCAGTCAAGCCGTAGATCTGCGGAACTTTTCGTGACACCGGCTCGTCCGAGCGCAAGCGCGCCGGCAACGCCGACAGCACGGTCATCCCCAAAGGGTAGTGGTAGTAGTCGCTGCAAAAGCGCAGCAGGCGGAGTAATTCTGCGGGCAGCGGTTCGACATCGTCCAGAACTCGACTCACGGGCTTGATGCGCTCGTCCGCTAATTCCGAGCTATCAACCGCTTCCATGATGATTCCGATTAGCTGTTTGCGACCAAAAGGAACCAGTACGCGCTGCCCGACGACGGCCTCTGAATCTGCCGCTAGCGAGTAGTCGAAAAGAGTTGACAGCGGCAGGTCGAGCGCCACGCGAACAATGTGCATTTAGTCGAATAACCTGTGTTGTTTTCTACAAAAAACCGCTAACACCATGGTCTCAAAATAGGTTTTTATCTTACACACAATTCCTGTGGATAACTGTGTGGATAATCGTTGAATGGAACGTCTAACTGCTAACGGTGTATAGCGTTTCTGAGCCTTGCCTATTTTTTATGCTACGATGTATATCTATAAAAATCAAATAGTTATGATTTAGAAAAATAATGGCCGCTGGATTTCGCCAACGGCCTTCGTTCAAATACGGCTATGTGTATAACCGCACATGATTATTTCTGCGCTAGTGGTACTTTCGGCTCAGCTCATGCACCGCAGCCACCAATGCGGCTGCATTGTCAGGATTGGTGAATTGAGAGATACCGTGGCCCAAATTGAACACATGACCGCTGCCGTAACCGTAGCTGCTCAGCACCTTTTCGACCTCATTCCGGATCACTTCCGGCGTGGCGAACAGTACGGTCGGATCGATGTTGCCTTGCAGCGCGACCTTGTGACCGACCTTCTGGCGCGCGATGCCGATGTCCATGGTCCAATCCAAGCCAACGGCATCACAACCGATATTCGCGATGCTGTCGATCCACAGACCGCCGCCCTTGGTGAATACGATGGACGGGATCTTTACGCCGTCTTTTTCCTTGATCAGGCCATCCACGATGCGCTGGGTATAAGCCAGCGAGAATTCGTGGAAGGCACCATGTGACAGTGCGCCGCCCCAAGAATCGAAGATCATCACCGCTTGTGCACCTGCTTCGATCTGCGCGTTCAGATAAAGCGTCACGGCCTCGGCTGTGACGCTCAGGATGTGGTGCATCAGCGCCGGTTCCTTGTACATCATGGTCTTGACCTTGGCGTAGTCATCGCTGCCACCGCCTTCGACCATGTAGCAACCCAGCGTCCACGGGCTGCCGGAGAAGCCGATCAGCGGTACGCTACCGTTCAGCGACTTGCGGATCTGCGATACGGCATCGGTGACGTACTTCAAGTCTTTGCCGATGTCTGGCACACGCAGTGCCATGACATCAGCCTCCGTCCGCAGTGGACGCTCAAACTTTGGGCCTTCCCCTTCCGCGAAATACAGCCCCAGACCCATCGCATCCGGTACCGTGAGGATGTCGGAGAACAGAATCGCGGCATCTAGTGGGAAGCGCTCTAGCGGTTGCAGAGTGACTTCGGTCGCCATGTCAGGCGACTTGCACAGGTTGAGGAAGCTGCCTGCGCGTTTGCGCGTGGCGCAGTATTCCGGCAGGTAGCGACCCGCTTGGCGCATCATCCACAGTGGGGTGTATTCAGTCGGCTGGCGCAGCAGTGCGCGCAGGAAGGTGTCGTTCTTAACATTGAAGTTCATTTGGCTCTTTTCTTATCGGGGCAGAACACTGCTGCCCATCAGGAATTCATCCACGGCGCGTGCGGCCTGACGGCCTTCGCGGATCGCCCAGACTACCAGTGACTGACCGCGACGCACGTCACCAGCGGCGAACACTTTGGGCACATTAGTCTGATAACAGCCCTTGCCTTCAGTGGAGGCATTGGCATTGCCACGGCCATCTTTTTCCACGCCGAACGCATCCAGCATGGCTTGGATCGGATTGGTGAAGCCCATGGCCAAGAACACCAGATCGGCCTTGACGATGAATTCGCTACCGGCGACCTCGGACAGCTTGCCGTCCTTCCATTCCACGCGAGCGGCCTTGAGGCCGGACAGCTTGCCGTTCTCGCCGATGAATTCTTTAGTAGTCACCGACCAGTCGCGTTCGCAGCCCTCTTCGTGGGAGCTGGAGGTGCGCAGCTTGAGCGGCCAGTAAGGCCAAGTCAGCGGACCGTTTTCCAACTCGGGTGGGCGTGGCATCACTTCGAATTGAGTGACGGCCGTTGCGCCGTGACGGTTGGACGTGCCAACGCAGTCAGAGCCGGTGTCGCCACCGCCGATCACCACCACATGCTTGCCATCAGCGTGGATGGGATTGCGTCCATCGCCCGCGACTTCCTTGTTTTGTGGGATCAGGAACTCTAGCGCGAAATGCACGCCTTGCAGCTCACGTCCGGGAACGGGCAGATCGCGTGGAGTCTCGGAACCGCCGCTCAGCACCACGGCATCGAATTCTTTCATCAGCTCATCTGGGCTGACGGTGGTCTGTGCATCATTCGCCGTACCTTTGCCTGGCATGTTCTTACCGACCCAGACACTCGTGCGGAATTCCACGCCTTCGGCGCGCATCTGATCCATGCGACGGTCGATGTGTGATTTCTCGAACTTGAAGTCAGGAATGCCGTAGCGCAACAGGCCACCAACGCGGCTGTTCTTCTCGAACACGACCACGGCATGGCCAGCGCGTGCCAGTTGCTGTGCAGCCGCCAAGCCCGCCGGGCCGGAACCGACTACGGCAACCTTCTTGCCTGTCTTCTTGATGGCAGGTTGTGGTATTACCCAGCCACTTTCCCAGCCCTTGTCGATGATGGCGTGCTCAATGGACTTGATCCCTACAGCCGCTTGGTCGATGTTCAAGGTGCAGGCTGCTTCGCACGGCGCGGGGCAGATGCGACCAGTGAACTCGGGGAAGTTGTTGGTGGAGTGCAGCACGGTCAGCGCTTCCTGCCACTTGCCGCGATACACCAAGTCGTTCCAGTCGGGGATGATGTTATTGATCGGGCAGCCGTTGTTGCAGAACGGGATGCCGCAATCCATACAGCGTGCGCCCTGAACCTTGGACTGTTCGTCGGTCAGTGTCTGCACGAACTCGTTGTAGTTCTTCAAGCGTTGATCGACAGGCAGATAAGCCTCGTTCAGTCGCTTGAATTCCATGAAACCGCTAGGCTTACCCATTATGCCACCTCCACTTGCTTGGCTTGTTGTGCCGCGATTTCCGATAGGGCGCGGCGATATTCGGTCGGCATGACTTTGACGAATTTAGGTAGATAGACTGCCCAGTTATCCAGAATCTTCTTGGCGCGAGCACTGTTGGTGAAGCCAAGATGTTTCTCGACGTAGGTACGCAGCACCGCCTCATCGGCCTTGCCGAGGTGGTTGAAGTGTACGCGACCATGAGTTTCCAGCTCGCCAGTCTCGCTGGCAGCGGATTCCGCCGGGATCGGTTCCAGATTGACCATCGCCATGTTGCAGCGCTTGGCAAAGTTGCCATCTTCATCCAGCACGTAAGCCACGCCGCCGGACATCCCTGCCGCGAAGTTGCGACCAGTCTGCCCCAGCACGATGACGATGCCGCCGGTCATGTATTCGCAACCGTGGTCACCGGTGCCTTCGACGACGGTGATCGCGCCGGAGTTACGCACGGCGAAGCGTTCTCCCGCCACGCCATTGAAGTAACACTGGCCGCCTGTCGCGCCGTATAACACGGTGTTGCCGACGATGATGTTCTCTTCCGGCACGATGGAGCAATCTTGCGCTGGGCGGATCACAATGCGACCACCGCACAGCCCCTTGCCGACGTAATCGTTGCCTTCGCCTTCGAGGTCGAGAGTCACGCCGCTCGCCAAGAATGCGCCGAAGCTCTGTCCAGCCGTACCCTTCAGTTTCACCACGATGGTGTTGTCAGGCAGGCCGGTGTTGCCGTAGCGTTTGGCGACTTCGTGCGACAGCATGGTGCCCGCACTGCGATTGACGCTGCCGATGGTGCTGCGGATTACGACCGACTTGCCGCTCTCCAGCGCCGGTGCTGCTTCGGCGATGAGTTGGTTGTCCAGCGCCTTGTCTAGGCCGTGATCTTGCGATTCGGCATGGCGGCGTGCCACGCTGGCAGGCATATCCGGCTGGTGGAAGATCTTGCTGAAGTCCAGACCTTGCGACTTCCAGTGAGCGATGCCTTGCTTCACGTCGAGCAGGTCGGAGCGGCCGATCAAGTCTTCGAACTTGCGGATACCCATCTGTGCCATCAACTCACGCACTTCTTCGGCGACGAAGAAGAAGTAGTTGACCACGTGTTCGGGCTGGCCGGTGAATTTCTTGCGTAGTTCAGGGTCTTGCGTGGCGACGCCGACTGGGCAGGTGTTGAGATGGCACTTGCGCATCATGATGCAGCCACCTACGACCAACGGCGCCGTGGCGAAACCGAACTCATCTGCACCCAGCAAGGCGCCGATCAGCACGTCGCGACCAGTCTTGAGTTGACCATCGACTTGCAGGCCGACGCGGCCACGCAAACGGTTCAGCACCAGCGTCTGTTGTGCTTCGGCCAGACCGAGTTCCCACGGTGTACCTGCATGCTTGATCGAAGACAAGGGCGATGCTCCGGTGCCGCCGTCATAGCCGGAGATCACGATATGGTCAGCCTTGGCTTTGGACACGCCCGCTGCTACGGTACCGACACCTACTTCGGAGACCAGCTTGACCGAGATTGACGCCGAGGAGTTGGCATTCTTCAGGTCATGGATAAGCTGCGCTAAGTCCTCGATGGAATAGATATCGTGGTGCGGCGGTGGCGAGATCAGACCAACGCCAGGCACCGAGTGACGCAGCTTGCCGATGTATTCGGAAACTTTGCCTCCGGGCAGCTGGCCGCCTTCGCCGGGCTTCGCGCCCTGAGCCATCTTGATCTGGATCTGGTCAGCGTTCGATAGGTACTCTGCTGTTACGCCGAAACGACCCGAGGCGACTTGTTTGATCGCAGAGCGCAGTGAGTCGCCTTCCGCCATCACGCGGTCGGATTCGATGCGGTTCTTGCCGATGATTTCGGACAATGTCTCTCCGGCTTTCAGCGCGCGGAAACGGTTTGCATCTTCACCACCTTCGCCGGTGTTGGATTTGCCGCCGATGCGGTTCATCGCTTGTGCTAGCACGGTGTGGGCTTCGGTGGAAATCGAACCCAGCGACATCGCGCCGGTGACAAAACGCTTGACGATGTCCTTGGCTGAATCGACTTCATCCAAAGGTACCGCAGCGCCGAGCGGCTTGATCTCGAACAGGCCGCGCAACGTCTTCAGCTTGTGCGCCTGATCGTTGATGAGCTGGGCGTATTCCTTGTAAGTCTTGAAGTTGTTGGAGCGCGTTGCGTGCTGCAACTTGGCGATGGAATCCGGCGTCCACATGTGTTCTTCGCCACGGATGCGGAAAGCGTATTCGCCGCCCGCATCCAGCATGTCGGCCAGCACTGGATCGTTGCCAAAGGCATCCAGATGGATGCGCACGGCTTCTTCGGCAACTTCGGCCAAGCCGATACCTTCGATCTGCGTTGAGGTGCCGGTGAAAAAGCGTTCGACGAATGCGGCGTTCAAGCCGATGGCCTCGAAGATCTGCGCGCCGCAGTAGGATTGGTACGTGGAAATGCCCATCTTGGACATCACCTTGAGCAATCCCTTGTTGATCGCCTTGATGAATCGCTTGCCAGCCTCATAGGCGGATAGCTCTCCAGGCAGGCCAGCGCTGAGATCAGCCAATGTCTCGAAAGTCAGCCATGGGCACACAGCCTCGGCACCATAACCAGCCAACAGCGCGAAATGATGAGTCTCTCGGGCGGAACCCGTATCGACGACCAAGCCGGTGCTGGTACGCAGACCTTCGCGCACCAGATGGTGGTGCACGCCTGCGGTAGCCAGCAGCGCCGGGATAGCAACGCGTGAGGCCGAAACGCCACGGTCGGACAGAATCAACACGTTGATGCCCTCAGCCACGGCCTGATCGGCAGCCGTGCACAGCGCTTGGATGGCGGCATCGCAACCGGCAGCACCTTCGATGGCCGGATAAGTGATGTCCAGCACGCGCGAACGGTACTGGCCGTTGGTCAGCGTAGCAATGTCACGCAATTTGGCCAGATCGTCATTGGTCAACACCGGCTGGTGTACTTCCAGACGCAGCGTCGGAGTGGTTTCGTCGATGCCCAGCAGGTTGGGTTTGGGGCCGATGAACGAGGTCAGCGACATCACGATCTCTTCGCGGATCGGGTCGATCGGCGGATTGGTCACCTGCGCGAACAGCTGTTTGAAGTAGCTGTACAGCACCTTGTTCTTGTTGGAAAGCACCGGCAATGCGCTGTCGTTGCCCATCGAGCCGGTCGCTTCTTCGCCCGTGGTCGCCATCGGCGCGAGGATGAACTTGAGGTCTTCTTGGGAATAACCAAAGGCTTGCTGAGTGTCGAGCAAGGAGCCGTTCAGGCCGGGATTCGCTCCGCCAGCGGCAAGGTCGCCGAGGAAGTAGCGCGACTTCTCGATCCATTGGCGGTAAGGTTTGGCGGTAGCCAATTGATTCTTAAGCTCATCATCGCTGATGATGCGACCGGCTTGTAAGTCGATCAGGAACATCTTGCCTGGCTGTAAGCGCCATTTCTTGACAATCTTGTTCTGCGGGATGGGCAATACGCCCATTTCGGAAGCCATCAGCACGACATCATCGTCGGTGATTAGGTAGCGGGCGGGACGCAGGCCATTGCGATCTAGGGTCGCACCGATCATCTGACCATCGGTGAATGCGACGGCGGCGGGGCCGTCCCACGGCTCCATCAGTGCAGCGTGATATTCATAGAAGGCGCGGCGCTCTTCGTCCATCAGCGGATTGCCAGCCCACGCTTCGGGGATCAGCAACATCATCGCGTGTGGCAGCGAATAACCGCCCGCCACCAACAGTTCCAGCGCGTTGTCGAAGCAGGCGGAGTCGGACTGGCCTTCGGTGATGAGCGGCCATAGTTTTTCCAGATCTTTGCCCAGCAGATTGGAGGACATCGCAGCGTGGCGGGCAGTCATCCAGTTGACGTTGCCGCGCACAGTATTGATCTCTCCGTTGTGGGCGATCATGCGGAAAGGGTGAGCCAGATCCCAGGTCGGGAAGGTGTTGGTGGAAAAGCGCTGGTGCACCAATGCTAACGCGCTGACTACTCGGGAGTCTTGTAGATCGTGGTAGTAAGTACCAACCTGATCTGCCAGCAGCATGCCCTTATAGACGATGGTGCGTGACGACAACGACGGGATGTAGAAGCCAGCACCCTGATCGTCCGGCAGATGGCGGATAGCATGTTCGGCAGTCTTGCGGATCACGAACAGCTTGCGCTCGAAACTATCCTGATCGGCGCAATTGACGCCGCGACCAATGAACACCTGACGAACAGTCGGTTCCACCAGCTTGACGCTTTCGCCCAAGATTGCGCTGTTCACCGGCACATCGCGCCAGCCCAGCAACACTTGACCTTCGGCAACGATCTTGTCAGCGATGGCCGCTTCGCATGCGGCACGCGCTTTCGCGTCACGTGGCAGGAACAGCATGCCAACGCCGTATTCGCCGGCTGCACGCAACTCGACACCGGAAACGGCACGGAAGAAGGCATCGGGGAGTTGCAGCAGGATACCCGCGCCGTCACCGGCTAGCGGATCGGCACCTACCGCACCGCGATGTACCAGATTCTCCAGAATCTGCAAGCCTTCGCGTACGCGATCATGGCTTTTTTGACCTTTGATATGAGCGACAAAGCCCACACCACACGCATCGCGCTCTTGGCGCGGATCGTACAGACCTTGCTGTACCGGCATCGAAGGATGATTCACGCTATTCCTTAATCAAAATCAGACTACACAAATCGGCGATACACTATCGCCATGTTCTACAGTCAAGCGAAAGGGCGGGAATGGTACCTTGTCTCTAGGTGTAGGGCAACACGGAAGAGGAGAAATGAATGAACTCCCAAAGAATCATGGTAGCTCGTTGATTCGATAGCGGCTAGGAAATGAAAAATGCGACCGAAGTCGCATTTCTCGTGAGCACTCTCATGCCCGGAATAAAGCCCCCCGCCTGTGCCGTTGGCTCAATGTCTTGAACCTGGGTTCAAGATGGTCGCTTCCCGGTTGCATCAGGAACATCCGACTAAGGGACGCTCACAACAGCAATTGAGTGGGTTACAACCTTAAGCAGCGCTTATTGGTTCAAAGAATTATGAGCCTGACAAACACCGCAGGGGACAAACTTAATCTGTGTTTCAAATGTTAGAACAGAGCATCCTGTTCGGCTAGGGCAGAGTCCACCGTTGCCTGCATAGCCTGCATTCTACGCTTAAACTCTCCGAGGTCAAATCCTGCGCCGAGGCGGGTTTTGAGCAGTTCATGTGCGATGTTCAACGCGGCCATCACGGCGATGCGCTCCATCGACGCGGTCTTACCGGCGGCTTGGATCTCGCGCATTTTCTTGTCGAGATAGGTCACCGCTGCGAGCAGGTCAGCTTCGTCCTCTTCCGGGCAGGCGACGCGAAATTCGCGGTCGAGCAGGGTGACTTCCAGTGTCTTCACGGTATTGTCGCTCATGCTTCTTCCGGTAGTTGGGTCAGTAAGTTTTCCAGTCGATCGGAGACGCTCTCGATCTTGTCGCTGTATTGGCGATTCTGACTGAGGGCAGTGGCCAGCTCTTGGCGCAGTTGATGGTTCTCGGAGCGCAGGCGCGAAGTCAGTGTTACCAACTGTCCCAGTTTTTGCTCCAGTGTGTTGAATTCGTTTTGCATGGGGCGAACTATAGTTTAAGCAATTCAACTGCGTCAAACGGTAACGAAAGTTTTTGCAGGTAGCCTCGAGTTTAGCTCGCTTGCTGGTAGAATCCGCGCGCTTCAAGGTGCCGGACGAGCCATCGTTCGGTTAAACGGGAAACAGGTGTGATACCTGTGCTGCCCCCGCAACGGTAAGCAAGGAAGGGCGCGTCAACATGCCACTGTGAGTAATCATGGGAAGGCGATGTGTCCAAGTCGGCGATGACGACCTTGTGAGCCCGGATACCGGCCTAGGAGTTTGGTTAGGAAATGCTGCGGGAGGCGCATGGACGGTCGATTTCGGCAACCCAGCCGCGCCCTCCATTCTCTCGGGTTTTTCCTGTTTTATCCGTTCCAACGGGGTCGCTTGGAACTTACTTCAGGAAATCATCATGCAACAAAAGCAACTCTTGGCCGCACTGCTGTGTGCGGTCACTCCCTTGGCGCACGCTGAATCCGAAGCCATGCTGGACGAAGTCGTGGTCACGGCCACGCGATTTAAGGATAAATCGGCTGACAGGCCGATCAATGCCACGATCATCAGTCGCGACGACATCCAGCAAAGCAGCGCTCGCACTTTGCCGGAATTGCTCGCTGGGCAGGCGGGCATCGCCATGCGCGATTTTTTTGGCAACAACGCGGCTTCCTCCACGGTGGATATGCGTGGCTTTGGTGCGGCGGCGGGGCAGAACACGCTGATCCTGTTGGATGGTCGGCGCATCACTGACTCGGACCTGTCGGGCGTGCAGTGGGCGGCGATCCCATTTGCGGCCATCGAGCGCATCGAGATTCTGCGCGGCAGTGGTGCCGTGCAGTATGGAGATGGCGCCAGCAGCGGTGTCATCAACATCATCACACGTACGCCAACGAAAATGGGCGGCAGTGGGCAAGTCAGCGTGCGAGGTGGCAGCTACGACACCAATGAAGTGCAAGCCAGCGGCGGCTATTTCACCGGCGAAGTTGGCGTGGATGTCACCGCCAGTAAGCTGCACTCAGGCGGCTATCGCGCCAATAACAGCAACGATCAGACCAATGCACAGGCCAACGCACGCTGGCTGACCGAGGCTGGTGAGTTTGCCCTCAAGTTGGGCGTGGATCAACAGACTATTCGTTTGCCGGGCGCACGCACGGTGCAACCTGCGTTGGGCATCGACCAAGTGGCGACCGATCCGCGCGGTGCAGCCACGCCGCTGGACTATGCCAGCCGTGATGGGGGGCAAGTGGCGCTGGAGTGGCAGCAGAACCTAGCGGGGGCGGACATCAATCTGGGGTTGGCGCGCCGCACCAAGAACCAGAAGTCGTATTTCGATCTGGGTGGTTTTCCGACCTATCGCGATGGTGATCTGACGGTAGATTCGTTCACGCCGCGCGTGCGAGTTCCGCACGCGTTGGGGGGCGAGAGTTCACTGGTGGTGGGTGTCGATGTCCATCGATGGGATTATGCTCAACGCATATCGAATGCAGCGGCGAACATCGCCCAGCCTATCAATCGTATCGGCATGACGCAGAGTAACGACGCTTGGTATCTGCAAAACACCACGCATCTTTCAACCGCGACCACGCTGCTGGCGGGGTTCCGCAACGAGCGCATTGCAATGAGTGGTTCGGATACCTACAACGCAGCTGCTCCTGGCGCATTCTTTGGCTCGGCGGCACCTGCTGGAATATTTTCTGCGTCAAAGAATGCCTATGAGCTGGGGCTGCGCCACCAGTTCGACTCGGGACTGGCCATCAACGGCAAGGCTGGGCGTAGTTTCCGCTTTGCAAATGTGGATGAGATCTATGAATCTGGTCCCGCCTTCACTAACCAGTTCCAATTCTTGCGCCCGCAAACGGTGGATGGATTGGAGTTCGGGTTGGGGCAGCGGACGCAGGCCGCTAGCTGGCGGGCCACCGTATTTAGCAACGAAGTCCGTGACGAGATCCATCTCGACCCGTTCAGTACCGGCGTAGGTAACACCAATCTGCCGCCGTCGCGTCGTCAGGGCATTGAGCTGGAAGGCAGGTGGCAGGCGTTGTCGCAACTGGCGCTGAGTGCGACCTATGGCTACACCGACGCACGCTTCATTTCAGGCATTTGGCCGGGCAGCGCCTTCACGCAAACCAACGTCAATATCGCAGGCAAGCACGTGCCACTGGTGGCTAGTCAGAAAGTGAATCTGGGTGCGTCATGGGCGGTGAGCGAGCAGACCCGGTTGAATGCGGCGGCAAGCTATGTCGGCTCACAGTTCATGGAGAACGACGAGGCTAATACCTTGGGGATGAAGATTCCAGCCTACACGCTGGTCGATCTTAAGCTGGTGCATCAGGTGGGCGCGTTGCAACTGAATGCCTCCGTGAACAACTTGTTCGATCACAAGTACTACAACTACGCCGTCAGTAGCCAGTTCACGCCGGGCAGATTCAATGCTTACACTTTGCCGGGACGGACGCTGTTCGTGGGGTTGGGCTACCAGCTCTGATCCTGTTGGACTCTGCACGAGGGCGGCGATGCCGCCCTTTTGCTTTTCTGCTACAGTGCGCGCCATGAATTCCATGACCAGCAGCCAGCTCTATCGCCGTCTTCTCGGCTACGTTAAACCCTATTGGCGCGTGTTCGCGCTGTCCATCCTTGGCATGATGGTATCGGCGGCGACCGAGCCGCTGCTGCCAGCCTTGCTCAAGCCCATGCTCGACGGCACCTTCGTGCATAAGGACGATACGGTCATCCGGCTCACGCCCATCTTCATTCTGGTGATCTTCTTCGTACGTGGCGCAGCGTCGTTCGTGGGTACTTACGCCATTGGCTGGATCGGCAACAAAGTGGTGATGGATTTGCGCGAGGCGATGTTCGCCAAGCTGCTGTCCTTACCGACGCGCTATTACGACGATCACGCCACGGGCAATCTGATCTCCAAGCTGACGTTCGATGTGACGCAGGTCACGGCGGCGGCGACCAGCGTGGTGACCATCACCATTCGTGACACGATCATTGTCATCGGTCTGCTCGGCTGGCTGTTCTACCTCAACTGGAAGCTGACGCTGCTGTCGCTGGTGATGGCGCCGGTGATCGCCTTCATCATCACCACGATCAGTCGGCGTTTGCGCAGTGCCAGCCGTGATTCGCAACAGGCGATGGGCGACATCACGCAGACCATTGAGGAGAGCGTCACCGCGCATAAAGTGGTGAAGCTGTTCGGCGGACAAACCTACGAGAGTCGCCGCTTTTTTGAGTATTCCAATGGCCTGCGCCGCCACACCATGAGACAGGCGGCGGCTTCGGCGGCGAATGTGCCCATCGTGCAGATGGTGGCGGCGGTGGCCTTGTCCATCGTCATCTATCTGGTCATCGAACAATCGCGCACCGATCAGACCACGGTTGGCGGCTTTTTGTCTTTCGTCGCCGCCATGCTGATGTTGACTGCGCCGATCAAGCGTATCACGGCGGTCAGCGAACACATGCAGCGCGGACTGGCGGCGGCGGAAAGCGTGTTCGAATTGCTGGATACGCCGAGTGAAGTCGATCAGGGCAAGGTGGCTATTGGTCGTGCGCAAGGCAACCTAGCTTTCGAGCACTTGGATTTTTCCTATCAAACCGACGACGCAAAGCAGGTGTTGCGCGCTGTCAATCTGGCGATCCCGGCAGGGCAGACGGTCGCGTTGGTAGGTGCTTCGGGTAGCGGCAAAAGTACGCTGGCGAATCTGGTTCCGCGCTTCTACACGCCGACGGCCGGGCGCATCACGCTGGATGGCCACGACCTGAGCGACCTTAGTCTGGCCAGTTTGCGCGCCAACATCGCGCTGGTCAGTCAAGAAGTGGTGCTGTTCAACGACACCGTGGCGGCCAACATCGCCTACGGCCAGATGCGTGTAGTGCCTGAAGCTGAGATCGTCGCGGCAGCGGTGGCCGCCCATGCGATGGAATTCATCCGCGAGATGCCGCAAGGTTTGAGCACGCTGGTCGGAGAGAAGGGGGTGCGACTGTCCGGCGGACAGCGTCAGCGTATCGCCATCGCACGCGCCATCCTCAAGAATGCACCCATCCTGATCTTGGACGAGGCGACCTCTGCGCTGGATTCGGAATCCGAGCGCCACGTGCAGGCGGCGCTGGAAACGCTGATGCAAGGCCGCACTTCGCTGGTGATCGCGCATCGTTTGTCCACCATCGAGAGCGCCGACCGTATTGTGGTGATGCAAAAAGGCGAGATCGTGGAAGTCGGCACTCACCGCGAGTTGCTGGCGCACGACGGTGTCTATGCGCAGCTGCACCGCATTCAGTTCTCTGAGCCGCGCGCCACTCAGTAAGGCATTCCCAACTAACGCAGCGGGAAATGCTCCAACACTTGGTAATGCGCGCCCTGCGCATTTTGCTGCGACTCCACCAACACAAACTCTTTGCACTGCCAACTCACCCGAGTCATTTCGGGAAGCGGTGCATCCGTCCATACGGCATGGCGCAGCAACGTGGCGTGCGGCTTGAACTCACGCAGCTCGAAGCGAAAGTGATGTCGTCGCAGGGATTGCTCTAGTTGCTGCACCAAGCGAGGTAACTCGGGCGGAATGTGCGTCGGTGCGGCATAGGCGATGTGGTTGTGTCC
Source organism: Ferriphaselus amnicola (assembly GCF_000974685.2). Classification (NCBI taxonomy): domain Bacteria; kingdom Pseudomonadati; phylum Pseudomonadota; class Betaproteobacteria; order Nitrosomonadales; family Gallionellaceae; genus Ferriphaselus; species Ferriphaselus amnicola. The sequence goes on from NZ_AP018738.1 coordinate 293,112, forward strand.
CCAGTAGCGCGCTACCTCAAAACTGAGTTCGAAGCACGCGCCGTCAATTTCGTGTGCGGCCAGTCGCAGTGCTTCGAGTCGCGTTCGCTCGATCTCACCCAGAAATACCAAAGTGCTATGGAGTGTGTCGGTACGCATCGCGCGGCCTCCGCAGACGTTCAATAGCGGTACCTGCCAAACAGCTAGTGCCGTACGCTCTTCATCGTTCGGCCACAGGGCAAAGAACACTCGCGCTTGCGCGCCCGCAGGGGATGGATTCATGGCGCTATTGTAGAGAAGAATGTTTATAGATGGCGCGTCGCCAGCGGCTGTGGCACAGTATCGCCACTCATTCAGGAGCGGTCGATATGGAACAGAAAAGCATGCTGGTGCCCGATTACTACGCCGAGTTTCACTGTATCGGCAGTGCGTGCGAGGAGTCGTGTTGTGTCGGCTGGAATATACCCTTGGATGAAGTCAGTTATCGCCGCTACCAAGCGTGCCGCCATCAAGAGTTGACTCCGCTGTTTCGTGAAGCGCTGATCGAGAACACCGATGTGCAGACGCGCAGCAAAGAAAATGTGGCTGCGCTCAAATGTTCCTCTGATGGACGCTGCTTGTTACTTCAAAGCGACGGCTTGTGCTCCATCCATCGTCTGTTGGGTGAAGAAGCCTTGTCCAATACCTGCGCAACCTTTCCGCGTTACGTCAATCTTTTTGGCGGGAAAATGGAGCTTTCGCTCGGGATCGCTTGCCCCGAGGCGGCTAGGCGGGTGTTGCTGCACCCCGAACCCATAGGCTTCGACTTGGTCGATGCCGACACCTCGATTGAAGCGCGAGGCTTTGTTTCCCATCGTTTCCCGAATCAGGGAGAGGGCGACCCGGCGCAGATGGCCATCCTCAATGAATTACGCGCCCTCGTCATCGGCTTATTGCAGTTCCGCGAGCTGACGCTGGGTGCGCGGCTGATGGTGCTGGGATTCCTGCTGGAAGATGTGGACAAAGTGGCATCATCGGCCAAATTCAGCCACGCTTCGGAGTTGTTGCCGATACTTAAAGGCTACGCTGATTTTGTTTCCGATCCTGCCAGCGTGGAGGCTCAGTTCGCCCAGATCGTTGGCGATCTGCCGCGTAAGATCGGGACGATCGGTAATGTGCTGGCGCAACTGTTGGCTGAGCGAGCTACGCCGCGTATGCGCGAATGCCTGATCGCAGCTTCGAGTGGACTGCTGGCTGGCGAGACCGACAAACCCGTTGCGGACACCGAAGTGTTGGCGCGTTATCGTGCGGGCTATCACGATCACTACACCCCCTACTTTGCAAGCAACGGTTACATACTTGAGAACTATCTGGTGAATCAGGTGCTGACCCGTTTGTTCCCATTCGCTCTGCGCAATTTCTTGGATCTCTATCGTGAGCTGGTATGCAACCTTGCCATCGTCCAAGTCTTGCTGGTCGGCATGGCTGCGCATGACCAAGGTCTGAGCGATGAGCGTGTGGTGCAACTGCTCCAGTCCTTCGCCCGCAAGACCAATCACAATCCGGCTTATCTAGAAAAGCTGCTCGCCGCCATCGGCGCGACGGGGCCGGGGCAATTCGTAGATGTGATGTGGATGCTCAAGGAATCATAGGCCTGATGGCGGCGGGGTCGAGCAAATCGTTACCTTGCGGTAGAATGCGCGCCTTGCCCTGCATCCTGACCTTCGCATGACCGCCCGACTGCGCGAAATCCCGTATAACTACACTTCGTTCTCCGACCGTGAGATCGTCATCCGCCTGCTCGGCGACGAGGCGTGGGACATCATCAACGGTTTACGCCAAGAGCGCCGTACTGGCCGTTCGGCGCGCATGTTGTACGAGGTGCTAGGCGACATCTGGGTGGTGACGCGCAATCCCTATCTGCAAGATGATCTGCTGGGCAACCCAGATCGGCGCAGTGCGTTGGTCGGCGCTTTGCGCCATCGCCTGAACGAGATCGAGTCGCGTCGCCAGAGTAACGAGATTGTGGCGCGCCTGCTGCAACTGGCCAACAAGGCCGTGGATGAATTCTCTGCTGAATTCGAGCAGACGCTGGAACTGCGCCGCCGTACCTTGCGCGCACTTGGCAAATATACTCGCCGCGACAACATCGCTTTTGACGGACTGGCGCGTGTGTCGCACGTCACCGACGCGACCGACTGGCGCGTCGAATACCCGTTCGTGGTGCTGACCCCAGATACCGAAGCCGAAGTTGCGCCGTTGGTGCGCACCTGTATTGAACTGGGTCTGACCTTGATCCCGCGCGGCGGTGGCACGGGTTACACCGGCGGCGCAGTGCCGTTGACCAAGCTGTCTGCCGTCATCAACACTGAAAAATTGGATGCACTGTCGGTAGTCGAAGTGCAGACCTTGCCCGGATTGACGCAGCCGTATGCCACTGTCCATTGCGGCGCGGGTGTGGTGACGCGCCGGGTGATGGAAGTGGCAGAGGCCAACGGCCTTGTGTTCGCAGTCGATCCGACCTCGGCGGACGCCTCCTGCATCGGCGGCAACGTAGCGATGAATGCGGGCGGCAAGAAAGCCGTGCTGTGGGGTACGGCGCTGGATAATCTGGCTTCGTGGCGCATGGTTACACCAGATGGGCTGTGGATGGAAGTCGAGCGCCTAGACCACAATCTCGGCAAGATTCACGACGTAGCCAATGCGCAGTTCCGTATCCGCCGCTTCGAGGTGGATGGTAAGACAGCACATGGCGAACCAGAGATTCTGACCATCGCAGGCAGCGCCTTCCGCAAGGCTGGCCTAGGCAAGGATGTTACCGACAAGTTCTTGTCCGGCTTGCCCGGCATCCAAAAGGAAGGCTGCGACGGCATCATCACCTCGGCGCGTTTCATCCTGCATCGCGCGCATACGCATACCCGTACCGTGTGTCTGGAGTTTTTTGGTCAAGTGCGCGAGGCGGTACCCGCCATCGTTGAGATCACCACCTTGCTGGACAATCGCGGCGACAAATCGGTATTGCTGGCGGGCTTGGAACATCTGGACGAACGCTATCTGAAGGCCGTGGGCTACGCCACTAAATCCCGTCGAGGCACGCGTCCGAAGATGGTGCTGATCGCCGATGTAGTGAGCGACGACGAACGTGCCGTGGGCGAGGCCGCTTCCGAGATCGTCCGCCTCGCCAACCTGCGTCACGGCGAAGGGTTCATCGCCGTGGCTGCCGAAGCGCGCAAGAAATTCTGGCTGGATCGCGCCCGCACCGCCGCCATCGCCAAGCACACCAACGCTTTCAAGATCAACGAAGACGTGGTCATCCCACTGCCGCGCATGGGCGACTACTGCGACGGTGTGGAGCGCATCAACATCGAGTTGTCGTTAAAGAACAAGCTTAAGCTGCTGGATGCGCTGGACGAGTTCTTTGCGGGCGAGTTGCCGCTGTTCTATCAGGATGATGCACAACTAGGTGATGCCGAACTGTTGGGAAATCGGCCTCAACAAGCGCGCGAGTTGCTGGCCAAGGTGCGCCAGCGCTGGCAGTGGCTGCTGGATAACCTCGACGCGAGCGTCGAAAGTCCTGAATTCAAAGTGCTGAGTGCTGAGTGGGCGACCCTGCACTCAGCACTCAGCACTCAGCACGCAACCGTCTTCCTCGCCTTGCAGCAGCACGCTATCCGCGCCTCCTGGAAGATCGAAGTGCGTGAAGAGTTGCGCCACATCTTCAGTGGCCGCACTTACCAGACCATCCTTGAGCAGTGCAGCACTATCCACCAGCAGGTGCTGAAGAGCCGCGTGTTCGTGGCGCTGCATATGCACGCGGGCGATGGCAACGTGCATACCAACATCCCGGTCAATTCCGACGACTACGCCATGTTGCAACAGGCGAACGGCGCGGTCGATCGCATCATGCAGTTGGCGAAAGATCTGGGCGGCGTGATCTCGGGCGAGCACGGCATCGGTATCACCAAGTTCGATTATCTGGACGCGAGCGAGCTGCAACCGTTCGCCGACTACAAGCGCCGCGTCGATCCCGAAGGTCGTTTCAACAAGGGCAAGTTGCTTACTGGCAGCAACCTCGAACGCGCTTACACCCCTAGCTTCAACTTGATGGAATTGGAAAGTCTGATTCTGGAAAAGAGCGAGCTGGGCGAAATCTCCGACTCGATCAAGGATTGCCTGCGTTGCGGCAAGTGTAAGCCAGTGTGCAACACCCACATTCCGCGCGCCAATCTGTTGTATTCCCCGCGCAACAAGATTCTCGGCACGTCCTTGTTGATCGAGGCATTCCTGTACGAAGAGCAGACGCGGCGCGGTATTTCGCTGGCGCATTTCGACGAGTTCAACGATGTGGCCGACCATTGCACGGTGTGCCACAAATGTGCGAATCCCTGCCCGGTCAATATCGACTTTGGCGACGTGTCCATCGCCATGCGCAATTTCCTGCGCAAGCAGGGCAAGAAGAAATTCAATCCCGGCAGCGCGGCATCGATGGCCTTCCTCAACGCGACCGATCCGGCCACCATTAAGCTGGTGCGCAAGGTGATGATCGAGTGGTCGTACAAGGCGCAGCGACTGGGCTACCAACTGGGCAAGCGCTTCGGCTTGATCCGCGAACAAGTGGCGCATCCACCGGCCTCGCTGGGACGCCCGCCGCTGAAGGCGCAAGTGATTCACTTCATCAACAAGCCAATGCCGGGCAATCTGCCGAAAAAGACTTCGCGTGCGCTGCTGGACATTGAGGACAACACGGTCGTGCCGGTGATCCGCAATCCACACAAGGTGAACGAAGATTCCGAGGCCGTGTTCTATTTCCCCGGCTGCGGCTCCGAGCGCTTATTCGGTCAAGTCGGATTGGCGACGCAGGCGATGTTGTACGAGACGGGCGCAATCACCGTATTGCCGCCGGGCTACCTGTGCTGCGGCTATCCGCAGACCGCTTCCGGCTTCGCGGACAAGGGCAACCAGATCACCACCGACAATCGCGTGCTGTTCCATCGTGTCGCCAACACGCTGAATTATCTCGACATCAAGACCGTGGTGGTGTCGTGCGGCACCTGCATGGATCAGTTACAGCAGTACCAGTTCGACAAGATCTTCCCTGGCTGCCGCTTGCTCGACATCCACGAATATCTGCTGGAGAAGGGTGTGAAGCTAGAGGGTGTGCAAGGCACCAAGTATTTGTATCACGACCCTTGCCACTCGCCGATGAAGACGCACGCGCCGCTGAAGGTGGCGAATACCTTGATGGGTGTGCCGGTGACGTTGAGCGAGCGCTGCTGCGGCGAGTCCGGCACCTTGGCAGCCAGCCGCCCCGACATATCGACGCAGATCCGCTTCCGCAAGGAAGAAGAGATGCGCAAGGGGGCGGATGCGCTGCGCGCCGATGGTTTTGTGGGCGAGGTGAAAATACTGACCTCCTGCCCGTCCTGCCAGCAAGGCTTGTCACGCTACGATGATGATTCTGGCACTACGGCGGATTACATCGTGGTCGAGATGGCGAAGCATCTGCTGGGTGAGAACTGGTTGCCGGATTATGTGGCCAAGGCCAACAACGGCGGCATCGAGCGCGTGCTTCTTTAAGGGAACGCTGATTTTTCGTCATACCGGCGAAGGCCGGTATCCAGCGTCTTCACTTAACCGGGTTCTGGCCTTCGCCGGAACGATCAGACCGAACAAATCAGCCGCTTTCTAAGCCTCACCCAAGGTTGTTTTGCTGGGCTTCCAGTGTTCGCTCCATTCGATCAAATCTCCCGCTGGCATCGGGCGAGCGATGCCGTAGCCTTGACCGACTTCGCAGCCCATTTGCAACAGTGCTTGGTAATGCGCATCATTCTCCACGCCTTCCGCCACGATGTCGCGATCAAAGGCTTTTGCCAATGCGATGATGCCCTGCACGATGGCATGGTCGCCCTTATCCTCCAGCATCCCGCGCACGAACGACTGATCGATTTTGAGCGTATCCACGTCCAGATTGCTCAGGTACGTGAGTGAAGAATACCCGGTGCCAAAGTCATCCAGCGCGAAGCCGACGCCGAATTCGTGACACGATTTGATGATGGCGCTGACGCGGGCGATGTCGTCCAGTGCGGCGGTTTCCAACACTTCGATCTGCACGCAACGACGGCAAGTCTGAGCACAATAGTGCCCCATCAATGATTTCAGCTTGGGCACAAAGTTGGCGGATTGCAGGTGGTAGGCCGAGGCGTTGATGCTTACTTCAAAATCTTCACCTGCCTGCCGCCACCGTTGCAACTGCTGGAAGGCTTGGGAAAACACCCAATCGCCCAGTTCGATCTCTAGCTCAGTATTTTCGATGACACGCAGAAACTCATCAGGTAGCAGGAAACCCCGCGTCGGATGGTGCCAGCGGATCAATGCCTCCACGCCGACCAGCCGCCCGGTGCTCATCTCGACTTTGGGCTGGTAGTACAACTCGAACTCGCCGTGCGCTAAGCCGTGACGGATCTGCTGGAGTAGTTCGTGATGGGAGCGGGCGCGCAAGTCGTTGGCGGCGTCGAACAAGTGGTAGCGGTTCTTGCCCGACTGCTTCGCGATGTACATGGCCTGATCGGCATGGCGCAGTAGTGTATCTGCATCCTGTTCATCCTCTGGATAGAGCGATACGCCGATACTGGCGCTGATGTGTAGATGTTTTCCCTGAATCTCGATCGGCTGGTTGATCCTCTCCAGCAAGCGATTCAGACTGCCTGCGCATTCCTCTGGCACTTCCAGCCCGACCAGCAGCACCACGAATTCATCGCCGCCCAAGCGAGCCACGGTGTCATCTTCGCGGATGACTTCCTTGATGCGGCGCGTGATCTCGATCAGCACTTGGTCGCCGGTATCGTGGCCGTAGGTGTCATTGACCGGCTTGAAGCCATCCAGATCGAGATAGCACACGGCCATCAGGCCTTTTTCGCGCTTGGTTCGCGCCAGTGCTTGCGACAAACGGTCAGCCAGCAACACGCGGTTAGGTACGCCAGTTAGCGAGTCGTAATGGGCGATGTGTTCGAGTTGTTGTTCGTGTTCCTTGCGCTCGGTGACATCCGCCGCAATGCCGATCAAGCCACAGATGCTGCCATCGTTGTTGAGCAAGCGCACCTTGGTGATCTCCAGCAAGTGGTCGCGGCCATCAACAAACGGCACCCATTCCCAAGAAAGATGCGGGCGATCTTGAGCTAGGCACTCCTCATCGGCTTTCATGCAACTGGCAATGGTGGAGGGCGGCATAACCTCAGAATAGTGGCGAGCTGCGAGGAATGTTTCCTCAGGGATGCCCAGAGCTAGGCAGTAGCTTTTATTCACGAAACGCGCACGGCCATCTGCTTGCAGCATCCAGATGCCCAACGGTGCGTTGTCCAGAATGCTCTGGAATAGCTTGCGCTCGATTTCGAGTTCATGGCGTGAGTTCTCAAGCTCCTGCTCCGCTAGTTTCCGATCGGTGGTGTCGATGCTGGTGCCGACCATACGTAGTGCCCGGCCTTGGGAATCGCGCTCCCGAATCTGTCCTCGGCACAGTATCCAGCGGTAGCTGCCATCCTTGCAACGTAGGCGTGCTTCAGAAACGAATTTGTCGTGAGTCGCGCCTTTGAGTGTTGTTGTGAGATGTTGCAATGCGGCAAGCTTGTCGTCGGGGTGCATCAGTCTATCGATCACCGATGAGTCGTGACCCAGCTCCTCTTCTGTGTAGCCCAGCATTTCGGTATAGCTTCTGGAATAGAGCAGACTGCGGGTTTGCAGGTTCCAGTCCCAGATGGCGTCGCCCGCACTTTCCAAGGCCAGCCGCCAGCGTTCACCGACTTGGCGCTCCAGCTCGTACTCTTGTTCCCGCTGGCGTTGCTCTTCCTTGACGGTCTCGTAGTTCCAGAAGATGAAGAACAGTGCGACCAGATAGATGCACGTCGTGAAGATGTCGATGTGCGAATAGCCGGTTTGGAAGCCGGTCAGGAAATGCACTGCGACGATGGCGAACAGAATGGCATACAGCCAGCGCAAGCCGATTGTGCGTCCCTTCAGGTAGAACGCCCCCGCAGAAAGTAGGAAAAACAAAGACAGCCGCATCGAGTTGTACGGTGCCAACAGATAGATGGAAAGAAACAGGAAGAAGCTGGATACGATGGCGATGGTGCTGATCAGTTCGACTTTGTCGCGGTGATGCTTGAGGTAATGCAGGGCAGCGAAGCTGACCGCAGCGAATCCAAAATCGATCGCACCCATCAGCGGGCTGATCTGCCAGCGGTAGAAGCCCATACCGAAAGCCACCAGTGCGGCCATCAGGAACACGCTGTTCAGGAACGTGACCTTGTACTTCAAATGTCGTTCGTGATCAGCGAAGGACTGAGTGAAGGGCAGTAGATTGAGCAGAGTCTGTTTCATGGGGATAGAGGGAATCCATGTCTCATCATTCTACGACTTCCCTACTTGCGTTGCTGTTGGAATTACATCTGAGACAGTCGGGGCAAGGCCGCGAATGTGTTTTGTGAGGTCGCCTGTGCGACTTGCTCAATGGAGAGTCCACGCAGCTCGGCCAAGGTGGTTGCGATGCGCGCTAGATACTCCGGTCGATTGGGCTGGCCATGCTCCAGAAAGGCAGGCGGGATGTCCGGCGCATCGGTCTCCAGCACGATGGATTCCAACGGCAGCGTCGCTGCCAGTTCACGCAAGCGCAGGGCGCGTGGGTAAGTCATCGCTCCGCCGAAACCCAGCTTAAAACCGAGCTTGATGAATTCTTCTGCCTGCTGGTGGCTGCCGTTGAACGCGTGCGCGATGCCGCCGCACACCCGATGTTGGCGCAAGTATTTGAGCACGATGTCTTGGGCGCGACGAAGGTGTAGCAGCACCGGCAGATCGAATTCCTTCGCCAGTTTCAGTTGTTCGACGAAGAAGAATTCCTGTCGAGCGCGGTCGTAGTGTTCGACAAAAAAGTCCAGCCCGATCTCGCCGACGGCGACTGTGTGCGGCAAGGTCAGATACTCACGCAAGACGGGCAAATCCTCGGGTGTGGCGTTATCCACGTACATCGGGTGGATGCCGAAAGCGGGGAAGCAAGTAGCATGTCCTTGGCATAGCTCGGCAACGGTGGCGAAGTTAGCGCGCTCCACCGAGGGCACGACGATGCGGCTGACGCCCGCTGCATTCGCCGCGCTGACCAACTCGGCTTGATCCGCGCCGAATTCGGCGGCGTCGAGGTGGCAGTGGGTGTCGATGAACATGGCTAGGTGCCAGCCGAGGCGCGCTCCACCGCTGCGATGCGCGCCAGCCGGATCAATTCGGGGATGCGCGCTGGGTCGCCGCATTCGCGGGCGATGGCTCCCGCATCCACGGCACGGGCGGCGGCCAGCAGTCTTTCCAGATAAGCCGCTTGCGGATAATCGTCGTGCTCATGGCCGGTGCGACCGCGCGCGTCGCTCTGACAGGCTTGCAGTATCTGGGTGAAACGTTCCGGCTTGCGCCAGCCATCACAACTGTCGAACAGGCGCACCACGGTATCGGCGCGTAGCTGTTTGGCGCGGTGGATGTCGCCGTGGTAGCGCGCCACCAACCGCGCCAGATCGCGGCAATCCGCCGGTGCGCGCAAGCGCTCGCTCACCGTTTTGAGTAGATCTACGCTGCGTAGCTCGTGGCCGATGTGGCGCGGCAAAATGTCTTTCGGCGTGTTGCCCTTGCCGAGGTCGTGGCCGAGCGCAGCGTAGCGGACTTCCAGCGCATAGTTGTGGCGGGCGGTATCGTCCAACACCATCATGGCGTGGATGCCGCAGTCGATCTCGGGATGGTATTGCGGCGGCTGTGGCACACCGAACAGCGCGTCCACCTCGGGCAGAACCTTCTTTAGCGCGCCGCAGTCGCGCAGGGTGGAGATGAAGCGCGAGGGTTGCTCACCCATCAGCCCGCGCGCCAATTCTTGCCAAACGCGCTCTGGCACCAGCGCATCGACTTCGCCGTTTTCCACCATGGCGCGCATCAGTCCCAGCGTCTCGGGTGCAAAGCTGAAGCCGAAGCGGGCGGCGAAACGCGCGCCACGCAGAATGCGCACGGGGTCTTCGGCGAATGCGTCGCTGACATGACGCAGGATGCCCGCCGCGAGATCGGTCTGCCCGCCGTAAGGGTCGATCAGCGTGCCGTCTGCCGCTTCGGCGATGGCGTTGATGGTGAAATCGCGCCGCAGCAGATCTTGCTCTAGCGTCACGTCCGGTGCGGCATGGACGGCGAAACCTTTGTAGCCACGCGCCGTCTTGCGCTCGGTGCGCGCTAGCGCGTATTCCTCGTGCGTTTTGGGATGCAGGAAGACCGGGAAATCCTTACCGACGGGCTGAAAACCTTGCGCTTCCATCGCCTCCGGCGTAGTGCCGACGACCACCCAATCGCGGTCTTGCACCGGCAGGCCGAGCAAGCGGTCACGCACCGCGCCGCCAACGCAGTAGATTTCGGGCTTATTTTTCATCGGGGATCGGCGTTTGGTTGGCCGCACTCTTAGGCGCGATCACGCCCATGCGCTGTTTGAGCGAGGCACCCGGCTGGCCGAATTGTTCGGCGTAATACACGGTGTTGCTCATCACTTTCTTCACGTAATCGCGCGTCTCGTTGAAGGGGATGGTCTCGGCGTAGATCGCGCCTTCCAGCGGTACGTCGCCACGCCAGCGGCGCGCCCGTCCGGGACCGGCATTGTAGGCGGCGGAAGCAAGTACCGGGCTGCCATCGAACCAGTCGAGCACGGTTTTCATGTAGTAGGTGCCGAGCTTGAGGTTGGTCTCCATCTGATGGATGAGCGCTTCCTTGTAGGATTTTAGCCCCAGTTTTTTGGCGACCCACTTGGCGGTGGCGGGCATGATCTGCATCAGTCCTGCCGCGCCGACGGTCGATTTTGCCTGCGTTACGAACCGGCTCTCTTGCCGCATCAAGCCATAGACCCATGCCTCTTCCAGTCCGTTGTCTTGCAGATGTCCGCGCAATTCTTCTCGGTAGGGGGCGAGGTAGCGCAGGTTGAAGTCGTGCTGGACTTGAGTACGGTCGGCGGCGCTGATGGCGCGGTCGTACATCTCGTTGCGACGGGCGATCTCGGCGGCAGTGATCAACTGCCGGTCATTCAAGCTGCGCAAGGTCAATGACCACTCTCTGGCGGCTTCGGTGCGCATATCCAAGCGGTACAACAGTAATGCGCGCTGGATGCCGGGCAGTTTGCCGACCGCATCCAGCTCGGCTTTGCCCGGCTTGAAACTCTCGGATTTGCTGTCCGTGGCGATCACGGTGCCCAGCTCTTCGCGCGCCATCTGTCCGTAGAAATTGAACTCGCGTGCTAGGTCGATGAACAACTTATTGGCTTCGACCGCCTTACCTTGTTCTTTCAGCGCGCGTCCCTTCCAGTAACGCCAAGGCGCTTCCTGCTGCTGGGTGGGTGAGAGCAGGGCGATACTGTTACCGACCTCGCGCCAGTTTTTAGCGCGCAAAGCTGCGCGCACTCGCCACTCGCGTTGGACATCATTCAGCGGCGCATTCCCTGCCGCCCGATACCACTCCAGCGCGCGGGTATCCAACTTCATCGCGGCCTCATAAGCCAGCCAGCCACTGATGTAGGCGCGCTCGTCCTCGGGAAAATGGTCGGCGATACCCTGCCAGCGGCTGTAGGCCAAGGGGGGCGATTGCTTAGCCAGACGCAACACAGCGAATTGTGCCGCCAGACGTTGCACTTCATTCGGCTGATCCAGCTCGGCGCGTTCCAGATAACGCTCGGGGTTGCTCGCAACACTTTCCAAGGTGGCGGGAGCGATCTGCAAGTGGGCGGGAAGTTGCGTGGACAGGCGCTTGGCCAGCGAGACATTGCCGGATTCCAGAGCCAAGCGCAGTCGCTGCCAGACCTCTTGCTCGGTGATGAGATTGCGGCTGAGCGCGGCCTCGAACAAGGGTGTGCAGCTTTGTGGCTGCTCGCGTCCGACCAACCACAGCGGGCGCACCTCACGCAGCACTTCGTCGGCCTGTGCCTGAGTCGGCTGAACTTGCGCGCGAGCTTGCAGCGCGTAGCAGGTCAGCTCCACCTCGGGCGTAAGCAGGCGCGGGAATTCCGCCAGAAACGTGTTCCATTGCTGCGTCTTGCCGAGTTGCTTCAACCATTCACTGCGCAACTTGTCGATCACCGGCGTGTCGGCAGGGCGGGCGAGAAAAGCCTGAATATCGGAAGGGTCGGTGGTGGTCAGATTCAGCCGCAGACGGTAATACGTCACATAGGGTTCCATCGGCGAGCGGGTGAGCTTTTCGGCCAACTGTTCCAACTTGATCTTGTTGCCAGCGCGAAACGCATCCCGCGCGGCGAGAAAGTCCGCCTCTTCATTGGCATGGGCGAGAGCGGGTAACAGCAGTAGGGCAAACAGGAAAAATCTCATCGGAAAGGGCGGCCACATCAACGGCGGGAAGCATATCACACGCCTATCGGTTAGAATCCGCCGAACCAAATTTACCAAGGACTAAGCATGAAAGCACGAGTGAAATGGGTAGAGCAGATGTCGTTCCTCGGCGAGACCGAGAGTGGACATGCGGTGCTGATGGATGGCGCACCGGCAGCGGGTGGGCGCAACCTCGGCCCACGTCCGATGGAGATGTTGCTGTTGGGCGCAGGTGGCTGCACCTCGTTCGACGTGATTTTGATACTCAAGAAGAAGCGTCAGGACGTGCATGACTGCGAAGTGCAGATCGAGGCCGAACGCGCCGAGACCGAGCCTAAGGTGTTCACCAAGATACACATGCACTTTGTCGTCACGGGCCGCAACTTGGCATCCGACGCAGTCGCGCGCGCCATCGAGCTATCGGCTACCAAGTATTGCTCGGCCAGCATCATGCTGGGCGCAACGGCGGCGATGACCCACGATTTCGAGATCGTCGAGGCCCCATGAGCGAGTCACAAGAGACCCTGTTCGAGTTCCCGTGCGCCTTTCCGCTCAAGGTATTCGGCCATGCCCAGCCCGGTTTCGCCCAAGCCATCGCTGAAGTCGTGCAGCGTCATGCCCCCGAGTTCGACGCCGCGACCATCGAGATGCGCAGCAGCAGCGGCGCGAAATACCTCAGCTTGACCTGCACTTTCCGCGCTGACTCCAAGGAACAGCTCGATGCGCTGTACCGCGAGCTGACCTCGCACCCGATGGTGAAGATGGCGCTGTGACGTTGATCGTCAAACATCTCGGTCTGGTCGAATACGAGCCGACTTGGCGCGCGATGCAGCGTTTCACCGCCGAGCGCACGGCGGATACGCCGGACGAACTCTGGCTGGTGCAGCATCCGCCCACCTACACGCAGGGGCAGGCGGGCAAGCCGGAGCATCTGCTGAATCTCACCGACATTCCGGTGGTGCAGATCGACCGGGGCGGACAAGTCACGTATCACGGCCCCGGCCAGATCGTCGCTTACCTGTTGCTCGACTTGCGCCGCTGGAAGATCAACGTGCGCGAGCTGGTGCGGCTGATGGAAAACAGCGTGATCGACGTGTTAGCCGAACGCGGCGTGACGGCGGCAGGGCGCGAAGATGCGCCGGGCGTGTATGTCGGCGACGCTAAGATCGCCTCGCTCGGGCTCAAGATCAAGAACGGCTGCTGCTATCATGGCCTCGCCTTCAACGTCGAAATGGACTTGACCCCGTTCAGCTACATCAATCCCTGCGGTTACGCCGGATTGCGCGTGACCCAAGCCCGCGAAGTCGGCATCACCACGCCGCTGGCTGAACTTGAACAACGCTTGGCGCAGCTTCTGAGTTCGCGCTTGCAACAGCATCTAGAAAGCAAACATGAGCACTGAGAAACCCGCAAAACAGACCGGCGCCGCCAAGACTGCGCGCAACCCGATCAAGATCGTTCCGCTGCAACAGCGGCTGCGCAAGCCGGAATGGATACGCGTCAAATCCGGCAGCAGCGCGGGTTACCACGAAGTGAAGCGCATGTTGCGCGAACACAAGCTGCACACGGTGTGCGAGGAAGCGTCCTGCCCCAACATCGGTGAATGCTTCGGCAAGGGCACGGCCACCTTCATGATCTTGGGCGACGTGTGTACCCGCCGCTGCCCGTTCTGCGACGTGGCGCACGGCAAACCGCTGCCGCCCGATGTCAACGAACCGGCCAGTCTGGCGCAGTCCATCGGTCTGCTCAAATTGCGCTACGTGGTTATCACCAGTGTGGATCGTGACGATCTGCGCGATGGCGGCGCGGGGCACTTTTCTGATTGTTTGACCGCCATCCGCGCCAGCTCACCCGAGACTCGGCTGGAAACCCTAGTGCCCGACTTCCGTGGTCGCCTAGAGGTGGCGTTGGACGAAATGGCGCGCAGCCTGCCCGACGTGCTCAACCACAACTTGGAAACCGTGCCGCGCTTGTACACCTTGGCGCGTCCCGGTGCCGACTACGCGCACTCGCTGAAGTTGCTCAAGGATTTCAAAGCGCGTTTCCCGCACGTCACCACCAAATCCGGCCTGATGTTGGGCTTGGGCGAGACCGACGAAGAAGTGCTGGAAGTGATGCGCGATCTGCGCGCTCACGATGTCGAAATGCTCACCCTAGGCCAATACCTGCAACCCTCCGACGGCCACCTGCCAGTGCTGCGCTACGTCACCCCGGAAACCTTCAAACAGTTCGAGAGCGCCGCGCTGGACATGGGTTTCTCGCACGCCGCGTGTGGGCCGATGGTTAGGTCGAGTTACTTCGCGGACGAACAAGCGGCACAGGCTGGAGTTAACTGAGGTGGAAAAAGGGGATTTTTGATGAAAACCGTAGTCTGTCGCTGAGGTATCCCACTTTAGTCTCTCTGGCAGACTTACGGTTTGCGGAGTTTGGAGGGTAGGTGCTGTTTGCCTTGCACCAGATCCTTGGTCGGAATCCAGTTGGTCTTCGTCTTGGGCTTGTCGGTCTGGATGTTCTTGCCCTGATGGCTGCGTTGCGCCGCCTTGTAGCTCTGGATCGCCGTCAGCAACTGCTCCTGGGTGACCCGAATGTTCGGGTGTTTGTCCTTGGCATCAAAGTCGGTGAGTTGTTGCTTGATGCGAGCCAGTTGGGTGGCGCTGTCGTCCTTGGCTCGCAGCACCGTCATCATCGCCTGCGCCTCGGCAGAGAGGGTATAGCCACCTTCTGCTTCGGTGATCAGGCCACAAACGCCCATGCGCGCAAACGCATCTACCAGTTTCGACTTGGCCGGAATCTCGCCCTGTTTGGCCATGGCCAGCGCGGTGATGATCTCGTCCAGCGCGGCCGGGCGACGTTTGGCCGCAACGGTGAGGGACAACAGCAGGGCGGCATCGTCGTCGTGAACGGGGTACATGGTGAACCTTTGCAGAGTTGGAAATTTAACGTGGTTGGCATCGTATTGTATTTTGATATGCGGCGCTGCCCCCTTTAATTAGGCTATGCTTTAGCAAGTTTGTTTCTATCCATCAGCCTTTGACCTTGTACAGACAAGCCTAGCAATTCTGCCAATTGTTGCTTTTCTTTATATTCAACGGGAAACATATATGTGTGCTGAATGACCATTTCCTTCAATATCCTAGTACAAACCACATTATTTTTTAATTTTTCCGTTGTTTGCGCTACGAGTTGGATATTTAGCTTTCCATTAAAATGGAGATCAATCGCTTGATTCAGCAAAACTAAAGCAGGGGTTTCATTCTGCTTTTGAATGCTGGCATAAATTTCACTCGCCTCTTTTGAACCAATTGAAGACGCAATCTTTCGAATGACACCATTGATTACTCCGTAGGTCATAAGCAAAAAAATATCTTTGGCCTGTTCCTGCACTCTTTCATTGGTAAGGCCTGGGTGCTCCTTGAGTTTCTGCTCAATGTACTTAATTACTTCCAGCTTCGCCGTATCTGATATATGAATAAAGAAATTCAAGAATCGAAGGCCGGTTAAAGTTCCATTGTTTGCCAAATCGTATATTGCATTGCGGGTAAGAGATGCATGTCTATTTCGAATAATCTGCCCAGATATTTCCATTCCTTTAAAAGTTTTATTTATATTTGCAAGGAAAGCCACTGCGTCAATACTCTGTAATTGCTTCTCGTCTACCTCATTCCCGTTTCTTTCAATATCGTCCAAGTTTTTATTGTGCTTCATACGTTCTTCGCTAATTACACGTTGTTCCATGACTAGCTCTGGTATCTGCGAAAGGAATTCATCCATGAAAGTTAATTGTTCTTTAGATAAAGTTGCAGGTGATTGGTCGATGAATAACAATCCAAGAGCTTTTTGAATTTCATCAAGAACCCAAGCTTCTTTTGTGTGATGCGTAACAAAAACCAATATATTTGCATAATCTTCACGATGAAGATTCGCGATTAATGTTCTTACCTCTTCTCGTACCTCACTGCTTGTTGAGTATGAATCGGCAATCTTTTTTGCGATAAAAAAATAATATAGGTATGGGTATTTAAACTGAATCTTGAATTCTTTTTCAGTCAGAATCGAATTTGACTTCAGCTTGCGAATAATTGTGTCGCCATCAACAGCAAGGAATGTTTTTTCATATTCGGTAAAAAATATATCCAGATGATGCGCATTTAATGTGCCGCCATTTCTATATAGCGCCCAAGCTAATTCAGTAAGCACATTGAGATATTTGTCCACATCCTTTTTTTGAATCTTGGCGTGATCAAAAGCTTGATAAATAAGCTGCTGGTAGCAGTACCCATGCGAAGATAACTCAAGATTATGCTGTGTATATGCCTCGAACATTTGCAGAAGCATTAGGATGTATATCGGCTTTGGGGGAACAATGTTTCTTCTAATTATGTTGTCCAATCTCGATTTAATTTCGTCGCTCTGCTCATATAGCTCTGTCTCACCAATGGACTCTTCAATCCCAAGAGAAATCCATCGTTCTACTAAAGCGGCTCTTTTTAAATGTCCGAACCCGAGTAATTCATACTTTTTGTAATCGTCGAGTTCCTCTATTTCTGGCGTGAGGTACCGCAATGATGAGTGGCTTACCATTACAACATGGGAAAACTTTGCATTTATGGAGGCGAGTAAATTTGCCCTGTATTTCGGATTCAAGCCAACACCATCGAGATCATCAACAATCAACGCAGTATTTGGCATTGCCAAATACTGCGTTAGCTCAAAATTATCGTATTGATGTTTTAATGCGGCGGCTAATGACTTAAGGATGTCTGACTGATTGACTTCCTTCGCATCCAAATAAACTGGATAAATCTCCGATTTCAACAGTTGCTTGAATGCGTTCTTTAATAAGCTCGTCTTTCCCTGTTGCTCTTCCCCAAATATCAAGTATTTATTTGGTTCATTTATGATCACTTCTGAAGTAACAATTTTAAGTTTGTTGGTGTCGTCTCGATCGTCGGATTCCAAATCTGGTGAGATGTACACATCCCCCAACAAAACTTTGTCGACTCTGCGGTGTGTTAATACAACCTCTGTGTCATCAATCCATTCCAGTGTAGCTTTTGATATTTTGTGAATATCCAGGTCGGATACTGCAATCTCTTTGGGGGCAACTGGCTTGAAAGTATCAAGTTGGCGCTTAATCCCAGAAATTACGTCCAGCCACGCTTCATCTGGATTCGGCCACGTAGTAATTGGTTTGGCGTCTTTAGGTACGGCTTGAAACTTTGACAATTCAGAGCATGACCAGTCGCATGGTCGAACTAAAATCGGGATAAGTTTGGCTCTTCCTTCTTCGTGCATGGAAATTGCACGTTTCATTTCATTGCTGAAGCAATAGTCAGACGCCAAGAAACTGGAGCTTATTAAAAACAAGATGAGTTCAGACTGCTCCAAATTTTCAGATACTTCCTCTGCCCATTTTTCACTAGCAACTATTTTTCTGTCATGCCATGCATCGATGATGCAATTTCTTTTCAGCATGGCCAAATGTTCATCAAGTGAATCCTTGTGCTGTTCATCTTTATGGGAATAGCTAATAAATACTTTAATTGACATGGTTTGGCTTTCGTAAATTATTGACAGCAAATATTGCGATAAAACGGGGACAGAATCATTGATTCTTAGCAGTCATCACTTCACCCCCACCCCCAACCAAGCATCCGAAGTCAGCGCCCCCTTCAGCTTAGGCAGTGTCTCTTCCAGCCAAGCCAGTGCGAGCTTTTCTTTCTCGCGCCACATCTCTTCGCCCAATCCCTTCTTCATCATCTGTATCGGCGCGCTGCCCTTGACCATGCTGTCCCAGAATTCGCCAGTGCTACCGACGGGGAAGGCTTTGGTGACGCTGCGTATCTCGATGTTGCGGAATCCGGCTTTTTCCATCTCTTGTTTGAAGCGTTCGGGGTTTTCCAGTGTGGTGACGGAGCGTTGCGGTTGCGGCAGGTCGGGCTTGATGGCGCGCAGTGCGCCGAATAGGGTTTGCATGGCGACACCTTGCTCGGTGAAGGCGTAGGATAAGTATCTCGAGTGTTGTCGGCGTCCTGTCTTTGAGATCACAGGTTGTGATTTCAAACGAAACATCCTCGATACTGATGTGATCATGCTCAGTGCGCCCCCTTGGTTCATGTGCTGGCCGCCCGCTGTGCGGGTTCTGTCTTGCGCCAGCTCCTAACCTGGGGGATTCTGCCGTGAGCCTCGCGCCATTCGTGTGGCGGGATGTGCATTCGGCAGTTCTGCAAGCGGGGTGAACTCTATTTGAGTTGGCGGGTTTGTGTCAATGCGGATGGCAAGACTTCAAATAGAGGGCGGTCACGCTGGTTGCAGTGATGAGTGATGAGTGATGAGTGATGAGTGATGAGTGATGGGGCGTGGACCTGTCGCCCTTGCGCATCCTTAGCGAAGCGATTTAGTCGAAATTCTTAATAGGCTCATCGCGTTCTTACGCCTCCGCGAGTACCGCTCGGTTGCGTCCTTGCTCCTTGGCGCGGTATAGCGCTTCGTCTGCGGCTTTGACGAGTTGGTCTGGGCTGCGTCCTTCGGCGGGTGTCAGAGCGGCTACGCCTATGCTACAGCTTACGCAGCCGAATTCGGATGGTTGGTGGGACAGTGCCAGGTTTTCGAGTGCGAGGCAGATGCGCCGTGCTATTGCCAGTGCGTCTTCGCCGTTCGAGGCGGGGGCGATGAAGGCGAACTCTTCGCCGCCGTAGCGTGCAACTAAGTCGCCCGTGCGGCAGACTTGGTCACGCAACACGGCGGCGACGCGGCGCAGGCATTCGTCGCCTGCCGGATGACCGTAGTGGTCGTTGTATCGTTTGAACCAGTCTATGTCCAGCAGCGCCACCGCGAGCGGATGTCCGGCGCGAGCGGCGCGACTCCATTCGCTGGCTAGCACTTCATCGAAACGGCGGCGGTTAGCAATGCCGGTCAGGGCATCGGTGACGCTTAGCGTCTCCAGTCGTTCGTTGGCGGCCTTGAGTTCTTCGGTGCGTTGCAACACGCGCGCTTCCAGCACGCGCTCGTGCGATTGCAGGTGTTCGACCAGATGTTGCTGGGCGGCGGCTTTTTCCCGGCGCAGGGTGTTGAAGCGATCAGCCAGTGCCAATGCCAGCAGTAACATCTCCAGCGCGGAGCCGTATTCCACGCCGTAGGCGGTGAGTAGGTTGGTCGGCAATAAACCTAGGCCGCGCATCACAAGCACCGCCGCGCCCAGCAGCAACATGGAGAAGGCCAGCGCGAAGAAGATCGCGCTGCGTTGGCGTTTGACCACCGCGCAATATAGGCTGGTGGCCAGCACCAGCAGCATGGTTAGACCGATCAGCGCGATGGTGGGTGGGATGAGCGCGCGCAGGGAGAAGAAAAAACCTAGCGGGGCCAAAAAGAACAGGGCGATCAGCGCCTTGAATAGGCGGTCGAGCTTAGGCAGATTGCGGGTGGTATCGAGCATCCGGCGCATGAACAGCAAGCCATTCGCTACCGCCAGCGATAAGAAGACGCCGCTGGAGATGTCCGCCCAGAAGGTGGTCTCCGGCCACAGGAATTCCTTGGCCATGCCGTACTCGGCGGAGAACGCCAGCACGGTGCTGACGGCGAAGGTGACGTAGAGCAGGTAGATGCTGTCGCGCAGGGCGATGAATAGCAGCAGGTTGAACAGGATCATCGCGGTCGCCATGCCGAAATACCACGATTGCGCGAGATAGTCGTTGCGCTCGTGGTGGTGAAAGGCGGTTGGCTCCCACAATGTGGCGGGGACGATGAGGGGCGTGAGCGATTGAACCCGCAGGTAGTAAGTCTGTTCGGCATGGGGCGGCAAGGCCAGCGGGAACACGAATCCTCGATTGGCGTAGCCGCGCGTGTCGAAAGGCTGAGCGTTGCCAGTGTCCACAAGGCGATAGCCGCCGTCCGCCAGCGGGCTGAAAAATCGCACCGAGGACAGGATGGGATAGTCAATCTGTAGCATCCGCGCCAGCGGCTGGTCGGTCGGATTCGATAGCGTCAGCCGTAGCCAATAGGCCGAGCGCGTCAGGCCGTGGTTGATGGCGGCGGCAGAGGGGGCGCTAGTTTCAAAGCGCGGCGCGATCGCCGGGCTGCGAACCTCATCCAGTGTCAGTGCGGTGGAAGCGTCTTCCAGAGAGGCGAAATATCCAGTGAGCGAAACGGACGGCTGACCAGCGAGGCTGGCATCCAGCAACCTGTCTTGAGCAAGGGCGAGCTGGCTCTGTGATAGGCTCACAAGCAACGACACCAGCAATCCGACCCAGAGGTATGTGCGCATGGCAGCTATCTGCAAAACATGAAAAAAGTGGCGGCAAGTATAACGCCGCTGACTCGATCGCATAGGCGTAGCGTCATCAGAGCAGGTATGGTTGCAAGCTGATTCGCCCGCAATCCCACGCAAGTCATCGCTTCTTCTCTTGGTCGCTCCTCGTATCTCTCGACCTCATCGCCGATTTCAAGCAGAATCGCCCAATCGCGTTCGGGCGGCATGGGTCGCTCACTACTGAACCTAGCCTAGCCGCACAGTTATCATCGAAGAGAAAGTTATGACACAGACCAATTCCCCCGCAAGCAATCCCGTGAGTACCTTATGGCGGAACGAGCGCGTGCGGCGCATCGCTAAGCGCACGTCCATCGCGTTCGGTGGACTTATGCTGCTGTTCGGCTTGGTCGGCTACTTCTGGCTGCCGGGCTATGCCAAGTCGCAACTGGAGACGGCGCTGAGTGCGGAGTTCAAGCGTCCGGTGACGGTCGAGCGCATCGTCGTTTCGCCATACGCGCTGACGGTCACCGTTGAAGGTTTCAAAGTGGGCGATGTGGTGTCGGTGGGCAGTGTGCGGGTGAATCTGTCGTCGACCTCGCTGTTCCGGCTGATGCCCATCGTGTCCGAAGTGACTATCGATCAGCCTAAGTTTCATCTGGTGCGCGTTTCCGAGAACCGTTTGAACATCTCCGATCTGCTCGATCAATGGGCGGCGAAGCCTACAAGTAACGAGCCGACGCCGCATTTCTCGGTGAGCAACATCACGCTGAACGAAGGGCAGGTGGAGTGGGTCGATCAGGTGGTCAACGAGACGCAGACCGTCAGCCATATCCATCTCGGCGTGCCGTTCATCGCCAACACGCCGTCGCAGGAAGAGGTCTATGTGCAGCCTGCGTTCAGCGCCCATCTCAATGGGGCTGATTTCAGTCTGTCTGGCAAAGTGCGCCCATTCTCGGCGGGGCAGGATGCGTCACTGGCGGTGGAGTTGGATGACTTCGATCTGACGCGCATCAGCGGCTACGTCAAATCGCCGCTCGCGCTGGAATCCGCGCTGCTCAGCACCAAGCTGCAAGTACAGTTCCAGCGCCGCAACGGTGGTGCGGATTCGCTGAATGTGGCGGGCGATCTGGCGGTGAAGAAATTCAAGGGCACGCTGACCGCGCAGAAGCTGGGCATCGATGTGCCGCTGCTCAGCTTGAGCGGCATCAACGCCGACGTGTTTGCCCAGAAAGTGGCGGTACAACACATTGCGATCCAAGCGCAGGCAGACGCGGCTCCGGCGTTGAGCCGTACGGGAACCCGCTTCTTGCGCTGGCAAGCGCTGAGTCTGGACACCTTGGCGGTGGATTTGAAAGCGAAACTGGCGCAAGTCGGCGGGGTGAAGCTGGCCGCGCCGGAACTGGATCTGGCGCGCACTCCTGCGGGCAAGCTGGACATCGTCGAGACCTTCGCCGCGCCCGCGACTACACCGCCCGCTAAACTGGCCAAGGCAGAAAAGACCGAGGCACCCGCTGCCGCGCCTGCCTGGAACTGGTCGCTGGATAAGTTCGTGCTCGAAGCTGGCAAGCTGCAATTCGTGGATCAAGGCCGCAAGGGCGCGCACGCGCTGACGTTGGCTGACTTGCAGATCGAGACTGGCAAGCTGACCAGCCTCGCGCCGCCGCCTATTCCGGTGAAGCTCAAGGCTACGGTGAACGAGCATGGCTCGCTGGCTGCGGAAGGCAATGTCACTCTGGCGGGGCAGGCCGATCTCAAGCTGGATGCACAGCGCTTCGACCTGGTCGCTCTGCAAGGCTGGGCGACGGAAGGTTTGAACGCGGTGCTGACGCGCGGCGATGCTAGTTTTACCGGCGACATCCATGCCGCCAGCGGTCAGGTCAAACTGGATGGCGACGTGGTGTTGAACGATTTCAACGTGCTTGATCCCCTCAATTCGGAGGACATGTTGCGCTGGAAACAGTTGCGGGTGGACAAGCTGGCGCTCAACACCCAGCCGTTCTCAGTCAACATCGGCGAGGTTTCCCTGCGCGACTTTTACGCGCAACTGCTGGTGAACTCCAAGGGCCAACTGAATCTGAAAGGCATCGTCAACAAACCGGCTGAACCAGTGGCCGCTCCGGCACCTGCGTCCAGCGTGGCAGCGGCAACGCCCGCGCCTGTTTCGACGGCATCGGTGAAACCTGCCCCCGCGTTGCCGATCCGCATCGGCAAGATCACGCTGGCTAACGGCGCGGTGGATTTCAACGATGAATTCATCAAGCCCAACTACTCGGTGCGCCTGTCCAGTCTCAAGGGCAACATCGGTACGCTGGCGGCGGGCAAGCAGAGCAGCGTGGAGATCTCGGGCAAGGTCGATAAGAGCGCGCCGCTGCACATCGCCGGTTGGGTCGATCCCTTTGCAGCGCAGCTTTCGCTCAATCTGCAAGCCAGCGCGCGCGGGCTCGATCTGCCCACCTTGTCGGGCTATTCCGGCCACTATCTCGGCTATCCCATCGAGAAGGGCAAACTGTCGGTGGACGTGAGTTACCTCATCGACAAGGGCGAGCTGAAGGCGCAGAACAAGATCTTTCTCGACCAACTGACGCTGGGCGAGAAGCTGGAGAATTCCAGCGTGCTCGACATCCCGATCCGGCTGGCTATCTCTTTGCTGAAGAATTCGCGCGGGGAGATCGACCTCGACCTGCCGCTTTCTGGCTCGCTCAACGATCCGCAGTTCAGCATCGGCGGCATCGTGGTCAAGGTGCTGGTCAATCTGGTGGTCAAAGCGGTGACCGCGCCGTTCGCCCTGCTGGGTTCCTTATTCGGTAGCGGCGAGGACTTGTCGAATCTAGCGTTCGCCGCAGGTGTGAGCCGACTCACGCCGGAGATGGACGGCTCGTTGCAGTCGCTGAGCAAGGCGATGGCGGATAGGCCGGGACTGAAGATGGAGATCACCGGCGTGGCCGATGTGGTGGCGGATCGTGAGGGGCTGAAGCACGAGCTGATGATGCGCAAGGTGAAGGCGCGCAAGCTGGGCGATAGCGCTCGTCGCGGCAAATCCAGCGTGTCGGTGGACGAGGTCGTGGTCACGCCCGAGGAGTACCCGGACTTGCTGGAAAAGGTCTATAGCGACGAAGACATCAAGGCGAAACCGCGCAACGCCATTGGTATGCAGAAGAGCATTTCCGTGGCCGAGATGGAGGCGCTGTTGCTGGCGCACATCGGCGTGACCGATGCTGACCTGAGCGAACTGGCCGATGCCCGTGGGCGTGCCGTGCAAAATTGGCTGACCTCGACCGGCGGTGTGGCGGTCGAGCGCGTGTTCCTGTTGAGCAGCCACGTCGGTACTGCGGACAAGGACCTGCCGCCTAGTCGTGTTTCTTTCTCTATTCGTTAATCTAAAGGGCATCATGGAAGCATTCTTCGTTTCAACCGGCATCGTTGCCATCGCCGAGATCGGCGACAAGACTCAGTTGCTGTCGCTGTTGCTGGCAGCGCGTTTCAAGAAACCTTGGCCGGTGATCGCCGCGATCTTCGTGGCGACCGTACTCAATCACGGCTTGGCCGGTGCGCTTGGTGCCTGGCTGGCGCAATTGATGGGCGAGCAGATTTTGCGCTGGGTGCTGGGGCTGTCGTTCTTGGCGATGGCGGCGTGGATCATGGTGCCCGACAAGTTGGACGACGACGAGCCGACCTTCCGCAAGCTGGGCGTGTTCGGCACGACGCTGATTCTGTTCTTCCTCGCTGAGATCGGTGACAAGACACAGATCGCCACCATCGCGCTGGCTGCTAAGTTCGACTCGCTCACGGCGGTGGTGATGGGCACCACGGTCGGCATGATGTTGGCGAACGCGCCGGTCGTGCTGCTGGGCGAGCGCCTCGCCCGCAAATTACCGGGCAAGCAGATCCACACCATCGCCGCCTTGATCTTCGTCGTTCTCGGTCTGGCCGTGTTGTTCGGCTGGGGCGGAAACTGAGGCATAATCCCACGCACTTTTTGAGGAGCTTCCCATGCGTATCTTGTTGCTATGTTTTCTGTTGCTCACCAGTCCATTCGTCAATGCACTCGGCCTTGCCGACCTTTCCAACAAGGACGCCGCCTCCGGTCTGAAGCAGGCGCTTACTCAGGGTGCGGGCAACGCGGTCGCCACACTGGGCAAGGCCGATGGTTTCATGGGCAATCCCAAGGTCAAGATCCCGCTGCCAGATTCGCTGCAACAGGTGGATAGCCTGCTGCGCACTTTCGGCGGCGGCAAGTATGCCGACGAGCTGGTGCTAACCATGAACCGTGCCGCTGAAGCTGCCGTGCCGGAAGCCAAGGCATTGTTGATCAAGTCGGTCAAGGACATGAGCGTGCAGGATGCCAAAGGTATCTTGACCGGCGGCGATACGGCGGCGACCGAATATTTCCGTGGCAAGACGCGCGCACCGCTGGCGGCGAAGTTCTTGCCTATCGTGCAAAAAGCCACCGCCAAGGTCGGTCTAGCCCAGAAATACGACCAGTTCGCAGGCAAGGCGGCGAGCTACGGTTTGCTGGACGAGAATCAGGCCAACATCGAGAAATACGTCACCCAGAAGGCGTTGGATGGCTTGTACCTGATGATCGCCGAAGAGGAAAAAGCCATCCGCAAAGACCCGGTCGGGCAGGCCAGCAGCTTGCTGTCCAAGGTGTTCGGAGCCATCGGGAGATAGCGTGAGACTGTCTAGCGTGTTGTCGGGCCGCAGGAAATATCTGGCAGCGTTGTTGCTGGTCGGCGTGATCGGCGGCGCGTGGTTCGTTTCGCGTCCTGAGCCACTGAAGGTGGCGGTGGCGACGGTTGAACGCGGCACAGTCGAAGCGTCGGTGAGCAACACTCGCGCCGGGACGGTGAAAGCCTGCCGCCGCGCCAAGCTAGCTCCGCCTGCCGGAGGCCAGATTGCCGCGATGAAGGTGAAAAAAGGCCAGCGAGTGAAAGCGGGCGAGGTGTTGCTGGAGCTGTGGAACACTGACCTGCAAGCACAGCGCGGTCTGGCTGCCGAGCAATTGCTGGCGGCCAAGACTCAGGCGAGCGATAGCTGCGCTTTGGCGGATACGGCGCATCGGGATGTCGAGCGTGCGCGCGACTTGGCCAAGCAAGGCTTCTACTCCCCGCAATCACTGGACCGGTCCGAGGCTGAAGCGCGTTCACGAGTGGCGGCGTGCGAAGTGGCTAGGAACGGCCTGAAGCAGGCGCAGTCGCGCATCGCTTTGTCTGATGCGACGCTAGAACGCATGGTGCTGCGTGCACCGTTCGACGGCATCGTGGCCGACCTCAGCGGCGAGCTGGGCGAATACGCCACGCCGTCGCCGCCCGGAATCCCAACGTTGCCCGCCGTCGATCTGATCGACGATAGCTGTCTTTACGTCAGCGCGCCCATCGACGAAGTGGACGCGGGGCATCTCAAAGTCGGCCAGATCGGACGCATCACGCTGGATGCGCTCAAGGGCAAATCCTACGAAGGCCGTGTGCGCCGCATCGCGCCGTATGTCACCGAGATCGAGAAACAGGCACGCACGGTCGAAGTCGAGGTCGAGTTCACCCCGCCGCCCGCGACCGATACGCTGCTGGTAGGCTACAGCGCCGATGTGGAACTCGTGCATCAGAGCCATCCCAACGTGTTGCGTATTCCCACACAGGCTTTGCAGGACGGCAAGCGCGTGTTGCTACTGCGCGCCGATGGCGTGTTGGAAGATCGCATCGTGACGGTTGGACTGGGTAACTGGAGCCACACCGAGATCAGCGCCGGATTGCAAGCTGGCGATCGAATCGTCACCTCGTTCGACGGCGAGGGTGTGAAAGCGGGCGCGCGCGCCCAAGCGGAAACCGCGCTGCCTGCCAAATGATCGAACTGGAGCACGTCTGCCGTAGTTTCACGGTCGGCGACCAGCAAGTCGCCGCGCTGCGCGACCTGAGTGTGAACATCGGTGCGGGCGAATACGTGTCCATCATGGGGCCGTCCGGCTCCGGCAAATCTACCCTGCTCAACATGATCGGCCTGCTCGACCGTCCGACCTCCGGTACCTATCGGCTGGACGGGATGGATGTGACCGCGCTGAATGAAGAGGAGCAGGCGCGGGTGCGGCGCGACAAGATCGGTTTCGTGTTCCAGTTCTTCCATCTCGTGCCGCGTTTGTCTGCTGCCATGAACATCGAGTTGCCGCTGATCTTGGCGGGCGTGCCGCCAGAGGAGCGTAAGCCGCGCGTGGCTGAGTTGCTAGACAGCTACGGCCTGAGCAATCGCGCCGATCACCGTCCCGAACAGCTCTCCGGCGGCCAGCGCCAACGCGTCGCCATCGCTCGCGCCACCATCATGCGCCCCGCCGTGCTGCTGGCCGACGAGCCGACCGGCAATCTGGATCGTGCCACGGGCCGCGAAGTGATGGCGCTGCTGGAAGGCTTGGTCGAGCGCGGCGTGACGCTGATTTTGGTGACCCACGATCACGAGATCGGCGACCGCGCTGGGCGCAGTCTGGTGATGGTGGACGGGCAACTGGAGTCGGACTCGAAGCGCGTCGCGCCATGAATTTCGCTGACACCCTCCAGTTCGCTTCCGGCAGTTTGCGCGGCGCGCGCACGCGAACTTTGCTGATGATGCTGGCGATGGCCATCGGGGTAGCGGCAGTCGTTATCCTCACTGCGCTAGGCGAAGGTGCGCGGCGCTACGTGGTCGGGCAATTCTCATCTCTGGGCAGCAATCTGGTGATCGTGTTCCCCGGGCGCACCGAAACAGCAGGCGTATCGCCCGGCATGCTGCTCGGACAGATCCCGCGCGAACTGATCCTTGAGGATGCTCAAGCCCTGATGCGCAGCACCGCTATCCGCCGCTATGCCCCGCTCGCCATCGGTGTGGCGCAAGCCTCGAACGGCGCGCTCAACCGCGAAGTCGTGGTGCTGGGCTCGACCGCCTCGTTACTGGCGATCCGCCACATGGTCATGGGCGAGGGCAGCTTCCTGCCGGAAGGTGACACCCGCATCGCCTCGCCGGTGTGCGTGCTGGGCACTAAGATCAGCCGCGAACTGTTCGGCACCCAGCGCGCGGTGGGGAGCTGGCTGCGGCTGGGCGACCGGCGCTATCGCGTCATCGGCATTCTGGCGGGGCAGGGCATGTCCATGGGCTTCAACACCGACGAAGTCGTCATCGTGCCGGTCGCCTCTGCCCACCAACTGTTCAACACCCGTTCGCTGCTGCGCATCCTGATTGAAGCCAAGAGTCGCGACCAGATCATCGCGGCGCGCGACGAGGCCGAGCGCATCCTGACCGAGCGCCACGGCGAACGCGACGTGACCGTGGTGACGCAGGACGCCGTGCTCGCCACTTTCGACCGCATCCTCAGCGCACTGACGCTGGCCGTCGGCGGCATCGCTAGCATCAGTTTGGCCGTGGCCGGCATCCTCATCATGAACGTCATGCTGATCGCCGTGTCGCAGCGCACGCAAGAGATCGGCTTGCTCAAGGCGCTGGGCGCGCCGCCCGCGCAGATACGGAAGCTGTTCTTCATCGAAGCCGCCTTGCTGTCGTTGCTCGCCAGCTTGGCCGGATGGGTGCTGGGCGAGATCGGCAGCTTCATCATCGGCCGCCTCTATCCGACCTTGCCGGTTGGCGCACCTTGGTGGGCGGTGCTGGCCGCACTCGTGACGGCACTCGGCACCGGCATCCTGTTCAGCGTCATGCCCGCCCGTCGCGCCGCACAGCTCGATCCGGTGTTGGCGCTGGCGCGGAGGTGATCATGCACTTCACTGACCTGCTTCGTCTGACCACGTCCAGTTTCCTGTCCTACCGGATGCGCAGTTTCCTCACTGGGCTGGGCATTGCGGTGGGGGTGGCGGCGGTGATCTTGCTGACCTCCATCGGAGAGGGTTTGCAGCGTTTCGTGTTGGCTGAGTTCTCGCAGTTCGGCACGCATCTCATCTCTATTCAGCCGGGCAAGACACAGACGCAGGGTGGCAGCGTGGGTATCTTCGGCTCGGTGCGGCAGTTGTCGTTGGAGGATGCGGCGGCGCTGGCGCGCTTACCGCAGGTCGAGGCGCTTGATCCGACAGTCACGGGCAATGCGGAAGTGCGGGCGAACACCCGCAGCCGCCGCACGATGGTGTATGGCGTGGGCGGGAACATGCTTAACGTGTGGAAGATGAAGGTGGACAGCGGCCAGTTCCTGCCTGCCGACGATGCTGAGCAGGCGCGTGCTTTTGTGGTGCTGGGTTCCAAGGTGCGAACCGAGATCTTTGGTGCCGAGAATCCGCTGGGAGCGTATCTGCATGTGGGCGGCGTGCGTTATCGGGTGATCGGCGTGATGGAGTCCAAAGGGCAGATGCTGGGTTTCGATCTTGACGATGCGGTGTACGTGCCCACGGCGCGGGCGATGGAGTTGTTCAACCGTCCCGGCCTGATGGAGATCCACCTGACCTACCCCGAGAACATGTCGCTGGAGCGGGTGGAAGAGGCGATCCGCAGCGTGCTGATCGCCCGCCACGGGCGCGAAGATTTCACGCTGACTTCGCAACAACAAGCGATGGAGGTGCTCGGTTCGGTGCTGGATGTGCTGACCTTCGCAGTGGGAGCGCTGGGCGGCATCTCGTTGGTGGTCGGCGGTGTCGGCATTATCACCATCATGACCATGGCGGTGGCCGAGCGCACGGGCGAGATCGGCTTGCTGCGAGCCTTGGGCGCACAGCAAAAGCAAGTGCTGGCGCTGTTCCTCGGCGAAGCGATGTTATTGGCGGCGGCGGGTGGATTGGCTGGATTGTTGCTCGGTGTCGGTATCGCGCAGGGTTTGCATGCGATCTTTCCAGCGCTGCCGGTACACACGCCACTGGGCTTTGCCGTACTGGCGGAAAGTAGCGCGATCATCATCGGTCTGTTCGCCGGTGTCATGCCCGCCCGCCGCGCGGCCAAGCTCGATCCAGTGGAAGCGCTGCGCACCGAGTAGCCGCAGCCTGCGTGGTATGATGCCGCCGTCTTTTTGGGAGGGAATTTAGCGATGGAGTTCGATGTCATCATCGTCGGCGGCGGTCTGGTCGGTGCCAGTTTGGCGGCCTCGCTCAAGTCCAGTGGCTTGAGTTTGGCGCTGGTCGAGGGGCAAACGGCGGCGTTCTCCCATGCAGGCTGGGACAGCCGTATCTATGCTATCACCCCCGGCAATGTCGAATTCCTCAAGGAGTGCGGCTCTTGGCAGCGCCAGGATATGAGCCGCGTGCAGCCGGTCGAGGCGATGCGCGTGTTCGGTGATGATGACTCCGAGCTGGAATTCAGCGCCTACGAGATCGGCGCGCCGGAACTCACCTTCATCCTCGAAAATCGTTTGATGCAGGAAGCGCTGTGGGAAACCATCCTCGACCAAGACAACCTGACCCTGTTCAACCCCGCCCGCTGTGCCGCACTCGATCTTGGCCTAGATGCCGCTACGCTCACACTGGAGGACGGGCGCGAACTGCGTGCAAAACTCGTGGTCGGCGCGGATGGTCGCGACTCGTGGGTGCGCAAGCAGGCGGGCATGGACGAAGCGCCGACACCGTATCAGCAGCACGGCGTGGTCGCCAATTTCCGCTGCGAAAAGCCGCATCGCGGCGTGGCCTACCAGTGGTTCAGCCCCGACAGCATCCTCGCTTATCTCCCTTTGCCGCAGCAGATGATGTCGATGGTGTGGTCGGTGTTGCCGGAGAAATCGGCGGAATTGCTCAAACTCTCGCCTGAAGACCTCTGTGCTCAGGTTGCCGCTGCCGGACATCACACCTTGGGTGAGCTGGAGTTGGTGACGCCTCCCTCCTCCTTTGCGCTGCGCATCCTGCGTTTGCCGCACATCGTCAAGCCACGTTTGGCGCTGGTGGGCGATGCTGCACATAACGTGCATCCGCTGGCGGGCCAAGGAGTGAATCTCGGCTTCCGTGATGCGCGTGAATTGGCGCAGACCTTGTTGGCGCGCGGCCCGCAGCGCGATTGCGGCGATTACGCGCTACTGCGTCGCTACGACCGTGCGCGGCAGGAAGATATCTTTTCCATGCTGACCACCACCGACGCGCTGAAAAAGTTATTTTGCAACGCTGACCCCTTGCTACGCAAAGTGCGTAACCTCGGCTTGTCCGCGACCAACCATTTAACGCCAGCCAAGCGTATGTTGGCGCGTCACGCTCTAATCTAGTTCCAAGGAATCCCATGTTGAAATCGCTCGTTACTGTGCTGTTATTGCTTGCTGCCGTGTGTGCCTACGCCGGTGAGGTCGAAGTGAAAGTTGCGTTGGAAAAGAACTATCCGCAAGTGGGTAAAGTGATGCAAGTCAATAAGTCGCCCATCCTCGGACTATACGAGGTGGTGACGGAAAGCCAGTTGTTTTACACCGACGACAAGGTGTCGTATCTGATCGTTGGCAATATGATCGAGCTGAAATCGATGCGCAATCTTACGGAGGAACGAGCTAAGGTTCTGTTCGCCCTTGATTTCAAAAAATTACCCTTCGAATTGGCGGTAAAGAAGGTCAAGGGCGACGGCAGTCGCAAACTAGCTTACTTCACTGATCCAAACTGCGGCTATTGCAAGAAGCTGGAGCGCGAGTTGCAGAAGGTCAATAACGTCACTTTGTATATGTTCTTGTATCCGATCTTTCCCGGCTCGGATGAGAAGGTTCAAGGCGTTTTGTGTAGCAAGGATAAGGTCAAAGCGTGGGATGACTTGATGTTGAGCGGCATCCAGCCCGCTGCTGCGACCTGTGCTACGCCGACCGCCAAAGTCCAAGAGTTGGCACGGAGATTGCGCTTACAAGGCACACCAGCATTGATCTTCGCTGACGGCCAACTGGTGCCGGGCTTTTTGCCCGCGTCTGAATTGGAAAAAGCCTTGCAATGATCGAGGTGTTTGAGCGCCAGCACGCCGCCGAACTTCCCGATTTGCCGCACACCCGTTTGCGGCTCTATCTGCTGGCGACCTATATCCTGTTCATCGTCTATGTGAGCCTATCCCCATTCTCGCATTGGAAGGATTTGGGGCTGTCGTTTCATGATGTGTTGGTCGCGCCGCTGCTTCAGACCTACACGTGGTTCGATGCGCTCGTCAACGTGCTGGCATATCTGCCGCTGGGTTTGCTGCTGGGCTTGATCCTGCGTGCCTATCTGGGCACAGGATGGAGCGTTGTGCTGGCACTGTTAGGCGGTGCTGCCTTGTCGAGCATGATGGAATTCACTCAGCTTTTCCTGCCCTCACGCACCAGTTCCAACCTCGATCTGCTGACCAATGTCGGCGGGACTTTGGGCGGTGCGCTGCTGGCGGTAAGTATCGCTCCACGCATTTGGTTCGCCTATCACTTGGCTCGCGTACGCTATAGTTTGTTCGGTCATGGCAATGATTTTGGTCTGGCATTGATCGCCTTGTGGGTGTTTGCTCAGATCAATCCTTCGCTGCCCATGTTGGGTAACGTATTCATTAGCCAAGTGGTACGCAAACCATTCTTGCCTCCGCCGCCGGATGTGTTCAATTGGCTGGAAAGTGCTGCGGTCATGCTCAACTTATTGATGCTGGGAAGCTTGCTGTTGATGTTGCTGCGAGAACGTCGTCACGCGGTGATCGGCGTGGTACTGCTGCTGTGCGCCGTGTCACTGACCAAATTCGTCGCGGCGGCAGCCTTGCTCAAGTCTTGGGCGCTGTTCCTTTGGCTCAACAGCGAAGCCATGCTCGGCATCGCGTCTGGTCTGCTGCTGCTGGCGGCAGCGCTGTTACTACCTTTGCGCGGTGTGCGCGGACTGGCTTGGTTCAGTTGCGCTGCCTATCTGCTGCTGACCCATTGGGTGTTGGACGATTCTGCGCCGTCATCGGCCATGCCCTTGTACCAATGGCGCTATCTGCATCTGCTCAATTACAACGGCTTGACGCAAACGGTGGCGCTGGTATTTCCCTTTCTGTTGCTGGCGTACTTGTGGCATCGGCGGAATGAGCAGGACGACGCGATATAATCCCGCCGACTAGGATTAGGAGTTGAGATGAGCTTTTACGACAAACACGTGTTCTTCTGTACCAATCAGCGCGAGCCCGGTGAAGGGTGTTGCAACGACCTCGGCGCGCAAGGCATGCGCGATTACACCAAGGATAAGGTCAAAGCACTCGGCCTGCCTAACATCCGCATCAACTCGGCGGGCTGTCTGGGGCGCTGCGATCTCGGGCCCGTGCTCGTGGTCTATCCCGAAGAGACTTGGTACACCTATCTGGATGAATCCGATCTGGACGAGATCATTGACTCCCATCTGAAGAACGGCCAAGTGGTCGAGCGGCTGAAGGTCTGATGGCAGAGCGCCGCAAGTTCACCATTCCCGGCCCAGCGGGTGCGCTGGAAGGGGTCGTTCATCTGCCGGAAGGTGAGCCGCGCGCCATCGCGGTGGTCGCACATCCGTTGCCGATCGACGGTGGCACGATGGACAACAAGGTGGTGACGACATTGACCAACACCTTTGTTGATCTCGGCTGCGCTGCGTTCCGTTTCAACTTTCGCGGCGTGGGCGGCAGCGCGGGTGAGTTCACCGGCGGTGATGGCGAGCTGGACGACCTGATCGCAGTGGCGCATTTCGCTTACGACCAATTCGGCGACCTGCCGCTGATCTTGTCCGGCTTCTCTTTCGGCGGCAACGTCGCCGCCCGTGCCGCGCAGTCGCTCAAGCCGCGCCATCTGGTGCTGGTCGGCCCAGCTGTCCATCGCTTTGCCGCACCCATGACCGAGCTCAGTTCCGACATGCCACACGTTGCCCAGGAAACGCTGCTTATCCACGGCGAAAAAGATGAGATCGTCAGTCTCGCCGATGTGCTGGTGTGGGCAGCCCCGCAACAGTTTCCGGTCGTGGTCGTGCCCGATACCGGCCACTTCTTCCACAAGCGGCTGCCACTGCTAGCCTCACTGGTTCGACGACATTTTGAAGGCGTAGCGCTGTGAATAATGTCATTACCGCACGCCAATTGCGCAAGGCCTACGCTGGCCTGACTGTGGTGGATGGACTTGATTTGACCATCCGGCGTGGCGAGTGCTTCGGCCTGCTCGGCCCCAACGGTGCAGGCAAAACCACAACGCTGCGTCTGCTGCTGGGGCTGATCCAGCCGGATAGTGGCGAGCTGTCGTTGCTGGGCGAGCCAGTACCCGAGCGCGCCCGCGAGGCGCGGCTGAAGATCGGCGTGGTGCCGCAGATGGACAACCTCGACCCGGATTTCACCGTGGCCGAGAATCTGCTGGTATATGGCCGCTACTTCGGCATGAAGGACGCCGAGATCGAAGCGCGCATCCCCGCGCTGCTCGAATTCGCCAATCTGACCAATAAACGTGATGCCAAAGTGCCGACGCTTTCCGGCGGCATGAAACGGCGGCTGACGCTGGCGCGTGCGCTGGTCAACGATCCCGACATCATCTTCCTCGACGAGCCGACTACCGGCCTCGACCCGCAGGCACGTCACCTGATCTGGCAGCGCCTGCGCGAACTCACCGCGCAGGGCAAGACGCTGCTACTCACCACCCACTTCATGGACGAGGCCGAGCGCCTATGTCATCGCTTGGCGGTGATGGATCACGGTCGCCTCATCACCGAAGGCAGCCCGCGCGAGTTGATCGAACAAAACATCGAGCCGCAGGTGGTGGAAGTGTTCGGCGAAGGCGTGGAAACGTGGGTGGCCGAACACGCAGCCGATTACGCCGCGCGCTACGAGATCAGCGGCGAAACCGCGTTCTGCTACGTCACCGATGCTGCGCCGTTGCTGGCCCATCTGCATGGGCATCCGACGCTGCGCTTTTTGCACCGTCCGGCGAATCTGGAAGATGTGTTCTTGAAATTGACGGGGCGGGAGATGCGGGAATGACGGGGTTGGCTGATGCGTCTTGATATTTTTGCCCTTCCGCGACTGAGTCGCCGCTTCTTCCCCATCTGGCAGCGGCACTTTCTTGTCTGGCGCAAGATCGCGGCGGCATCGGTGATCGGGCATATTGCCGATCCGATGATCTACATGATCGGGCTGGGCTACGGCCTTGGTAGCTTGGTGCCGGAGATGGGTGGCACCTCGTACATGCTTTTCCTCGCGGGTGGGACGGTGTGCTACAGCACCATGAACAGCGCCAGCTTCGAAGCACTGTATTCCGGCTTCGCACGGATGCACGAGCAGCGCACCTGGGAGGCGATCCTCAACACGCCAGTGACGCTAGATGACATCGTGCTATCCGAGATTCTGTGGGCGGCGACTAAGAGTCTGATGGCGGGCTTGGCGGTGCTCGGCGTGATCTGGTTGTTTGGCCTATCACACACTTGGCTGGCGCTGTGGGTGATCCCGCTGTCGCTGTTGGTGGGGCTGTGCTTCGCTAGTTTGGGACTCATCATGACCGCGCTTGCTCCCAGCTACGATTTCTTCTTGTATTACTTCACGCTAGTCATCACCCCGATGATGATGCTGTGCGGCGTGTTCTTTCCCGTGGCGCAACTACCGGAAGTCTTGCAGACGGTTTCCGCCATTCTGCCGCTGTCCCACGCCATCGATCTCGCCCGTCCGCTGCTCAGCGGAACGGTTCCGGCGCAAGTACAGCTGCACCTCTGGGTGCTGATCACATATACGCTGGCAGGTTACTACACCTCACTGGTGCTTTTCCGGCGACGGCTGGGGCGGTAAGCTTTGCTGATGCGACTATGGCGATGGCCTAGCCGTTAGGTATATTGCTTTAGGTAAAGGTGACTGAAACAATGCGC
The DNA here is from genome assembly GCF_000974685.2 of Ferriphaselus amnicola. Taxonomy (NCBI): domain Bacteria; kingdom Pseudomonadati; phylum Pseudomonadota; class Betaproteobacteria; order Nitrosomonadales; family Gallionellaceae; genus Ferriphaselus; species Ferriphaselus amnicola. Next base: position 328,379 of record NZ_AP018738.1, read on the forward strand.
ATGTGATTTAGAGGGGCACACATCATGAGTCAGACCAAAATTCTCATCATCGAAGATGATCGCCAAGTTGCTGATGCGCTTCAGTTGATGCTCGAGTTTCGTGGCTATGCAGTGGATCAAGCCAATGATGGTAGTGCAGGATTGCGGGCGATCAAGGCGAGCTCGCCAGATATCATCATCACTGACATGGTGTTGCCGGAGTTGGATGGTATCGGCGTATTAAAAGCTATCCGTACCGAATATCCAAAGATCCCAGTTCTTGCCATTTCCGGTATGGGGCCGGAACATGGCGACCTGTATCTGAATTTGGCCTCCAAATTGGGGGCGAATGCCATATTGCGCAAACCGGTGAGAACGGGAGAGCTTCTCGACGCGATCAATCGCTTACTGTCATCCGATCCGTTGCTGGCTGACCACTAATTCGGTGGCAGCGAGAGGCGGTGAACCTCGCCCACCTCAGTGACCCACAGTAGCCCGTCGCCCTGCTTGCCGCTGTAGGCATGCTGATGGATCAACTTCACGATCTCGGTCACATGCTCGTCTGGGGTCACGATCTCCAGTCGAACTTTGTCCGAGAACTCGGTTAGCTCCGCACGCAGTGAATTGTGACGTTCCAATCCCTGATGGCCGCTGCATCCCTGTACTTTCAGGATGGTCATGCCGGGAAAGCCCGGCAGATTACGGAAAGCATCGCGGATGCGTTCTAGGCGCTTGGGTTGAATGATGGCTTTGATCTCTTTCATGTCTCTCTCCTAGGCCTCGACGGGTTTTTCCTCGAACCATTTATACAGCGTGGGCAACACCACCAGCGTGAGCAGGGTGGACGTGACCAGTCCGCCGATCACTACGATGGCCAGTGGCCGTTGTACTTCCGAACCGGGGCCGGTGGCGAACAGCATGGGGATCAATCCCAGCATGGCCACGGTGGCGGTCATCAGCACAGGGCGGAAACGCTGGCGGCATCCTTGCACGATAGCCTCTTCTTGCGACAGCCCATCATCGCGCAGGCTGCGGATGTAGGACACCAGCACGACACCGTTGAGCACGGCGATACCCCACAGGGCGATAAAGCCGACCGAGGCAGGCACCGACAGGTATTCGCCGGTGACGAACAGGCCGATCACCCCGCCGATGGAGGCGAAGGGCAGCACGGTGATGATGAGCGTGGCGAAGCGCAAACTGCCGAACAGCATGAACAGCAAGAAGAAGATCGCCGCCACCGTGACCGGGATGATGATCATCAAGTGCCCCATCGCGCGTTCCATGTTCTGGAACTGTCCGCCCCACTCCAGATAATAGCCATCCGGCAGCTTGATCTTGTGATCGACAGCTTGTTGCAACTCGGCCACGAAGCTACCAAGGTCGCGGTCCTTTACATTCACGCCGATCACGATGCGGCGCTTGCCACTTTCACGGCTGATCTGAGCTGGGCCATCGATCACGCGGATGTTGGCGAGATTCTCCAGTGCCACTTGCGCACCATTAGGCGAGGTGACGCGCAGACTGCGAATGGTCGCCACGTTGTCGCGGAACACGAGCGGCAGACGCACCACGCCACTGAAGCGGCGCTCACCTTCGTAGATCTCGGTGGCCTGCTTGCCGCCGATGGCAGTCTCGATCACATCATGCACATCCGCCACATTCAAGCCGTAGTGGGCGATCGCCTGCCTATCCACCTCGATGGAGAGGTATTGCTGGCCGGTGACGCGCTCCACGCGCAAGTCTTGCGCACCTTGCACGGTGGAGGCGACCTTGGCGATGGAGTCGGCCTTTTGCTTGAGCAGGTCGAGATCGTCGCCGAACAGTTTGATCGCCACATCGGAACGCACGCCGGTGACCATCTCGTCCACGCGGTCAGAGATTGGTTGTGCCATCACCACCTGCACGCCGGGCAAGGTGTTCAGCTTGGTGCGGATCGCTTCGGCGATGTTGTCTTGCGTCCAGCCATCTGGCCACTCGCTGCGCGGTTTGAGGCTGACGATAGGCGTGGATTCGTTCTGCCCTTGCGAGTCGGCAGGACTTTCGCCACGACCTACACCGGAGATCGCTGACTTCACGCCGGGCACCTGCATCACTAAGCGCATCCCCTCCATCTCCATCTTGATGGACTCTGCCAGCGAGATGTTAGGTACGCGGTTGATGCCGGGCACGATGGAGCCTTCCTTCATTTCTGGAATGAAGGCTGAGCCGAGGAAAGGTAGCAGCACCACTGCCGTGACGAATGCACCACCGGCAACGAATACGGTCTTTTTGCTGTTTGCCAGCGCCTGATTCAATAGCTTGAGATACGGCTTTTTGAGTAGCGCGACCAAGCGCGTGTCGTGTTCGTCCTTGCCGATCAGCAGATAAGAGCTGAGTACCGGCGTGAGCGTGAGCGAAAGCACCAGCGAAACGAACAGGGCGATGGCGATGGTGAAGGCCAGCGGGGCGAACATCTTGCCCTCCATGCCTTGCAGCGTCATCAGCGGAAGGAACACCAGAATGATGATCGACACGCCGAATACTACCGGTGTGCCGACTTCCGCTGCGGCTTCCATTACCACGCGCGGTCGGCTCACGCCGCTGCCACGTCGTTCAGCCAATCGTTGGAAGGCGTTCTCGACCACCACCACTGAGCCATCGACCATTAAGCCGATGGCGATGGTTAAACCACCTAATGACATCAGATTGGCAGACAGGCCATAGTGATTCATCACCATGAACGTAATGAGCGGTGTCAGCACCAATGTGGCGACAACGATGAGTGACGAGCGCACGTCGCCAAGGAATAGGAATAGCACCACGACGACCAGAATCACACCTTCGATCAGCGTCTTTACCACCGTGTGTAGCGCGGCATCGACTAGCTCGCTGCGGTCATAATAGGGCACGATCTTCAGGCCGCCGGGCAACATACCCTTGTCGTTGATCTCCTGCACACGCTGTTTTACGCGGCTGACGATCTCCTTGGCGTTGCCCGCACGCATCATCATCACGATGCCGCCGACTGCCTCGGTGTCGCCGTTCTTGATGACTGCGCCGTAACGCTCTTCTGCACCGATAGTCACCTCGGCGACATCGCGCATCAGTACCGGCACGCCATCTTGCTCTTTGAGTACGATGGCCCGGATGTCGTCCAGTGATTTCACCAGCCCGACGCCTCGGATCAGGTATTGCTCGGCGTAGTGCGGTAGCACCCCGCCGCCGGAGTTGGCGTTGTTGCGTGCCAGCGACTGATAGATCTCTTGCAAGGTCAGGTGGTAGTAGCGCATCCGGTCTGGGTTGACCAGCGCCTGATACTGCTTGATGTAGCCGCCCTGCGAGTTGATCTCGGCTACGCCGGGGATGCCGCGCAGCAAGGGGCGTACCACCCAGTCCTGAGCGATACGGCGCTCGGTCAGCTCTTCTTTGGTGAGCACTCGCTTACCGTCATCAGCTCGATCTAGCGTGTACTGATAGACCTCGCCCAGACCGGTAGAAAGCGGGCCCAGCGTTGGGGTCACGCCTTCCGGCATGCGTCCACCCGCTTCGATCAGTCGCTCCATCACTAACTGCCGGGCGAAATACACGTCAGTGGCGTCAGTGAACACCAGCGTGATGAGCGACAGGCCGGGCTTGTTCAGTGAGCGCATCTCCTCTATGCCGGGTAGGCCGGTCATGGCCATCTCCAGCGGTACGGTGACGAAGCGCTCGACCTCTTCCGGCGAACGGCCTTGTGCCACGGTGGCAATCTGTACTTGGACGTTGGTTACGTCGGGGAAGGCATCGACCGAGAGTTTGCTGGTGGCGTTGAGGCCGAACGCCAGCAAGCACACGGCGACTACGACCAGTACCAAACGCTGCTTGATCGCAGCGCGAATGATGGCAGTCAGCATATCAGCCCTCCAGTTCTTTGCGGCGACGCTCGTTGTTCAGATGGAAAGCACCTTCGGTAACGATCTTTTCCCCTTCGAGCAGGCCTTCTAGCACGGGCGCGACCCCAGCGCTCTCTTGGCCCAGTTTCACCTCGCGTAACTGGAAGCGTTGTGCGTCGAGTTGGACGAAGACGTAGTCGCGATTGTTGTCACGCACCACGGCGACAACCGGCACCATCACCCGCTGATGTGGAGCACCGTGAATCAGCATCGAGGCCAGCATGCCTGGCTTGAGGGTGTGCTTCGGATTCTCAACATCCATGCGGGCAGTGACCGTGCGGGTGTCAGGTTTGACCGTGTCTGACACGAAGATAAGTTTGCCGTTGATGCGCTGGTCTTCCAGAGCGGATATCTCGGCTTCGCTGATGTCGCCAGTGTGGATCAGCCCAGCTTGCTGCTCGGGGATCTCGGCCACCAGCCAAACGTGCGAAAGATCGGCCACGGTGAACAAGGCATCGGCGGGTTGCACCACTTCGCCTTGCGTGACTTTTCGTTCGATGACCACGCCGTCTACCGTGGACGTGACCGATGATAGAGAATGCACTGAGCGTGTCGCACCTAACTTGTTGATGTCGCCTTCGGTCATGCCCAGCACCTTGAGTTGGTCTTGCGAAGCATGGCGCTCGGCCTGTGCCTGCAACAACTCACTCTCGCGTTTTTGCAGCTCAGCCGCGCTGATGACGTCGGACTCGAACAGCAGTTTGGCGCGGCTGACCGCGCGCTGTTGCAAACCCTCTTGCGACAGTGCTTTGAGATAGGTCAGTTGTGATGCAGAAAGCTCGGTGCTATGCAGGGTGGCGAGCACTTCGCCGCGCCGTACGCGCTGACCCAGCTCGGCGCGAATGTCGGTCAGTCGTCCGGTCACGGCGGCGCCGATGCGTGCGACGCGTTGTTCATCCACGGCGATACGTGCGGGCACACGCAAGGTTTCGACCATTTCGCCTTCGCCGACGGCAGCGACGGTCAGGCGCTTGAGTAATTCAGGCGTGGCGGTGACGATGGTGGGATCTTCGGCTACTTTGGTGGGGGCTTCTTGTTTACCTTGGCACGCGGACAGTAAGACGGCTATCAGCAGGATGGAAATCTTCTTGGACATCATGGGTGTTCTCCGGCAAGTAGGGTGCCACGCAGTCGTTCGATATCGACCAGCGCGAATTGCAATTCATAACGGGCGTTCAGGTAGTCCATGCGCGTACTGCGAACAACGCGCTGGGCATCCAAGTAGTCGAGGATGCCGCGTTCGCCGTAGCGGTAGGCGGCTTCGGCGACTTTGAGCGCGGTCTCTGCGCCTTGCATCAGCCCGGTTTCAAAGATGTACAACTGGCGCTGAGCGATCTGATACCGGCCGTAGGCTTGGTCTAGCTCGTTCAGTACGTTAAAACGTATGCGTTCTTGCTCGGCTTCGGCGCGCTCGAGATTGGCCTGAGCCTCGCCGATCGGACCGGCACGCCTATCCCATAAGGGCAACGGTAGCGCCACGCCGATCCGCCACAGGTTGACATCGGGGTGCTGCTCGGCACTCCATTTCAGCGTGGGTTGTGGGATGCGCAGACTGCGCTCTTGTTCCAATTTTGCGGTGGCGCGCTGAGTCTCGGCAACCGCCGCCTTGAGCAGTGGCTGGTGGGTCAGCAGCTCTTCGCGCAACGATGCGATTGCGGGCAAGTCCTCAGGCAGCAGTGGTGCAGGAGTGATGTCGAAGGTGTCGCCCAGTGGCGTACCCAGCAAAGCGCGCAAACGATCTTTGGCCTGCGTGACCTTGATCTCGGCGCTTTGTGCGACATTCTCAGCGGCCAGCATTTCGGCGGTGGCTTTGATCAGCTCATAGCGCGATGCTTCACCGACTTCGACCCGGAGTTTTACTCGACTGTGAATTTGTCCTAGCAACGCCCGCGATTCCTCGGCCAGTTGCGACTCACTTTCGCGACGCTGAATATCAAGGAACGCCTGCTTCACTTGCGCGTACACATTGAGTCGCGCGTCGTCTAAAAGTGCGGAGCCAGAGACGATGCCGGCTTCTGCTGCCCGTTGACGTGCGCCGCGTACCGACGGAAGTTCTAGTGGCTGGGAAAATGCCAGCAAACGGTTGCGCCCAGGTTGCGGAGTGGTCGGCATCAAGTGCGACCGACCAGAGCCGTATTCGATCTCGGGATTGGGGAAGGCGCGCGCGGTATCCAGTGCGGCTACGCTACTGTGCTGTTGGCCGCTGGCAACTCTGAGGGCAGGGCTGTGTTGCTCTGCCAAAATCAACGCTTCGGGCAGGGTCAACGCCTGCGCATAGACGGGCAGGGCAAATAAGCTCAAAAGCAGGCAGGTTAGCTGAAATGTTTTGTAACGTATTCTTTGCATAATCGAATCCATAAAAATCCAAGGTGCCGCCTAGGACAGCAGCGCACAACGCCAGTCAGCTTGCGCGTCTATAAGGGATCAGACGGATTCGGGCGGCGGGTGATCTGGTGGCGAGGAGCGGCTAGGAATAAAGGCCTGCACTCTATCCTGTAAATGAGGGTCGGCGAGTGAGTCTGAATGAGTGAAATAAACCCGAGTGAGCGGAACGTCGCGATCCGAAGAGTCGTCGTAGTGGCTGTCGGCATCGAGTGATAGCGCAATGGCGCAAGCATCCTGAGTGCTTTGCATTTGATGGATTTCTGTGCCGCCCACCCAAAGCGCTAGCAGCACAAGTGCGGCTAGGCAGTAACGAAATAGGGATGATTGCAATAGGGGCATGGCTGTCATTATAACCTATGCGAAAAATAGCTGTTTGCATCTTCGGGAGCGGCAAGAGTTTCGTTTATAATTCAGCCCCTTTTGGAGAATCCCGATGCGCATCGGCCCTTACCAACTCAAGAACAATCTGATCGTTGCCCCTATGGCGGGGGTGACGGATCGTCCATTTCGCATCCTCTGCAAGAAGATGGGCGCAGGCATGGCGGTGAGCGAGATGGTGGCGTCTAACTCCTTGTTGTACGGCTCAGAGAAGACCAGGCGCCGTGCCAACCATGAAGGCGAAGTCGATCCGATCTCGGTGCAGATCGTCGGGGCTGATCCCAAGATGCTGGCGCAGGCGGCGCGCTTCAACGTCGATAACGGTGCGCAGATCATCGACATCAACATGGGCTGCCCGGCCAAGAAGATCTGTAATGTGATGGCAGGTTCGGCGTTGTTGCAAAATGAGCCGCTGGTCAAAACCTTACTCGAAGCGGTGGTGGGTGCGGTGGACGTGCCGGTGACGTTGAAGATACGTACCGGCTGGGATAAAGCCCATCGTAACGCGATCAGTATCGCCAAGATCGCCGAATCCTGCGGCATTCAAGCGCTGGCCATTCATGGCCGTACTCGCGCTTGTGCTTACACCGGTCATGCCGAATACGACACCATCGCGGCGGTCAAGGCCGAGGTGCGTATCCCTATCATCGCCAATGGCGACATCACTACGCCGGAGAAGGCGAAATTCGTACTGGAACACACCGGTGCCGATGCGGTGATGATCGGCCGTGCCGCGCAAGGCCGTCCTTGGCTGTTCCGCGAGATCGCCCATTTCATGGCGACCGGCGAACATCTACCATCGCCAGCCGTGACCGAGATTCGTGATGTGTTGGTGGCGCATCTGCGCGATTTGTACGAGTTCTATGGCGAATACAGCGGTACCCGCATCGCCCGCAAGCACATCTCTTGGTACACACGCGGTTTGCCCGGTTCGGCGCATTTCCGTCATCTGATGAACCAGCTGCCTTCCACGGAAGCGCAAATGGCAGCGGTTTGCGAGTTTTTTGACTTACAACTAGAGCGCGGAGAGCGCCTGCATTACGGGGAGGAGCTGGCAGCATGAGCGAAGAATGTGGATGTGGCGTGGTCAGCGAGAATGATATCGCTCGCTACGTGCGAGATTCGGTAAATGAATATTTCCAGGACCTTGAGGGCGAGCAGCCCTCCAGTTCTATTTATGACATGGTGATCCGCTGTGTCGAAAAACCCCTGATCGAGACGGTGTTGCATCACGCGGGCGGCAATCAGACGCGCACTGCCGAGCTGCTCGGCATCAACCGCAACACCTTGCGTAAAAAGATCCAAGATTTGAAAATCAAGTAACCACAGAAAGCAATCATGGCAGCCATCAAACAAGCCCTCATCAGCGTTTCCGATAAATCCGGCGTACTCGAATTCGCCCGTAGCCTGAGCCAGCTCGGCGTGAACATCCTCTCCACTGGCGGTACGGCTAAGCTGCTTGCCGACAACGGCGTGCCCTGCACCGAAGTCGCCGATTACACCGGCTTCCCCGAGATGCTGGATGGTCGCGTGAAGACGCTGCAACCCAAGGTTCACGCCGGGATTCTGGCGCGTCGCGATTTGCCCGAGCACGTGGCCACGCTGGAAAAGCACGGCATCCCGACCATCGATCTGGTGGTGGTGAATCTGTACCCCTTCGCGGCAACCGTCGCCAAGCCCGGCTGTACGTTGGAAGACGCTATCGAGAACATCGACATCGGCGGCCCGACCATGGTGCGCGCAGCGGCCAAGAACCACGGCCATGTCGCTATCGTCACCGATCCGGCGGATTACAGTGACGTGTTGGCCGAGATGCAAACCAACGGCGGCGCGGTTTCCGACGCGACACGCTTCGACCTGATGAAGAAGGCGTTCTCGCACACTGCCGCGTACGACAGCATGATCAGCAACTACCTGACCGCCATCGGCAGCGACGGTAGCAAGAGCGAATTCCCCGCGCAGATCAACTTCAATTTCGCCAAGGTGCAAGACATGCGCTACGGCGAGAACCCGCACCAGAGCGCCGCGTTCTACCGCGACCTCAATCCCGTGGCGGGCGGAATTGCTGACTACACCCAATTGCAGGGTAAGGAACTCAGTTACAACAACATCGGCGATGCCGACGCTGCGTGGGAACTGGTCAAGACTTTCGATCAGCCCGCCTGTGTCATCGTCAAGCACGCCAACCCGTGCGGCGTGGCCATCGCCGACAACGCGCTGAACGCCTACAAGCTGGCTTACGCCACTGACACGACTTCCGCGTTCGGCGGCATCATCGCCTTCAACCGCGAGTTGGACGAAGCTTCTGCCGCGCAGATCACCGCCAACCAGTTCGTCGAACTCATCATCGCGCCTTCCGCTTCCGAGGCCGCATTGAAGGTCACTGCCGCTAAGCAGAACGTGCGCGTGCTGACCGTGCCGCTGTCCAACGCCCACAACCAGTGGGACGTGAAGCGCGTCAGCGGTGGTTTGCTGGTGCAAAGCCCAGACGCGTTGAACGTGCAATTGGCGCAGCTCAAGGTCGTCACCAAGGCGCAGCCGACACCTGAGCAACTGACCGATTTGCTGTTTGCTTGGCGCGTGGCGAAATACGTGAAGTCCAACGCCATCGTGTTCTGCAAGGGTGGACAGACCTTGGGCGTGGGTGCGGGCCAGATGAGCCGTGTCGATTCCACCCGCATCGCCAGCATCAAGGCGCAGAACGCCGGACTGAGCTTGGAGAACTCCGTGGTTTCCTCGGATGCCTTCTTCCCGTTCCGCGACGGCATCGACGTACTGGCCGCCGCCGGTGCCAAGGCAGTGATCCAGCCCGGCGGTTCGATGCGTGATGCTGACGTGATCGCAGCGGCAGACGAGCACGGCATCGCCATGGTGCTGACCGGCTTCCGCCATTTCCGTCACTGATCGCCCGCCCGTCGGGCGATAGGCACGTTTAGATCGAAGGAGGACGCATGAGTATGATGAAGAATGCAATGAGGTCGATAGTCGGGCTGGTTGCCTTGCTTGCTGCGACCAGCAGTCTGGCAGGTGAGCAAGCCATCCTGCGTTGCAACGCGGAACCTGGCGGCCCAGTCGTATTGCGCTCGTTCTCCATCTCCAATTCAGCATTGGTGGCGACACCCGAACTGGCGGCTAAAGAGAACTGCGCCTTGTTCCTCAAACAGTTGCAGGACAAGGGCTTTTCCATTGCAGCCGAGTTCGTGTTGCAAGATGCAGGCACAGGCTCCAGCGGCACGCCGATCGCGATCATTTATCGCTTGAGCCGCTGATATTGGTTAGGGTGGGCAATCTTTGCCCACACGGAATTATGAACGGTGGGCAAAGGATGCCCACCCTACGTTTGAGGGTGTTATGAAGATTCTGGTCGTAGGTTCGGGTGGTCGTGAGCACGCGCTGGCATGGCGTTTGGCGCAGGGCGAGCGGGTGCAGAAGGTGTTTGTCGCGCCGGGCAATGCGGGTACGGCGCTGGAAGACGGGTTGGAGAATCTGCCCATCACCGGCATCCCTGAGCTGATCGAGTTCGTCAAACGCGAAGGTATCGAATTCACCGTGGTCGGCCCAGAAGCGCCGCTGGCGGCGGGCATCGTCGATGCGTTCCGTGCCGAGAAGCAGAAGATCTTCGGTCCGACCAAGGCCGCTGCGCAGCTTGAATCCTCCAAGGACTTCGCCAAGCGCTTCATGACTCGTCACCATATCCCAACAGCCTTTTTCGAGACCTTCAGCGACATCGAAGCTGCGCGCGACTACGTGGACAAACACGGCGCTCCCATCGTCATCAAGGCCGATGGTTTGGCTGCTGGCAAGGGCGTGGTAGTGGCAATGACCGAGATGGAAGCTTACGCCGCCATCGACATGATGCTGGCCGATAACAGCCTCGGCGATGCCGGTGCGCGGGTGGTGATCGAAGAGTTCCTTGAAGGCGAAGAAGCCAGCTTTATCGTCTTAGTCGATGGCAAAAATGTCTTGGCATTAGCGACGAGTCAGGATCATAAGCGTCTGCTCGACCGTGACCACGGCCCCAACACCGGCGGCATGGGTGCGTACTCTCCCGCTCCCGTGGTGACGCCGACCATCCACGCCAAGGCCATGCGCGAAGTCATCATGCCGGTCGTGCGCGGCATGGAAGCCGAAGGTGTCACTTACACCGGCTTCCTCTACGCTGGGCTGATGATCTCGCCAGACGGCGGCCTCAAGGTGTTGGAATTCAACTGCCGCATGGGCGACCCCGAGACCCAGCCCATCATGCTGCGCCTGAAGAGCGATCTGTCGGTGCTGATGGAACACGCCATTGCCGGAACGCTGGATCAAGTCGAAGCCGAATGGGATAGACGCACTGCGCTGGGCGTGGTGATGGCTGCCGCCAACTACCCCGAAACCCCGCGCAAAGGCGACGTCATTACCGGCCTGCCCAAACCGCAGGAAGATGCCCACGTATTCCATGCCGGAACCACCACGCAAGACGGCAAAGTGGTCACCAGCGGCGGTCGTGTCCTCTGCGTCACCGCGCTGGGCGACATGGTCAAACGCGCCCAACAACGCGCCTACGAAGTCGCCGACGGCATCCACTTCGACGGCAGCCAAATGCGCCGCGACATCGGCTATCGGGCAATCGGGCGGAAGTAAGCTGCCTTATTGACGCAGGTTTGTGTAAAAAGGGAGGCGGTAACGCTTCCCTTTTTACATCTCAATAATGCGGCGGTCTTTCGTTGGAGACTTTGCCTTCGCTTCCGGCATCGGCCAGTGAGCGGATTTGTCTGGCGAGTGTCTCGCACATCGCTTCAAGTCGTTCGAGCATTTGCTGTTGTTGAAAGACCGTTTTGTTCAGTTCCTCGATCAGATCTTCTTGGTAGGTGATCTTGGTTTCGAGGTCGGCGAGGCGTTCTTCTGTCATGCGGTGATCCGAATGTTGGGTGGATTGTGCGGCATTGTAACGCGGGCGGCGGAGCGATTCCGGTATCATTCGCGCAGTTTTCAGGAGCCTTCTGTGGTGTGTCCATCTCCGGCAGTGATTGCCCATCTTAAACGCGGCGGCCTCGTCGCCTATCCGACCGAGTCGTGCTACGGCTTTGGGTGTGACCCGCGCAATCGGCGGGCGGTGCTGCGTTTGTTGAAGCTCAAGGGGCGGCCACAACGGAAAGGGCTGATTCTGATCGCGAGTTCGCCGCGCCAGTTGCGACCTTTTTTGTTGCCGCTGGATGTGGCGGCAGAGCACAGGCTGGTGGTGGATGGCGCGCAAGCGATCACTTACTTGATGCCGGTGAAGCCGACTTGCCCGCGCTGGTTGCGTGGCGAACATGACACGCTGGCGGTGCGGATGACGGCGCATCCGGTCGCTCGAGAATTGTGTCGCAGCACGGGTATGGCGTTAGTCTCGACGAGTGCGAATTTCAGCGGTCGGCGTCCAGCCAAGACCTACGCAGAGTGCCGCCACCTGTTCGGAGCGAGTGTGCGAGTGCTGCCGGGACAGGTGGGAAAACGCAAGCAGCCGTCGAGCATTCGGGGGTGGGCGGATGGTAGAATCGTGCGCCAATAATTAATCGAATCGCAGCAAGCGATTCTCATCGTGTTCCCTCCCGCAAACGGGCGAGGGGAGCCAACACCGGAGGAGAAGCAATGGATAGCAACGCCGTCAAAACCTACCTGCTCGAATTGCAGGAACTCATCGTCGATCGTCTGGAGCAGGTGGACGGCAAGAAGTTCATCCGCGACAAGTGGACGCGCGCCACGGGTTCGGGCGGCATCGGCAAAGGCGAAGGTATCAGCTGCATCATCGAGGAAGGCAATGTGCTGGAGCGCGGCGGTGTGGCGTTCTCACATGTACAGGGCGACAAGATGCCAGCGTCGGCCACGGCGCACCGCCCCGAGTTGGCGGGCTGCAGCTGGGAAGCGATGGGTGTGTCGCTGGTGATGCATCCGCGCAATCCGTATGCGCCGACTTCGCATGCCAACGTGCGCATGTTCATGGCGCACAAGCCGGACGGCGACAAGGTGTTTTGGTTCGGCGGCGGAATGGATCTCACGCCCTACTACGGCTTCGAGGAAGACGCTGTGCACTTCCACCAGATCTGCAAAAACTCGCTCGATCCCTTCGGTGATGATTTGCACGCCAAGTACAAAAAGTGGTGCGACGAGTATTTCTACCTCAAGCACCGCAACGAGCAGCGCGGCGTGGGCGGCATCTTTTTCGACGATCTGAATGCACCGGGCTTTGAGGCCAGTTTCGCCATCCAGCAGAGCGTCGGCGACCATTACCTTTCCGCTTACGTCCCGCTGCTGGAAAAGCGCATGAACACGCCGTACGGCGAGCGCGAACGCGACTTCCAGCTGTATCGGCGTGGGCGCTATGTCGAGTTCAACCTAGTGGTGGATCGCGGTACCATCTTCGGCTTGCAGTCGAATGGCCGCACCGAATCCATCCTGCTTTCCATGCCGCCGCTAGTGAAGTGGCGCTACGACTGGCAGCCGGAAGCAGGTACGCCGGAAGCGGAACTGTACGACACCTTCCTCAAGCCGCGCGACTGGGTTTGAGCCAGTCTAGCGCCCCTTGTCCGGCCACCCGGCCGGACGCGAAACAGGCGGTAAGCAGATAGCCGCCGGTCGGCGCTTCCCAGTCCAGCATTTCGCCGGCGCAGAACACGCCGGACAGGTTTTTCACCATCAAATTCTCGTTCAACGCTTCGAAGCGTACGCCGCCTGCGCTGCTGATGGCTTCGTCCAGCGGGCGCGGGGCGAGTAGTTGTAGCGGCAGGGCTTTGATGGCGGCGGCGAGTTGGGCTGGGTCGTTGAATTCTTCCGATGTCAGGCATTCGCGCAGCAGTCCGGCTTTCACACCTTTTAACCCTAGGCGGCTTTGAAGGTGGCTGGAAAGTGAGCGAGAGCCGCGCGGGTGGGTGACGGCAGCGGCAACTTTTTCTGCTGACCAGTCCGGCAGCAGATCCAGATGCAGCGTGGCGTTGCCTGAGCATTCGATCTCGTCGCGCAGCGCGGCGGACAGCGCGTAGATCAGTCCGCCCTCGATACCGCTGGCATCGATCATGCACTCGCCTAGGCGCCGCACGCCGCCGAAGCTGGCGGCTACCGACTTCAGTGGTTCGCCAGCGTAACGGCTGCGGAAATGCTCGCTCCACGGCACTTCAAAACCGCAGTTGGACGGGCGTAACGGCGCGACCTCCACGCCGCGTGCCGCCAATAGCGGCAGCCATGTGCCATCCGAACCCAGTTTGGCCCAACTGCCGCCGCCCAGCGCTAGCACGACGGCATCGACCTGGATCACTTTTTCGCCCTCGGGCGTTACCAAGCGCAAACCGCCATCCTCCGCCCAGCCATGCCAGCGTTGTCGCATGGCGAAGCGCACGCCGCTTTCGCGCAAGCGATGCAGCCAAGCGCGCAGCAGCGGTGCAGCTTTCATTTCGGTGGGAAAGACGCGACCGGATGTGCCGACGAACGTCTGCACGCCGAGGTCGTGTATCCACTCGCGTAAGGCAGCAGGCGGGAAGGCGCGCAGCAGCGGATCGATCTCTTGGCTGCGCGAGCCGTAGCGGGCAAGGAAAGCGCTGAACGATTCCGAGTGGGTGATGTTCATCCCGCCCTTGCCCGCCATCAGGAATTTGCGCCCGGCGCTGGGCATGGAATCGTACACCGTGACTTGTACGCCGCCCATCGCCAGCACTTCAGCGGCCATCAGCCCAGCGGGGCCTGCGCCGATGACGGCAACGGTCTTGGCGGGTGGGGTGGTGTTCATGGAAAGGTCAGACGGCGCGGGAGCCCGCCCAATCGCGGGCGAACTGCCACGCGACGCGGCCACTGCGCGAGCCGCGCTGGATACTCCATTGCAGTGCGGCTTGGCGCGTGTCGCCATCCAGCGTGGCGGATAGGCCGAAATGGTGCAGCCAATGCGCAACGATGGCGAGGTAATCGTCTTGGCTGAAGGGGTAGAACGAGGCCCACAGGCCGAAGCGTTCGGACAGGGAAATCTTCTCTTCGACGCTCTCGGCCGGATGGATCTCGTCGCCGACGTAGCGCGTGGCGGCGTTGTCGGCCATGAATTCCGGCATCAGGTGGCGGCGGTTGGAGGTGGCGTAGATCAGCAAGTTGTCGCTGAAACTGGTTAACGAGCCGTCGAGCGCGGCTTTGAGCGCCTGATAGCCGGGCTCTTCGGCGTTGAACGACAGGTCGTCGCAATACAGGATGAAGCGCTCGGGACGGCCTGAGACTAGGGCGATGATCTGCGGAAGTTCGGCCAGCGCTGGCTTGCTGATCTCGATGACGCGCAGGCCATCAGCGGCAAATTCGTTGAGCAGGGCTTTTACCAGCGAGGACTTGCCGGTGCCGCGCGCGCCAGTCAATAGCACGTTGTTGGCGGGATGGCCTTGCACGAACTGGCGGGTGTTTTGCGCGATTAGTTGCTTCTGGTCATGAATGCCGAGGAGGTCGGCCAAGCCGATGCGATGCGTATGCTGCAAGGGCAGGAGTTGACTGCGCTCCCAGCGGAAGGCGTGCACGTTCCAATCTATCGAGGTCGAGGAGCTGGCGCTAGGCAGCAGCGGCTCAAGCCGCGCCAGCAGCGCCTCGGCTCGATCCAGAAAACGATCCAGCTTATCCATCAGTGGCCGAGTAGGGGAAGCACGCCGTCGAGTCCGACGAAATTGAGCGCGAAACTGGCTTGTGCGCGTACCACCGGTTTGGCATGGTAGGCGATGCTGGTGGCGGCTTCGGCCATCATTTTGAGGTCGTTGGCACCGTCGCCGATGGCGACGACCTGTTGCGGATGTAGCTCGAATTCCTCGCGGACATGGTTGAGCCAATCGGCTTTGCCTTGCGCATCGACAATCTTGCCTAGTACCTTGCCAGTGAGCTTGCCGTCGATGATCTCCAGTGTGTTGGAGTGGGCGAAGTCGAGGCCGAGTCGCTGCCTGAGGCGGTCGGTGAAGAAAGTGAAACCACCGGAAACTAGCAGGGTTTTGATGCCGTGCTTCTTCAGTTCCGCCAGCATGACCTCGGCGCCGGGATTAAGTCGCAGGCGCTCGTCATAGACGCGCTGAAGTGCGCTTTCGTCCAAACCTTCCAATAATGCGACGCGGCGGGTCAGGCTTTGGGAAAAATCTAGCTCACCACGCATCGCCGCCTCGGTGATCGCGGAGACTTGTGGCTTCAGTCCTTGCATGTCGGCGATCTCGTCGATGCATTCGATATTGATGAGGGTTGAGTCCATGTCCATGACCACAAGGCCGAAATCGGATAGGCTCAGGCGAGCATCAACATAGCCATAATCAAGTTGGTGCTCGAAGCAAACGCTGCTGACATCGTCTTGTGGACGTGCGTTGCAGAAACGGAAGGTGTGAGTCCCGATCTGTTCGGTGCGAGTGGAGAGCGTCAATCCAGCCAATTTGTTGAGTATGTTGGCGGGAATGGTGTGGGTGGCTTGGATGATTAAATTCATAAGGAGGCTAGGCAGGGTTCCTGAAGTGCGGTTACGCGGTTCTGGTGAGGATTTGATTTTAATCTAATCTATCAAGTTGGCCGGAGAGAAATATGGTGAGGTGCGAAGGGAGGATTTTTCTATGGCATCTGCTAAAGTGCGCGCATGAAAAAAATGACTTTAGATCGTGTTCTACAAACACAAGGTTTTGGCACACGCAAATGGTGCCGCGAGTTACTTGAGTCGGGGGAGGTGGCTGTTGCCGGTGAACTCGTGGATGACTATCGAGCCGAGTTTGCAACGGATGGCCTGATATTTTCTGTCTATGGGGAGTCATGGCTGTATCGGGAGCGAGTCTATCTGGTCGTGAATAAGCCTGCGGGCTACGAATGTTCACGCAAGCCGAGCCATCATCCCGGCGTGCTCAGTTTGCTGCCGGAACAGTATGGAAGGCGGGATGTTCAGCCCGTGGGCCGACTCGATCACGATACGACCGGAATGTTGTTGATGTCGGATGATGGGGCGTTCATTCATGCTCAATCATCCCCGAAAAGTCATATTCCTAAACTTTACGTAGCCACGACTCATGATCGAATAGAGCCTGAGTTGATAGCCAGGCTATTGCAGGGGGTCAAGCTGCATGATGAGCCTGCGCCGCTGTCTGCACTAAAATGCAGTGCGGTAGGTGAGTATCAACTGGAAATCGTGCTTGAGCAGGGAAAGTACCATCAGGTAAAGCGGATGCTGGCTGCCGCAGGTAATCATTGCGCAGCGCTGTCACGGGTGGCTATTGGGCGACTTAGCTTGGATGAGTTGCAGTTAGCTGAGGGTGGGTGGGCTCATTTGACAGTTGAGCAACTTGCAAAACTTGTAGCGACCGAATGAGTATCGCTAGGGAATCGATCTCTGAAGCTTGACCCATATCAAACATGACCGAGGTGAAATCCAATAGTATCGGCCGGTCTCAAGGTGAGTAATACCGGAGAATTTCACTCGGGTGTCGATCATTTTGGAACCAATTTATGCTTTACTTGTCGCGGCGGGGTGTGACATTATGTCGCGGCTAGTAAAGCTGTGTAGGTAAGAGGGTGAATCATTCACAGTTCATTGAACTGCGAAGTGTGAATAATTCATTGGTTTGATTTAATTTCTCTAGGGAGGAGACTACTGTGGGAGCTACTCAAGAAGCGACACCGGTAAAGTACGACATGGATATAGTCCGATGGTTCACCATTGCGGCTGTTATCTATGGTGTTGTAGGCACGCTAATCGGCGTGTATGTTGCATCAGAACTGGCATGGCCATTTTTGAACTTTGATATTCCGCAACTGACTTTTGGACGCCTGCGCCCATTGCATACCAATGCAGTGATCTTTGCGTTTGGCGGCTGTGTGCTGATGGCGACTGGTTTTTACATCGTCCAGCGTACAGGAGCGACCAAGCTGTGGAGTAATGGCTTGGCATGGTTCACGTTCTGGGGTTGGAATCTGATCATCGTTAGTGCGGTCATCACTTTGCCTATGGGCTTGTCCCAAGGTAAGGAGTATGCCGAGCTGCCTTGGTGGTGTGACATCATGATCGCCGTTGTCTGGTTGTCGTTTGGTCTGAATCACATCATGACCACAGCGATTCGCAAGACTTCGCACATCTATGTGTCTAACTGGTTCACGATGGGTATGATCGTTATGATCACTTACCTGCACGTTGTGAATAGCATGGCAATTCCAGTGGATTGGGCGACTTCGTACTCAATCTATTCTGGCGTACAAGATGCGATGATTCAATGGTGGTGGGGTCACAATGCGGTTGGTTTCTATCTGACCGGTGGTTTCCTAGGTATCATGTACTACTTCATTCCTAAGCAATCCGGTCGTCCTGTGTTCTCGTATCGTTTGTCTGTGTTGCACTTCTGGACACTGACCTTCGGCTACGTTTGGCTGGGTGCTCACCATCTGCAATACACCGCACTGCCTGACTGGACTGGTTCCTTGGGTGCTGCTGTGTCTCTGGCGATGATCATCCCATCTTGGGGTGGTGCGATGAACGGTATGATGACTCTGTCCGGTGCATGGGACAAGCTGCGTACCGACTACATCCTGCGCTTCTTGGTGACTGCGATGGCGTTCTACGCGATGTCCACATTCGATGGTCCTGTAATGGCGATCAAGACTGTGAATGCGCTGTCTCACTACACTGACTGGACCGTGGGTCACGTACACGCAGGTGCTCTGGGCTGGATGTCCATGATCTCCTTCGGCGCGATCTATCACATGGTCAAGAAGCTGTGGAATACCGAGATGTATTCTGAAAAGCTGGTGAACGTGCACTTCTGGGTTGCCTTGATCGGTGCAGTTACTTACATCGTTGCGATGTGGGTGTCTGGCATTATGCAAGGTCTGATGTGGCGTGATTATGACGAATACGGCACATTGACCTATACCTTCGTTGAATCTGTATCCGCAATGCATCCTTACTACGTGATGCGTGCTGTTGGCGGTGCGATTTTCAATCTGGGCACATGGATCATGCTGTACAACGTGATCATGACCGTGCGTCAAGCAGGTGCTGCACGCGGCGTTAGCGCTACTGCGGCAAGAGCATAAGGGAGAGAGACATGTCTGATCACGATCACATTTATTCAACCAAGTTCCAAGACAGCATTGAGCGAAATACGCTCTTGATGTTCATCCTTACCGCTGTTGCAGTTGCAGTTGGCGGTATCGTGGAAATCGTGCCTCTGTTTTATCTGCCTAACACAGGTATGTCGGGTGGCGACGGTACTTTTAATGGTACCCAGCACAAAGACACCAATGGCAATGTTATCCCGATGGATAAGATCGTCTGGAATCCAGCTACATCCGAGCATAAGACTATGGATGACTGGCAGCCTGGCGATGGCGTGCGTCCTCACAAGCCATTAGAGCTGGCAGGTCGTGCAGTATTCATTCGCGAAGGTTGCTTCCTGTGTCACTCGCAGATGATTCGTCCGTTCCGTGATGAGAAGGATCGTTATGGTCACTACTCAATCGCTGAAGAGTCTATGTATGATCACACTTATCAGTGGGGTTCTAAGCGTACTGGGCCGGATATCGCACGTGTTGGTGGTAAATACTCCGATGAATGGCACCGCAAGCACTTGAAGTATCCGCGTGATGTGGTTCCTGAATCTGTGATGCCGAACTACTTCTTCTTGGAAAATGCACCGGTTGATGGCGATAAGCTTGCCAAGACTATGGAAGTAATGACCAAGATGCCATTCAACCCAGTGCCGAAGACAATTTACACCGACGAGCTAATCGCTGGTGCTAAAGCCTCTGTCGAAGGGAAAACTGAGATGGATGCAGTCATCGCATACCTGCAATCCTTGGGTAATCACGTGAAGTTTGAAGAAGGCGTGAACTACCGTGACTAAATTGATGGACTACCTACACACGGACTGGGCAGCAATGACCAGTAACGACTGGCTGGGTGTTTTCTTTGCCGTGGGCACGTTCGTTGCGATGGTTGTGGTCTATGTGATGGTGTTCAATCCTAGGAACAAGGATGCGTTCAACTCGCAGAGCGATATGGCTCTGCGAGAAGACGGCGAGTACAACAATTCGGGAGATAAAAAATGAGTGACAATCACAACCCTGCTGGTGGCGTGCCTACCACGGGACATGTATGGGATGATGATTTGGCGGACTTTACCAATCAGCCACCTAAGTGGTGGATGCTTGGTCTGACTGCTAGTGCAATTTGGGTGTGTGTGTACTTCTTGATGTATCCGGCTGTTCCAATTGCCGTTTCTGGAACGTTCTTTGAAGGTGTCGGCTTGCCAGGTTCTGGTAAGTGGACAGCGATCAATGAGTTGGCTGCTGATCAAAAGGTATTGGATGACGCACGTGCCAAGTACGAAAACAAGCTGAAGGACATGACGCCGGCTGCAATTTTGGCTGATGCTGAACTGTCTGAGTATGTGATTCGTTCCGGCAAGGTTCTGTTCAGTGACAATTGTGCTGCATGTCACGGTCAGAACGGCGTGGGTACGATTCAGGCTGGCAAGTTCGCCATGCGTGAGCAAGGTCTGATGGCCCCTGTGCTGAATGACGATGATTGGCTGTTTGGTGGTACCGTGGACACTATCCACGAAACCATCACCGGCGGTCGTCAAGGCATGATGGTTGCCCATAAGGACATGCTGTCCGCAGCTGAAATCGACTCGCTGGCTAATTCCGTTGCAGCGGGTACTCCTACGGCCAACCCTCTGTTCGCAGAGAAAGGTTGTACGGCATGTCACGGTGAAGATGGTAAGGGTATTCAAGCCATGGGTTCTGCTAACCTGACCGACAAGATCTGGCGTTTCGATGGGTCTGTGGAAGGGATCAAGCAAACCATCACTTATGGCGTGAACTCCGGCGACAAGGATGCTCGCGTTGCTGTGATGCCTAGTTTCACCGCAGGCGGTAAGCTGTCTGCTGTTGAGATGAAGAAACTGGCTGTGTACGTGTACAAGTTCGGTGGTGGTACACCTGAAGCAGCTCCTGCTCCAGTTGAAGCTGCTGCCGCTGCTTCTGATGCTCCTGCAGCCGAAGCCGTAGCCAAGTAAGTATCCATTGGTCTATAACCGCACGGTGAGAGCTGTGCGGGTTTTTGAAAGGAAAATTGATATGTCACATGACTTCGTATATTGGGGCTTGATGATCGGCACAGCCGGCGCATTCGGCGCGGTGATTGCTGCGTTGAGTTGGTTGTTCTACAACGCGAAAGTAAAGAATCGCGGCGACAAGTAATACTATTGTTCCCCAAAAGGAGGAGGCTAGCCTCCTCCTTTTTTATTCTTGATTTATTATTTGGCAGGAATACACTGCGCCAGTTTTCGCTTGAGAGTTTGCGCAGCGTATTCTTCGGACTAGTCTAGAAAATAGGCATTAACACAATTTAGGAGCAGTTATGAGCGAGCCGGTGCAGAAATCAAACTCTGGTGTGGGTAACGAAACTGGACTGTATAGCGAGCATGAGGAGTGGGCCGTCAATATGGGAGAGAAGACCATTCATGCCAAACGCATGCCTGGCTTTTATCGCTCGATTAAATACTTCACGGAGTCGTTCTGGCTGATCCTGTTTCTTGCTCCGTATATGCGCTGGAATGGCAAGCAAGCATTGATTCTGGACGTCAATGATCGCCAGTTCCATATCTTTGGGCTGACCATTCTGCCGCAAGATATCTGGATGGTATCTCTGCTATTGCTGCTACTTGCCATGACGTTGTTCGCAGTGACTTCAGTGGCGTCGCGCGTGTTCTGCGGCTATTTCTGCTTCCAGACCACCTGGGTTGATTTATTCACTTGGATCGAAGAGAAGATTGAAGGTGCTCCAAACGCTCGTCATAAGCTGGATGCAGCCCCGATGACCGGTGCCAAGTTCGGCAAAAAGGCATTCAAGCACACCCTGTGGCTGTTGATTTCGCTTCTAACTGGGATCAGTGTCATCATCTGGTTCGAAGATGCTCATGTATTCTGGGGAAATCTGCTGCACTTCAATTTGTCGATGATTGAAGGCGCCACTTTAGTTGCCTTTACGCTGGGTACGTATTTCTTGGCAGGCCACCTACGTGAGCAGACATGTTTGTGGTTGTGTCCGTATGCTCGTATTCAGGGGGTGATGTGTGATGCGCAGACATTGATGCCTACCTATGATGAGAAGCGCGGTGAGCCTCGTGGTCGTCTACGTAAAGGCGCTGCGAGTGCTGATGAACCTAAGCAGGGAGACTGTATCGACTGCTTCCAGTGCGTTCAAGTTTGTCCGACAGGTGTGGATATTCGTCAGGGCCAACAACTAGGCTGCATCACCTGTGGTCTTTGCCTAGATGCTTGCGATTCCATCATGGACAAGATTGATCGCCCTCGCGGACTGATCCGCTACATGACTCTGGATGAAGTGAATGGCGTGCCGGTCAAGAAGCTGTATCAACACCCTAGAACCTTGGTGTACATCGGGATTCTACTGATCGCCTTGATGGGTATCGTCTATGGTCTAAGCCATTTGGGTACGCTGACCTTGCGTGTGGCACCGGAACGTCAACCCTTGTTCGTGCGCATGAGTGATGGTTCGATTCAGAATAAGTACATGTTCAAGGTGCTTAATAAGACCGACAAAGACTTGTACGTGAAGGTGAGCGCTGAGGGTGGAGTGAAGGGGCAGGTCATTGTTGATAGTGATAAAAAGCAGTTGGTGCATCACGGCAAGGCATCGGGCTTCACGATTTTCGTCAAGGCTCCCGAGGAGAATCTGACACGCGAAGTTACTAAGTTGCAGTTCCGCGTTGAGAATGTCGAAGATCCAAACATGAAGGCTGAGTACGATACGGTATTCACAGGGCCGAAGCGTTGATTCTAGATTCAACTACAGTGCAAGCATTACGAGTCGAGGTATTGAAATGATTTCGCAAAAGAACAAGCAAGGCTGGCGCAATCCTTGGGTATTCGGACTGCTTGCCGTGGTTCTGGCGGGTGTGGTCATCAACATCAAGTTCTACTGGAATGTGACGCAACACCCCGTGCGCGTTCTGGACGATGATTACAATGTTCGAGCTCACAATCAATACGACGCTAAGTGGGTTCAGCAACAGGCAGAGCGCTCGACCTTGGGCTGGCAGGCCAAGCTATACTCGCCCCACCAGTTGCAGAATGACCCACTGGCGGATCCGGGAGCGGCAAAATTCATACTGCTGGCTAGCCCTGCCGATCTTAGGTTCGATTTGACGAGTCGTGAAGGCAAGCCGATTCAGGGTGGGCAGGTAATCATCAACGCACAATGGCCCGGCGATCCCAGCTTTGATACCAAAGCTGAGCTGTTTGAAAAGTCACCGGGACATTACGAGGGAGGGGTGAGTTTCTCCCGCGCTGGGAATTGGGATTTGCTCATCAAGGTTACGCATGAGGGCCGCCAGTTCGACATGGAACAGAAGGTCTTTGTCGAGATTCCAAAACAACCATAGCGGTACGCTTGATGCCACAAACTTCCGCCGCACCACACAATCTGGATTGCTTTCACTGTGGGCTGAAGATAGCGGATGACGCTGAGTTTCGGAGTCAACTCGACGGAGCAAGTCGTGATTTCTGCTGCTTCGCCTGCCAGTCGGTGTGCGAGGCTATTTACCAAGCAAATCTGCAAGGCTATTATCAGCGTACCCCACAGGGCACGTTGTTGGCACCTCCTCCCACGCCGCCTAGAGACATCGAGATGTACGATCTCGACGAAGTGCAGGAAGACTTCGTTCACTCAAAAGGCGAGCTGAGTGACACTCACCTCTTGGTTGAGGGTATCCACTGTGCTGCCTGCGTCTGGCTGATCGAGCGCAGCATGATGCGTTTACCAGGAGTGCTGACGGCAAACGTCAATTTGGCGGGCAAGCGTCTGCATTTGCGTTGGGACAATAGTCGTCTCAAGCTCTCGACTGTCATTCATGAACTCTCCAAAATAGGCTATTCAGGCATTCCTTACGATCCAGAGGCGGCGGAAGGGGCGATGAAGCGCAGCAATCGGGCGATGCTGTTCCGTTTGTTCTTCGCTGGCTTTGCCATGATGAACCTAAACTTGATCGCCATTGCACTTTACAGTGGCGCGGATCGTGGCCAGTTCGTCAGCTTCTTTCATTGGATGGCGTGTGCACTGGCGACTCCGACTTTGCTGTATTCGGGCTTCCCGTTCTACAAAGGCGCGTGGAGTGGCTTGCGTAACGCGCGCTTGACCATGGATCTACCTATCGCCATTGGGCTGTCGGTTACCTACATCTATTCACTTTATGTGACCTTGGGTGGGGCGGGAGAGGTGTATTTCGATACGGTCACCAACCTGACGTTTGTGATTCTGATCGGGCGTTACCTAGAAGGGATGTATCGTCATCAGGCCGTGGCGGCCACTAACCGTCTGATGGATTTGCAGCCGCGCGTTGCCACGGTGTTGCGCGACGGCGAAGAGAAGATCGTGTCAGTGCGTGCAGTGCAGATCGGTGAGAGCGTTGTAGTCAAGCCGGGCAACAAGGTGCCGATGGATGGCTTGGTACGCGAAGGTCAGAGCTCGGTCGATGAATCAATGTTGAGTGGCGAGTCAATGGCAGTTCGCAAGCAAGTCGGTGATCGCGTGGCCGCAGGCACTATCAATGGCAGCGGCGTATTGGTGGTTGAGGTACGTGCCGCCTCGCAAGACTCCATGCTGGCCAAGATCATTCGCTTGGTCGAGGAGGCGCAGTCCTCTAAGGCGCCCATCCAGCGCATTTCCGATACCATCGTGCCGTGGTTCGTGTTGGCTACGCTGGTTTGTGCCAGCCTTACCTTCTACTTCTGGTCGGAACATTTCGAGATCGCGCTGATGGCTGCGACTTCCGTGCTGATCATCACTTGTCCCTGTGCGTTGGGCATGGCGACGCCGATGTCGATTGCGGTCGCCTCAGGTTTGGGAGCCAAACATGGCATTCTGGTCAAGAATGGCGTGGTGCTAGAGACCTTGTCCAAGGTGACTCATTTCGTGTTCGACAAGACCGGCACTCTGACCGAGGGCAAGATGCGTGTGGAGCAGATTCTGGTGGCGGCGGAGCAAGATGAGGCGGCGCTGCTTACCTTGGCGGCAGGTGTCGAGCGCTATTCTGAGCACAGTGTGGCACACGCGATCGTCAGAGAGGCTGACGAGCGGGAGCTGATCTATCGCAAGGCGGTAGTCGAAGGCTTCCATGCGACACCGGGGGCGGGCGTTGAGGCCCTCGTCGATGGTCGCACGGTGCTCATCGGTACGGCAGAGTGGCTGGCAAAGATGTCAGTGGCACCGAATGACTCACTCCTGCACCCCTTGGGCGATTTGGAAGCTCAAGCTAAGACCTGCGTCCATCTGGCTGTGGCCGGACAGCATATGGCGGTGATCGTGCTGGCCGATACGTTGCGCGTTGATGCGCAAGGCTTGATTGAATCCTTGCGGGTGGCGGGGATAGGTATGACCTTGTTGAGCGGTGATCGCAAAGCGGTGGCGGAAGCGATCGCGCGCCAATTGGGTGGTATGGAGGTGATTGCAGAAGTGCTGCCTCAAGACAAGGATAGTGTGATCCATCAGTTGCAGCAGCAAGGCAAGGTCGTGGCGATGGTGGGCGATGGCGTGAACGATGCGCCTGCGCTGATCCGCGCGGATGTGGGCATTGCGTTGGGCTCAGGCACCGATGTGTCGGTAGAGAGTGCCGATATTGTGCTGATGCAGAATGAGCTGGATAAGGTGCGTCTGGCCACCTTGTTGTCGCGCCGTACCTTGCGTACGATCAAGCAGAACATCGGCTTATCGTTCGTGTATAACGGCATTATGGTGCCGCTGGCGATGCTTGGTCATGTGACTCCACTGATGGCGGCGATCACGATGCCATTGAGCTCACTGTTGGTGATCGGTAATGCAGCGCGCATACGCAATCTATTCAAGGAAAAGACACAATGAACGTGATTTACAGTCTCATCCCAGGGATGACCTTCTTTGGTCTAGTCTTTGTTGCTATTCTGATCTGGGCGGTGAAGAAGGGGCAGTACGAAGATATGGAAGGTAATGCCAGTCGCATTCTGTTGGACGATGATGAAGATGCGATGCTGCTGAGTCAGCCCAAGAAAAAAGCGCAACCGAGTGATGACTCGGCTGCGCCTAAGTAATACGTACCTAGCGTTACTTTACAACTTCACCATTTGTCAGTAGCGGTGTACGCAGCAAGGCGAAGTTCTTAGGTGGCAGGTATTGAAGGACAGGTTTCTCTTTTCCGCCCAAGATGATGTCGAGGCCGTGCTGCGGATAAAGCCAGTGGGTCACGCCGTTCTTGGTTTCCAAGATGCGTTCTGCCGGTTCGCCAAAGCGTTTGGCGAGGATGCTTTCTTCCAATCGGACATTAGGCAGGTAGGTCAGGCTAACAACGGTTGATTTACGAACTGTTTCCAGATCGTCGGGAGCTAGCGTGATGCGTTTGCCGCTGCCGGTGCTGTTCATGCGCAGCCCTCGGTTGAACATGCCCGTCATCTCCTCGGCAGACAGGGCAACGGTAAGTACCAGTTTGGCTTTCAGGCCATTGAAGTTGATTTCCTCAATGAACGCTTCCACACTCATCTCGCCATCTTGGGGCTTGAACAAACTGATCTCAGCTTCTTCCTTGAACTGCTTCTCGGCTTCGGCGAGCGAAGCGACTCCGAGTGTGACGCCAAAGACGCGAGTGGTGTCAGGCGTAGGGTGGGTGATGTGCCAAGGCAAGGTGTCAGGTGTGCTGACCGAGTTGTCGGGTAGAGCAAGCAGCAGCGTGATCGTCACTGCAATCAAGCCGACTACGCCCAAAATTATTTTCTTATCCATGAGTTGTTAATCGTCCTGACGGGTGGGGCGAAGCGCCAAAGCTGCGGCTGGGATCTTGCCGCTCTTGCATTGATGCTCTGCGTCAAACTCTAGAACCACTAGAGCCAACAAGGCGACCATAAATGGTAGTTGCCCGATGCCGCCAGCTAGCGCATAACTGGTGATCTTGCTCATGCCAAACTGAGCGCCGCCAAAAATACAGAACGCCGTGAATGATCCTGTAACGAGAAAAAGGATCAGAAAGAGTTTGGCGCGTTTGCCGGCGAGGAGTTTGTGGCATAGCACAAACTCTGATGTCTCTTGGGTGAGTGCACGCTGTGCACGAAAGATCACATTGCCCAGCAAGGCGATGGAAAGGATGGGCATGAGAATGATCGGGAGCGGGCTGGTCTTAAAAAGACTGAGCGCGAGTACAAAGATGAAAACGTGTACGACGATAAAGTCGAACAGTAAATACGAGTGCAATTGCTTGGCACGGACAATTTCATCGGCGCTGACTTGCTGTTCCATTTTGTATAGTCTCCGGTGATTAAATCAAGGGGCGAATAATCCACTCAACCCCTTTGGCTGTCAAACTTAACGCGACTTATTCAAGCATTCCTGTAAACCTGCTGGATTGAGAATGTGAATAGACTTTACTTGGACTTTGATCAGTCCGATTTCTTGGAAATGAGAGAAGGCTCGGCTGACGGTTTCCAGTTTCAAGCCTAGGTAGCTACCGATCTCCTCGCGTGACATACGCAACTGGAACTGTGTGGGTGAGTAGCCGCGTGCAGTAAAGCGTTCGGATAGATTGAGTAGGAAGGCAGCGAGACGCTCTTCGGCACGCATGGAGCCTAGGAGTAGCATGATGCTCTGGTCGCGCACGATCTCTCGACTCATCAGTTTATGTAGATGGCGTTGCAGTATGGGTAGGTCTCGACTCAAGCTTTCCAGTTGGGCAAATGGCAACTCACAGACTTCGCAATCCTCTAGTGCGATCGCATCACAGGCATGGATGTCTGAGCTGATCGCATCTAATCCGATAATCTCTCCAGCCATTTGAAAGCCGGTCACTTGCTCCCGTCCATCCTCATGCAGTACTTGGGTCTTGAAAAAGCCCATGCGGATAGCGTAGAGCGAAGTGAATCGATCTCCGCTTCGATATAGAAAATCCCCACGCTTGAAGGTGCTCTTAGGGCTGGAAAGCGATTCCAGGAGCTCCATTTCGGCATCGCTTAGGCCGAGTGGCATGCATAATTCACGCAGACTACATACTGAACAGGTGACTTTAAGATGGGAGCGACCGACGATTTGTTGCAAGATGAATTCCGTGACTTCTCAGGTGGATGGTAATATGACACGGATTTTGATTTACATCAAATTCGTAAACGAATGGCGCTGGCATAGTGCCCGGTTCAAAAAATCAGGTTATCAGGAGTAATTAAGTGGGAGATACAGCTGCCTTGCAGCCACTTGAAGTGGATTTGGAATTGATACGGCGGCTGGATCGTAATGGCCCACGTTACACCTCTTACCCGACTGCTGATCGTTTCAGCAAAGAGTTCGGTCCTTCCAATTACATCGCGTGGCTGAAGAAGCGCGGAGCGGATGCGAAACGCAGTCCTTTGTCGCTGTACTTCCATATCCCGTTCTGCAACACGCTGTGCTTCTACTGCGGCTGCAATAAGGTCATCACCAAAGACTTTAGCAAGTCCGAGAAGTACATCCAGTACGTCATCAAGGAAATGGAAATGCAGGCGGCCATCATGGGTGGAGAGCGCCAGCGCGTCGAGCAACTGCATTGGGGCGGTGGTACGCCGACCTTCCTTACCCACGAGCAGATGCGCGCCTTGATGGGCGCGACCCGTCGTCTATTCGATCTGGTCGATGACGGCGAGTATTCCATTGAGATCGACCCGCGCAAGGTAAGCGATGAGACCATCGAATTGCTGGCCGAACTTGGTTTTAATCGCATCAGCATTGGCGTACAAGATTTCGATTCCGAAGTTCAGAAGGCGGTGAATCGTATCCAGAGCGAGGAAGAGACGCTGCGTGTCATCAATGCTGCGCGCACCAATGGATTCCAGTCGGTCAGCATCGACTTGATCTATGGCCTGCCCAAGCAAACTGTGGAAGGTTTCAAGCGTACCCTAGAAAAGGTCATCGCCGCAGACCCTGATCGCCTATCAATCTATAACTATGCCCACCTGCCGACGGTGTTTATGCCGCAGCGCCGTATCAATGAGGCTGATCTGCCCATCGCACAAGTGAAGTTGGAGATTCTCGGTCTGGCCGTGCAGACTATGACTGATGCCGGTTACCTGTACATTGGCATGGATCACTTTGCCAAGCCGAGCGACGAGTTGGCAGTGGCGCAGCGCGAGCACCGTTTGCATCGCAACTTCCAAGGCTACTCCACCCATTCCGACTGCGATCTGCTGGCGCTGGGCGTAAGCTCCATCGGTCAGATCGGCGCGACTTACAGTCAGAACTTCCGCGAGCTGGACGACTACTACGCTGCGCTGGATCGTGACGAGTTGCCGGTGATGCGAGGCATGGAGTTGAGCCGTGACGACGAGCTGCGCCGTGCCATCATCCAGTATCTGATGTGCCATTTTGAGTTGGATAAAGCGGCATTGGAGCGCGAGTGGGACATCCGTTTCGATGAATACTTCGCCGTTGAGTTGGGCGAGTTGGCCCAGCGCGTCACCGAAGGGCTGTTGGAGCTGACTCCAGAGTTTATTCGAGTTACTCCGCGCGGACGCATGTTGATTCGCAACATCTGCATGGTGTTCGATCATTACTTGCGCACCAGAGAGCAACACGCCCGCTATTCCAAGGTAATATAGCGCCTGCAAATTTTGATAATGATTGCGGGGGCTGGGACCTTCGCAACGCACGGAGGAGAGCCCGCTATTCGGGGCGCATAATGACCAAAAAAGTAGATGATTTCCGCTTGCATTGGGGTAAGCAGGAGTTGGTGCCTATCATGATCGGCGGTATGGGCGTTGATATTTCTTCCGCAGAGTTGGCACTGGAAGCAGCGCGGTTGGGAGGAGTGGGGCATATCTCGGACGCTATGTTGCCTACGGTTTCTGATCGTCGTTATGACACCGATTTCGTCAAAGAAAAACTCCAGCAGTACAAGTACAACCTGAATAATTCCGATAAGTCTGACATCAAGTTTGATCTCGGTCATATTGCCGAGTCCACTCGATTGCACGTCGGTAAGACGATGGAGGCTAAGCGCGGCACGGGCATGGTGTTCATCAACTGCATGGAAAAGCTGACCATGAATGCCCCCAAGGAGACGCTTAAAGTGCGCCTGTGGGAAGCGCTGTCGGCAGGCATTGATGGCATTACCTTGGCCGCTGGGCTGCACCTTGGCTCGTTCGCGCTGATCGAAGATCACCCGCGCTTCCGCGATGCCAAACTGGGCATCATCGTCTCCAGCTTGCGCGCATTGCAACTCTTCTTGCGTAAGAATGCCCGTACCAACCGCTTGCCCGATTTTGTGGTGGTGGAAGGTCCGCTGGCCGGAGGTCACTTGGGCTTCGGCATGGATTGGGCGCAATACGATCTGCGTACCATTACGCAGGAAGTGATCGACTATCTTAAGGCCGAACAGCTCGACATTCCGGTCATCCCTGCGGGCGGTATCTTCACCGGCACCGACGCGACCAACTTCCTAGAGATGGGTGCCGCTGCCGTACAAGTGGCGACACGCTTCACGGTTGCCGCAGAGTGCGGCCTGCCTAAAGACGTGCAGCAGGAATACTTCAAGGCCAGTGAGGATGACATCGAGGTCAATGGCGTTTCCCCTACCGGCTATCCGATGCGGATGTTAAAGGGAAGTCCGGCAATCGGCTCTGGCATTCGTCCTGGCTGCGAATCCTATGGCTACATCTTGGATGCGAACGGCAAGTGCTCCTATATCGATTCGTACAACCGCGAAGTCGAATTGCACCCTAACGAGAAGAAGATCTCGGTGATGGACAAGACCTGTCTGTGTACCCACATGCGTAACTTCAAACTGTGGACCTGCGGTCACTACACTTATCGGTTGAAAGACACCAGCCGCAAGCTAGATGACGGAAGCTATCAAGTATTGACTGCCGAACATATCTTCAAAGACTACCAGTTCAGCACTGACAATAAGGTCGCGTTGCCGGAATAACGGACGCGTGTGCCGATCGATCAGCCCGCGTGCTAGTCACGGGCTGTTTCATTGGAGCCTAGGCTAAGCGTCCTGTCCTGAAATCGGCGACTGCCTGCTGGATCTCTTCCTGTGTATTCATCACGAAAGGGCCGTATTGGGCGATCGGCTCATGCAGCGGCTGGCCTGCGACCAAGATCAAACGTGCAGCTTCGTTAGCGCTGATGGTTACTCCATCGCTGTCAGATGGGTTATCCAGAATCCCCATGCGCTGCGATGCCAGTTGGGTGTTAGCTACGGTGGCTGAACCACGATAGACGTAAAGGAATGCGTTGTGGCCGGCTGGCAGGCTGGTGGAAAAAGTGCTGCCCGTGGGTAAATGCACATCCAGATAGATGGGCTCGGTCACCTCGCGGTTGACCGCCCCCGCGATGCTGTGACTGGAGCCAGCGATCACTCGTACCGTGACACCCTCCGCTGTGACGAACTCGGGAATTTCGCTAGAGGCAAAGTCCTGATACCAAGGCGCGATCATTTTGTTGCGCGCGGGCAGGTTGAGCCAGAGCTGGAAGCCTTCCATTACGCCTTCCTCTTGCTCGGGAATCTCGGAGTGGATCACTCCACGCCCGGCTGTCATCCACTGTACCCCGCCATTTTCCAGTAAACCTTCATGCCCAGCGCTGTCGCGATGGCGCATCCGCCCTGCTAGCATGTAGGTGATGGTCTCAAAGCCACGATGCGGGTGGTCGGGAAAGCCGGCGATGTAGTCGTTGGGATCATCGCTACCGAACGCATCCAGCATCAGGAAAGGGTCGAGGCGTTGTTGCAGCTTGCCGGTGAGCACTCGGGTGAGGCTAACTCCTGCGCCGTCCGAGGTGGCGACGCCCTGAACGATGCGCTCGATACTCCGAGTTCGCTGAACGGAGGAGGGCTTGGTTGAATTCTGAGTAGGCTGGCTCATAGGGTCACCTTGTCAATTTTCATGAATCGTTTGTCGTTATGAGCGGGAGGCTGCGCTCACCACTTAAGTGATGATTCCGCCTCCCAAGCAAACCGACCCATCGTAGGCTACCACCGACTGCCCCGGCGTCACCGCCCACTGCGCTTCGGGGAAGTGGAAGTGTGGCTGGCCTTGCGTCGTCAGCGTGATGCGGCAGGCTGCGTCTTGCTGGCGGTAGCGCGTCTTGGCAGCGTAGTCGAAGGTCAGATCGGGCACCGCGCCGCTGATCCAGTGCATGTCCAGTGCGGTCAGATCGTGTGCTTGCAGCGCGGCATGGTCGTGGCCTTGAACAACGATGAGGCGGTTGTTCGCCATATCCTTAGCGGCGACGAACCACGGCTCACCGGAAGAGTCCTTGCCGCCGCCGATACCCAGCCCCTGCCGTTGCCCTAGTGTGTAGAACGATAATCCTTGATGCTGACCAACCACTTTCCCTTCGGGCGTAACCATTTGACCGGGCTGCGTCGGCAGGTAACGATTGAGGAACTCGCGGAACGGGCGTTCGCCGATGAAGCAGATGCCAGTGCTGTCCTTTTTGGCGTGGTTGTGCAGGCCGTGTTCGCGGGCGATGGCGCGCACTTGCGACTTGAGCAGATGGCCGAGCGGGAACATGGAGCGCGACAGCTGCGCCTGATTCAGCCGATGCAGAAAATAGCTCTGATCTTTGCTGGCATCGTTCGCCTTGAGCAACTGGAACAGACCATCGACTTCGCGCACTTGCGCGTAGTGGCCGGTGGCGATGGCATCCGCGCCCAGCGCGATGGCGTGGTCGAGGAAAGCCTTGAACTTGATTTCGGAGTTGCACAGGATGTCAGGGTTGGGCGTGCGTCCAGCCTCGTATTCACGCAAGAAATAGCTGAACACGCGATCCTTGTACTCTTTGGCGAAATTCACTGCCTCGATGGGGATGCCGATCTGGTCGGCCGCCGACACCGCGTCGATCAGGTCTTGCCGCGACGAGCAATATTCGGAATTGTCGTCATCCTCCCAGTTCTTCATGAATAGGCCGGTGACCTGATAGCCTTGCTGCTTGAGTAGCAGTGCGGTGACGGTGGAATCCACCCCGCCGGACATGCCGACGACTACGTGTTTAATCATAATGAACTAACAGATCGAGTGGGTAGCACTTGCCCGCCAAATAGTCTTCCACGCAGCGCAAGATCAGTGGGCTGCGATGGCGGGACTGCGTGGCACGGATCTCGTCCGGCTCCATCCACACTGCACGCAGGATGCCTTCATCCAGCTTGCGTTCCGGCTCATGGTTGATGATGTCGCCGGAAAAGGCGAAGCGCAGATACGTGACGTTCGAGGCGTCGGAGTGCCAGCGATAAACACCGATCAGGTGGCGCGGTGTGAAGTGGTAGGCCGATTCCTCCAGAACTTCGCGCGCTACACCGGCGATTAGCGATTCGTTTGCTTCAAGATGGCCGGCGGGCTGGTTGAACAATACACCTTGGGAGGTTTCTTCCTCAACCAGCAAGAATTTGCCATCCTGCTCTAGCACGGCGGCCACAGTGACGTTGGGTTTCCAGATCATAGTTCGATGTTCAAAAGAAAAGGCGGGAGACCCCGCCTGCATATTGTACTACTGATGCTCGTCCGCAGCTTCGGCGGCAAAACATGCTTGTGCGAGGTATGATGTGAGCATGAATCAGTTCGACGCGCTCATGGCAAAGATACCCAAGATATACTTGGCGCTGTGTGTGCTCGCGTTTGAGTTTGTTCTGTTCTTTCTTGACAACCACGTCGGCCCCGACCTTCCCTTGTCACTGTTGTACGCATTGACCACCTTGTTCGCACTGAGGTACGTCGATAGAAGCTTTGCTTATTTGATGGCCGTTTTTGCTGCGCTGGGTAGGACGTATGCTTTTTGGCTGTTCAATATCGATCATCAGGTGAAGCCAAGCGCGGAGATATTCTTTTCGAATGTAACGGTGAACCTGCTGATTTGCTACTTGATGGATGGGCAACTGTCGGCGCGTGCTAGAGCGGAGGCGGCTCTCGATGACTTATCTAAAATGTATCAAGCGATCATTCGTAAGGCTGACTCAGGCATTGAGGTGTTTGATGATCGCGGTCAGTGTGTCTTGGCCAATGATGCAGCTGCGAAAATATTGGGCACTACGTTGAGCCATCTGCTGCAGGAAGATTTACGTCGGTTTTCCTCGTGGCGAGGTACGGGCTTAGTGCCGATGGCTGATGAGGTGCTGCGTACCGGCGTGCCTAGGCAGTTCGAGGAGCAGATACATACGAAGTTCGGCAAAGATATCTGGTGTATCGCCACGCTTGGGCAGATCGAACTGAAGCAAGGCAACTACTTGTTGCTGGTGTTCAATGATATTTCGAAGTTCAAAAAAGCCGTGAGTGAGATGGGTGCAGCACGGCAGTCAGCTCAGATGGCCTTGGAGCGGGCTGGCATGGCGGAGCGGCGCATTATCAGTATCAGCGAAGAGACTCAGCAGCGCATCGGTCAGGAGTTGCATGACGATCTTGGGCAGCAGTTGACAGGTATCGCATTCATGACTCAGGTGTTGTCGCAGAAATTGATGGCCTTGCAGTTGCCGGACGAGGAGCTCGCGGCAGCCAAGATCACCGACTTGGTCAATGACGCGGTGGCGAAGACGCGTCGCTTGGCCCATAGCCTGTATCCAGTGGAATTGATGGGGTATGGCTTGCGCGAGATGTTGGGGCAGCTGAGCCGTGAAGTGAGCGTTATTTTCCAGCTAGAATGCGAATTGGTATTCGATGAGACTTGCGAGGTGGATGACTCCAATCAAGTGATCCATCTTTACCGGATCTGCCAAGAAGCAATCAGCAATGCCGTTAAACATGGCCGTGCGACGAAAATTAAATTGACGGTTGCCAAGACGAGTGCCGGCATCGCTATCATGATCTGTGATAACGGTAGTGGCGTTGATTTATCGAGCTTGGAAACGAACAGTGGCTTGGGTATGCACACGATGCGTTATCGCGCAGATATGATAGGAGCTTCGCTAGCTATGGACGCAGTCGTCAATGGAGGCCTGTGTGTGAAGATCGAATTGCTACAAACTGGGAGGAAGTAGATGCAATACACTGAGACAAATAAGGCTCACATCCTTATCGTAGATGATCATCCAATCGTGCGCGAGGGCATATCCATGTTGATCAATCGCGAAGCGGAATTGCATGTCTGCCATGAAGCGAGTGATATCAATCAAGCGATGTTGGCGAACAAAGAGTGCAAGCACGACTTGGCTATCGTCGATTTGTCACTGGCTGGGCTGTCTGGCCTCGATCTGTTAAAAAAACTCCATGTGGACTTTCCTGACTTGCCGGTACTCATCATGTCCATGCATGACGAGGCAGTCTATGCGGAGTTGGCGCTGAAGGCGGGCGCGCGCGGCTATCTGATGAAGCAAGTGGCGACCAGTACCATTCTGCATGCCATTCGGCTGATATTGAGTGGCG
Organism: Ferriphaselus amnicola; assembly: GCF_000974685.2. Taxonomy (NCBI): domain Bacteria; kingdom Pseudomonadati; phylum Pseudomonadota; class Betaproteobacteria; order Nitrosomonadales; family Gallionellaceae; genus Ferriphaselus; species Ferriphaselus amnicola. The sequence goes on from NZ_AP018738.1 coordinate 363,385, forward strand.
AGATATACATCAGCGATCAACTGCGTACTCGATTGGTTCAGAAGATGACCGGTGGAAAGAGCGAAGCTTCGCCGATAAGCAGTTTGACCCCGACTGAATTCGAGGTGTTGCACCTGATCGGTCTTGGTTTGGGGACGGGCGAGATTGCGTTCAAGATGATGCGCAGTTCGAAGACCATCGAATCCCATCGCGCCAATATCAAACGTAAACTGAATCTTAGTTCGGCTAGTCAGCTGACCCACTTTGCCATCAACTTGGTGTCGCCCATCGGGAGTGCTGAAGCCAAGAGTTGAGTTTAGGCTAGGTTGGCGAGTAGATCTTCCCGTAACGCCTGCTGCCGAGCAGGCGTTACCAATTCCGGCCCAGCGATCCAGAAACTATCTTCTGCGCGGCTACCCAAGGTATTGATCTTTGCGCTACGGACGGTCATGTCGTGACTGGTGAGTACACGTGCGATGCGCGCCAACAAGCCGGGGCGATCGCCTGCGATCAGTGACAAGAGATGGCGACCTTTCTCGTCCTGCTCGATGATGACCTCCGGTGTGATGGGGAAGTGCTTGAGTTGGCGATTGACGCGCCCACCCCGAGCAGAAGGCAGTGCGCCGCCTTGGATGATCTGCTGTGCCAGTTCGTGTTCGATATAGCTCATTACGTCGCGGTAGGGTGTCTTGTCGCCCGAAGCATCCATCACCAGAAAGCTATCCAAGGCATACCCATGTTGAGTGGTATGTACTTTGGCTTCGACGATGTTGTAGTTCATGCCAGCGAAAAAACTACAAATGCGCTCGAACAAGTGGGGCCGATCCGGGCTATAGACCATGACCTGAATGCCTTCGCCGATGCGCGACAGCCGTGCTTTAACCACAGCCTCAGCTGAGTTGACGCGGTGTGCCAGTAGGCGCGAATGCCAAGCGATCTCATGCGGCTCGTGGTGTAGGAAATAGTCGTGTTCCAGCTGCGCCCACAACAATTGATAGCTTTCTGGTGCAATGGCGTACAACGCCAGCGTTTGCCGTGCTGCCTCGCGCGCTTCGCCCACTTGGTCGGCGATCTTGCCACCTGTCAGGTAACGGCGTGTGGCGTTGAATAGATCTTCCAGCAGCTTACCTTTCCATGCGTTCCAGACTTTAGGGCTGGTGCCGCGTATGTCGGCCACGGTCAACAGATAGAGCGCGACCAAGTGGCGTTCGTTGCGGATGCGGCCGGCGAAGGCGGCGATCACGTCTTGATCGCTCAAGTCTTGCTTCTGTGCGGTGGACGACATAGCCAGATGCTGCTCGACCAGCCAGATCACCAGCTCGCGGTCTTCACTGCTCAGGCCATGCTGGCGGCAGAAACGGTCGGCATCAGCACGTCCGAGCTGTGAATGGTCACCGCCGCGCCCCTTGGCGATGTCGTGGAACAGCCCCGCGATATAGAGCACTTCCGGGCGGGCGAAGTCGCGCAACAGCTGACTGCACAGCGGGAACTCGTGCATTTTCTCCGGTACGGTGAAGCGGCGCAGATTGCGCACCACCATCAGGATATGCTCGTCCACGGTGTGGATGTGGAACAGATCATGCTGCAACTGGCCGACGATGCGTCCGAACGCCGGCAGGTATCGACCGAGTACGTCCAGCCGGTTCATCAGTCGCAGTGCGTGAGTCAGCCCTTGCGGTTGGCGCAAGATGCGCATGAACAGTTCGCGGTTGTGCGGATCGCGGCGGAACTGGGCGTTGATGAGCGGACGCGCGCGCCATAGCGCACGTAGTGTAGGCGCGGAAAATCCGGTCAGGCGCGGGTGTTGTTGTAGCAGCAGGAAGCACTCCAATAAGGCTGACGGCTCACGTTCGAACAGCGCTTCGTCGCGTGCTTCCAGCAGCGTATCGCGGGCGATGAAGCGTGCGTTCAGCGGGTAGGTCGCGCCGCTTTCTGGGAACAAGCGACTGTGCAAGGCTTGCAGCAGGACTTCGTTGAGCAGGCGTACGGCACGGCGAGTGCGGTAATAGCGTTGCATCAACTGCTCGCTGGCGCGACGCGCATTGGGTGCGCGGATGCCCATTTGCTCGGCCAGTGCGGCTTGGTGGTCGAATAGCAGTCGATCTTCGCGGCGCCGAGACAGATAGTGCAAACGGATGCGCAGCGTTTGTAGCAAAGCTTCGTGGCGAGCGATAGCACGCGCTTCGGAGGGCGAGATCAGTGCAGCATCAGCCAGCTCTCGCCACGTGCTGCCGTAGCCGCTGGCGCGGCTGATCCACAACACCGTTTGCAAATCACGCAGTCCGCCGGGGCTTTCCTTCAGGTTCGGTTCGAGGTTGTAATCGCTGTCTAGGAAGCGGGCATGGCGTTTTGCCTGTTCCTGTTGTTTGGCGAGAAAAAAGGAGCGGCGATTGAGGTGGTCGCTTAAAGCTAGGCGCATTTCCTCGAACAACCGAGGGGCGCCAGTGATGAGGCGCGCCTCCAGCAGATTGGTTTGCACCGTGACATCCGAACATTCAGCCATGCAGTCGCCGACGGTACGGATGCTGTGGCCGACCTCTAGCCCGATGTCCCACAATATGCCGACCAACTGACGCAGAAGTTCTTGCAAGGGAGCGTCGGGCTGATCCGGCAGCAGGATCAGCAGGTCGATGTCGGACTTAGGAAAAAGCTCGCCACGACCGTACCCGCCCACCGCCGCCAGTACCAGCTCCGGTGGCATCGCTAAACTTTGCCAGACTAGGCGTAGATGCTCGTCCACCAGATGGGAGTGCGCACGTAATAGACGCTGCGGCGACATCGCCTTGGCGGCGTAGCGCTGTTGCAGCGCCTCACGGGCGGCTTTCAGGCTGATGCGGATGTCGGCGGGAGTCACAGCAGGTGCGCTTAAGCTGGAATCTCGGGTGCTCCAGCAGATAGCGTCAGCACCTCGAAGCCCGTTTCCGTGACGAGGATGGTGTGCTCCCATTGTGCCGACAGGCTGTGATCCTTGGTGACCACTGTCCAGCCATCGCCCAATTGCTTGATGCCGGCTTTGCCCGCGTTAATCATCGGCTCGATGGTGAAGATCATGCCTGGCTCAAGGCGCAGGCCAGTGCCAGCTTTGCCGTAGTGCAGCACTTGTGGTTCTTCGTGGAAGCGACGACCGATGCCGTGGCCGCAGAATTCGCGTACTACGCTATAACCCAAGCTTTCGGCATAACTTTGGATCGCGAAGCCGATGTCGCCCAAGGTGGCCCCCGGCTTGACCGCACGGATGCCGCGCCACATCGCCAGATAGGTACTTTCGCACAACCGCTTGGCTTGGATAGACGGCTCGCCGACGTAGTACATGCGGCTGGTGTCTCCGTGGAAACCATCTTTGATGGTGGTGATGTCAAGATTGACGATGTCGCCATTCTTTAGCTTTTTGTCGCTAGGGACACCGTGGCAAACCTGATGGTTGATCGAGGTGCAGATCGACTTGGGGTAGGGATTGTGTCCCGAGGGCGCATAGTTGAGCGGTGCGGGCACGCAACCTTGCACATTCACCATATAGTCGTGACAGAGCTTGTCCAGCTCGTCAGTGGTGATGCCTGCCTGCACATGCGGTGCGATGTAATCGAGCACCTCGCCTGCCAAGCGTCCGGCAAGGTGCATCTTTGAGATTTCTTCTGAGGTTTTGATGCTGACGGCCATGATGCTAACTCGTAATTTACTGGGGCGTGAGGATAGCAGGATGCGGCGATTTCGTCCTGCCGATGGATATTCCATGCGGCGATTAGCTGCAAAAAAGTATATGAGTTGAGTGATAGGTTATCGCCGTAGTCTGGATTACAATACCTGCCATCGCGGAACCAAATCGGTTGCGATGACTCTCAGTACGGCGCATTCGGTGCGCTTATCTCAACAAGGAGAATGGCATGAAAGTTTCGAGTTTTGTATTGTTGGCTGCCATGACGGCAAGCGGTGCTGCTTACGCGGCTGATTCCGGCGCGATTTTGGGTGGCGCGCTAGGCGGTGGAGTGGGCGCAGCAGTCGGTTCGCAACTGGGTGGGCAGAATGGTGCCATCATTGGTGGCGCGTTGGGCGGTGCAACGGGTGCGGCAGTGGGTACTAGTGGTCGTCAGCAAGTGGCACCAGCCCCACGCCAGCAACAGCGGCGCGGGAATGGTTATGAACGAGAGCATGAGCACGAGCATCATCACGATCATGGCGATCGCGGTGAGCGTGGTCATCGCGGTGACAGAGACTAAAGGAGCGTGAAAATGAAAAAGATATTGGTGGTGGGTTCTTTGTTGCTATTGGCGGCATGTGTTAATCCGAATCAGAATCAAGCAGTGCTTGGTGGTGCGGTTGGTGGTGGAGTCGGTGCTGGCGTTGGCCAAGCGGTCGGTGGCCAAGGTGGTGCTATCTTGGGTGGGGCTATTGGCGGTGCAGTTGGTGCGGCAGTAAGCACGGGTGGACAACAACAGCCGGTGTATCAACCTCGAGGTCGTGATTATGATGATCGCGGCTATCGTGGACGTGAGCATGACCATGATCGCCGACGTGATCGAGACTAAGTTATCAAGTCTAATAAAAAAGCCCGCATCTGCGGGCTTTTTTATTGCTTGCTAAAGGTCTTAACGCTTGTTGCCGTTGTTCGCGCTGTTGTGGCCGCGACCTAGGCTGAAGCTGTTGCCGCTGCTCGGGCGACGTTGACCACCTGCACCGGCGGGAGCGCCGCCGTTGCCAGTACCTGCACCTTGCGGACGGTTGCCGTTAGGGTTGGTGAAGCGATTGTGGGAGTGACCTTCGCGACGTGGCGCACTGCCGTTGCGGTCATCACGCGGGAAACCGTGGCGACTGTCCGGTGCGGTGTGGCGACCGAAACCGCCGCGACCTTGTGGCTTGGCCGACGAGGCTGGACGTGGCTTGAACTTCGGCTCCATGCCCGGAACGGTGTGCTGGGTGATGGGCTGGCCGGTGTAGCGTTCGATGCGCTTGAGCAACATGGTGTCGCGGTTGGAAGCGAACGACACGGCGATGCCGGACGCGCCGCCACGACCAGTACGGCCGATGCGGTGCACGTAGTCTTCAGCGAACTTGGGCAGGTCGAAGTTGATCACGTGCGAGATTCCGGCTACGTCGATGCCGCGAGCGGCCACGTCAGTCGCTACCAGAATGCGCACTTGGCCGCGACGCAGATTGGTCAGAGTGCGGTTACGTTCGCGCTGATTCATGTCGCCGTGCAAAGCAGCCACGGAGTGGCCTTGTGCTTGCAGTTGGTCGGCCAGCATGTCGGCATCGCGCTTGGTGGCGGTGAACACCACGGCTTGATTCAGGTCGATGTCGGTCAGCAAGTGGCTTAGCAACTGGCTCTTGTGCGCCATGTCGTCGGTGAACATCAAACGCTGTTCGATGTTCTCGTGCTTGGCGTGTTGTGCGGTGACGCTGATGCGCTTCGGTGTCTTCAGCAGACGGTCAGCCAGTGCGCCAACCACGCCATCCAGCGTTGCGGAGAACAGCAGAGTCTGGCGAGTCTTGGGCGTCGCGTTGGCGATGCTTTCTACGTCTTCCGAGAAGCCCATGTCCAGCATGCGGTCGGCTTCGTCCAGCACCAGCATTTCCAGACGCGAGAAGTCGATACGACCGCGTTGGATGTGGTCGATCAGACGACCCGGAGTCGCCACCAGAATGTCCACCGGATTCGACAGCAGCTTGTTTTGCAGCGGGTAGGGCATACCACCCAAAATGCTCACCACCTTGACGCGCATATTCTTGCCGTACTTGGCAGCGGCTTCGGAAACCTGCTGAGCCAGTTCGCGGGTCGGTGTCAGCACCAGCACGCGTGGGCCTTTGCTGCGTACAGCCGAAGGTTCGGCAAGACGATGCAACGCAGGCAGAATGAAGGCAGCGGTCTTGCCGGTGCCGGTTTGGGCGGAAGCCATCAGATCATGGCCAGCCATGACTTCAGGGATAGCCTGTGCCTGAATCGCGGTGGGAACGGTGTAACCGGACTCTTCGACAGCCTTCAGGATGAGTGGGTTCAGGCCGATCGAGGCAAAAGTGATCTCAGCGGCAGTGTTGACTGCCGGGGTATTTTCTACGGACATGTTTATTCCTTACATACAAGCAATGGCGCACTGTGCGGCTAGGCCACACAGCAAAATTCAGTAGGGGGTAAGTTCTACCGGCGCAAACACATCGTCGCTAACCGGTGAATCGAGGCGCAATCCGAAAAGACGGGGGACGCAGGGGGTCAGATAACGATGAACCAATGCCGCAATGAGCGGCAAGGCGCGCATTATAGGGGCAAGCGATTAAATAGCAAGAGAAATTTAGAAAATGCTGGTCAAAGTCTGCGCGGCACCTTTTTGAGCTGGAGTATGTTTGCTTGGTTTTTAGAGTTAGCAACGATGCTCGTGGCCTGCTTCGTTCTACCCGTCGTGAGCGGAGTATTCAGCGAAATGTCATGTACAGGGCCAGTCCAATGAAACTCAGCAACATGAGGACGATCAGTCCGGCGAATATCAGCACGGCGTTGGATTTGGCTTGGATGTAGCGCATGTCCGGCTCGACTAGTTCGGCATTCTCCGGTTTCAGCGTGCCGCAGCCGGGGCATTTCACTGAAGAGGGCGTGTATTCTTTTTTGCAAACGTGACATTTAATGACGGCCATGAGTGTCCTTTCAGCGGGTGAGTAAAGCCTTAACCGGTCCGAAGCTGCGGCGGTGTTCAGCGCAGGGGCCATGTTCGCGCAGGGCGGTGAGGTGGGCAGCGGTGGGGTAGCCTTTGTGGATGGCGAAACCGTAGTGCGGATAGGTTTCGTGCAGCTCCAGCAGCGCAGCGTCACGCGCTGTTTTGGCAAGGATGGAGGCGGCGGAGATCGCGGCCACGGTGCTGTCGCCCTTGACGATGGCGCTACTGGGCAGGCCGGTGTCGGGGTAGTGCAAGCCGTCCACCAGCACCTCGTGCGGCGTGAGACTGAGTGCTTCGACGGCGCGTTTCATCGCCAGCAGGCTGGCGCGCAGGATGTTGATGCGGTCGATTTCTTCGACACTGGCGGTGGCGATGGCCCAGGCGAGGGCGTGTTCGCGTATCTCCAGCGCCAGCTTCTTGCGCTTTTTCTCGCTGAGTTTCTTGGAGTCGTTCAGTCCAATGATCGGGCGAGCATCGTTCAGAATCACCGCAGCAGCATACACAGGCCCGGCAAGCGGGCCACGCCCGGCTTCATCTACGCCGCAGATAAGAATCTGAGTACTCATGTCCGGCTGAGATACGGCAAGATGGCTTGCGCGGCTTTGTGCGCGGTGTCCTGGCGCAGCTGGTCGTGCATTTTGCCGAACTCGATCTCCAGTCCTTCGAGCGCGAGTTTGCTGCCCATCAGGTTGAGCAACGCTTGGGCGAGGTGTTCCGGCGTGGCATCGTCTTGCAGAATCTCTGGCACCACGAAGCGCTTGGCGAGGATGTTAGGTAGGCCGATCCACGGTTGGTAGGCTTTGCGCTTGGACAGCCAGTAGGTGAACTTAGGCACTTTGTAGGTGATGACCATCGGGCGCTTGAGTAGCGCGGCTTCCAGTGTGGCGGTGCCAGAGGCGATGAGGATGCCGTCGGCGGCGATCATCGCGTCGTGGGCGTGGCCGAATAACATGGTCAGCGGTAGGTGGCCGCCTTCGCCGCGCCACAGCGCTTCTTCAAAGATCTGCCGCGTTTCGCGGGTGACCAGCGGCACGAGGAAATGCACGTTGGGAATCTTGTCAGCGATGAGCTTGGCGGTGGCGATGAAGGTGTCGGCCAGATGCTGCACTTCGCTCTGGCGGCTGCCCGGCAGCAGGGCGATGATGGTCGCGTCCAGCGATAAACGCATTTGCTCGCGCATAGCTTGCCGGTTGGGAATGGCGGGCAGTATGTCGGCCAGCGGGTGGCCAACGTAGGTGCAGGGAATGTCCTCGCGGTCGTACAGCGGCTCTTCAAAAGGGAACAGCGCCAGCATGTGAGACACGGCGCGCTTGATCTTATGGATGCGCTCGCCGCGCCAAGCCCAGATCGAGGGGCTGACGTAATGCACGGTGGGGATGCCGCGCTGCTTCAGCGCCAGTTCCAGATCAAGATTGAAGTCGGGCGCGTCCACGCCGATGAACAGATCGGGCGGCGCGTCCAGCAGGCGGCGGCGCAGCTGCTTGCGGATGCCGACGATCTCGTGGTAATGCTTGAGCACCTCGACGTAGCCGCGCACTGCTAGTTTCTCCATCGGAAACCAGACCTCCATGCCTGCCGATTTCATCTTGGGGCCGCCGATACCGACGAAACGCACATTGGGCGAATACTGGCGGATGGCCGCGATCAGGTGACTGCCGAGCAGATCGCCCGAAGCTTCACCCGCGACCAGCGCGATGGTTTTGACCTGCGCCATCGCCGTTTAGCGGACGATGCCGCGTTCGGAGTGGGCCAGCGCTTCGACGAACAGGGCGAGTTCGGGGTGGGCGGGTACGTCGGCGGCGATGGTTACACGCGCTTGTTCCAGTGACAGGCCGTTGCGGTACAGCGTTTTGTAGGCACGCTTGACGGCTAGAATCGCTTCCGGCGAGAAGCCGCGACGCTTTAGCCCTTCGGCGTTGATGCCGTGCGGCGCAGCGGGTGTGCCGGAAACGGTCAGATAAGGCGGCACGTTCTGTCGTACCACGGCAGCGATGCCAGTGATGACGCTTTCGCCGACGCGGCAGAACTGGTGCACGCCGGTGAAGCCGCCGAGGATCACGTAGTCGTCGATGATGACGTGGCCAGCCAGCGTGGACTGGTTGGCGAAGATCGTGTGATTGCCCACCACGCAGTCGTGCGCGATGTGGACGTAGGCCATGATCCAGTTGTGGCTGCCGACGCTGGTGACGCCGCGATCTTGCACGGTGCCAAGATTAAAAGTACAGCTTTCGCGGATGACGTTGTGGTCGCCGATCTCCAGCCGAGTTGGTTCGCCGGCGTATTTTTTGTCCTGCGGTACTTCGCCTAATGAGCAGAACTGGAAGATCTGGTTGTGCTTGCCGATGGTGGTGTGGCCGGTGATGACCACGTGCGGGCCAATCACCGTGCCTGCACCGATCTCGACGTGCTCGCCGATGATGGAATACGGCCCGACCTGAACGTCGTCGGCCAGCTTTGCACTGGGATGGATGATGGCGGTCGGATGGCGCATTACTTGGCCTTCATGGTGCACATGATTTCGGCCTCGGCGGCGAGTTGGCCGTCCACCTCGGCGGTCGCCTTGAATTTCCACAGGCCGCGCATGTTGCGGATCGGCTGTACTTTCAGGATGAGCTGGTCGCCCGGCACCACGGGGCGCTTGAAGCGTGCGCCGTCGATGCCGACAAAATAGTACACCGAGTTCTCATCTGGGCCGCCACCGTCCATGGCGGCGAAGGAGAGCAGCGCGGCAGTCTGCGCCATGGCTTCGATAATGAGCACGCCGGGCATCACTGGGTGATGCGGGTAGTGGCCGGGGAAGAAGGGCTCGTTCATGGAGACGTTCTTCAGCGCGACGATTTCCTTACCCGGATCGATGGAGATCACGCGATCCACCAGCAGGAAGGGGTAGCGATGCGGCAAACGCTTCAGAATCTCGTTGATATCCATGCAGATGGGGGTGCTCATGCTTTCTCCTCGTTGTTGTGCTGGCTCTGCAACGCGGCCAGTTGTTTTTCCAGTTGTTTGATGCGGTGGGCGAAGTCGTCCAAGTGGCGCAATTGTGCGGCAGTCTTGCGCCACTCTTCTTTACGACTCAAGGGGAAGATGCCGGTGTAGCTGCCCGACTCGGTGATGGATTTACTCACCAGCGAGAAGGCAGAAATCTCCACGTTGTCGGCGATGTTCAAGTGGCCGATGATGCCCGCGCTACCTCCGATGCAGCAATATTGGCCGATGGTGGTGCTGCCTGCGATACCGACGCAACCGGCGATGGCGGTGTGATCGCCGATGCGCACGTTATGCGCGATCTGAATCTGGTTGTCCAGCTTTACGTCGTCGCCGATCACGGTGTCGTCCAGCGCGCCCCGGTCGATGGTGGTGTTAGCACCGATCTCAACGTCGTTGCCAATGATTACGCGGCCGATCTGCGGAATCTTCAGCCAGTTACCTGCATCCCAAGCCAAACCGAAGCCGTCGGCGCCGATCACGGTGCCGGAATGGGCGATCAGCCGGTCACCGATGACACAGCCATGATAGACGGTGACGTTGGGGTACAAGCGGCAATGATCGCCTATGACTACGCCGTTGCCGATGACGCAGCCAGCCATGATGACGCAGTGTTCGCCGATCTTTACATGCTTGCCGATGACCACGTTTGCGCCGATCTCGGTGCTTTCAGCAATCTCGGCGGACTCTTCAATGCTGGCAGAGTGATGGTTGCCCGGCTCAATAGCCGGCGAAGGATTGAGCAGCGCTGAGACCTTGGCGAAGCAGGCGTAAGGATTGGGGCTGACTAGGCGCGGCAGCCCTGTGGCATCGGCATCGGCCTCGCTCACGATGACCGCGCTCGCACGTGTGGCTGCGAGTTGTGTGCGGTATCTGCTGTTGGTGAGGAAGCTGATCTGTCCGTGGCTGGCGCTGTCCAGCGTGCCTACTTGGTGGATGGTGGTGTCGGCATCACCCAACACTCGTCCGCCGAAACGTTCGGCCAGCTCTGCCAAACGGTAAGAAATGGAACTCATACGTGCGGCGGCCTATTTTTTGGCAGCTTTGTCTTCTTCAGCAGCTAGGAATTTCAGCACCTTGTCGGTGATGTCGATTTTCGGTGTGTGGAATACGCGCGATTGCACATCCAACACTAGATCGAACTTCTCGGCCTCGGCGATGATTTGCAGGGCTTTACTGGCCTGTTCGAGCACGATGGCTAATTCCTCGCTCTTGCGCAGATTCAAATCCTCGTTGTATTCGCGCTGCATGCGTTGCAGATTGGAGTTCAAGTTGGCCAGTTCACGCTCCTTGCTGCGATGGGCTGCATCGGGAGGCGTGCCAGCTACCTTTTCCAGATAGGCTTGGATTTCCTTAGCCTGTTTTAGCAGCTTTTTGATTTCCTGATCGCGTGTCGAGAACTCTTTCTCAAGCTTGCTTTCAGCTCTTGCTGCCGGAACCGATTCGCGCAAAATGCGTTCGGTATCGACTACACCTGCCCGAAACTCTGCCGCGACTAACTGAGAACTAGTGATCAGCAGCAGCGCGGAAAATAAGGGTTTCGCTATGTTTAACATGTTTGACTCCTGATCTGACGGCTAGAACAGCGAACCCAGCGTGAACTGGAACATTTGCAGTCTATCACCCTGCTGTTTATTAATGGGCGTACCCACGCTGATTTTAAGTGGGCCGACGGGCGACAACCAAGCCAAGGCTACCCCTGTGGTGTAGCGGAAGCCAGCTACGCCAGCGGTGACGCCGCCCCCTGTTTGGCCATAGACCGCACCGGCATCGACGAAGGCGCTCATCCGTAATGAGGGGTCACGACCTTGTCCTGGAATGGGGAAAAGCAACTCGGCATTAGCTACGACACGTTTGGTGCCCCCGGTGGAAAAACCGCTCGCATCGATGGGGCCGAGTGAGTTGGGCTGATATCCTCGCACCGACCCGATGCCGCCTGCATAGAAATTCTTGAAGAACGGGAAGGTCTTATTGCCATAACCATTACCAAATCCAAGCTCGCCATTCAGCATGAAGGTCACGTCTCGGGCTACCGGATAAAACCATTGTTGTTGGAAATTGAGTTTGTAATATTGCTGACTGGAGATCGGCATGCTGATCTCGGTATAAGCACGGCGTACCGTGCCTTGCGTTGTGTAGATCGCGCTGTCTCGACTGTCGTGGTTTAAGCCTATGGTGGCCGATAGATTGCTAGTGGTCGCCCCGAAGGTGTTGATGTAATCAATGTAACGTTGGGGGGTTAGCGCTGTGATGCCCAATGTCGTGCGTTCGGCACTTAATCCATATTGTAGGGAGTCGTCGTCGTCCAGCGGAACACCAAAACGGATGCCTGTACCTATTGTGTCCGATAGGTAGCGTGCCATGACGGTGCCGTTGACGGTTTTGGTGGTGCGTTTATAGACATCAAAGCCGCGACTGATACCGGTATCCGTGTAGTATGGGTTGGTGTACGAGACGGAATAGACTTGGTTGATCTTACTCGTATTGACTTGTGTCGAAAGGAAATTGCCGGAGCCAAAAATATTACTCTGCGAGATCGAACCGCCCAAGATGAGTCCCTCACCACTGGACAGGCCGGCGCTGACATTCAAGCTGCCGGTGGATTTTTCCTTCACTGTGATATTTACATCGAGTTGATCCGCCGTACCTTGAATCGGCGGCGTCTCGATGTTGACTGCGCTAAAGTACTCTAGCCGATCGACTTTCTGCTTCGATTTCTTTAGCTTGGACGTGGCATACCACGCACTTTCCATTTGACGAAACTCCCGCCGGATCACTTCATCACGCGTCTTGGTATTGCCCGCGACATTGATGCGGCGAACATAGACTCGTTGCCCCGGTTCGCTGACGATGGTCAACGATGCGGTGTGCTTCTCTTTATCTAGTTCGGGAATGACATTCACATTGGCAAAAGCGTAACCGAGATCACCAAACTGTTCGGTGATCTTGCGGGTGGACTCGCTGATTTCTTTTCGTGAAAAGACCGAACCTGGCTTGATGGTCAATTGAGTGCGAGCCAGATCATGAGAGAGAACCTTCTCTCCGCCTGAGAACTTGATTTCAGAGACGGTGTATTTATCACCCTCTGTGACATTCACCGTGATGTAGATGTCTTGTTTGTCTGGGCTGATCGAGACTTGGGTAGAGTCGATGGTGAATTCGAGATAACCGTTATCTAGATAGTGCGAGCGTACAGTTTCCAAGTCGCCGGAAAGCTTTTGTTTGGAATACTGATCGTCCTTGGTTATCCAGCTTTTCCAATTCGACGTATTCAGCTTCATCATGTCTTGCAACTCGTCCCCGGGGAACGCGTGATTGCCAACGAAGTTGATCTGCTTGATCGTGGAAACGCCGCCTTCCATAACATCCAGATTGACGGCGACACGGTTACGCTCTAGTTCCGTGACTCTTCCCTTGACGGTCACTCCGTATTTACCGCGAGCTACATATTGGCGCTTTAATTCCTGCACGGCCTTATCGAGTGCTGATTTGTCGAAGATGCGGCCTTCAGCCAGTCCCACCATCTTCATCGAGTTACTTAGCTGATCTTTGGGGAAGTCTTTGACGCCCTCGATAGTTACACTGGCGATGGCTGGACGTTCGCGTACTAAGACCACCAGCACACCTTGCTCGACTTCCAAACGTACGTCTTTGAAGAAGCCAGTGGCGAACAAGGCACGAATGGCAGAGGCCGATTTGGTGTCGTCAAGCGTGTCGCCCACTTTGATTGGTAGGTAACTGAACACGGTGCCGGCTTCGGTACGTTGGATTCCCTCGACACGTATGTCTTTGACGACGAACGGCTCAATGGCTTGGCTAGGGGTGGCGTACAGCAGCGAAAGAAGAAGCGCGAGTTTCTTAAAATCCATTATTTCAACCTAAAATCAGGCGGCTGATGTCGTTGTATAACGCCATCGCCATCATGGTGACGAGTAGGGCAGTGCCCACTTTCTGTCCGATCTCCCATGTCCGTTCGGACACTGGGCTACCCTTGATCAACTCGACGGTATAATACAGCAAATGCCCTCCATCCAATAACGGAACCGGCATCAGGTTGAGGATGCCTAGGCTGATGCTGATCAGGGCAAGAAAGCCTAAGTAGGCAATCAAGCCCATCTGGGTGGATTGTCCCGCATAGTCGGCGATGGTGAGCGGGCCACTCAGATTCTTCATCGACACTTCGCCCGCGAGCATCTTTCCCATCATTTTCAGGCTGACTACGGCGGTTTCCCAAGTCTTGCGTATGGCTTGCGGCAGCGCTTCCACGGCGTTGTAGCGGACTTCGGTCAACATCGCCTCGAACAGTTTCCGATCCACCTGCGGTGCGGCACCGATCTTGCCCACGGTCAGCCCAGCCTCGTTGACGGACTCCGGTGTCAGGGTGATCGTCAATGGCGAACCGGCGCGCAGCAGTTCAAGTGCGAGTGGCTGGCCGGGGTGACTGCGAATGATCGTTACCAGCTCTTCCCAGAGCTTCACCTCTTTGCCTGAGGCGCGCAAGACCTGATCGCCCGTTTGCAGGCCAGCACGTTGAGCGACGCTGTTGTCCGCGAGTTTGCCGAAGACGGGGTAGATCGTCGGCTGCCAGGGTTGTAAGCCCAGATTCTTCAGGAAGTCACCATCCAGATCAGCTGGCTTGAGGCTGGATGCGTCGAGTCGGTGGCGAAGCGTCATGCCTTCTGCGGTGAGTGCCTCAATTTCAATTGGGGCGTCTTTCAGAGCCGCATCCAGCAACATCCAGCGTGCTTCCTGCCACGTTGGTACGGCTTCACCATTGATGCTGCTAAGGGTTTCTCGTTCTAACAGCCCAGCACTGGCGGCAGGGGTCTGCGGCGGGATCGTTCCCAGCATGGGCTTGAGTCCGGGCACGCCGTGCAGGAACATCGCCCAGTAGAGCACGATGGCTAGCAGCAAGTTGGCGACCGGTCCTGCGACGACGATGGCCATGCGCTTGAACACCGACTGACGGTTGAAGGCGCGCGGCAGCTCGTACTCGGCGACGTTGCCTTCGCGTTCATCCAGCATTTTGACGTAGCCGCCTAGCGGCAGGGCGGAGAGCGTCCATTCCGTGTCGCTGTGCGCAAAGCGTTTGCTGTAGATGACTTTGCCGAAACCGACCGAGAAGCGCAGCACTTTCACGCCGCACCAACGCGCTACCCAGTAGTGTCCCAGCTCATGGAACACCACCAGTACCGCGATGGTGAGCAGGAAGGACAGCAGGGTGTTCATATGTTCAATGGAACGATGGCATCAGTTCCAGCGCTGTGGCGCGGGCATCTGCATCGGCGGTTAGCACGTCTTCTACTGCGGTCACTGCCTTGACCGGCAAGCGTTCCAGCACGGCTTCGATCAAACGCGGGATGGCAAGGAATGGAATCTGGCGATCTAGGAAGGCGGCAACGGCTACTTCGTTTGCTGCATTCAGAATGGAAGGCGCAGTTCCTGCTGCGCGCAACGCCTGATAGGCCAACGCGAGGCAGCGGAAACGCTCGAAATCCGGCGCGACGAAATTGAGTTGGGCGATTTTGAACAAGTCGAGTGGCGCGACTCCCGCATCGATGCGCTCTGGATAGGCCAGCCCATAGGCGATGGGCGTGCGCATGTCTGGATTGCCAAGTTGCGCCAGCACCGAGCCATCCACGTATTGCACCAGCGAGTGGATCACGCTTTGCGGATGTACCACGACTTGGATGCTGTCAGCAGGTGCGTTGAACAGCCAGTGTGCTTCGATGACTTCCAGCCCCTTGTTCATCATGGAGGCGGAGTCCACCGAGATCTTGCGACCCATGCTCCAGTTCGGGTGGGCACAGGCTTGCTCCGGCGTGACATGGTGTAGCTCGGATAGTGGCGTGTTGCGGAACGGGCCGCCAGAGGCGGTGAGCAATATCTTACTGATGCCTGAGGTGGTTAGGTCTCCGCCATAGTTGTGCGGCATCGATTGAAAGATAGCGTTGTGCTCGCTGTCGATGGGCAGTAGCACGGAGCCGCTGGCGCGTACGGCGTCCATGAAAACAGCGCCCGCCATCACTAATGTCTCTTTGTTTGCCAACAAGATCTTTTTGCCTGCGTGGGCAGCAGCGAGCGTTGGGCGTAATCCGGCGGCGCCAACGATGGCCGCCATCACGGCATCGACTTCGGCGGCAGCGGATACTTGCTCCAATGCAGCAACGCCCGTCAGGACTTGAGTGGCAGAGCCTGCGCTACGCAAATTGGCAGACAGCCGCTCGGCAGCAGCTTCGTCTAGCAATACGGCGAATTTGGGTGCGAATTGCTGGCATTGCTCAAGCAGCATGCCATCCTGCTGGTTGGCGGTGAGTGCGTAGATGCGATAGCGATCCGGGTGGCGGGCGACAACGTCTAGGGTGCTTTTTCCGATGCTGCCGGTGGAGCCGAGTACGGTGAGTGTGGTGAGCTTGCTCATGCCAGTGTCTGTAACAAAATGACCAGTGCGGCCAGGGGTAGAGTGGAGGTCAATGCGTCGATACGATCGAGTAGGCCGCCGTGTCCGGGTAGGAGTGACCCGCTATCTTTTACACCAGCTTGGCGTTTGATGAGTGACTCGAATAAGTCACCTATGACAGACAGGCCGACCCACCACCAAGCCGCTACGACTACGGAGGGGAAGATCAGGTACTGATGATATAGGCCGCTGTACCAAGCGACAGCCACTACATAGATCGTGACGCCGAGCATGGCACCAGCCACACCCTCCCATGTCTTGCCGGGACTGATGGCGGCAGCGAGTTTGTGCTTGCCGAAGCGTCTTCCGGCGAAATAGGCGGCACTGTCGGCAACCCAGACGAGTCCCATCAAGCCGAGCAATAGCCACGGGCTGATGGTGCGCAAGTCGAGCATGGCAAGGCCGGTAGGCAGCAGTAGTGCCCAGCCGGTGATGCCCATTAGCCAGGGGTTGCTTGGTTTCCAGTTCGCGATCATCCACGCAGGAATGATGAATATCCACAGCAGTGCAGAGATGATATAGAGCGCAAGCTTGGGGAGAAACTGAGATTGGGCGGGTGCAAATAACTCGAAAGCGAGTAAGGCGAGAACCAATAAGAGAGAAATTGCGCGGAACTTGCTAGCTTCACCGCCCTCCAGCTTGGCAAGTGTCGTCCATTCTGCGATACCTTGCATCAGCATGACCCCCACCAAAATCGCCCAGCCCCAGCTGGGTAAGGCGAATAGCGCTAACAGCAGCAGCGCCAGTAGGACGATTGCGGTGAGGACGCGCTGTTTAAGCACCCGGCGTTTCCTGCTTGAGTTGTTCGCTGATACGTCCGAAACGTCGCTCTCGATGCTGGTAGGAAGCGATGGCTTTGTCCAGTTCGGCGCGGTTGAATGCGGGCCATAGCGTGTCGGTAAAATACAGTTCGGTGTAAGCCAGTTGCCAGAGCAGGAAGTTACTGATGCGTTGCTCGCCACCGGTGCGGATGAATAAATCTGGCTCCGGTGCGTAGTTCATGGATAGATAGGGGGTCAGAGCTTCCTCATCGAATCCGGCTGAGGCTTCTGGGTGCTCCTTAAGCAAGGTCTGCATTGCCTGCATCACGTCCCAGCGGCCTCCGTAATTAGCGGCTACGGTGAAGGTAAGTGCGGTGTTGTTGGCAGTTAGCGCTTCGGTCTCCTCGATCATCTGATTGAGCTTGTCGCCCAGACGACTGCGGTCGCCGATGATCTTCAGGCGGACATTGTCCTTGTGCAGATGTTTGAACTCGCGCTGAAGTACCTTGACGAAAAGCTCCATCAGGAACGAGACCTCGTCCGCAGGGCGGCGCCAGTTCTCACTGCTGAAGGCGAAAACCGTCAGGTAGTCAATCTTCATGTCGAGGCAGGTCAGCACCAATTCGCGCAATGTTTTCACGCCACGCTGATGTCCTGCAACTCGGGGTAGGAAGCGCTGTTTGGCCCAGCGCCCATTGCCATCCATGATGACCGCGATGTGGCGCGGCACGCTAGGTGCATCAGGAATGGTGAGGGTGGGGCTTTTGAACAGTGCCATGGATGCCTACCTTGTGTGTATCTGTACCTGCAAGCAGAAAGCACGTAACGTGCCTATCTGCTACCTTAAACCGCCATCAGGTCGGCTTCCTTGACTTGCAGTGCCTTGTCGATCTCGGCAACGAAGCGATCGGTCAACTTCTGGATGTCGTCTTGTGCACGACGCTCGTCGTCTTCGCTGATGGATTTATCCTTGAGCAGCTTTTTAAGTTGCTCATTGCCGTCACGACGGATATTGCGTACGGCGACCTTGCCGTTCTCGGCTTCGCCACGTACCACCTTGATCAGGTCGCGGCGGCGTTCTTCGGTCAGCATCGGCATCGGGACGCGGATGATGTTGCCCTGTGATGCGGGGTTCAGGCCTAGATCGGAGTCACGAATGGCGCGTTCGATGGGGCCACTCATGTTCTTTTCAAAGGGCTGTACACCGATGGTGCGCGAGTCGATCAAGGTCACACTCGCAACCTGATTGATGGGCATCGGGCTACCGTAATAATCCACGGTGACGTGATCTAGAATGCCCGTGTGGGCGCGACCGGTGCGAACCTTGCCGAAGTCTGTTTTTAGCGTTTCCAGCGAACGGGTCATCTTCTGTTCGGCGGTTTTCTTGACATCAGAAATCATCGTGTGTCTCCTTGAGCCAGCAATGCTTGATTACAAGTGTACCAGCGTGCCTTCACCTTCACCCATGACGACGCGCTTGAGCGCGCCCAGTTTGAAGATACTGAACACGATGATAGGCAGGTTTTGGTCGCGGCACAGTGTCAGTGCGGTGGCGTCCATCACCTTGAGATTTTTGGCGATCGCCTCATCGAAGCTGAGCTTTTCATAGCGTGTCGCGCTCGGGTCTTTCTTTGGGTCGGCCGTGTAGATGCCGTCCACCTTGGTCGCCTTGATGACGACATCCGCTGACATTTCCACGCCGCGGAGTGCGGCAGCGGTGTCAGTGGTGAAGAAGGGGTTGCCGGTGCCTGCGCCGAAGATGACGACCGTGCCTTCTTCCAGGTAGCGCAAGGCTTTGCCGCGAATGAACGGCTCGGCGACTTGCTCCAGATTCAGCGCGGACTGCACGCGGCATTCCAGTCCTTGATGCTTCATGGCATCCTGCAACGCCATCGCGTTCATCACGGTGGCGAGCATGCCCATGTAATCGGCGGTAGCGCGATCCATCCCGGCAGCAGCAGGTGCTACTCCCCGGAAGATGTTGCCGCCGCCGATGACGATGGCCACCTGCACCCCAAGCGCGACCACCTCGCCGATTTCGGCCACGATGCGTTCGATCACGCCACGGTTGATACCGTAGCTATCATCGCCCATCAGGGCTTCGCCGGAAAGTTTGAGCAGGATGCGCTTGTAGGCTGGGGTGGTATTCGTCATGGTTTAACCCTTGTTGGCTGCGGCAATGGTGGCGGCGACTTCAGCGGCGTAATCTTCCACCACTTTTTCGATACCTTCGCCCACGACAAACATCTGGAAGGCGGCTACGGAAGCGGCTTGAGCTTTCAGCAGTTGTTCGATGGTTTGCTTGCCGTCTTCAGCCTTGACGAAGATTTGGCCCAGCAGCGTCATTTCCTTGAGGAATTTCTGCACAGTACCTTCGGCGATCTTTTCCAGCATCGCTTCGGGTTTGCCAGCTTCGCGAGCCTTTTCGATGGCGATACGACGCTCGGTCTCGATGTCTTCCGCATTCACGCCGGAAGCGTCGATGGCCTTGGGCTTACTTGCGGCGATGTGCATCGCGATGTCGCGACCCAACGTGTCGCTGCCGCCAGCGTATTCAACCATTACGCCGATCTTGCTGCCGTGCAGGTAGGTGGCCAGCTTGCCTGTGGTGGTCGCGTAGCGGGTGAAGCGGCGCACAGTTACATTCTCGCCAATCTTCATTACCAGTGCTTTGCGAGCTTCTTCGATAGTGCCGGTGCCGTTGGCAATAGCTAGGTCGGACAAGGCGGCGATGTCAGTCGGATCTTGCTCGGTCACAGTTTGTGCGACATTGCGGGCAAAGGCATTGAAGTCGTCGTTCTTGGCGACGAAATCGGTTTCGCAGTTCACTTCGACTACGGCGCCGGACTTGCCGTCGGTGCTTACGAATGCGCTGACCACGCCTTCGGCAGTGATGCGAGAGGCAGCCTTGGTGGCTTTCGCGCCGCTCTTGATGCGCAGCAGCTCTTCAGCTGCCTTGGCATCGCCATTGGTTTCGATCAGGGCCTTCTTGCATTCCATCATGCCGAGGCCAGTCGCCCCACGTAGTGCCATCACCATGCTTGCGGTAATTTCCGCCATCTTTAACTCCTTGACTCGTTGAATAGTTACAAAAAAGGGGGCTTGCGCCCCCTTGTTTATCTGCGGGGAATTAAGCTGCTACTTCCGCATCGGCGACTTTAGCCACCAGATCGCTCAGTGCCTGAGCGCGACCTTCCAATACAGCATCAGCCACGCCGCGTGCGTACAGGCGAATTGCTTGGCTGGAGTCATCGTTACCCGGAACGATGAAGTCCACGCCCAGCGGTGAGTGGTTGGTATCGACGATGCCGATGACTGGGATGCCCAGCTTCTGCGCTTCAACGATGGTGCCCTTTTGGTAGCCAACGTCTATCACGAAGATCGCTTGTGGTAGGCCAGGCATATCCTTGATGCCGCCCAAGCTACGCTCCAGCTTTTCCAGTTCGCGCTTAAACATCAGGCCTTCCTTTTTGGAAACCTTGTCGATGGTGCCATCTTCCATCATGCTTTCCAGTTCCTTCAGGCGCTTGATAGACAGTTGCACGGTCTTGAAGTTGGTCAGCATGCCGCCCAGCCAGCGATGGTCAACGTAAGGGCAGCTTGCGCGTTGCGCTTCTTCCTTGATGATTTCGCGTGCTTGGCGCTTGGTAGCGACGAACAATACTGAGCCCTTATCGGCGGACAACTTGCGCACGAATTTCAGCGCATCGTTGAACATCGGTACGGTCTTTTCCAGATTGATGATGTGAATCTTGTTGCGGTGGCCGAAAATGAACGGAGCCATCTTCGGGTTCCAGAAACGGGTTTGGTGACCGAAGTGGACACCGGCTTCCAGCATTTGACGCATCGTTACAGACATACTTACTCCATGATTGTTAAGGGTTAGCTCTTTCCACTGTTCCGCTAGACCCTTGCGGGCACCCCAACCGGATCAGTGTGTGAATTCTGCCGCCTTACCGACTAAAAATGATCGGTGGCCAAGCAGGGCGCGGATTATACCCCAAGCAGCGGATGTGACTCAATAAATTAGCGCTTTTGCGCTAGGTTCGGGCAGCTCTGGGGGGCGGTGTTTAGTCGTCACGCTGTAGCTGCATCAGAGAAATGAAGCGTTGCAGCATGATTTCACTTGCGCCATCCAGTTTCTGGAATTCGCAGCCAGCACGTTTTTGTGTCGAGCCATCTGGTGCGAGGACTTCAAACGAGTTTTTTACTTTGATGGAGGCGGTGAGGGTGCCTACATCGGGCAATTCAATTTGGCAGTTTGGGTAGATGTTGCCAGGAAGTAACTCGATGTTGTGCTCTTCACACACCAAGGCGACGCCGCCGACACTGATGTCCATGATGGTGACTTGTTGTTCCGGCGGGATGACCTGTGGGTCGGAAGTTGTAATCACGCACTGGAGCGGATTTTGGAATGGAGTAGGTAAGCGGAAGTAGTCGCGCCGCTGCATGCGCAAGATGGATTTAGGTAGTGGAATGTACAGCGCATTCTGATCATTATGGTGAGCAGTTTCCACTTTACTTGCGCTGAATTGCACTCTTACCTGATAGTGTGAACTGACGAAGATCGCATCCTTGCTCTCCAGAGCGGCGCTGTTCTCTGAGTCCAAATTGCTGGCTCCTAGCCATAAGCCACTTTCATTGACGTCGAGCACGGTGGTGAGTAGGAAATTCGCGCCATCGTTAAAGAACAGCGCCGAGCGGCTTTGCTTGTGTTCGATGGTGTGCAGAATGAATAGAATCTCCTTCTGCGAAGTTATCAGGAACTGCTGCTCCTCTTCATGGGAGAGTCGTGCGATATTGAGCGGGATTTCAGGTTCTTTGTACATCGTTTTCTCATTCCACTTAGACTTGTTTCGATTGTGACTTGCTGACTTGTTCTGCAATTGTGAGATCAGAGGGGATTTTCCCATGCTCTAACCGATATAGCCAAGCTAGCAGCTCGGCTACTGCTAGGTATAGTTGTGGCGGGATCTGCTGATCTAGCTCCACTTGCATTAACAGGCCGACCATATCTTCTGATTCGTGCACGAACACGCCACTTTCTTTTGCGCGCTCAATGATGGCTTCGGCGATGAGGCCGCGCCCCTTGGCGACTACTTTAGGTGCTGTGTCATTGCCATGGTAAGCGAGGGCGACCGCCATCTGCCGTTTATTCGGCTGTACCATGTTCGCTCACTTGTGTGCTGATGACGGAAATGCCGCGTTCGGTGAGTGCTGCGACTAGTTCTGAGCTGGCGTTGCCCAAGGTAGTGCGCGTCTGCCCTTCGGGGGAGGCTAGTTGCAAACTAAGCCCCCGATCAGTCAGTCTAAGCTGTGCTGAGACCTCCCCTAGGTTCGGTAACTCTAGATGGATTTGCGTTACCCACTGGTGTTCGCTTTCGTCATTGGCTTGTCGCGGTGCTTCTCCATGAATTTCCCATTGCATCTCTTGCCCTTGCCAGACTTGCCCTTGCCACATCACTTGGCCTGTATCCAGTGCATTGAGTTGTTGCTGTACTAGATTCTGTACATGGTTGGGGGTGCTCGATAAGTGGCTGCTTATGTTGTGATCTGTTTGCGCTAGGATTTGGCGAGCGGATTCCGCACCGTTGGATAGCTTTGCCTGCTCGGGCGTTAGGTTCTGGGGTTCTTGCAACAATTGAGCAGTGCTGCGGTTACCTTCCAGCCATTGCACTTGGTGCGACTCATAAAATAGGCCGCTTTGGCTGAGCGCATCAAGTAGCTTGCCCGCGAGTTGCGGTACATCTGGCGGCTGTGATTGTAACCACAACGCCTGTCCTTGGGCGGCCTGCACCTTCGCACGCTCCGGTGGCTGTTGCGACAAAGCCGAGAATAGGCGAGCAGCAAGACTGAGTTGATCTGGTGTGGATAGGGGGTTGGTCGAGGCCGACATGGTGAATGTCAGCTTAGGTTGGAGCGAGACGACCTCCAGTTCGACTTGGTCGCCCGTACGCATATTCGAGGGCAGAGACATTTGAAGGGAGTGGTCTGCAACTCGAACTCGGAATATGCCGGCGGCAACTTGTGCTTGCACGTGGCCTTGCATCTTCTGGCCGATTTCAAAATTGGTGCTGACTGGCGCGACATCCGTCACGCCAGTGACCAGCGGACGCTGGCTAAGGGCGAGTTGCTGAATGGAGGTAAATAGCTGGGTAGGTAGCATCTCCGTCCATCACGTGACTACTGTCCAGCGGAATAAGCTTGTTGTAGGCGGCGCTCGCTACGGGCACTGGTCATGATGCGCTGGAGTTGTTCCATCCACACTTCGGTCCGATTGCGAATCTCGGCATCATCTGCCAAGATCTTTTTGATGAGCGCCACCTTGCGCTGACGAGTCTCTTCATCCGTAGGAGGCGATGGCTGAGCTTTCATTACCTCTACCCGTTCACTACACTTGTGCTCCAACTCGACCAGATGATCCCATTCGCCTTGTTTGGCGGCATCACGCATCTGTCCAGTGATCCCAGACAGATATTCGTAATTGTCGAGTACGGCGCTCATGACTCAGATCCTATCGTAGGTCATTGCTGCGCGACTCGGAGCGGTTGGATACGCAGCGGTTTGAACAGCTGGACGTTTGATACTTTCCCAAGCGCCTTGCAGGTCAATCAGTAGTCTTTCGACTTCGTCCAAAATGGCCAAGTCGTTGCTGATGTTGGCTTGGACCAAGCGCTGAATCATATAGCCATAGAGATCAAACAGATTCTGCGCGATTTCGCCACCGACTTCACGATCCAAGCTTGCCTGCAGCCCACTACCAATCAGAGAGATAGCGCGGCTAATAGACGCCCCCTTGGCTGCAATTTCCTTTTGGGCGATCTGACGCTTGGCGTTGTCTATGCTTGCTACGGAGGCTTGATAAAGCATGATGATCAGGTCATGCGGAGATGCTCCAGCGATATTCGATTCTACGCCAACCTTGTTGTAGGCATTGATTCCTTGTGTTGCGACCATGATTGTCTCCCTCAGAGCTTGCTTAATTGTTGTGAGAGGTAGCTGCTGGTAGTGCTCATTTTGCCAAGCATGGCATCAAGAGATGAGTACTGTTTGCGTAAGCGTGCCTCAATGACGGTCATGCGTACATTCATCGAGTCGATTTGCTTGCCTATATCACGGACTGAGTTGGTGAGGCCATCGGTGCGAG
This sequence comes from Ferriphaselus amnicola, assembly GCF_000974685.2. NCBI lineage: Bacteria > Pseudomonadati > Pseudomonadota > Betaproteobacteria > Nitrosomonadales > Gallionellaceae > Ferriphaselus > Ferriphaselus amnicola. The sequence goes on from NZ_AP018738.1 coordinate 387,358, forward strand.
AGGTCAAGGAGCCATTCGAGGCAAGTGCAGTCGTGGCGATTTGGTTCAGTTGGTAGGCGTAGCCCTGCGAATAGCTCACGGTGCCGCGTGATCCAAGCGCTCCTCCGCTGATAGTCAATGACAATCCATTTGAGTTTCCTGTGGTCGAAACTAGCGAACGGCCTGAGCCGATAATGCTGGTGCCATCAATACTGCCTTCGACATTTAGCCCTGAAGTCGAGGTTGGTGTCGCTCCAAGCAGGTTGCTTGCTCCGTTGCCGCCAGTGACGGATACGCTGGAAGAGGAGCCATAGGTATTGGATGTGATACTAATTACACCACTGGCTTGCCCAACGCCAACCGAGACTCCTGCGGCAGATAGCGCACTGACACCGTTGATTTTTGCTTGTACCTCGGCGGCGAGCGAGGTTGCGGTGTAAGTCCCTGCACTTAAGGTAATCGACGACGCAACACCGTTTACAGTCAAATCTATGGTGTCATTCGCTCCCGCTGTGATGGTTGTGCCTGCGGCAGCAGAGCCGGTCAAGCTGCCTTGCGTAGCCAACTGGCTGATGCTAACTGCATAGCTCCCTGGTTTAGTCGATACACTGCCGGAGCTAAAGCTGACCAAGCTATCAGTAGCGCTGCCAGAAGCGGCAAAAATGCTGGCGACGTCTTTCGCATTGCTGCTGATGGCTGCGCTTAATTTTGTGGAGTTGAGCGCCAGCGACCCGTCAGGCTGAAAGCTAACCCCAATTTGAGACAGCGTATTGACCGTACTGCCATTGTTGGAGAGAGGGGTGCTCAGGACGCTACGAATTTGGCTTTGTAATGAGCGGATCAGAGCATCGCCATGTAGCGGTGCAGTAGAGCCAACCACGCCACTAGCTAGAGCGCTGCTCAAAGACTTGTTCAGCGTGTTGAAAGCATCCACGAAGCCCTGAACGGATTTGGTGGCAGCACTATTATCTGTGGCTACATCTAGCGAAACTGGCGAAGTGCTTGGTTTTTTTAGCGTCAGAGTGACACCGGCAATTGCATCGGTGATGATGTTGCTGCTTTTGCTGATGCTAATGCCATCAACCTTGAATAAGGCATTTTGAGCGGTAGCGGTTTCGGCTAGGCTTTGGGTGCCGGCGGGGTCGTGTGCGAGCAGACTACTCAAGCCGGCATCGCCAGCAACAGAAATCTTCACACTGTTACTGCTGCCCATATTGTTGGAGCTTAACGCTAAGCGGTAGGGAGTGCCACTTCCATCATTTACGATGGATGCAGTAACGCCGATTTTGGCTGTGTTGATTGCGTCACGGATGCCCTGCAAAGAATTGTTGGTGGCATCAATAGTGACCGTACCACTGCTTGCGCCGCTATTGGTAAAGCTCGCCCCTGTGTATTTCCCGGTGACAGAGTCAAAGGTTCCGCCGCTGATGCTACCGAAGTCGAAGGTGAGGGTCCCGTTACCTATAGCGGTGGTTGTGCTGAGTTGCCCTGCCGTTGCGAGCTTTTGCGCTTGTGCAATTTTGGTGATTTCAACTGAATAGCTGCCCAAAGTGGACGAACTCCCTGCCGTTGCCGAAAACACCGAAGTGTCGCCGGAAGTGGCAGAGGTCGTCTGGAAGCTGCTGGCACTCGCCATTGAGCCAACGGTAGTCTGGAATGCAGAGACTGCGCTCTTGATATTTCCCATTGCAGACAGCTTGGCCTGATAGCTAGTTTGCTTGGCGGTCAACAAAGTGACCGGACGTCTTTCAACGCCCATCAGCGAGGTGACCAAGCCATTAACATCTATCATGCCACCCGAAGTGATACTAGTAGTGGTTGCCATGATGAGTACCCTTACCTTTCTTCGTTACGCACTTTGCTTAACGAGCAATCCCTGCTGGAAGCGGTCTATAGCCTTAGCTATAGAAAGTGCCTCTTCGGAGGGGAATTGCTTGATTACTTCTCCAGTCTTTGATTCAACGACTTTAACGACAACACGTTTCGTGTCGTTATCAATGCTGAATTGCAGATTGGAGTTGATCTCCTTCATTGAACTGTTGATCTTGTCCACCGCACCTTGCAGTTGAGCTGGAGTGGGCTCGACTGATTTTTGCGTTACGGCAGTGGCGCTCTGTGCCTCAGTCGAAGATGCCGCTGGGGGCGAGGGATTTACCCCCTCTACGCCAGCCCATCCTGACTTGGATACACTAGTTGTCGCATTCTGGATGTACATTTTGCTTCTCCTTTAACCAAAATCCCAGCCGAAACATCGGTTTCGGCTGGGATTTTTAGCTACCAGCCTAACCAGTTTAGCGTAACAGAGACATCACGCTATTGGGGGCGGTGTTCGCCTGTGCCAACATCGCGGTGCCAGCTTGTTGCAGAATCTGCGCGCGAGTCAGGTTGGCTGTTTCTGCAGCGTAATCAGTGTCCATGATGCGGCTGCGAGCAGCAGTCAGGTTCTCTGCAGCATTAGATACGTTGCTGATGATAGCCTCGAAGCGCGACTGGGTGGCACCAAAGGTTGCGCGTAGCGAGTTGATGTTACCTATCGCTGTATCCATCGTGGTGATTTCGGTCTGGGCGGCAGCGGTCGAAGCCAAGCCAGCTGCTGTCGCAATCACACCACTACCAGCAGCAGTCGATAGCGAACCCGTGGTCACAGTAATCGTTTCGGCATTATTTGCACCGATCTGGAAGGTCAGCGAGGTGCCGCCGGTCAACAAAACCTGTCCGTTGAATTTGCTAGCTCCAAGCACGCGAAGGTTTTCTGCATCCAGTGCCTGATACTCAGAATTCAGGGAAGCCAAGTCGCCGGAGGCAGTGGCGTTAGACGCCTGCACTGCCAATTCACGCATCCGCTGCAAATTGTTACCGATGATACCAAGCGCGCCTTCAGCAGTCTGAGCAAGTGAGATGCCGTCGTTGGCATTGCGCACCGCAACATTCAGTCCCTTGATCTGGGCGTTCATGCGCTCGGCGATGGCTAGTCCTGCTGCATCGTCTTTGGCGCTATTCACGCGAAGGCCAGAAGACAGGCGTTGCAGTGATGTGTTCAAGGCACCTTGGGAGCTATTAAGGTTGCGCTGTGCGTTCAGAGCCGCAATATTGGTGTTGATATAGGAAGCCATTTTCGTTCTCCTTTACATTAATCACTGCGATTATGCTTTGGTCTGCATAAGCAATCGCTGTTGAATCTATTATCGGTTCTTGCGCTAAAATACTTAGGGTTCAGTTCGATAATTAAACCAACTTAGCCTAGCGCAACAAAGACATCACGCTGTTCGGGGCGGTGTTGGCTTGTGCCAGCATCGCAGTGCCTGCTTGTTGCAGAATCTGGGCGCGAGTCAAGTTGGCAGTTTCTGCGGCGTAGTCAGTGTCCATGATGCGACTGCGGGCAGCGGTCAGGTTCTCTGCGGCATTGGATACGTTGCTGATGATCGCTTCGAACCGAGACTGAGTGGAGCCAAAGGTTGCACGAGTCGAGTTGATGGTGGCGATGTCAGCATCCAGCAAGGTGATTTGTGCCGAAGCCAATGCTGTAGTGGTTCCCAAAGTGGTTCCTGTCATCGCAACGACGGTGGTGGTGACCGAAACCGTGTCGGCAGCGTTTGCGCCAATCTGGAACGACAGCGTGGCAGCAGCATTCAGCAGCGAAGTGCCGTTGAATTTTGTTGCGCCGATTACGCGCGTATTTTCAGCGGCGAGTTGCTTGTACTCAGAGTCTAGCGAAGTCAAGTCGCCCGACGCTGTGGAGTTGGCTCCTTGTACCGCCAGTTCACGCATCCGCTGCAGATTGTTGCCGATGATGCCAAGTGCACCTTCAGCGGTCTGGGCTAGAGAAATGCCATCGTTGGCATTGCGTACCGCAACATTCAACCCCTTGATTTGCGCATTCATGCGCTCGGCGATGGCCAGCCCTGCTGCATCGTCCTTGGCGCTGTTCACGCGCAAGCCGGAAGACAGGCGTTGCAGCGAAGTATTCAGCGCACCCTGAGATTGGGTCAGGTTGCGTTGTGCATTCAAGGCGGCGATGTTGGTGTTGATATAGGAAGCCATTTTGGTTCTCCTTAACTTTGATTTCAAACTCCGGTGTGTTCCACCGTTCACTGCAGTTGTGTCTTGGTTTTCTAGACTTAATCAACTACTGATGAGCTAGTTATCGGTGCTTTCTCGTCAAACTTTATAGTTGGGATGAACTATTTAAGCGAGTGATTAGAAAGCGGGATTAGTCCGCCGCTACCACACGATTTTTGCCGGTCTGCTTGGCGAGGTACATTGCCTGATCAGCGCGGGCGATCGTGTCATCCGCTGTTTCGTTCTCGCTGCGTAGTGCCACGCCTGCGCTAAAAGTGATGAGCTGACGCTCATTGTTGTGCATGAAAAAGCGCTTGGTCAGTTCGCGCTGGAGACGCGAGATGGTGGCGATACCTTCCTCCAAAGCGGTGTCGGGAAGCACGATGATGAACTCTTCACCACCGTAGCGTCCGACGGAGTCGCTGGGGCGCAGGGCGTCTTTGATGACACTGGCGAGATGAATGAGGGCTTGATCCCCCGCTTGATGACCAAGAGTGTCATTAAGACGCTTGAAATTGTCCACGTCGAGTAGTGCGATGATGATGGGTGTAGGGTTGCGATCAGCTCGTTTGTATTCGCGCTCCATGATCTCGTCAAGGCCGCGCCGGTTGAGCGCCCCAGTGAGTTGGTCTTCCCGCACTAACTCACTCACATGTTCTAGCTCGGTTTCCAACTCATGGATGCGGCGCTCGGCTTCATCCGCTTGCTTGCGGGTGGCCAGCAGTTCGTCACGCGAACGTAAGGCGCTTTCCTGAATAGTACGTGTGTCCTGCATGATGTCATCAAGGATGTGGCCAAGCTCCGCCAGATTGTCTGTGCCGCCGATCTTTTGGCTGTAGCTCTCCATTTTTGTGTGGTATTCGCCAGTAGTGTCGGTCAGTTCACCTAAACGGTCGATGAAGCTCGACATTAGCGTTTTTAACGTGCTCTTGGCGTCAGTTAAGCTTTGTTGCAATAGCCCTTGTTTGATGATGGCATCTCGCAGACTACGTTCAGCATCGGCAATGATGTGCTTATCGATGGGGTTGGCGATGATTTCTTGGAACATGCCAATTTGTCCGTGCAGCCATTTATCATCGGCAACCAACTCGCTGACGTTTTCTACTAGCATCCGCAACAAGCGGATCAAACCTTCTTGCACCTTGATTTTGTCGCCGCCATGTAGCTCCATGTGCAGCCAAAAGTGGCGCAATTTTTCTGCTAATTGATTAATCTGATCGTGACTGTGGGCGGTACGGACTTGCCCGATCAATGCCGTGACTTCCCCCGATAGTTCTGGATGTAATTGCAATGTACTTTCCAGCGTCTGTGCCAACAGTTCGCCCAGTTGACCAAGTAATGCGTGGTCGGCCAGATTGGGCATGGTCGCTCCGGGAGATGCTGTGTCTATGACTGCGGGGGCAGCGCTGAGTTGGGGCGCGGTAATCTCTGTTTCATTGCTTACCTTGGCGTCGAGTGTTTCGGTTTGGCCGCTAGACCATGATCTGATCAATCCTTGTAGCTTTTCTGATAGTACGGCGGGGTCGGAGCTGAATCGTCCTAGGACGGTTTCTAGACCTTCCCTCTTGCGCGCAATGGTGAGGCCCTTGTGCGTAGTTTCCAACTGTCGTAACAGATCACGGATGAGATCAGACCATGCGAGAGGTGCAGCCTTAGTCTGCTCAGCAGGAGGGAACAAAAAATGCTGTAGCTCATTTTGACAGCGCGCCCAATCTCGGCTGGAAATGGCTTGTTTGAGGGACTTTCCGATGGCGCTGGTCTTAGGGGACTCTTTGACTAACCGCTGTGCAACTCCGACCAAAATCGTTTCTGCTCCGCTCGCCTCGACTGGCTCGCCGCTAATTTCTTGGTACACCGCAGTGTAGTTATTGGGCGTCGCTGCAAGTTTGCGTGAAGCGAGTAACTTGAGGGTTTCGCGGGCGATCTCTGCGGGATTGTTCATTTTCTTCGATGAGCGACTATCAATGGTCGAATTTTCAATGGATTCTCAGGTTGAGTATCTGACGAATAGCTGGAGAATACTAGCCTATTTTTCAGGCGCTTTCTGCGTTTGCTGCGAGCACCAGTGGCTCCAAAGTTGTCGATAGGTCGATTCGATTTCTTGCGTGTAGGCCGCTGGATTGCCTACTGAGCTTTGGTGCCATCGATCACGTAGGCTTTGGCGTATGCGTGAAAGCGCTTCTAAGTCATGAAAATACTTGATTGCGATCGAGACATATTGATCTGGGCTTGTGGCCACCCAGTCGGAAAGTCCGACCGCTCCCATTATTCCGGCGCCGCAGCGCGAAACTGTACGCGAGCCGGAGAGCGTGATGACTGGCACGCCCATCAGTGTCGCCAATACTGTGGTTGTGCCGCCATTGTAAGGAAACGGGTCCAGCGCGACATCGATCGATTGGTGCAATGCTAGGAAGTCGTAAGTGGTGACTCGGGGTTTCAAGATCAGGCGACTGGCATCGATGCCGTACGAGGCAAATGTATTGATTAGCCTGTGTTGCACAGCTTCCTCTTCGGAATTGCCAAACATGATGCGTGATCCAGGCGTACGTTTGAGTATTTCTGCCCATAGTGCAATGTTCTCGTCCGAGATTTTGGAGTGCGCATTGAGGCAGGAAAAGGTAAATGCTTGGCCTGAAAGCGCGGGCAAGGGAGTGACTTCCGGTGGCTGAAAGTGCAGGCCAAAAGTATATGAAGCCGATAGACGAATGAGTTGCTCCGAGTGGAACTGATCGGTCATGCCGGGTGGGTCGAGATACTGATCGGTGAAGCGATAGTCCATGCTACTGAGGCCGGTCGTGCCCGCGTAGCCTAACCATGTAATTTGAATCGGTGCGGGTTTCCGAGCAAAGACCAATAGCCGATTAAGTGCAGTGTGTCCTGAAAGGTCAATAAGAATGTCGATCTCGTCACGTTGGATCTGGGCAAAAAGCTCGTCATCACTGAGTTGCAGGCAGGGTCTCCAGTGGTCAGCATAGCTCTTAAGCTCTTGGGAAACTGCATCCTGCCGTGTATGGTTGTAGTAGCAATACACGGTGAAGTCGTGTCGATCATGATGGGCCAAGATGGGGCGAATGAACATGGCGACCGAGTGATCGCAAAAGTCGGCGGAGACGTAGCCTATCTTTAATTTTCGATCTGAGGACGTGGAGTTGCTCTGCTTTTTCCAGAGCTTTTTGAGTGGCTGCTCAAATGTTCTGGCGAACTCTAAGTGGGCATTGAACAGAGCCTGATCGTCGATTTTCCGGCTGCGAAGTAGGAAGAACAGCAGATCGCTTTGGATCGTTGCATTGTTTGGAGCCAGCTTGGTCGCAATTTGGTAGTGGGCGATGGCCTCTTCTTCGTGGCCCGTTGCGTAGTTGGTCAATCCTAATGCTAGATGGCCGGAGAGCAATTCTGAGTTGAGTGTTAACGCCTCTTTTGCATAGGACAGCGCCTCTGAGAATCGCCCTAATTTGGCGTATAACAAGCCAATCTCACCGAGGATCGTGGCCGTATGGGGAATGGGAAGCGCGGCGGCTAGTTTCATGTGCTCGATGGTTCGCTCGGGCATGCCTTTCTTGTCGTAGATCAACGCTAGGTTAAGGTGATAGATCGGCTGATTCGAAGCCAGAGAAATGGCATGGCTTATCAGATCGATAGCATTGCTGGGGTCGCCCATCTTGTCCGACAGTAATCCCAGATGGAAAATGCAATCGGCGTGTTGCGGTACAAGTTCGACCACTTTAAGTAGGGTGATGATCGCTTCACTGAACTGATCTTGAGAGAATAATAAAACTCCTAGGTTGTATAGTGCATTGGCATGATTCGGGGTCAACGCGATGGCACGTCGGTAAGATGAGATGGCCGAGTCGAACTCCCCTGCGTGCTGGAGCGCCATACCTAGATTGCTGTGTGCGTTAGCGTATTCCGGGTTGCGATGGATCGCCTTGCGTAGCACTGGGATCGCCTCCTTGAATCGCCCAGTTTCGTTATAGGCTGCGCCTAAGTTGCTTAAGAAGGAGGCATTTTCTGGGTCGAGCGTCAGCGACCGAACTAACAAAGCAATCCCGCTATCAGTTTTGCCTTGTTGGTAGTCAATCAGTCCAAGATAGTGAATCGCATCGGCATGAGTTTTCTTAACCTCAAGAATCTTACGGAACTCCGTAGCGGCTTGATCTAGCTGTCCTCGCTCAAAGGAGCGAACGGCGAGTTGAAACAGCGTAATGAGGTCGGTGTTGTTCGCGGGTTGGAGTGTCTGCTTGGAAATACAACAATGCTTGAATTTCTTACCGCTACCACAAGGGCAGGGATCGTTGCGTTGAGTGGTCGGTGTGGATGGGAGTGCGGGCATCATCAATTTCCTTCAGAAGGCAGATGGACTTCCCTTATGGGAGAACGCCGAGCATCTGCATGTCACGACGGAGCTCGTCGCTTCAGAGGGCACCAATTATGGCCAATCGCAACTGGGAACAAGTTGTGAATAGCGCGGCTTTCTCGCTGTTATTCGAGCAGGTGGTTGCTGATGGCGTAATGGATGGCCTCGGCGTTGTTGCGCAGATTCATCTTCTCCAGAAGACGAGCGCGATAAACACTGACTGTCTTGACGCTGAGCGACATGGCTTCGCCGATCTCGGTGAGCGTCTTGCCTGAGGCCATCAAGCACAACGTCTGGTATTCGCGGTTGGAAAGTTTTTGGTGCAGCAACTCTTGGTAGCCTTGGGTCAAACCTTCGGCGAGTTGCTCCGCAAGTTCACTGCTGATGTATTTCTTGCCGCTGGCGACTTGGCGGATGGCTGTAACCAGTTGCGCTGGCGCGCTTTGTTTATTCAGATATCCCGCCGCGCCGGTCTTGATCGAGCGCAGCGCGTACTGGTCTTCCGCATGCATGCTCAGCATCAGTACAGGTAAGTTGGGATGGATCTGCTTGATCTGCTTGAGCACATCGATACCGTGCTTGTCCGGCATGCTGATGTCCAGCAACACCATGTCGAACTCTTCGCTCTGAACTTGCTGGATGGCTTCCATGCCACTGCCGGCCTCGCCCGTGACGCGCAGGTCGGGCGTGTCATCTAGGATTTGTTTCAGCCCCTTGCGTAGGATGGCGTGGTCGTCAACGACGAGAATCTTCACGGTATTCAGCATGATGGTCCTTAGAACAAAGTTTGTTGCGGCATTACAAGCGAACTCAAATCGCGCGGCTCCGGATTATGCGGGATACAGACTGCAATAGTAGTACCTTTTCCTGGTGCGCTGTCGATACGCAGATCGCCGCCAAAGTGCGACACTCGTTCTTGGATACCACGCAGTCCAAAAGAGCGCGGCTTTTGTCTATCGCGCTGGGCGATACCACAACCATTGTCGCTCACCATCAAATCGATACATTCGTTACCGTTGATGAGTTTGACCTTGACTTCGTTGGCGCGACGAGCGTGTTTGATGATGTTGTTGAGTGCTTCCTGCAAGATGCGGAACAGCGCGATCGACACCTCGGGCGAGAGGCTGATGGCATCGTCCAGTTGCTCCAGTTTGCAGGGAATACCCGTGCGGCGCTCGAATTCGCCAGCCTCCATTTCGATGGCGGCGACGATGCCGAAATTATCCAACACGCTGGGGCGTAAGGTACGAGAGATGTCGCGGGCGGCGGCGATGCACTTATCGGTGGTGCTTGCGATGTCTTGTGCTTTTTCGGCTAACTTGTGACCTTCGCCGCTTAATCGTCCGCCTAACCAAGCGATGTCGAGCTTGATGGCGGTGAGCAAACTGCCCAGATTGTCGTGTACTTCGCGGGCAATGTTGAGCCGTTCCTCTTCACGCACATCTTGCACGTGCATGGAAAGCGCTCGTAGCTGTTCGCGCGAGCGGTTGATCTCGATCTCGGCCAGCTTACTTTGGGTGATGTTGAACATGATGCCTTCCCACAGCACATTACCGGTTTCGAGCTGGCGAGGAGTGCAGCGCAGGTTGACCCATTTCACTTCATTGCCGGGTGGCAGCTGGATGCGTCCTTCCCAGTTCCAGAAACTCATTTGCTGTAGCGATTGCTGCATGGACTCGAAATAGCTGGCGCGATCATCGCTGTGCAACATTTGGTGAAACAGATTACCGTCCTGCTCCAAAGCTTCATGGTTGATGCCGAGCAGAGCGTGGCAACCTTCGCTGACATAGGGGAAGTGCAGCTTGCCGTCATCGGTCTGCAAGATCTGATAGGTCAGTCCGGGCAAGTTGGCGATGAAAGCATGCAGTCGGATCTGATTTTCTTGCAGGGCAATCTGTGCTTCTCGGTGCTCGCGGCGGATACGCGCCTCACGTAGATTATGTTCTATCGATGGTGCCAGTCGATTCAAGCTGCCCTTAAGGATGTAGTCATCTGCGCCCGAATGCATGGCGTGGATGATGGTCTTTTCGCGTAGATCATGGGAGAGGAACAAAAAGGGCAGGTCGATACCCGAGTCATGTAGCACGTGCAACGCCTCAAGGCCGCCGAAGCCGGGCGGATCATAGCTGCACAGGATTAAGTCCAAGGGGTGTTCGGCCAGTGCGCGTTTCATCCCTTCGGCGGAATCAACCCGCAGATGCTCGACCAGATAGCCGCTCAGCGCGAGTTTGCTCAAGGTCTTTTGGGCATCGGTCGGAGCACTTTCAACCAACAATACCCGTAGTTTTTCTGTCGTCATGGCAAGGGACGGTCCTGAATGGGAGTACAGCATTTGACGGACAGGCAGATTACTATAAGGCTGGCTAATGGGGCAACCTGCCAGCGGGTGGAGCAAGGTTCGATGAGCTTAGCGTCCAACTTAAATCAGGCCGCTCACAGGGGATGTGTGGCTGACTTTTTGTGATGCGGGTGAGGGGGGCAGAGAATTCGACGATCAGTCGCCTTGCTCGCACAGCAAAAAGATACTGGAGCAGAGATCGGGATACCGCTGCCCAAGCTGGTAACAGCCCTCTAGATACTCTGGGGAGATGATGTCGGTTTGAAGTAGCCGATCCCATTGGAAGTTGGCTAAGGCTTTAAAGAAGATGCCGGAGCGATGGACGACGCGCAATCCCGCCGCGACCGCATCTCGTTCTAACGTGTCTAGCGTATAAGTACAGCGATGCCCATGTTCGGCTTCGGCTGGTGTGACTGCCGTGTTGTGCGAGATCAAGCCCATCTTCACCGCGATCTGGCGCGAAGGCGCATTGGCGTTTGGGCAGACCAAAAAGAATCTCCCGCCATCGGCCAGCCACTCGTCGTTGATACGGCGCAGCACGCGCACTGGGTTATCGAGGTGCTCCAACACATGAGTCAGCACGATGTTGTCGTAACGCTTGGGCAGGGGCGCGGTCTCGAACTGCGAATGGATGTAACTGACCTGAGTACCCAGCTTTTGTTTAGCTTCCGCGATGGCCTCTCCGGAAGCCTCGACGCAGGTGATATCATCAAAATGGGTGAGAAAGCGGCGAGTGAAATCGCCCTTGAAACTCCCCAATTCCAACAAACTGCCCACCCTGAAGAACGGTTCAAACGAGCGCATCATGTACGGGTGCATCACGTCGAAATCAAAACCGTAGGCATACTGATGATCACGGGTATCGCGGATCTCGATGTTGTAATCACGTTGCTGGCTCATCTATCCATCCTTTCGTAAATCCAGTGTCATGGTCGTCGGATGGCGGCTCGCGTGGCTTCGCATGAATCCGCTCTTTTCGTATAGCGACAACGCAGCAAGATTATCACCATCCACTTCTAGTTCGATACGCGCGAAGTCCTGCGTTCGCACATGAGCGATGCAATCACGTAACACGTGTGCCGCGACTCCTTGGCCTTGCCAACTCGGCAGTGTGCTGACACTGGTAATGAACGCTGTGCGCTTATCTGACGCATTGCAATACACCGCCACCAAGCCAACTAACACCTCGCCGCTCCAGGCCTCGAAGCGCTGTCCGTGGGTGACGATCTTATGTGCATAGTCGTCGATGTCCACTCGCCCGCTTAGCGGTGGCACAAAGACCGTATCACACTCACGAAAGTGAGCGGCAATTTGTGCCGCACCAGCCTCATTCGACGCGAATCGAAGACGCTGGCTCATATTTCTAACTCGGCCAAACCAAAGCCATAGCGGCCGAACTGGTTGCCGTTATAGAGCAGATAGATGCGACCATCGCACTCGAATACATGCGGGTAACATTGCATGTCGCTATCCCACTCGCCCAGCTTACCTTCCAGCAGTGGATCATCGTCATCGCGTGTCCAGTTCGTCAAGTCGTCCGACCAAGCGTGGCCGATGCGATAGCCGCGCCCCTTCCCCAGACGAAAATCGAACGACTCTCGATAACAAAAGAACATGTGATGACGACCGGAGATGCCGATCACCGTAGGCAGCGCCTGACTCTCGTCTGGGCCCAACTTGTCCGAGATGATGCGGCGAGCCTCCTCCTTCACCCAGGTGATGCCATCTTTCGAAGTCGCGTGGCCGATCTTATAGGTGCGATCAGGTGCGGCGTCAGGCGCGTATTTATGCCAACCGGTGCCGAAGATGTACCACATGTGGAACACGCTATTGATGACCTTGACGAAGCCATCGCCGACCAAGCAAGGTTCTTGCATTGAAGCCGCCAGCACGGGGCCATCGCCGATCCGTTGGAAAGTCAGTCCATCGTCATGGCTGATGGCTAGGCCGATGGCCGTATCCACCGACACCGATACTCGGCGATTCCAGCCACAGGTATAGCCGTACACCGAATCGCCGTGGCGCAGCACGCTCATCGGGAAAATGCCATGCTCGTCGAAACATCCCAAGCCACCGAGCGGGATCACCGTTTGATCGGAGACGCGGATCACCTCGCGCAGGTTCTTCCGCATATCGACGAAAGCGATATGGCTTAGGAACTTGCCATTCGTATCGACCGCCCGCGTGGAAAAGTAGATGCGCACGAAGTCGTCGAACACCAACGCTTGGGGCGATTGAGCGAACTGCACGCAACCGTTCGGCAGCGTGTGCTGAGTCGGGTCGAATATCTTGCCGAGCTTTTGCCACTTCATCGCCTACTCCAATTTTCCATCGAGTACTGCCAAGCCAAAGCCGTAACGCCCCACTTGGTCGCCAAGATAGGCCATGTATATCCGACCATCCAATTCAAATACGTGCGGATAGCTGATCATCTCCGCATCCCAGCCCTGTTCTGAAACGTCGATGCCGGCCTTGGCATCGTCGCGCACCCAGTTCACCATGTCCGTGCTGGAGGCATAGCCGATCCGATAGCCGTTTTGCTTGCCACGATAATGACTGCTGTAGCGGTAGCAAAAGAACATGTGGTATTTGCCGTTGGCGTAGAACACATCTGGGCTGGCCTGAGCCTCATCTTCTTCGATGCGGCTTTCGATCAAGTCACGATTGAGTTTATGCCAATGGATACCATCCTCGGAAGTTGCCATGCGAATCTTATAGATAGGCTCGGCTCTTCCCTCGACCATCTTCCATTTTCGCCCTGCAATGTAGAACAATTGCCACTTTTCGTTGAAGCGGCGCACCTTCGGCCCACTCAACACGAACGGCTCATCCGGGCTGTAGCTCAGCACCGGCCCCGTACCCAACTTGGCGAACGACTGACCGTCATCGTGGCTCACCGCGCTACCGATGGCGACATTGAATGGCACCGATTCACAACGTGTCCAACCCGCGTAATAGGCGCGCACCTCGTCACCCTCGCGCGTCACCGATACCGGATAGGTACCGAATTCGTCGAACTCGCCCAAGCCGCCCAAAGGCAGAATGGGCTGCTCGCCCACATGACGTATTTTGAACAGATCGCTACGCTCCAAATCGACATAGGCCGAATAGCTGACGTACTGGCCATGCTCATCAGCCGGAGGACGGCAGGAGAAATAGACGCGCACAAAGTCGTCGAACACCAATGTCGCTGGCGCTTGAGCGAACTCCTTCAGCCAGCTACGCCCTTCGACTTCCTGTGGCGTGAATACTTTGCCAAGTTTTTTCCAATGGAACATAGGGCGATCTAGATGAAATTGATGTGGGGCACATCCTGCCGGATTAGGCGATCCAGATAGCGATTCACCTCATCCATCCGGCAATTGACACGGCACTGATGGATGTCCAACTCGCTGCGTACATAGCGTAGATTCTCGCGGCGGCGCTCCCCTTCCCAAATATCACTGAAGGACTGATCGTTCAGGTTGCCGTATTCGAAGCGCGGGTCGAGCAGATAGGCGCTGCAACCATACACCGCGCCGGTGGCCATCACGTAAGCCCAGAAGAAAGGCGTAGCGTTACAGCGCTGATAACGTGACGCATCGCCCGCATCATGTTTCTTCATGGTGTTGTCGCGGAACACCACGCTGAAATTGGCGGTATTCAGCTCACGCAATCGTGCGCCCAGCGCCTGATACTGCTGATACGCCACGTCCTGATATTGGGTGGTCAGACTATATGAATGCTGGGAATAAGGCTTAACCACCAAATAATCCAAACCGACCTCATCGCGGCAAAGACGTGCCAATCCTTCGATCTCGTGGGCGTTCTCCGGCAACAGCAGAATCTGTGCGCCCAGCACACAGGCATAACCATGCGCTCGTCGCGCGTCCACTAGGCGCTTCAGATTGGCAATCACTTTGTCAAAATCGGCGGCCTTGGTTTGGTGGACATTGGCGTAGGTCTCTGCTGTGCCTGCATTGACCGAGGCCTTGATCCACGACAGGTGCGGTAAGGCTTGCTCGACAAAAGCCTCGGACAACACCGAGGCATTGGTGGTCATCGATGTGTCGATGCCAGCTTGGGCGGCAGCCACCACCATGCGATGGATGTCCTTGTGCAACATCGGCTCACCTTCGCCCGCGAACATCACGCTTTTCACGCCCTGCCGCCCCATCTCGGCCAAGCAACGCTCCACCACCTCCAGCGCCAATCGCGTCGGTTTGTAGCCGATGTAATCGACTGCGCAAAACGTGCAGCGATGGTTGCAGGCCCCCACAGGAGAAAGCTCGACATACAGCGGATAGACGCTTTTTGCGCGCGCCCAATCGTCGCCCGCGTCGAGGAATTGCGCGACACGTTGCGGATGGTAGATGAGCTTGTGACTATCGATGGCGTAGCGATCTGACATGGCGGCGCTTTCAGAATGGGCCACGGAATTCCAGTTGCGGAACATCGTGTGGTGTTGAACGGGCGAGCCGACTGACCAGCGCCTCATCGGGAATATCGCGCCCCAGATGCGCGCTGATCGCGCGCGCGATATGCAGCGCATCGGGATAAAAGTCGCGTGTCAGATGGTGCGAGGTAGGCACGGGAAGATCAGGCAGTGCGATGCGCAAGGGCGCAGCGCGCAAGGCATCGAAGGCACACTCCGTGACACTGGCGATCACCTCTCCGGCGATGCCGCCCGTCTTCCACGCGGTGTCCGCCACGATCAATCGACCGGTACGTCGCACCGAGGCGGCGAAGGCTGGAATATCCAAGGGGCGCACCGAGCGCGCGTCGATCACTTCGAGATCGATGCCGAACTCGGCTAGCACCTTGGCCGCCAGCAAGGCCTCGACCACCATGAACGAGAACGCGACTAGCGTGGCATCCTTGCCTGAGCGACAGACATGCGCCTTATCCAGCGGCACGACATAAGACGCTTGCGGCACGTGATCGACGATACCTTGCAGCCAGCGGTGTTCGATGAAGATCACCGGATTGTCATCGCGGATCGCCGCTAACAACATTCCCTTGGCATCGCGCCCACTGGTCGGCATCACGACCTTCAGTCCGGGGATATGGGCGAACAAGGCTTGCAGGCTCTGTGCGTGCTGCGGCCCCGGTCCCCAGCCACGTCCGACGATCACGCGGATCACCAAGGGCACACTTACCTGTCCGGCGAACATATAGCGCCATTTGGCGGCGTTATTGACGATCTGATCCATCGCCAACAAGGCGAAGTCGATGCGCTGATGCACCATCACCGGACGCATCCCAGAGATGGCGGCGCCGATACAAATACCGGTCATGCCGTTCTCCGAAAGTGGGCTATCGAACACACGCGCCTTGCCAAAGCGTTGCTGCAAGCCGCTGGTGGTGCCGAATATGCCCTTGGGATCGGGCACGCCCTCGCCCACCAGAATGACGCGTTCATCCTCACTCATCGCCTGTTCGAGTGCTTCGCGGATCGCCTCCGCCTGCGAGAGCTTACGCATACAGATACCCCGCCAGATCGGCGCGATCCGGTAACGGGCTGGCCAATGCCTGTGCAAAAGCGGCTTCGATCTCAGCGGTGATCGCCTGCTCAGCCATTGCGACGAACTGAGCGCCGTCGTCCGTCTGCCGCAATATGTCAGCCAGATGATGCACCGGACAATGTGCCATCCACTCCGCCAATTCGCCCTCAGGGCGGTAGCCCAGATGATCGTCGAATTCTGAACCGCAATGCTCACGCCAACGGTAGGTCGAACACTCCAAGAACACCGGCTTCCCGCCCGCACGCAGATGCGATACGGCCTGCTGTGCCGCAGCGAACACCGCCTGCACATCGTTACCAGCGACATGCACACTCTCGCAACCATAAGCGGCCGCTACGGCGTGGATCGGGCGAGCAGGTTGACGTTCGTTGAGTCGGGTATAGCAGGCATATAGATTGTTCTCACACACGAATAAGATGGGCAGTTCGTGGAGCAATGCGAAATTGATGGACTCGTGTACCACGCCTTCCTCGAACGTGCCATCGCCGAAGAACACCGCGACCACGGTGTTCTCTCCGCGCAATTTGGCTGCCCAGGCCGTGCCCACCGCCAGCGGAACGGTCGCGCCTACGATGGGTACGGCACCAAGAAAACCTGCGGCCAAATCGATCATATGCATCGAGCCACCGACGCCATGACAGCAGCCGTTTTGCAGGCCGTAAATCTCGGCCAGCATGGCAACTAGATCGCCGCCTTTAGCCAGATAGTGAGCATGGGCGCGATGGTTGCTGAACACGCCATCGCTAGTCTGCAACGCCAGACACACGCCGACAGCCGCGCCTTCTTGTCCGATGGACAAATGCACCGGACAGCGCATGTTCTGCGCCGTGTAGCGCTGCGCGATGGCCTCCTCGACCCGACGGATGCGCAACATGTTGCGATAGAGTTCAAAAGGATGCACTCAGCGGACTCCTGCGATCTTGGCACGCACGGCGGCGCTCACCGTTGGCACGCTGATATGTTGCATACAAGGCGAGGCTTGCACGCAAGATGACTCCAAACAGGGGATGCAATCCCACGACACGGCGGGCGTGATGTTGACCAATCGCGCCCCTTCGACTTCACTGGCAACGGTCGGCCCGAACAGCGCTATCACTGGCTTGCCGAGCGCCAACGCGAGGTGCAGACCGAGCGAATCGTTGGTGACCAGAACTCGGCAGCTGGCGATCCAGTCGATATAGCTTTCAATATCGCTGGTTCCCTGCTGCCAGCACACCGAGTAGTCTGCGGACAGATCGTCGTACAGCGCCTGCCAGTTGGCTTCGGGCCAGCGCTTCAATGGAAATTTCGCACCGATCAGATGATTCAGTCCGATGTCGTGGATGACCTCTACATGTGGCTGATAGCCCAACACATAGGGTTGGCCAGCGTAATGGTGGCCGAGCATCTCGTACAACACGCAAGACCATGATTTGGCTTTGCTGCGTTTGGCCGTTTGGTTGGTGCTGAAGCTCAGGGCTTCATCGGCATGATCGTAAGAAACGGCCGTATGCGTCTGATGGTCGAGCCGGAAACCGTAGCGCCGCCAAGCGGGGATGCGATCCGAAACTGCGCAGATATCTGGCTGCTTTTCAAAGTTGATCACGATGTCGAACCACTCCGAGAGCAGCAGATGTGGTGTGAAAGGCGTGATCACCAGCACGCGCGCAATAAAAGGGTTGCCTCGCAGCAGCGGAGCGCCCTTTTGATCGACCAGCCAAGTGACGTGGTACTGCTCAGGTGGGTAAAGATGCAGGATCACCGTCGTACGTAGAATATCGCCCAGACTGACGATCCCGCTGGTATCGGCATCCAGCGTTTCGCTGTACCCCGGCTTGATGATGAGCACGCGCTTCCGGTTGTCGGCGGACACAGGTTTTTCGCTATCCATGTTTACTCTCATCCCAGGCCAAAGGGTCGATGAACGGCTGACACTGCTCCAGATTCTCTATCTTCCCCAGCAAGTGTGCAGGCATCCGAATATTCCTTATCTTCACCGAGGTGTGTGGTACACCACGATCCGCATAGCTTTGAAAACGGTCATTTTTGATCTTGGTATCGCAGCCTATACAACGCCCGTACTGATAGCAAGGGCGGAACGTATCCAACTTATCCATCGAGAAATCAGGGTCAAGGATATGGCCGATCGGCGCGATGGGGCGCCCGGCGAATATCTGCGCACCATGATGGATATATTGGAAATTCACGGCCTCGATGGCGGCAAACTCTTGCACTAGGCCTCCCTGCCGCCAAGCGTCATACAGGTAAAAGTGACAGCCCCAGATAAAGCCCATGGGATCGATGAGTAGCTCGGTGGTCTTGCATTCGCAAGCAAGCGGGGTCGGATGAATGCCACGCGAAATCAGATCCGCCGAGAACGGGTATAGATAACGTCCGTAAAGCTTGCCCGCATGTACTCCAAGGAACTCCTTGGTCTCAAATGGAACACGTTCCGCATACGTCGCTCGCATCTCCGGTGTGACGACATTGTCAGGGTGCTCAACCATGTAGATACCGACATCGCTGTCAGCCTTGAGGGACGAGACTTTAAAACCAAGGTCTTTGAGTGCCTCGCACCGTGACACTAACTCATCGAAGCCGCGACCGTGCCAAGTCCGATTCATCTCATCGGCATGGTAGCTCACACGAATCGAGGGATACGGTGCGTCGCGCTGGAGTTTCGCCTGCTGTCCATTCAGATTGCGCACGAACACGTCCGGCTGTAGCGCAAAATTCGTTAGCAGATCGAAGTAGTGCGGCACCTCGGTCAAGATCAGCCCCAGGCCTTTGCCTCCCCAATACAACATGGGTTCTCCACCCTGAAGGGTGATCGGGAGATCTGAACGAAAGGGGATGCGGCTCAGCGCTGTCGCCCATTCGGCGGGCGATAGTCCCTTGCGGACGGACTTCGCCTCGATCGGGAATAAGCTGCTGCGCCGTCCAGATTGCTCTGGATCGTTGATGCAATAGCTGCAATTCAGACTGCATTCCAGCGTTAAGAACACGCCGATGTAGTTCAGCTCATCAGGTAGTTTGAGCGATGACAATGTCATACGATTAGCTACCCCTGAGAGATGAGCTGAGGTTGGTGGTATCGGCCGCCCTAATCACTATAAACCCACTTGAATTCATGCTTGAATATCTCCTTCGTGGATTCAGGCGCATAGTAGTCCTCGGCTTTTCTGCCTGCGAGAAAGTCAGTGTGTCTGGCCGGGTGGGTGAACTCGGCCCAGAAAAAATAATCGCTGTCTTGAATGAGGCGAAGATTCTCGGTACGGAACGCTGAGTCGATAAAGTCGTGGTCGATGGCATAGAAACTCGCAATCGAGTTAGCGCCGCAGAGTGGATGGCGAATCATGTGATCCAGCATTTCAGCCCTCGCATAGAAACACAAGGGAGGTGGAACCCAATTTTGAGCTGAGTAGTAGCTGCCGTGGTCGCGATAGCGGAGGCAGTTGTTTTCGCTGACTAGGGCGGAGTAGCTTTGTGGGTGGATGAAGTCAGTCATGGATTTGCGGACAAACATCCGTGAGTCGAGCCCAGAGTCAGCATCGTCGGATAGCATTCGCTTTAGTTCTGGATAAGCGACTTCAGAGTTGATCCTAGGCATAGCACACGCCACCGTTTCAAAGGGCGTCATATCCATGATCACTCGATGAATCGAACCGGAAATGATCGCATCAGGCAAGGCCATGACTACTACGGACTTTAGTGCCAGAGATCGTTTAACCTGATCAATGATAGGGAGCGTGAGGATAGGATAAATATCCTGCGAGAAAGCGAGAAGCTCGACGTTGATTCGGTACTTTATGCCGCGCTGAGTGATCTTATGCAGAAACCCTTGCAGAGGTTTTAGGTCGGCGGGTGTGGTGTAAATGTTGTAGGTGACGGAGCGCTCTTGTAAGAGTTTGTCAAAGCCTTCCGTCGCGGCAAGGGCGGGGTAGGCAATGTGCTCAAGGTAGTCTATGTGCTCTTGTCCGATCACGATGCAAAATAACTCGACGATCTGCCCCAGCTCGAACGAATCATTCTGAATGTCTAATCCGGTATGGTCGATGAGTGCGCGCTCTCCAGTGCAGAACTGTTCGGCAATGCTTGCTAGTTGATAGAAAGTCAATCGACTATCTACGTCACCAGGTAGGCAGTTCAGCCCCCAAGCTCCTTCTCGGCTAAAGCTATTTGCAACCAGTTGACACACATCGAACGCCGCCGCATCGCCGCCGACTTGGTGTTGCATGTCAGCCCAATTGAGATAGACCTCGGAATCGTTGGGTTTAATGTTCACGTTCCCTTTAAGTAATTCAAGTGCGTTTTCGGTATCTCCCGACTTGGCTAACATGTCCGCATATAGTTTACGTAGCGGGACCGAATTCGGCTCTTCGTTCAATAGCTGTGTGAGGTTGGTTTTCGCTTCGTCCCAGCGTTGTTGGCGGATAAGGACCTGTGCCAGCCAGATGCGCATCTGAGTATTTTTAGTGTCGAACATCAGATAGTCACGACATAACTGTTCCGCATCGGTAAGTCTGTCCTGACGATGCAGCTGATCTAGCAGCATATGGTAAGCACGCAGATCGCTCACATTCAGTTGGATGCAGTCGCGCAGATGGCGCTCTGCTGTAGCGAAATCACCTAATTGCCAAACCAGACTGGCTAAGGGGAAGATGGCGCTGAAATCATCGCCGGCCGTGGTCTGGGCGGCAGCGAGTATGCGCGCAGCAGCGATCCGTTGATTTTTGCCAAGGAGCAGATTGGCGAGTTTGACGCTGGCGGCGATGTTTCCTGGTGATAGCTCAAGCACCTTGCGGCAGGCTCTCTCTGCCTCAGCACCTGCTTGGAGGTTGGCAAGCTCCATCCATGCCTGAATGTCGAAAGGGTCTGCTAAAACAGCCTTCCCAAGAAAGGCTACGGCCGCTTGAATGTTATTCCGCTGTTTGAGTACCAGTGCATCTTGATAATGTCGCTCTGCTTGTGAGTCGCTGATCTCGGAGTACATCTTCACTGCCAAGTCTATCGAGCCCTGCGCGGCCAGTGCATGCGCTTCCTGGAACCTTGGATCTGCGAATTGATTGAGCAGAAATGATGCCGCGACAGAGGTTGGCGATTTTTCACGATTCATGGTTTTTCCTTGCTGGGTTCGGTCCGAGCGAGCTGGATTCAGATGAGCTCATAGGCGTTGTAGAGATAGCTTTGTATAACATCAGGCGAGTTGAACATCATGACGTCTATGATGGACAGGTGCGGCACGAAAGCATTGCCAAATTGAGCATATTCGGGCAGTTTCGAGCGAATGAAATTCAACTGGATGCCCCGTTCTTGGAAAGCCTCTTTTTCGTATAGATCGACGCCGCCGATAGCGTTTATGTAGATACTCGCGTGCATCGCATCGCACTGTGCGAGTACCTTGGCTTGCCTCCGTAGCGTATGGTCGATGGCAACATTGGAGGATATTTCTATCGTGGTTGTAATACCTAGCTGCTGGCAGATTCTGGTAATGGAGTGGTGCAAAAAGCGAAATAGATTCGTGTCCTCATAACGCACGATCTGGTCGAGCAGCGGCATAGTCTGTTCGAAATATGGGGCGCGTCGATAGGCGCCGATGAATTGGTTTAGTAATTTGTCACGCTTGAAGGCAGTAGCTAGCTCACGCTCGCAAATGTCTAGGTCATCTGAGTCATGTTTTAGTGGCAGCGAGAACGTGGAGTCTGTGCCATTGAGTAATAATCGATTGCGATTTATCCAGCCTTTTTTCGTGTATTTGGTGTTGTCATAAAGGATAAACACGTCCACCGCTGCTATCAGCTGGAAGTAGCCGATGTAGGGAAGGAAGTAAGGTTGCATGATAGCCAGCTTCATTGTGTTCGGGCCGCTGTCAGAATCGTGCGATCAGGTCGGTAATTTCTGCAACTTTGGTAAGTTCCAGATCGGGGTAAATCGGCAAGCATAGAATTTGCTGCGATGCCCTGCTTGCCACCGGCAGATTGTCGTGATGAGAGGAGGGCAGGCTACGATACATCGGGAAGTCGGAGATCAGTGGATAGAAGTAGCGTCTCGGGTGAATGTCATGATCCTTCAGTTTTTGATATAGCGCATCACGGCTAAGCGGGTATTCCGGTCCGACCAGAATCGGAAAATAGACGTAGTTTGCATCTTCTCTGTCCATTTCCCGCAGGCAGAAGATTCCGGGCACGTCGCGCAGTAGCTCATGGTAAGTGTTGGCGATGGTTTTGCGGCGCGCTTTGATCTGGTCAAAGCTTTTCAGTTGCAGCAAACCCATGGCGGCATTTATCTCACCCATTTTTCCGTTGATGCCTGCGGCGACGACAGTGGTTTCGTCCACAAAGCCGAAGTTCTTCAGGTGGTCGATGCGATTTTTGGACTTGGCGTCTGGGCAGACGATGGCGCCCCCCTCAAAGGTGTGGAAAGCTTTAGTGGCGTGAAAACTCAGCACCGACAAATCACCGTGGCGTAACAGGCTACCGCCTGCGTCGCGTACACCAAAGGCATGGGCGGCATCGTAAATGACCTTGAGATTGTAGTTGTCAGCAATCTTCTGGATGGCCTCCACGTCGCAGGGGTGGCCGTAGCAATGTACCGGCATGATAGCGGTGGTCTGCGGTGTGATTGCTGCTTCGATGCGGGCTGGGTCGAGATTCAGGGTGTTTGGCTCAATATCCACGAACACTGGTTTGATCCCATTCCACAGCAGGGAGTGGGAGGTGGCGACAAAGGAATAGGGGGTTGTGATGACTTCACCGGTGATGCGTAACGATTGCAGCGCTGTCACGAGTGCCAGCGTACCGTTGGCGAACAGAGCAATGTGCTCGACATTCAGATACTCACAAAGTGCCGCTTCAAGTTGTTGGTGAAATGGCCCGCAGTTCGTAAGCTGCTTGCTCTCCCAAATCTTCTCCAAATAAGGGAGAAACTCCTCAAGGGGCGGGAGATAAGGTTGCGTGACAAAGGTGGGGGTGCTCATTGCTTCGCTTTCGGAGAAAGATCGATCGCCGTCGATGTTATGGATAGCAGGCACATCAATTTGACCAGCCTTGAGTTATCTTGGTGGGCGCAACACCTCTGCGCAACTTGGACATGCTGCATCCATCGTGAATTGGACGTGAGAATACGCGGCTTGCCCGAGTTGCAAAGCAGGGAAAAGATGCTGGATATTGACTCAATTTCTGGAGATGAGAGAATTTTGGAGGTAAGTGCTGTGTCTGGTCAGTGATGGAAGCTTGCTGCATCTTGGTCAGGGCGTGCCTTATTACTACCCGCTGATGCTTCCTGTGGTGTAATCGGGGTGAGTTGAGAGGGGGCTTAAATCCCGCGAGAATTGCTTTCTAGCGCTTACGCAAACTCATGATTCAGGTAGAATGCCCGTGTTTTTTAGTGCTAGAACCCCATGTCTCCCGTTGAATCTGCTGTGACTCCTGAATCTTTGCTGCGCCCAGAGCTGCTGGCCTTACGCGCCTATCACGTGCCGCCCAGCAGTGGCATGGTCAAGCTCGACGCGATGGAAAATCCTTATCCTTTGCCGTTGGAGTTGCGCGCCGAGATCGCCCAATTGACGGCGGAGGCGGCCATCAATCGTTATCCCGATGCGTCTGCGGCTACGCTGAAACAAGCTATCCGTCGAGTAACTGACTTGCCTGCGGGCATGGATATCCTGCTAGGCAACGGTTCCGACGAGATCATCCAACTGCTGGCGATGGCCATCGCCAAGCCAGGTGCGACGCTGCTGTCGGTCGAGCCGTCGTTCGTGATGTACAAGATGATCTCGGTGTTTACTGGGCTGGACTACGTCGGCGTGCCGCTGACCGAGGATTTTGAACTCGATCTGCCTGCGATGCTGTCGGCCATCGAGCAACATCAACCGGCGCTGGTGTTGCTCGCCTATCCGAACAATCCCACCGGCAACTTGTTTGATGCCGCTGCTGTCGAGGCCATCATTCGCGCCACGTCGGGTTTGGTGGTGGTGGATGAAGCCTATTACGCGTTCGCTGCGGATAGCTTTTTGCCACGCTTGACCGAATTCCCCAATCTGTTGGTGATGCGCACCTTCTCCAAGCTTGGCATGGCTGGTTTGCGGCTGGGCTTTCTGGCGGGTAGTCAGGCATGGCTGGGTGAGCTGGAAAAATTGCGTTTACCCTACAATGTCGGTGTATTGCCGCAGTTGGTCGCGGAAAAGTTGCTAGAACATCACGATGTGCTGCTGGCGCAAGCCGAACAGATCAAGCGCGACCGCCTGTGGCTGTACGAGCGCCTCGTCGGCACCGTGGATGTGCGGGCGTGGCACAGCGAGGCCAACTTCATCCTTTTCCGTATCGCCAATGCGACCAAGATCTTTGAGCGCCTTAAGGCATGCGGTGTGCTCATCAAGAATCTGGACGGCGGCCATCCCGCGCTGGCCGATTGCCTGCGGGTGACGGTGGGCACTGAGGATGAGAACGAGTTGTTCATACGGGCGCTGCAAGACAGCCTCCACCAATCGGCATAAGGACACATCATGCGTACCGCGCAAGTTAGCCGCAACACTCTGGAAACGCAGATCAGCGTCTCCATCAATCTGGATGGCACCGGCAAGTCCAGTTTTGCCACGGGCGTGCCGTTCCTCGAACACATGCTGGATCAGATTGCCCGTCACGGCCTGATCGACATCGAGATTCAGGCCAAGGGCGATCTACAGATCGACGCGCACCATACCGTCGAGGACATCGGCATCACGCTGGGGCAAGCTTTTGCTAAAGCCATTGGCGATAAGAAGGGTGTCCGTCGCTACGGCCATGCTTATGTGCCGCTGGACGAGGCGCTGTCGCGCGTGGTGCTCGACCTGTCTGGCCGCCCCGGCTTGGTGTTCAATGTCGATTTCGTGCGCGGCAGCATCGGCAGCTTCGAGGTCGATCTGGTACGTGAGTTCTTTCAGGGCTTCATCAACCATGCGCTCGTGACTTTACACATCGACAATCTGGCTGGTTGCAACGCCCACCATCAGGCCGAGACCGTGTTCAAGGCCTTCGGACGTGCACTGCGCATGGCGGTGGAAGCCGACCCGCGCATGGCTGGAGTGATGCCATCAACCAAAGGTACGCTGTAAGCTGATGAGCAAGATCGCAATCATTGATTACGGCATGGGCAACCTGCGCTCGGTCGAACAGGCTTTGCGCCATGTCGCCCCTGACCATGACATCGTGGTGACGGACGACCCCGCCGTGGTCGCTGCCGCTGAACGCGTGGTGTTCCCCGGTCAGGGCGCGATGCCAGATTGCATGCGCGAGCTCGACTCACGCGGCCTGCGCACCGCCGTGCTGGAAGCCGCGCAGAGCAAGCCTTTTCTCGGCATCTGCATCGGTTTACAGATGCTATTCGAGCACAGTGCCGAAGGCGATATTCCCGGTCTCGGTGTGTTGTCCGGCGAGGTGGTGCGGTTTGCCCATGAGCTGCGTGATGCGCAAGGCGGCAAGCTGAAAGTGCCGCACATGGGCTGGAACTCTGTTCATCATGCGGATCATCCTTTGTGGGATGGCATCGCACAGGACGCGCGTTTCTATTTTGTCCACAGTTACTATGTGCAGCCGCGCGATCCTGCGCTGACGCAAGCGACTAGCGACTATCCGCAACCGTTCGTTTGCGCTGTGGCGCGCGGCAAGCTGTTCGCGGTGCAATTCCACCCAGAAAAAAGCCACGCAGCAGGGCTCAAACTGCTGCACAATTTCGTCCACTGGAACCCGCTTTAACTAAAGAATCTGCCATGCTGATAATTCCTGCGATTGACTTGAAAGATGGACAATGCGTTCGCCTTAAACAGGGCGAGATGGAGGGCGCGACCGTGTTCTCCGATGACCCTGCGGCCATGGCGCAACACTGGCTGGCACAAGGTGCACGCCGCCTGCATCTGGTTGACCTGAACGGCGCGTTCGCCGGTAAACCTAAGAACGAAGAAGCCATCCGAGCCATCGTCAAGGCCGTTGGCGACGATGTGCCTGTGCAACTTGGCGGCGGCATCCGCGATCTGGATACCATCGAGCGCTACCTCGACATCGGCATCAGCTACGTCATCATCGGCACCGCTGCCGTCAAGGTGCCTGGTTTCCTGCACGAGGCCTGCGATGCTTTCCCCGGCCACGTGATGGTCGGCCTAGATGCTAAGGGCGGCAAGGTGGCGGTGGATGGTTGGTCCAAGCTGACCGGCCATGAGGTGTGCGATCTGGCCAAGCGCTTTGAAGGCTACGGCGTGGAAGCCATCATCTATACCGACATCGGTCGCGACGGCATGCTGTCCGGCGTGAACATCGAAGCTACCGTAGAGCTGGCGCGCCCGTTGCACATTCCGGTCATCGCCAGTGGCGGAATCACCAATCTGGACGATATGCGACGGCTGTGCGAAGTCGAAAGCGAAGGCATCATGGGCGCGATCACTGGGCGCGCCATTTACGAAGGCACGCTGGATTTTCGCGTAGCGCAATCGCTGGCGGATGAGTTGTCGCCGCCGCTGCCGATCTGATGTTAGCCAAACGCATCATTCCTTGTCTGGACGTGACCGCTGGTCGTGTGGTGAAGGGTGTCAGTTTCGTTGAATTGCGCGATGCGGGCGATCCGGTTGAAATTGCCAAGCGCTATGATGATCAGGGCGCGGACGAACTGACCTTTCTCGACATCACTGCCAGCTCAGATGACCGGGGCATTATCTTCCGCATCATCGAACAAGTCGCTTCGCAGGTCTTCATCCCGTTGACGGTGGGAGGCGGCGTGCGCGAAGTGCAAGACGTGCGCAACCTGTTGAATGCTGGGGCAGACAAGGTCAGCATCAACACCTCTGCCGTGGTCAATCCGCAACTGGTGGCCGACGCTGCCGCGCGCTACGGCTCACAGTGCATCGTAGTCGCCATCGACGCGAAGCAAGTGCAGCCCGGTAAGTGGGAAGTGTTTACTCACGGTGGTCGCAAAGCCACCGGGCTGGATGCCATCGAATGGGCGAAGAAGATGCAGACGCTGGGCGCAGGCGAGATTCTGTTGACCAGCATGGATCAGGACGGCCAGAAGAAGGGTTTCGATCTCGGCCTGACCCGCGCCGTGACCGAGGCGCTGGAGATCCCGGTCATCGCCAGCGGCGGCGTTGGTAACCTGCAACATCTGGCCGAAGGCGTGAAGCTGGGCGGCGCAGATGCCGTGCTAGCCGCCAGCATCTTCCACTTCGGCGAATACACCGTGCGTCAGGCTAAGCAGTACATGGCGCAGCAGGGAATTGAGGTGCGGTTATGACACGGTGCGCGCAAGCGGTGGGTGCGGGAATAATCGCATCGCACCTCCACAAGAAAGCGGCTGAGTTAGTAGCAAAAGTGGCGGAGGTGCGGCTGTAATGAGTGATTTCTGGCTCAACAAAGTCAACTGGTCGGACGACGGGCTGGTGCCCGCCATCGCTCAGGATGCGGTGACGGGGCGCGTGCTGATGGTGGCGTGGATGAACCGCGAGGCGCTGAAACTGACGGCGGAAAAGGGCGAGGCGGTGTACTGGTCGCGCTCGCGCAAGAAGCTGTGGCACAAGGGAGAAGAGTCCGGCCACATCCAGAAAGTGAGCGAGATCCGCACCGACTGCGATCAGGACGTGGTGCTGTTACAGATCGAACAGCAGGGCGGCATCGCCTGCCACACGGGGCGCGAGAGTTGCTTCTACAGCAAGCTGGATGGCGACCACTGGGTGGCGACCGATGCCGTGCTGAAGAATCCTGACGAGATATATAAGAAATGAACGACATTTTGCAACGACTGATCGAGACACTGGAATCGCGCAAGGGCGCGGCGGCGGATTCGTCCTATGTCGCCAAGCTGTACGCTAAAGGCGACGATGCCATCCTTAAGAAAGTGATCGAGGAGGCGGGCGAGGTGCTGCTGGCGGCCAAGGATGGCGACAACGCGCATCTGGTGTACGAAGTGGCTGACCTGTGGTTCCATACTATGGTGTTGCTGGCGCACAAAGGGCTGAGCAGCGACGACATCCTCAACGAATTGGCGCGTCGCGAGGGCGTGTCGGGCATCACCGAGAAGGCGAGTCGAAAATGAGCGACAACTGCATCTTCTGCAAGATCGTGCGTGGCGAGATCCCTTGCCGCAAAGTGTATGAGGACGACGAGGTGTTTGCCTTTCACGACATCAATCCAGTCGCGCCCGTGCATTTCATGCTGATCCCTAAGCTGCATCTAGCCTCGCTGGCCGAGGCTGATGCCAGCCACGCCGCGCTGTTGGGTAAGATGTTGGTGCTGGCACCGCAACTGGCGAAGGAGCAGGGGCTGGACAACGGCTTCCGCACCGTCATCAATACCGGCAAGGGCGGCGGGCAGGAAGTGTTTCATTTGCACGTACACATCATCGGCGGCGGCAATATTCCGCCCATGGTAAAACGTAGTTAATCGAGGAGAGAGAAATGGGTTCCATGAGCATTTGGCATTGGCTGATCGTATTGGTAGTCGTGTTATTGGTATTCGGCACCAAGAAATTGCGTAACGTCGGCGAAGATCTGGGCGGCGCGGTCAAGGGCTTCAAAGAAGGCATGAAGAGCAGCGAAGATGCGGCTCCACAAGTCGAGCAAAAAGGTGGTCAGACCATCGAAGGCGAAGTGAAGAGCAAGACTCACTCGAATACCTGAGCGGTCTGACGCACGATGTTCGACGTAGGTCTGTCCGAGATGATGGTGATCCTAGTGGTCGCTCTCATCGTCATCGGCCCCGAGCGTTTGCCCAAAGTGGCGCGCACGATGGGGCTGTTGTGGGGACGCGCCCAGCGCTACATCAATGGCATCAAGAATGACATCAGCCGTGATTTGGCGATGGAAGAGATGCGGCAGTTGAAAGAGAAAGTGCAACAAGAAGCAACGGCAGTCGAGCAGTCGGCACGCACTTTCACTCAGACGCTCGATCAGCAGGTGGAGTTGGTCAATCGTGCCGCCGTCAACGCGCCGACTCAGGTTCAGGCTGTTGAGACCTTCGAGTTGCAGCCTACCCCGTCACCCCAGCAGCAAAAATTCCCGATTGATTGATGAGTACCAATGAGAGCTTTATCTCCCACCTGATCGAGCTGCGCAATCGCCTGCTCAATTCGGTCGTGGCCTTGCTGGTGGTGTTCGTCTGCCTGTTCCCGTGGGCTGCCGATCTGTACGCCGTGCTGGCACACCCGCTGTTGGCCAAGCTGCCCAAGGGTGGCCAGATGATCGCCACTGACGTGACTACACCGTTCTTCGTGCCGCTCAAGGTGGCGTTGATGGCGGCCTTCCTGATCGCGCTACCTTACATCTTGTATCAGGTCTGGCGTTTTATCGCTCCCGGTTTGTACGAGCACGAAAAGAAGTGGGTATTCCCGCTGGTCGCTTCCAGCCTGATGCTGTTCTTCTTCGGCATGGCGTTCGCTTATTTCGCGGTGTTCCCAGTGGTGTTCGGCTTCATCACGGCGGCGGCGCCCGTGGGTGTGGCAGTGATGACCGACATCGACAAGTACCTCAGTTTTGTGCTGTCCATGTTCGTCGCCTTCGGGCTTGCGTTTCAAGTGCCGGTGGTGGTGGTTGTGCTGGTCAAGATGAATCTCGTTACCATCACCAAGCTCAAGGAGATTCGCCCTTACGTCATCGTCGGTGCTTTCGTCTTGGGTGCCATTTTCACTCCGCCGGATGTGGTTTCGCAGTTCATGCTGGCGATGCCGTTGTGGCTGTTGTATGAGGCAGGCATCGTGGTGGCAGGGATGATGGGGAAATCGTCCGCTGCCGCGTAAGCTGCATTGTGAAATGCCCCGCTTTCACCGATAATCGCGCCGCGCTGGGTGCTGGCTTCAGGCATGTCCGGCGGGCTTACGATAACTGGATCTCGCTTCTTTGAATATCAACCTCCAACGCACGCTAGACCGAATGGTCGGAGTTCCCGTCTGTGCCCTGCTGTCCGGCTATGAGCGCGTACGGCGCTCGCTGTTCGGCGCTGTCGAACCGGCGCGACCTAAGCGCATCCTGATCGTGCTGCTGTCGGAGATGGGCAGTCTGGTGTTGGCGCAGCCGATGTTCGCCAAGCTCAAAGAGCAGTATCCCGAAGCCTCATTGCACATCCTGATGTTTGCCAAGAATCGCGAAGTGCTCGATCTGCTGGGCGTGATGCCGCCAGAGCACGTCATCACCATCAACGACAAATCTCTGGGCGGCTTCGCCTCGGACGCGTTGAATGCGATACGTACCATGCGCCGCCTCAAGTTCGATGTGGTCATCGACTGCGAGTTGTTCACACGAGTGAGCAGCATCTTCACCTATCTGGCCGGTGCGCCCATCCGTGTCGGCTTTTATCCGCACACGCAGGAAGGACTGTATCGCGGCAGCTACATGAACCGACCGGTGATGTACAACCCCTATCGCCATCTGTCGCAGCAATTCCTGACCATGGTCGCCGCCATCGAATCCAGCGGCACGCCGGTCGCCAAAGCGGCGGCTGCTGAGTTGCAAGCTCCGCCCTTGCTGAAATACGCGGCGGGCGAGCTGGAGCAGGTGGGAAGTAAACTACTGGGGGATTTTCCCGTGCTTGTGGGCAAGAAGCTGGTGCTGGTCTATCCCGATGGTGGGCTGCTGCCGATCCGCGCTTGGCCACCCGAATATTACAAGGAGCTGTGCGCGGCGCTGTTGCTCGAAGGCCATGCGGTCGCCCTGATCGGCTTGCCGGATGCCAAGCCGCTGGCGCAGTCCATCGTGGCGCACTGCGCCCATCCCCATTGCATCGATCTGACCGGCTACACCAAGTCGGTGCGCCATCTGCTGGCGATCTTCAATCATGCCGACCTGCTCATCACCAACGATGGTGGCCCCGGCCAATTCTCCGCGCTGACGCGTTTGCCGACGTTAGTGTTCTTTGGCCCAGAAACGCCCGCGTTGTACAGCCCGCTCGCGCCCAACATCCATTGTTTGTACACGGCGCTGTCGTGCTCGCCTTGTCTCACCGCCTACAACCACCGCAACTCGCCGTGCGACGGTGATAACCAGTGCCTGAAGCGCATCACCTCAGCGCAAGTGCTGGAACGCGCGCGTACCCTGCTGCAGGAACAAGCTGCCGCATGACGCCGTTCAAGCTCCGCATGCGCGCGGCGTCGCTATTGCGACGCATCTTCTCTATCCGTTTCCTGAAATTCGGCACTGTCGGCGTCTCCGGCATCGTGGTCAATCAGGGCGTGCTGTATGTTATGCAGGAGCATGTTTTCCATGTGGCGAACGTGGTAGGGCAGGTGGACTGGCTGCTGCTCAATGCCTCGCTGTCGGTGGCGATCTTCCTAGCGACGCTGAACAACTTCTTCTGGAACCGCCTATGGACTTGGAAGGATCGCGTGCAGCATCAGCACCGTCCGTGGATCGTGCAGTTCGGGCAATACACCTTGGCCTGCGGCGTGAGCATCGCCTTGCAGTTCATGTTCACCAACCTGCTGGCACCGCATGTGTATTACTTGATCGCCAACTTCATCGCCATCGGCGTCACCAGCGTGCTGAACTTCCTGCTCAACGATATCTGGACCTTCGGCCGCGTCAAGCTGTTGGGGAAAGCTGCCGTGCGGCAGCCGAAATAGCCCTGGCGATGAGCACGCGGCGTTTGCTCTGGTATCTGTTCGCCACTGTGCTGGCGGTGGTTACTTACTTCTATGGTTTGGACAGTCCGCACATCCCCAAGAATGGCGATGAACTGGTCTATGCCCACATCACGCGGCTGACGGCGGCCAGCGGTCATTGGCTGCCGTTGCAATCCGAGCTCGACCATATGCGCAACACCAAGCCACCGCTGCTGTTCTGGCAGGGTATCGCCTCCACCCAAGGCGGGGCGGAGTGGAGCTTATGGAAGCTACGCTATCCCAGCGTGATCTACACACTGCTGACCGCATTGCTGACGTTCCTGTTGGCAAAACGTCTGGCGCAGCAACGCACGGCACGAAGCGAAGCCTCGCCGACTGAGACCGGTTTCATCGCTGCGCTGACTTTCCTCGCATTCTTCAGCACCTACCGCTTTGGCCGCCCGTTTCTGGTCAATCCACCGGAAGTGTTCTGGTTCTTCTTGCCGTTCTTCAGTTTGCTGTATTGGCGACCAGCCAGCTTTGACTCACGTCTCGTCGTCCCCTTGCTATTGGGTGTCCAGATCGGCATCGGCTTGCTGTACAAATCGTTCGCGCTGGTCGCACCGATTGGTCTGGCCTTGAGTTGGTGGTATCTGCATGGGCGCGACTATCGGCTGATGCACTTCTTGCGGGCGGATGCGAGCAAGATCATGTTGGCGCTGGTGGTGTCGCTGGCACTGTTCAGCCTGTGGCTCGTGCTCGATCCCGACCCGCAGGCCATCTGGCAGGAGTTCGTGGTCGGCGAGAACGCGGGCAAGTTCGATCCGCATGGTCGCGGTTATCTTGCCAGCCTGTTATGGGGCGGAAGCAGCGTGTGGGCGCTGCTGGTCGGTTATCCCATGAACGCTGGACTGCTGGCCTTCCCGGTGGCGGCGGTGTTTTTCGTAGCTTGGTCGCAACGCGGGCGCTTGGGCGTTGCCGAAACGATGTTGTGGATATGGATGTTCGCGCTGTTCATCGTGTTCTGCGCGCCCAGCCAGCGGTCAGCGCGATACTTGTTGGAAGCGATGCCGGGGCTGGCGGTGATCTGCGCGCTGCACTGGCAGCGTATCCATCGCGGTTTCTTCGTCGCCAGCTTGGTGTTCTCTGCTGCCGTGCTAGGTTTGCTGGCTGTATTGTCCATGCGTCTTCAGCACGAAGTCGGCGGTCTGTATCCAGTGAGTTTTTGGTGGTTGCTGACGATGACGTTTGCGCTGCTGTTGTTCGGCGTGTTTTCTGCTCGCTACACCCGTGCGGTGGTGAACGTCGTTGTGATGTTGACGATGCTGAGTCTGGCGGCTTTCCTGAATCCGTTCGACGGTGCTCGTGGGAATTTCAGTGTCGAATCGCAGCGGCTGGTGCAGGGCCGCGACGTGTGGGTGCCGTGTAACTTCCGCGCGGTCGATGAAGGTTACCGCTTCCTGTTGCCGGGAGCCAAGGCGCACGGCTACGAAGCGCTGCCATCGCTCGGCGTGGCGGAACTGTCGTCGAGCTACGCACTGTTCGCCGTGCAATTGCCGCTCAAGGCCGAATGTCCTGGCTGTCAGGTATTGGGGCAACGGCTGGAGCTACGCAGTCGGCATAGCTCGGACGAGATCAAGCGCATGTTGAGCGGCGAGGTGTTCCAACTGCTGTTCGTGAAGGAGTTGTTGTTGGCTGCACCGAACGCCGCGCCTGTGCAACCACTCAAAGAAGGGTGCCGTTGATGAGCTCTAGGATGGCGCTGCTGGCCTTGCTTGCGGTCGCATTCGGCGCGGGTTTTCTCAAGGCGGGCAGTTTTTCTAGCGCATCGGCGTTCAAAGTATCGCCGACAGTACAGACCGTCTCGTCGTCAGCCTACGCCGAGAGCCGATTCGCCTCGTCCAAATTGCACACGCAAGTCCACGCCGCCTCAGCCATCGAACTGAAAGATGGCAAGGTGCGAGCGTTCTGGTTCTCTGGCAGTCGCGAAGGCGCGGCAGATGTGACTATCCACAGCGCCGTATTCGATACGCAGCTTGGCCGTTGGGGCGTGGAGACGGTGGTGGCTAGCCGCGAATCGTCGCAGCAGGGGCTGCATCGCTATGTGAGCAAAGTCGGCAATCCGGTGCCGGCGCGTACCGCTGATGGGCGGCTGTGGTTGTACTACGTCACCGTGTCGCTGGGTGGTTGGGCGGGCAGCTCGATCACGGCAATCAGCTCGGACGATGAAGGCATGAGCTGGAGCGCGCCGCGCCGCCTGATCACCTCGCCTTTCGCCAATATCAGCACCTTGGTTAAGAGCGCGCCGTTTATGTACGCCGATGGCACGCTGGGCTTGCCGGTCTATCACGAGCTCTTCAGCAAGTTCGCCGAGATCGTGCGTTTGGACCGGCGCAGTGTCGTGATCGACAAACAGCGGCTGGCGGCGGGCGGGCAGGGTACCTTGCAGCCGGTAGTGCTGGTGCAGAACGCACAACAGGCGACAGTGCTGACGCGCTATTCCGGCAGTGAGACGCCGCGCCGCTCCAAGGCCATGAGCACGCAGGATGGCGGTATTCATTGGAGTTCGCCAACCAGCTCAGCGCTGCCGAATTCCGACGCGGCCTTGAGCGCCGTGGTGCTGGCCGATGGGCGCTGGCTGGCGGTGTTGAACAATCAGGAATCAGGGCGGGACAGCTTGTCTTTGATGTTGTCGGCAGACCGTGGCGCGAGTTGGCGTGAACTGCACGTGCTTGAGGACCAGCGCGGGCAAGGTGCGACAGATTGCGAACGGCGCATCGACTCCGCGCTGACGCAGTCGGATGCGGCGGTGGCGAATGCCGCGCCCACCGTGTTCGCTGAATATCGAGAATCGGCCAAGGTCAAGGTACGGGGCGGCGGTGCGTGCAATTTTGAATTCTCTTACCCCTACTTAATCCAGACTCAGGGCGGCGATTTCCATCTGCTTTACACTTGGAATCGCGTGCTCATCAAACATCTGCGCTTCGATCAAGCTTGGATCGCACAACGTCTGAGCGAGGCTAGACCATGATCGCATACACCGACATCACCGGACTGGCGGGCGTGGCCTTCGCACTCGGCGTGATGCTCAGTGGTCTGCCCGTGGTTGCGCGGCTCGCGGTGGCGAGATTTTGGCTGGTCGCGGCTATCATGGCGCTGGCCTTGATGCCGATCTCTGGTTTATCCATCGCAGGGTATGTGCGCGGCGTGTCGGGCGACTTGAGTGTCACGTCCTTGCTGTTGCTCGGTATGGTGCTGCGCAGGAAAAAAGTCGAATCGCAGCAGCAGGGTGTGTTGTTGATGGTGCTTGTGGCGGCGGTGGCTCTTTATCCTTTCGCGCTTGGAATCGGTAGCTTCGATCCGTATCGACTAGGTTATGGCGACCATTACTTTTTGATTGGCATGCTGTTGCTCACCTTGCTGAGTTGGATACGTCACTACACGTTGCTGGTGTTGGTGATCGCACTGGCCGTATTGGCTTGGGCGGTCGGCGGCTACGAATCCGCTAATCTTTGGGACTATCTGCTCGATCCTTGGGTTTCCATCTATGCCATGTTGCAGCTGATCATTAGGCGGGGGCGGCCGCTGCAACGCAGGTGAAGCGGCGTTGCAGCGTAAGGTAATTGAGGCGATTCAGCGGCTTTCGTGCTATCTTTGCTGTCGGTTTTTGGAGCGGGTGAATCATGCGATTTCTGCTGTGGCCGCTACGGGCGGCGATCTTTCTGCTGGTGCTGGGATTCGCAGTCAAGAACGACCAAGCCGTGGTCTTGCGGTATTTCATGGGTTACGAATGGAGCGCCTCGCTGGTGGTGGCGCTACTGGTGTTCTTCGTTGCCGGTGTGATTGTGGGCATGCTGGCGCTGTTGGGTAAATTGTTGCGGCAGCGACGTGAGATATTGCGGCTGGAGCGCGAGCTGCGCCTGAAAAATACTCTGGCGGACGTGGAGCAGATGCAACGATCGCACGTTCAGCCTTCTTGAATGAATTATGGAATTTGAACTTTGGATGCTGTTGATCTTCCCCCTGTTCTTCGGCATGGGGTGGTTGGCGGCACGTATCGACATCAAGCAACTGGTAGATGAATCCAGTGCCTTGCCGCGCTCGTATTTCGAGGGCTTGAACTTCCTGCTCAACGAGCAGCAGGACAAGGCCATCGATGCCTTCATCGAAGTGGTCAAGGTCGATCCGCAGACCATCGAGTTGCACTTCGCACTAGGCAGCTTGTTCCGTCGTCGTGGCGAAGTGGATCGCGCCTTGCGCATGCACCTGAATCTTGTCGAGCGCGCCGATCTGGACAAGGACAAGAAACAGCAGGCACTGTTCGAGCTGGCACAGGACTACCTCCGCGCTGGGATTTTGGACCGCGCCGAAAAGACCTTCCAAGACTTGCATGACTCGCCTTATGCCAAACAGGCGCTAGATTTCCTGCTGGAAATCTACCAGAAGGAAAAAGATTGGCAGAAAGCCATCGTGGTCACGCAACGTATGGGGTTGCTCACGGGGCAGCAGCAAGGGCGCGAAGCTGCGGCTTTCTATTGCGAACTGGCGGCAGAGGCCGTGGCTCAGCAGCAGACTGAGCTTGCTCGTCAGCATCTGGAAAAAGCCTTGGTCACATGGCCGTTAGCGGTGCATGCCTCTCTGATGTTGGGCGACCTTGAGTTGTCCTGCGCTCGCACGGAGCAAGCCATTGACGCTTGGCAGCGCATCGAGCAACAGGATGCGCAGTACCTTCCGCTGGTGGCTGAACGCTTGCTCAACGCGTATCGCGCGGTCGGGCGTGAAGACGAAGTGCTAGCCTTGTTGCAGCGCTACCAGCAAAGTTACCCCTCACTCGATCTGATGAATGTATTGTTCGATGCCACGCTCAAGCGTCAGGGATTAGAAGCGGCTTACGCCCTGCTGCGTGAAGAGTTGCATCGCAACCCCAGCTTGCTCGGGTTGGAAAAATTATTGGAAGCGCGTTTGCTGGATGCGCCCGATGATCGCCGAGCCG
The DNA here is from genome assembly GCF_000974685.2 of Ferriphaselus amnicola. Taxonomy (NCBI): domain Bacteria; kingdom Pseudomonadati; phylum Pseudomonadota; class Betaproteobacteria; order Nitrosomonadales; family Gallionellaceae; genus Ferriphaselus; species Ferriphaselus amnicola. Next base: position 424,113 of record NZ_AP018738.1, read on the forward strand.
ATGTCGAGCTGGTCAAAAACCTAGTGCATCAGCGCACCCGTTCACTGGCCATGTATCGATGCACCCAATGTGGCTTCAAAGCCCGTCAATTCTATTGGCATTGCCCAGCCTGTCACGGATGGGACACGTATCCGCCGCGCCGTACCGAAGAAGCAGGATTCCCCTTATGAACGACCCCAAGATCATCGTCGCCCTTGATTACCCCGCCGCCGCGCCCGCACTGGAATTGGTCGCGCGCCTCGAACCTGCGCTGTGCCGCTTGAAGGTCGGCAAAGAACTGTTCACCAGCGCTGGGCCGCAACTCGTGGAAACCTTGCAACAGCGCGGTTTCGACGTATTTCTCGATCTCAAATTCCACGACATCCCCAACACCACGGCGCACGCCTGCAAAGCGGCGGCGAGCTTGGGCGTGTGGATGGTCAACGTCCACGCCTTGGGCGGACGCAAGATGATGGAGACTGCGCGTGAGGCACTGGAACATGTCGCCCATCGCCCCAAATTGATTGCCGTTACTGTGCTCACCAGCATGGGGCAGGACGACTTGAACGGCATCGGCCTCAGCGCCACCCCCGCCGAGATGGTGCAGCGCTTAGCCGCACTGGCGGCAGATAGCGGACTAGACGGTGTGGTCTGTTCCGCGCAGGAAGCCGCGCTATTGCGCCAGCAGCGCGGTAAAGATTTCTGTCTCGTCACCCCCGGCATCCGTCCGGCAGACGCCGCCGCCAACGACCAGACTCGCATCATGACCCCGCGCGCCGCACTGGCAGCGGGTTCCAGCTATCTGGTCATCGGGCGTCCGATCACCCAAGCGGCAGATCCACTGGCCGCGCTGCAAATCATTTCCAGAGATATCGAGGGGCTGGCATGAAGCTGCCATCATTCAAGAACGCCCGTGTGCTGGTCGTGGGCGATGTGATGCTGGACCGTTACTGGTTCGGCGATGTCGAACGCATCTCGCCGGAAGCACCGGTGCCGGTGTTGAAGGTATCGCGCGTCGAGGAGCGTCCCGGCGGTGCGGCTAACGTGGCACGAAACATCGCGGCCTTGGGCGCGCAAGCGACGCTGCTATCGGTGGTGGGCGACGATGAGGCGGGACGCTGTCTGGAGAAATTGCTGGTGGAGCAGGGCTGCGTGAATGCGCTGTTGCACCGCGACGCGGGTATCTCCACCACGGTCAAGTTGCGTGCGGTGGCGCGGCAGCAGCAGTTGTTGCGTATCGACTTCGAGACGGCCCCTAGCCATGAGGTGTTGAACGCCAAGCTGGTGGAATATCGGGCACGGCTGGTCGATGCCGACGTGGTGCTGTTGTCGGATTACGGCAAGGGCGGGCTGGCCCATATCGCCGAGATGATCCGGCTGGCGCGTGCGGCGGGCAAGCCGGTGTTGGTCGATCCCAAGGGCGACGACTATGCGCGCTATCACGGCGCGACCTTGCTCACGCCGAATCGTAGCGAGTTCCGCGAGGTAGCAGGCGGCTGGAAGAGCAACGACGAGCTGACGGCCAAGGCGCAAAAACTGCGTGTCGAACTGGGTTTGGAGGCATTGCTGGTGACGCGCAGCGAAGAAGGTATGACGTTGTTCCGCGACGGCGATGTCTATCACGAGGCGGCGCAGGCGCGCGAAGTGTTCGATGTCAGCGGGGCAGGCGACACGGTGATCGCTACGCTGGCGGTGATGCTGGCCAGCGGTGCGGATATGGCATCGTCGGTGCACGTGGCGAATTGCGCCGGTGGTATCGTCGTGGGTAAATTGGGTACGGCAGTGGTCAGCCGGGATGAATTGGAAGGAGTTTGAGCATGTATCACATCGTTACCGGCGCAGCCGGATTCATTGGTTCCAACCTGGTCAAGGCGCTGAACGAGCGCGGCGTCACTGACATCATCGCGGTGGACAATCTGAAGAAGGCGGACAAGTTTCGCAATCTGGTGGATTGTGAGATCGCCGACTTCCTCGATAAGGAAGAGTTTATGGCCAAGCTGGAGACCGGCTATTTCGATGGCGTGGTGGATGCCGTGCTGCATGAGGGCGCGTGCTCGGACACCATGGAAACCGATGGTCGCTACATGATGCACAACAACTACCAGTATTCGCTGGAGCTGTTGAACCATTGCCAGAACGAGGACATTCCCTTCCTGTACGCCTCGTCTGCGTCGGTCTATGGCATGGGGCCGAACTTCACCGAATCACGCGAGTTCGAGTCGCCGCTGAACGTGTATGCCTATTCCAAGTTTCTGTTCGATCAGGTGGTGCGCCGCCGCTGGGACAAGCGCAGCGCGCAAGTCGTCGGTCTGCGCTACTTCAATGTCTATGGCCCACGCGAACAGCATAAGGGGCGCATGGCTTCGGTGGCGTTCCATTTCTTCAACCAGTATCGCGCTGACGGTTACGTGAAGCTGTTCGAGGGTTGCGAAGGCTACGCCAACGGCGGCCAGTTGCGCGACTTCGTATCGGTGGAAGATGTGGTCAACGTGAACATGTTCTTTTTGGAGAATCCAGATAAATCCGGCATCTTTAACTTGGGCACAGGGCGCGCGCAGAGTTTCAATGATGTGGCGGTGGCGACACTCAATGCCCTGAGAACCTCCGAGGGCGAAGCACCGCTGACGCTAGAAGAAATGCACAGCCGCGAACTGATCCGCTACATCCCGTTCCCCGATGCGCTCAAGGGCAAGTATCAGAGCTACACCCAAGCCGATATGGCGGCGCTGCGCAAGATCGGCTATGCCGACGAGTTCCTGAATGTTGACCAGGGCGTGTCGCGTTATGTGGCACATATGCTGAAATCGGCAGGCTAAGCGACGGCACACCGAGGTTGCCGCAGCTGGCGCAAGACCGCATAATGAGCAGGGCTTAGAAATTGACGGGAGAGATTTCGATGGTGCAGCCGTACATGCGCTACTTTGCGACGATAGATGTGGTCGAGTTGGCACACACACTCGACGAGTGGCAGTCAGCTAATCCCTCGGTGGGCATCCTTGCCTTGTTTCCCGAAGCCTGTCGGGAATCGGTGTCGGTTCTGCAATCCCTATGTCGTCAGCGCAAGATTCCGCTGGCGGGGGGCATCTTCCCAGAGTTGATCGCGGACAATGGCTTCACTCGTGAGGGTGTCTGGCTACTACGCTTCGATGAGATGCCTTACGTAGCGCTATATGAAGATCTTGAAGCTGGGCGTGCCGGTGCGATACGGGCTTCAGTGGAGATCGTTGCTGGGCTGCGTCCCCAGTTGAGCGACAGCTCAAAATCCGCCACCCTGTTCATGCTGTTCGATGCGCTAGTCCCCAACATCGCTACGATGCTCGATGAGATCTATCTACAGTTGGCTAACCGCGTGCATTACGCTGGAGCCAATGCGGGTAGCGAGACCTTTCAGCCTATGCCCTGCTTGTTCAATAACGAGCGGCTGATTCAGAACGGCGTGCTGGTGATGTTGCTTACCCCTCATCACGGCGCTATCCTCGAACATGGCTATTGTGTGCCACCCAAGAACATCACGGCCACCACCACGGATGGCAACCGCATTCTACAGATCGATTGGCGACCCGCATTCGAGGTCTATCAGGAGTTGGTGCGGGCGCAGTTCGGGGTCGAGATCACTCGCGAGAACTTCTACCAGTACGGTGTACATTTTCCCTTCGGTATCATTCGCGCTAACCACAATGTAGTGGTGCGCATCCCGGTCGCGCTGGGCGATGACGGCTCGCTGTTCTGCGTGGGCGAAGTTCCGGCGCACGCGGTGCTGGCGCTGCTGGAAGCGCCGAAAGTCGATTCCGTGCAGACACTCGAAGCATTAACCAAAGGTCTGGCCGATTTGAACGACGGCTCCATTGATGAGGACGTGATGCTGTTCTACTGTGCCGGACGTCGGTTGCACATGGGAGTCGAGGCCGCCACGACCGAAGTGGAAGAGTTCGCCCGCCGCACGGGGGCGGCGCAAGTGGCTGGAGCCTTGTCGCTGGGTGAGATTGGTGGCTCCACGCTATGGGGCTATCCGCTGTTCCACAACGCGACGCTGGTCGCTGCGCTGTGGTGATGTTGCCAACGCCACGGTTCATCACTCACTAGATGCAGCGCGAACAAGTCCTCCCCATCCTGTACGAAATGGCGCTGGTCATCGGGGGCGAGACTAGCCTGAATCCCTTGTTGCTGCGCACCTTGCAGCGTCTGCTTTACTACACGTCCTACCCCGCTGGTTTCGCCTGTCTCGATCTGCCCAAGGAGGCTGCGCCGGATGAGATGTTAGCCGTTCGGCTGGATGCCGTCGTGGGTGACTACGAACTGGCACAGATGAGTGGTCAGACGCTGCACTTTCCGGCGGCGTTGCTAAGTGGCTACGGCCAGCGTCAAGAGGATGCCAGCGCGCTGTTGGAAATGCTGCCTATCGTGGCCGGACGTTACCGCGCATTCTTGCGTTTGCCGATCGGTGATAGCGGCGTCATCATTTTGCTGGCACCGCAGATGCCGGAAAGTGAATTGCCGTTGACCCAGATGTTCCAGCCGGTGATGGCGAACCTCGCCAACGCAATTCAACTATGCCGCCAGAACGATGAGCATAATGCTGCGGTAGCAGCGCAGCGCGGGCAGTTAGAGCAGATGCTGCGACGGAGTGAACTCAGCTTTCGTGCGCTGATCGAACTTAGCCCCATCGGCGTGGCGTTTTCGCGCGACGGCATCACGGTCGATGCGAATGCTGCCTATCTGCACATGTTCGGTTATGACGATGTGGCGGAGTTGCAAGGGCGCCCCTTGCTGGAGCAGGTCGCTCCTGAGCGTCACTCTCAGATTCTGGAAAAGATCAGGCGGCGTGCCACCGGCCGGCCAGTGGAGAGCGTTTACGAGACGGTGGGGCTACGCAAGGATGGATCGAAGTTTCCGTTTCTGGTGTCTGCGCAGCGCGTGGAGTTGCCGGAAGGCCCGCTGACCTTTACCTTCTTCATCGACTTGACCGGTCAGAAACAGACCGAATACGAATTGCGGACGGCGAACGAGATGTTGCATTCCGTGCTGGAAAATGTGCCATTGCGCGTCTTCTGGAAAGATGTCGCGTCGCGTTATCTGGGCTGCAATACCTTGTTCGCCCAAGATGCGGGCCTAAAGAGTCCAGACGAATTGATTGGTAAAGACGATTACTCGATGGGTTGGCGTGCTCAGGCCGAGCTTTATCGTGCAGATGATGCACGCGTGATGGCGGCAGATGCGCCTAAGCTGGGATTTGAAGAGCCGCAAAGCACACCCGATGGTCAAGAGATATGGCTGCGAACCTCCAAAGTGCCGCTTCATGGAAGCGATGGCACGGTCATCGGCGTGCTCGGTATCTACGATGACATCACTGAGCAAAAACAGGCGGAAGCTCAGATCCACAAGTTGGCATTTTTCGATCCGCTCACAGGGCTGCCCAATCGACGCTTGTTGCATGATCGGGTTCAACAAGCGCTTGCAAATAGCACTCGCAGCGGTCGCTATGGAGCGTTGGTGCTGCTGGATCTGGATCAATTCAAGACCGTGAACGATACGCGTGGCCATACCGTTGGTGACAAGCTATTAGTCGAAGTCGCACGGCGTTTACATTACTGCGTACGCGAGGGTGACAGTGTGGCCCGTTTAGGCGGGGATGAGTTCGTTGTTGTGTTGGGAGACCTGAGCGCTGATGAGGCTGAGGCCACAGAGCAAGCCGAGTTGGTGGCCGAAAAGGTGCGGAGCGAATTGGGATGCCCTTACTCGATCGAGGGCAGTGATTACCATACCTCGGCCAGTATCGGCATCGTGTTATTCAATGGCCACGAGCAACCGATGGAAGCGCTGTTCGTCCATGCCGATATGGCTATGTATCAGGCCAAGGCGGGTGGTCGCAACACTATCCGCTTCTATGATCCTGATATGCAGGCCGTGCTAGAGGCTCGCAGTGAGTTGGAGTCTGCGTTACGCGGGGCGGTGGTGCGTAATGAGCTTCAATTGTTCTATCAAGTTCAAGTGGCAGAGCAGGGGCGGCACATTGGAGCAGAGGCTTTGCTGCGCTGGAAGCATCCGGTTTTAGGTATGGTATCGCCAGCACGTTTCATTCCTGTCGCAGAAGAAAGTGGTCTGATCCTATCGTTGGGGCAATGGGTGTTGGAGACGGCATGTGCGCAACTGGCGTGCTGGCAGTTTCAGCCTGAGTTTTCCGAGCTGACCATTGCAGTCAATGTCAGCGCCCGACAGTTCCGTCAGGCAGACTTTGTGTCGCAGGTGCATTCAATTTTGCTGACCAGTGGCGTTACGGCCTCTCGTTTGAAGCTGGAGTTGACGGAAAGTTTGGTGCTGGACAATGTCGAGGATACTATCCGAAAGATGGGTGAACTCAAGGCGCTGGGTGTACGCTTTTCGATGGACGATTTTGGTACAGGCTACTCTTCTTTGACCTATCTCAAGCGCTTGCCGCTGGACCAGATCAAAATCGACCAATCCTTCGTGCGCGACATCACCACTGACCAGAACGATGCGGCCATCGTGCAGACCATCATCGCTATGGCGCAAAACTTGGGGCTGGATGTGATCGCCGAGGGCGTTGAAACTCAGGCACAATGCGAGTTCCTCGAACTGCGTGGTTGCCGTGCATATCAGGGCTACTTTTTCGGCAGACCCGTCGAGGTTCAAGACTTCGAGGCGGCACTGCTGCAACGGGAGAAATAGCGATGCGTAAATTACTGACGTGGATCGTGTGGTTCGCGCTGCTGGTTGGGGGCGCGCAAGCGCAGGCAGTGCAGGAGGTCCGTATCGGCGTGCTTTCTTTCCGACCTCTAGAGCAAACCCAACAGCAATGGCAGGCGACGGCCGACTATTTGAGTGCTCATGTATCGGGCTACCGTTTTACCGTCATTCCCATGTATTACAAGGAACTCGATCTTGCGGTGAATCGCCGCGAGTTCGATCTCGTACTGACCAATCCTGAGCATTACATTACGATACGCGCAGACTTTGGTATTCGAGCGCTGGCTACCGTGATGCCCTTGGCGGAAGGGCGACCAGTGACCACCTTCGGCGGCGTGATTATTACTCGGGCTGATCGAGACGATATAAATTCCCTGAAAAATGTGCGAGGCAAGGTGGTGGCATCTCCTGCGGAACAGTCGTTGGGCGGCTATTTGATGCAACGCTGGGAACTATACAAGCAAGGCATCGGATTGAGGGACTTGGCGGGAGTTCGCTATACGGGGATGCCTCACGATAAAGTCGTGCTGGAGGTGTTAAATGGTCAAGCAGACGTCGGTTTTGTGCGTACGGGTATTTTAGAAGGTATGGCCCGAGAGGGAAAAGTCCGTCTAGATCAAATCAAAGTGCTTAACCTGCAACCTGTGGGGATGTATCCACAGATGCTTTCGAGCGAGTTATATCCAGAGTGGCCAATCGCGTCGATGCCTACGGTGCCTGACTCCTTGGTAAAGCAAATCACACTGACTTTGTTGAACATCCAGCCACAGGATCAAGCTGCACGGCAGGGTAAGTATTATGGTTTCTCTCCGGCGGGGAACTATGCTCAGGTCGAAGCCATAATGGCGCGATTGAAAGTCAATCCTGAGCGCGCGTATGAGTTCGATCTGCTCGATGTTTCTCGCAAATATGCCGTGCCTTTGTTGAGTGGTGCGCTGGTATCGTTGCTGGCAGCGTTGGGAGTGGCAATGCATTTGGTGCGTACCCGCTCGCGCCTGCAAGCCAGTCTTATCGACAGAGAGGATCTATCCCGCGCTTTGCAACAGGCCAACGCTACGCTGGAAGATAAGGTTGCCCAACGTACCAGCGAATTGCAAAGTAGTGAGGCGCGTTTCCGTTACATGTTCGAGCACCATGCTTCTCCCATGATGTTGGTCGATCCGCAGAGTGGCGATATCGTGGATGGAAATAATGCGGCTGCCGAGTTCTACGGTTATACGTCGCCAGCGATGCGCACCATGCACATCACGCAAATCAACGTGGATTCTCCCCAGCATGATGAGGAGGAGCGTGAGATGGCGCGTCGCAATGAGCGTAACTATTTCATCTGCAATCATCGCTTGTCGAATGGAGAGATGCGCACCGTCGAAGTCTATGCTTCGCCGGTCGAGGTGGGCGGCAAGGAACTGCTGTTCTCCATCATGCATGACATTACCGAGCGCAAACAGATGGAAGCGCAGATGCATGATCTGGCGTTTTACGATGCTTTGACTAGGCTCCCTAACCGCCGCATGTTGGTTGATCGTCTAGGTAAGCTGCTGGCTTCCTCGACCCGTAGTCATCGGCATGGCGCGTTGATGTTTCTTGATCTGGATCATTTCAAGCGACTCAATGATTTACATGGCCACGATATCGGTGATCTGTTGTTGATCGAAGTGTCGAAGCGTCTGCTTGCATGCATACGCGAAGAGGATAACGTTGCCCGTTTGGGCGGCGATGAGTTCGTGGTGATGCTGGAGGGGTTGTCTGAGAATCTCGAAGCTGCCGTGTTGCAGGCCGAGCTGGTGGCGGAAAAGATCCGCGCCGCACTGTCCGAGCCTTATCTGCTGAATCGTTCTGGAGTGACCGGCGAGGCTGAGCTCATTGAGCACCACTGCTCATCCAGCATCGGCGTGACCGTGTTCCGTGGTCAGGATGACGCCCTAGAAGAGTTGTTGCGCTGGACGGACATGGCGATGTATCAGGCCAAGGAGGCTGGGCGCAACGTCATCCGTTTCTTCGATCCCAAGATGCAAACTTCCATCGAGACGCGCGCTGCTATCGAAAAAGACCTGCGTATCGCCTTGGAGCAGCATCAATTCAAGTTGTACTACCAGTTGCAGGTAGATGTCGCTGGGCGACCGCAAGGGGTGGAGGCGTTGTCGCGTTGGGTGCATCCAACGCGCGGTATGGTCTCACCACTTCAGTTCATTCCCTTGGCGGAAGAGAACGGTATGATTATTTTCATCGGCCTTTGGGTGCTGGAAACGGCTTGTCGGCAATTGGTAGCATGGCAAGAGAATCCGGCGACGCGCAACCTGCGGCTGGCGATCAACGTCAGTGCCCGACAGTTCCGCCAGCCGGACTTCGTTGCGCAAGTGCAGGCCGAGTTGTTGCGCACAGGTGCAGATCCCGCCAAGCTGGAGTTGGAGCTAACGGAAAGCATGGTGCTGGAGAATGTCGAAGAGACGATACGCAAGATGACCGAGCTGAAAGCCTTGGGCGTGCGCTTCTCGATGGATGACTTTGGTACCGGCTACTCTTCCCTGAGTTACCTCAAGCGCTTGCCGCTGGATCAGATCAAGATCGACCAGTCCTTCGTGCGTGACATCGCCACCGACCAGAACGATGCGGCCATTGTGCAGACCATCATCGCCATGGCACACAACCTCGGTCTAGAGGTGATCGCCGAGGGGGTGGAGACTGAAGTGCAACGCGCGTTCCTTGAACAGCGTGGCTGCCGCGCCTATCAGGGTTATCTGTTCGGCAGACCCCAGCCCGTGGAAGAGCTGGAGCGGTCGTTGTTGCCCTAACTTACTTACTCATCACCTGCTTCAGATATTTTCCGGTGACGCTGGCCGGATCGTCGGCCGCGGCTTGCGGGCTACCGCAGGCGATGATCCTCCCGCCGCCATCGCCGCCTTCCGGCCCCAAGTCGATCAGCCAGTCCGCCGTTTTGATGACATCCAGATTGTGTTCGATCACCACCAGCGTGTTGCCTTGATCGCGAAGTTTGTGGATGACCTTCAGCAGCAGGGCAATGTCGTGGAAGTGCAGGCCGGTGGTCGGCTCATCCAGAATGTACAGCGTGCGGCCAGTGTCGCGCTTCGACAGCTCCAGCGACAGTTTCACCCGTTGCGCCTCACCGCCGGATAACGTGGTGGCGCTCTGTCCCAGCGTGATGTAGCCCAAGCCCACATCCAGCAAGGTTTGCAGCTTGCGCGCGATGATGGGCACCGGCTGGAAGAACTCGTGTGCTTGCTCCACCGTCATCTCCAGAATCTGGTGGATGTTCTTGCCCTTGTATTGCACCTCCAGCGTTTCGCGGTTGTAGCGGTGGCCGTGGCACACGTCGCACGGCACATACACGTCCGGCAAAAAGTGCATCTCGACCTTGATCACCCCGTCGCCTTGGCAGGATTCGCAGCGTCCACCTTTGACGTTGAAGGAGAAGCGCCCCGGCCCGTAGCCGCGCTCGCGCGCCGATGGCACGCTGGCGAACAGGTCACGAATGGGCGTGAACAGGCCGGTGTAGGTCGCCGGATTGGAACGCGGCGTGCGTCCGATGGGCGACTGATCGACGTTGATGACCTTGTCGAAGAATTCCAGTCCGTGGATATCGGCATACGGCGACGGCTCGGCGTGGCTGGCGTACAAGTGCTTGGAGACGGCGTGGTACAGCGTGTCGTTGACCAGCGTGGACTTGCCCGAGCCGGACACGCCGGTGACGCACGTTAGCAGGCCGACCGGCAGCTCCAGCGTGACATCTTTCAGATTATTGCCGGACGCACCGATGATGCGCAGCATCCGTTCCGGGTCGGGCAGACGCGGTGCGGACGGCGCTTCGATGCGGCGGCGCCCCACCAGATAATCGCCGGTGAGCGAGTTGGTGTTGGCGCAGATCTCGGCTGGCGTACCTTGCGCGACGACTACGCCGCCATGCTCGCCCGCTCCCGGCCCCATATCGACCACGTAGTCGGCGGTCTGGATAGCGTCTTCGTCATGCTCCACTACGATCACGCTGTTGCCCATGTCGCGCAGGCGCTTGAGCGTTTCCAGCAGGCGGTCGTTGTCGCGCTGGTGCAGGCCGATCGAAGGCTCGTCCAGCACGTACATCACGCCGGTCAAGCCGGAGCCGATCTGCGAAGCCAGCCGGATACGCTGGGCTTCGCCGCCCGATAAGGTCTCTGCGGAGCGTTCCAGCGACAGGTAATCCAGTCCGACATTGTTGAGGAAGGTGAGGCGGCTGGCGATCTCATGCACGATCTTTTCCGCGATGGCCTGCTTGTGTCCCGGCAGGCTCACTTGCTGGAAGAAAGCGAGTGCCTGCTTCAGCGGTAAGTGACTCAGATCATGCAAAGTTCGGTCGGCCACGCGCACGTTACGCGCTTCTAGCCGCAAACGCGCACCCTTGCACTCTGGGCACACGCAGCCGTTGAGATATTTCGCCAGTTCTTCGCGCACCGTGGGCGAATCGGTCTCTTTGTAGCGCCGCTCCAGATTGTGGACGATGCCCTCGAACGGGTGTTCGCGCAGGGTGGGCTTGCCGAACTCGTTGAAATGGGTGAAGCCGATGGCCTCTTTGCCGCTGCCGTAGAGCAGCACGTTCTGTATCTTTTCCGGCAAGCTCTCGAAAGCGACTTCCAGGTCGAAATCGTAGTGCTTCGCCAGCGAAGACAGCATTTGGAAATAGAACTGGTTACGCCTGTCCCAGCCTTTGATCGCGCCAGAACTTAGCGACAGAGTAGGGAAGGCGACGATGCGCTTGGGATCGAAGAAATTGATGTTGCCCAGCCCGTCACAACGCGGGCAGGCGCCCATCGGATTGTTGAATGAGAACAATCGCGGCTCCAGCTCTGGCAACGCATAGCTACACACTGGGCAGGCGAACTTGGCGGAGAACAAGTGCTCCTTGGCGGAATCCATCTCCACCGCCAGTGCGCGTCCTTCCGCGTGGCGCAACGCCGTCTCGAACGATTCCGCCAGCCGCTGCTTAGCCTCAGGGCTGACCTTCAGCCTATCCACCACGATCTCGACAGTGTGCTTTTTGTTCTTCTCCAGCTTAGGTAGCTCGTTGATGTCATAGACCTCGCCGTTCACGCGCAGGCGCACGAAACCTTGGGCGCGCAATTCGTCGAACAAATCCAACTGCTCGCCCTTGCGATCCACCACCAGCGGCGACAGGATCATCACCCGCGTACCTTCCGGCAGCGCCAGCACCGTGTCCACCATCTGGCCGACCGACTGCGCCTGCAACACCAGATCATGCTCCGGGCAATACGGATCGCCCGCGCGGGCGAACAACAGGCGCAGATAATCGTGGATCTCGGTGACGGTGCCGACAGTGGAACGCGGATTGTGCGAAGTGGCCTTCTGCTCGATGGCGATGGCGGGCGACAAGCCCTCGATCAAGTCCACATCCGGCTTTTCCATCAGTTGCAGGAACTGCCGCGCATACGCCGACAGCGACTCCACGTAGCGCCGCTGCCCCTCGGCATAAAGCGTATCGAACGCCAACGAAGACTTGCCCGACCCCGACAAGCCGGTGATGACCACCAACTGATTGCGCGGCAGATCGAGGTCGATGTTCTTCAGGTTGTGGGTGCGCGCACCGCGAATCTTGATGTATTCCATGCTGGCCGTAGGAGGTGAAAACGACCTGAGAATATACGCGAGTTTTGTTGGAATCCCAACCGCTTAAAGCGACTGGACTAGTGGGTACGGCAAAGAGGTCTGGCCGTGTATCTGAGCATTTCCCATGCTAGCCTTTTCTTATGGCGCGTCCCCTTAGGGTCGAATTGACCGGTGGGCTTTATCATGTGACTACACGCGGCGACAGGTGCGAGGATACTTTCCTCGATGACGCTAATTGCCTTGCTTGGCTTGAGTTGTTCGCAGGTGTATATGTCTATTGAAAGTAAAAATGAAATTCGGCTAGTCGCATACATACTGGTTACGCTGTGCATCTTGGTACTGTTAATTCTAGATCAGACAGTTTTTCGACCAATAGAGCCCGCTTCTTGGCGTGATCAACAATTTTTGGAAAAGGAATTAGCATTAATTGTCAGCTCAACTGATGATATCGGGGTGTGGCAAGTTAGTGAAACTCTTCGGAAGCGTAACTCACTAGTTGTATCGGCCGAACTGACTCCGTATTTGGAGAAAACGGGTTATGAAGAAGCAGTAGTCAAATCTTTGCATCATAACGGTTGGAAACTTTTATCTTTATCGTCGGTGAAAACGAGCGTTTCGCTTTGTAAAGATAAATATCGTGCTAGTGTATTCACTGCCCGTGAAGTTGGATTTTTGGGGCTTGAGTTTTCAGTTAAGCAGTACAAGAGTGACCAAGCCTGTTAAGTTTTAAGAGATGTCCCCCAAATTTTGTAAACGGGGTTTTCTTCTGTTATGGCATCAGCTCAGCAAACTGGAGTTTGCGGCACCGCCTACTATGGGGTTAGGTCTTGCAATCCAGCTTCACCTCTAGTCTTTCCCCACGGCGAGTTCCCTTATTAGCAGCAAGGCAAGCGCTAGGGTTACTTCAGTCCTAGTTTCTCCCATCCCTCATGTCCCAGTTTGTTCATCGTTTCGATGTTCACGTCTGCGATGTGGTCGGCATCGGGGAAGGCATCGACGGCGCGATCGACGCTGGCTTCGCGTAGCAGGTGCAGGGTGGGGTAGGGCGAGCGGTTGGTGTAGTTCTCGATATCGTCGAACTTGGTTCCGGCGAATTGGTAGTGCGGGTGCAGGCTGGCGACCTGGAATTCGTCGTTGAACTCCGGTTCGGCGGTGGCGAGATCCACCGTGTCGAGGAAATCGTTGTAGTCGAGGAAGTCGGTGAGCACGTCAGGGTGAATCAGCAAGGTGGTGTCGATCTGCTCGGGATCGGTGTCCTGCAAGGTGCGCAACTCGGCGATCAGTTCTTCCAGCAGCGATTCCGGCGTGGTCGCTGAACTGACGACATAGCGTATCTGCTTTTTTACATGCACGGCTTTGGCGAAGGGACAGAGGTTGAGGCCGATGACGGCTTTTTCCAACCAGAGTTGGGTGGCGGCGATGATGGTTTCTTTGGGCATGGTGACTTTCCGGTCAGGTTGAGAGGCTGCTTGCCAGTTTTAATGGATTCAAACTAGTAAGGAAGCTTAAGTCGGGTGGAGTGCTGGTTGGTGGTGCTGCTTGAGGGAGGTACAAAACATCCCATCCCGGTGAATTTAGGATGGGATGTACATCGGGTGTTGCTAGTCTCGATCAGCGGGGCGGCGGGCAGGTTGCGCTGCGGGTTTAGTCGGAGCTGGCCGTGGGCGGGACTCTGGTTGGTGCGGAGGTACTGGACGTTGGGCTTCGCGTGGGCGAACCTGTTGATGGGGTGCTAGCGGACGAGGTTGTTGATGCGGTGCCATTGGGCGAACTTGTTGATGTGGTGCTTGTGGGCGCATCTGTTGTTGGGGCGCTAGTGGGCGACCGTGTTGCTGCGGTGCTAACGGACGAACCTGTTGCTGCGGTGTTTGTGGGCGACCATATTCACGGCGATCTTCCATGCGCCTATGCTCTTCAGCCTCACGTTCTCGCTCACGTTCGATACGTTCGTGCTCGCGTTCCATCCGTTCGTGTTGTAGCCTCTCCCGCTCATGCTCCATTCTTTCGTGCTGTAGCCGTTCGCGTTCGAGCTCCATCCGTTCATGTTGCATCCGTTCACGCTCCATGCGCTGATATTCCAAGCGATCATATTCGGCGTGGTTCCGGTCTTGATTTTGGCGGTAGTCGGGGACTCTTCGTTGAACTTGCTCCCCGCCAGACAAACAACCTGAAAGTGCGGTGGCTACGGCTACAGAAATGAGCAATCTTTTCATGGTGATCTCCGGTCAGCAATGGGTTCCAGCGGTTGGCGTGTTATTGATGCAATCGATCGCGCGCATCCTCGATCTTCTTTTCTATGAGCCGCTTCTCTGCGGCTTGACGCTCTTGTTCAACGCGTTCACGTTCTATCCGTTCGCGTTCATTGCGTTCCCGCTCCAAGCGTTCACGCTCTAGCCGCTCTTGTTCAGCGCGTTCACGTTCGATGCGCTCTTGATCTGCGCGTTTTTGCTCGATGCGTTTTTGCTCGGCACGTGCGCGCTCTGCACGGTCACGATCGACGCGGCCTGGGTCTTGCTTTGGCGGCACTTGGGAGGGAATCAATGAGCAAGCTGAGAGCGAGCTGACTATGGCAATGGCAAGTAAAAATCTCTTCATGGAAAAACCTAGGTCAAAAGATTGTTTGAGGCGGGGTGGGAGTATGCCTGAGAGCATGGCGAGTGGCTATATCGATTCGATGCGAGTTGAGGCTTGGGCTGCTTGGTAAGGGTGAACAAGTCTGTCGGTTGGAGTGTCGGCCTGCTAAAATGCGCGAGTTAATCAGTCAAGATACCTTTCGATGCAAACTACACCTGAAAAGATGAATCCCGCCGAACGCCGTGCCAGTATGGGTTTGGCGAGTGTCTATGGCCTGCGGATGCTCGGCCTGTTCATCATCTTGCCGATCTTCGCGCTCTACGCCGAGCATCTGCCGGGTGGCGAAAGTCATTTGCTGATCGGCATCGCGCTCGGTGCATATGGGCTGACGCAGGCGATCTTGCAGATTCCGGCGGGCTGGCTGTCTGACCGTTTCGGGCGCAAGCCGGTGATCGTGATCGGTTTGCTGTTGTTCGCGCTGGGCAGTTTTATCGCAGCCTCGGCGGACGACATCTACTGGATCATCGCTGGCCGTGTGATCCAAGGTGCGGGCGCGATCAACGCCGCCGTGATGGCGCTGACCGCCGATCTGACGCGCGAAGAGCATCGCACCAAGGCGATGGCGATGATAGGCATGACCATCGGCATCACCTTCTCCATTTCGCTGATCCTGTCGCCGCTGCTGTACCAGCACATCGGCGTCCCCGGCATCTTCGCGCTGACTGGCGTGCTGTCGCTGGTGGCCATCGCGGTGGTGCTGTGGTTCATCCCGCAACCCAAGATTACCCGCTTCCACACCGATACCGAGGCCAGCACCAGTAAGCTGGGCGAAGTGCTGCGCAATCCTGATCTGCTGCGCTTGGATTTTGGCATCTTCTCGCTGCACGCCATTCTGATGTCGGTGTTCATGCAAGTGCCGTTCGTCTTGCGTAACAACGGGCTGGAAGCCGAGCAGCATTGGCAAATCTATCTGCCGGTGATGTTGCTGGCTTTTGGTCTGATGGTGCCGCCCATCATCATCGCCGAGAAGAAGGCCAAGATGAAACAAGTGTTCATGGGCGCAGTCGGGCTGGCGGCGCTGGCGCAGTTGTCGCTGCTGCTATTGCAAGGCAGCGTGTGGGGCGTGGCGATCGCACTGCTGTTGTTCTTCACCGCGTTCAATGTGCTGGAAGCGACTCTGCCCTCTCTCATCAGCAAGATCGCGCCACTATCAGCCAAGGGCACGGCGATGGGGGTGTATAGCAGCGTGCAGTTCCTCGGTGCATTCTTCGGCGCGGCGATGGGCGGCATGTTGATGCAGAACGCGGGCGGCAACGCCGTGTTTGCTTTCGCCATCGGACTGCTGTTGCTATGGCTGCTAGTCGCCAGCGGCATGAAGCCGCCTGCAGCCGTGCGCACAAAACTGTATCATCTGCCCTCGTTGAACGAGGCGCAGGGCGCGGTATTGCAGCAGCAGTTGTCGCAGCTGGCTGGAGTGCGCGAAGTATTGGTCGTGGCGGCGGAGGGGATCGCCTGCCTCAAGGTGGAAATGGCCGGGTTCGATGAAGCCACGGTCGAGAATTTGGTAAAGGGAGAATGAGATGTCAGTGAACAAAGTGATTTTGGTAGGCCGTCTGGGCAAAGACCCAGAGACCCGTTACATGACCAGCGGCGAGGCCGTGACTAACGCCACGCTGGCGACTTCGGAGAACTGGAAGGACAAGAGCGGCGAGAAGCAGGAAAAGACAGAGTGGCATAACCTCGTGTTCTACCGCAAGCTAGCCGAGATCGCCGGGCAGTACCTGAAAAAAGGTGCGCAGGTCTATATCGAAGGCAAGATTCAGACTCGCAAGTGGCAGGACAAGACCAGCGGTCAAGACCGCTACACCACCGAGATCATCGTTGACCAGATGCAGATGCTGGGCGACAAGAAGAGCGGCACCGGAAACTTCGAAGTGGTGGACAATAATCAGCCGTCCTACGCGCCACGCGCCGCCGCAGCGCCTGCACCCGCCGCAAGCAAACCCGCTCCAGCCAAGAGCAGCGGCTTCGACAACTTCGACGACGACATTCCTTTTTGAGGTGTACCTAGAGTAATTTTGTAAACAAAACCCTGTCTATCGTTGTATAGACAGGGTTTTTTATTGTTTGTATGTTTTTATTGAGCCTGCTGATTGATGCTTCGTATCGCTGGTTTGAATGAACGTACCGCCGCTTCAAATCGCTGGATGTCTGCTGTTGCTGGGGCGGGGCCGTAGCGCAGCGTTTGGTATTGCTGGCAGATCGACTGAATGGGAGCGGCTAGATCTGGGCGCACCTTAGCTAGGCGTTCAGCGTAGTCACTGGCACCTTCATGGTCGGCACGTGGCAGCTTGAGGCTAGCCAGTTTGTCGCAAAATCTCAGCCAAGCCGCCTGTGTTGGATCTGCTGTGCATTGTTTCAAACGATAGAGGATGGCCAGCGCCAATAGCCCGATGGCGAGCAGCAAGGTCAACATCGCCCCTAGGCTTTGCGATATCCCAGAGACACCCGTAAAACGGGAGAGCAATTGCTTCTGCTGTTCTGTTGAATAAGCCAAGACTCGGCTATCCCAGTAATTGCTCAACGCATCCCAATGTAATTGAACATCGTGCATCCAAGCAGCTTTGGCCGCATGAGACAACATCGCGCTATCTTCCTGCGGAAGGGCCGCTTCGAGACCATGTTGCGAACGTTCGGGGGCGACCACGGTGATCGGGTCTATGCGTTGCCAGCCTCGGCCTTGCAGCCAGACCTCAGCCCATGCGTGCGCATCGGATTGACGCACGATCCAATAGCCGCCGGTCGCATTGAATTCTCCGCCCTGATAGCCCGTCACCACCCGCGCGGGCACGCCTGCCGCTCGCATCAGGAAGACGAAGGCGGAAGCGTAGTGTTCGCAGAAGCCTTGCCTGCTCTGGAAAAGAAAGTCATCCACTTCATTCGCTCCCAGTGGCACGGGCTTGAGGGTATAGCGGAAGGGGTGTGTGTGGAAATACTGCATTGCCGCATCGACGATGGCAGCATCACTGGCACTTTTTTGCCGCCAACCCTGAGCCAGTTCACGCGCTTGAGGATTGACCCCTTCCGGCAACTCCAGCGCGCGTTGTAAACGGCGCGGCGACTCTTCGACATTGGCACGATATTGGAGCCTGGAGTGTGCTGTGTACACCAGCTTTGAAGTCACCGGAGTCGGGTTGAGTAACTCGAAGCGGCTGCTCATCAGTACGGGGATCGATAACTGCTCGGGCAACTCAAGCGCAAACAGCCACATGCGCTGATGCGGCTCCAGTGTCACGGTGTAGTCAACCGCTTTGCCGGAGAACTGCACATCTGCTTGCCCCGCGCGGAATGAGCCACGGGACTGCCAAGTATGGCCATCGAACGCCGTGAGCACGGGGCCGCGCCAGTACATTTCTGCGGCTGCCGGTGCGGGACTGCTGAAGTTGATGCGGAAGGCGATGTCATCCGACAAGGACAGTTCACTCAGGCTGCCCGGCGTCATCGTGTCGGAAAGGCCACTGCGCGTGGGCGGAGCTTCTTGCGCAGCACTACCCCACAACGGGCCGGAGATGCGCGGGAACAGCAGGAACAAAAGTAACGCCAGCGGCAACGCTTGCAACAACATCCGGCCAGCAAAGTGCGTCATCTCTCGCCGAGGTGTACTCGGGTTGATGAGTGTCAACCAAGCGAGCAAGATCACCCATAGCCCCAGCAAGAGCAGCATCGCCATCAGCATCGTTTGCGAGAACAGAACCGCTGTGAATAGCAGAAAGCCAGTCAAATAGATCTGCACTAGCGCATCGCGGCGAGATTTGACTTCGAATAGTTTGAGGCCGGTGAACAGGCTCAGCATGGCGACGCCGGGCGCTTGTCCAAAGAGCGTTCGGTATTCCCACCAGACACCGACCAGCGCCACTAGCAACATCGCCAGCACGACCCAGCGCGAAAGCGCTTGGTAGGACGTGCGCCGCAATCTAGGTATCCACCAAATCACCATGCCCAGACAGGCGACCGTGATCCAGAGTGGGAGGTTCCCTAAATGCGGGATGACCGCGAACACCCACGCGACTAATAGAAAAGCCAGAGGCAGCGGCTCTTTCAAAACAGCTCCCGGTGGTCGAATAACGCCAGCATCTGCAAACATTCGGCACGATGTCCCTCGCCCTGTGCGATGCCGCACTCCTGTCCCGGCAGGCGTAAACCATAGGCTAAACCGGCTTGGTCGGCGTCCAGCACCCAGCGCGTAAGTTGCTCTAGGCAGCGCTCTTCCGAGGTGCGGGGCAAGGCATCCCAGTCCAACCAGACTAGGGTACCTTTGGGGGACTCGAACTGTTTTACCTGCAAGCCCTGTTCGCGTGCCAGCGTCTTCCAAGCGATCCGGCTCATGCCGTCACCCGGCACATAGCCGCGCAAACCGGCGAAATCCTCCACTCCGTTCGGATGCGTGCGTTCCCCGTCCTCGTCGGTCAGTAGGGTCGGCAGCGGACACGACTCCGCAGGGCGTGGATAGACCAGGCAAAAGGTTTCCAGAGGCAGATAAGCCCAAGCGTGGAACAATCCCAGCGGAAAATTGCAGCGCAACTCCAGACGTTGCGCTTCCAGCCAGCCCCGTTGCGAACTGGGTAGTTGTAAGCGAACCTCGGTTTCGGTCTGCGCAGCCACATCGAAGGTGGCCGTGTGGCCCAGCACTTCGCTCAAGGTGATTCGGTAGCGCGCGATCGGATATGGGTTGCGCACATGGAACACGAATTCGGCGGTGTCGCCCGCGAATATCGGCTCGATACGGCTTGCCCGAACCTCCAGTCCAGCCAGATTTCGGTAGGTGTGGAATAGGCTGAGCAAGGCCACGGCCAGCAGCAGGAAGGTCAGCATGAAACCGAGATTGAGGTTGTAGTTGATATCTCCGATCCAGAGTATCAGCAAGGTCGCGCCCAGCACCAAGCTTTGGCGGGTGGGCAAGACGAAGATGCGTCCTGCGGTCAGTCGCGCCACGTTGTCCGTTGCCCCCTGACGACGGATCGACCAGGCATGGCTGCGACGCTGGAGCCAGTCGAACATGTCGGATCAGTAGATCGGGACGGCCCGGATCAGCTCCATCACCAGTCGATCCGAGTTGCCTGAGTGCTGCTCGTGGACGGCTTGCAGGCGGTGACTGGCCACGCCCATCAGTACAGTTTGTATATCCTCGGGCACCACGGCATTGCGCCCGTCCAGTAGCGCCCAAGCACGTGCCGCCGTCAGCAATGCGATACCGGCGCGCGGCGACAAGCCATGCACATAGCGCCCGGATTCGCGCGAGTGGCGCAAGATCGCCTGCACGTAATCGAGCAAAGGGGGGGCAACAATGACTTCCTTGACCTGCTGTTGCAAGGCTAGCAGCTCCTCCAGTTCGATCTGTGGTTTGATCGCCGACATCAGCTCACGCCGCTCCACGCCAGACAGCAACTGCCGTTCTGCCTGACTATCTGGGTAGCCCAGCCGAATGCGCATCAGAAAGCGATCCAGTTGTGATTCGGGCAGCGGATAGGTGCCGATCTGGCTGGCAGGATTTTGCGTGGCGATCACAAAGAATGGTGTGGGCAACATGCGGGTCACGCCCTCACTGGTCACCTGCTGTTCCTCCATCGCTTCGAGCAAGGCGCTTTGCGTCTTGGGCGTAGTTCGATTCACCTCATCGGCCAACAACATCTGGGTGAACAGCGGGCCGGGGTGGAACTCGAATTTTCCGCTGTCGCGCTGATACACGGACACGCCCAGAATATCGCCCGGTAGCATGTCGCTGGTGAACTGGATGCGCTGGAATTGCAGCCCCAGCGAACGCGCCAATACCTGAGCCAGCGTGGTCTTGCCCACCCCCGGTAGATCTTCGATCAGCACATGGCCGCGTGCTAGCAGGCAGGCCAACACCAGACGTATCTGATGCGGCTTGCCCAGAATGAATTGTTCGACTTGGGAAACGACTGCTTGCAGAGATGGATTCATCGCATTTTCCGATTCACGAATTTACTGAGTCTCGCATCAATGATGCAAGGCCGCCTGACTGTAATCCCACATCGGTAGGAAGATGGCGAGGGCGAACACGAGGACGAAGCCCGCTAAAACCACGATCAGCACCGGCTCGATCTGCTGGCTCAGGTTCTTCACCGAATACTCGACTTCGCGCTCGTACATGTCAGCGATCTCGAACATCATGCCATCGAGGTCGCCGGTCTCTTCGCCCACCGCAATCATCTGAAGCATGATGGGGTCGAAGATCTTCGCGGCGCTGGCGACGCGCAAGATGCTTTCGCCACGCTCGATGCCGCCGCGCATCTGCTCGATCTTTTCGCGGAAATAGCCGTTATCGACCACCACGCTGACCACGTCCATGCCTTGTACTACGGGCACGCCGCTCCTGAACGACAGGCCGAGGCTACGCGCAAAACGGGCGGCGGTGGACTTCAGCACGATCTTGCCGATGATGGGGATGCGTATCTTGTAACGATCCCACAGGTATTTCCCCTGCCGCGTGGCGATGAATATCTGAACGGCCACGAACACACCGACCAGCACGCCCAGCATCACCGGCCAGTGATGCACCATGAAATCGGAGAAGGCGATCAGGTATTGCGTCATCAGCGGCAGTTTTGCGCCCATGCTTTTGAACACGTTGGCAAACGATGGGATGACGTAGATGTTGACGATCACGACCGCCGCCGACATCGCCACGATCACGAAGCTGGGGTAGCGCATCGCTGCCTTGATGCTGTCACGCGTGCGTTTGTCGAATTCGATATGGCCGAACAGGCTCAGGAACGTCGTATCCAGCGTGCCGGTCGCTTCGCCCGCCTGTACCATGCTGATGTAGAACGGGCTGAACGCTTTGGGGTGCGCACGCATCGCGGTACTGAGATCGCGTCCGCTGTCGAGGTCGTCGCGCACTTCGCTGAGGATGCGGCGCAGCGAAGCGTTGTTGGTGGACTCCTGCAAGCCGGTCAGCGCCCGCATGATGGGCACGCCCGCCTTGAGCAGGCTGTACATTTGGCGGCTGAACAGCATCATTTCGGACGGGGAAACGTGACGCAATGCGCGCTCTGCCTTGTCCCACCATCGCTTCCACTGGATGAGCTGACGCGCTGGCCGAATATCCACAGGAATGATGCCGACCCCGAACAACTGGCTTGCGACGGCATTGCTGTCGGCACCTTCCAGCGTGCCCTTCACCAACTCGCCGCGCTCGTTGCGCCCCTTGTAGTGGAATTCCGCCATCAGTCATCCACCTGATTGCTGATGCGCATCACCTCGGCGACTGAGGTGCCGCCGCTCTTCATGCGGGAGATGGCATCGTCGAGCAAGGTGCGGCCGACCAATTGTTGGCGAGCCGCTTGGATAAAACGCGTCGAGTCGTGATGGGCGGCGAGGTCGATCAGTTCTCGGTTCATCACTAACATTTCATAGATGGCTTGCCGTCCGTTGTAGCCAGTCTTGTTGCAATATGAACAGCCGTTTCCGGTGCGCAGTTGACTCCATTCGACTTCGGCCACGCCCGCCTGCAACAGCCATTCCGCTTCGATGGCACTGGGCGTATGCGGCTGGCTGCAACTTTCGCAGACGCGGCGCAGCAGACGTTGCGCCAGCAATACTTGCACGGACGAGGCGACCATGTAGCGCGGCACGTCCATATCCACCAACCGCGCCAGCGTGCCTGCCGCATCGCGTGTATGCAAGGTGGAAAACACCAGGTGGCCGGTGATCGCCGCGCGCAGGCCGATCTGCGCCGTTTCTGGGTCGCGCATCTCGCCGACTAGGATGATGTCCGGGTCTTGCCGCAACACCGAACGCAGCACCCGCGCAAAAGTCAGGTCGATCTTCTCGTTCACCTGCACCTGATTGATGCCGGGCAAGCGGTATTCCACCGGGTCTTCCACGGTGACGATCTTTTGCTCGATACTGTTGATCTCGTCCAGCGCGGCATACAGCGTGGTGGTCTTGCCGCTACCGGTCGGGCCCGTCACCAGCACCATGCCTTCACTGCGATGGATGATCTTGCGGAACTCCTTGAGCATCTCCGGCGGCATCCCTAGCTTTTCCAGCGACAGGAAATTGCCACTGCGATTGAGCAGACGCAACACCACCGATTCGCCGTACTGCGTGGGCATGGACGAGACGCGCACGTCCACCACTTGATCGCGGGCGCGCATGTGGAAGCGGCCATCCTGCGGCAGGCGCTTCTCGGAAATATCCAGCCCGGACATCAGCTTGAGGCGCAGCACCAAGGCGGGCGCGATGTTGGGGTCGGCCTCGGTCTGCAAGTGCAGCGCGCCGTCGATACGAAAGCGGATGCGCAACTGCCGTTCCATCGGTTCGATGTGTACGTCGGACGCGCGGATGCGCATGGCATCGTCGAAAATGGTCTGCAACAGTTTCACCACCGGCGCGGCTTCCAGACTGGCCGCTTCGTCCATCTCGTGCAGATCGACGATGGCCTCGCCCATGTCGTCCGACAACTCTTGCGCTAAGCCGCTGATCTCTTCAGTGCGGCGATAAACGCGATCCAGCGTTTCGATGAACTGACTTTCGGCCACCACGGCCAGCGTCAATTCGCTACGCAGCAAGCGCTTCAGCTCGTCGTAAAGCAGCAAGTCGGTCGGATCGACCATGCCGACCAGTAGCCCGCCATCGTGTTCCTCCAGTACGATGGCATGGAGTCGGCGCGATTGATATTCGGACAAGCGGCGGCTTATCTCTGGCCGCAGATGAAAATGGCGCAAGTCGATGAAGGGCAGGCTAAGCTGGGCGGACAATGCCTGAGCCACTTGCACTTCGGTGGCGAATTTACGCTCGACCAACACCTTGCCCAGCCGCTCGCCGCTCTGCCGTTGCTGCTCTAGCGCCTGCCCCAGATTGTCTTGCAGCAAGTGGCCCAACTGCACCAGCATATCGCCCAAGCGAGCTTTTCCGTAACGTGCCATTGCTTACTCTCCCTGCCGTTTCTGTGCGCCGTTCAAACGCTGTTCGGCGAAGCGCTGCATCTCCGGTGTCAACGTGCCCAGCGTCAGCGCGCGTTGATATGCTGTCTTCGCCTCGGCTTCGCGTCCCGCTGCTTGCAACGAGATACCCAAACCTACCCACCAACCAGCGCTATCCGGTGCGAGTTGCAGTGCCGCTTGATAGTCGGTGACGGCTTCCTCGTGTCTGCCCAAACGCTGTGCCAACGTGCCCATGAACGCGCGATAGTCCGGTTTCTGTTGCGCGTGCGGTGCACCGGCGAGCAAGGTTTCCAGCGCAGCATTCACCTCGCCGCGCTCCACGCGCAGCCGCGCTAGCAACATTGCATCGGCACTCGCATCGGGATGCAGACTCAGCCCGTCTTGCAACAGCCGTTCGGCCTCAGTCGAGCGCCGCGCCTGAATCAACAGTCGTGCCAGCAAGGTGCGCGCTTCTCGATGTCCGTTATCCAGCTTCAGCGTTGTAGTCAGTGCAGTTTGCGCCTCGTCGTTGCGTCCTTGCTCGACCAGCATCACCGCCCGTGCATACTCGGCATCGGCCTGATTCTGCGCGTTCATCTTCTTGCCGGAAGCGGGTGCTAGCGTCGCCGGCAACGATGCCGGTGCCACGATCTGTTGCGAGAGTGAGGGGACGGAGATAGGTACGTCGGATTTCGCCGGCTCAACCTTGGCCTTCTCGACCGAACTTGCCGCCTGTACCTTGACTGCCGCAACTGCGCTGGTGGCTGGGGCGACTACCCGCGTCACCGCTGGCTTTGGGCTTATCGGAGCGGGCGCACTTGCAGCCACAGGCGCACTCACCACGGGTGCGGGGGATGGCACACTCATGGGCGGACGCATCACCCATACCGCAGAGAGGGTGACTGCTAGCGCACCGACAAGCCACGGCCAACGACTCGACCGCGCTGGGACGCTGGCCAGCGTCTGCTCGCCCACATTCACCGCCACGCCGCGTCGGTCTAAATCCTGCAACACCTGATTGATTACGCTCATTTTTAACCTAATTTGTCCATTGGACTCACCCCCACCATGCCGCTGGCTGCATCCAGCCGAACCAGTCGCTGAGTGTTTGCGGCGTGTCGTTTGCCGCCAGCCGTACCTGCTTCGCCGAGACTGTTTTTTGGCCCGTGCCGTAAGCCAGCATCAGCGCTTTGTGCGCCACGATGTTGACTAGTCTGGGCGTGCCGCGTGTGACGCGGTACAGCGCACTCACCGCACTGCGTTCGAACACACGTTCAGCGTTCGACCCCGCAGCCCGTAAGCGAAAATCCAGATAGTTCGCCAGTTCACTCGCTTGCAAACCGCCCAACTCACACTGGAACGTGATGCGCTGGCGCAATTGCCGTACCGAATGTTGATTCAGATGAGCATCCAACTCCGGCTGACCGAACAGCACCACTTGCAGCAATTTGCGCTTGCCCGTTTCCAGATTGGTCAGCAAACGCAGCACTTCCAGTGTCTCCAGCGGCAAGGCTTGTGCTTCGTCCAGACATACCACCACTTGCATGTCGCGGGCGGCGAAACTCAGCAGCGCCTCGTTGAGTCGGTTCACTAGCAGGTGTTGCGGGGCATCGCTGGCCAACTCAAGGCCCAACTCTCCCGCCAGCGCGAGTAGCAGACTGCGCGGATCAAGGTAGGGATTGGGCAGGTAGGCGGAAACGAACTTCGGCGCGGCGGCGTTCGCCTGCTCCAGCTCGTCCAGAAACTGGCGGCACAGCAACGTCTTGCCGTTGCCCACTTCGCCCACCACTTTGATGAACCCTTCGCCGCCCAATGCCGCCACGCGCAGCATGTTCAGCGCCTGCTGGTAACTCGCTCCGGCAAAGAAAAAGCCGGTGTCCGGTGTCAGGCTGAACGGCAGCTCAGCGAGGGCGAAGTGTTTGAGATACATGCTCAGGGCTGCGACGGTGCGGTTTCGTTGGTGCTTGCCTTAGCATCGGAGCGCTCCAGTTTTTCAATTCTGTCGCGGCTCTTGCGGATATCTTCAGACCAATCGGAGTCGGTATCCACGATGGTTGGCTTGATGAGAATTACAAGCTCACGTTTTTGGGTTGCCTTACTGGTTTGCCCAAAGATGCTTTTTGGCATCCCCGGCAAGCCAGAACGATCATCTGTCGAAGCCTGCCGCATCAAACCACCGATGGCGATAATCTGGCCGTCTTTTGCACGCACGATACTGTCGGTTTCGGAGATGCTCATGGTGGCAAGTGGCAAACTAATCGATGTACCGCTGACCTGTGCAGTTTTGACTACGGTATTGATGCTGTTCACCATGGGGTGAACGTGCAGAGTCACGTTGTTGTGCTCGTCGATGTTCGGCAATACATCGAGTTGAATGCCAGCAAACAGATTTTGCATAGTCACGCCACTGGTGACATACGGGGCCATGCCTACGACGCTGCTCGGTACTACTTGCGGATTGGCACCCGAGAAATAGGTTTCTTCGGTGCCCACTTTCAAGACGGCTTTTTGATTGTTGAGCGTGGCGATACGTGGGCTGGATAACACATGCACCTCTCCCTGCGTTTCAAGGAAATTCAGCATGGCCGCAAAATTGCCAGTCTGAAAGGCCATGCCTATCATGGTGCCTAAGTTCCCTCCCGCAGACATGGCGGCGCCAGCTAGAGAGGTAATGCTTCCGTTGGTGAGGGTGGTTGCAGCGCCGTTTGGATTTGCTACGGTTCCGGTGAGGTTATTGAAGGTCACCCCGTTATTTGCATTGGTATAACTGAAGGTGGCTGGTCCTCCAGTTATATTCACGTTGGGGACATATTGTCCGGAGGGTAGCAATGTTCCTGTTGCCAGATTGTTGTTGAGTCGTGGCGCCAGACTGGAGTTTGGTGAAAGCTGACCAATATTATTTTGACCAAATAAACCCCAATTCACCCCAGACTGAAAGCTGTCGCTCAATTGCACTTCCATGATCTTGGCTTCAAGTATCACTTGGCGTTCAATCGCTATTTGAGCAGCCTTCAGGTAGGCTGAAACAGCTCTCTGATCGTCCATCATGCCCTTGACTACGATCACGCCAGTCATCGGGCTGACCATGATACTGCGCCCATTTTCATCCCCAACTATGGCCGTTAAACTTTCCTTCAACTCTTTCCAGAAATCGCTAGTTGAGGTGGTATTCACTCGGGCGGACTCCATTCCAATCCCCATGCCAGCTACTGCAGTTCCTCCCCCGCCTGCACTTTGGCCTGCAGTTTGAGTTTGGGTTCCTGCTACGCCACTAGCCAGAGAGTTAGAGGTTACCCGCAGATTCGATGTTCCATTGCGAATGCCCGTCAAATAATTAACCTTGTACATCCGCGTCTGCATCTCTTTGGGCATGATCGAGATGCGCCGTCCATCCAGTTTGTAGTCGTAGCCGAACATATCGCGGATCGCGTCTAGGGCTTCGAGTACGGTCACATCCTTGA
Source organism: Ferriphaselus amnicola (assembly GCF_000974685.2). Lineage (NCBI taxonomy): Bacteria > Pseudomonadati > Pseudomonadota > Betaproteobacteria > Nitrosomonadales > Gallionellaceae > Ferriphaselus > Ferriphaselus amnicola. The sequence continues at coordinate 451,393 of NZ_AP018738.1, forward strand.
GCCGGATGGAGATGTTGCCGGAGACTTCGGGATGAACCAGCATGCTGTAGCGGCTATCGGCAGCGATGGCGTAGAACACTTGCGCAGCGGGCGTGTCGTTCAGTTCTAGACTGAAGCGCGGTTCGCGTGGTTTGGCGGGGGCGGTAGATTCCAGTCGCGGCATCAGCGCGGCGTTGATCGCTTCCGGTGCGGGAGCAGGGGCAGCGATAGCAGCATTCATTTCCTGACGGATGGATTCACGTGGTGTCGCGCCGGGGCCATTCGGCGCGGTACAGGCCGTCAGGCCGATGAGTGCGATGCTTGCAAGTGACTTATTCATGGTTTCCCCTTGTCGGCGGCTACTCCCGCCGGTTTGATTCGTAGATGCTGTTTTGCGGGTGCAGCGGCGCGGCGCTGCATGCCCAGATTCGAGAACACGCGCAGCTCGCGCCGACCGTGCTCGTTCTCAAGCACGGCGCGACCTTCGCTGACCTCGATCAGACGTTCGTTGCCATAGTTGCCGCCCAAGACGACGGTCTGGCCGTTGATGATGGCGGCGCGGCGAGTGGGCGAGATCATCACGGCTTGCAGACCGCCTCCATCGGCTCGGAAATCCGCGCTGGGTGCGCTCATGCCGGCAGGTGGGCGGGTCGGGTCGCGTAGTTCTTGCGCGTTGACTGACATCGCGCTAATCGCTAGTCCCACGCCTAGCGTCAACGCGATCAGACGGCTAGCCATGATGTATCTCCTAAAGTGTAGAGCGTCAAAGTCAGCAGCGCGGTCGGATAGTGCTCCACCGCATAGTCGAGTTTGACCCAGTTGATCTTGTAAGGTAGCTGTTCGGCGCGCTCCAGATAACTGAGTAGATCGAAATAGTTGCCGCGCAAGGTGATGCGGATAACGTGTTTGTGTGATCCGAGCGAGGGGAGGGTTTCCGTACTGGCGACCGATGAAGCGGCAGCGGGCGCGGAGGTGGCGGTACTTGCTACCGACAGTCCGAGCACGACATCTGCTGGGTCTTTTTCCAGCTTGACCAGCGTCAATCCCTGACTTTTGCTTAACAACTGATCCAGTAATTGCACCATCTGCTGCCCATTCACCTCTTGGGTGATCAGTGCGTTGATGCCCTGATTGCGCTGCGCCAGTTGTTGCTTGAGACCGTTGATCTTGTCTTCCAGCTCGCGGCGTCCGTCATTTTGTATGCTGGTGGCCGTTGCTGTCAGCGCCTCTTGCTGCTGCGTCAAACTGTGTTGTTGCTCCAACATGGGGTTTGCCCCGAATCTCATCACTCCCCATATCAGCAGACCTGCCAGCGTAGCGAAGATCAGCGCGCGCCAGTGCAGCTCCAGACCATCGACTTTGTCGGTGAACCTATCCCAATTCTGCTTCATTTTTCCTTCCCCGTGATGTTCAGCTTGAAGGTCACGTAATCCTGAGTGGCCATGCCATCCACCTTATTCAGACTCGGCATCTCAACCTGCACCGCTTGGAACAAAGGCTCTTGCCCCAACTGCTGAAGGTAATGTGTCACCAGTGCGGGATAGAGCGCATTGCCGGTGACGACCAAGCTGATCGGCGAGTTTTTCAGTTCGATGCCGCTTAGCCACACGCCGTCCATACCCTGACGGGCGAACGCACGCAGGTAGGCCGAGAATTGCATCCCCTGTTGTTTGCTTTCTGCCTGCAATCGGTCGAACTCCGCTTGTAGCTGGGCTTTGGTTTTGCTGCCTAGCTGATCTCCGCCCATCTTTTGGAGTTTGTCGTGCTGTTGCTTGGCGATCTCGAACCGCGCCTTCGCCTGCTCAGTCTGGTAATACAAAAAGCCGCAGCCCAGTGCCGACACGAGCGCCAACATGCCCAGCCCTTGCACCATCATCACGGTGGAGAAATACTTGCCCTGCCGAGTAAAGACCGGGTTGAATAGATTGATCTGCTGACTCATAGCGCCCGCCTTTCTTGACGCAGCGCAGCGCCGATCAGCAACAACATCGTCGAAGCGAAGTCGGGATCAGCCAAGCGCGGTACGGCGGAAATATCCAATACATCGGCCAGCCGCACTCGTTCCACGGGAATGCCTAACTGCTCCTCCAGCATCTCGCGCCCATACATCTCGCCGCGCAGCGAGATCACCAGCTTGCCCACTTTCAACTCGAACTGGCGCTCGAAGTACTCCAGCGAACGCTGGGCTTCGCGGGCCAACCCATCCCACGCCTGTTGCCGCTGATACGTATTGCCATCGTCGAGTTTATAAACTCCGATATCGACATGCCGCGACAGATACAGCTCGCCGTCGCTGCTCACCGTCAGCGCCGTGCCGCTGTTATCGGCGACCAGCATCATCACCGCCTCGCCCGCGCTCTCATACAAGGTCGCCAGATTACGCTGCGCCATCTCCGGCACGTCGATCACGCGCAAGGGAATCCGCGCGCTTTCCAGCAAAGTGGTGCGTTTGCGTATCGTGTCGTTGGGCGCGGCCACGGCGTAATACGATTGCCCCTGACCCTCGCGGCTATGCCCAGACGGGATGCGGATCACATCCAGCGTCACCGCATCCACGTCGAAATTTAGCCCGTCTTTGATCAGCCAACGGATGGCTGAATTCAACTCGTCGGCAGGCACGGCGGGTGCTTCCACCGGCATGATCTGGTACTCGTTCGCAGCCAGCAAGGTGGTCACGCGCTGCCTACTCAAGCGGAACTCCCCCGCGAGTTTTTCCAACGCGCCGCTGCTTACCTTGGGCATGGGGTGATAACTGCACTGCACCACGCGTGGCATCCCCCCCGTGAATTCCACCTGCGCCAGACTCACGCCCCCGCCGCTGATCCCGATGGCAACCCATCCGGTGTCGGCGCGACTGAAGAGTCTAGTTAAGAAACCGATAGCCATTCCATTTATCCCTGATTAGTTTCTATCTATCCGCACCCGCAAAGTACGCTCGGCATATTCCGCGCGTCCCGCTTGGGTGCTGGCCGCTTCAGCTACGCCGCTACCCACGGTCACCGTTGTTGCGACTGCCGATACCGCATACGCCCAACCGACTGCACTCGCTGGTGCAACGCCGCTGGCTGGGGGCGTGCAATCGACTGCGCTAGCGGCGGTCACGGCGCTGGCTGTGACCACCACCTGAAAATCAGCCAAGCTACCCGCCAGCGGCGCTACTGCCGAAACCGGGGCTGATCGAGCACCGATGGCGAAATTACCACAGTCGTTCTTGAGCGTTTGATACGTTGCCCATTCCAGCCCAGCGCGGGCGGCTAACTCTGCCTCAGTGGCGCGTACATCCTGCGTGACTCCCGCCTGCTGCGAAACTGCCAAGCTCAGCCCCGCCACCGCCAAAGCTGCGATCAGCACCAGTGCGAAGATTTCGATCACCAGCGCAAAGCCGCGCTGCTTATGTGAAGTTAGGTTCACCACGTCCCCCGGTACGAAATCGTGTCGTGGAATTCCATCGTCTCGTTGCCGACACTGGTGTCCGAGCAATTGGAGCGAGCGATCAGCGGCAAATCGACTTTGATCGACTGGCTGGCGGAGTCCAGAAAGAAGGCTGGGTTAGTGTTTACTTCCGCACTTGGGCAAACGCCTGCGACTAGCAATTTATTGGCTCCCGAAAGCGAACTGTCACTGCGCAGTAACTGATTGCCAGTAAAACTGTAGGTCACTGTTGCGCCTGTGGGCTTTGGGATGCTCAGGCTGCTTGTCCCCGTGACTATCGGTACACCTGATGCCTGTGACAGATCGGCCTTGAGCCAGCTCAGCGCGGTCGTACCTGCGTAGCTCAACTCGGCGCGGCTAGCTGCGTTGGCGTAACTTTGGGCGGGCAGAGAAATGAAGTTCGGCGTGATCGCCGCCAGCACGCCGAGGATGACGATCACGGCGATGAGTTCGATCAGAGTGAATCCGCGCTGGCGCATCAGGGCAACCTCGTCACTTTGCCAGCAGGATAGTTGGCGCGGTAGCTATCCAACTGCACGCGACCCAGCGTCCCGCCGTCATCTGCTGCAAGGATATTGACGGTCAGGGTCAATTGCTTGATGTCGTTAGCCGTAGCGACATTCGGCCAGGTCGGGCAACTGACCAACAATGAAGCCGAGTAGCCGGGAATTGCATTGCCAGCGCCATCATTCAGGGCTTGAACGACAGGTGTTGGATCACAGGCAGGCAAGTTGGCGAAAGGCAGGGATTCGAGCCGAGTCAGCACGCCACGCGCCAAAGCGACTGCTTGCGTGTGGCGGGTGGCGTTGGCGCTACTGTGCGCGTTGGCCTGCATCACCGCCGCCATGCTGACCATCGCGCCACCTAAGATGACAATGGCAGCAATAAGCTCGATCAGTGTGAGGCCACGCTGGTGTTGCGCCATGTTTAGCATGCACTTGCTCCTGTTGGCAGGGGGTAGATCAGCCCGGTTTCAGGGGCGATGCACAGAGTGCGGCACGCGCCGTTCGTGGCATTGCTTTCCACATCTACGCCGCAGATGTTGAGTGAGCCGACGTAACTGGAACTGCCCTCTTTGGAAAAATAAAATGGGGTCGGACTTACCGAAAATCTGGCCAAAGGCGAACTGCCTAGCGGAGCATCAGAGGCTGGCGTGCTTACGGAATACTGCGCCAGTGCATTGTCCGGTGCGGGCAAATTCGTTCCGCAAAGGTTGGAGTCGCCGAAGCTGTAAACCAGTTGAGTCTGGGTGTTCGTTTGAGTGAACGCGACGCACACAAAGCGCTGTTGGGTGACAGCGGCTCTCTGTGCGTAACGCAAACTGCTAATGACTTGATCGTAGAAAACGCGGGCATCGACATCACTGCGCTCGACTGAAGCGCGCGGCAAAACCAGTGCCGCCAGCACGCCAAGGATCACCAACACGGCGATCAGTTCGATCAGAGTGAATCCGCGCTGTAGCGGCGCGAAACGAGCTATTTTCATCGGGTTCCTGAAACACAAAAACGGGCAGAGGTCACTCTGCCCGTTTGGGATTAGCTTAGATTACATGCCAGTTGCCGAGCAGCCGGAGGTGACTGCGGTCACGAATGGACCGTTAACCACTTGCGTACCGCCCATTGTGCCGGACAGAGTCGCGTCAGTGTACTTCACATAACAGCCGGAAGCATTGTAGGAAAGTGCGCCTGTACCTTGCGCGCCTGCAGCAGAGCGTGGCACCCATGCGTGCTCGTTGCCATTACCGCCAGCTACATCACCAGTACTTACCAAAGTAACGGTTGCAGTTGTAACTCCACCAACAGTTCCTGCCTTACCAAAAGTAGCGCCTGGGGCGATGTATTCCCAATCGGCACTCGGTACACCGGTGAAGGATGCACTGATTGACATCATGCCTGGCGTCCCGGAAACGGTGTTCAGGCCAGCGATCAGACCAGCGGATTCGCCAGTTGGGTTGTGAGCACTCCATTGGATCGGACCCACGCCGTCAAACGTAGATGGCATGGTATTCGTTACCAACATCTTGGCGTGCGCCATGTTTGCCGAACCCGCCAGATTGGCCTTGGCTGCATTCACTGCGGCAGCACGGGCTTCGCCTTGGATGCCAAAGAACTTAGGCAAAGCGACCGAAGCCAGAATGCCCAGAACGACGATCACGGCGACCAGTTCGATCAGGGTGAAACCTTGTTGTTTGCGTTGCATTTGCATCTTTAATCTCCTAATTTAGTCTTGGATTTGTTATTGCCGCTCCAGCGTAAGAACCCCCTTGCACAGGAACTGCCAGCGTCAGGCGGACCGAATATAGCTAAACTTTTTTTGGCTGGGAATGTGACATATTGTCGCACCCTGTTTAACTTGTTGATTCTTTTGGTGGGTGGGCGCGAAATTAGGCATTTCTTGCGGATTGGTGCCTCACTTGGCTGACTGCTCGGTCGGCGCTGTTTGTTTGGGTGCTCCGATGAGGCGCTGGCGTTCGATGAACTTGGCATCGGCGAATTCGCGTAGAGGGACGAGGTGCTCCGGGTCTTGGAAGATCAGGAACGGCAAGGCGTTGCGCACGACTGGGTAGCGTTTGGGGTGCGCCCAGATGGCGCGTTCCATCATGGCGCGGGCTTCGTCCATGCGTCCTTGCACCGCGAGCAATACGGCGACCCGATAGCCCAGCGTGTCCACGGGCGCGAAGCGCAAGGCCGGTTCGCTGTAGTGCAGTCGCACGGCGGGGTCGTTGATGCCGAAGGGGGCGGACGAGGACATGAACAGGTCGGCATAGGGACGCATCAGCAGGTCGGCATCCATGACTTTCATCGCGGCTTCGACACGTTGTTCGTATTCTTCGGGATGGCCTTCGATCTTGGGTTCGGTCAGGTGTACCAGATGACCGTAACCGAGTTGGGTCTGGTACAGCGCCCAGCTTCCACCCAGTAAAATCACCACGGCCATCGCTGCGCCGATGCGTTTCATCTCGAACTTGAAGCTGGCGTTGTCGAACACGCCCAAGAGGATGGCGGCGATGCCGAGGAAAGGGGCGTACCACAGCGGGTATTCGAGCAAGGAATGGATGCCGAGTACCAGCAGCAGGCCGTAGCCCCAAGCGTGGTCGAGTGTGGTGGGCTGTTTGCGCTGGCCTTGCCACCAGAAGAAGAGGGCGATCACGAGCAAAGCCAATCCAACCAAACCCGTCTCAGCCGCCAGTTGCATCACGAAGTTGTGGGCGTTGCTGCCCATTTCGTCAGGAGTGGGATTGTGTAGTTGCGCACCTAGCAAGAAGTGTTGCCATGCGAATTGCCCGAAGCCTGCTCCGAACCACGGATAGTGCATGAAGATGGTTGCCGCCTCGCGCCAGAGATAGAGGCGCACCGAGTAACCGTCGGTTTGGCTCATTTTGGCTAACGGGGTGGTCAGCCCGCCTTCGAGTTGCACCGCGCCGTGCAGCAGCGCAAAGATGGGAAGCAGTAAGGCGGAGTAGATGAACAGCGGGCGCAAGGCTTGATCGCGTCGCTGCCAAAGGTAAGCAGCACATGCAAGCGCGGCTAAATAGAGCCAACCACTGCGCGAACCGGAAAGCACCATGCCGTAGAGCAAGGGCAAGGCTAGAGGGGTGGTCAGCCAAGGCTTGAGCAGGGGGCGGCTATGCAGCAATCCCAGCGAAACTAAGCCGAGCGCAAGGTAATCGCTGAAGGAGTTGGCTTGGCCGAAATTGCCGTTCACGGTGCCGGTTGCTTCGCCCCACAGTACGAAGCGGTTCAGCGGTGTGTTCCAGTGGAAATGCTGGAAGAGGCCAGTTGCTGCCTGCAATTCAGCGCCGACCAGCAAAAATATCGCCAACGTATTGACTAGTGCGGACAAGCCCAAGGCTTCGCGCAGGCGGCGTCCCAGCAGTATCAGCAGGATCGCCCACAGCAGATAGAGCGCGACGGTGAGCGCATGTCCAGTGTACGGGATCAGTCCCAGCCAACGTTGCAAGAACACTAGCAAGATCAGCCCAGCAGGCAGGAACACACTACGTGGAATGTCTTGTTTGTCCCAACTCTTGGGCAATAGCAGAAGCACCAGTGCCGCCAACCCGAGCGCAAACGCATCCCACTCGGGATAGAACGAGGCGCGTGGGCGGAAGTGGCGGAAATCCAGTCCCGGCAACACCCACATCAATCCGACGCACAGTAAGCTAAAGGTTTGCAGCGAGGAAAACAGCGTAAGGGAGCGGAGGCGTTGGATGTTCAAGTTGGTCGAGATTCAGCAAGAGAGTTGGAAAAGCCAAGTCTGTCGCCAGAAAGGGAGTCGGGAGGAGACCTTAGGGGGTTGACGGCGACTTGGCGGTGTGGACTTTAACTGTAACTTCGGCGTTTGGGAATGCGGCAAATTGTCGCAGGCGACGAAAAAATGACAGCCACTTGATTCAGTGGCTGTTGCCTTAACGGCGGAATCGAGGAGCGGGCTGGTCGAGATTCGGCGGCTTGGTATTGGCTGCGCCGACTCGTTGGGCTAAGTCGTCGTTCGACGACTCGGCTAATGGGGTGCTTCAGCGTCCGCCCCCGGTGATAACGGACGCTTAGGCACGGTATAACAAACTACAGGAGAAAACTCGCAGACGGCATCCATTCGAGCAGATGAGGTCAGGAGGAGACTACTAAAATCATCTGCCGTCTGCGAGTGGGGTGAACTATACGGGTAGAAAATCCTTTTGGGAATGCGGCATATTGTCGCACCCACTCAAATGCTTAATGTGTGGCGGTCGGCGTGCGAAGTTCCTTCAGAACATTGCGCATTATCTGCGCTTGCGCGGCGGCGGTCGGGTGCAGATTGTCGGCTTGGAATTGCTCTGGCGGTACGCCTTCCAACAAATATGGAACGCGCGCAGCGTGGTATCGTTCCGCTAGTGTCGGATAAAGCTGACGGAAGGCGCCGGTGTAGTCCACGCCGTAGTTTGGCGGTAGCTGCATACCCAGTAGCATGACCTTGGCTTTGGCGCGTTGTGAGCGGCGGATGAGTTCGGCAAGATCAGTTTCGATCTCGGCGATGGGCCGACCGCGCAGTCCATCATTCGCACCCAGCTCCAAGATCACGATGTCGGGGCGATGTTGGCGCAGCGCTGCATCCAGCCTGCGCAGCCCACCCGCCGTGGTTTCGCCGCCGACGCTGGCGTTGATCACCTGAAGATCCGGTCGCGCTTGTTGCAGCAAGGCCACCCACCCCTTTTCGCGCGGAATGCCGTAAGCTGCGGAAAGGCTGTCGCCGAAGACGAGAAGGGTTTGCGCGGCGCCGAGCGTCGGCAGGCACACGACGAAAAACAGCAGTAATTTGAAGATGGGGAGTCTCATGGCGACGATTGTGCGGGCAGACAATCTAGGTAAGCAAGTGGAAAGTGGCGGACAGCCGCTGGTCACCCTGAATAAGGTTAGTTTCAGCATCGAGGCGGGCGAAAGTCTGGCGATCTTGGGTGCCTCCGGCTCCGGCAAGTCCACCTTGTTGGGATTGTTGGCCGGGCTGGATGTCCCTAGCAGCGGCACGGTGGAATTGGACGGCGAAGACATCTTCGCCTACGGCGAAGATCAGCGCGCCCGTTTGCGTGGCCGACTTTCCGGCTTCGTGTTCCAGTCCTTCCAACTGCTGCCTGCACTCACCGCGCTGGAGAACGTCATGTTGCCACTGGAACTACGCGGCCAGCGCGACGCTCGTCAACAAGCCGAAGCCGTGCTGCAACGCGTTGGCCTCGCGCACCGCTTACATCATCTGCCCAAGCACCTCTCCGGCGGCGAACAGCAACGCGTCGCCATCGCCCGCGCCTTCGTCGTCCAACCCAAGATCCTGTTCGCCGACGAACCCACCGGCAACCTCGACGCCAACACAGGCGCACAGATCATCGAACTGCTGCTGGAACTCAATCGCGCGCAGGGGACTACGCTGATCTTAGTGACTCACGACGAAGCATTGGCCCAACGCTGCGGCCGACAATTGCGACTGGAAGCGGGGCGGGTAGTTTCCCCTCGCCCGTTTACGGGAGAGGGGTAGGGGAGAGGGGCGATGAGTCTGCTGGATAATGCTAAATCACTACGCAGTAACCAGACGGATACCGAGCAACGGCTCTGGTATCACCTGCGCGCCCATCGCTTTATGGACTTGAAGTTCAAGCGGCAGAAGCCTCTCGGGCGCTATGTGGTCGATTTTGTGTGCTTGGAGGCAAGACTGGTGATTGAGCTCGATGGAGGGCAACACATGGAGCAGGTTGGCTACGATCGGGTGAGAGATGCGTGGTTGAAAAGCCAGGGATTTACGGTGTTGCGATTTTGGAATAACCAGTTGGTGAATGAGATGGAAGCCGTGTTGGAGCGCATTCGGTTGGTGGTGGAAAGTAGTACCCTCTCCCCCAGCCCCTCTCCCACAAGTGTGAGAGGGGAGGCGCACTCCGAATGATAGTACTTTCCCTCAATCTCCTCCGCCGTGACTTTCGTGCTGGCGAATGGCGCGTGCTGCTGGTTGCGCTGGTGCTTGCCGTGGCCAGCATCGCTACGGTCGGTTTGTTCGCTGATCGGGTACGGCAGGCTTTGCAGTCCGAGGCGCATGCCTTGCTGGGAGCTGATCTGCGGCTGAGTTCGACGCGGGAGATTCCGGCGGCGTATCGGGATGAGGCGCTGCGGCGCGGCTTGCGAGTGGTGGCGACGGCGACGTTCCCCAGCGTGGTGAGGCATGGGCAGCAGAGCGTGCTGGCCGAATTGCTGGCGGTGGAGGCTGGGTATCCGTTGCGCGGCAATATTGTGATTGATGCGGGCAACGGTATGGCTGCGCCCTCACCCCAGCCCTCTCCCAATGGGAGAGGGAGCGACAGCATTATTCCCCAGCCCGGCACGGCTTGGGCGGACGAGCGTTTGCTGCGTCGTCTAGGTTTGCAGCTGGGTGATACGTTGGACGTTGGGGCGCTGCATCTGCGTCTTTCGGCGCGCGTGGTGCGCGATGTGGATCAGTCGGTAGGCTTTGCCAGTTTTGCGCCGCGCGTGACGCTGAACGCCGCCGACTTGCCTGCCAGCGGTCTGGTGCAGGAAGGCAGTCGCATCAGTCATCGACTGCTGTTCGCGGGTGACGCGGCGCAGGTGTCAGCGTTGCGCGCTTGGTTGGAAACGCGGCTGGGCGTAGGCGAGAAGCTGGAGGATGTGCGCGATGCACGCCCCGAGATCCGCATCGCGCTGGAACGCGCAGAGCATTTCCTTGGGCTGGCCGCGCTCACCGCTGTGGTGCTGGCCGGCGTCGCGTTGGCGCTGGCGGCGCGCCGCTTCATCACCCGCCACCTTGATACCTGCGCGGTGATGCGCTGCCTCGGCGCCAGTCAGTCGCAGGTGCTGGGCATCTTTTTGCTGCAATTCCTGTTGCTCGGACTGGGCGCAGTGCTGTTGGGCAATCTGCTCGGTTATGCGGCGCAGGCGGCGCTGGTGCAAGCCATTCCTTCGATGCGCGAAGCGGCCTTGCCCGCGCCCGGCGGCTTGCCCTTGGCGCAAGCTTCCGCCAGCGGCATGGCGCTGCTGCTGGGCTTCACCTTCTTGCCGCTGTGGCAGTTGAAACAAGTGCCGCCGCTACGCGTCATCCGTCGTGAACTCGGTGCGCCGAGCGGCAGCACGACTTTACTCTACCTCTCCGGTGCGGCGGTGCTGAGTGCGCTGTTCTTGTGGCAGGCCGGTTCGCTGAAACTGGGGTTTTCGGTGCTGGGCGGGCTGGTGGTCGGGCTGCTGGGATTTGGTGCGCTGGCTTGGCTGCTGTTGCGCGGGTTGGCGAAATTGCCACTGGCTGGACACCACGCTTTCGCCAACCTCGCCCGTCACGGGCGCAGCAATGCGGTGCAGATCGTGGCGCTGAGTCTGGGCGGCATGGCGCTGCTGAGTTTGACGCTGGTGCGCGACGACTTGCTGCAAAGCTGGCAGGGACGGCTACCGCCGGACGCGCCGAACCGTTTTCTGGTCAACATTCAGTCAGATCAAACCGATGGTCTGCGTGAGCTGTTCGTACAGCAAGGCTTAGCTATACCGGATTTGTTTCCTATGGTGCGCGGACGTTTGGTGGCGATCAATCAGCGTCCGGTGACAGGCGACGACTACCCCGAGCCGCGTGCGCGCAGCTTGGTCGAGCGCGAATTCAATCTGTCTTGGGCCGACACATTGCCGGTGGGCAGCGAGATGGTGAGTGGCGCGTGGTGGACCAATCCACCTGCCACGGGTGGCCAACTCTCCGTCGAAGAAGGCATCGCCAAAACGCTCAACATCCGCCTCGGCGATACGCTCACTTACGATGTGGCGGGCGAGTCGTTCAAGGCGCAGGTGGTGAATCTGCGCCGAGTGCAGTGGGATTCGATGCGGGTGAATTTCTTCGTCATCGCCGCACCCGGCTTGTTGGAAAACTTCCCCGCCAGTTACATCACCAGCTTCCATCTGCCGCCGGTCAAATTGGCCGCCGAAGTCGCACTGCTGGAGCGCTTCCCCAATGTGCTGGTAATCGATACCGGCGCGGTGCTCGCCCAAGTGCGCGCCATCATCGACCAGATCACGCAGACGCTGGGCGCGGTGTTCCTGTTCACTTTGCTGGCCGGACTGTCGGTGCTGTACGCCGCGCTACTGGCGACGCAGGACGAGCGCATCCAGCAAGCCGCCATCCTGCGCACGCTGGGCGCGGACAGTCGTTACCTGCGGCGGCTGCATCTGACCGAATTCGCTGTGCTGGGCGGACTGAGCGGCGCATTCGCAGCGGCGGGCGCGGAGTTGCTAGGTTACGTGCTGGCTCGGCAAGTGCTCGATCTGCCGTATGAGCTAGACGGACACGTCTTTTTGCTGGGAGTGCTCGGTGGTATGGTGATCGTGATGCTGGCTGGGTGGCTTAATTCGAGAAAATTGATCAATTATTCCCCGCGTCGTTTATTGGCTGATTGAGCTTGCGGATGCGGGGGTTTTTGTCCGATACTGACACGGTCGCGTTGAATTGATTGAGCTGAAAGGGCTACGGGTTCAGGTTCTGCTTGCAGCTAGGCATCTGACCCAACTTCGAAAATGACTGATGCGTATGATCTTGAGCGCAGACTCCGCGAGTTAGAGCGCGAGAATCAATGGCTACTCGCACAGATCGAGCAACATAAGGCGCGTTCCCCGCAGACGAACGATGCGGCGCTGGATTTCATCCAGAATCACGATCTGCGTAAGATCCTCGACCACATGCCGTCCATGATCGGCTATTGGGACAAGCATCTGATCAACCACTATGCGAACCAGACGTATATGGACTGGTTCGGTCTCAGGCCCGAGCAGGTCATTGGGCAGCACATGATCCAAGTCATCGGCCACGAGCGTTATCAATTCAATTTGCCCTATATCCAGGGCGCATTACGTGGCGAAACCCAAGAGTTCGAGCGGGAGATACCGTCACCGGATGGCATCAAGCGGTATTCACTGGTGCACTATATCCCCGATGTGGTGGCGGGAGAGGTGCAGGGATTCTTTGTCGAAGTATCCAATGTGACATCCATCGTTCATGATGAAGCGGGTATCCACGAGCGAGAAAATATCCTCAGTGAGCTGTATGCCTTATCGCCTTTGGGCATCACACTCACTGATCCAAATGGGAAGTACATCGAGTTCAACGAGGCGTTCCTGCGCCTGACTGGCTATAGCGAGGAAGAACTCAAAGAGGGCGATTTCTGGGCGCTGACACCCCCTGACTTCCAAGTGCAGGACATACTTCAACTCGATGTTCTGTGGCAGACCGGCCGTTATGGCCCCTACGAGAAACAGCTGATCCGTAAAGATGGCAGTCTGTTGCCGGTGCGCTTGAGTGGGTTCCAGCTAAAGCGCGATGGGGTGAATTACACGTGGTCATTGATCGAGGATATTAGCGACCGTGTGAAAGATGCCGCACGCATCCAGTCATTGAGCCAACGCTATCAATTGTTGTTCGATGAGCTGCCTGATAGTGTGGTGCTGATCGATATTTCAGGGAAGGTCATTGGTTGCAATCAAGCCGCCTTGCGTGAATATGGCTTTAGCGAATCCGAGATGCTCGAGCTGCATGTCCCTGATTTCGAGGCTAAGGAAGATCCTGCGCGAGTCGAGCAACATAAACGCCAGATCATGAAGACTGGCCGAGATCGGTTTATCACGCAGCATCGCAAACGTGATGGCAGCATCATCGATATCGATGCTTCGGTGGTGATCGTCGAGCTGCCGGGGGGCGAGCCAATCTTCCAGTGTGTGTTCCACGACATCACTGAACACAAACAGTGGGAAGCCTACATGTTGCAAGTCGAGGAACGGCTTGAGCTGGCGCTGGAAAGCGCCGAGGCGGGGACATGGGACTGGGATATCGTCACCGGTGAGCTGCTCACCTCACTGCAATGGTCGGCCATGTTGGGCTATCAGCCGGGAGAGTTGCCGCAGAATATCTCGGTGTGGGAATCTCTTTGCCATCCAGCAGATATGCCTGAGGCCAAGCGCTTACTGGAAGCCCATTTCAAGGGTGAGCTACCTCATTACGAATTCGAGCATCGGTTGCGTCATAAGAGTGGCGAGTGGATATGGGTATTGGGTAAGGCCAAGGTGGTTAAGCGCGATGAGCATGGCCAAGCTCTGCGCATCATCGGAATCAACACCAACATCACGCAGCGTAAGCAGACCGAGATGTCGCTGTTGAGCGAGAGTCAAAAGAATGCTGCGTTACTCAAGGCAGCGAGCGATGGGTTACATATCCTCGATAGTCGCGGCTATTTGATTCAGGCCAGTGACTCATTTTGCCGCTTATTGGGCTACCAGGCTGATGAACTTAAGGGCGCAAACGTGCTGAGCTGGGATGTTGAGCTGAAATCCCTCGAAGATTTTGTCGATAAGGTCAGCAGCTTTCCCTTGGAAGGCGCTACCTTTGAAACTCAGCAGCGTCGAAAGAATGGCGAGGTCATTGATGCCGAGATCTCCGCCGTTCGGCTGGTCATCGACGATCAACAAATGATCTACTGCTCCGCGCAGGACATCACGCTGCGTAAACAGGCAGAGGCTCAATTGCGCGACCGCGAGGCCAAGCTCAGAGCGATTCTCGATAACATGCCTTATATGGTCTGGCTGAAGGATATGTCGGGGCGTTATGTCGCGGCGAATCGCTTGTTCGCCGAAGCCGCAGGTCTGGCAAGTATCGATGAATTGATAGGTAAGGTGGATACAGAGGTGTGGCCAAATGAACTATCGGCCCGTTACCACTTGGATGATTTGGAAGTGATCTCGACCCGCAAGCAACTCATGCTGGAGGTGAAGAGCGTCAGCAATGGTAACGAGATATGGCTTGAGGCATTCAAGTCGCCGATTATCAATGAAGATGGGGAGTTGATCGGTACTACGGGTGTGGCGCGTGATATCACTGAGCGCAAGCGTATAGAAGAGTCGTTGAAGATATCCAGCTTGGTGTATCAGGCCAGTAGCGAAGCGATGCTGGTCACGGATGCAGACAACAATATCATCGATGTCAATCCGGCATTTTCCAAAATCTCTGGTTACACGCTGGACGAGGTGAAGGGGAGGAATCCCCGTATGTTCCGTTCAGGAGTGCACGATCAGGCGTTCTATCGCGCGATGTGGGAGACGCTGCTAACACGGGGCACTTGGTTCGGCGAGCTTTGGGATAAGCGCAAGAACGGTGAGACCTACGCCAAACAACTGACGATCAATACCATCCGTGACAAGTCGGGCAAGATCAGTCGCTACATCGCATTGTTTTCCGACATCACTGAGAAAAAGAAATCTGACCAGGTGATCTGGCATCAGGCCAATATCGATGCCTTGACCCAGCTGCCTAATCGGCGATTGTTCATCGATCGCTTAGAGCAAGACATCCGCAAAGCACATCGCAACGGCAGTACCTTAGCCTTGTTCTTTATCGACTTGGATCGCTTCAAGCAGATCAATGACACGCTCGGACATCAGGCTGGCGATTTGTTGCTGATCGAGGCCGCACGACGTATCAGCCTGTGTGTGAGGGAGTCGGATACCGTGGCGCGTCTGGGGGGCGACGAGTTCACCGTCATCTTGCCTGATCTGAACGAGAGTAGTCGTGTCGAACGTGTAGCCAGCGCCATTATTGACGAGCTGTCGAAGTCGTTCGAGTTGGGGGCGGACATCGCTTATGTCTCGGCCAGCATCGGCATCACTATCTATCCGAACGATACGCAGAATGTAGAGGGCCTACTGAAGTGTGCTGATCAGGCCATGTATGCAGCTAAAGATAGCGGTCGCAACGCATACTCTTACTTTACCCCGTCGATGCAGGAGTTCGTGCTTGAGCGTCAGGGGCTTAGCAACGACCTGCGTCTGGCTTTAGCTAAGAACGAATTGGAAGTGTATTTTCAGCCTATCGTCGAGATCGCCACTGGCCGTACCTTCAAGGCAGAGGCCCTGCTACGCTGGAAGCATCCGCGTCTCGGCATGGTGAGTCCGGTCGAGTTCATTCCTTTGGCAGAAGAAACGGGAATGATTCACTCGATTGGGAATTGGGTGTTCAAGCAGGCTGTTTCTACGGCGAGTCGCATACAGCAAGAGCTGGGTATTGCAGTGCAGATCAGCGTGAACAAATCGCCGATTCAGTTCAGTCGCCACCCAGAAGAGTTCGATTTTTTGAAATTCCTTGAAGCACAGGCTGTTTCGGGGGAAATTGTCGCAGTAGAGATCACGGAAGGCCTGATCCTGAATTCCGATAACGTGGTCCAAGACCGCTTGCACCAATTCCGTGATGCGGGTGTGCAGGTTTCCATCGACGACTTCGGCACGGGATTCTCATCCCTAGCCTACATCAAGAAATTCGACATCGACTACTTGAAGATCGACCAGTCCTTCGTCCGCAATCTTGGGCAAGACAACAGCGATCTGGCACTGACCGAGGCCATCATTGCGATGGCTCATAAGCTAGACATCAAGACCATTGCGGAAGGCGTGGAAACAAGCACGCAATTGCAAATTCTGAAAGCCTGCGGCTGTGATTTTGCTCAGGGCTACTTCTTTGCTCGGCCATTGCCTGAAGCCGATTTCAAAAGCTGGTTACTCGATAACAGACCGTGACTATGAATGACGGCGCGCGAGGGATATTTGCATCGGCGGCTTCCGGTTTGATTTGATAACATACGGCCACTTTTTTCCAGCCAGCTTCGCGCTGGCTTTGTAGTGATGCGCACCGACCTGTTTGACTTTCACCTTCCCGAAGAACTCATTGCCCAGCACCCCCCGGCGCAGCGCGGCGGCAGCCGTTTGCTGCATGTGGCGGGGGCGGCGCTGACGCATCGGCAGTTCGCCGATCTGCCGACTTTGCTACGTCCCGATGACTTGCTGGTGCTGAACGACACGCGCGTGCTCAAGGCGCGGCTGTTCGGACAGAAGTCGAGCGGCGGGCAGGTGGAGGTGTTGGTGGAACGGGTCACGGGCGAGCATGAGGTATTGGCGCAGGTGCGCGCGAGCAAGTCGCCCAAGCTGGGCAGTCGCATCGTACTGGCAGGCGAATTGGAGGTGGAAGTGCTGGGGCGCGAGGGCGAGTTCTTCTGCTTGCGCTTCTTGAGCGACGATTCGGCCTACGAATTGTTGGAGCGTTATGGCAAGCTGCCACTGCCTCCCTACATCACCCACGCGGCGGGCGAGGAGGATGAGTCGCGTTACCAGACGGTGTTCGCCCGTGAACCCGGCGCGGTGGCCGCGCCCACCGCCGGACTGCATTTCGATGACGCGATGCTGGCGAAGCTGCGCGCTCAAGGCGTGCGCAGCGCCCACGTCACCCTGCATGTGGGCGCGGGCACGTTCAAGCCGGTGCGTGCCGAAAACGTCAGCGAGCACGTGATGCACAGCGAACGCTATTCCATTCCACAAGCCACGGTGGACACCATCCGCGAAACCCGCGCCCGTGGCGGGCGAGTGGTGGCGGTGGGCACGACCAGCTTGCGTGCGCTGGAAAGCGCAGCGGCTCAGGCCGAATTGCAAGCGGGCGAGCGCGAGACCAACATCTTCATCACCCCCGGCTACCAGTTCCAAGTGGTGGACGTGCTGCTGACCAACTTCCACCTGCCGCGCTCCACCTTGCTGATGCTGGTGTGCGCTTTCGGCGGCATGGACAACCTGCTGGCCGCCTACCTTGAGGCTGTGGCGCAGGGCTATCACTTCTTCAGCTACGGCGATGCCATGCTGATCGAACGGTGAGTTTGGAACGTGCTGATACACACCGGCATGGGAATGTTGGGATGTAAGAACTGCCCCTGCTGCTCAGGATTCAGGTTATAGCAAGCCAGCCTTTTTAGATAAATCCAGTATCACAAATGTGATGAATATTAAAAGCATCACTCTCCCACCCCATCCGTTCTGAATAAACAGCCTTAATAGAAATGCTGTAAAGCAAATAATAAATACAATTTTGAATGCCAGTACAGGCGCTGGTATATCAAGCTTCGCAGTTATGCCCAGTCCAAGCACCCACATGACAAAAACAAATAAGAACGCCTTAAGGTCACTCAAGTAATTTAGCAGGTAAACTATCTTTTGCTTGTTCATAGCACCTCCTCTCAGGAGAAAAAATTGGAGGCAAGTCTTACATTCACGCCCGTCTCCCCGCTTAATTGCCCAGCTGACCGTGGCGCACGGTACGCCGAAGTGATTCACCATTTTCTGCATTGTATCGTCACCAGTGGCCTATGCAGCAACCTTGTTTCTGGTCGCCTACCGCGGCGATGCCATGCTGATCGAGCGGCAAGTTCGCACGGCATAAGTTCCGTGGCGCACGCGCGACCGTGTACAATGGCGCGCAATAAAAACAGCGGCAATCCTGCACTTTTCCGATGCACATTCTGATTAGCAACGACGACGGTTATTTCGCGCCCGGACTGGAGTGTCTGGCGGATTTCCTATCCGAGATCGCCGAGGTGACGGTGGTGGCGCCGGAGCAGAATCGCTCGGGAGCGTCCAACTCGCTGACGCTGGATCGCCCGCTGGTGCTGCGCCGCGCCTTCAATGGTTTCAACTACGTCAATGGCACGCCGACCGACTGCGTGCATCTGGCCGTGACCGGGATGCTGGAAAGGAAGCCGGACATGGTGATCTCGGGTATCAATGCCGGTGCCAACATGGGCGATGACACGATCTATTCCGGCACAGTTGCGGCAGCGACCGAGGGCTATCTGCTTGGCGTGCCGTCCATTGCGGTGTCGCTGGTGGGTGGGCGCAAGCTGAATCATTACGAAACTGCCGCGCGCGTGGTGGTCGAACTGGTGCATCGGGTCAAGCTGAATACGCATAGCGTGCCTTGGCTGCTCAACGTCAATGTGCCCGATGTACCTTACGAACAACTGCACGGCATGCAAGTGACCCGGCTGGGCAAGCGCCATCAGGCCGAATCGGCGGTCAAATGTCACAGTCCGAGCGGTGAGGCGATGTTCTGGGTAGGCGCAGCAGGACAGGCGCAGGACGCTGGGCCGGACACCGATTTCTTCGCGGTCGAGCATGGGTTCGCTTCCATCACGCCGTTGCAGATCGATTTGACGCATTACAGCCAACTCGATGCCGTGCGTCACTGGATGAATGCTGGAAAGGATGTCGCATGAACGTGCGCCACAGCGGCATAGGGATGACTTCCGCGCGCACGCGCAATCGTATGATCGAGCGTCTGCGCACGCAGGGCATCACCGACGAGGTGGTGCTAGCCGCGATGAACTCGGTGCCGCGCCACATGTTCGTGGACGAAGCCTTGGCGACGCGGGTGTATGAAGATGTCTCCCTGCCCATCGGTCACGGCCAGACCATTTCCCAGCCTTACATCGTGGCGCGCATGATCGAAGTGCTACGCAACGGTCGTTCGCTCAATCGCGTGTTGGAGATCGGTACTGGGCGCGGCTATCAGGCGGCGGTGCTGGGACAAGTGGCGCGCGAGGTGTTTTCGGTCGAGCGCATCAAACCGCTGCATGACATCGCCGTGCTGTGTCTGCGCGAGCTGGGCGCGCGTAACGTCAGTTTGCGTTATGCCGATGGCGGCATGGGTTTGCCGGAGATCGCGCCCTTCGATGCCATCATCATGGCGGCGGCGGCCACCCATGTGCCGCGCGAACTGTTGGCTCAACTGGCTGTGGGCGGGCGCATGGTGTTGCCGCTCGGCTCGCAGGAACAGATGTTGTATTTGATCGAGCGCGAGGAGCAAGGCTTCCGCCAGACCGCGCTGGAACCGGTGAAGTTCGTTCCTTTGCTGGCAGGGAAATCGTGAGTATGAAAATCAGACTGATCGCTTTGACTCTGTTGAGTGCATTGGCGTTGAGCGCCTGCGGTAGCAGCAAACAGCGTGCGGTGGTGGTCGATCGCACCGAGGCTGCGAAGCCGAGTTCGCCTGTGTCTTCCGTTATGCCGAAAAAAGCCAACCCTGCCGCTAGCGACTGGCGTCCGAACGTGCATGTGGTCAAGAAGGGCGACACCATGTACAGCATCGCCTTCAACTACGGCCTCGATTACCGCGAATTGGCTGAGCTGAACGGCATCGAAAACCCATCCAAGATCAACATTGGACAAGAGATACGCTTGTTCCCAGAAGGCAAGGGTGCACTAGCCAAGGCGGGCGAGGAGTCGCCAGCGGGGGGCGAACCGGTCACGAAGCCGGTTGCGGCGGAGATCTTGGTGAAGACCTCGCCTAAGGCGATCAAGTTGCCGTATTCCGAACAAGCGCTGGCGCAACTCGAAGCTATGCCGGATTGGAGTAAGTCTGCCCAAGTCGCGCCCGTGAGCGTCGCCAAGCCTGCGGTTGAAGCTAAGCCGGAAACTCCGCCCGTAGTCGCCGTTCCTGCGGCGACCTTGCCTAAGTCCGAAGCTGCGCCAGTGGCCGAGGATTCTGGCTCTGGCGATGAGCTCGTTTGGCTGGCACCGACCAGCGGCAAGGTCATCGGCGAATACTCGGAAAGTGCTAACCGCAAAGGTGTGGACATCGCGGGCAAAGCGGGGCAGCCGGTGTATGCCAGCGCGGCGGGCAAAGTGGTGTATAGCGGCAGCGGACTGCGCGGCTACGGCAAGCTCATCATCATCAAGCACAACAAGACTTACATCAGCGCTTACGCCCACAACGACAAGATTCTGGTCAAGGAACGCCAGCAGGTGGCCAAGGGCGACAAGATCGCCGAGATGGGTAATTCCGATTCCGAGCAGGTGAAGCTACACTTTGAAATTCGCAAGTTCGGCAAACCGATCGACCCGTCCAAACTGCTGCCGCCGATCAAGCCTTGAGCGAGCAAGCGCTTTCCACTACCGATCACGACCGCGATAGCGCCGGACTGCGTTACGTCTATCCCGTCATCTCGCGTCGCGCGGGCGGCGTTTCGGTCGGCATCAACCTCAATCCCAACAATGCCTGCAACTGGCGCTGCCTATATTGCCAAGTTCCAAATCTCAGCTTAGGTAGCGCACCACCGGTGGATCTGCCGTTGCTGGAACAGGAACTGCGTGGTTTTCTGCACGAGTTGCTGCACGGCGATTTCATGGCAAGCCGTGTGCCGGAAGGCATGCGCCGTATCAACGACATCGCGCTGTCCGGTAACGGTGAGCCAACCAGTGCAGCGGAATTCGCTGAGGTCATCGCGTTGGTCGGTAAGTTGAAAACCGAATTCGGGCTGGCCGAGCAGAAGCTGGTGCTCATCACCAATGGCAGCCTGATCCATCGCGACAATGTGCAGCAAGGCTTGCGGCGCATGGCCGAATGCAATGGCGCAGTCTGGTTCAAACTTGACCGCGCCAACGAAGCCGGAATGCTCGCCATCAACGACACCCGCACCACGCTGACTAAAGTCCGCGAAAACCTCAGCACGGCCATCTCACTTTGCCCGACTTGGATACAAACTTGCTGGTTCGCTTGCGATGGGAATGCACCTGCGGCGGAAGAAGAGGATGCCTATCTGGACTTTCTTTTCGGCCTGTTGAGCGACGGCATCCGCCCACAAGGCGTCTTGCTCTATGGTTTGGCGCGCCCTTCGCTGCAACCGGAAGCAGCGCGCCTCTCGGCGTTGTCGTTGGCGCATCTGGAACGGTTCGCGGAGCGTATCCGTTCTGTCGGAGTCGGCTGTCAAGTCAGCGCTTAGTCCGTGTTGGTGGGCTGCATCGCTTTGGTTATTAGGGCTTTACGGTAAGCGCCCCGCTGCGACCAGTCGCTCATACAGTTGCGGGCGGGATAGCCAGATCAGCTGGTCGTCAAAGTCAGGTGACACATCATCGTTCTGGTAGATGCCGCTGCTGGGCTCGAAGTTCGAATTGTGGCCATCTGGCTGTGAGTTCTGGCCGGCAGAGTAGATGATGGCGAGTGGGCGTTCGGTCGTGGTGGTCTGAATGTTGCCAGCGCTATCGAGGATGCTCAGAGCGTCAGCCGAGAAATTGGTGCTGAGTGTGATGGCCGCACCGGCGAAGTTACGATCCACTCGGTAGCGCCAGTAGTTGCCCCACCCATCGGTTTCCGTAACGCCTAGCGTCTTCCACGGCAGTCGCCCTTCTGTGCTGGGGGCGCTGTTGCAACTGGTGGGAGCAACTCCGTAGCTGCTATTGGCCGGATCGCTCACGGTGCTGGGGCAGGGGAGAAAACCGTAGATCACCGCGTGGCCCAGTAGCGCATGGCGGATATCTTCCAAGGCTAAGCGGCTCTCGTTGAGGTGCTGTTGCTCCCGTTGTGCGGCCAGCGGCAGAAGCAAGCTGGCACCGAGGAGGGCGACGATGAGTAGCACGATCGATAACTCGACCAAGCTGAAGCCGCGAATTGGTCTCATCGGCATAAATTCTTCCCATCCAGACACACAACCAAGTCATTGACCCGCCCACTTTCCGTATCGATGCGACGGTAACTCTCAAAGCTAAGGGCGGGCGAGGTGTGTAGATTGGTGCCCTCCAGCCAAGTCACGGGCGGTTCGGCACTGGGTTGGCGTGGCGTTTGTCCTGCCAGCGCTGATCCACCGACCACCACCATCGCACGATATTCGCCGTCGCCATTGAGGCGCAGGCAGGTCGCACCCGCGACACAGCCGCTGCCATCAGGATGAGCCCCTTCGGCGACTTGATAGAACACTTCGTTGCGCCAGTGGTTCCAATAGCTGCTGCCGACATGGCTACAACTGGTCGGCCAGCCGATCGACATGCCGCTGTCGAGTGGTATGCCGTTGACGATCAAACCGTTGATGGTGGATTGCAGAAGTGCGCGAACGGTGGCGATCGTGCTGCTCGGCGGTGAGAGTGCGAGCGCTTGTGTGGCGATGCCCGTGTCGTTGGCGAGGGTGGTAACGCTGCTGGGAAGGGCGGGCGATGAACTGGTGCTGATGGCGAGGGCACTGCCTACTAGCGAGAGTCCAGCCGCTTGTAGCGCGCTGCGACTGGCAATGGTGTTGCTGGTGGCGTAGCGATCCAGAGCGAATTGTAGTGTGGCTAGCGCATCGAGCAGGGCGTTCACATTGCTATCGGAGATCTCGGCCTTGAGCGGTCTCGGCTGGGATGGGATGCGGCCATAGTGCTTACTCACTGTGGCGCGATAACTCAAAGTATCGGTGATCGAGGCTGCCCACGGGTAACGTGCCGATGAGACGGCGGCGTAACTGTCGAGGCAGGCTTTGACCTCGCGGGCGATGCGCTGGGCGGTGAGTGCTAGCAGTTCTTGGCTGGAGATCGGTAGGACTTGATCGTTATAGTCAGCATCGTGGATGAGGGATTGAAAACTCAGATTGCGGCTGCTCTTGGTGTTGAGTGCCGCGTTGCCAGCGTCGAGATAGTTGGCGGCACACAAGGTTTCTGCCAGTGTGCTACCCGTGGTCACGCATGCGGCGGAGTTGCTCGCAGAACGACTTTGGCCGGACTGCGCGTGACCGGCGGCGAACAGTACGGCGGCCAGCGCGTTATCGCTAGGCCAGCCGCTCAAGGTCAGATCGCCGATCCTGTCGCTGTTGATGGCGTTCGAGTTGTCGTCACGAAAATTGCGGGAGAGCGCATACCACAAGGGCTCGTTATCACCGTCCAGAGGCTCGGGGATGCCTAGCGTCTTGTACGGTACTCGGCCTATGTAATACGGACAGTCGTTGCCGGAAAGTAGGTCGGCGCTACCATCCCCATTCGCATCGGGGCAGGGCAAACTGCCGGGCAGGCTGGCATCCGCAGCCGCGCGTCCTAGCAATACACGTTTGACCTCAGCGAGCATCGCAGCACTGCGCTGCTGTCGCTGGCTGGCTTGGGCAGCATGACCGAGTGTGGCGAGCAGTGCGCTCATGCTGCCCAGCACCAAACAGCACAGCAAGACCATCAGCACCATGCCACGCTGCCTCATGGCACACGTTCGCCGACCTTAATGCGCACGGCGGGATGCCCCGACTGTGCGAAAGGCTGACTGTCTGGTTGAACATCGCTGGCGTGTAGTTCGGCTTGGTTATCGAGCCAGATCGTGCGCCCGCTGCCGTGCTTTTGTACGATACCGTTGAGCATGGGCGAGGATGAGGTGGTCGCTTTGCCTCGTTCAAGTTGTTGGCGTTGCTCTGGGGTATAGAGCAGGCGTCCAAGTTCTTGGGCATGCGAGTGGCTCGCTATGCAGATGCCGAGACTGATACAGACGCACTCAATGGTTCGCATGGGATTTCACCGTGAGCCAGCCACCGGAGCAGTCGGCATGCAGAGCATCGTCGGCAGGCTCAATGGAACAGCGTTCCAGCATGAACCAGCCATGCGCACGCAGCCCATCGAGTAAGTCCAGCAAGCGACCTTCGTGTAACAGTTCGAGCTGAAGATTCACGGGGAGCAGCGTCAGTTCGAAGGGTGTGCTTGCTTGTGCTGAGTAGGGATGTGGCGCGGACAGGTTGTAGTGCATATCGATTGCGAAAGGGCGTTGCTGTTCGATGACGATGCCAAAGTTCGGGGAGATTTCGCCGAGGACATGCCTCTCTTGTAAGCTGCGATAGAGCGCCGCGTAGGCGGGCAAGACGAGAGCATCGTTGCGGGCGGTGGCGAGAGCGTGGTGGGCGGCGCTGAGTTGCTGGTGTGCCGACTGAAGTTGTCGTCGAGCGTGTTCAAGTTGCCGTTGACTGAGCACGACACTGGTAGCTGCGATGACCACAGCCAGCGACACGGCGAGCAAACTGCCGCGCAAATCGGTAAGTCTAGGCAGGCGCGACATCATCCGTCCATATTCCAGCGTAGTTGCAGTACGGCAGTCGTATCACCACGCTGCAACTCGGTGACTTGGTAGCCGCGACTCGTCAAAGTAATTCGAAATTGGCTCAGTTGTTCGGTGGCTTCGGCCTCAGTCATCAGATAGAGCATCAGGGTCGAAATTCGCGCATCGTTCTGCCATTCCAGTGTATTCAGTTGCAGCGCGGGGAATTCGGTCAGTGTTTGCGCGAGGCCGGTCAATATGACCTGCGGTGGCGCTTGATCCAGTGATTGCAGTAGCGTGATCGTGGTTCGGATGTCTGCGGCGGAAGAGGGTAACGCGCCGATGCTCTGTTCGATCTGGGCTGCCTGAGACTGCAAGCGCTGCGCCTGTTGCCGCAGAGTTGCGATCTCGCCATTTTGCCGTTGAGCGTGCCACAGATTGGATGCTCCCCAGAGGATCCCGGCGGCAGCGAGCAGAGCGGCTAACACCTGCAAGGTTCGACGGGTGTTGCGTTGGCGAAAACGCAGGGTCAGCGGATCGGGAGCATATTGGCGCGTGGGCGCTTGGGTGGCGAGCAGATGCAGGAACAGTGGCGTGGCATCCGAACTTGCTAACGGGGTCGAGAGCCCCAATCGTTGTGCGACCTCGGTGATGTCCAGATGCAGCAAGGGTAAGTCGGGATCGGGGGGCGCGCTGGTTATCAGCTCCTGCCAGACGTCGTCGCGGCACAGCACTGTCAATGGCAGTGCTTGGTCGCGTGGTAGCAGACGGCGGTTGAGTAGATAAGGGCGAGTCTGCCAGGCTTCCGCTTTCGCTCGTTCGGTTAGGCTGTTACCGGGAGCTAGGCGCGAGAAGCGCAGTCTGCCTTTATAGAAGTAGCTGGTGCGCAGTCCCGCATCGGCGTCCAGCGTGACCAATAGTTGGCGTTCCAACTCGCTGCCTTTCATTAGGAGGCTGGTCAGGTGCGCTGCCGAGTAGATGCCCGCCAAGGGAATGCGGCGAGCTTCGATGACCTCCAGCCAAGGCGCCAAGCGCGTCGGCTGTGTCAGCGCCGAATACAGCATCTCGTCATCTTTACCGATCTGAGTCTGCTTGAACTGCTTCACCACCATGCGCAACGGCGTGTCGGGAAAGTGGCTGGCGAGGCGCTGTATCGCGGCGGCGTAATGATCCTGATCGTTGATGTGCGGCAAACCTTCGTAGTGGAACTCTTCCTCGGTCAGATCGACCAGCATCCAGATCGGATGGCGATGCTGCGTCAAGTAGGTGTCAAACTCAGCCACTGTGCTGAAGGGGGTCGGTGCGGCACAGCCCTCCGGCGTCCATGGCCATGCGGTGAGCTGGTGGTCGGTGAGTAGAAGTAGCGTCTTGCGTTTCATCGGATGTTCACTTGGCTGATGATGTCGTAGATGGGCAGCAGCATGGCGAGCATGACCCAGCCTAGGATCAGACCGAGGAACACCGTCAGCGCCGGCTCGAGCAGGGTTTGCAGGCGGCGGATGGAATCGTGGACTTCGCGTCCGTAGAAATAGCTGACGTTGAGCAGTGCCTGATCCAAGTTGCCGGTGGCTTCGCCCACCTTGAGCATCTGCAACACGAGCGGCGGAAACAGGCCAGTGTGCTGGAAGCTTTGCGTCAGCGTTTGGCCGGATTCGACTTCGTCGGCGATGCGCTTCAGTCCGTTGGCGATGACGCGATTACCCGCCAGATCGCGGCACAGGGCGAGGCAATCCAATACGCTGATGCCGGCGGCATAGAGCAGGGCGAAGGTATTGGCGAAGCGCGCCAGAATGATCTTGCGCAGAATGCCGCCGAGCAGCCATAGGCGCAGCTTCATCGCATCCAACCGCACATGCCAATCAGCATGGCGTGACCACTGAAATCTGAGCAGTACGACTAGCACCACGAGAGTAATGGGCGGCACGAACCAGAACTGGCGGAGCCATTCGGAGGCGGTCAGCAAAAGGCGAGTCTGCAACGGTAACGTTTGGCCGAAGCTTTGGATGACGCTCGCTAGTTGCGGCACCAGCCAGATCAGCAGGAACAGGGTGATGGCGCCCACGATGATGGCGACGAAGGTAGGGTAGAGCAGCAAGTTGCGGGTGTGAGCTGAGAGTTCGTCTTGCCATTTCAGCGTATCAGCGAGTTGGCGGAACACCTCAGGTAAGCGCCCGCTCTCTTCGCCTGCGTGGATCAGACTGATGCAGACCGGATCGAAGGTGGTCGTATGTCGTGCCAAGGCTTGCGACAGAGGTTTGCCGTTGGTTACGCCTTCCAGCACGTCTGCCACGACTAAGCGCAGTGGGCCATCCACGCTGTCACGCAGTCCACCCAGCGCATCCAATAGCGGCACACCGGCGCGGCTGAGCTGTTCCAGCGTGAGAAAAAAAGTGATGAGTTCACTGCGCTTGACCTTGGGGCGGAGAAAACTGAGTGGGTTGTGGCGGGCGCGGATGAGTTGCAGGCCAAGGTCGCGCAAGCGCCGATCCAGTTCGCCCAAATCGGCGGCCTCCAGCCAGCCTCGACTCAGTTGGCCGTTCGCATCCATCGCTTTGTAGGCGTAGTGCGCCATCACACGCCTCGTTCGGTGAGATCGACCACGCGCATCACCTCTTCGAGTGAGGTGATGCCTGCCAAAACTTGCTGGCGGGCATCCTGTGCCAGTGGGCGAAAGCCATGCTCTTGCGCTAGACGCTTGATAGTGCGCGGGCTGGCGCGCTGTGCGATCAGCTCATCCAATTCCCCATCCAGCTTGAGCAATTCCATCAACGCTCGCCGCCCTGAATAGCCTTGTTGCTGGCAATGCTCGCATCCTGTCGGACGAAACACGATGGCCTGTTGCTCGGCGGGCAAACCCAGCAAGCGATTTTCTTCAGCATTGGGCGAGTACGGCTGTTTGCAATGCGGGCACAGCACTCGCACCAGCCGCTGGGCGAGGATGCCGATCAGATTCCCCGTTAGGATGTCGGGCAGGATGCCTAGGTCGAGCAAGCGCGGAAGTGCACCGATGGCGGAGTTGGAGTGCAGGGTTGCATACACCTGATGGCCGGTCATGGCGGCGCGGAAGGCCATCTCGGCGGTGGCGTGGTCGCGGATCTCACCGACCAAGATGATGTCAGGGTCTTGCCGCATGATCGAGCGGATGCCATTGGCAAAATCCAGTTTGGCGGTCTCGTTCAGCGAGGTCTGGCGTATCTGCGCGATGGGGTATTCCACCGGGTCTTCCAGCGTCATGATGTTGAGTGACGCACGATTGATGTGGCTGAGGATGGAGTACAGCGTGGTGGTCTTGCCGCTGCCGGTAGGGCCGGTGACCAGCACGATACCTTCCGGCTTGGCGATGATCTGCTGCAAGGTAGTCAGCGCGGCGACATTTAGGTCGAGCTGATCCAGTGGCACGATGCCTTTTTGCCGGTCGAGGATGCGCAGCACCAGATTCTCGCCGTGCAGGGTGGGGTGAGTGGCTGCGCGGAAGTCGATGGCGCGGCCAGATAAATTCAGTGAGAAATGCCCATCCTGCGGCGCGCGCGTTTCGGCGATGTTCATGCCACTCATCACTTTCAGTCGCACCAGCATGGTCGGCCAAAAACTGCGGTGGACGTTGTGCATCTGGCGCAGCACGCCATCCAGCCGGTAACGGATGCGCAGAAAACTGCTTTCCGGCTCGAAATGGATATCGGAAGCTCCTTGTTGTACCGCCTCGTTGAGCATCGCATCGATCAGCTTCACGAGCGGTTGGGCGGAGTCGTGACTGACTGCGACCGATGTCTGAGTCGCCGAGGTCTCCGGCTCGATCTCATGTAGCAGGCCGTCGATGGAATGTGTTGCGCCGTAATGCTGTGCGATGGCGCGCTGAAGGTCGGACGGGCTGGCGATGCGCGTGCTGAGACGGAATTCGTTATGTAGATAGGCGCGCAACTGGTCGAGCGCCACGACATCATTGGGGTCGCTCACTGCCAGCGATAGATGCTTGCTGTCCAGATTCACGGCCAGTGGCAGTAGGTGATGGCGTACCGCCAGTTCGCGTGGGATCAGTCGTAGTGCCGCCGGAGAGATCACGATGCAAGTGAGATCGACGCTTTCCTGCCCCAGTTTTTCTGCCAGCACGTCACGCAGGATACTTTCCGAAACGAAGCCGAGCTGTACGAGCAGACTGCCTAGCAATTGGTGGTGTTTGCCTTGCTCCTGCATGGCGATGTGCAACTGGTCGTCGCTGATGTGACCGAGTTGCCGTAGTAAATGCCCTAGTGGCTCAGTGGGAGTCATGGCGTTCAGGATTCAGTTGCTGGAGTCGCAGCGTGATGGCCCCGTGGTTGAAGGTGTTGCCCGACTTATCCAATTGCAAGGCGCGCAGGTAATTCTCTGTCGCCGCACGCGGCTGATTCAGATGGTCGAGGCAAATGGCGAGATCGAGCAAAGGTGCGGCTTCGTCGGGGGCGAGGCGATGGGCGTGCTTGAAGGCATCTCGCGCCTCACTCCAGCGCGACTGTTCGCCGTACAGCTTACCTAAGGCGAAATACAGTGCGGCACTATCGGGGTGTTGCTCCAGTAGTAGCTTGAGCGGACTTTCCGCAGACTCATCGTTGCCTATTAGCGTCAATCCTGAGTGAGCGATGGGATCGCGTGGATCTAGCGCCAATGTGCGTCCGAAATAGTTGCTGGCGAGGCGATCATCATTCTGCTGTAGGGCGATGGCGGCGAGGCCGAGCAGAGCGTCACGGTTGCGAGGCTCAGTGTGTAGTACATCAAGGTATTGTCGTTGGGCACTGGCTAAATCACCTTGGTGCCAAGTTTGCCAAGCGCTGGATAGTCGAGTGTGCAGCACTAGGCTGCTGGGGCGGCGCTCGATGTGGATCGAGGCTCTTTCGCTAGCAGCGATTGGCGTTGGCGTCATTGCGAGCGCGCATATCCCGATCGAGAGTAGTTTGGCTAGGTGTCTCATGGCCGTATCGGAGCGGATGGGGAGATGTCATGTTTGAAGAAATCAGCATCAGGGAGCGCTTGGCCAAAGGTGAGGTAGTCGCCGTTCAGGCTAGCATTGTGGATGACTAGGGGACGCAGGAATATCACTAGCTCGGTCTTTTCGCTGGTGTCGTTTTTGTGGGTAAAGAGATTTCCTAGCACGGGTAGCCGTGATAGCCCAGGTACAGCATCGGTCAGATTGTTGATTTGATCCTGCATCAAACCACCCATGACGGCGATCTGCTGGCTGTCGATCTTGAGTACAGACTCCATCTCGCGTGTTTGGGTCTGTGGGATGCGACTGATGACGCCCATCCTAGCCAGATCGGGATTGGGGTCGTTGACGAAGCCGATGACCCGTGAGATGGACGGCTTGAGGTTAAGTAGCACCGTATCGCTGTCGTCGATCTGTGGTGTCACGCTCATGGTGAAGCCGATGGGCAGCGTATTCGGTGTGGTGGTGTAAGTCGTGATCGAGTTGGTCTGGTTGGTGGTCGTGTCAGCCTTGACGGTGAAATACACCAAATTGTCCACGACGCGCAGCATGGCGGTCTGGTTGTTCAGTACGCTCAGTTTTGGGCTGGATAGCACTTTCACGTTGCCGAAGGATTCCAGCAACGACACTTGGGCACTCAGATTACCCAGCGGTGAAGTTGGATTGAGATAGTCTAAGATGAACAATCCGCTGTTGTTGGCAGTAGGCAGATTCTGCGTACCCATTTGCCGCAACTGGAAGCCGGTGCCATTGCGTTGCAGAATCGACCAGTTGATGCCTTGCTTGTATTGGTCACTGAGCCTCACCTCAACCACCGTTGCTTCGATCAGCACCTGCCGCCGCGCGCTATTCATCACTCGATCAACGAACTCCTGCACCTTCTCGTGCTGTTTGCGAGTGGCGCGCACGGTGAGCAAGCCGGTCTCGGCATTGGCGATGACCGAGGCGGCCTCGCGGAAAGTGCTGCGCCGGGTGATTGTGGTGCCACCCTCCTGTAGCGAGGCGGGATTGGGGCTGGCTTCGATGCCATTGGATTTGAGCGCAGCCTTCTTGCCAGAGGACTGCGCGTTGGGCGAGCCGGTTCCTGTGGTGCTGATGGAGCTTTTTTCTTCCACGACCGTTTCACTTGAACCTTCGGGCAGGATTTTGTCGGTCTCATGCAACAAATCCTTGATGTTCTGAGTCAAGGTTTCCCAGAAGCGGTTATGCGAGGTATTGCGGATCGTGATCGACGAGTTGTTGTTCGGCAGCGAGGGAGTGCTGGTAGTTGCGGGAGCCGCACTAGCGCTGACTTGCGTGGCATTGGCAATGGCACTTTCAGCATCGCGCGACATGTTGACGTAGTCGATCTTGTAGTGGTGCAAATAAGGTGAGTCGGGCAGTACGAGCAGGCTGTTGCCGTGCAGCTCGTAGCGCATATCAACTTGGCGGGCGATGCGGTCGAGCAGCTGAGGCAAGGTCTGATCCAGCGCATTCATAGTGATGTTGCCCGTGATGCCAGGATAGATGTCGAGATTGATTTTGGCATCACGCGCCAGAGCAAACAGGATTTCCTGTGCTGGAACTTGAGTGACCACCACGCTGTAGGTTTCCGGTTTGCGGCTGGGCTGAGGAGGAGGTAGCGGAAGTGAGCGAGTGGCCAGCGGCGGGATGTCGCTAGTCTCGACGATGTTGGTCTCGGATGCTGAGCGTTGCAAATGCTGCGTCGAAGGGGCGACTGCCAGTGTCGCGCACCCAGTTAGTCCCGCTAAGCTGAGAAAAATCAAGTATGGGTGGGTCGGTCTCATATGCCCTCCTGAGTCACGCAGGCAGGGTACGCCAGCTATGGGTCGCATTCAATATGCTGAAATATATAGATAATGATCTCTTAGGCTTAGCCGTTAAGGCTAGGTTATCTTCGGGCTGGGCTAGCCGATCAGGTATTAGATATAGACTATCTTCGGGGTATGTCTAGCGCTGTCATTCGACTGCATAATGTGGAGCGAGGGATTCCGAGTAGGCGAGCAGCAGTGCTGATGTTGCCTTCGGTCTTAGCCAGAGCTGAGGCGATGTATTGCCGTGCGTGGCGGGTCATGACTTCATCAAAGCTGAGCATGGAGGCGGCTTGTTCGTGAAGTTGTGGCCAGAGGAGCTGGGCATTGGTGCGTAGCTGTGGTAACTCGGCTTTTAATTGTTCCGCACTCACGACTTTTCCTGAGTAGTTGGTGAGTAGTCGAATGACCAGACTGCGCAGCTCACGGATGTTGCCAGGGAACGGATAGCTGTCCCAGTATTGCAGCGCCAGCGTATCTAGTTCGAAAGGCGCTTGACCCGCTTGGGCTGCAAAGAGATGTCGGAAATGATTGAGCAGTAACTGTTTGTCTGACCCCAGTTCACGCAAGGGCGGTATGCGAATGGAGAGGATGTTGAGACGATGAAAGAGGTCGGCGCGGAAGCGTCCGGAGGCTACTTCATGTTGCAGATCAAGGTTGCTGGCGGCCAGAATCCGAGCATGGCTATGTCGTAACGTGGTTTCGCCGATACGGCGGAATTCGCCATTTTCCAGAACCCGCAGCAATTTGGCTTGAAGCTCCAGCGGGAGTTCGGTGATTTCATCCAGAAATAATGTGCCGCTCCCTGCTTTCTCAAACAAGCCGCAGCGATCATGCTGTGCGCCAGTGAACGCGCCGCGAGTATGTCCAAATAGTGTAGCTTCGAGTAGGGACGCGGGAATGGCAGCGCAATTGACCGGATAAAAAGTGCTGCCATCGTGCTCTGCGTGATGAAGTGCGGTAGCGACCAATTCTTTGCCACTGCCCGTTTCGCCCTCGATCAACACGGTGTGGTGGCTATGGGCGTAGCATCTGATTTGCTGGCGCAGTGATTGGATAGCTAGGCTTTGGCCGACGATGCCAAATTCGGCATCGGCTTCTGTGGTGCCCATAGAGTTGAGGGCGGAGCTGGAGGTGTGCTTGGTCATGGCGACTCGTGCGTCAGTTAAGCCAAAGAATAGAACGCAGAATCAATGGATTCAATATGTCGATAGAACTAGCCGGACGTGCCAGAGCTGCTTGTCGGCTAGGCCTGTCGATGTTTGCCGGACAGGAAGTTCGCTTGTGGTGTATCGCCCCCGTAGTTTAGAATCAGCGCCCCTTCACCTTAAGGTGCCGTTACGTGCCCTCACAACCGTTGGTCGAAATTTGCGACCTTAACTTCGCCTACGACAATCGTGCCATTCTGAAAGGCATCAACATGTCCTTTCCTAAGGGCAAGCTGATCGCCATCATGGGCTTGAGCGGTTGCGGTAAGACGACGTTGCTGCGTCACATCGGTGGCGTGCTGAAGCCCACCAAGGGGCACGTCAAAGTGGATGGTAAGATCATTCACGAGCTGGATCAGGAAGGGCTGTATGCGATGCGGCGCAAGATGGGCATGCTATTTCAGTTCGGCGCGCTGTTCACCGATATGTCGGTGTTCGACAACGTAG
The DNA here is from genome assembly GCF_000974685.2 of Ferriphaselus amnicola. Taxonomy (NCBI): domain Bacteria; kingdom Pseudomonadati; phylum Pseudomonadota; class Betaproteobacteria; order Nitrosomonadales; family Gallionellaceae; genus Ferriphaselus; species Ferriphaselus amnicola. The sequence continues at coordinate 484,338 of NZ_AP018738.1, forward strand.
CGTTCCAGATGCGTGAACACACTGATCTGCCGGAAGACATCATCCACGATCTGGTGCTGATGAAGCTGCACGCCGTTGGGTTGCGCGGTACACACAAGCTGATGCCGGCGGAGCTTTCTGGCGGGATGGCGCGGCGCGTGGCACTGGCGCGCACCGTGGCGCTTGATCCTATGCTCATCATGTATGACGAGCCGTTTGCCGGGCTGGACCCGATTTCGTTGTCGGTGGTGGGGAATCTGATCCGCCAGCTGAATGATGCGTTGGGCGCGACCTCGATCGTGGTGACTCACGATATTCAGGAGTCACTGAAGATCGTCGATTACGTCTATTTTATTTCGGATGGTGCGATCATTGCCGAAGGCACGGCAGATGAGATTCGTGCCTCCGAGGTGCCCTTTGTGCGCCAGTTTGTTCACGGCGAGACCGATGGGCCGATTCCGTTCCATTACCCGGGCGGGGACTATTCCCAAGACCTGAATCTCAGAGCCTGATATGTCCATTCCCTCAAGTTTAAGAACCATCGGGCATCGCACCATCAACGCGGTCTGGCGCATTGGCTTCGCGACACGTTTCTTTGCGATGACGCTGTTCTACTCGGGCACCAGCTTCCGTCGCTTCCATCTGACCATCAAGGAGATGTTTTTCTCTGGCGTGATGTCGCTCATCATTATTCTGGTGGCGGGCATGTTCGTCGGCATGGTGTTGGGCTTGCAAGGTTATGAAACACTGAAACGCTATGGTTCGGAGTCGGCACTGGGGTCGCTGGTGGCCTTGTCACTGGTGCGGGAACTTGGGCCGGTGCTGGCCGCACTGCTGTTTGCCAGCCGCGCTGGCTCAGCGATGACCGCTGAGATCGGCTTGATGAAAGCCACAGAGCAGATCGCTGCGATGGAACTGATGGCGGTGAACCCCATCGCCCGCGTGGTTGCGCCGCGCTTTTGGGCGGGCGTGTTCTCGATGCCCTTGCTTGCGGCACTGTTTTCAGCGATGGGCGTGCTGGGTGGCTATGTGGTCGGCGTTGTGCTGATCGGCGTGGATGAAGGTTCGTTCTGGTCGCAGATGCAGGGCGCGGTGGACTTCCGTCATGACGTGATGAACGGTGTCATCAAGAGTTTCGTGTTCGGCTTGGCAGTGACGGCAATCTCCCTATTCGAGGGTTACGATGCGCCGCCCACGGCAGAAGGTGTTTCTGGCGCGACGACCCGCACCGTCGTGGAATCGTCACTGGCGATTCTGATTCTGGATTTTATTTTGACCGCACTAATGTTTGGGAGTAATTGAGATGGAGCGCACTACTTTAGACCTTTGGGTTGGCGCATTCGTTGTGGCTGGTATCGGCGCACTGGTGGTGTTGGCCTTGAAGGTTGGGAACCTAAGCACGTACAACGTGTCCGAGTCCTACCAATTGCAAGCCTACTTCACCAACATCGGGGGATTAAAACCTAAAGCCTCGATCAAGAGCGCAGGCGTGTTGATTGGGCGGGTGACGGACATCCGGCTGGATCCCCAGCATGAGTATCAAGCGAAAGTGACGATGAGTCTGGATAAACGTTATCAATTTCCCAAGGACACCGTGCCTAAGATTCTGACCGCTGGCCTGCTTGGCGAACAGTACATTGGGTTTGAGCCGGGTGAAGATGAGAAAATGCTGGCGAATGGTGATGAGGTACGTAGGACTCAATCCGCTGTGGTGCTGGAAGACCTGATTGGCAGGTTTTTATACAGCAAAGCAAGTAGTAGCTCTGAATAAGGAAATTATATGAACAAGATTGTGTCGATGTTGTTGGGTGTCTGGTTGGCGGGTGCGAGCGTATTGGCGCAGGCCGAAGAGTTGAAAGCGCCAGATGCGTTAATCCGCGATGTGGTCAATGAGGTGCTGGATGCAGTTGCCAAGGACAAGGCGCTGCACGATGGCGATCAGCAGAAAGTACAGGCTTTGGTCGAGGCCAAGATACTGCCGCAATTCGATTTCACCCGTTTGACGCAAAAGACCGTCGGCGGCAAGAATTGGCGTGCTGCCACACCGGAGCAGCGCACTGCTCTGACTAGCGAGTACCGCAACTTCTTGGTACGTTTCTATACCAAAGCCTTCACTTCCTATAAGGAACAGAAGGTGGAAGTGAAGCCACTCAAACAAGCACCTGTCGATGATGAGGTCACGGTCAAGAGCGTCATTACCAAGGCTGGTGCTCAGCCAGTTCAGGTGGATTACGATCTGTACAAGACTGCTACCGGATGGAAGGTATATGACGTATCTATTCAAGAGATCAGCTTGGTCGGCACCTATAAGAAGCAGTTCGCCGAAAAGATCGATCAATCCAGCATTGATGGTTTGATTCAGTGGTTGAAAGATAACAATCAGACCGCCGCTACAGCTAAGAAGGCAGTTGAGAAATGATTGAGCGGGAGGGCAATCTGCTCTATGTTTCCGGCGCATTGACCATGGAGACGGTTGCCGCCTTGCGCGACTTGGATGTGTCCGTTGACGAGACTTCAGCCTTGGTGATCGACTTGGCTAAGGTTGAAACGGTCGATTCCGCTGCTGTTGGCCTACTGCTCGCTTGGTTGCGCCAAGCGCAAGAGCGCGGCATGACCCTGAGCTACACGAATCTTCCTTCGAATCTGGTCAGTTTGGCGCAGATGTACGGCGTTGCTGAACTCCTACCCGTCTGAACATGGTCACCCCAGAAAGCATCCAGCAGGGCATTGCTGCCGGTATGGTGACCAGCCACTTGACCGTGGTCGGTGACGGTCAGCATTTTGAGGCGGTGGTGGTGAGCGAAGAGTTTGCCGGTAAAAGTCGAGTGCAACGGCATCAGCGCGTCTATCAAACCTTGGGCGACCGGATGCGCGAAGAAATCCACGCTCTGTCCATGAAAACATTTACTCCACAGGAATGGGAATTGGCCGCAAGTCGTTAATGCGTGGTTGAGCGCGGCTCACCCACGATTAGTGGCTCTAGCTATCACCGAATTTATGCAAAAACTAGCAATCATCGGCGGCACGCCGCTACGTGGGGAAGTTCGCATCTCTGGCGCTAAGAATGCGGCGCTGCCGATTTTGTGCGCGGGCCTGCTGACGGCGGACGACCTGCATTTGACCAATCTGCCAGATTTGCATGATGTCATCACCATGCGGCGATTGCTGGAACAGATGGGCATCGTTGCAACGCTGGGCGAGAGCGAGATCACGCTCAACGGTACACACGTGAATAAGCTGGAGGCGCCCTACGATATGGTGAAAACCATGCGAGCCGCGATTCTGGTGCTGGGGCCGCTGGTCGCGCGTTTCGGCGAGGCCAAGGTTTCCCTGCCCGGGGGCTGCGCCATCGGTTCGCGTCCAGTCAACCTGCACATCAAAGGCTTGGAAGCGATGGGTGCCGAGATCTCCATCGAACACGGCTATATCCACGCAAAAGCCAAGCGTCTCAAAGGCGCGCGGATATTCTTCGATATCGTCAGCGTCACCGGCACGGAAAACCTGATGATGGCTGCGGCTCTGGCCGACGGCGTGACTGTGCTGGAAAACTCCGCACGTGAGCCGGAAGTCATCGACCTTGCTGACTGCTTGCGCGCTATGGGTGCAAAGATCACGGGCGATGGCACGGATACCATCACCATCACCGGCGTCGAGAAGTTAAACGGCGCAAGCCATCGCATCATGCCGGATCGTATCGAGAGCGGCACCTTCCTGGTCGCGGCTGCGGCCACGGGGGGCAGTATCACACTGACCAACACCCGCGCCGACATTCTGGAAACCGTGCTGGAAAAGCTCGCTGAGGCAGGTGCCAAGATCGAAGTGAATGCGGATATGATACGTCTGGACATGAGCGCGCGTCCAAAATCGGTCAATGTGCGCACCGCCCCACATCCCGCGTTCCCCACCGACATGCAGGCGCAATTCATGGCGCTGAACTGCATCGCCGACGGCACTGCGATGGTGGTGGAAACCATCTTCGAGAACCGCTTCATGCACGTGCAAGAACTACGCCGCCTCGGCGCGCAGATCGACGTGGAAGGCAACACCGCCCTAGTGCGCGGTGTCGAGCGACTGGAGGGTGCCGCCGTGATGGCCACCGACCTGCGCGCCTCCGCCTCGCTGGTGATCGCCGCTCTGGTTGCCCAGGGCGAAACCGTCATCGACCGCATCTACCATCTGGATCGCGGTTACGAACACATCGAAGCAAAACTGTCGAAACTGGGCGCGCAGATACGCAGGATCAAGTGAGGGTCTAGGCACACTACCGGATGCGCTTGCAGGGCTCGCGACAGGGTCCCGTCTACAGTTGCCGACTCAGGCGGACGATGCCTTTCCTCTGGTTAAGGGCGTGGGTGAGTTTCACGTCGCATTGTATTTAACGGTAGAATGCGCACCTTTGCAAAAACAAGCGAACCAGCATGACTATCACCATCGCCCTATCCAAAGGCCGTATCTTTGAAGAGACTTTGCCGCTGTTGGCGGCAGCGGGCATTACACCGCTGGAAGACCCGGAGTCTTCGCGCAAGCTGATCTTGCCGACGAATCGTGACGATGTGCGCTTGATTATCGTGCGTGCGACGGATGTGCCGACCTATGTGCAATACGGCGCGGCGGACATCGGCGTGGCGGGCAAGGATGTGTTGAACGAGCATGGCGGGGAAGGGCTGTATCAGCCGCTCGACCTGAATATCGCCAAGTGTCGCATGATGGTGGCGGTGCGCAATGATTTTGATTACGCGTCCGCCGTGCAGCAAGGTGCGCGTTTGCGCGTGGCAACCAAGTATGTGCGGGCGGCGCGTGAACACTTTGCGTCCAAGGGGGTGTACGTCGATCTGATCAAACTCTATGGTTCGATGGAGTTGGCGCCGCTGGTTGGGTTGTCTGATGCCATCGTCGATCTGGTGAGTAGCGGCGGTACCTTGAAGGCCAATAATCTCAAGGCGGTAGAAGAGATCAGTCATGTCTCATCACGTCTGGTCGTGAATCAGGCATCGCTCAAATTAAAGCGCAGTGCGATCCAGCCGATGCTGGATGCGTTCGCGCAAGCTGTGAACAAGTAAGAGGTCAGGCTATGAATATCACCCGTCTTTCTACCCGCGATACTGATTTCGATGCCAAGCTGAGCAAGCTGCTGGCGTTTGAAGAGACTGCCGATGAGAAGCTGGAAGCGACTGTCGCGGCGATACTTTCCGATGTGAAGAAACGTGGCGATGCGGCGGTGCTGGACTACACCCGCAAGTTTGACCGTTTGCCCTTGGCCGATGCGGCAGCGATGGAGCTGCCCAAGTCGGAATTGCAAGCGGCCTTCGAGGGGTTGCCCGCCGCGCAGCGTACTGCCTTGGAACGTGCAGCGCAGCGCGTCACGTCCTATCACCAGAAACAAGTGCAGTCATCCTGGACTTATCTGGATGACGACGGCACGATGCTTGGCCAGCAAGTCACTCCGCTGGATCGCGTCGGTCTGTATGTGCCGGGCGGCAAGGCGGCCTATCCATCTTCTGTGCTGATGAATGCGCTGCCGGCTAAAGTGGCGGGCGTGGCCGAACTCATCATGGTCGTGCCTACGCCGGATGGTGTGAAGAACCAGTTGGTGCTGGCGGCGGCGCATCTGTCCGGCGTGGATCGCGTGTTCACCATCGGCGGCGCGCAAGCGGTGGCGGCGTTGGCTTACGGTACGGCGAGCATTCCCACGGTGGATAAGATCGTCGGCCCCGGCAATGCGTATGTTGCTTCGGCCAAACGGCGCGTATTCGGCGCCTGCGGCATCGATATGATTGCGGGGCCTTCCGAGATTCTGGTGATCTGCGACGGCCAAACTAATCCAGATTGGGTGGCGATGGACTTATTTTCGCAGGCCGAGCACGACGAATTGGCGCAGGCGATCTTGTTGTCACCGGACGCGGCGTTCATCGAGGCGGTCGCCGCCAGTGCCGACAAGCTGCTGGAACAGATGCCGCGCAAAGAGATCATCAAGACAGCGCTGGAAAATCGCGGCGCGCTAATCCATGTCGCTGATCTGGACGAGGCGTGCGATATCAGCAATCGCATCGCACCAGAACACTTGGAGCTGTCGGTGGCTGATCCGCAATCTATGCTGCCCAAATTGAAGCATGCGGGTGCGATCTTCATGGGGCGCTATACCTCCGAATCGCTCGGCGACTATTGTGCCGGGCCAAATCACGTGCTGCCGACCTCCGGTACGGCACGTTTCTCCTCGCCGCTGGGTGTGTATGACTTCCAAAAGCGTAGCAGTCTGATTCAGGTGTCAGCGCAAGGCGCACAGACGCTGGGCGCGATCGCTGCCGAGCTAGCATTTGGTGAGGGTCTGCAAGCTCACGCACAGTCGGCGCTATTCAGGAAAAATGCGTAATTAGTGTTTGACAGGGGGCGGGGGTTTCAGGATAATCCCGCCCTCTTCACGGAGGGGTGGCCGAGTGGTTAATGGCAGCAGACTGTAAATCTGCCCTCTTATGAGTACGATGGTTCGAATCCGTCCCCCTCCACCAGAATTTAAGTTGTACGAGCAGGTGTTGAGTCGCCTGAAGTTGAAAGCAGGATATGCGGGTGTAGCTCAATGGTAGAGCAGAAGCCTTCCAAGCTTACGACGAGGGTTCGATTCCCTTCACCCGCTCCAGTTTAGGTTATGCCCATGTGGCTCAGTGGTAGAGCACTCCCTTGGTAAGGGAGAGGTCGCGAGTCCGATTCTCGCCATGGGCACCAGTTTTATTGGATAGTGGTTCTTTCGTTAATTCGGTTGTTGATGAGGAAAAATCATGGCAAAGAGCAAATTTGAGCGGACCAAGCCGCACGTAAACGTAGGCACGATTGGTCACGTTGACCACGGTAAGACGACGCTGACAGCGGCGATCACGACCGTATTGTCGAAGAAGTTTGGCGGCGAAGCAAAGGCGTATGACCAAATTGACGCAGCGCCAGAAGAAAAGGCGCGCGGCATCACCATCAACACCGCCCACGTTGAATACGAAACAGCCAACCGTCACTACGCACACGTTGACTGCCCAGGCCACGCCGACTATGTGAAGAACATGATCACCGGTGCAGCACAGATGGACGGCGCGATTCTGGTTTGTTCCGCAGCTGACGGCCCGATGCCACAGACTCGCGAGCACATCCTGCTGGCACGCCAAGTGGGCGTACCTTACATCATCGTGTTCCTGAACAAGTGCGACATGGTTGATGATGAAGAGCTGCTGGAGCTGGTCGAAATGGAAGTGCGTGAGCTACTGTCCAAGTACGACTTCCCTGGCGACGACATCCCCATCATCAAGGGTTCTGCACTGAAGGCTGTCGAAGGCGACGCAGGTGATTTGGGCGAAGGCGCCATCATGCGCCTGGCTGAAGCACTGGACACCTACATCCCGACTCCTGAGCGTGCCATCGACGGCGCCTTCCTGATGCCAGTGGAAGACGTATTCTCCATCTCTGGTCGTGGCACCGTTGTGACGGGTCGTATCGAGCGCGGAATCGTCAAGGTTGGCGAAGAAATCGAAATCGTCGGCATCAAGCCCACCGTCAAGACCACCTGTACTGGCGTGGAAATGTTCCGCAAACTGCTCGACCAAGGTCAAGCAGGTGACAACGTCGGCGTACTGCTGCGTGGCACCAAGCGTGAAGATGTCGAGCGTGGCCAAGTTCTGTGCAAGCCCGGTTCCATCAAGCCGCACACCAAGTTCACTGCCGAGATCTACGTACTGGGCAAGGATGAAGGCGGTCGTCACACCCCGTTCTTCAACGGCTATCGTCCTCAGTTCTACTTCCGGACTACGGACGTGACTGGTGCGATCGAACTGCCAGCGGGTACCGAAATGGTGATGCCAGGCGACAACGTCTCCATTACTGTGGCACTGATCGCTCCGATCGCGATGGAAGAAGGTCTGCGTTTCGCCATCCGTGAAGGCGGTCGTACCGTCGGCGCCGGTGTGGTTGCTAAGGTTATCGAGTAATAAATATGAAAGCAAAAGAGGGAAGTGGGAAGGGTTGACCTTCTCCCTTCTCTCTTTGCTGTTCCTGAGTTTTAGGCCAGTAGCTCAATTGGTAGAGTATCGGTCTCCAAAACCGAGGGTTGGGGGTTCGAGACCCTCCTGGCCTGCCAAGTTTTAACACGGACAATCACGCATGTCGGATAAGCTGAAATTAGTCGCGGCATTTCTGCTGGTTGCAGCAGGGGTGGCGGGGTTCTACGTACTGCAAGAAAGCGCCTCAGTTCTACGGGCGCTGTCTGTGCTGGTGGGCGTCGCTGCGGGTGTGGCCGTTGCACTGACTAGCGAGCAAGGTAAGCAATTCGCTGTCTTCTTTAAGGAGTCGGTGGCTGAGGCCAAGCGCGTCGTGTGGCCCTCGCGCAAGGAAACCTTGCAGACTACAGGGGTGGTCGTGGCATTTGCTGTGACTATGGCGCTGTTCTTGTGGGCGGTGGATGCTAGTCTGTTGATGATGGTCAATAAATTGATGGGACGGAGCGAGTGATGGCTATGCGTTGGTATGTGGTTCACACCTACTCGCAGTTCGAGAAGAGTGTGCAGCGTGCGCTGGTAGAGCGCATCGCACGCGCCGGAATGCAGGAGCAATTCGGTCAAATTCTGGTTCCAGTCGAAGAAGTGGTTGAGTTGAAGATGGGTCAGAAGAGTATTTCTGAGCGAAAATTCTTCCCCGGCTATGTGCTCGTCGAGATGGAGATGACCGACGATTCTTGGCACTTGGTCAAGAATACGCCGAAGGTCACTGGGTTCATCGGTGGTACCGCGATGAAGCCGACTCCGATCACCCAGAAGGAAGTGGACAACATCATGCAGCAGATGCAGGCTGGGGTAGAGAAGCCGCGTCCCAAGGTGCTGTTTGAGGTTGGCGAGTCTGTGCGTGTCAAAGAAGGCCCATTTACTGACTTCAATGGCATGGTGGAAGACGTCAATTACGACAAGAATAAACTGCGGGTGTCGGTGGCAATCTTTGGTCGCGCCACACCGGTAGAGCTGGATTTCGGCCAAGTCGAAAAGGCCTAAACGCGGAGGAGGGGGTAGGGAGAAAGGTGTTTGCCTTTCCCTCTTTTTCCTGCTCAGTATTAACCGGGGAGCGTGCCGCAATAGCGGTGTGCGTATGACCCATAATCAGGAGTAGTAAAATGGCAAAGAAAATTGTCGGCTATATCAAGCTGCAAGTTCCCGCCGGTAAGGCGAACCCAAGTCCTCCCATTGGCCCAGCACTGGGTCAGCGCGGTCTTAATATCATGGAATTCTGTAAGGCGTTCAACGCCCAGACTCAAGGCGTAGAGCCAGGTCTGCCGATTCCAGTGGTGATCACTGCGTTTGCAGACAAGAGCTTCACCTTCGTGATGAAGACTCCTCCTGCGACTATTCTGATCAAGAAAGCCGCCGGTATTCAGAAGGGTAGCCCGAAGCCACACACCGACAAGGTGGGTAAGCTGACTCGCGCTCAGGCTGAAGAAATCGCCAAGACCAAGCAGCCCGACCTGACAGCGGCTGACATGGATGCAGCAGTGCGTACCATCGCTGGTAGCGCGCGCAGCATGGGCATCACCGTGGAGGGCGTATAACATGGCTAAAGTTTCCAAGCGTTACAAGGCAGCGGCTGCCAAGGTTGATCGTAACAAGCTGTACCCGCTCAACGATGCACTGGCTCTGGCAAAAGAAACTGCCGTGGCCAAGTTCGATGAATCCATCGACGTTGCTGTGAATCTGGGCGTGGATGCACGTAAGTCTGACCAGCTAGTTCGTGGTTCTGTTGTGTTGCCTAAGGGCACTGGCAAGAGCGTGCGCGTGGCTGTGTTTGCACAAGGCGCCAAGGCTGAAGAAGCTAAGGCTGCGGGTGCAGAGATCGTTGGTTTTGACGATCTGGCTGAAACCATCAAAGCGGGCAATCTGGACTTCGACGTGGTGATTGCTTCTCCTGATGCGATGCGTATCGTAGGCCAACTGGGTCAGATCCTAGGTCCACGTGGTTTGATGCCTAACCCTAAGGTCGGCACTGTTACTCCTGATGTGGCGGGCGCTGTGCGCAATGCCAAGGCTGGTCAGGTTCAGTACCGTACTGACAAGAACGGTATCATCCAGTGCACTATCGGTCGTGCATCTTTCGCGCCTGAAGCGCTGCGTGAAAACTTGTTGGCGCTGATTGACGCGCTGAACAAGGCTAAGCCAGCAGCTTCCAAGGGTGTGTATCTGCGCAAGATCTCCGTGTCCAGCACTATGGGCGTCGGTATCCGCGTCGAACAAGCCAGTCTGGTTGCGTAACTAGTTTCAAATTCGGCGACAGGGTGCGTGGGCGTACCCTGTCGCTTTCAGGCTTTGTACTGCTGCAGGAATGGCAGCATCAAAGACCGTTGGTGCCAACAGTCGCAGGACTGGCGGCTTAATCGGTGGAGTGATTCACCTGCCCACGTAGATGGTGTGCCCGCAAGCAGGGCGGACGTATTTAGGTTCATCCTGACTTAAGGTCGCTGTTGTTAACCAAGAGACATCGCAAGGTGTTTCGATTCTGGATGGAGAAAGACTTGAGTCTGAATCTGCAAGAAAAACAGGCGGTAGTCGCCGAAGTCAGCGCACAAGTGGCGCAGGCTCAGACTGTCGTTCTGGCAGAGTACCGTGGCATCAAAGTCAGCGACGTCACCAAATTGCGTGCGAATGCACGTGATGCAGGTGTTTACTTCCACGTGTTGAAGAACACGCTGGCTCGTCGCGCGGTACAGGGCACTGCCTTTGAAACTTTGGCGGATAGCATGGTTGGCCCACTGGTGTATAGCATCAGTGCTGACCCCGTCGCAGCTGCAAAGGTGGTGTACGAATTTGCCAAGACGAACGACAAGCTGGTCGTAAAGGCAGGCTCCTACAATGGCAAGGTTCTGGATGCGGCAGGCGTTAACGCGCTGGCTACCGTACCTTCCAAGGAAGTTCTGCTGGCACAACTGTGCGGCTTGCTGCAATCGCCGATGTCTGGCTTGGCACGTGCAGTTGCTGCCGTGTCCGCTCAGAAGTCTGAAGCGGTCGCTGCTTAACCTTAACAAACTCTTAAATTAGGAAGAACAAAATGGCATTTGATAAAGACGCATTTTTGGCATCCCTGGACGCAATGTCCGTTCTGGAACTGAACGACCTGGTCAAGGCAATCGAAGAAAAGTTCGGCGTATCCGCTGCTGCAATGGCTGGCCCAGCTGCTGCTGGCGCTGCTCCTGCTGCCGCTGCTGAGCAAACCGAATTCACCGTGATCCTGAAGGCCGCTGGCGAAGCCAAGGTCAACGTGATTAAGGTTGTTCGTGCAATCACCGGTCTGGGCTTGAAAGAAGCTAAGGACCTGGTTGACGGCGCACCGAAGCCAGTCAAGGAAGGCATTTCCAAGGCTGACGCTGATGCAGTTGCTAAGCAACTGATCGAAGCGGGCGCAACTGCTGAAATCAAGTAAGCATTAGTGCTGTTCAAAAGGCTGACGGAAACCCCGTCAGCCTTTTGGCGCTGGATAACTCCTGAGTTTTCAGGAACCCGTGTTGAACTGAAGAAGCCAGCGGACAGACTGCTGTCGTGATCTGTCCCCTGTCTTTTTCCTCTGTTGTGGAGATACCATGAGCTACTCGTTTACAGAAAAAAAACGCTTCCGCAAGAACTTCGCCAAGCGCGTTGGTGCTTTGCCGGTTCCCTTTCTGTTGTCCACTCAGTTAGAGTCGTTTGCAGCTTTTTTGCAAGAGCACACGGCTCCCGACCAGCGTAAAACTGAAGGTCTGCAAGCGGCTTTCCACTCGATCTTCCCGATCGAGAGCCACAGCAAGAATGCCTATCTGGATTTCGTCAGCTACACCTTGGGCACGCCTCCCTTCGATGTGAAGGAATGCCAACAGCGCGGCCTGACTTTCGCTGCACCTTTGCGTGCTCGCGTGCGCCTGAAGTTGATGGATCGCGAAGCCTCCAAGCCGACTGTAAAGGAAGTCAAGGAACAAGAAGTTTATATGGGTGAAATCCCACTGATGACAGACAACGGTTCGTTCGTCATCAACGGTACTGAGCGCGTCATCGTGTCGCAGCTGCACCGTTCGCCAGGCGTGTTCTTTGAGCATGATCGCGGTAAAACCCACAGCTCCGGCAAGTTGCTGTTCTCCGCTCGTATCATTCCTTATCGTGGCTCATGGCTGGATTTCGAATTCGATGCCAAGGACTACGTATATTTCCGTATTGACCGTCGCCGTAAGATGCCCGTCACCATTCTGCTGCGCTCCTTGGGCTATACGCCTGAGCAGATCTTGGCCGAATATTTCGACTTCGATACATTCCATCTGAACAATGGCAGCATCCAGTTTGCTGTGATTCCTGAGCGTTTGCGTGGTGAGACAGCGCGCTTCGACATCGTTGGCGCAGCGGGCAAGGTCATCGTTGCTAAGGATAAGCGCATCACGGTGCGTCACGTCCGTGAAATCACTGAAGCCGGCATCGATCGTCTGGCCGTGGGTGATGACTTCTTGCTTGGACGCGTGCTGGCTAAGAACGTGATCGACACCGATAGCGGCGAGATCATCGCCAATGCCAACGACGAGATCACTGAAGCTCTGTTGAAGAAGCTAAGTATTTCTAGCGTGAGCAGCATTCAGACGCTGTACACCAACGACTTGGATCACGGCGCGTTCATGTCGCAGACTCTGCGCATCGACGAAACCGTGGATATGTGGACGGCGCGTGTTGCGATCTATCGCATGATGCGTCCTGGCGAACCGCCCACCGAAGAAGCGGTCGAGACTTTGTTCCAGCGCTTGTTCTTCAACAGCGATGCTTACGATCTGTCGCGTGTAGGCCGCATGAAGTTCAATCGCCGTGTGGGCCGCGATGAGTTGACTGGCTCGGGTACGCTGTCCAACGAGGACATCGCTGCCGTCATCAAGATCATGGTCGAGCTGCGTAATGGCCGAGGCGAGATTGACGACATCGATCACTTGGGTAATCGCCGCGTTCGTGCGGTGGGTGAACTGGCTGAGAACCAGTTCCGAGCTGGTCTGGCTCGCGTCGAGCGCGCTGTCAAGGAACGTCTGGGTCAGGCCGAGACCGACAACCTGATGCCGCATGACCTGATCAACGCCAAGCCGATCTCGGCGGCGGTGAAGGAGTTCTTCGGTTCGTCGCAGTTGTCGCAGTTCATGGATCAGACCAATCCACTGTCCGAAGTGACCCACAAGCGTCGCATCTCTGCGCTGGGCCCAGGCGGTTTGACCCGCGAACGTGCCGGCTTCGAAGTGCGCGACGTGCACCCGACCCACTATGGCCGTGTGTGCCCGATCGAAACCCCGGAAGGTCCGAACATCGGTCTGATCAACTCGCTGGCGCTGTATGCACGCACCAACGAATACGGTTTCATCGAAACGCCGTACCGCCGCGTGGCCGATGGTCAAGCTGCGACTGAGGTCGATTACCTGTCCGCGATCGAAGAAGGCAAGTACACCATCGCTCAGGCAAACGCTGATTTAGATGCTGATGGCAAATTCACAAGCGACATCATCTCTTCACGTCAACACAATGAATTCGTGCTGGCTGGCCCGGACAAGATTCAATACATGGACGTGGCACCGTCGCAGGTGGTGTCCGTTGCGGCTTCGCTGATTCCGTTCTTGGAACACGACGATGCGAACCGTGCGTTGATGGGTGCCAACATGCAACGTCAGGCAGTGCCTTGCTTGCGCGCTGAAAAGGCGTTAGTGGGTACTGGCATTGAGCGTACCGTCGCAGTTGACTCGGGTACTGCGGTTCAAGCCAAGCGTGGCGGTCGTGTCGATTACGTGGATGCGGGTCGTATCGTGATTCGCGTCAATGACGATGAAACTACGCACGGTGAAGTCGGTGTGGACATCTACAACCTGACCAAATACACCCGTTCCAACCAGAACACCAACATCAACCAGCGTCCGTTGGTGAAGGTGGGCGATCAGTTGGCACGCGGCGACGTGATCGCTGACGGTGCTTCGACCGATATGGGCGAATTGGCGTTGGGCCAGAATATGCTGGTTGCGTTCATGCCGTGGAACGGCTACAACTTCGAAGACTCGATTCTGATCTCCGAGCGCGTGGTTGCGGAAGACCGTTTTACCTCCATTCACATCGAAGAATTGACCGTGGTGGCGCGTGATACCAAGCTGGGTCCAGAAGAGATCACCCGCGACATCCCGAATCTGGCTGAAGCGCAGATCGCCCGTCTGGATGAGTGCGGCATCGTACACATCGGTGCAGAAGTGGTGGTCGGCGACGTGCTGGTGGGTAAAGTCACACCTAAGGGCGAGACTCAGTTGACTCCAGAAGAGAAGCTGCTGCGCGCCATCTTCGGTGAGAAGGCTTCCGATGTGAAGGACACTTCTCTGCGTGTGCCTGCCGGTAGCTCCGGTACGGTGATCGATGTGCAAGTGTTCACTCGTGAAGGCTTGCAACGTGATGCCCGTGCTCAGCAGATCATTGATGATGAGCTGAATCGTTACAAGAAAGACTTGGCTGACCAGATGCGTATCGTGGAGGCGGATGCCTTTACCCGTCTGGAAAAGCTGCTGCTGGACAAGACTGTCAATGGCGGCCCTAAGAAGCTGGCCAAGGGCGCGAAGTTGACTGCTGAGTATCTGGCTTCGGTAGAGCATCACCAGTGGTTCGATATTCGTCTGTCCGACGACGAAGTCGCCGCGCAAATGGAATCGGTCAAGGACGGTCTGGCACAGAAGCGCATCGACTTTGATGCCGCGTTCGAACTGAAGAAGAAGAAACTGACGCAAGGCGATGAGCTGCAAGCTGGCGTGCAGAAGATGGTCAAGGTCTATGTGGCCGTGAAGCGTCGTTTGCAACCTGGCGATAAGATGGCCGGTCGTCACGGTAACAAGGGTGTGGTTTCCCGCATCGTGCCGGTGGAAGATATGCCGTACAGCGCTGATGGTATGCCGGTCGATATCGTGTTGAACCCGCTGGGCGTGCCGTCGCGTATGAACATCGGTCAGGTGCTGGAAGTGCATCTGGGTTGGGCCGCAAAGGGCTTGGGTCAGAAGATCGCTACGATGCTGGAACAGCAGGTGAAGATCGCTGAGGTGCGCGAGTTCCTCGATAAGATCTACAACCGCAGCGGCGAAACCATTGATCTGAAGTCTCTCGATGACAACGAGATTATCGAGCTGTGCCGCAACCTGCGCGCAGGTGTGCCGTTCGCCACTCCGGTGTTCGACGGTGCCGATGAGAGTGAGATCAAGGCCATGCTGGAGTTGGCAGGTCTGCCGACTTCCGGTCAGATTCAACTGCACGATGGTCGTACCGGTGATGCATTCGATCGTAAGGTGACCGTGGGCTACATGCACGTACTGAAGCTGCATCACTTGGTGGACGACAAGATGCACGCCCGTTCGACTGGCCCGTACTCGCTGGTGACACAGCAGCCACTCGGCGGTAAGGCACAGTTCGGTGGTCAGCGCTTCGGTGAAATGGAAGTGTGGGCGCTGGAAGCGTACGGCGCGGCTTATACCCTGCAAGAAATGCTGACCGTGAAGTCGGATGACGTAAATGGCCGTACCAAGGTGTACGAGAACATCGTCAAGGGCGATCACAAGATCGACGCCGGTATGCCGGAGTCGTTCAACGTGGTTATCAAGGAAATCCGTTCCTTGGGCATTGATATGGATCTGGAGCGCAACTAAGCGCGCACATCTGACCGAATTAGGCGATTAAGGAGTTTGAGATGAAAGCATTGCTGGATCTGTTCAAGCAGGTAACGCAAAAGGAAGAGTTTGACGCGATCAAGATCGGTCTGGCTTCTCCCGAGAAGATTCGTTCCTGGTCCTACGGCGAAGTTAAAAAGCCGGAAACCATCAACTACCGTACCTTCAAGCCGGAGCGTGATGGCTTGTTCTGCGCCAAGATCTTTGGCCCAGTGAAAGATTACGAGTGCTTGTGCGGCAAGTACAAGCGCCTCAAGCATCGCGGCGTGATCTGCGAAAAGTGCGGCGTTGAAGTCACGCTGTCTAAAGTGCGTCGTGAGCGCATGGGCCACATCGAACTGGCTTCGCCGGTTGCACACATTTGGTTCCTGAAGTCGCTGCCGTCGCGTCTGGGCATGGTGTTGGACATGACGCTGCGTGACATCGAGCGCGTGCTGTATTTCGAAGCCTTCGTGGTGACCGAGCCTGGCCTGACTCCGCTGAACCGTGGTCAGTTGCTGACTGAAGATGATTACATCGCCAAGGTCGAAGAGTACGGTGACGAATTCTCCGCGTTGATGGGTGCGGAAGGTGTGCGTGCACTGTTGCGCAATCTAGACGTTCCTTCTGAAGTTGAACGCCTACGAGCCGATTTGGCCGCAACGGGTTCCGAAACCAAGATCAAGAAATACTCCAAGCGTCTGAAGGTGTTGGAAGCGTTCCAACAGTCGGGCATCAAGCCTGACTGGATGGTGATGGAGGTGTTGCCTGTGTTGCCACCAGAGTTGCGTCCATTGGTGCCGTTGGATGGTGGCCGTTTCGCCACGTCCGATCTGAACGATCTGTATCGTCGCGTCATCAACCGTAACAACCGTCTGAAGCGTTTGCTGGAGCTGAAGGCACCGGACATCATCGTGCGCAACGAGAAGCGCATGCTGCAAGAGTCCGTTGACTCGCTGTTGGATAACGGTCGTCGCGGAAAGGCCATGACCGGTGCCAATAAGCGTCCGCTGAAGTCGCTGGCTGACATGATCAAGGGCAAGAGCGGTCGCTTCCGCCAGAACTTGTTGGGTAAGCGCGTGGACTACTCGGGTCGTTCCGTGATCGTGGTGGGCCCGCAGCTCAAGCTGCATCAATGTGGTCTGCCCAAAAAGATGGCGCTGGAACTGTTCAAACCGTTCATCTTCAACCGTCTGGAAATGATGGGTCTGGCATCGACCATCAAGGCGGGCAAGCGCATGGTGGAAGCAGAAGAGCCTGTGGTTTGGGACATTCTAGAAGAGGTCATTCGCGAGCATCCGGTGATGCTGAACCGCGCACCAACGCTGCACCGTTTGGGTATTCAGGCGTTCGAGCCTATTTTGATCGAAGGTAAGGCCATCCAATTGCATCCGCTGGTCTGCTCGGCATTCAACGCCGACTTCGACGGTGACCAAATGGCCGTCCACGTTCCGCTGTCGCTGGAAGCGCAGATGGAAGCGCGTACCCTGATGCTGGCATCGAACAACGTGCTGTCGCCTGCCAACGGCGAGCCGATCATTGTTCCGTCGCAGGATATCGTGCTGGGTCTGTACTACATGACCCGCGAATGCGTCGGTGCGATCGGCGAGGGTTCTATGTTCTCCAGCATCGCCGAAATGAGCCGTGCTTACGATGCGAAGCAAGTTGAGTTGCAAGCTAAGGTGACTGTGCGCATCAAGGAGTTGTACACCGACGAGAACAATGCCGTGCAGGAAAAGCTGACTCGCTACGAAACGACTGTTGGTCGTGCGCTGCTGTCGGAAGTACTGCCTGCGAATCTGCCTTTCTCAAGCATCAATAAATCGATGAAGAAGAAGGAGATCTCGCGTTTGATCAATGCCAGCTTCCGTCGTTGCGGTACCCGCGATACGGTGATCATGGCGGACAAGTTGATGTACACCGGCTTCACCTATGCGACCCGTGCTGGTATCTCCATTGCGGTGGATGATATGTTGGTGCCGCCGCAGAAAGATCTGTTGATCGCTGCTGCTGAGAAGGAAGTACAAGAGATCGACGTTCAGTACACTTCGGGTCTGGTGACTCAGGGCGAGCGCTACAACAAGGTGGTGGATATCTGGGGGCGTACCGGTGAACTGGTTGCCAAGGCCATGATGGAACAACTGGGTAGTGAGCCGGTGATCGATCATGCGACTGGCAAGATGCGCATGGAAGGCAAGAAGCCAGTCACGCAGGAATCGTTCAACTCCATCTACATGATGGCCGATTCTGGTGCGCGTGGTTCTGCCGCCCAGATCCGTCAGTTGGCCGGTATGCGCGGTCTGATGGCGAAACCGGATGGTTCCATCATCGAGACACCGATCACCGCGAACTTCCGCGAAGGTCTGAACATGTTGCAATACTTCATCTCCACCCACGGTGCTCGTAAGGGTCTGGCGGATACGGCGTTGAAGACAGCTAACTCGGGTTACTTGACGCGTCGTTTGGTGGATGTGACACAGGACTTGGTGGTGACTGAGGATGATTGCGGTACCTTGAATGGTACTGCGATGAAGGCGCTGGTCGAAGGCGGTGAAGTGATCGAGGCGCTGCGTGAGCGCATCTTGGGTCGCTCGACTGTTGCAGATGTCGTCAATCCTGAGACTGGTGAAACCGTCTATGAAGCCGGCTCGTTGCTAGATGAAGCTGCGGTGGAGAACATCGAAGCACTTGGTATCGATGAAGTGCGCGTGCGCACCCCGCTGAATTGCGAGACTCGTTTTGGTTTGTGCGCTAAGTGTTATGGCCGCGACTTGGGCCGTGGTGGTCTGGTCAATGTGGGCGAAGCCGTCGGCGTGATCGCTGCCCAGTCCATCGGCGAACCTGGTACTCAGTTGACTATGCGTACCTTCCACATCGGCGGTGCGGCTTCGCGTACCGTGGTGGCAAGTCAGGTAGAAAGTAAGTCTAACGGTATCGTCAAGTACAGCCCGAACATGCGTACGGTGACCACGGCGCGTAACGAGCTGGTCGTGGTGGCGCGATCCGGCGAAGTTTTGGTGACCGATGATCATGGCCGTGAGCGTGAGCGTCACAAGGTGCCTTACGGCGCGTTGCTGACCCTGCGCGAAGGTGCTCCGGTACGTGCAGGTGAAGTCCTGTCCACGTGGGATCCGCACACTCGTCCGATCATTACCGAGTACGCAGGTAAAGTCCGCTTCGAGAATGTCGAAGAGGGCGTCACCGTTGCTAAGCAGATCGATGAAGTGACCGGTCTATCCACTTTGGTGGTTATTGATCCTAAGCGTTCCACGACCGGCAAGGGCTTGCGTCCCTTGGTGCGTCTGCTGGACGATGAAGGCGTCGAGATCAAGCTGGCAGGTACTGATACAGCGATTTCCGTTGCATTCCAGACCGGCTCCATTATCACTGTCGAAGACGGACTACATGTGGGTGTGGGTGATGTGCTTGCACGTATTCCACAAGAGTCTTCTAAGACACGCGACATTACCGGCGGTCTGCCACGTGTGGCTGAATTGTTTGAAGCTCGTTCGCCTAAGGATGCTGGCATGTTGGCAGAAGTTACCGGTACAGCTTCGTTCGGTAAGGATACCAAGGGCAAGCAGCGTCTGGTCATTACCGACGTGGACGGCATCGCTCACGAGTTCCTGATTCCGAAGGATAAGCATGTGTTGGTACACGATGGTCAAGTGGTGAATCAGGGCGAAATGATCGTGGATGGCCCCGCTGATCCGCATGACATCCTCCGTCTGTTGGGCGTGGATGCGTTGGCTCGCTACATCACCGACGAAGTGCAGGACGTGTATCGCTTGCAAGGCGTGAAGATCAACGACAAGCACATCGAAGTGATCGTGCGTCAGATGCTGCGCCGTGTACAAATTCGTGATGCAGGTGAGACGAACTTCATCACGGGTGAGCAAGTTGAACGCGCTGATGTGCTGATCGAGAATGAGCGTGTCGATGCCGCAGGTAAGCTGCCTGCAGTGTATGACTTCATGCTGTTGGGTATCACCAAGGCCTCCTTGTCCACCGACTCGTTCATCTCGGCGGCTTCCTTCCAGGAAACTACCCGCGTATTGACCGAAGCGGCGATCATGGGCAAGCGTGACGAACTACGTGGCTTGAAAGAGAACGTCATTGTTGGTCGCCTGATCCCAGCGGGTACCGGGATGGCCTACCACAATACCCGTCGCAAGCAGCGTTTGGGTATTGATATGGCGGAAGGACGCGAATTGCTGGGCGAACTACTGGCTGAAACCAGTGGGGGCGCAAGCAGCGAATCGGGCAGCGAACAGACGGTTTGATTTTCGTTCGCTTGACAGGGTCGCGCTTCGTCACTAGAATGCGCGGTCTTTTTATAGCCACCTCGGCGGGCAGAATCCGTTATGGCCGGGATGGATGTTTTAACGGTTTGACAGAAAACATTTTTTTAGGACACTAGAATGCCAACGATTAACCAGTTAGTGCGCAAGCCTCGTGCTGCCACCCCGGAAAAGAGCAAGGTGCCAGCACTGGCCAATTGCCCGCAAAAGCGCGGCGTATGTACCCGCGTGTACACCACTACTCCGAAGAAGCCGAACTCTGCGCTGCGTAAAGTGGCTAAGGTGCGCCTGACCAACGGTTTCGAGGTGATCTCGTACATTGGTGGTGAGGGTCACAACTTGCAAGAGCACAGCGTTGTGTTGATTCGCGGTGGTCGTGTAAAGGATTTGCCAGGTGTGCGTTATCACATGGTTCGCGGTTCGCTAGATACGGCGGGCGTTAAGGATCGTAAGCAATCGCGTTCCAAGTACGGCGCGAAGCGTCCTAAGAAGTAATTTCAGAATTTAGAGTTGAGAGGGTTTAACCATGCCAAGACGTAGAGAAGTACCCAAGCGCGAAGTTCTGCCGGATCCAAAGTTCGGTAACCAGGACTTGTCCAAGTTTGTTAACGTGTTGATGACAGCCGGCAAGAAGTCCGTGGCCGAGCGCATCCTGTATGGCGCGCTGGAGCAAGTGGGCAAGAAGTCTGGCAAGGACCCGATCGAAGTGTTTAACACTGCTTTGAATAATGCCAAGCCGATGGTTGAAGTTAAGAGTCGCCGCGTGGGTGGTGCTAACTATCAGGTGCCAGTTGAAGTGCGTCCATCCCGTCGTATGGCTCTGTCCATGCGTTGGTTGAAAGAAGCTGCACGTAAGCGCGGTGAGAAGTCTATGGGGATGCGTTTGGCCGGTGAGTTGATTGATGCTTCCGAGGGTCGTGGTGGTGCAGTGAAGAAGCGTGAAGAAGTTCATCGCATGGCAGAAGCCAACAAGGCATTCTCGCACTTCCGTTTCTAATTCTCAGATAGGTTAGGTACACCGTGGCACGTAAAACACCCATCGAGCGCTATCGTAATATCGGTATTAGCGCGCACATCGACGCAGGCAAGACAACTACCACCGAGCGCATCCTGTTCTATACAGGTGTGAATCACAAGATTGGTGAGGTGCATGACGGCGCAGCCACCATGGACTGGATGGAGCAGGAGCAGGAGCGTGGTATTACCATCACTTCTGCTGCGACCACCTGTTTCTGGAAGGGTATGGAGAACAACTTCCCTGAGCATCGTTTCAACATCATCGACACTCCGGGTCACGTTGACTTCACGATCGAAGTGGAGCGCTCTATGCGCGTGTTGGATGGCGCTTGCATGGTGTACTGCGCTGTGGGTGGTGTGCAGCCACAATCCGAGACTGTTTGGCGTCAAGCGAACAAGTACAAGGTGCCACGTCTGGCTTTTGTGAACAAGATGGATCGTCAGGGTGCGGATTTCTTCAAGGTCTATGATCAGATGAAGACTCGCCTAAAGGCCAATCCTGTGGCTACGGTGATTCCTATCGGTGCCGAAGAAGGTTTTGCTGGTGTGGTCGATCTCATCAAGATGAAGGCGATCTACTGGGACGAGGCTTCGCAAGGTATGAAGTTCGACTATCGTGATATTCCAGCTGAATTGGCGGACACCGCTGCCGAATGGCGCGAAAAGATGGTCGAGTCGGCTGCCGAGGCTTCCGAAGAGTTGATGAATCAATATCTGGAAAATGGCGATCTGACCGAAGAAGAAGTCATCTTGGGCATTCGTACACGTACCATCGCTTGTGAGATTCAGCCGATGTTGTGCGGTACTGCGTTCAAGAACAAGGGTGTGCAGCGTATGCTGGATGCGGTGATTCAGTTCTTGCCTTCACCCGTGGATATTCCTGATGTGACAGGTGAAACCGAAGAAGGTGAGCCTGCAAGTCGTAAGGCTGATGATAATGAGAATTTCTCTGCATTGGCATTCAAGCTGATGACCGATCCGTTCGTGGGTCAGTTGACCTTCGTGCGCGTCTATTCCGGTGTGTTGAAAAAAGGCGATACCGTTTACAACCCGATTCGTGGCAGAAAAGAGCGTATCGGTCGTATCGTGCAGATGCACGCCAATAATCGTGAAGAGATCGACGAGATTCTGGCAGGCGACATCGCGGCATGTATCGGTTTGAAGGAGGTCACCACTGGTGAATCTTTGTGTGACCCAAACAAGGCCATCATTCTTGAGCGCATGGTTTTCCCTGAGCCAGTGATTCACGTTGCTGTTGAGCCAAAGACCAAAGTTGACCAAGAGAAAATGGGCATCGCGCTAGGACGTTTGGCTGCAGAAGATCCGTCGTTCCGCGTGCGAACTGACGAAGAGTCTGGTCAGACCATCATGTCTGGTATGGGCGAGTTGCACTTGGAAATTCTGGTCGATCGCATGAAGCGCGAATTTGGCGTCGAAGCTAATGTGGGCGCACCTCAAGTGGCCTACCGCGAAGCGATTCGTAAGCTGGTCGAGGTCGAAGGTAAGTATGCCAAGCAGACTGGTGGTCGCGGTCAGTACGGTCATGTGTGGATCAAGATGGAGCCGAGCGAGGCTGGCAAGGGTTTTGAATTCGTTGATGCGATCAAGGGTGGTACTGTTCCGCGTGAATTCATTCCTGCTGTGGAAAAGGGCTTGCGTGAGTCGCTGCCGAATGGCGTGTTGGCCGGTTTCCCGGTTGTCGATGTGAAGGTTACTTTGTTCGACGGTTCTTACCATGATGTTGACTCCAACGAAAATGCCTTCAAGATGGCTGCCTCGATGGCGTTCAAGGACGGTATGCGCAAGGCTAATCCAGTGTTGCTGGAGCCGATGATGTCGGTTGAGGTGGAAACGCCTGAGGACTATGCTGGTACCGTGATGGGTGATCTGTCCTCGCGTCGTGGTATGGTGCAGGGTATGGATGACATGATGGGCGGCGGAAAGGCGATTAAGGCTGAAGTTCCGCTGTCCGAGATGTTCGGCTACTCCACTGCGCTGCGTTCCGCGACTCAAGGTCGTGCGACTTATTCGATGGAATTCAAGCACTATGCCGAGGCTCCGCGTAACGTCGCTGAAGCCGTGATGAACAGCAAGAAATAATTAACTTAATCTTTGGAGAACTGATATGGCAAAGAGCAAATTTGAGCGGACCAAGCCGCACGTAAACGTAGGCACGATTGGTCACGTTGACCACGGTAAGACGACGCTGACAGCGGCGATCACGACCGTATTGTCGAAGAAGTTTGGCGGCGAAGCAAAGGCGTATGACCAAATTGACGCAGCGCCAGAAGAAAAGGCGCGCGGCATCACCATCAACACCGCCCACGTTGAATACGAAACAGCCAACCGTCACTACGCACACGTTGACTGCCCAGGCCACGCCGACTATGTGAAGAACATGATCACCGGTGCAGCACAGATGGACGGCGCGATTCTGGTTTGTTCCGCAGCTGACGGCCCGATGCCACAGACTCGCGAGCACATCCTGCTGGCACGCCAAGTGGGCGTACCTTACATCATCGTGTTCCTGAACAAGTGCGACATGGTTGATGATGAAGAGCTGCTGGAGCTGGTCGAAATGGAAGTGCGTGAGCTACTGTCCAAGTACGACTTCCCTGGCGACGACATCCCCATCATCAAGGGTTCTGCACTGAAGGCTGTCGAAGGCGACGCAGGTGATTTGGGCGAAGGCGCCATCATGCGCCTGGCTGAAGCACTGGACACCTACATCCCGACTCCTGAGCGTGCCATCGACGGCGCCTTCCTGATGCCAGTGGAAGACGTATTCTCCATCTCTGGTCGTGGCACCGTTGTGACGGGTCGTATCGAGCGCGGAATCGTCAAGGTTGGCGAAGAAATCGAAATCGTCGGCATCAAGCCCACCGTCAAGACCACCTGTACTGGCGTGGAAATGTTCCGCAAACTGCTCGACCAAGGTCAAGCAGGTGACAACGTCGGCGTACTGCTGCGTGGCACCAAGCGTGAAGATGTCGAGCGTGGCCAAGTTCTGTGCAAGCCCGGTTCCATCAAGCCGCACACCAAGTTCACTGCCGAGATCTACGTACTGGGCAAGGATGAAGGCGGTCGTCACACCCCGTTCTTCAACGGCTATCGTCCTCAGTTCTACTTCCGTACTACGGACGTGACTGGTGCGATCGAACTGCCAGCGGGTACCGAAATGGTGATGCCAGGCGACAACGTCTCCATTACTGTGGCACTGATCGCTCCGATCGCGATGGAAGAAGGTCTGCGTTTCGCCATCCGTGAAGGCGGTCGTACCGTCGGCGCCGGTGTGGTTGCTAAGGTTATCGAGTAATAAGCACTTGATAAATCAGCGCGGCAGTGTATACTGCCGCGCTTTCGTTCTTTAACGTAGCGGTTCGCCGCTCATTGCAAGAGAAAATTATGGCAAGTCAGAAAATTCGCATCCGCCTGAAGGCGTTTGACTATCGTTTGATCGACCAGTCTGCTTTGCAGATCGTTGATACTGCCAAGCGCACCGGCGCTGTGGTCAAGGGCCCGGTTCCGTTGCCCACCCGTATTGAGCGTTTCGACGTGTTGCGTTCCCCGCACGTTAATAAGACATCGCGAGATCAGTTTGAAATCCGTACCCATCTGCGTTTGATGGATATTGTCGATCCTACAGATAAGACTGTGGATGCATTGATGAAGCTGGATCTGCCTGCTGGCGTGGATGTTGAAATTAAGTTGCAGTAATCGTAGTTTGTAGTATTGGATCGGCTGGCCAATTGTAGTCAGCCCCTTAAATAAGGATAGAAAATGAGCTTAGGACTTGTCGGTCGCAAGATTGGCATGACCCGCGTGTTCACTGAAGACGGTTCTTCGTTGCCGGTGACTGTGCTGGACGTGTCTAATAATCGCGTTACCCAGATCAAATCCGCAGAAACTGACGGCTACACTGCTGTTCAGGTTGCTTATGGCGAGCGCCGTCCTGGTCGAGTGACCAAGGCTGCAGCGGGTCATTTCGCAAAGGCGGGCGTTGAGGCGGGTAGTGTACTCAAAGAATTTACCGTTGATGCTGAGCAGTTGGCTGGCTTCCAGGCTGGTTCGGTGGTGAGTGTTGATGTGTTCCAGGTCGGCCAAAAAGTTGATGTGACAGGCGTGACGATTGGTAAGGGTTATGCCGGTACCATCAAGCGCCACCACTTCAAGTCGGGTCGAGCTACTCACGGTAACTCCAAGTCGCACAATGTGCCGGGTTCTATCGGTATGGCGCAGGATCCAGGTCGCGTATTCCCTGGTAAGCGCATGACCGGTCATCTGGGTGATGTGCAGCGCACCGTTCAGAATCTTGAAATCGTCCGTATCGATGCCGAGCGTCAGTTGCTGTTGGTTCTGGGAGCAGTTCCTGGTGCCAAGGGTGGTGATGTTGTCGTGCGTCCGGCAGTGAAGGCAGGTGCATGATGGAACTGAAGGTCATTAACGAAAACGGTCAGGCTGCAGCAAGCATTAGTGCTTCTGATGAGCTGTTCGGTCGTGAATACAATGAGGCGTTGGTTCACCAAGTGGTGACGGCGTATCAGTCGAATGCCCGTGCTGCGAACAGCAAGCAAAAGGGTCGTAGTGAGATCGCCAAGTCCACTCGCAAGCCGTTCGCCCAAAAGGGTACTGGTCGTGCGCGTGCCGGTATGGCATCCAGCCCGCTGTGGCGTGGTGGTGGCAAGATATTCCCGAACACTGGTGAAGAGAACTACACCCACAAGGTCAATCGCAAGATGTATCGCGCAGGTCTGGCTTCTATTTTCTCCCGTCTGGTTGCTGAAGGCCGCTTGACCGTAGTTGACAGTCTGAATGTGGATGCACCTAAGACTAAGCTGTTGGCCGATAAGGTCAAGGCGATGGGCTTGGATCGCGTGCTGATCATCACCGACAACCTTGATGAGAATCTGTTCTTATCTTCCCGCAACCTGCCGAACGTGCTGGTTCTGGAGCCGCATCAAGCTGACCCAGTCAGTCTGGTTCGTTTCCCCAGCGTGCTGGTGACTCGCGGTGCTGTGGTGAAAATTGAGGAGATGCTGGCATGAGCACACTAAAGTTCAGTGAAGAGCGTCTGATGAAAGTGCTGTTGGCACCACAGATCTCTGAAAAAGCGACCTTCGTTGCCGAGAAAAATGAGCAGGTGATCTTCCGTGTTGCGACTGATGCTACCAAGCCTGAAGTCAAGGCTGCGGTCGAGATGATGTTTAAAGTCACCGTGGATAGTGTGCAGATCGCCAATGTGAAGGGTAAGCAAAAGCGTTTTGGCCGTTTCATGGGTCGCCGCAATGACTGGAAGAAGGCCTATGTGTGCCTAACTCCGGGTCAGGAGATCAATTTCGCCGTAGGTGAGCAAGGATAATTATCATGGCACTCATCAAACTAAAACCAACTACTCCTGGTCAGCGCGCTGTTGTGCGCGTGGTCACCCCTGGCTTGCACAAGGGTCGTCCCGTTGCTGCGCTGGTCGAGAAGAAAACCAAGACCGCTGGTCGTAACCATAACGGTCACATCACAACCCGTCACATGGGTGGTGGACACAAGCAGCACTATCGTCTGGTCGATTTCCGTCGCAATAAGGATGGCGTGCCGGCGACTGTCGAACGTATCGAATATGATCCGAACCGCAGTGCTCACTTGGCTCTGTTGTGCTACGCCGATGGCGAACGCGCTTACATCATCGCCCCCAAGGGTGTTGCTGCTGGCGCAACCCTGATGAATGGCTCGGAAGCGCCGATCAAGTCGGGTAACTGCTTGCCACTGCGTAATATCCCAGTCGGTTCCACTATTCACTGTATCGAGATGCTGGCTGGCAAGGGTGCGCAATTGGCACGCTCCGCTGGTACTTCGGTTCAGTTGCTGGCTCGCGAAGGGGCTTACGCTCAGCTGCGTCTGCGCTCTGGTGAAATTCGCAAGGTGCACGTTGATTGTCGCGCAACCCTGGGCGAAGTCGGTAACGGCGAACATTCGCTGCGTTCTATCGGTAAGGCTGGTGCGATGCGCTGGCGCGGTGTTCGTCCTACCGTTCGCGGTGTAGTGATGAACCCGGTCGATCACCCGCACGGTGGTGGTGAAGGTAAGACCGCAGCTGGCCGTCATCCGGTAAGCCCATGGGGTACTCCGGCTAAGGGCTTCCGCACCCGTAACAATAAGCGTACCGATACGATGATCGTGCGCCGTCGCTTTCAGAAATAAGGGGTAGATAAACATGGCACGTTCCATTAAAAAAGGCCCGTTTGTTGACGCTCACCTGTTGAAGAAAGTTGAAACGGTGCGTGCAACCAACGACAAGCGTCCATTGAAGACTTGGTCGCGTCGTTCCACAGTGTTGCCTGATTTCGTCGGCCTGACCATCGCCATTCATAATGGCAAGCAGCATATTCCGGTGTACATCTCCGAGAATATGGTGGGTCACAAGCTTGGCGAGTTTTCGCTGACGCGCACCTTCAAGGGTCACGCAGCGGACAAGAAGGCGAAGAGATAAGGAGACATGATGAACACAACAGCACAAGTGAAGGGTGTTCGCCTGTCGGCGCAGAAAGGACGTCTGGTCGCTGACCAGATTCGCGGTCTGCCAGTCGGTCAAGCACTGAATATCCTGACTTTTAGCCCGAAGAAAGGCGCCGTCATCATCAAGAAGGCGCTGGAGTCCGCAATCGCCAATGCCGAGCACAATGACGGTGCCGACATCGACGAATTGAAGGTCGCTTCTATTTATGTGGATAAGGCAGCTTCTCTGAAGCGTATGTCGCCCCGTGCTAAGGGTCGCGGCAATCGCATCGAAAAGCAGACCAGTCACATCACGATCACCGTCGGGAACTGAGGATAGATTATGGGACAGAAAATTCATCCAACCGGTTTTCGGTTGAGCGTGCGCAAGGACTGGTCGTCCAAGTGGTTTGCTAACAGCAAGCACTTTGCCGAGCAGTTGCACAAGGACATCGAAGTTCGTGACTACCTCAAGAAGAAGCTGACTAATGCTGGCATCTCCAAGGTGGTAATCGAGCGTCCGGCCAAGAATGCCAAGGTAACTATCTACACGGCTCGTCCGGGCGTAGTGATTGGCAAGAAGGGCGAAGATATCGGCGCTCTGCGTGCTGAGCTGAAGAAGCGTATGGGTCTGCCTGACGTGGCATTGAACATCGAAGAAGTGCGCAAGCCTGAAATCGATGCTCAGTTGATCGCTGACAGCATTACCTCGCAACTGGAAAAGCGCATCATGTTCCGTCGCGCCATGAAGCGTGCGATGCAGAATGCAATGCGTCTGGGTGCTCAAGGCATCAAGATCATGAGCTCGGGTCGTTTGAATGGCATCGAAATCGCACGTACCGAATGGTATCGCGAAGGTCGTGTGCCACTACACACCCTGCGTGCGAATATTGATTACGGTACCTCGGAAGCTAAGACCACTTACGGCATCATTGGTGTCAAGGTCTGGGTATTCAAGGGCGAGCATACTGGCCTGGAAGAAGTGGCTGCACCTGCCGCTGAACCGGAAAAGAAAGTAAGAAAGTCGGGAGCTAAACATGCTACAGCCAGCTAGAAGAAAATACCGCAAAGAGCAGAAGGGCCGAAACACTGGCTTGGCGACTCGCGGCAACAAAGTGAGTTTCGGTGAGTTTGGTCTGAAGGCCATGGGTCGTGGTCGTCTGACGGCGCGTCAGATTGAGGCGGCACGTCGTGCGATGACCCGTCACATCAAGCGTGGTGGACGCATCTGGATCCGTGTATTCCCAGATAAGCCGATTTCCAAGAAGCCAGCTGAAGTGCGTATGGGTAACGGTAAGGGTAATCCGGAGTACTACGTAGCCGAGATCCAGCCGGGCAAAATGCTGTACGAAATGGATGGTGTTGCAGAAGAGTTGGCGCGCGAGGCATTCCGCCTGGCATCTGCCAAGTTGCCAATCGCGACTTCGTTCGTGATTAGACAAGTAGGGGCTTAACATGAAGGCAAGTGAACTGAGAGCAAAGTCCGCAGAAGAGTTGAATCAGGAAGTGTTGTCCCTGACCAAGGCTCAATTCGGCCTGCGTATGCAGAAGGCTACCCAGCAACTGAGCAATACCAGCCAGATGCGTAAGGTTCGCCGCGACATCGCTCGTGCGAAAACTGTTTTGACTGAGAAGGGTGCTAAGTAATGACTACGACTAATCTGAAGCGTACTCTGACCGGCACTGTGACCAGCGACAAGATGGATAAGACCGTGACTGTTCTGATCGAACGTAAGGTCAAGCATCCGCTGCTGGGCAAGATTATCCGCGTTTCTAAGAAATACCACGCTCACGACGAGAACAACGAGTTCCGTCAAGGCGATGTTGTGGTGATCGAAGAGTGCCGTCCTTTGGCTAAAACCAAGGCGTGGCGCGTGGCAAAGCTGGTGGAAAAATCAGAGGCTGCATAATAATTTCAAATTCAGCTTGCGCTACGGCGCAAGTTTGAATAGAATGCGCGGCTTCGTAAATCGCCGCTCTAAGTGGCGACCTAACCCGAACGGGTTCCAAAACTAGCCGCTTCTGAGCGGACAAAGTTGGAGATTGATAATGATACAAATGCAGTCAGTTTTGGAAGTGGCCGACAATACCGGCGCGCGTTCCGTCATGTGCATCAAGGTGCTGGGCGGTTCCAAGCGTCGTTACGCAGCCATTGGTGATGTGATCAAGGTCAGCATTCGTGATGCTGCTCCTCGTGGTCGCGTCAAGAAGGGCGATGTATACAATGCTGTGGTGGTGCGTACTGCCAAGGGTGTTCGTCGTTCGGATGGATCGCTGGTCAAGTTCGATAGCAATGCTGCGGTGTTGCTGAATAACAAGCTGGAGCCAATCGGTACTCGCATCTTCGGGCCAGTTACGCGTGAATTGCGTACTGAGAAGTTCATGAAGATCGTGTCCCTGGCGCCGGAAGTGCTGTAACCGCCGCAATTGCAAGGATAAATCATGCAAAAGATTAAAAAGAACGACGATGTGATCGTCATCGCTGGCAAGGACAAAGGTAATCGCGGCAGCGTGCAGCGCGTACTTGGTGAGTTCCTGTTGGTTGGTGGAATCAACAAGGTCAAGAAGCATCAAAAACCGAATCCGGTGAAGGGTGTGTCTGGCGGTATCGTTGAGATGGAAAAGCCGATTCATATCTCCAATGTGGCAATTTTCAATGCCGCTGCGAAGAAGGGTGATCGTGTTGGGATTAAGGTGCTGGAAGACGGTCGCAAGGTGCGCGTGTTCAAATCCAGTGGCGAACAGATTGACGCTTAAGGGGTGATGAAACATGGCACGTTTGTATGATGTTTACAAAGACTCCGTAGCGCCTGAACTGATGGCTAAGTTCGGTTACAAGTCTGTGATGGAAGTTCCTCGCATTGAGAAGATCACCTTGAATATGGGTGTGGGCGAAGCGGTGGCGGATAAGAAAGTAATGGAGCATGCAGTTGGTGATATGCAGAAGATTGCAGGTCAGAAACCTATTGTGACCAACTCCAAAAAATCCATTGCTGGCTTCAAGATTCGGGAAGGCTATCCAGTGGGCTGTAAAGTTACGCTCCGCAAAGAGCGCATGTATGAGTTCTTGGATCGTCTAGTGACCGTGGCTATTCCACGTATTCGTGACTTCCGTGGGATTTCTGCCAAGTCGTTTGATGGTCGTGGAAATTACAACATGGGTGTCAAAGAGCAGATCATTTTCCCTGAGATCGAGTACGACAAGATCGACGCGCTGCGTGGTATGAATATTACTATCACCACTACAGCTAAGACCGACGATGAAGCGCGTGCCTTGCTGGCTGCGTTCAAATTCCCTTTCAAGAACTGAGGAACGAGATGGCTAAGTTATCCGTGATTAACCGCGACTTGAAGCGCCGCGAAATCGTCAAGAAGTTCGCTGCCAAGCGCGCTGCCTTGCTGGCGATCATCGAGGATGTAAAGTCGAGCGATGAGCAGCGTTTTGAAGCTCGTTTGAAGTTGCAAGCTTTGCCGCGCGATGCTAGCCCGGTTCGTTTGCGTAATCGTTGTGCACTGACTGGTCGTCCACGTGGCACGTTCAGGAAGTTTGGTCTGGGTCGCATCAAGGTGCGTGAGTACGCGATGCGTGGCGAAATCCCCGGTGTCGTCAAGGCAAGCTGGTAAGCAGGTAGGAGTAAGTTATGAGCATGAGTGATCCAATCTCCGATATGCTGACGCGCATCCGTAATGCGCAGATGGCGGAAAAGGCTGTAGTTAAGATGCCTTCCTCCAAGCTGAAGTCAGCTATTGCACAGGTTTTGAAGGACGAAGGTTACATTGATGATTTCAGTGTTGCTGCGTCTGAAGGCGGTAAGGCTGCGATGGAAATCGCTCTGAAATACTACGCTGGTCGTCCCGTTATTGAGACAATTCAGCGAGTCAGCCGCCCAGGCCTGCGTATGTATAAGGGCAGCAATGATATTCCTAAGGTGATGAATGGTTTGGGTATTGCCATTGTTTCTACCTCCAAGGGTTTGATGACTGATCGCAAAGCACGCGCCAATGGTATCGGTGGCGAAGTGTTGTGTATCGTCGCGTAAGGGGTAGGCATGTCTAGAGTAGCCAAGAATCCAGTAGTTGTTCCAGCGGGCGTGGAAGTAACCATCAGCGCAGATCAAATCGTTATCAAGGGGCCGCAAGGTTCGTTGACGCAAGCGTTGAACGGCGATGTGTCTGTTGTTCGCGAAGGTGATGCGCTGTTGAGCAAGGCAAACAGCGAATCGCGTCAGTCCAATGCTATGTCCGGCACCATTCGTGCGCTGCTAGCCAACATGGTGGTGGGTGTTACTAAGGGTTTTGAGCGTAAGCTGAATCTGGTTGGTGTGGGTTATCGAGCCCAAGCAGCTGGTGATACGCTGAATCTGACTCTCGGTTTCTCGCATCCGGTGGCATATAAAATGCCAGCAGGTGTGAAGGTGGCGACACCTACGCAAACCGAAGTTGTGTTGACCGGTGCTGATAAGCAGCAAGTTGGTCAGGTTGCCGCAGAGATTCGCGCCTTCCGTTCTCCTGAGCCTTACAAGGGCAAGGGCGTGCGCTATAGCGACGAAGTGGTGATCCTGAAAGAAACCAAGAAGAAATAATCGAGGCGGATATGTCTAATAAGATTGAAGCACGTCAGCGCCGGTCACGTAAAACCCGTGCCAGAATCGCTGAACAAAAAGCTGTGCGTCTGGCGATTCATCGCACCAATCAGCACATTTACGCACAAGTGATCTCCGCTTGCGGCGGCAAGATTCTCGCATCTGCCTCGACCATCGAGGTTGAGGTGCGCAAGGATCTGTCGAACGGTGGTAACGCTGCTGCTGCAGCCGTTGTCGGCAAACTCATCGCTGAAAAGGCGAAGGCTGCTGGAGTTTCTCAGGTTGCATTCGACCGTTCCGGTTTTAAATACCATGGCCGTGTCAAGGCGCTGGCAGATGCCGCGCGTGAAAACGGTCTGCAGTTCTAAGTCGAGGTAGATGATGGCTAAAGCGCAAGGTAGGGCACAGCAGGAAGAGCGTAGCGACGATTTCATCGAGAAGATGATCCATGTGAATCGCGTGACCAAAGTGGTCAAGGGTGGTCGCATCATGGGTTTCGCCGCGCTGACCGTAGTCGGTGATGCTGATGGACGTATCGGCATGGGTAAGGGCAAGTCGAAAGAAGTGCCGGTGGCTGTGCAAAAGGCGATGGATGAATCCCGCCGTAAGATGGTTAAGGTTAATCTGAAGAACGGCACGTTGCATCACGCAGTGATCGGTCGTCATGGTGCAGCAAAAGTGTTCATGATGCCCGCTTCTGAGGGTACCGGCATTATCGCAGGCGGTGCAATGCGTGCTGTGTTCGAGGCAGTTGGTGTGCATAACGTGTTGGCCAAGTGTATTGGCTCTAGCAACCCGTACAACGTGGTTCGCGCTACGCTGAATGGCTTGATGCAGCTCAATTCGCCTAGCGAGATCGCTGCTAAGCGCGGCAAGAGCGTTGAAGAAGTTCAGGGGTAATCATGGCTGAAGCAAAAAAACTGAAAGTGACGCTGGTCAAGAGCGTTATCGGCACAAAGCAGTCGCATCGCGATTGCGTGCGTGGTCTGGGTCTGCGCCGCATGAATCACACCGTTGAAGTGGAAGACACTCCAGCTGTGCGCGGTATGATCAACAAAGTGTATTACTTGGTTAAGTGCGAGGCGTAAATGGAACTGAATGACATCAAGCCTGGCGAAGGCTCCAAGCATTCCAAACGTCGTGTCGGTCGTGGTATCGGCTCTGGTTTGGGTAAGACGGCTGGTCGTGGTCACAAAGGTCAGAAGTCTCGTTCTGGTGGCTTCCATAAAGTTGGTTTTGAAGGCGGACAGATGCCTTTGCAACGTCGCCTGCCGAAGCGTGGTTTCGTTTCGCTGACTCGCAATGACACTGCCGAAGTGCGTCTGTCTGACTTGCAGGCGTTGCCGGTTGACACCATTGATCTGTTGGCGTTGAAGCAAGCCGGCATCGTTCCTGCGATTGCATTGGCTGCCAAGGTGATTCTGTGTGGCGAGCTGACTCGTGCAGTCACTCTGCAAGGTCTGACTGCAACCAAGGGTGCACGTGCTGCTGTTGAAGCAGCGGGCGGCAGCTTCGCTGAGTAAGGAAGTTCGTGAGCGCACCGGTCAAGAGCAATAACAAGTACGGTGACCTTAGTCAACGACTATGGTTCCTGCTTGGGGCGCTGGTGGTCTATCGTATCGGTGCGCATATTCCGGTACCTGGGATCGATCCAGTCGTCTTGGCGGATTTGTTCAAGCAGCAAAAAGGTGGAATCTTGGGCATGTTCAACATGTTCTCGGGAGGAGCGCTTTCGCGTTTCACCATCTTTGCGCTCGGTATCATGCCTTACATTTCAGCCTCCATCATCATGCAGTTGGCGACTATCGCTGTACCGCAGTTGGAGCAGTTGAAGAAGGAAGGTGAGGCCGGTCGTCGCAAGATCACCCAGTACACCCGTTACGGGACGCTGGCTCTGGCGGTGTTCCAAGCATTTGGTATTGCGGTAGCTTTGCAGGCTCAGGCAGGGTTGGTGATCAATCCAGGTTATATGTTCCAAGTGACCACGATGGTGACTTTGGTGACGGGTACGATGTTTCTGATGTGGCTGGGCGAGCAGATCACTGAGCGCGGTTTGGGTAACGGGATCTCTCTGATTATCTTCGCGGGTATCGCAGCGGGTCTGCCTACTGCTATTGGTAGCACGCTGGAGTTAGCTCGTACTGGTGCGTTCTCGATCCCGTTGGTGCTGTTCCTGCTGATCGGTGCGTTCGCTGTCACTGCTTTGGTCGTATTCGTTGAGCGCGGCCAGCGCAAGGTGCTAGTGAATTACGCTAAGCGTCAGGTGGGTAACAAGATCTACGGTGGTCAAGCTTCACACTTGCCATTGAAACTGAATATGGCTGGCGTGATCCCACCGATCTTCGCTTCTTCTATCATCCTGTTTCCAGCGACGCTGGCAGGCTGGTTCGGTAGCGGCTCGGGTATGGGGTGGTTGAAGGACATCAGCGAGAAGTTGTCTCCAGGGCAGCCGATCTATGTGTTGTTCTACGCAGCAGCAATTGTGTTCTTCTGTTTCTTCTATACAGCGCTGGTATTCAGCCCGAAGGAGACGGCAGACAACCTGAAGAAGAGCGGCGCATTTTTGCCGGGTATTCGTCCAGGAGAGCAGACTGCGAAGTACATTGAGAAGATCATGCTGCGTTTGACGCTGGTGGGTGCGTTCTACATCACTTTGGTGTGTTTGCTGCCTGAGTTCTTGGTCGTTAAATGGAACGTACCGTTCTATTTTGGTGGTACCTCGTTGTTGATTCTGGTAGTCGTGACCATGGACTTTATGGCTCAAGTGCAGTCCTACTTGATGACACACCAGTACGAAAGCCTGCTGAAGAAGGCGAACTTCAAAGGTGGATTGGCGCGATAAAGATGAGTAAGGCAGATGCGATTCAAATGCAGGGCGAAGTAATTGAATCCCTGCCGAACGCGACCTTTCGCGTTAAGTTGGAAAATGGCCACATAGTTCTGGGACACATTTCAGGAAAGATGCGGATGCACTACATTCGTATTTTGCCGGGCGACAAGGTAATGGTTGAGTTGACGCCCTATGATTTAAGCAAGGCGCGGATTACCTTCCGTTCCAAGTAGATTTGGTTTTAAGGAGAGCATCATGAGAGTGCAAGCATCTGTAAAAAAGATTTGCCGTAACTGCAAGGTTATTCGGCGCAATCGCATCGTGCGCGTGATCTGCACTGATCCGCGTCACAAGCAGCGTCAGGGTTGATTGGAAACAATCAAAACTGTATGGTTAATTTTAGACTTTTCAAGTGATAGGGTAGCTGCATGGCACGTATTGCAGGGGTAAACATTCCGAATCATCAACACACCGTCATCGCGTTGACCGCGATTTACGGCATCGGAGACACGCGCGCTAAAGGAATTTGTGCGGCGCTAGGTATCGCTGAGTCCACTAAGATCAAGGACCTCACCGATGCTGAGATGGACAAGTTGCGTGAAGAAGTAGGCAAGTTCACGGTTGAGGGAGACCTCCGTCGTGAAGTGACTATGAGCATCAAGCGCTTGATGGACTTGGGCTGCTATCGTGGTTTGCGTCATCGTCGCGGCTTGCCGTGCCGTGGTCAGCGCACTCGCACTAATGCACGCACCCGTAAGGGACCGCGCAAGGCTATCGCCGGCGCCAAGAAGTAATTCGTTAAGAGGATAGAGACATGGCTAAGCCCAGCAGCACTCGCGTGCGCAAGAAAGTCAAGAAGAACGTTGCGGAAGGTATCGCTCACGTTCACGCTTCCTTCAACAACACCATCGTGACGATCACTGATCGTCAGGGTAATGCGCTGTCCTGGTCCACCAGCGGCGGTCAAGGTTTCAAGGGTTCGCGTAAGAGCACACCGTTTGCAGCTCAGATCGCAGCTGAGGCTGCTGGCAAGGCTGCTCAGGAATTTGGTGTGAAGAATCTGGAAGTGCGTATCAAGGGTCCAGGCCCAGGCCGCGAGTCCGCTGTGCGTGCTCTGAATGCTGCGGGTTTCAAGATCACCAGCATCTCTGATATCACCCCAGTACCGCACAACGGCTGCCGTCCGCCCAAGAAGCGCCGTATCTAATTATTGTAGGAGTATAGATCTTGGCTAGAAATCTTGATGCAAAGTGCCGTAAGTGCCGCCGTGAAGGCGAAAAGCTGTTCCTGAAGGGCGAGAAGTGCTTCACTGACAAATGTTCGGTTGAACGTCGCGCTTATCCACCCGGCCAGCACGGTCAAAAGAAGAATCAACGTGTTTCCGACTACGCCGGTCAGTTGCGTGAGAAGCAAAAAGTTCGCCGTATCTACGGCATGCTTGAGCATCAGTTCCGTCTGACTTACGCAGCAGCTGAAAGCGAACGTGGCATCACCGGTGAAAACCTGTTGCAACGTCTGGAATCCCGTTTGGACAATGTTACCTATCGCATGGGTTTCGGAGCTTCCCGCGCTGAATCGCGTCAGGTGGTTCGTCACAACGGTATTCTCGTGAATGGCAAGCGTGTCAACATCCCTTCCTACCAAGTGCGCACTGGCGACGTGGTTGAGGTGGCTGATCGTGCCAAGTCTCAGTTGCGCGTCAAGGCATCGGTGGCAGCGGCTGAACAGCGCGGCTTCCCGGAGTGGATCGAAGTGGACACCAAGGCACTGAAGGGTACCTTCAAGGCTAAGCCACAGCGCTCTGAATTGCCTGCCACAATCAACGAGCACCTCGTCGTCGAGTTGTATTCCAAGTAATCCACGCGGAGCTGGACATGGCAAATAACGAATTTCTGAAACCACGCATCATCGACGTCCAAAACATCTCGGCCACTAAGGCCAAAGTTGTGATGGAGCCGTTCGAGCGTGGCTATGGACACACGCTGGGCAATGCCCTTCGTCGTATCCTGTTGTCCTCGATGCCTGGCTCTGCGCCGACCGAGGTCAAGATCGCTGATGTTCTGCACGAATACTCCACCATTGATGGTGTACAGGAAGATGTCGTTGACTTGATCCTGAACCTCAAAGGTGTGGTACTCAAGCAGCATGGTACCAACCGCGAAGTGACACTGCACCTGAAGAAAGAAGGTCAGGGCGTAGTAACTGCCGGTGACATCGAAGTGGATGCTGACACTGAAGTGCTGAACCCATCTCACGTTATCGCTCACCTGACAGCGGGCGGCAAGTTGGATATGGAAATCAAGGTCGAACAAGGCCGTGGTTACGTTTCTGCGATCTCCCGTCAGGTTCCTGGCGAGACACGTTCGGTTGGTAACATCGTTCTGGACGCTTCGTTCAGTCCGGTCAGCCGCGTCAGCTACGCAGTCGAAAGTGCCCGCGTTGAGCAGCGTACCGACTTGGATAAACTGGTGATCGACATCGAGACCAATGGCGCGATTGATCCAGAAGAGGCGATTCGCTCTGCAGCTCGTATTCTAGTCGAGCAGTTCAGCGTATTCGCTGCGCTGGAAGGCACTCCGGCTCCGGTCGAGAAGCCCAAGGCACCGAAGGTCGATCCTATGCTGTTGCGTCCAGTCGATGATCTGGAACTCACACCGCGTTCGTCCAACTGCCTGAAGGCACAAAGCATCCATTACATCGGTGATTTGATCCAGTACACCGAAACCGACCTCCTGCGTACCCCTAATCTGGGTCGCAAGTCGTTGAACGAAATCAAGCAAGTGCTGGCCGAACATGGCTTGTCGCTGGGCATGAAGCTGGAAAACTGGCCTGTCGCCGCCGAGAAGTAAGAGAGGAAAATCATGCGTCACCGTTTAGGATTGAGAAAACTTAACCGCACCAGCAGCCACCGTCTGGCAATGTTGCGCAACATGAGCGTTTCGCTGCTGCGTCACGAAGCGATCAAGACCACCCTGCCCAAGGCCAAAGAACTGCGCCGTGTGGTAGAGCCGCTGATCACTTTGGGCAAGAACCCCAGCTTGGCGAATCGTCGTTTGGCATTCTCCCGTCTGCGTGACCGTGAGATCGTCGGCAAGCTGTTTGATGAAATCGGCCCACGTTACGCTACCCGTAACGGCGGTTACACTCGTACCCTCAAGTTCGGTTTCCGTCAGGGCGACAATGCTCCGATGGCTCTGATCGAGCTAGTGGATCGTCCAGAAGTGACTGAAGCGGTGGAAGTGGCTGACGAGTAATCGTAGCTAGATGCACCAAACAAAAAAGCCGGGTAATCCCGGCTTTTTTGTTTTGGCGTATGTTAAATCAGCCGTGTATCGTCAACTCTGGATTGACCAGTGATTTTTGAATGGCACGACGCTTAGTGATGTTGATGGCGATCGGCGAGCGGGTCAGCGCGGCAATCTTGTCCATTGCCACTTCACCGCTCTCTTCGAGTGGGTGAGAGAGCATCACAGCTAGGCAGATATCATCATTCTCACCGACATGCAGCGTGCTAGCTTCGTCATCGCTCAGAGTTACGTTGTAGGCCAGCTTGAGCTGAGAAGGATCGGTGATAGAGAACACAACTTCAGGTTCGTCGATCGATTGCAGCCAGAACACACGCGGCTCGTGACCATCATCGCGGTGCAGCAGCTTGAAGCGCTTGCAGTCCTCAAATCCTGGCAAGCCATTGGGGAATTCGATGATGGAATCTTGCGAGAATGACACTTCTTGGGAACCGAAGCGTGGAAGGGTGAGTTTCATGGCGGCCTCCTAGTATTGTGGTTATTGAGGGGTTTATCTTAC
This sequence comes from Ferriphaselus amnicola, assembly GCF_000974685.2. Classification (NCBI taxonomy): domain Bacteria; kingdom Pseudomonadati; phylum Pseudomonadota; class Betaproteobacteria; order Nitrosomonadales; family Gallionellaceae; genus Ferriphaselus; species Ferriphaselus amnicola. Next base: position 522,999 of record NZ_AP018738.1, read on the forward strand.
GCCTGAATGCGCAGGACAATACAGTGAAATGACAGGTTTTTTTAGCTTATTCAATCGGCTTGATCATCTGTTCAATGCTGCACATCGACTTGCTCCCAGCACGGCAGTGCAAGCGCTGGTTTGTTTCTACTGTATCATTTCGATGACTGACACTATCAAAACGAACTAAGCTACCTTCTTAACTACGTCCCTATGCTGATCAACTGCGCTGCCTACCATGAGGGTGTCAAACTCGCCGACCTTCCAGTCGCTGACATTAGTGACTACATGGAGCGCCCTGAGTGTTTTGTCTGGGTTGAGCTGCGTGATGCTACGGATGCTGAGATTGATGAAATGCAGGAAGAGTTTGGCCTACACGATCTCGCAGTCGAAGATGCTAAGCACGGTCACCAGCGTCCCAAGATCGAAGAGTACGGCGATGAATTGTTCGTGGTCATACATCTGCCCGAACTAGAAGAGGTGGGGCTGTCGGTGGGCGAGTTCAGCATCTTCGTTGGCCGCAATTTCGTATTGTCGGTGCGCAATCGTAGCGAGCAGAGCTTTCAGAGTGTGCGTGAGCGTTGCGAACGTGAGCCAGAATTGTTGGGACTCGGTTCAGGTTTTGTGCTGTATGCGCTGATGGATGCTGTAGTTGATCGCTATTTTCCACTGGTGGATGAGTTGGAGTCGCAGTTCGAAGCTATCGAGGATCATCTGTTTGAAAAGGATAGTGCGCTAGCCAACATCGAACATCTGTACCAACTCAAGCGCAAGGTGGTACTGCTCAAACATGCGGTTGCCCCGCTGATGGAGGTCGCTGGAAAGTTGCATGGCGGGCGCGTACCTCCGCCGTGTGTAAATACGCAGGAATACTTCCGCGATGTGTATGACCATCTGATGCGCATCAACACATCGCTGGACATCGTGCGTGACACCATCAGCACCGCCATTCTCGTGTGCCAGTCCACTGTCAGTATCGAGCAGAACGACGTTAACAAGAAACTCGCCGCTTGGGCGGGTATCTTTGCGGTTGCGACCGCCTTTGTCGGCATCTGGGGCATGAACTTCCAACACATGCCTGAGCTGGCGTGGGATTATGGCTACCTGTACGCGCTGTTAATCATCTCTGCTACCTGCGGTTTTCTATACTACCGCTTCAAACGCTCTGGCTGGCTCTAGTCAGAGAGCTTCCATGCCAGACTCGCGAATCTCGTTATGCTGGTTCCGGCGCGACCTGCGCTTGCATGACCACGCCGCGCTTTACCATGCGCTGAAATCCAGCGATGCGACACATTGTGTATTCGTGTTCGATACGACGATCCTAGACACGCTGCCCTATAAATCTGATCGGCGGGTGGAGTTTATCTGGCAGGCGGTGCGCGAGCTGTCCGAGGCCTTGCACGCGCAGGGCAGTGCCTTGCACGTTTTGCACGGTGATCCGCGAGTACTCATTCCGCAACTGGCTGTGCAGCTGGGCGCTCAGACGGTGTATGTGAACCACGACTACGAGCCGGAGGCGATTGCGCGGGACGAGGCAGTACGGGAGCGTTTACAGTCTGCGGGGATTGGTCTGCTTGATTTCAAGGATCAAGTGATCTTCGAGCGCGACGAGGTGCTGACCGGCGGCGGTACGCCGTTCAATGTATTCACGCCGTACAAGAATGCTTGGCTGAAACGGCTGACGGACTATCATCTGCGCGCTTATCCGACCGAGCAGTATTTCGCTGCGCTGGCTCAGGTGCCGCCGCTACGCTTGCCTAGTTTGGCCGAACTAGGCTTTCAGCCGACCAATCTATCGCAACTGAAGATGCCGATCGGCATGTCTGGCGCGATGCGCTTGTTTGAGGATTTCCAGCAGCGGATGGCGCGTTACCATGAGCAGCGTGACTTTCCGGCGGTGAAGGGCGTGTCCTACCTCGCGCCGCATCTGCGCTTCGGTACGATTTCCATCCGCAGTCTGGCACGCGAGGCGTACTGCCGAGGCGGTCAGGGCGCACAAACTTGGCTGTCCGAACTGATCTGGCGCGATTTCTACCAGATGCTGCTCTACCACCACCCGCGCGTGGTTGGCCACGCGTTCAAGCCGCAGTTCGAGCATCTGGCGTTCACCAACAATGTGGAGTGGTTCGCCGCTTGGAAAGCTGGGCAGACGGGCTATCCGCTGGTCGATGCCGGAATGCGCCAGCTCGCGCAGACCGGCTTCATGCACAACCGCTTGCGCATGGTGACGGCCTCGTTCCTGGTCAAGGATCTTCAGATCGACTGGCGCTGGGGCGAGGCGTGGTTCGCAGAGAATCTGCTGGATTTCGATCTGGCGGCGAATAACGGCGGCTGGCAGTGGGCGGCTTCGACCGGCTGCGATGCCCAACCTTGGTTTCGCATCTTCAATCCGGTCACTCAGTCGAAGAACTTCGACCCCGACGGAAAATTCATCCGCCGCTATATACTTGAACTCGCTGGTTGTCCCGCTCGCTACTTGCATGCACCGTGGGAAATGAGTGCGGATGAGCAATGGCGCAGCGGTGTCGTATTGGGGCAGGATTACCCGCCGCCCATCGTCGATCACGCTGTAGCACGCGAATTGACTTTGGCGATGTTCAAATTGGCCTAAGGAGTTCTATGCGAATTTTACTGACCGGCGGCACGGGCTTGATTGGACGTAGCCTGTGTCGTACCTTGCTGGCGCAAGGCCATCAGTTGACGGTATTGAGTCGGCATCCTGAGACTGTGGCGCGTCTCTGTGGTGCAGCGGTGGCAGCGATGGCCTCGCTGGATGAATGGTTGCCGGAGCAGGCATTCGATGCCGTGATCAACCTAGCGGGTGAGCCGATCGCGGATGCTGCGTGGACGGCCAAGCGCAAGCAAACTCTGTGGGATAGCCGCGTCACACTCACCCAGCAGTTGGTGCAAAAGATCGCGGCCGCACACGTGCGACCGAGCGTGCTGTTGAGTGGATCGGCGATAGGCTACTACGGCAATCGGCAGGCACTCACGCTGGATGAGGCGGCTGCAGGCGGCAGCGGTTACTCGGCAGAATTGTGTGCTGCGTGGGAGCACGCTGCGCTTGCGGCCTCCACCTTAGGCGTGCGGGTGTGTTTGCTGCGTACCGGTTTGGTGCTGAGTGATGATGGCGGTTTGCTAGCCAAAATGCGTTTGCCCTTTGGCATCGGCGTGCGCTTCGGGCACGGTGAGCAGTGGATGAGTTGGATACATATCGACGATTATGTGCAGATCGTGCTGCGTCTGTTGAACGATGCTCAAGCGCACGGGGCTTACAACTTGACTGCCCCAGAGCCGGTCAGCAACGCTGAATTTGTGCGCACCTTGAGCCAGTTGACGGGAGGTCGCGTAGTGTTTTCCGCGCCAGCACCGCTGTTGCGTATTGCCTTGGGCGAGCGCGCCAGCTTGTTACTCGACGGGCAGCGAGTGCTGCCTAGGCGTATCGAGGCGACTGGCTACGCATTTCACTATCGCCACTTGACCGATGCTTTACGCGCTTTATTCTAGTTTGGCTGATTCAGCACGGTTTTGAACACTTGCTGAGTGAGGTCGGCTTGCAGACAATCAACTCCAATCACGTCATCCATGCCTCGCAGCCAGGTAAGTTGCCGCTTCGCCAGTTGACGGGTAGCGGCGATGCCAGTTTCCTGCAAGCCTTGTTCGTCGATCTCACCTTGCTGAAATTGCCAAGCTTGCCGGTAGCCGACGCAGCGCATGGACGGCAGGTCGGGATGCAGCGCGGGGTAATCCTTGCGCAGTTGGCTCAATTCCTCCAGCAATCCGTGCTTCAGCATGGTTTCAAAACGCGTAGCGATGCGGGCGTGCAGCACGGCGCGGTCGCTGGGAATCAGGGCGATGGACGTGACGGAGTAGGGAAGTGCGTAGCTGGTCTGGCGGGCGAACAGCGACGACATCGATTGCCCGGAAATGAGATAGATCTCCATCGCGCGCTGGATGCGCTGGGTGTCGGTGTTGTGCAGACGGGCGGCGGTCTCGGGGTCGATCTCGGCCAGTTTTTGATGCATCTGCTCGATGCCGTGTGCGGCGATCTCGGCATCGAGTTGGGCGCGTATCGCCGGATCGGCCTGCGGCAACTCGCTCAGTCCTTCGCGCAACGCCTTGAAGTACAACATGGTGCCGCCGACTAGCAGCGGTATCTTGCCGCGCGAGGTGATGTCGGTCATCAACCGCAGCGCGTCATGGCGAAAGGCGGCAGCGGAATAGCTTTCGGTGGGGGCGATGATGTCGATCAGATGGTGTGGAGCATGTGCCAACGTCGCGGCATCCGGCTTGGCCGTGCCGATGTCCATGCCGCGATAGACCAAGGCGGAATCGACGCTGATGAGCTCCACCGGCAAGCGTTGCGCCAACTCCACCGCCACGGCGGTCTTGCCGCTGGCGGTGGGGCCCATCAGAAAGATGGCAGGTGGCAGCGAACTCACTTCTTGCGTCCTCCGCCTGCTCGTCCCAGATACACCGTGATCTCTTCGCGGTCGTGGTAGAGCTGGCGTGCGACCAGTCGGTAGCGCACGCCAGCTTCGTCCAGTTGTTTGCGCAAGTCGGCGAGGGCGGTATAGACCGTTTCGACGCGCTTCTTCATCGGCAGCTTCAGGTTGAAGATGGCGTGTTGCGCTGTGCCGCTGCCTATCCAGTCCGCCATCAAGGTGGCAACGCGCTGCGGGCGTTCGATCATGTCGCACACCAGCCAATCGACCGGACGGCGCGGGCGGTAGCGGAAGCCATCGACACGCAGATGCTCGACCAGCGGATGGCCGAGCACCGCACCTTTGAGCGGGCCGTTGTCGATGGCGATGACCTTGATGCCGCGCCGGATCAACTGCCAGCTCCAGCCTCCGGGTGCTGCTCCTAAATCCACCGCCGTCATGCCGGTACGCAGCAAGCGTGTCTGGTCTGCGCCCAGCAGCACTTCGAACGCTTCCGAGAGTTTTAGGGTGGAGCGGCTGGGCGCTTCCGGCGGCATCTTCTGGCGCAAGATGCCCATCTGCCAAGCTGCGCTCTTGCTGGGTTCGGTACTGCCGACGATGACGCGCTGGCGATTGGGGAAGAACAGGTGCAAGCGCGGCAAGCTGGCGGACTCAGCCAGCCGTCCAGCGGATTTCAGCGCCTCTTCCAGTAGCGGGGCAAATCGGCGGGTGAAGCTCGACAGCTCCTTGCCTTCGTTGGTATCCGGTGTTTCTAGCCACAGTGCGCTGAACTTCTCCGGCGCTACCGGGAGTGCGGCAAGGATGGGCGTGAGCCGATCGCGCTCGGGCAGGGTTTCGACATGGCCTAGCTCGCGTATCACCTGGCGGGCAAAGATCAGCGCGTTGTAATCCGGCTTGCCTGCGGTGCGCAGACGCACGAAGCCGCTGTTCTCAGTGGCTTCGACGATCTCGCTACGCGGTGCGTGGCGTTGCGCCTCTTCAGCGCAGTCGCGCTCAAAACCGGGACGGCAATACAGCAAAAAAGTGGTGGGGGCATGGGTAGAGTTCATGCGCGGATTGTCGCACAGGGGCGGCGATTTTGAGCTACGTGTTAATATCCACGCCTGTTTTGAAGGATAGCAATGAGCAAACGATACGATTTGATAGTGTTCGATTGGGACGGCACGCTGATGGATTCCACGGCCGTCATCGCCGATTCCATCCAAGCGGCTTGCCGCGATCTGGGGGTGGCCGAGCCGGATGACGCGACGGCGCGTCATGTGATCGGACTGGGTTTGAACGAGGCCCTGCGTCAGGCGGTGCCGACCTTGCCGGAGCATCAGTATGGTGATCTGGCATTGCGCTATCGTCACCACTATTTACTCAGGGGCGATGCGATCCCGCTGTACGCAGGTGCGCAGCAGACCTTGCAGGAGTTGCAGGCGGCGAACTATCTGCTAGCTGTGGCGACCGGCAAGAATCGCAACGGGCTGGATCGGGTGTTGGATTCCAGCGGTTTACGCCACTATTTTCACGCCACTCGCACTGCCGATGAAACGCAGTCCAAACCGCATCCGGCGATGTTGATCGAGCTGATGGATGAGTTGAAGGTGCAACCCGAGCGCGTGCTGATGATCGGCGATACCACGCACGATCTGCAACTGGCGCTCAATGCCGGAGTGGATGCGCTAGGCATGACGCATGGCGCGCATCCCGAAGAGACTCTACGTGCGCTTGAGCCCTTGGCGTTGGTGGATGATTTTGTGGCGTTGCGCATCTGGTTGCGCGAGAATGCCTAGCGGCGAAATGAGGTGAGTATGTCTGAGCAAAACAATAATTGGGAACGTGGTGTGCTGGAGAAACTGGCGATGTCGGCGATTCAGGAGCAGCGTCGGTCACGGCACTGGAGCATCTTGTTCAAGGTGCTGACCTTCGGCTATCTGTTCATCCTGCTCTATCTGCTCATGGGTTGGGGCGAAACCAAGAAAGAGGCGGGCATCGGCGGTAGCAATCACACAGCCTTGGTCAATCTGCATGGCGTGATCGCTTCGGATACGGCGGCGAATGCCGACGACATCATCAGCAGCCTGCAAAATGCCTTCGAGGATGCGCACACGCAGGGCGTGGTGTTGCGTATCAATAGTCCTGGCGGCAGTCCGGTGCAGGCCGGTTACATCAACGACGAGATTCGTCGTCTGCGCGCCAAGTATCCCAATATCCCCTTGTACGTAGTGGTCGAGGACATTTGTGCTTCCGGCGGCTATTTCGTCGCAGCAGCGGCGGACAAGATCTTCGTCAATAAGGCGAGCATGGTCGGTTCCATCGGCGTGTTGATGGACGGTTTCGGTTTTACCGGCACGATGGAGAAGTTGGGCGTGGAGCGGCGTTTGATCACGGCGGGCGATAACAAGGGCTTTCTTGACCCTTTCTCACCAGCGAGTCCAGCGCATAAGGAGTACGCCCAGCAGATGGTGGGCGAGATCCATCAGCAATTCATCGATGTGGTGCGGCAGGGGCGAGGCAGCCGGCTGAAGCAATCCCCCGAGATGTTCAGCGGCTTGGTGTGGACGGGCGAGCGTAGCATCGAACTGGGCTTGGCTGATGCTGTGGGTAGTTTGGATTTTGTGGCGCGCGACATCATCAAGGCGGAGAACATCGTCGATTTCACCGTGCATGAGGGTCTGGCTGACCGTTTGGCGCAGCGCTTTGGCGCAGGTGTGGCGAGTGCGATTCCAGGCTTTATGACCAAGCTAGGCAAGACTGGATTGCAGTAGCGGTGATGCGCGCAGGCAGACTATCTCCGTCTGTCATTGAGAATGGAGGGATGATGCGACACACATCAAAAAGTTCGATCTTGCTGGTGAGTTTGGCATGGGTGTTAGCTATACCTTCGGCAGTCGCTGGTTCAGGTGGGTTCGCCGTGTCTGAATCCAGCGTTAGTGGTTTAGGTACGGCCTACGCAGGTACGGCCAGTGCCGAAGATGCCAGCACGATTTACTCCAACCCGGCGGGTATGAGTCATTTGCATGGTAGCCAGTTCGTGGTGATGGCGAGCGCCGTGCGACCTTCCGCTTCGTTCACACCCAACATGACCGCAGCGAATTACGCGCCATTGCAAACGGTGGGTGGTAATGGCGGTGATCCCGGTGGAATGAACTACATCCCCGCCCTGTTCTTATCGAGCGAGCTTTCCCCGACTTGGCACGCCGGTTTCGGGGTGAACGTCCCCTTTGGCTTGCAGACGGATTATGGCGATACTTGGGTGGGGCGCTTTCAGGCGACCAAATCTGCGATCTCCACCATGAATCTAAACCCGGCCCTATCTTGGCGGGCAACCGATGCATTGACGCTGGCGGCTGGATTGAATTACCAGAGCATTAAGGGCGAGTTGAGCAATCAGGTGAATTACAGCGCACTGGCTGGCGGTGGATTGGGACCAAACTTGCAAGGTATAACTACCATGAGTGGCAGCGACAACGCTTGGGGATACAACTTTGGCTTGATGCTGGACGTCACACCGCAGACCCGATTCGGCTTGGCTTATCGCTCCGCCATCAAGTACACCCTCAGTGGCACGGTCAGTTTTACTGCTGTGCCGCCCGCGCTGGCAGGTTTAGTGAGTAACGCTCCCGCGACGCTGGCGCTCAAAGTGCCTGATACGCTGTCGCTTAGCTTGTTTCACCAGATGAACGATCACTGGGATGTGATGGCTGACATCACCCGTACTGGCTGGAGTTCTGTGCAGAGTCTGGTCGTGCGGGGTGCGAATGGAGTAGCACTCTCCACAACACCGGAAAATTGGCGTGATACCACGCGAGTGGCGGTCGGAGCCAACTACCACTACGACACACAGCGCACCGCCCGTATCGGGGTGGCTTACGATCAGACGCCTGTATCTGATACGTTCCGCACTGCTCGTATGCCCGATCAAAATCGCATCTGGCTGGCGCTGGGTGGCCAATACAAGTTTGATCAGAATAATGCGCTGGATGTGAGTTACGCCCATTTGTTCATGGCCAATGCGCCGATCGCCGACAATAAAACCGCTACAGCATCGGGTAATCTGGTGGGAACGTTCACTTCGCTGTCGTCGAACATTCTGGGAATGCAATACAGTCACGGTTTCTGATCGTACTTTCGCCCGCCCGATCACGGGAGGGCGCTATTGAAAGCGTTGCAGATGAAATCAGGTTTCTTTATTCGCCGTGCGGCGGTGCTGGGAGCGGGAGTGATGGGCGCGCAGATCGCGGCGCATCTGGCCAATGCCGGTGTGCAGACGCTGCTGTTCGAGCTTCCTGCGGAAGGTTCGCTGCGTAGCGGCGGGGAACCCACCGGCGTACTCCTTGCGGGTGCTGCCGAGGGCGATTCGAATGCCAATGTGGTCAAGGCATTGGATGTCTTGAAAAATCTCGACCCCGCGCCGCTGGCTAGTCCTGCCAAGCTGGCTATCATCCAGCCAGCTAACTATGCCGACCATCTGGACAAGTTGCGCGGCTGCGATCTGGTGATCGAGGCCATCGCCGAGAAGCTGGAGTGGAAGTCCGATCTCTACCGCAAGGTCGCACCTTACCTCGGCGAACGTGCCATCTTCGCCAGCAATACCTCTGGCTTGTCCATCAACACGCTGGCGCAGGCATTCCCTGAACAGCTTCGCCACCGTTTTTGCGGCATCCATTTCTTCAACCCGCCGCGTTACATGCATCTGGTCGAGCTGATCGCCAGCCGTGACACGGAAGCAGCGATGCTCGACCAGCTCGAAACCTTCCTTGTTTCCTCGTTGGGCAAGGGCGTGGTGCGCGCCAAGGACACGCCTAGCTTCATCGCCAATCGCATTGGCGTATTTTCCATGCGCGCCACCCAGCATCACGCGCAGACGTTCGGGCTGAGCTTCGACACTGTGGATGCGCTGACCGGGCGCTACCTTGGTCGTCCCAAGAGTGCCACCTTCCGCACACTGGATGTGGTTGGCCTCGATATCTTCGCTCACGTTGTCGCCATGATGCGTGAGACGCTGCGCGACGATCCTTGGCATGCGATGTTCGCGCTGCCGGACTGGTTCGAGCGGCTGGTGGCGGAAGGCGCGCTGGGGCAGAAGAGCAAGCGCGGCGTCTATCTCAAGGTTGGCAAGGATATCCACGTGCTCGACCGACACAGCGGCGAGTATCGGCTGTCCGCAGGCAAAGCGGCGGACGAGGTGCAGAACATTCTGCGCGAGCGCGACTGGACTCGGAAATTGTCCGCGCTGCATGCCAGTAACCATCCGCAGGCGCAGTTCCTGTGGGCGGTGTTCCGCGACGTGTTTCACTATTGCGCCTGGCAGCTCGAACACATCGCCGACAACGCCCGTGACCTTGATTTCGCCATGCGCTGGGGCTTTGGCTGGGATAGAGGGCCATTCGAGATATGGCAGGCGGCGGGCTGGCAGCAAGTGGCCGGCTGGATTTCCGAGGACATCGCCGCAGGCCGTGCACTGGCTAACGTGCCATTGCCGGGCTGGGCGCTGGAAGCGGATCGGACGGGCGTGCATACACAAGAAGGATCCTATGCGCCTGTGGACGCCAGTCAGCAGCCTCGTTCTACGCTCCCCGTCTATCGCCGCCAGCTTTTCCCCGCCCAACTCTATGGCGAGACGAGCCAGTACGGCGAAACCATCTTCGAGACGGAGGATGCGCGGCTGTGGCACATGGGCGACGACATCGCCATTCTCAGCTTTCATTCCAAGATGCACACCATCGGCAGTGGCGTATTGGACGCCATTCAGCGTGCGGTGGACGAGGCCGAGGCGCATTTCAGCGGGCTGGTGATCTGGCAGGCCGAGCCGCCGTTCTCGGTGGGCGCGAATCTGTTGCAAGTGATGCAAGGCGTGCGCGAGGATCCGCCCGAAGCCGGTCTGCTCGGTAAGCTCAAGCAAGTCGCCAGCCGAGTCAAATACACCGTGGCGGGTGGCGGTGGGGTGGGTGAGCTGCTTGATGCAGCTGTCGGCAACGTGCCGCGCGTGGAAGAAGTCGTCGCCCAATTCCAGCGCACCACGATGCGCCTCAAGTACGCGCAGGTGCCGGTGATCGCGGCAGTGGATGGCCTGGCGATGGGCGGTGGCTGCGAAGTGGCTATTCACTGCGCGCGCATCGTTGCCACGCTGGAAAGCTATATCGGGCTGGTCGAGATCGGCGTCGGCTTGCTGCCAGCGGGCGGCGGCTGTAAAGAAATGGCGCTGCGCGCTGCGCAGGCTGCCCAAGGTGGCGACGTGTTTCATTTCCTCAAACGTAATTTCACGCAGATCGCCATGAGCGACGTTTCAAAAAGTGCCGAAATGGCGCGCGAACTGGGCTATCTGCGTCCCGGCGATCACATCGTGATGAATCGTTACGAGCTGCTGCACGTCGCCAAGCAAGAGATTGCCGCGCTTGCCGCTACGGCTTACCGTCCGCCACAAGCCGAGCTGTTCCCCGTCGCAGGGCGCAGTGCATTGGCGACGCTCAAGGTGGGCATCGTGAACATGCTCGAAGGTGGCTTCATCTCCGAGCACGACCACGACATCGCCAGCCGCATCGCCGAAGTGATGTGTGGCGGCGACGTGGATGCGGGCACGCGGGTGGATGAACAATGGCTGCTCGACCTCGAACGCCGCCATTTCATGGAGCTGCTCGCCACCGACAAGACTCAGGCGCGTATCGAACACATGCTGAAACACAGCAAACCGTTGAGGAATTGAGCATGACTTTTCTGCGCACACTGTTTGCACTGTCACTACTTGCTTGGTTACCGTCGGCTAGCGCGGCTGACTATGCGGCGCTAAAAAACCCGCTCGCATCGTTGACCGGTTCCGTCGCCGAACTATTGATTTCTGGAGGGAGCAAGCCGGTCAAGCTGACACAAGCAGAGATCGAGCGCCTGCCGATCTACCAGACCACGCTGACGACGCATTGGGGGCAGCGCGGCACGTTTCAGGGCGTGTTGCTGACGGACTTACTCAAGGCACAAAAGCTCATCGGGCGGCCGCTCTCTCTCGTCGCCCTCGACGGCTACCGCGACAATCTGTCCGCATCGGACATCGAGTCCAGCCCGGCGATATTGGCGACTCGCTTGAATGGCCGTCCCATCAGCTATGCCGACAAAGGCCCGTTCATCCTGCTGTGGCCGCAAAAAGAGCAGTTGGCCTTGCAAGGCAAGATGCGCTTGTCAGACTGGATCTGGGGTTTGAACGAGATACGGGCAAAGTGATGCGGGGGCGAGCATGAACAGACAGATTCAGGAAGCCTACATCGTTGCCGCAACGCGCACGCCGGTGGGTAAAGCGCCGCGCGGGATGTTCCACGCGACTCGTCCAGACGACTTGCTGGCGCATGTGTTGCGCAGCGTGTTGGCGCAAGCGCCGTCACTTGATCCTGCGGCGATCGCCGATGTGGTGGTTGGCTGCGCCATGCCGGAAGCGGAGCAAGGTTTGAACGTGGCGCGCATGGCGTTGTTGCTGGCTGGGTTGCCGAATAGCGTGCCGGGCGTGACGGTGAATCGCTTCTGCGCGTCTGGGCTGGAGGCGGTGGCGCAGGCGGCCAATCGTATCCGCTTGGGTGAAGCGGAGGTGGTGCTGGCGGGCGGGGTCGAAAGCATGAGTCTGGTGCCGATGGGCGGCCACCAGCCGTCTTACAATCCTGCGGTGTTTGCGGGTAGCGAGCATCTCGGCATCGCCTACGGAATGGGGCTGACGGCGGAAAAAGTGGCGGCGCGCTGGCAGGTGTCGCGCGAGGCGCAAGACGAATTCGCGCTGTGCAGCCATCAGCGTGCCTTGGCAGCGCAGGCCAACGGCGAGTTTGTCGCCGAGATTTCACCCTTTCGCATCGAAGAAAGAACGGCTGATCTGCTGACCCGGCTAGCCTCGCTCAAGGTGCGTGACGTGGCGCAGGACGAAGGTCCGCGCGCCGATACCTCGCTGGAAGCCTTGGCAAAACTTAAACCGGCGTTTGCTCGCGAGGGTTCCGTGACGGCGGGCAATAGCTCGCAGATGTCGGACGGCGCAGCGGCGGTGCTGCTGTGTTCGGAAGCGGCGCTGAAGCGCTATGATCTGACGCCGCTGGCGCGCTTCGTCAGCTATAGCGTAGCGGGCGTGGAACCTTCGATCATGGGCATCGGCCCGAAAGAGGCGATCCCGCGTGCATTGGCGCAGGCTGGGTTGGCACTTGGCGATATGGACTGGATCGAGCTGAACGAGGCGTTCGCCGCGCAGGCGCTGGCGGTGATGCAGGAGGTCAGTCTTGATCCCGCCAAAGTCAATCCGCTGGGTGGGGCGATCGCGCTGGGTCATCCGCTGGGCGCGACTGGCGCGATCCGCACTGCGACCTTGCTGCACGGCCTGCGCCGTCGCCAACAGCGCTATGGCATGGTGACCATGTGCATCGGCACGGGCATGGGCGCGGCGGGGATTTTCGAGTCACTTTGATAAGTAGCGAGTGGATTTTGGGTGAAGACGTGGTGGATGAGATGCAGGTGATGTCGTTGAATGCCGAGAGTCGGTCGGCGCTGATCGATCGGGCGGCGCTGGAGTCGCAGTTGCAACAGGCGGGGATCGCGGAGTTGGTCGCTGAACGCTGCCCACATTTGTACTCAGATGTGATGGTGTTTGCCTCGGCAACTCAGGTGGAGCAGATGCGCGCGGTGATTGCGGCCGTGGAGCGCGTGGTGAGCTTGCCGGGGTGGTCGGCGGTGGCGTCTTCGAGCGGCGCTCAAGGCGTGTTCTTCGGTTACGACTTTCACCTCAATGCCGACGGCGCGCACTTGATCGAGATCAACACCAATGCGGGCGGCGGTTTTCTGAATGCCTTGTTGCTTGAGAGCCAGCAGGCACCGGTGCTTCCCGGTACGTCGCTGGCAGTGCCTCACCCCGAGCAGGTTTTCCTTGAGATGTTTCTGAACGAGTGGCGGCGGGCGCGGGGTGATGTGCCGCTCAAGACGGTGGCCATTGTGGACGAACAGCCTGAGTCGCAATACCTCTATCCCGAATTCTTGCTGGCTAAGGCGATGTTCGAGCGGGCGGGCATCACAGCGATGATCGCTGATCCGTCGGCCTTTGAGTTGCGCAGCGACGGTCTGTATCTCGGGGCCGCTAAGATCGATCTGATCTACAACCGGCTGACCGATTTCTCGCTGGCAAGCACCCCCAACTTGCTCGAGGCGATGTCGGCTGGGCGCGTGGTGCTGACACCCCATCCCGAGGCGTATGCCCGCTATGCCGATAAGCGTAATCTGGCGCGGCTAACAGATGCGGTTGCGTTGCACGCGCTGGGTGCGGATGTTGCTGACATCGCCATGCTGCAAGCAGGTGTGCCGCAGACATTGATGGTAAAACCTGAGATGGAGGAGCAGCTCTGGGCCGAGCGCAAGCAGTGGTTCTTCAAGCCCAATAGTGGCTACGGTAGTAAGGGCGCGTATCGTGGCGACAAGCTGACTAAGCGGGTGTTCGCTGAGATATTGCAAGGCGACTACGTCGCGCAGCGGCTGGCTGTGCCCGGTGAGCGCCTTGTCCCGCAAGCGGAGGGCGATGCCGCGCTCAAATACGATGTGCGTTGTTACGTCTATGACGGCCAGATCCAGTTGGTCGCGGCGCGGCTCTATCAGGGCCAGACCACCAATTTCCGCACGCCGGGAGGTGGGTTCGGTTGTGTGCGTAGTCTGACGTGAGGCGGATATAGCGGCTCAGTTTTGAGCCAGATTCTGGCGGAAGCTCAGGGATTCGAACCCTGGATACCTCGGGTGTTTCTTGATCATTGTGAATGAAAGTGACAATTAAACTATCTTTTCAAACTTACTTATTGATTGCTTTATGGTGTGCAATTTTTTTCTATTTGGTTTGGCATGGGCACTGTCGCCACAATCTGGGTATGTCTACATGTTTGATAATGTAGGTAAAATTTTGGCAGTATTGTTGTGCGTGGACTATTACTCAAGTCGGATTCGTGGTGTCAATTACATGTTTGGTCCAATTTCTATGTCTAATCCGCCTTTGTGGATGCAAGTGTGGTCCGATATTCTGGCCGGAGCATTGCTCATTGGGTTCGCCTACGCTCTGTTCTAATGAATGTGAGAGTAGTACACCGCAAAAAGGATAAGTAAGGTTAATTGCGAGGGCGATATGGGGGGCAACTTGGTGGGCTCGGTTGTTGCCCAGTCTGACGTGAGGCTGTGGGAACCGTTCTGTTTTGAGCCAGATTCTGGCGGAAGCTCAGGGATTCGAACCCTGGATACCTTTCGGTATGCTAGTTTTCAAGACTAGTGCAATCGACCACTCTGCCAAGCTTCCGAGGTGTTTCAGGTGTGCCGCTGCTGGGGTGAACTTGCAGCGGGCGCGTATGGTAACCGAAACTGGCGATTAACGCATCAGAACGGCGGCGATGACGTGGCGGTCTTCGGCGACGAGGATGCTGTAGGTGCGGCAGACGGCTGCGGTGTCCATGCACTCGATGCCGATGCCCGCCTCGATCAGGCGGCGATACAGACGCGGGTGCGGGAAGCGTTGTTGGTTGCCGGTGCCGAGCAGCAGGACTTCCGGTTTTAGTTCCAGAAAGTAGTCGAAATGGGCTTCGGTGAGTGCGTCGAAGTCGCTCACGTTCCAGTCTGTACGCACCTGTCCAGCCATGACCACCAGTGCTTGTTCGTAGTGCAGGCCGTTGACGGCAACGTAGCCTGGGCCGTGTCCGGTGAAGGTGTTTTGATTGCCGGTTTTGGTGAGATGTAGCTTCATCTGCTGACTCCATTTGCTGTGCGGGGTTCTGGCGCGGTAAAATCGCGACCTTTGCAGTTCCCGTTTTTGATTGCGGCGGATTTTACCACCGTGTTCTCGGGCTGCGTTTGAATGAAAGAAGTCATGCAAGCCAATAACGATCCCGTCTCGCGCCCAGTGCTGAAATCTGCCAAGCTGGCCAACGTCTGCTACGACATTCGCGGCCCTGTCATGGCGCGAGCCAAGCAGATGGAGGAAGAAGGTCATCGCATCATCAAGCTGAACATCGGGAATCTGGCGCCGTTCGGCTTTGATGCGCCGGAAGAGATCCAGCAGGATGTGATCTTCAATCTGCCGAATTCCTCTGGCTATTCCGATTCCAAAGGGCTGTTCGCTGCACGCAAGGCCATCATGCACTACACCCAGCAGAAGGGCATCAAGGGTGTGGGTCTGGAAGATATTTTCATCGGCAACGGCGCATCCGAGCTGATCGTGATGGCGATGCAGGGCTTACTCAATACCGGCGACGAAGTGCTGGTGCCTGCGCCTGACTATCCGCTGTGGACGGCGGCAGTGACGCTGGCCGGTGGTACGGCGCGTCATTACATCTGCGACGAGGCGAACGAGTGGATGCCGGATCTGGCTGACATCCGCAGCAAGATCACGCCGAACACACGCGCCATCGTCATCATCAACCCGAACAATCCGACCGGCGCGTTGTATTCCGACGCGCTGCTGCACGACATCATCCAGATCGCCCGCGAGCACAATCTCATCATCTTCGCCGACGAGATCTACGACAAGATGTTGTACGACGCAGCGATGCACACTTCCATCGCCTCGCTGGCGGACGACGTGCTGTTCGTCACGCTCAACGGCCTGTCCAAGAACTACCGCGCTTGCGGCTACCGCTCGGGCTGGATGGTGGTCTCCGGCAACAAGAAACCGGCGCAAGACTACATCGACGGGTTGACCATACTTGCTTCGATGCGCCTGTGCTCCAACGTGCCGGGGCAGTACGCGATCCAGACGGCGCTGGGCGGTTATCAGAGCATCAACGATCTGGTCGCGCCCGGCGGACGTCTAGCCAAACAGCGCGATCTCGCGTACAAGCTTCTGACCGAGATTCCCGGCGTGACCTGCGTCAAACCGAAGGCGGCGCTGTATCTGTTCCCCAAGCTCGACCCCAAGATGTACCCCATCGAAGACGACCAGAAGTTCATCCTCGAACTCTTGGAAACCGAGAAGGTGCTGGTGGTGCAGGGTAGCGGTTTCAATTGGAAGAGCCCCGATCATTTGCGCATTGTGTTCTTGCCCAATTCAGATGACTTGACCGATGCGATCAGCCGCATCGCACGCTTTCTGGAAAGCTATCGCAAGCGTCACGGTTCAAATTAAGAAAGTAGGGTGGGCACGCTTCGTGCTCACGCGGATTAACGGTGGGCACGAATACGTGCCCACCCTACAACTAAAGGCATCAAAATGAAAACGAGCAAAGCGAGTTTCGGTGAAGGCTCACCTGAGCATAGCGAAGGTTATGCCGCAACCAAACCAATCAATGTAGGCCTGTTAGGCATCGGCACCGTCGGTGGTGGCACATTCACCGTATTGCAGCGCAACGCGGAAGAGATCACTCGCCGTGCCGGTCGTCCCATCCGCATCACCGTGGTGGCGGATCGCAATCTGGAGCTGGCCAACAAGGTGACTGGTGGCGCTTGCCGCGTGACGGATGATGCTTTTTCTGTGGTGGCCGACCCTGAAGTGGACATCGTCATCGAACTGATCGGCGGCTACGGTGTGGCCAAAGAGCTGGTGATGAAGGCGATTGCGAATGGCAAGCATGTCGTCACGGCGAATAAGGCGCTGCTGGCGACGCACGGCAACGAGATATTCAAGGCGGCGCAAGACAAGAACGTGATGGTCGCGTTCGAGGCGGCGGTCGCGGGCGGCATCCCCATCATCAAGGCGGTGCGCGAAGGGCTGACCGCCAATCGCATCGAGTGGATCGCCGGCATCATCAACGGCACCACCAACTTCATCTTGTCCGAGATGCGCGACAAGGGCCTGAGCTTCGACACCGTGCTGAAAGAAGCGCAACGTCTGGGTTACGCCGAAGCTGATCCGACCTTCGATATCGAAGGCGTGGACGCCGCGCACAAGATCACCATTCTGTCCGCGCTCGCCTTCGGCACGCCGGTGCAGTTCAACAAGGCTTACATCGAAGGCATCTCCAAGCTGGACGCCGCCGACATCAAGTACGCCGAACAACTGGGCTACCGAATCAAGCTGCTGGGCATCACCAAACGCACGCCGGAAGGGGTGGAGCTGCGCGTGCATCCGACGCTGATCCCGGCCAAGCGCCTGATCGCCAATGTCGAAGGCGCGATGAACGCCGTGCTGGTGCAGGGCGACGCCGTCGGCGCGACACTGTATTACGGCAAAGGAGCAGGGGCCGAACCGACCGCCAGCGCTGTCATTGCTGACTTGGTGGACGTGACCCGCATGCACACCGCCGACCCAGAGAATCGCGTGCCGCATCTGGCCTTCCAGCCCAATGCCATGGCCGATCTGCCGATTCTGGCGATGGACGACGTGACGACCAGCTACTACCTGCGCCTGCGTGTGCAAGACCAGCCCGGCGTGTTGGCCGACATCACCCGCATCTTGGCCGACGAGCAAATCTCCATCGACGCCGTGATCCAAAAAGAACCCGGCGAAGGCGAAACCCAGACCGACCTCATCATGCTGACCCACCAGACCCGCGAGAAACGTATAAATGCAGCGATTGTTAAGATTGAAGCGCTGGGTGTGGTGGCAGGGAAAGTGACGAAGTTGAGGCTGGAAGAGCTGGGAAAGTAAGATGAAATACATCTCCACACGCGGCAATAGCCCCGCCAAAACCTTTACCGAAATTCTGCTCGGCGGGCTCGCACCGGATGGCGGGCTGTATCTGCCGGAGCACTATCCGCAGGTGACGCGAGCTGAGTTGGATGCTTGGCGCAATCTGTCCTATGCCGATCTCGCGTTCGAGGTGCTGTCCAAGTTCGCTACCGACATTCCGGTGGATGACCTGCGCGCCATCATCAGCAAGACCTACACCGCCGAGGTGTATTGCAATGGCCGTGCCGACAGCAATGCTGCCGATGTCACGCCGCTGCGCAAGGTGACGGACGGTGTGTACATTCTGGAGCTGTCCAACGGTCCGACGCTGGCGTTCAAAGACATGGCGATGCAGTTGCTGGGCAATCTGTTCGAGTACGCGTTGGCGAAAGACCATGCTGAGTTGAACATCCTCGGTGCGACTTCGGGTGACACCGGTTCTGCGGCGGAATACGCGATGCGCGGCAAGCGCGGCATCCGCGTGTTCATGCTGTCGCCGAACGGCAAAATGTCGTCGTTTCAACGTGCGCAGATGTATTCGCTGCAAGATCCGAACATCTTCAACATCGCTGTCAACGGCATGTTCGACGATGCGCAGGATCTGGTGAAGGCGGTGTCGAATGACCATGCTTACAAAGCTGCGCACAAGATCGGTACGGTGAACTCCATTAACTGGGGGCGCGTGTCGGCGCAGATCGTGTACTACTTCAAGGGCTATTTCGCTGCGACGAAGTCCAACGATGAGCAGGTGGCGTTCTCGGTGCCGTCCGGCAACTTCGGCAACATCTGCGCAGGCCACATCGCGCGCATGATGGGTTTGCCTATCGGCCAGTTGATCTTGGCGACCAACGAGAACGACGTGCTGGACGAGTTCTTTCGCACCGGTGTGTATCGTCCACGCGGCACGGCGCACACTTATGAGACCAGCAGTCCGTCGATGGATATTTCCAAGGCATCCAACTTCGAGCGCTTCGTGTTCGATCTGGTCGGGCGCGACGGCGCGAAAGTACGCGAATTCTGGAGCAAGGTAGATGCGGGTGCGGCACCTGACGCAGCCGCGTTCACCATCAAGGGCACGGATTATTGGCACGCGTTGCCGAAGTTCCACTTTTCTTCCGGCAAGAGCACGCACGAAGATCGCCTCAAGACCATCCGCGAGATGTGGGAGGAATACGGCGTAATGGTTGATACGCATACGGCCGATGGCCTCAAGGTCGGCCTAGAGCAACGCCGCCCCAGCTTGCCACTGATCTGCTTGGAAACCGCGCTGCCCGCTAAATTCGAAGAAACCATCGTCGAAGCCTTGGGTCGTCAGCCCGAACGTCCCGCCGCACTGGAAGGCATCGAAGACCTGCCGCAACGCTGTGTGAAAATGGATGCGGACGTGGCGATACTGAAGGCGTTCATTTCGGCGAACGTGCCGGCGTAACACGCAATATGATGCACCCTCTCCCTGCTCCCTCTCCTCTCGGGGCGAGGGGTCGTAGCCGCTCATACCCCTCTCACGCTTGCGGGAGAGGGGGAAGGGGAGAGGGTTGAACAACCTCCTCCTGCTCATTCTCTGTTTTATCGCCGGGATGTTGTTGAAGCGATTCCGGCGGATGCCCGACAACGCGCCGGCGACGCTGAACAGTTTCATCATCCACGTTTCGCTGCCCGCGCTGACGCTGCTCTACATCCATCAACTCAAACTTTCCGGCGACGTGCTGCTCACGGGCATGATGGCCTGGCTGGAGTTCGGCTTGTCGGCGGGGTTCTTCTGGCTGGTAGGGCGCTGGCTCAACTTGCCGCGCGCGACGGTGGGGGCGCTGATCCTAGTTGGCGGGCTGGGTAACACCTCGTTCTTCGGGCTGCCGATGGTCGAGGCGTTCTATGGCAAGGAGGGGCTGACCACGGCCATCATCGCCGACCAGTTGGGTTCATTCTTCGCGCTGTCCGTATTGGGCATCACCTTCGCGGGCATCTATTCCTCAGGGCGACCGACGGCGGCGCAGATCGTCAAGCGCATCGTGCTGTTCCCGCCGTTCATCTCGCTGCTGTTGGCTTTGTTGCTGATCCCCGTGGAATATGCGGACTGGTTCAGCGCTTTGCTCAAGCGGCTGGGCGATACCTTAGCACCACTTGCTTTGCTGTCGGTCGGCCTGCAACTGCGCCTCGGGCATATTGCCGAGCATCGTCGCAACCTCGCCCTTGGGCTGGGCTTCAAACTCATTCTTGCGCCGCTGGCGATCTATCTGCTTTACGTTCCGCTGCTGGGCGCACACGGGCAAAGTATTCAAGTGACGCTGTTCGAGGCTGCCATGCCGCCGATGATCACTGCCGCCATCGTGGCCAGCGAACACGATCTCGATCCGCCGCTGGCAACGCTGATGGTGGCGGTCGGATTGATCCTTTCTTTTTTCACGCTCAGTGCGTGGTGGTACCTGTTGGGGGGCGTATGAGTGTGTGGAACGAGCGTTATGCTGGCGAGGATTACCATTTTGGTACCGAGCCGAACGCATTTCTACAATCGCAGCATGAGCGGCTACATTCGGGCATGAGTTGTTTGGCGGTGGCTGATGGCGAAGGCCGCAACGGAGTCTGGCTGGCTGAGCACGGACTGAATGTATTGTCGGTGGACAGCTCGCCGGTCGCCATCGCCAAGGCGCAGAAGCTGGCCGGAGAGCGTGGCGTGGCGGTGGCTTTCGAGCAGGCTGACCTGATGCAATGGGATTGGGGAGTCGCCCGCTTCGACGTGGTGGTGGCGATTTTCATTCAGTTCACCCCGCCCGGTTTGCGTGAGCAGATGTTTGCCAATATTAAGCGCTGCCTGAAATCTGGCGGGCTGTTGTTGCTGCAAGGTTACACGCCGCGCCAGCTCGAATACCGCACTGGCGGGCCGTCACAGGCCGAGAATCTTTACACCGAAGCGATGTTGCGCGCCGAGTTTTCCGACATGGAAATTCTGCTTTTGCGGGAACACGACAGCATCATCCACGAAGGCGCAGGGCACGACGGCATGTCGGCGCTGATCGACTTGGTGGCGAGGAAACCGCTGGCCTAAGCCGTCAGGTCGATCTGCTGCACCGTGCCTGCGGTGGCGTTCTCATTCAACACCACGCCGCTGCTACGCACACTGCCCAGCAACTGGTTGGATGTGTTCTTGATGTCGAACGGAGTGGCGATAGAGCCGAGCGAGATTGCACCTACGCCTTTCTCAGCGAGTGAGCTCAGTGTCGCTACACCCTTGGCATCCTGCGTCATTACCTTGAGTTGTTTGAACACGGGGTCACTTTCGTCGATCCAGCCGTTCTGGTCGCTGTCGTATTTGGCGAGGTCGGCAAAGCCGTTACCGCTGAGGGTGCCGAACAGTTCGTTGCCATTGTTGACCTTGCCGTCGGCATTCTTGTCCAGAGCCAGATAGCCGCTGCCGGAAGCGAGGATGTTGATCTGCTCGTTCTGTCCGTCGCTGTTGAGGTCGAAAGCGAAGCGTTGGTCTTGCAGTTGCGCAGCGGTTCCGTTGAAATTGATGACCAGCGGGTCGGTCTTGCGTACGGCATCACCGAGTCGGATGCTCTCGCTGCTGGTTTCGGTGTATTGGCGCTGCATGGATAAATCAATCTGGAAAGAAATCTCCTTGCCGTCGCTGGTCTTGACCGTGCCGCTGGCGTGCATAGTGGTCGATTCCGACTCACTGTAGGTCTCGCTGTGGTCATATTCCACGCCGTATCCGGCGGGACGCTGCGGCTGTTGTTCATTGGATGCGGCAGCGGCGACGGGCGTATCGCTAGCGGTTGTGGTTCCTTGGCTCTCGGGTTTATACAGCGTGACCTTATGACCAGTCAGGGCTTCGACCAGCGAGATCAATAGCTGCATCTCGGGTTGGCTTTGGGCATCTTGGGCCGCATTCTCGATCGCGCTCGCATCTCCAGCTTGGCGTGCTCGTGCAGCATCCGAAATGTTCACGGTACTTCTTGGTGGAGGGGGAGGTGGAGCCGATTCTCCGCGTTGTGGCGGTCGCTGTCCGACCCACATGCGCAGGGATTCTTTGACTTCCAGTCGGCTGGACTGGGCATGGCTAGACTGTAAGTCCAGAGTCGAATTGGAGATTTTCATGGCGGCCTCCACGTAGAGAGATACGCCTGATTATCGGCAGTCGCTAGTCTGGCTTGAGCTTATTTTTGACCAAAAACAGTGGTGCGATTCCGTCCACCCTGCTTGGAGGCATAAAGTGCTTTGTCGGCCTGATCCATCAGTAGCGTGAGATCGCCACTAAAGCATGCTACACCGATGGAAATGGTGACGCCACCGATGGGGTCTTGCGCATCTTGACGGCGTATCTTGCTTTTCTCTATGCCTTGCCGAATCTGCTCGGCAACTACAAACGCGCCTTTGATGTCAGTCTCTGGCAAGAGCACGCCGAACTCTTCACCGCCGAGTCGGGCAACGATGTCTTGCCCTTTGACCTTGGTCTTGAGCATGGAGGCGACGGCCTGAATCACTTTATCACCGAACAAGTGGCCGAAGGTGTCGTTCACCTTTTTGAAGTGGTCAATATCCAGCATCAGCATGGAAATGCCTTTGGCGACAACGGCGGAGTCGGCGAGGATGGCCTTGGCTTTGGTTTCGTAACCTCGGCGGTTGGCCACGCCTGTGAGTGGATCGGTCAATGCCTCACCTTGCGCTGACTTAAGTTCCTTATTCAGTTTCTCGACTTCTTGCTTGCTGGCCTCCAGTTGCGATTGCAGATGTTGCATGGAGCCGTGCATCTTCTGGGTATCTTGGCTCATATTGCCGATCATGGCTTCTAATTTGCTCAGATCGATGTCGGGGCGCAACGCATCATTATAGTTTTGCAGGCTGTTGCCGAATTGGCTGACCTGTTGGTCAGCTTGCTCTGCAAAACTGGCGACTTTTCCTAGTAGCTGCTTCATGCCATCTTGGAATGCAAGTTCAGCTTTGAGATCAGACTCGGAAATGAACTGGGCGTAGAGCTTTTCAATTACAGCATCATCCAGCTTTTTGTCCGCACTGAGCAGTCGCTCCATTGCCATTGACAACTCGGGGTTGATGCCCGCCAGATGTTCGTACCAGACGGTATAGTTCAGCGGTGCAAAAGCGGCGGGTTGCGCGGCCATCTTTTGGATGACCAAGCGCAAAATCTCGCCGCTGGCGGTGCGTTCCTGTGCGTACTTCATGACTCCCTCCCCGGGAAATGTTCGTCAAGGCGCGCAAAACGAATCGATGCGCTACTCGTGAAGAATCAAAGTGGACTGAACCCTACTCCGAATACGTGGTATCGACAATACTTAGGGGAACTTCAGGGTTATTCGCTTGATTTTTCGCGTTGCTCGCGCTCTTTTCGGTAGGCATCGTAACTGGGCGCAGGAGATGACATGGCTCGGTCGCTCGGTGTTTTGAGCGCTTCATTGCGATTCTTCACGCCATCATAGACGGCACGATAGGGATCTTCGGCGCAGCCGATGAGGAGGGCGAGGAGTGCGATGCCAAGTGCAGTTCTCATGATTTAGATCTGCTCCAGTTGACGATGCCGTTGGCATCCATTGCACCGGTTTGGCGTGCCACTTCACGGCCACCTTTGAACAAGGCCAGTGTGGGAATACTGCGGATATTGAAGCGGCCAGCCAGCATCTGGGCTTCTTCGGTATTCAGTTTGGCGACGCGGAAATTGGGCTCCAGACGTTGTGCGGCTTGGGCGAAGGCGGGCGCCATCATCTGGCATGGGCCGCACCAAGGTGCCCAGAAATCCACCAGCACTGGAATGTCGTTGCGGCTGATGTGGCGCTCGAAGTTGCTTTCGTTCAGCTCCAGCGGATGTCCGGAGAACAGCAGGTACTTGCACTTGCCGCAAGTCGGCTGATCGCCCAGCTTGTCGGCTGGAACGCGGTTGATCGCCTCGCAATGGGGGCAAACGATATGGATTCCGTTACTCATGATTTCCTCACTTTCCTCGCATGAACATCGCGTCCAACTCGGCTATGGTCAACTGGAACCAAGTCGGGCGACCATGATTGCACTGATCGGCACGCTCGGTCTGTTCCATGTCACGCAGCAGGCCGTTCATTTCGGGCAGGGTCAGCTGGCGGTTGGCGCGTACGGCGCTGTGACAGGCTAGCGTCGCCAGAAGTTCATTGCGGCGCTCGGTCAGCGCACGGCTGACGCCGAATTCGCGCAATTCGTGCAGCACTTCGCGTGCGGCGGCTTCGGCTTGCGCCTGCTTGAGCAGCGCGGGCATGGCGCGTACTGCCAGCACGGTGGGCGAGATCGGGGCGAGGTCAAAACCGAGCTGGCGCAACGCATCCTGCGCTTCTTCCACGGTGGCGATGTCCAACGCTTCGGCGGCGAACGTCACCGGAATCAACAGCGGCTGGGTGGGAATGCCCTGCGCGTCGAAGGCGGTCTTCAGTCGCTCATAGACGATGCGCTCGTGCGCGGCGTGCATATCGACCACGATTAGCCCGTGTGCGTTCTGCGCCAGTATGTAGATGCCGGAAAGTTGAGCTAGGGCGAAACCCAGCGGAGGCGCGCCGTGTTCGACGGGCTCGTTGGGCGGGGTGATCTGGGGTTTGGCTTGAGGCGCGGTGTCGCGGCGACCGAACAGCGCGTCGTAAAAAGCCAGCGGCTCGGCAGCTTGCAGTGGCATGGTCTGCTGGCGCGGCGGCAGCCACGAACTGGCCGAGTTGGGTGCAGGGCTTTGCACAACGGCTGGTTGCGGTGCGGCGACCTCGGCATTCGGCGCAGCCAGCGCGTCCTGTACTGTGTGGAACAAGAAGGAGTGGATCGCCTGACTGTCGCGGAAGCGGACTTCGCTCTTGGCCGGATGTACGTTCACGTCCACCCGCTCCGGCGGCAGTTCGAGGAATAGCACGAAAGCCGGATGGCGCTGGCCGTGCAGAATGTCCTGATACGCTTGGCGCAGCGCGTGGCTGGACACCTTGTCGCGGATGAATCGGCCGTTGACGAAAAAATACTGCGCGTCGCGGCTGCTGCGCGAATAAGCGGGCAGGGCGGCGAGGCCGGTCAGAGTGAATCCCGCCGCCTGACGTTCTACCGCCACGGCAGCTAGGCCAAACTCATCGCCCAGAATCGCGGCAACGCGTCCGGCGGGCGTGTGTGGAGGCAACTGCCAGATAGTCTTGCCGTTGTGCGTCAGGCTGAAGCTGATCTCGGGATGCGACAGCGCGACGCGGCGGAACACCTCTTCGCACCAGGCGAACTCGGTCGGTTCCGACTTGAGGAACTTGCGCCGTGCCGGGGTGTTGAAATACAGCTCGCGTAGCTCGATGCTGGTTCCGTGCGGATGCGCGGCGGGCGCGGGTTCGGAGAGATGTCCGTCCATCGTCTCGACCTTCCAGCCGTGTGCTTCCTGCGCGGTGCGGCTGCTCAGCGATAGCTGTGCTACTGCCGCCATGCTGGCCAGTGCCTCGCCGCGAAATCCCATGCTGGAGACGCATTGCAGATCGTCCAGCGTGGCGATCTTGCTGGTGGCGTGGCGCTGCAAGGCCAGTGCCAGTTCATCCTTGGCGATGCCGCCGCCGTTGTCGCGCACGCGCAGCAACTTGATGCCGCCGCTTTCTAGTTGCACCGCGATGTCGGTTGCGCCCGCATCCAGACTGTTCTCCATCAACTCTTTAAGTGCGGAAGCAGGGCGGTCGATCACCTCGCCAGCGGCGATTTGATTGATGAGCAGTTCGGGCAGGGGGCGGATGGTGGACATGGCCGCGATTATAGCGGAAGCCTGCGCTCTGCCAGCCTAGACGAGACGACGCGCCCATCACGACAAGTGCGTGGCAATTGCACAAAACGCTGGAGTGGGTAAACTCACGTACTGTCACGGAGGCAATGGTTCATGCCCCATGAGGCAAAGTGTCCATGTAAATCAAATCACGAGAAGGAGAACGATATGAATCGTAGGGAAATGTTGATGGGCGTCGCAGCTGCGGCAGCGACGATCACCACAGGCCGTGCTTTTGCTGAAAGCCATGAGCACATGGATCATACCCACATGGCGCATGACCACGTCAGCAATCCCAATCAGAAATTGATCGATGCGGCGGCGGACTGCGTGAGCAAGGCGCAGCTTTGTTTGAGCCACTGCATCGTTTCTATGGGCAAGGGCGAGACCGATCTGGCTGCGTGTGCCAACAGCGCCAGCCAAGTCGAGGCGACATGCGCGACCTTGCAAAAACTCGCCGCCCTCAATTCCAAGCGCCTCGCTGCCTACGCCAAAGTGGCGATGGATATTTGCAAGGACTGCGAAGAGGAATGTAAAAAGACTGAGAAGCACCCCGAGTGCAAGGCATGTATGGAAGCGTGCGCAGCTTGCTACAAGGAATGCAAGAAATTGGTGGGGTGATTGCTATACCCGTAAAGAGCCGCCGAGCAATCTCGGCGGTTTTTTATTGGCTCAGCAAACTTTGTCTTCCTTTGACCTGCGCTAATTTTCCCCATCGCTTGTCGTGATAGTATCCCTCGCAACTTAACTCCCTACGAAGGTCGAAATGAAGGCAGATATCGGTTTGATCGGTTTGGCGGTGATGGGGCAAAACCTCGTTTTGAACATGAACGACCACGGCTTCAAGGTGGCGGTGTTCAACCGCAGCAAAAGCAAGACGGACGAATTTCTGGCGGATGCGGCCAAGGGCACGCAAGTGGTCGGCGCGGCGACGCTGCAAGAATTGGTCGGCCTGCTGGCATCTCCGCGCAAGGTGATGCTGATGGTCAAGGCGGGTTCGGTGGTGGATGACTACATCGCCCAGCTCGTACCGCTGCTGTCGCCGGGCGACATCATCATCGACGGCGGCAATTCGCTGTTCACCGACAGTAATCGTCGCACCGACGCGTTGAAGGAAAAGGGCATCTTGTTCATCGGTACCGGTGTGTCCGGTGGCGAAGAAGGCGCGCGCAACGGCCCGTCCATCATGCCGGGCGGTAATCCCGATGCGTGGGCGGCGGTGAAGCCGATCTTCCAAGCCATCAGCGCCAAGGCCGACGGCGCGCCGTGCTGCGAATGGGTAGGGCAGCAGGGGGCGGGGCACTACGTGAAGATGGTGCACAACGGCATCGAATATGGCGACATGCAGCTGATCTGCGAAGCTTACCAGTTGCTATCCGAAGGCTTGGGTCTGAGCGCGGACGAAATGCAGGCGGCGTTCGCGCAGTGGAATCAGGGGCAGTTGAGTTCCTACCTGATCGAGATCACCGCCAATATTCTGGGCTACAAGGACACCGACGGCGCGCCGCTGGTGGACAAGATCCTCGACACTGCCGGGCAAAAAGGCACGGGCAAGTGGACGGCCATCAACGCGCTGGACTTGGGTATGCCGCTGACGCTGATCGCGGAATCGGTGTTCGCGCGCTGCCTGTCGGCGCAGAAGGACGAGCGTGTGAAAGCGGCGGCCGTCTTGCCGAAAACCCAAGTCGCGTTCTCCGGCGACAAGCAGGCGATGATCGCCGCCATCGGCGATGCCCTGTATGCGGCCAAGATCATTTCCTACGCGCAAGGCTTCCGCCTGCTAAAGGAAGCGGCGGCGGAATACGGCTGGAAACTCAACTACGGCGAGATCGCGCTGATGTGGCGCGGCGGCTGCATCATCCGCAGCCAGTTCCTCGGCGACATCAAAGCCGCCTACGAAAAGAACCCCGAGCTGGACAACCTGCTGCTGGCCGATTACTTCACCAACGCGATGCGTCAGGCCGAAGCTGGATGGCGCAAGGCGATCATCCTAGGCGTGGAACTTGGCATCGCCACCCCGGCGTTCTCGGCAGCGCTGGCCTATTTCGACGGCTACCGCACCGCCCGCCTGCCCGCCAACCTGCTGCAAGCCCAGCGCGATTACTTCGGCGCGCACACCTACGAGCGTCTCGACAAACCGCGCGGCGAGTTTTTCCACACTGACTGGACGGGAACGGGTGGCAAAGTGGCTTCGACGACTTATACGGTTTAATGGAAGAATAGGGGGCAGCCTGTCCCCGATTCCACGCCTTCGGCGTACATTACGTCACGGTCAGCAGGGCAGTTAAGCGAGGAGATATGCGTGAATGCAAGACCTCGTTTTCCAGGGTAAAGCAAAATGAATGTCTGCAAGAGAAGGTTTCCAATTGTTTTGTTGTGGATAGCACTCATCACTATCGTTGGGTACTTTGAAATTAAGAGTGTAAATGCGGCGGCAATCTTTTTACCTGAGAACATGGTTTCGATATTTTGGATGATATGGGCAACATACTATTTTCAGTTGAGATATCTTGGGGGGAAACTATTCTTTCTTAATCCAGGGATCAGGGACCTTAATGTTGTGATTCAGACAATCTCTGATATTGCAGCTCTTGGGTTCTATATCTATTTTTTATTGAATGTAAAGGTGTAAGCAAGGTAGGACGCATTCGATAGTGCACCGAATCCCCCTGTCTTTAATAACTTTAAGTAAAGAATGCAATGGGATCTTGCAACCACCCATTCCCCCGCTAGCCTTTTCCCACGGCGAGTCCCCTCAGAATCGAATTGGCCGGTGGGTTTTAGCTGACATGTTTCTAGTCGGTTTGTGGAAAGTGAGTGTTTTGCCAATCAAGTGAAATTAGACATGGGCGTTGTTCGCGCCGCCTAGACCGCCGCATACCACCCGCCCATCCCCCAAAAAAGGTCGTATAATCCCGCGCCATAAAAACTAAATCCGCCCGGGTCTTCCGGGCGTTTTTCCAAATACCAGAGGAGAGGCTTCATGCGCATAGGCATACCTGCGGAAACGCGTGCAGGCGAGAAGCGCGTCGCGACAGTTCCCGAGATCGTTGAGAAACTCATCAAGCTGGGTTTCAGTGTCGCGGTCGAATCAGGCGCGGGTGACGCAGCCAATTTCAGTGACGACAGTTATCGCGCCGCAGGCGCTGAGATCATCGTTGGCGCGGCTCAGCTGTGGGCTGAGTCCGATATCGTGTTCAAGGTGACTGTCCCGACCAGCGAAGAGGTTGATTTGATGCGCGAAGGTGGCGTGTTGATCGGATTCGTATGGCCTGCGCAGAATCCCGAGCTGATGCAGCAACTGGCGGCGAAGAAGGTCACCGTGTTGGCTATCGACTGCCTGCCACGGATGTTGAGTCGCGCTCAGAAGATGGATGCGCTGACCTCGCAGGCGGGTGTGGCCGGTTACCGCGCTGTGATCGAAGCTGCCAACGTGTTCGGACGCTTTTTCAATGGTCAGATCACGGCGGCGGGCAAGGTTCCTCCGGCCAAGGTGTTCATCGCGGGTGCTGGCGTGGCTGGCTTGGCGGCGATCGGTGCGGCGGCAGGCTTGGGTGCGATCGTGCGCGCCAACGACACCCGTGCTGAAGTGGCCGATCAGGTCAAATCGCTGGGCGGCGAGTTCGTCAAAGTCGAATATGAAGAAGAGGGCGGCGGCGGCGGCGGTTACGCCAAAGTGATGTCGGAAGGCTTTCAGCAGGCGCAGCGCGAGATGTACGCCAAGCAGGCGAGGGAAGTGGACATTATCATCACTACTGCGCTGATTCCGGGCAAACCTGCGCCTCGGCTGATCACCGCTGAGATGGTGCAGAGCATGAAGCCGGGTAGCGTCATCGTCGATATGGCGGCGGAGCGCGGCGGCAATTGTGAGCTGACCGAGCCGGGTCAGGTGGTGGTGAAGCATGGCGTGACCATCGTTGGCTACACCGACCTGAATTCGCGTCTGGCCAAGCAGTCCTCTACGCTGTATTCCACCAATCTGTTCCGTCTGGCCGAAGAGCTGTGCAAGACCAAGGACGGCATCATCAACGTCAATATGGACGACGATGCGATCCGTGGACTGACGGTCATCAAGGATGGAGAGATCACTTGGCCTGCACCTGCGCCTAAATTGCCCGCTGCTGCGGCTAAACCAGCGGCGAAGCCGATGGCTGCACCTGCTGTGCATGGTCATGGCGGTGGTGGCGCACCGGCTTCGGCGGGCAAGACGGCGGCCATCTTCGGCGCAGCCGCGCTGCTGTTCCTGCTCATCGGTGCGTATGCGCCTGCGGCCTTCTTGGGCCACTTCACCGTGTTCGTGCTTGCGTGTTTCGTCGGCTACATGGTGGTGTGGAACGTCACTCCGGCGCTGCACACGCCGCTGATGAGTGTCACCAATGCGATCTCCAGCATCATCGCCATTGGCGCGCTGGTGCAGGTCGCGCCACCGATGGCGCTGGGGCTGGATCGGCCGGATGGCTGGATACTCGGCTTAGCGGTAGTGGGTATCGTGCTCACTGCGGTCAATATGTTCGGCGGCTTTGCGGTGACCAAGCGCATGTTGTCGATGTTCCGCAAATAAGGATAAATCATGATGTCTTCAAGTCTGGCGACCGTCTCGTACATCGGCGCGACTATTCTGTTCATTCTGAGCCTAGGCGGGCTGTCCAACCCTGAGTCTTCGCGTCGCGGCAATCTCTACGGCATGATAGGCATGACTCTCGCCGTGCTGGCGACGGTGTTCGGGCCGCGCGTTTCGGCGGCGGGCATTCCGTGGATCATCGGTGCGATGGTGGTGGGTGGCAGCATCGGGCTTTACGCCGCGCGCAAGGTACAAATGACGCAGATGCCAGAACTGGTCGCGCTGATGCACAGCTTGGTCGGTCTGGCCGCGTGTCTGGTCGGTTTCGCCAATTACATTGACCCGATGGCGGCATTGAATCTGTCCAGTGCTGAAAAAGCCATCCACGAGATCGAAGTCTATGTCGGCATCTTGATCGGGGCGGTGACTTTCTCCGGCTCGCTGGTCGCGTTCGGCAAACTGTCGGGCAAGATCGGCGGTAAGACGCTATTGCTGCCGGGACGGCACCTCTTGAATCTGGCCGGTCTGTTGATCGTCATCGCCTTCGGCTGGCAGTTCATGCACGCTGAAACGATCAGTGCGGGCATGACCGCTTTGACGGTGATGACCGTGATCGCCCTGCTGTTCGGCATCCACATGGTGATGGCCATCGGCGGTGCGGATATGCCTGTGGTGGTGTCCATGCTGAACAGCTACTCTGGTTGGGCGGCGGCAGCGACGGGCTTCATGTTGAACAACGACCTGCTGATCGTCACCGGCGCGCTGGTCGGTTCCAGCGGCGCGATCCTGTCCTACATCATGTGCCGCGCGATGAACCGCAATTTCATCAGCGTCATCGCGGGTGGATTCGGTAGCGGCGCTGGCAAACCGGCCAAGAAGGCTGACGGTGATGCACAACCAGCAGGCGAAGTGGTCGCGATCAATGCCGTTGAAACGGCAGAATTGCTGCGCGAAGCCAAGAGCGTCATCATCGTGCCCGGTTACGGCATGGCCGTAGCGCAGGCGCAGCACACGGTCAACGAGATCACCCAGCTGTTGCGCGAAAAAGGTGTCAACGTGCGCTTCGGCATCCATCCGGTAGCGGGCCGTATGCCCGGTCACATGAACGTGTTGCTGGCTGAGGCTAAAGTGCCTTACGACATCGTGATGGAGATGGACGAGCTCAATGCCGACTTCTCGGATACCGATGTCGCCATCGTGATCGGTGCCAACGACATTGTGAACCCAGCAGCCCAAGAAGACCCAAGCAGCCCCATCGCCGGTATGCCGGTGCTGGAAGTATGGAAAGCCAAGACCTCCATCATGATGAAACGCAGCATGGCGACCGGCTATGCGGGTGTGGATAATCCATTGTTCTATAAAGAGAACAATCGCATGTTGTTCGGCGATGCCAAGAAGATGCTGGAAGAAGTTCTCACTGCGTTGAAGTCATAACGAAACAACCGGCATCTTGTTCGACATGCAGGTTCGCCGGTCTGATCAACGCCTATTTCACTTGGCCTTCATGGCTAAGCACAACGCCCGCTTCAGCGGGCGTTGTTATGTTCGAGAAATATGACAATTCAGGTAAAGTTCCTGAGGGTTCTGCCGATAGGTGCGAGAACCCTTAACCTTCGTTTTTCGGAGATTGTTTGAGCCACATGCTTCACTACACAGGGAAAGACTGGCAGCGGTTGCTAACGACCGCCTCGCTATATTTCGTCGGTGCCAAAATCGGGCTGTTGTTCGCGCTGGTAGGCGACGCAGTGACGTTGTTCTGGATGCCTTCCGGCATCGCACTGGCTGCCTTGTTACTGTACGGAAACCGGATGTGGCCGGGCGTGTTTTTCGGTGCGCTGCTGGGTAACTTAGCTTCCGGTTGGCTCGTCTCGACCGAGATTTCGCTGGGAGCGACGCTTGCTGCGGTGCTCGCCGCTTCCTTGTTGCGGAGACTGCGCTTCAACGTCGAGTTGCAGCAGAATCGGGACATTTTCCTGTTGCTGATTGCCGCTACATTCAGCGCCTTGATCAGCGGACTCAATGGGGTCTCTTGGCTGGCGGTGAGCGGATTCTTGCCGTGGAGTGATTTTCTTTCCACCGTGACCTACTGGTGGATGGGCGATACGCTAGGCATCATCTTATTCACGTCGCAGTTGCTGGCTTGGGTCAAGCACAAACCCATGCACTCGACTCTCTTACTGCTCCGTGAGGCAACGCTTCATATCTTGTTGTTGTCGCTGTTCAGCGCGCTGGTATTCAGCGATCTTTCCCGTTTGTTGCTCGAGACGGCGGTCGGCCCCTTCATCCTACTGCCTTTAATTGTGTGGGCAGCTCTGCGCTTCAATATGCGCTACACCATGATGTCATCGTCGATGGTGTTCCTGTTCTCGATTCTGGGCATGGTGTTCGAGCAGGGGGTGTTCTCTCCGGTTTCGTTAGAGACCATCCGTGAGCTCTGGATCTACAACCTTGTGATGGGTGTGTCGGCGCTGTTCTTGGCAGTGTTCAATTACCAACGCACTCTGGCCAGTGAATCGCTGCTCAAAAGTGAGGCCAGCCTCAAACGTGCCCAGTCAGTGGCGGGCATGGGGAGTTGGATGTTGGACATCGGCAGCGAAAAGCTTGAGTGGTCGGACGAGACGTATCGCATCTTTGGTCTGCCCTTACATACCCCGCTGACTTTGCAAATGTTCTTTGACTCCATCCACCCAGACGATTTGGTACGAGTGCGCGAGGCTTGGCAAGCGGTACTGAAGGGGGAGCCTTACGACATCGAACACCGTATCGTTGTTAGGGGCAAGACGTGCTGGGTGCGAGAAACGGCGGAGATAGATTTTTCGCCGACCGGAACGCCCTTACGCGCAGTTGGTGTGGTGCAGGATATGTCGGCGCAGAAAACGTCGGAAGAACAATTGTTACTCGCCTCAAAGGTATTCGAGTGCAGCAGCGAGGCGATTCTGATTACTGACGTTAACACGAATATTGTGGCAGTGAATCAAGCATTCTGCCGTATCACCGGCTACTTGCCCGAAGAGGTGTTGGGGCGTAATCCCAATCTGCTTTCGTCGGGTCGCCAGGACGAATCGTTCTACCATGCGATGTGGGATGCCATCCATGTTCACGGCCACTGGCAGGGCGAGATCTGGGACAAAAGCAAAGACGGTGAAATCTACCCGAAGTGGATGTCGATCAATGCCGTGCGTGGCAAAGATGGCGAGATCACGCATTATGTCTCCATCGCCAGCGACATCAGCGACCGCAAGAAAGCGGAGCAGGAGATTCAGCAGCTGGCTTTCTTTGATGTCTTGACGGGCTTGCCCAATCGCACGTTGTTGCGTGATCGCCTTGAGCAGATGTTTGCGGCGGCTCACCGAGATGGAGGCCATTTCGCGCTGTTGTTCATGGATCTTGATCGCTTCAAGTATGTGAACGACTCGATGGGGCATACCATCGGCGACAAACTGTTGCAGTCAGTCGCTCAGCGCATTCTTGATTGTGTGCGTGAAGGCGATACGGTAGCGCGTTTGGGCGGAGACGAGTTCGTGGTGTTGCTGCGCGAGGCCGATAGCAGCGGCGCGACCAAGGTTGCGGAAAAACTCATCAAGACTATTGGCGATCCTTATCACATCGATGGTGTGCAGATTTCTACTCACGCCAGCATCGGCATCAGTCTGTATCCAGACGACGCTAGAGATCGCGATACTTTAGTGAAGAATGCCGATGTGGCGATGTATCGCGCCAAGGAGGACGGTCGCAACAACTTCCAATTCTTCGAACCGGAGATGAATTTCCGCGCAAACCGCATCTTTGGCATGGAGCGCGACCTGCACAATGCTCTAGCAAACGGAGAGTTCGAACTGCATTACCAGCCGCAGGCTGACCTTACCAGTGGCCGTGCATGCGGCGCAGAGGCGCTGATTCGCTGGAATCACCCTGAACGTGGGCGTGTCTCGCCAGCCGAATTCATTCCCGTGGCGGAAGAGACCGGTCAGATCGTGGCGATGGGTGAGTGGGTACTACGTACTGCCTGCGCGCAGCTGGCTTATTGGCGGAAGAACGGGATGGCGGTGTTTCCTGTGGCGGTGAACTTGTCGATCCGCCAGTTATTGCAGCCATCGCTGGTCGATCTGGTACGAGAGGTGCTGGCCGAGAACAACTTGGCACCTGTCGATCTGGAGCTGGAGATCACTGAAGGCATCATGATGGGCGATGCAAAAGCTGCGTTGGAATTCCTCTCGACCATGCACGAGATGGGCGTGCAACTCTCCATCGATGATTTCGGTACGGGCTATTCCAGTTTGAACTACCTCAAAAATCTACCGGTCGATAAGCTCAAGGTCGATCAATCCTTTGTGCGCGACATCGAGATTGACAGCAGCGATGCCGCCATCGTTCGCTCCATCATCAGCCTTGGCCATCGACTTGACCTGCGCGTCATCGCTGAAGGTGTGGAGACGCTGGCCGAGCTGGACTTCCTGCGCATGCGCGGCTGTGACGAGATCCAAGGTTACTACTTCAGTCGCCCGCTACCTGCCGACGAATTTGAGCGCTTCATTCACAGTAATCCTCGTCTGGCCTAGTACAATGCAGGCATGAGCAAAGCCTTTACCAAAGAGTCCGATGGCGATGAGGACGACGATCTCGACCCCGCGCTGAAACTGCCGGTCGGCACCAAGAACTACATCACCCCAGCGGGCTACCAGCGTTTGCAGGATGAGTTGGATCATCTGTGGAAGCGCGAGCGTCCAGAGTTAGTGAAGACCATCACTTGGGCGGCTTCCAACGGCGACCGCTCCGAGAACGGCGACTACATCTACGGCAAGAAACGTCTGCGTGAGATCGACCGGCGTGTGCGCTTTCTGCGCAAGCGGCTGGAAAACGCGCTCGTGGTGGATCCCGCCACGCGTGGCGATTGTGAGCAGATATTCTTCGGCGCGACTGTTACGGTGGAGCGTGGCGATGGCGTGGAAGCGACTTACAGTATCGTTGGCGTGGATGAGGCCAATGCCGGTCGCGGCTTGATCAGCTGGGTTTCGCCGCTGGCGCAGACCTTGTTCAAGGCGCGCGAGGATGACGTGGTGACGCTACGTGGCCCAGCGGGGGTGGAGGAATTGGTGGTGCTGGTGGTCGAATACCGAGAGATCATCCTCGGCGGGTGAAGGTGCGGGAACGGGCGTAGATCACCAGCGCTGCGCCGAGCAGCCCTTGCAGCAAGTACAGAATGCTGGAAATGCCATGTAATAGGCCGAACTGGTGGGCGAGTGGACTCTTCATCACTTCTAGCGGCAGCGCCTGTAGCTTGAGGTCGTTCATCATCGGTTGCAGCCCGAAATGCGCGACCAGCGTCAGCAACAGCATCGCAGTCACCAGTCGGAACCCCGTCTGTCGCCAAACCGCCGCTCCCGCCGTGAATAGCCAGTACGCCAGCAGATATCCCCCACAAGCCAGCCCCAGCCACGCCACTCGGCTGAACATCACGCCCGCCAACATTCCCGCCAATTGCCGATCCGGTTGCGAGTAGAACAACACCGGCACCGCCAGATAGCCGACCGCCCACAACGCACCGACCCAAGCGGTGATGGCAAGCAAAGCGAGTGTTTCAGTGATTCGAGACATGGCTGTAGTGGAGATTTGGAAGGGCCAGATTGTAGCGGAATCAATAGCCATTTGAATCGTTCCACCAATACCTCGCATGTTCCTGCCGCCATCGTTCGATCCTCACCTGCTTCCCATCCATCGTGGCGATGATCGCGCCGTCTTGGTCTGAACGCAGCAGTTCGCTGCCTACGGCGCGGTAGCGTTCGACGACTTCCTCTTTGGGGTGGCCGAAACGGTTGCGGTAGCCGACGGTGAACGCGGCGTACTTGGGATGTACGGCAGCCAGCCACTCGGCGTGGGAAGAGGTTTTGCTACCGTGATGAGGCACGACCAATAGCGTGGCGGGCAGCTCAGCGGCATGTTCGTTCAGTAAGCGCCATTCAGAGTTTTGTTCGATGTCGCCAGTGAGTAGCACGCTCTGTGTCCCAGTACGGATGCGCAGCACGCAACTCATGTCGTTGTCGTGGGTTTTTTTGCCAAGCTGCGCGTTCGTTGCCGGATGTAGGAATTGGAACTCGATGCCGTCCCATGCCCAGTTCTGGCCATCGGCGCAGCGACTGGAGTGGGAGGGTAGTAGCGCATGGCCTAGAGGCAGGGACGAATCTACTCTGCCGACCGGCATCGCTTGCATCACCGAGGCCGCACCGCCGGTGTGGTCGATGTCGTCGTGGCTGAGCACGAGCGTGTCGAGCTGGCTGATGCCCAGCGCTCGCAGGGTAGGTACGAGGATGCGGTTGCCGCTGTCGGCCTCGCCGGAGTAATCGGGACCGGCGTCATAGAGCAGGGCGTGGTTGTGTGTCTGCACCGCGACCGCCGTGCCTTGGCCGACATCGAACACGATCACCTTCATGGTGCCGATTGGTGGCGGCTCTGGGCGGATGAGGAACATAGGCAGCAGCATGAGCAGCCCCAGCCAACGTGATGGGAAACCGCGTGGCAGCAGCGTCCACAACACGCCGAAGAATCCGAGCCCGACAGTCCAGACTGGCGGTGCGTGTTGCGCCCACACGGCAGCGGGTTGTGCTGCCAGCCATGACAGCGCAGCACCGATGCCGCTCATTACCCAGTGCGCCAGCCACAGAGGCCAGTCGAACGGCAGCGCTGCGCTCAGTAGCGTGAGCGGCACCACGATGAAGCTGACCAGCGGGATGGCAAAAGCGTTGGCGATGGGCGAGACCAGCGAGACTTGCTGGAACAGCGCCAGCAGCGCTGGGATGAGGCCGATCAGCATCGCCCACTGTACGACAGCGTATTCACGCAAGGCGATCAACAGACGCATCCGGCGCGAGGCCTGATCGCCGCGATGGCCGAGGCGGTTGGCGGTGACATACAGGATCAGGCCGACTGCGCCGAACGAGAGCCAGAATCCGGGTGCCAGCACCGCCCACGGATCGGCGATCAGGACGGTCAATAGCGCTGCCGCCAGCAGTTGTGAAGGGGCGACATTGCGCGAAAGCAGGAGCGCCGCAGCCACTGTCGCCAGCATATAGACCGTGCGTTGTGCGGGCACGGCGAAACCTGAGAGTAGCGCGTAAGCCAGCGCTACCAGCAGACCGGCGATGGCTGCCGCTTTGCGCGCCGGGAAGTGCAGCGTGAGCCTATGACTGCGCCGCCACAGCCAGTATGCGACGGCGAATGCCAGTCCACCCAGCATGGTGATGTGCAAGCCGGAAATCGACATCAGATGATTCACGCCCGTGCGGGTGAATACCTGCCACTGTGCGGCGGGGATGCTGTCCTGATCGCCGATGGCCAGCGCGGTAAGCACGCCGAGATAGAGGAGCGGCTGTAGCCGCTCGAAGCGTAATCTGACAGCTTCACGCCAACGCTCGATCTGATAGCCCCAGCCCGCCGCCCGCTCATCCACGCGCGCATTCACGCCCTTGCGATACACATAGCCGGTGGCGCGCAGCTTGCGTTCCAGTAACCAGCCTTCGTAGTCGAAACCGTAAGGATTGGCGCTGCCGTGAGGTTGTTTGAGGCGCACAGTCAGTTGCCAGCGTTCACCTGCATGCAGAGCCAGAGGAGCATCTTTGTCGGATTCGTAAGTGGCGAGCTGGATGTGTGCGGGCACGTGTGCAGCGGGTGTCAGCACTTTCTCGACATCGAAGGCGAAACGCAAGCCGCGTTCGTGCTGACGTGGCAGCTCAGACACCACGCCGACTAGCTCGATGTCGCGCCCTTGCCAGTCGGTAGGTAGGGCATCGTCCAGCCGTTGCCCGGCGAAGAAGGCTGCGTGAAAGATGCCTAGGGAAAATGCGAACGCCGCCATCAGCGGCCAGCGCAGGAAGCGTTGCCATCCATCACGCGACAGCAGCCACGCCGGTGCTAGCGCTGCCGCCAACCAGCCGACCGCTGGCTCCGGTAAGACAGCCTGCTGTTGTAGCCACCAGACGCCGGCGGCGAAGAAAAGCACGAAGGAAATCATGCGCGTAGCGTAGCGCTGAATGGCTTACAAGGTAAGACCAGAATGAAAAAAACCGGAATGTTCGAGTTGTTAGTGTCGATGCAGGAGTTTGTATAACTCGAACCAAACTATGCTGGCGGCTCCGGAGGCGAAGCTGAGTAGAAATTGCGGCGGGGTGAGCGGGGCGAAGTGGAACACGTCGCGTAAGAAGGGTACGGAGAGCGCCAGCAGTAAGAAGCTGAACGCGCCGCCGATGACCCACCACAGCGCAGGGTTAGGGCTGTCGAAGGTGTGCAGCAGGCTGTGTTGCCATGAACGATTGGTCAGGATCAAGCCCAAACTTCCAACCACCAGCGTACTGAAAGTCAGTGCGCGAGCTTCGTTTTCTGACACGCCTTGTCCGAGCGAATAGCCGAGTACAGCGAGGGCGGCGAGCAGAACGAACACGCCTTGCAGCAAGCTGAGCAGGACGATGCGCTGGCCGAACAGGGGTTCTTGCGGGGAGCGCGGCGGGCGGTGCATCACGCCGCGTTCGGCAGGTTCGGCCTCGAAGGCGATAGAGCAGGCGGGGTTGATGATCATTTCCAGAAACACGATGTGGACGGGGGCGAACACGGGCGGCCAGCCGAGCAGCAATGGAATCAGTGAGAGGCCAGCGATGGGGAGGTGGACGGCGAAGATGTAGGCCATCGCTTTGCGCAGATTGTCGAAGATGCCGCGTCCGATACGCACAGCATGGACGATGGAAGCGAAGTCATCGTCGAGCAGCACTAACGCGGCGGCTTCGCGTGCCACGTCGGTGCCGCGTGCGCCCATCGCGATGCCGATGTGGGCAGCTTTCAGCGCGGGTGCATCGTTTACGCCGTCGCCGGTCATCGCCACGATCTCGCCGTTAGCTTTGAGCGCATTCACCAGTCGCAGCTTTTGCTCCGGCACCATGCGTGCGTAGATATTGCTGTGGACGATGCGCGCTCGCAGCGTGGACTCGTCCATCAAGTTGAGTTCACTACCGCTGATGACTCCACCGCTGCCCGCATCTAGACCGATCTGCTGCGCGATGGCGGCTGCGGTGGCGGGGTAGTCGCCGGTGATCATCACCACGCGGATGCCCGCCGCCTTGCATTCCTTGAGTGCCGCAGTGACGGTGGGGCGCACCGGATCGGCCAGCCCGATCAAACCGAGGAACTCGAACTCGAAATCATGCTGGATGTCCGGCCATGCGTCACCTTGCCAGCGGGCGCGGGCGACACCCAGTACACGCATCCCTTGTGCGGCTAGGCTGTTCACCTGCTCAGCGAGTTGCGCCAATTGCGCTGCATCCAGATGGCAGAGATCGGCGACGGCTTCGGGCGCACCTTTGCTGGCGACGACGAACTCTTTACGATCCTTGGCTTTCCACACGTGCGACAAGGCGAGCAACTCGGGCGACAGCGAATACTCGTGTGCCAGCGCCCAGTCGCCATG
This sequence comes from Ferriphaselus amnicola, assembly GCF_000974685.2. Lineage (NCBI taxonomy): Bacteria > Pseudomonadati > Pseudomonadota > Betaproteobacteria > Nitrosomonadales > Gallionellaceae > Ferriphaselus > Ferriphaselus amnicola. The sequence continues at coordinate 562,737 of NZ_AP018738.1, forward strand.
CAGATGTTCGGTATTCGCCAGATAGCGCGTGCCACACGCGTGGATGGACTTTTCCATCGGATCGAACGGCTCGGTCTCGCTGGACAGAATGCCGAATTCGACTAGCTCATGGAAGGCTTCGGGTAGCGGCGTGGTGTCAGCATGGATGCTGAAACTGGCTTCTGCGGCGATGAGTTGCTGCACCACCATGCGGTTCTGCGTCAGCGTGCCGGTCTTGTCCACGCACAGCACGGTGGCGGAACCCAGCGCTTCGACGGTGGGCACGCGGCGGGTCAGCACACGATGGCGCGAGATGCGCCAAGCGCCCATCGCCATGAAGATGGTCAGCACCACCGGGTATTCTTCCGGCAGGATGGACATCGCCAGTGTGATGCCGGAAAGCAGTCCGCGCAGCCAATCGCCGCGAGACAGGCCGTAAATAAGCAGCAGCGACAGGCTCAGCAGCACTCCGAGGATAGCCAGCTTACGCACCAGTTTGGCGATCTCCCGTTGCAAGGGCGTGGCCTCGGTCTCCTGCTCCTGCAAGGCGCGACCGATCTTGCCGATCTCGGTGTGCGCGCCAGTTGCCAATACCTGTGCCACGCCGCGACCTTGCACCACCAAGGTGCCGGAATAGACGAAGGGCAGATCGTCGCCGCCGGGCGGCTGCAATTCCCCGATCTCTGCCTGTGCCAGCTTGCGCACCGCTACCGATTCGCCAGTGAGTAGCGATTCATCGGCGGCAAAATCGTTGCAGGAAAGCAACGCCGCATCCGCCGGAACGCGGTCGCCTTCGGCCAGAATCAACACATCGCCACGCACCACTTCACGTCCGGCGATGCGTTGCTCGACGCCATCGCGGATCACCAGCGCGCGCGGGCTGGTCAGGTCGCGCAGCGCTTCCAGAACGCGTTCAGTCTTGTACTCCTGATAGATGGTGATGCCCATCACCACGAACACAAAGCCGAGCAGCATCAGCGCATCGCTGACATCGCCCAACAGCAGATAGATCGCCCCCGCGCCGACCAGTAGCAAAAACATCGGCTCGCGCAATACTTCCAGCGCAATCGCTTGAATATTGCGCTGCCCAGTCATCGCCAACTCGTTCGCACCTTCCTGATGCAACCGTGCCTTAGCTTCAGCGTGTGACAGGCCACGTGGCTCGGCGGGGCGGTCGATGGTCATCATTATTGGAGGGCCGGGTGGTGGATGGGTTTCTTGAAGTGCGTGGCTACTATACACTCACAACAGATCAAGTTGGCTGCGGCGAAGCCGGAGGCATTTTTGTTAGCGACTCAAAGGGGGAAGGGCATGAAGCAAGAGTTTTGGCTGGAGCGCTGGGAGCGCAAAGAGATCGGTTTTCATCAAGACGAGATCAATCCCTATCTGCGCGAGCATTGGCCGGAATTTCAAGCAGCGGGTGGCGAGCTGTTCGTGCCACTGTGCGGCAAGAGTCTGGACATGGTCTGGCTGCGCGAGCAAGGGCATAACGTGCTGGGTGTGGAGCTGAGTCCGCTGGCCGTGCAGGAATTCTTTGCCGAGAACGGCTACACCCCGCAACACACCGACGATGGCCGTTTCAAGCGCTGCGAGGCGAACGGTATCCGCCTACTGTGCGGCGATTTCTTTGACTTGACCCCAGCCGACATGACGCAGGTGACAGCGGTGTATGACCGCGCCTCGCTGATTGCTCTGCCACCTGAAATGCGCGAACGCTACGCTCGGCACTTGGTCAATATCTTGCCCTCGGGCACGCAGATATTGCTGGTCACCGTCGATTATCCGCAAGAAGAAATGTCCGGCCCACCATTCGCCGTCACCGTAGAAGAAGTCGAAGCCCTGTACCGGCCTTATGCCGAGATCAAACTCCTGGCGCGGCTGGATGTGCTGGCACAGAACCCACGCTTTCAAACGCGCGGCATGAGTCGGTTGCATGAGAATATCTTCGTATTGAAGCTTTTATAAGCCCCATAAAGTAGCAGTTCATAGGGTTGAGCTAGGATGTGATTACATCGGCTTAGTGCCAAAAGCAGACGGTTGATGGTACGCAGTTACACTGCACGATGAAATTGCGATGAACTGGTTACGTTAAACGTTATGGGAGCAAGTATCCATGAGGCATAAACATAGATGGCAGCTTTACCACTTTACCTCTACCATACTGTTTATATGCGTTATTTTTTCTTTCGAGTATATATCTGGCTATTTGATGCCCATCGCCATTACATTGCTATGTATTGTAGTAATTGTGTACGTTGCTCTTCGTGGCGGTTTGTTTATTTGTCCTCATTGTGGCATGGAAACAACTCCTAATTCCACAACCCCTTTTCGAAAGCTTATCGGAGACAATTGTCCACATTGCGGTAAGGAAATATGAGAATTACTTGTGCCATGGATTCCCCGCGGCCCCTCAATCATGCGGGACGCATGACGGCGCACCTTAGTTCAAACATTGTAGAGTCCGCTCTGGGTCGATCTCTGACATTCATCAATATGGATTCTGATAAATGATAATCAACAGCGTAAGAAATCTACTCACCATTCTGACAATTATTACCTTGGGTGGATGTGGCATATCAGAATGTCTTGACTCAAAGATAGTGAGGCCGACAAAACCAGTAAACAAAGACTTCAATATTCAACTCATACTGAACGGTAAATCGATGAGTATGAATGTTAGATGCGAGGAGTATTACGAGGCCATGTGTAACGAGAGAGGAAACTACTGGTCGTTACGTGAGGTAGGGAAGGATCACGAATCACAAACAAGCATATTCTCGACTTCAGATAGTAGACTTGGTCAAGTTGAATTTCCTGTCCCAGATTGCCGGTCTATGGTGAGAAATGGACGATTAACGCTAAGTGATAAACTGATAACCATTAATAATGAGCCATACTGGCTGAAATCATCAAAGGGCAATAGGCGTACATTCAAATCATCAACTAGACCAAATTATGAAACGAAAGTTGTTGATGTTGATTTGCAACTCAAAATTAATGATGTACCAATCGAATAATTCGATATGCACATGTGTTGCTCTATGCTAGTGGGTTAAGTCCGCTCTGGGTCGAAAGCCGACAGAGCGCGGAAGTTGATTAGAACGCGAGCGCATCTCCGTCCGTGCTAGCGGTGACTTCCGTCAGTTTCCCAAACAACTCGCTGCCATCGCGCTGGCTGAACCAGCGTCCGTCCACCCAGGCGTAGTGGAATCCGCCGGACTTGGCGGCGACCCAGATTTCCTGCGTTGGTACGTGGCGGTTGACGATGATCTTCTGGCCATCGTCGAGTTCCAGTTCGAGTACGTTGCCATTGAGCGTGGCGTCGATGCCGGCGTTGTCGGCGGCTTGCTCGATGCGTTGAAAGACCGAGTCGGCCAGTTGGTTAAATTCGCTTTCGGTCATGTCGTTAGCCTTTATAATCGCGCTTCTTGAATTTTCTATCGGATGGATGATGCGTGTATTGACCGGCATTATGTTGCTGTTGGCCTTGTTGCTGCAAGGCTGCGGTCATAAAGGTGCGTTGTATCTACCGCAAAGCCAGCCCGCCCAACTCAGCCAGAATCGTTGACCATGACTTCGTATTTCAGTTACCAGCAAGACCAGCTTTGTGTCGAAACTATGCCCTTGGCCGAGCTTGCCAAGCGCTTCGGAACGCCGTGTTACGTGTATTCGCAGGTGGCGCTGGCAGACGGTTATCGCGAGTTCGCTGAGGCGTTCAAGTCGCGCGAACATTTGATCTGCTATGCGGTGAAAGCGAATCCTAGCCTTGCCATTCTCAATCTGTTCGCACGTTTGGGTGCGGGTTTCGACATCGTGTCCGGTGGCGAACTGCAGCGCGTGCTGGCGGCGGGCGGAGCGGCGAACAAGGTGGTGTTCTCCGGCGTGGGCAAGACGGTGGCTGAGATGAAGCTGGCGCTGGAGGCGGAGATTCTGTGTTTTAACGTGGAATCGGCGGCGGAGCTGGAGCGGCTGAACGAGGTGGCGGGCAGCTTGGGCAAGATCGCGCCGATCAGCCTGCGCGTGAACCCGAACGTGGATGCCAAGACGCATCCCTATATTTCCACCGGGCTGAAGAAGAACAAGTTCGGCGTGGCCTACGACGAAGCACGGGCGCTGTACCGTCGCGCGGCGGCGATGCCGCACATTCGAGTCACCGGCATGGATTGCCACATCGGCTCGCAGCTCACCGAAGTGAGTCCCTTCGTGGCAGCGGCGGAAAAGGTGCTGGCACTGGCTGACCAACTGGCAGAAGACGGTATCGTGCTGGAACATCTCGATCTGGGCGGCGGATTGGGCATCCGTTACAAAGACGAAACGCCGCCGTCCGTCGCCGAGTATGCCGAGGCATTGTTGGGTGCGCTGGCGGGGCGTCGCGAAAAGTTGATCGTCGAACCGGGTCGCCGCTTGGTCGGCAACGCGGGCGTGCTGCTGACGACGATCGAATACCTAAAACAGGGCGAAGAGAAGAGCTTCGCGCTGGTCGATGCGGCGATGAACGACTTGATGCGGCCTGCGCTGTATGACGCATATCACGAAATTTTGCCGGTAATCCGATTTGAGCCCTCTCCTCAATCCTCCCCCGCGAGCGGGGGAGGAGGCGAACGTGAGAGGCAACTTTTGAATTACGAGGTTGTCGGCCCCGTCTGCGAGACTGGCGATTTCATCGGCCACGACCGCGAACTGGCCGTGGCGGCGGGCGATGTGCTAGCCGTGATGTCGGCGGGCGCGTATGGCATGAGCATGAGCTCCAACTACAACACTCGCCCACGCGCAGCCGAGGTGCTGGTGCGCGAGGGCGATGCGCATCTTATTCGTGAGCGCGAAACGATACGTTCGCTGTTTGCGAACGAGCGGGTGGTTTGATCTAAGCCTGCCGTTATCTGGCATTGATTCTGGGACTGACATGAACAAAGTTCGATTGAGTTTGCTGTTGCTGGGCTTGCTGGGGCTGTCCGCCTGCGGCAAAAAAGAGGAAGCGAAAAAGGCCGGACCGAGTGGTACGCCGGTGTCGGTGGTCGTGGCCGAGCAGCGCACGGTGGAGCAGGTCGAGGAGTCGGTAGGTACGCTGGATAGTCCGGCTGACCCGGTGGTCGCGGCCGAAGTGGCGGGCAAGGTGCTGACGCTCAAGGTGATGGAAGGTGCCGAGATCAAGGCCGGACAGGTGCTGGCTGAACTGGATCCGCAGGACACCAGTCTGCTGCGTCAGTCAGCGCAGGCCGAGGTGCGTCGCATGGAAAGCGTGAGTGCGAACGAGACGCGTCGTCTTGAGCGGATGAAGCAACTGCGTGAGCAAGGTTTCATCTCCCAGTCTGGCTTGGACGACGTGACTGCCCAAGCGACCTCGGCGCAGAACCAGCTCGCTTCAGCCAAGGCGCAACTGGCGCTGGCCGAGCGCAACGTCGGCAAGACGCGCATCGTTTCGCCGTTCGATGGTCGTCTGGAACGCCAATTCATCGTGCCCGGCCAATATCTCAAAGTCGGCGATCCTGCCTTCCGTCTGGTCTATATGAAGAAGCTGCGTGCGCGCTTGCCGTTCCCCGAGGAGCTGGCGGGGCGCATTCTTCCCGGTATGGAAGTGCACGTGTCCAGCCCCGGTGTGGTCGGGGTACGGAATGGCAAGATCGACGAAGTGCGTCCGATGTCGGGTGCGACCACGCGCTCCTTCGATGCCTTTGCCGTGTTTGACAATCCTGGCTGGAAGCCGGGTGCGACCGTCACTGGCGCGGTGGTGCTGGGCCGCCATGCGAATGCGGTGGTGGTGCCTGAGCAAAGCGTGGTGCTGCGTCCGGCTGGCAAGGTGGTGTATGTGCTGGCGGGCGAACAGGTCGCGCAACGTGTGGTGCAGGTCGGCACCAAGCAGGCCGACGGTATGCTGGAGATCGTCTCCGGCCTAAAGGCGGGCGAGACGGTCGTGGTGGATGGCGCGGGCTTCCTTACCGATCAGGCACCGGTGGTCGTGTCGCATCAGGAGAAAACGCCGGGCAAATCGGCGGTGGCTCCGGCGAGTGCGGTCGTACCTGCGAGTGCTGTAGCTGCGCCGGTTAGTGCCGTTTTTGCTGCTCCCAAGAAATGATGTCATGGCTTCCCCGCTAACGGGGAAGCGTAGCTGCAACCACGGAATCGTCCCATGAATCTGCCAGAGTTATCCATCAAACGTCACGTCTTCGCCTTCATGCTCAGCGGCGTGCTGATGCTGGTCGGCCTGATCGGCTACCAGCGCGTCGGCGTGGACCAGTTCCCGTACATCGAATTTCCCATCATCTCGGTGAGCACCAGCATCAAGGGCGCGAACCCAGACAATGTGGACATGAGCGTGACCAACGTGATCGAGTCGGCGGTGAATAGCGTGCCGGGCATCGAGCACGTCATGTCCACCTCGTCGCCGGGCATGTCGGTGGTGGCGATCACCTTCAGTCTGGAAAAGAACACCGACATCGCGTTCAACGAGGTGCAGGCCAAGATCAATCAGGCCTTGCGTCGTTTGCCTAGCGGCACCGATCCGCCCGTGGTGGCCAAGATGGATACCGGCTCCAGCCCCATCATGTGGCTGGCTTTGCAGGGTGACCGCACATCGCAGCAGCTTAACCAGTACGCCGCCAACGTCATCAAAAAGAAACTGGAGACGATCAGTGGCGTGGGCGAAGTGCGCTTGGGCGGACGGCGTGACCGCACCATCCGCATCAATCTGAAACCGGCGGCGCTAGCCTCGCGCAACCTCACTACGCAAGACTTGATGGCCGCCTTCAATCGCGAGCATCTGCAATTGCCGGGTGGATTCCTAGTCAGCGATCAACGTGAGTTCCTGCTCAAGCTGGACATGGAATTCCATCACATCGACGATCTGGGCAAGCTGGTGGTCGCCTACCGCGATGGTTCGGCTATCCGTCTGGCGGATGTGGCCGAGATCGAAGACGGGCTGGCCGACAATCGCCAGATGGCCCGTTTCAATGTTGCGCCTGCCGTCGGCATCGGCATCGTCAAGGTGTCGGGAGCCAACACCGTGGCTATCGCCGATGAAGTGCAGCGCCGTCTGGCGAAAGACATCGTGCCGTCACTGCCGCCCGGCATGACACTGAAAGTCGCTACCAACGACGCGGCCTACATCATGGAAATGATCGGTGCGTTGAAAGAACACTTGATCGAAGGCACCTTGCTGGCCGGGCTGGTCGTCTGGTTGTTCCTGCGCAGCGTGCGTTCGACTCTCATTATTTCGGTCGCTATTCCGGTGTCTTTGCTGGGGGCGATCGCGGTGATTTATTTCGCTGGCTACACGCTGAATTCGATGACCATGCTGGCGCTGCTGTTGCTCATCGGTGTGGTGGTGGATGATGCTATCGTGGTGCTGGAGAACATCTTCCGCCACCGCGAAGAGATCGATCCTGATCCGATCAATGCGGCGTTGAACGGCAGTCGCGAAGTGGTGTTTGCAGTGATTGCGGCCACCTTGTCGCTGGTGTCCATCTTCGCACCGGTGATCTTCATGAGCGGAATCATCGGCATGTTCTTCAAGTCGTTCGCGGTGGTGGTGACGTTCGGCGTGCTGGTGTCGTTGTTTGTCTCGCTCACGCTCACGCCGATGTTGTGCTCGCGCTACCTCAAGGTGCAGAAGCAGCATGGAAAGTTCTATTACCGGTTGGAAGCGGCGTTCACTTGGCTGGACAATTTCTACCGCAAGCTGCTGGGCTGGGCCTTGCAGCATCGCTGGAAAGTGGTCGGCTTCACCGTGGTTGCGGTGTTCTCTAGTGGTTTCTTCTTTGCCAACGTGGGCAAGGCGTTCTCGCCGGACGAAGATCAAGGGCGCTTCATGGTGCTTACCAAAGCGCCGCTCGGCTCATCCATTGAGTACACCAGCGGAAAATTGGCCGAGGTGGAACGTGTGTTGGCTAGCCATCCCGAAGTGTTGAGCAATTTCTCCGGTATCGGCATCGGTTCGGCGGGGCAGGTGAATCAGGCGTTCTCGTATGTGCGCATGACACCGCGTCACGAGCGCAAGGTGCGTCAGCAGGAATTGCTGGCACAGCTGCGCATAGAGCTGGCGGCGATTCCCGGCATCCGTGCTTTCCCCGCGCCGGTGTCGATGATGCAGGGCCAGCGCGGCGATCCTTTGCAGTTCGTGGTGACTGGGCCGAATCTGGGCGAGGTGGCTCGACTCTCGGCTGAGTTGCAGCGCAAGTTGAACAAGGAAGTGCCGGGATTGGGGCGCGTCGATACCGATCTGCAACTGGATCTGCCGCAGCTTTCCATGCACCTTGATCGCGCCAAGGCGGCGGTGCTGGGCTTGTCTGCCCAAGACGTGGCGATGACGTTGAACGTGATGACCGGCGGCGTCAATGTGGCGGCGTACAGCGACGAGCCGGGCGACGGTGAGCGTTACGACGTGCGCCTGAAGGCGGCGGAAGGTGCGCTGACCAAGCCGGATGATCTGAAGCGTATCTTCCTGCGCGCTCGCGACGGCAGTATGGTGCGCATGGATAGCGTAGCCAGCTTCGAGCAGGAGTTGGGGCCAGCGGTGGTGGGACGTTACGATCTCAAGTACTCCGGCATCTTCTACGCCACGCCGATCATGCCGCTGGGCGATGCGGCGAACAAGGTGAAAGAGATCGGCGCGTCCATGATGCCCGCTGGGTATCAGGTCAAGTTGATCGGGCAGGCGGAGGAGTTCGGTAAGACGGTCGGCTACATGATCTTCGCCTTCTCGCTGGCTATCGTGCTGCTGTACATGGTGCTGGCCAGCCAGTTCAACTCCTTTGTGCAGCCCTTCATCATTATGGTGGCGCAACCGCTGGCCATTATCGGCGGCGTGATGTCGCTGTGGCTGATCGGCCATACGCTGAACATCTACTCGATGATCGGCTTGGTGCTGCTGATCGGTCTGGTGGCGAAGAACTCCATCCTGCTCATCGATCTGACCAACCAGCGCCGTGTCGAAGGCCTAGCCATCGACGACGCGCTGCGTAATGCTTGCCCGATCCGCTTGCGTCCGGTGCTGATGACTTCCGCGACCATCATTCTGGCCCTGTTCCCCGCCGCGTTGGGCTTAGGTGCCGGTGCTGAGACCAACGGCCCGCTGGCTGTCGCGGTGATCGGCGGCATGATCTCTTCCACTTTGTTGACGTTGGTGGTGGTGCCGTCGGTGTACTCGCTGGTCGAGGGGGCAATTGAACGTCGCCGAGCAAAACGGCTGGCGGCAGAGTCGGCAACTGCTATTTGATTTGCTATGATGATCACCTCATTCAAAGCGTAGTGCCTCATGCTGAAGAAGATCAAAGTTCCCGATGTGCGCCTGGGCATGTACCTCCAGGAGATTTGCGCCAGTTGGATGGATCATCCGTTCTGGCGCAAGTCGTTCTTGCTCGAAGATGCGGCTGATCTAAAGACCTTGCAGACGTGCGGGGTCACCGATGTTTGGATCGACACTAAAAAGGGGCTGGATGTCTCAGCGGGTGCGGAGGTCTCCTCTGAGCAGGACGAAGAGCAAAAGATCGAATCTGAACTGGAACAGATCGCGAGTGAGCCAACTCGAGAGGTTCATCGCGTCAGCTTGAATGACGAAGTAGCTAGAGCGCGTAAGATCCACGCAAAGGCTCGTGAAGCCGTCGTTTCCATGTTTGGCGAGGCTAGGCTAGGACGGGCGGTGGATGTGGCGGGTGCGGGTGAGTTGGTGGACGAGATCAATCAGTCCATCGCACGTAATTCGAGCGCATTACTCAGCTTGGCGCGGCTGAAAGGTAAGGACGATTACACTTATCTACACTCGGTGGCCGTATGCGCGTTGATGGTGGCGCTGGGGCGACAGCTCGGCTTGAAGGGTGAGCAATTGCGCGATGTCGGCATGGCTGGCTTGCTGCATGACGTGGGCAAGATGCTGATCCCAGAAGAAGTGCTCAACAAGCCGGGGCGTTTGACCGACGAGGAGTTCGAGCAGGTCAAGCAGCATCCGGTCAAGGGTTGGGAGCTGCTCAAAGCTTCGAAAAACGTATGCGCCATCGCGCAGGAAGTTTGTTTGCATCACCACGAAAAAGTAGATGGCTCAGGTTATCCCGATCACCTATCGGGCGAGGCGCTGACGTTGGTGTCACGCATGGGCGCAGTGTGCGATGTGTATGACGCGTTGACCTCGAACCGCTGTTATAAGAGTGGCTGGGAGCCAGGCGAGGCGTTGCGTAAGATGGCCGAATGGCGCAACGGCCATTTCGACGAGGCAGTGTTCCACGCCTTCGTCAAGACCGTGGGTATCTATCCGACCAATACCGTGGTGAAACTCAAATCGGGGCGCCTAGCCGTGGTGCTGGACCAGTCCGACAAGAGCCTGCTCACGCCCGTGGTCAAAGTATTCTTCTCCACACGCTCTAACACCCGCATCCCCGTCGAAATAGTCGATCTGGCCAAGTCAGCTGAAAGCATCGCCGGCATGGAAGACTCCACGCAGTGGGCCGCTGACATCAAGAAACTCACTGGGATATAGCCGCGTCCCCTCTCAAACTCATCGACATCTTTTTTGATGTAGCGAATCTCCCGCAGCAACGGATAGAGCAGTTCTCCATGCGGACATCGGAAATCTAGAGTTGATTAAGGCTCGCGCAGGATCAACCGTGGGGCTACGGCGCTTTACTTCCGACTTAGACCCAGGGCGGACTTTCAACGTTGGACATTCCTCTCTATGGAAGGGTTAGGCCGCACCTTGCACTCGTTTCATGAGTTGCGTGCTTTCGGCATTCACAGCCTGGAGGCACTCAGTCAGTTCGTCTTCAAGCATCGAATACTCGATGTATTTGTCTTCGACGGTTCCTCTGTCGTACAGAGACACCATTGTGATTAGCAAGGAGCGATGAGCAATGTGATTGCGCTCGGTTTGCAACTTCTGAAGGCGGGCGTGAAGCTCCGCGTTTGTATTGAACTTTTTGAAGAGAGTGAGCAGCCTTCCGAGTGGAAGATCACTCAGGTCATCTTCGGTGTACCCAAAGTCGAGTAGGCCCTCTACGCGGGTTTGTATGACTTTGTAGTTGAGGCCGACGTAGACCTTTAGCGCAAGATCAAGCAACTGAAAGCTGCCAAGCAAGCGCATGGTTGTGTCTTTGTAGTACTTGCGCGGATCGTCCATAGTGCGGGCTAACAGTTATTGTAGAGACCCATGGGCCCGGACATTTTTTAATATAGAGGCAGACATTTTCCGCACCTACCCTTATGAATAATTTGCATTTATGAATTCCTGCGTTTCTTTATTACACTATTAGTAAGGAGACGCAAAGCCCGATGCGTATTGAACCATATTGCCTTGATTTGGCACATAGACCGAAGTATCTAGATACTCGATCTAGGGTCTCCTTTACTAAATGAAAATTTCCGCTTCTGGCGCTCAGCGGTCAACTGTCCGTCCGTTGAATACTCGCTATCGGGATTTCCGACGGCTCACGGCCGAGGATCGGTCACAAACCCTATCCGTATCATGCCTGCTTTAGCAGCCTCGGACATTACCTTGGCGACTAATTCGTAGTGAGCGTAGCGATCGGCGCGTAGGTGTAACTCCGGCTGTGGCTGCTTGCTGGCTTCTTTGAGGAAGCGTTGGTGCAGGTTCGCCTCTTCCACCTTCTCGCCATTCCAGAACAGACTGCCGTCTTCACGGATACCGAATTCGATATGCTCCGGCTGGGTGAGGTTGGCCGTACTGGAGGCCTTGGGCAGGTCGATCTTGACCGCGTTGGTGAGCAGTGGCGCGGTGATGATGAACACCACCAGCAGCACCAGCATCACATCCACCAAGGGCACGACGTTGATCTCGGCCATGGGCCCTTGATGCCGCTTTGAATCAAAACTTCCGAATGCCATGCGATTCTCCTGTCACTCGGCGTGCTTGTCGCCGAGCGTGATCAAGGCGTACACGTCGTGGGCGAAATTATCGAGTTTGGCTAACCATAGCCGATTGCGACGGGTGAACGAGTTGTAGGCCAGCACCGCCGGGATCGCCACGGCCAAGCCGACCGCCGTCATGATGAGAGCCTCGCCCACCGGCCCGGCCACCTTGTCCAGCGTACCCTGGCCGCTCATACCGATCTGCACCAGCGCGTGGTAGATGCCCCAAACCGTACCGAACAGGCCGACGAAGGGGGCAGCAGAGCCTGCCGAGGCGAGCACCGTCAGTCCGTATTCAACCTTGGCTGACTCTTGGTCGATGCTATTGCGCAGCACGCGCGTGAGGTATTCCGACATGCCGCCCGCTGCGGAGAGCTTTTGCACGCCACTCTGATTTTCTGCGTTGACCAGTAGCGCCTGCCGTGCAAGTTCGGCGAAGGCGTTGTCGGTGGGTGCTGTGCCCAGCGAGACTTGCATCGCCTGCAAGGAGGGCGCTTCCCAGAAGCGCTTGAGGAAGGCGTCGGCCCGTTGACGCTCGCTACGGTTGGCCAGCGCCTTGGTGATGATCAGATACCAGCTTGCCATCGATAGCAGTAGTAGCAAGGCGAGCACGATCTTGCCCAACATATCTGATTGTGCGAGGAAATGGGCAAAGCCCAGACTCTGTTCCATTATCTTCCTTCCAGTACAAAAACAAAGGGTTGGATCGCAGCTGTGATGACGGCGACCCCATCGCGGATGGCTGGCTTGCAACGCCAACCTTTCACCGCACTCACAGCAGCCTCGTCAAGAAGACGATAGCCGGACGTGGTTTTGACGTGCACGTTGGAGACGCGCCCCTCCGTGCTCAACTCGACCAGCAGCACCACACGTCCTTGCTCATTCATTCGCATGGAATGGGCAGGATAGCTGGGCGGGCTGCGCTCTGGGCAACTCACGGACAACTCGCCACTCAACATCACCGGCTGTGGCGGCAACGGCGGAGCTTCGATGACTATCGGTGCGGGCGGAGGAGGAGGGGCGACTGGCTCATCGGCCAACACGGGTGCATGTGCGACGAGCTGCTGCGGTTTGGGCGGCTCGATCGGACGCGGCTTGGGTTGCGGTCTCGGTGGTTCGGGTTGGGGTTTTTCCAGCGCGGGCGGATTGATGAGGTTGACTATCAGCGTCACCGCAGCATCCGGTGTGGGCAGGATGCGGTAGCTCCAAAGCACAAACAGCGCCGCACCATGCAGCACGATCACTAAGGTCAATCCGAACCACTGTTCTGGAGTCAATTTGCGCAGTGCGTCGAACATTCAATCTTTACAGGTAGAGCAAGTCGATTTGAAACCTAGCTTTGTAGCCTTTGTTCACTTGGAGAGCCTTGCTTTTGCTCGCCGTGCCGTAACAGTAGCAGTTTGCACCATGCCTGCAAACATATCGTTCAGGAATTGCACGGCAACTGGAGGCGCTTTCTCTGGCGAGCCTGCATCGAAGGGCGGTTGCGGATCGTATTCGAGATAGAGTTGGATCGCTTGGGCATAGGTCTCGCTGGTGAGCAGCGCAGCGATCTTGAGCCAAAAATCGATGCGGGTAGTCACGATGTTCTGTACGAATTGCATTTCAAGATGATCGGGACTCTGTTCGGACGTGGTGGTTGGCGTGACAGAGATTAAGGTGGGAGCCGGAGTTTTCTGTTTGATCGGATGGAGATAGTTTCAGATCAGATGTATCTCGCGACTCGACGAGTTGAACACACTCGATAAACAATAGCTGATACGGTGAGAAGGTGACAAATTGTCGTAGCCGATGGGGCTCGGTGAGGGTACCTAAGCCGCAGGGATTTTCGCTAACTTTCGCTGCAAAGTGCGACGATGCATTTTCAGCGCGCGCGCAGTTTCCGTGATATTTCCGTGATGCTCACCCAACTTGCGATGCAGGAATTCAGCTTCATTAGTCGGTTGGGAGTTTAGGGGGAGTGCGGGCTCAGATGAAGTGGTGCCAGAGAGAGTAGCTGAGATTTGTTCGGCAGAGGAGGATTTGGCGAGGAACTGCACCGAACCGCAGTGGATGGCGCTGAGTGTTGGCGGGAGCGTGCTATTGTGAGTGAGCACGACTACGCGAGATTGGGGCTTGCTGCGATGCAGTAGATCGACTAATACCATGCCGCTGGCACCGGGCAGCTTCAGGTTGAATACGCCGAAATCGGGACGCAGCTCTAAGATCAACGGCAGTGCTTCTTCGGCGCTGATGGCGTGGTGTACGCTGTATCCTTGGCGTTTCAACGATTGTGCCAATGTGCGTGATTGCGAGACATCGTTGTCCACCAGAAGTAGTACTTTTTCAGTGGTGGCTTGCATGGTCATACGGTTTCGATGCTGGAAGTTGCTGTTGCATTGGTATTTGGGATGGGTGCGTCAAATAGGCTCCCATTTGCTGACCATTCATCAGCCTGAATGACAAGCAGATCGGCGACTAAGGCCGCACCTCGCGTCGCGACATCCTCAAGATTTGCATAGCGTTCGCTCCACGGTGCGGAATCGTTCGCTGTCAGTAATTCGTGCAGTAAGCGATTCTTTTCCTCGCTCCAATCCATTACTTTCAAATATAGGGACAGGGCAATCTTATTAGTTTCACGCACGCCATGGAGTTTGATGCCTGATAGTTCGAACACAAGTGCTCCTATGCAGGTAAGTCGGATTCGACTTGCATCTTGGGATTGCAGACTGGCTTTTCGCGCAGCAAGGTAGTACGACATGACCGTTTCGCTCAAGGCGATAGCTTCAGCGAATTGTCGCGAATCTAGGGCATTCTCAATCTCAGAGTAGGCACTTTGGAATAGTAGCTGCTGAGTAGGTAAGCCGGTTTTTGACGGACTTGGAGCGATGTTTTCTGGTTGTATTGTTGGCATGGCTCATCCTTGTTTCAACGCGGCCTCTTTAAGCGGTTCGAGGGGGGTTTGTTCAACTAATTTAACCTTTGGCTCGACACATTTCGGAGTGAGGTTTACTGGTGGAGAGTGCGGGAAAGTAATACCTCGCTCCATAGGAAAGTCCTGCAAAGCCGATCAGAGTGATTGCAATGATCAGTAATCTTGAGTGCCCTAGCCTATGGGGAAGCCGCATATCTACTCCGAAGATGGTGTTGATCAGTACCCGTCGATGGCAGGAGGTTTTACGGATTCTGGGAGGAGACCTTATCGATCTGCCACCGACTAGGCAGAGCGTAATCTACAGAAAAACCCAGATGTGCGGAATGTGGCATTTTGTCGCGCGACAAAATGTCGCACCCCAGAAATGGGGCAAACAATAAAGCCGACTTGCGTCGGCTTTATTGTTTCGATCCGAGATCGAGTTACAGGGTCATGATGAACTTGGCTAGGTCCTTGATCTGCGCTTCGTTGGCACCCATGCCCTTAGCTGGCATTTGACCCATCTTCCAGCCAAACTGACCACCTTTGGTGATATTGGCTACCAGCGTTGCTTCTGCATCCTTCTGGCCCTTGTATTTCGTGGCTACATCCTTCCAGCTTGGCCCGACCAACTTGGTGTCGATCTTGTGGCATGCGCCACATTTGGCCTTGCCATCAGCAGGCATATCAACAGCCATTGCATTGCCTGCAAACATCAAACCAACTACTGCTACTGTAGCGAAAATAGACTTCATATTCTTCTCCGTGTTATCAACATTGTCAGTGGAGGGGATTCCTCCGTTCCTTGCTACTAAGTCGCCAGTTCGAGACTAGGATAAGAACCAGACGATTAGATATTCCAGTCGATGAAGTCAGGGAAGATTCTGGGATGAGATATTGATAAGCCACCACCGACTGGGCAGGGCGTAATCTACCTAAATATATCTAACGTTGGAATGCGGCATTTTGTCGCACGTAAAATACTAGGCTTTGAGTTGGGCAACAAAAAAGCCAGCATACGCTGGCTTTTTTGTTGATGCTGTAACGAAATTACAGAGTCATGATGAACTTGGCCAGATCTTTGATCTGAGCTTCGTTGGCACCCATGCCCTTAGCTGGCATTTGACCCATCTTCCAGCCAAACTGACCACCCTTGGTGATGTTGGCTACCAGAGTTGCTTCAGCATCTTTGTTACCCTTGTACTTAGCTGCAACATCTTTCCATGCTGGGCCGACCAACTTGGTGTCGATCTTGTGGCAAGCGCCACACTTGGCCTTGCCATCAGCAGGCATATCAGTTGCCATTGCATTGCCAGCTACCATCAAACCTGCAACTGCTACTGCTGCGAAAATAGATTTCATATTCTTCTCCGTGAAAATCAACATTGTCAGTGGAGGATGTCCCCCGTCCCTTGCTACCATTTCGCCAGTTTCAGCTTATGCAAAAAACTAGACGACGGGATATTAACGCAAACAGAATATGATGGGTTGACAAAAAATTCGGAAAATTTCCGATAATTCGCTTCACCTTTTGGTGGGTGATCAGTGGATCAAAAAGATCGTCGCTAAGCCAAGGAAGATGAAGAAACCGCCGCTGTCCGTGATGGCCGTGAGTAAGACGCTGGAGCCTATGGCCGGATCACGTCCAAACCGTTGCATGGCAAGTGGGACGACCAAACCGACGATGGCGCCGAGTAGCAGGTTGAGTAGCATGGCGCTGGCCATGACTAAACCCAGCGGAATGCTGTGGTAGAGCGCATAGGCAAATAGTCCTGCGACACTGCCCCATACCAAGCCGTTCAAGCCGCTGATGGCTAACTCTTTGATGAGCAAGTGGCGAGCACTGGCCTGAGTGATTTGCCCTAAGGCGAGCGAGCGGATGATGATGGTGGTGGTTTGGTTGCCGGAGTTGCCTGCGATGCCTGCGACGATGGGCATCAGCGTAGCCAAAGCGACGAATTTTTCGATAGTGTCTTCGAAGCTGCCGATGACGCGCGAGGCGAAGAAGGCGGTGCACAGATTGAGCGCTAGCCACATCCAGCGGTTTTGCGCCGATTTCCATACCGAGGCGAAGATGTCTTCCTCTTCGCGCAGACCGGCCTGATTCAGTAAGTCTGTTTCGGACTCCTCACGGATGAAGTCCACCACCGCGTTCACAGTAACGCGGCCGACCAGTTTGCCATCTTCATCCACGACAGGAGCTGAGACTAGGTCATAACGCTCGAAGGCCTGTGCAGCTTGTTCGGCCTGATCGTCAGGGTGCAGCGTAACTGTCTCATGCTTGACTAGGGTTGCGACATCCAACTCCGGCTCGTTCACCAGCAAGAGGTTGAGTGGCAGCACGCCTTTGAAGCGATCTTCGCGGTCAACGACGAATAATTGGTCGGTGTGGTCGGGCAATTCGTCGAAGCGGCGCAGGTAGCGCGACACCACTTCGAGGGTCACGTCCTCGCGGATGGTGACCATGTCGAAATCCATCAACGCACCTACGCAGTCCTCGGGATACGACATGGCTGCGCGCAGTTGTTCGCGCTCTTCCACTGGCAATGACTTGAATACGTCACGCATCACCGCTTGCGGTAGGTCGGGCGCTAAGTCGGCGATCTCATCGGTATCGAGTTGCTCGGTCGCTTCAAACAGCTCCTCGCGGCTCATGGTCGCAATCAGCGATTCGCGCACCGCATCTGAGACTTCGATCAGGATTTCGCCGTCGCGGTTGGCTTTGACTAGATCCCAGACGATCAAACGTTGCTCAATTGGCAGCGCTTCAAGGATGTAGGCGATGTCGGCGGGGTGTAGCGTCTCCAGCTTATCGCTGAGTTCGGCCAAATGGCGTTTGTGCAGGATGGTTTCGACCAACTCATGGCGCTCTTCGCGCGGCATTTCTTGTTTGTGAACCAACGTTGCCACCAGTTCGTGACGATGCAACAGCGCCTCGACCTGTTTCAGGTGATGCTGTACATCCTCAGTGTAGTGGTGTTCGTGGTTCTCGGTCATTGCGCGCCCGCTCCAAAGTGGCGGCTATTCTAATGAAAATGCACTTAGGCCGTGCGAAAAATGCACTCGATGCTACTTACCCCAAGGGGTGACTAGATTCTGTGCGACACCTAAATGGTCGAGGATGCGTGCGACGACGAAATCGACGATGTCCTGCACCGATTGCGGATGGTGATAAAAGCCGGGATTGGGCGGCAGGATGACGGCGCCAGCGTGCGTCAATTTGAGCATGTTCTCTAGGTGAATGGCAGAGAACGGGGTTTCGCGGGGTACCAGAATCAGCGTGCGTCTTTCCTTGAGCATCACGTCAGCGGCGCGGGCGATGAGGTCGTCGGACATTCCAGTCGCTACGGCGGCGAGCATCCCCATGGTGCATGGGCAGATCACCATCGCATCTCCCGGGTTCGAGCCGGAAGCCATCGGTGCGAACCAGTCGTCACGCCCATACACCGCCAACTCTCCAGTGAATGTACCCAGCCGCTCCAGCAGCAATAGCTGGGCTTCCTGCGGGCGCGAGGGGAGCGTGAAGCCCATCTCCTGAGTGGCAACGATCTGTGCGGCTTGTGTATAGACCAGCTGGACGCGATGACCGCTGTGCAGCAAGCACTCAAGCAAGCGAAAAGCATAAGGCAGGCCAGATGCACCAGTGAGGGCTAGGGTGATGGTTTTCATGTCGGATGTGTCGCGGGGGCGGAGTCCGGAGACAGGAAGCGGGTGGCGATTATACCGTTCACCGTGCCGAACAACAGTGCCGCCGCCGCAAAGATGGGTAACAGCCAAGCCAGCCCAGCGTGTGGGATCAGCCAGACATAGACCACGACCATTTGGCCGCTAATGTGCGCGAATGCGGCGAGGATGCTTTGACTGACTGGGCCGAAGACACGGTGTGGCAGATGACGACTCGCAGCCAGTACAAGCAAGCTGCATACTGCGCCGGATAGGCTGAGAAAGAAGCCCGGTGCGAGGAAGTTGCCGAACAACAAGCTGCCAGCAATGACGCGCAACAGCGAGACCCATGCCGCCGCGCGCCAACCATACCGAGTCAGCACGATCAAGGTGACGATGTTCGCCAGCCCTGGTTTAACTCCCGGCAACGGCGATGGAATCGCCGCTTCCAGCACCGATAGTCCAAATGCTGCCGCTGCCATGCGCGCCAGATGGTGATCTTCGGTCGAAGTCTCTAGTTTTATCGTACTCATGTTTACGAGTGCTGAGTATCGAGGGCTGAGTGCTGAGCAAATCCGGTGGCTGGGAGTTTACTCAGCACTCGGTACTTAGCACGTACAACTGACTTAATAGTTGAGGCTGTCATAGTTTTTACTTCGTCCAGCCATTTCTACACTGATTTCGTTCGGCAGGCAGATAGCGATCTCACCCGCCTGCTTGAGCCAGCCTTGGCGCACGCAATATTGGCGCGGGCTGGGATCGGATTCGATGCGGGCTTGGCGGTTGTGGATGGTGATGATGCTGACACCCAGCGGGCCGGGGACGTGCAGTTTGGTGTCAGGGGAAAGCGGTAGTTCGCGGAATATCTTTCCGCCACTGCGCACGATGGCGCGATCTGCTGCTCCGCCATTCCAGCACACCAGCACTAGCCATGCCGTGAATAGCGCACCTGCCAGCATCGTCAGCCAATCGCCGAGGCGGATGGCGTTCAGCACGGCCTCAGCCCAACTCGCGGTGGCGCACCAGCACCTGTTGCTGCGGGGCGAAGTGGTGAGCCAACCGCTCGGTCAGATAGACCGAACGATGCTGCCCGCCGGTGCAGCCGACGGCGACCGTCAGGTAGCTGCGATTGTCGGCGACGTACGCGGGCAACCAGCGTTCAACGAAGCTGCGGATGTCGTCGTACATCTGTTGTACGGCAGGTAGCGGTTCGAGGAATTGGATGACCGGAGCATCGCGTCCGGTCAGCGGGCGCAGGAACGGGTTGTAATGCGGGTTGGGCAAGCAACGTACATCAAACACCATATCGGCATCGAGCGGGATGCCATGCTTGAAGCCAAAAGACTGGAATAGCAGCGTGAGTCGGGCGCGGTCGAGCTGAATGAACGATTTGACCCAAGCACGCAGGGCGTTCGGATTGAGGTCGCTGGTGTCAATGCGATGGCCGATGCTGCCGATGTCCGCCAGCAGGTCGCGTTCCTGCTGTACGCATTCCGGGAGCGTCAGCGTATCGTTGCTTAAAGGATGGCGCCGCCGAGTCTCCGAGTAGCGTTTGACGAGTTCGTCGTTGTTGGCGTCTAGGAACAACAGTCGGACGTCGATGCCTTGCTCGCGAAACTGTTCGATCAGTGCGGGCAGTTCGCGCACGCTGCCTCCGCTGCGCACATCGACCGCTACGGCGATCTGCCGATTTCCGGCCTGCTGCAGATTGGCGATCAATGTGGGTAGCAATTCGGCGGGCAGATTGTCCACGCAGTAGAACCCGTTATCTTCCAATAGTTTGATGGCGATGCTCTTGCCGGAGCCAGACAGGCCGCTGATGAGGAATAACTGGGTCATCGGTCTTCCAGATCGCGTTCCATTTCGGCTTGATGGCGATCGAAGAATTCCTTCATGGTGTCGATACCACGCTCTTGCAGCACGTAGTTGCGTGCGGCCGCTTCGACCAGTACAGCCAAGTTGCGTCCGGCCGTCACCGGAATGCTGACGGTGTTGATCTGTATGCCAAGAATCTCTTGGTGGCTGGCATTGAGAGGCAGCCGCTCCAGCTTGGACAGGTCTCCACCGGGCGGGCGGTGGAGGTGGACGATGAGCTTGAGTGATTTGCGTAGGCGCACGGCAGTTTCACCGAACATGGTGCGGATGTTCAGCATGCCTAGACCGCGCACTTCAAGAAAATCGCGTAGCAGATCAGGGCATTTTCCTTCGAGTGTGTCCGGCGAGGTGCGATAGAACTCAGTGATGTCGTCGGCAACTAGGCTGCTGCCGCGCGTGATGAGTTCCAAGCCGAGTTCACTTTTGCCCACGCCACTGTCGCCGGTGATGAGTACGCCGATGCCCATCACGTCGAGGAATACGCCGTGGCGCGTGGTCGATTCAGCCAATGCGGCAACGATGTAGTGGCGCACCAGCCACATCAGGTGGACGCTGTTCTTGGGCGAATGGAACAGCGGCGTGTGCGTCTGGTCGGCGTAGGCGACCAGCGCTTGCGGAATCTCGTCCGTGCCGGCGATGATCAGGCACAGTGTGCTGCCATGATCGAGTAGTTGCAGCGAGGCTTGCATCGCCTCGGCATCTAAGCTGTGTAGATAGTCCAGTTCGATGCTACTGAATACTTGCACCCAGTTCGGGTGGATCAGATTCATGTGGCCGATCAAGCCTTTGTTCGACGCATTGACGAGCTCGCTGTCGAGGATCTTGTCGGCGCCACCTTCTCCAGCGACCCATACCAAACCTAGTCGCTCTTGCTTGTCTTCGAACAGCCGCCGAATATCTACCTGAGCCATATCAAAGCCTCCGCCTAGGCTTGCCAGTTGGCGAACAGTTGGTAAAGAACGGCTGGGTCATCGCTGGCGAGCAGTTGATCTCGGAAGGATTTTTCGCAGAACATCTGTGCTAGTTCGCCTAACAGCTGTAGGTGCAGATCGGTCGCCCGTTCCGGTACCAGCAGGACAAAGATCAGGCTCACCGGCAGCCCATCCGGTGAATCGAAGGGGATCGGGGTGGTGGTTCGGATGAAACAGGCGATTGGATCGCGCAGTCCCTTGACGCGGCCATGTGGAATGGCAACGCCTTGCCCCAGCCCGGTCGAGCCGAGTTTCTCGCGCGCGAACAGACTGTCGAATACCTGACTGCGCCCGATGTTGCGAGTGTTCTCAAATAAGATGCCGACTCGTTCGAACACACGCTTCTTGCTGGTGGATTCGGCATCCACCATGACATTTTCGGGCGGCAGGAGGTTACTAATTAAACCCATGGTTTGTTCCCATGAAAAAGGGCGGCCATTAGACCGCCCACTAAAGGTTATTCTGCTTCAACGATCTTGCCGGAGTCGTCATGACGACGCGCGGTGTTCTTTTCCTTGTGCTTCAACACTTGGCGATCCAACTTCTCGATCAGCTCGTCGATGGCGACGTACAGGTTGGCATCTTGGCATTCCACGAAGATTGTTTTGCCGCTGATATGGACGGTGGCTTCTGCCTTTTGTTCGAGCTTGTCCACCGATAGGATTACGGTGACATCCAGCACGTTGTCGAAGTGTTTCTTGATCTTGCCCAGTTTGCTGACCACATGCTCACGAATGGCGGGAGTGATGTCTAGATGATGTCCGCTGAGGTTGAGGTTCATGGTTGCTCCTTTGTTAGAGTGATTTACGAAGATTGACCGGGAGGATATTTAGCGATTCCCGGTATTTTGCCACAGTGCGCCGAGCGACTTGTATGCCCTGCGACACGAGGATTTCTGCCAAACGGCTGTCGCTCAGCGGATGATGAGCATCTTCCTGAGAGACCAGTTGCTTGATTAAGGCGCGGATGGCGGTGGAGGAACATGCCCCGCCGCTGTCGGTGGAGACGCCGCTGCCGAAAAAATATTTGAGTTCAAAGATACCACGTGGAGTTAGCATGAACTTCTGTGTGGTGACTCGTGAAATGGTCGATTCGTGTAATTCAAGCTGTTCAGCGATCTCGCGCAGCACGAGCGGGCGCATGGCGACTTCGCCATGCTCAAGGAACATACGCTGCCGCTCCACGATGGCTTGCGATACGCGCAAGATGGTGTCGAAGCGCTGTTGCAGATTCTTGATGTACCAACGTGCTTCCTGTAACTGCCCAGTCATCTGTTGCGAACTTTGCTCATCACGGCGCTGCATGATGTTGGCGTAAAGTTGGTTCACGCGTAAACGTGGCATAGCTTCTGGGTTGAGGCGGGCCGCCCAGCGACCACGCTGGCGCTCGACGATGACGTCGGGCACGACGTAATCGCTGACCCGTTGCTCGTAACGCGCGGCTGGGCGCGGATTGAGTTGCAGAATGAGGGCTTGAGCCGCACGCAGACCATCTTCGTCACAGTGTAGCAGCCGTTTGAGGCGGGTGTAGTCGTGAGCAGCCAGGAGATCGAGATGCTTGTCCGTGAGTTGTATCGCTAGTTGCCGACTCGGGGTGGTGGCTGGCAGGGCGCGCAGCTGCAAGGACAAACACTCAGATAAATCGCGTGCCGCGATGCCAGGCTCATCTAGATGTTGCAACTGGACGAGTGCAGTTTCTAGATCATCTAGCGTGACATCTAACTCTTCCGGTAGCATCTCGAAGATGTCTTCCAATGACTGTGCCAGAAAGCCGCCATCATCTAGCGCGTCAATTAGCAGTGCAATCAGTTGGCGGTCATGGTGGTCGAGTTGGCTGAGGCTGAGTTGGGTCAGGAGATGCTCGCGCAGACTTGGGGAGCTGGCGGCTGTCTCGGGATAGTGGTCATCTTCGTCATCAGAGCTGGCTGAGCTAGGGCTATAAGACAGCTCGCTCCAGTCTTCCTCGGCCTTGGATGATTCTCTTTCAGGCTGCTCGGGGCTGGTGGAGGTGGTGCTTGCCGTACTCGTGGCAAACGAGGTGATCTCGTCTTCCTCGCGCTCCAAGAACGGATTCTCATCCAGCAGTCGCGCAGTTTCCTGATTGATCTCCAAGGTAGAGAGTTGCAGTAAGCGGATAGATTGCTGCAACTGCGGTGTGAGCGTCAGTTGCTGGGATTGCCTGAGTTGTAGTGATGCTTTCATGCCAACGATTATTAGGTGGGCGTCACTTTTATAGTTTGAAGTGCTCGCCGAGATACACTTTCCTCACGGCTTCATTATAGATGATTTCCTCGGGCTTGCCTTCCGCCATCACTGCGCCAGCGTTGATGATGTAGGCGCGGTCGCAGATGCCCAAGGTTTCCCGCACGTTATGGTCGGTAATCAGCACACCGATGCCGCGTTCTTTGAGAAAACGGATGATCTTCTGGATATCTAGCACGGCGATGGGGTCAACGCCGGCAAAGGGTTCATCCAGCAGAATAAAACGCGGATCGGTGGCCAGCGCGCGTGCGATCTCGCAGCGCCGTCGTTCGCCTCCAGAGAGACTCATGGCGGGATTGTCGCGTATGTGGCTGATATGTAACTCGTCTAGCAAGGTTTCTAGCGTCGATTCCTGTTGGGCGAGAGGGAGTCCGCGCAACTCCAGTACGGCGCGAATGTTTTCGGCCACCGTCAAGCGACGGAAAATCGAGGCCTCTTGTGGCAGATAGCCTAGTCCTAATTGGGCACGGCGATGAATGGGCGCATGAGTGATCTTGTGCTGGTCGATGTAGATGTCTCCGCCATCTGCTGCAACCAAGCCTACGATCATATAGAAGCTGGTGGTTTTTCCTGCACCGTTAGGGCCGAGCAGGCCGACCACTTCGCCGCTGTGCACGGATAGAGATACGTCTTGCACCACAGTGCGGGCGCGGTACTGCTTCCTCAGCGAGGTGGTGCGCAATTCACTCATGGCTTACCTAAACTGGTCGAAGGCCGGATGGACACTGGATCCGTGGGGGCTGGGATGCTCTCGTTCCTAGGCTGAATGACTGCGCGAACTCGGCCTCGCTGGCCGGAATTCGGAGTTCGCGAGCTGTCCACATGGAATATCTCGGTCTTGGAGTCATAGGTGATGTGATCGCCATGAACTTCGTCGTTACTGCGCTTCATGCTGGCTTCGCCGAAGAGTTCTAGGAATTCATTCTGCGTGTCGTACTCGATGCGCTGTCCGTTACCTTCGATGATTTCATCCACGCCTTCGCGCTTCTGTCTGAACTGAGCGGGTTTGCCTGTGACGGTGCCATGCTTGTCACCAGCGGCGGTTTCTGTGACTACGATCTTGTCGCCCGTGATCATTAGCGTGCCTTGGATGAGTCTGACGTTGCCTTCAAAGATGCTGATCTGCTTCGCATCGTCAATGTTGACGGTGTTGGCATCCAAATACATCGGTTGGTTGCGATCAGCACGCTCCGCCCAAGCCGACGATGCGCCAAGTAGTAGGAGGCAGAGCAAGAGAGCATCAATTCGCAGCAACATGTTCGCTTCTTACGTGTGACAGCAGCTTGATGGTCTGCGTCTTGTTATCTAAGGTCATGCCGATGGCACTCACGAGATTGTGAGCATCGCGCATGGTGACGGGGCGGTCGGTCTCCGCGTAGTCTTCGCTCGGCAGAGCTCGCAGATACGTGGTGGTGAAGACGCGCTCACTGGCGGCTGTGCTAGCAGCGCGCACGATGCGCACATCGCCACGCAAGATGGTTTCGTCGCGATGGAAAGTCGTGCCAGTTTGAGCGGTGGTGTGTAGTGTCGGGCGATTAGGTGTAAGGGCGATGATCTCGGGCTGCTCTAGATGCAGCGAGTCATCATCGGGGTAATGTCTCATCTCGTGGGCGTTGATGCGATGATGAGGCTTGCCTTGTTCGTCCAGTGCGGTGGCTCGGAAGTTATTGACGATGAAATCGGGATCGTGCCGCTTGCTGCTGTCGGCTTGGGCGAGCAGTGGCCCCACTTGCTGGTCCAGCCAGTAGGTGCCAGCCAATACCAGAAGCAGAGGCAGTAGCGGCAACCAGTTGCGCAGTTTTTCGATCATGCGAGGTAGGGGGCGAGTTGTGCGTCCAGCGTGCCTTGCGCTGACATTAGCCATTCGCAGACTTCGCGTACTGCGCCGTGCCCTGCTTGGCGTTGCGTGACGTATTGAGCGTGACTCTGCACGATCTGGGGCGCGGCGGGAACGCTGATCGCTAATCCGACGTGGCGCATGGCGGGTAGATCGACCACGTCATCGCCCATGAACGCGGCATGCTCAGGCGCAATATTCAATTCGGCCAGCAGTGTTTTAATGGCGGCGCGTTTGTCATGTACGCCTTGATAGACGTTGGTGATGCCGAGATTTTTGGCGCGCAGTTCGACGCAATGCGAGGTGCGCCCGGTGATGATGGCCAGCTCGACGCCGGAAGTTTTTAGCATTTTCAAGCCGTGGCCATCGAGCGAGTTGAAGCGCTTGAACTCCTCACCGGAGTCCGATAGATAGAGGCCGCCGTCAGTCATGATGCCGTCAATGTCAAAGGCGATGAGACGGATCTGTTTGGCGATTGCTATGGACATCAGATGACTTTCGCTTTCAGTAGATCGTGCATGTTGAGTGCACCAACCAGTACATTGTCTGTGTTCACTACGAGCATCTGGCTGATGTTGTGGCGCTCCATCAGTTCCACTGCGGCGACCGCTAAGTCGTCTGGGTGAATGCTGCGCGGATTGTGCGACATCACGCTGGCGATGGGTGTGGCCTTGAAGTCGAATTGCTTTTCCAGAGTGCGGCGCAGATCACCGTCGGTGTAGATGCCGAGGACGTGTTGTTGTCCATCTACGATGGCGGTCATGCCTAAGCCTTTACGTGACATCTCCAATACAGCATCGGCTAATGTGGCGGCTTCGCCAACCGCAGGAATTTGTGCGTCCGTGTGCATGATGTCGCGGACGTGGGTGAGCAAGCGCCGCCCCAAGCTGCCGCCGGGGTGAGATCGGGCGAAGTCTTCTTTACCGAAGCCCTTGGCATCGAGTAGCACGACCGCCAGCGCGTCGCCCAAAGCCAATGCGGCCGTGGTACTCGCCGTTGGTGCAAGACCCATCGGGCAGGCTTCTTTGGTGATGGCGCCATCTAGATGTACATCGGCGGCTAACGCTAGGCTGGATCGTGGATTGCCGGTCAAGCTGATGAGCTTGGCACCTTGTCGTTTGATAACCGGAATGATGGTTTGCAGCTCGGAACTTTCGCCTGAGTAGGATAGTGCGATGAAAACATCCTGCGAGGTGATCATGCCTAGATCGCCATGGCTGGCCTCGCCCGGATGCACAAAGTAAGCTGGTGTACCCGTGCTGGAGAGTGTCGCTGCGATCTTGCGCGCGATATGGCCGCTCTTGCCCATGCCGCTGACGATGACGCGCCCATGGCAGCCGAGAATGGTGTTTACCGCACTGACGAAATTCTCATCTAGGCGCTCGGAGAGTGCTTGCACTGCGGCAGCTTCGATTTGGAGCACTTCGCGCGCGAGAGTAAGAGCGTGCGGTGCGGCGGAAAGCGGAGGGTTCATGGTGGGGAATTATAGCAGCGGGGGTTTTTAGTGGTGAAGTTTTGAAAATATCCCGTAATTCCGGCATCATCGGGGCATGGATCATGGATTGCAAGTCGTATTGGTGTTGTTGGCGGTCGCTGTCATGGTGGTCGTGCTGTGTCGCGTACTTCATTTGCCGGTGGTATTGGGTTACATCGCGGTCGGTATTTTGATTGGTCCGCATGCGCTGGGATGGGTTGCTGATGCCCCGCAGGCTCGACATCTGGCTGAGTTTGGTGTGGTGTTTTTGATGTTCAGTATCGGGCTGGAATTCAGTCTGGCAAAACTTCGTGCGATGCGCCGCATCGTATTCGGTCTGGGTAGCGCGCAAGTCATAGTCACACTCTCGGTAGTGCTTGGGGTGGCGGTGCTGTTTGGATTGGATTGGCGTACCGGCGTGGCGCTGGGAGGGGTGTTGGCGATGTCTTCGACCGCCATCGTAAGCAAGATGCTGGCTGAGCGCGCAGAGCTGAATGCGCCATTCGGGCAGCAGATTATGGGCGTGTTGCTGTTTCAAGATTTGGCAGTTGTGCCGCTGCTGATTGTCATCCCAGCGCTGGCGAGCGCGAGCGGTGATTTGACCTATACATTAGTGGCGGCCTTGATCAAGGGGGCGCTGGCGCTGTCGGCGCTACTATTATTCGGTCAGCGACTGATGCGTCCGTGGTTTCATGTGGTTGCACGTCAAAAGTCCCCTGAGTTGTTCATGCTCAACGTGTTGCTCATCACGTTGGGATTGGCCTACCTGACCGATCTGGCTGGGTTGTCGATGGCACTGGGGGCATTCGTTGCGGGCATCTTGATTGCGGAGACTGAGTATCGCTTGCAGGTTGAAGAGGATATTCGCCCATTCCGTGATGTGTTGATGGGTTTGTTCTTCATCACCATAGGCATGATGCTGAACGTGCGCGAGATGATTTCGGATATTGGCTGGATACTCTTGGTGTTGTTGGCCTTGCTGATATTCAAAGCGGTGATCGTGGCAGGTTTGGCTCGCATTTTTGGGGTAGGCTGGGGGGTGGCATTGCATACCGGTTTGGGCTTGGCGCAAGCTGGTGAATTTGGTTTTGTGTTGCTCACGGATGCAGCTAACGCACACTTGATGAGCGAATGGGTGGGGCAGATCGTCTTGGCGGCGATGTTGCTGTCCATGCTGATTGCGCCATTCCTGCTTATGTATGCTGACCGCATTGTGCGTCGTCTGTCGCCAGATGCTTGGATGTATAGCGCCATGCAGATGCATCAAATTGCGGTGCGTAGCATGAGTTCACAGGGACATGTGATCATTTGCGGCTATGGGCGTAGCGGTCAGACGCTGGCTAAATTTTTGCGCGATGAAGGCATCCGTTTTATTGCGTTGGATACTGACTCCAGTCGAGTGCGCAGCGCCGATGCTGAAGGCGGTGAAGTGGTGTTTGGTGATGCGTCTAAGCGAGAAGCGCTGCTGGCAGCAGGCTTGATGCGCGCTAAAACGCTGGTCGTGAGTTACAACGATAAGCCTTCGGCGCTTAAGATTTTGCATTTGGCGCAAGAGCTGCGACCAGGTTTGCCGGTGGTGGTGCGTGCCCATGATGAAAGTCAGATTGATGTATTCAGGCGGGCTGGCGCGGCAGAGGTGGTGGCGGAAATACACGAAGGCAGCGTGATGTTGGCGACGCAGGCCTTGCTGATGTCTGGTGTGCCGCTGAATCGTGTGATGCGGCGCTTGCGCGAGAGTCGGGCGCGTAGCTATCGAGCATTCGATGGTTTTTTGCGTTCATCCGACGGTGAGACGGATGATGTGGATGAAGATTTGCAGTTGCGTTTGCACAGTGTGTTGTTGGATGTGCTGGACAGTGCTGTGGGAATGTCATTGGAGCAAATCAATCTGGAAGCGCTGGAGGTTGAAGTGAATGCCGTTCGTCGTCATGGAGTGTTGGGCAGTCGGCCTTCGGGCGATATGGTGTTGCGAGCTGGTGATGTGCTTGTTCTATTGGGTCAGACGGTTGCTTTGGCAGAGGCCGAGCAATTATTGCGCAGCGGCAAGTAAATTCCTCTCCCATTCAGAGAGAGGAGTTCGGTCAGTTCAGACTCCCATGCAAACGGTGTAGCTAGTTGTGTCCTCCACGCTATTCGTAGCGGTTGCTGCATTGCCGATGGCGTAGCCGCTGGTTGGCGTGGCTAACATTGCGCCGGTCGCCGTATTGCCATCGTCGATCTGCAAATCCAGTTGTTTGACGTATTTACCTGAAATATTGCTAGAGCAGATGACGTAACTCCCACGGATGGCATTGCTTGAGCCGTCCTTGATCGGTGAGTTGGCGGCTGTGCTTGTGCCACTTTGGATGCCAATCGTGCCGCCCGTAGCGTTGGTGGGGAGGTATTCGGCGGCGGATGTTGATGTGGCTCCGGCAACCAGATTGGCTAGTCGAATGTGCTGCCAGAACAAATATGACTCGTCAGTTACTGTTGTGCTGTTCCAGTTGCCGTTGATTACGCCATTACCTATTGAATTGGTGGGCGTGGTGGCGGCTGTTCCTCCGGTTAGGTGTGTGCTGGCCGCCGCATCGTCGCCGGGCAGAGCGCGGTATTTGTCCTGATAGCTGTAGATGAAGAGTGGAGTATTGCGAAAATCCCCCGCCAGATTCTTTACCTTGGCGCTACTGATGAGCTCTTCGCCTTTAAGCACGCCGCCGAGTAGTAAGCCGATGATGACTAGCACGATAGCGATTTCGATCAGGGTGAAGCCGGATTGATTGCGATTCATGATGTTCTCCTTGTGAGCGCAACCGAACTGGTTGCACTCACACAGATTGCAAAACTTATGCCGGTCTTTGTTGAGTTGTGCGACACCTTGTATTTAAAGGAAATTAGTAAAACTAGAGCTGTGGGAAATGACCGAAGTTAACGATATCTCGTTAACGAAGTGGCGAAAGTTGGTTAGGGTAACTTTGTTGGGTTGGCGGTAGCGGGTTGGATCTCAATTTACCTAGGGGGTGGCTTTGTTGCAAAAATGAAACACTTTAAGGCGAAAGTTTTGACAGGGTTGTATGCATATCGTTAAGGTGCGCTCCGTAGCTGCAGAGGGGTTTTCGCAGTTATCCCAAGTGGGTTGTCCAAATAAACTTTTTCTCGAGGAGAAATTATGAAAAAAGTAGCTCTGACTCTGGCTGGTGTTCTGGCCGCTGCAGCGTTTGCTCCAGAAGCATCCGCATTGCCAGTATTCGCTCGCCAAACTGGCGCAGCATGTTCCGCATGTCACTTCCAACACTTTCCTTTGTTGAATGCTTTTGGCCGTTCGTTCAAGGCATCGGGTTACACCCAAATCTCTCAAGCTCAAGTGGAAGGCGAACATCTGTCCATCCCGGCAAACCTGAACTTCGGTGCTTTGGTGACTGCTGGCTATGAAGATCAATCCAAGGCTGCTGGTGCGGTTGCATCCAATCAAAATATCTTCGTTCCAGGTACTGGTGGCGAAATGCAATTGTTCTGGGGTGGTCGTATCAATGACTTCGCTGGTTTCCTGTCCGAATTCGGTACCGCTGGTGCTGCTTCCGCTGGTAGCGGCAAGATTCTGATGTTGCCTGAAATCACTGGCGACATCCGTGGCGGTCTGGTGCTGTACTCCATCGGTCAAGATGCAGCTGGTGCGTTTGAACTGCTGAATACTGGCGCTACTTCCATCCATCGTCTGATGGGTAATGGCGGTATGGGTGGTCAGCACATCATGGCTTACTCGGCGCGTCAATACGTTGCTGCTGAGGCTGGCGCAACTGGTGCCGCAGCTGTTGTTGCGCACCCGAACGGTTTCGTGAATATCTCCCGTTACATCAACGTGGGTAACGGCGTTGCTGGTGGTACTAATGGTGTTGGCCTGCCATTCACCTATATCCGTGCTGCTGGTATCGTCGATGTGGCTGGTTTCGAAACTGGTTTCGGCATCCAAAATTGGAGCGGTAAGGCAAGTGCACTGGCTGGCGCAGCAACTGAAAAGGCAACTGTGATTGATGCGCAGATGCAAGGTGAAGTAGCTGGTATGCCACTAGGCTTGTATGCTTCTTACGGTACTGCCGGTGCAGATGCTATCAATCCTAACAACTTCAACCTTGGCATTGCTACAAGAAGCTCCTTCAACATTGCCGCTGAATTGGGCGTTCTGCCAGGTCATGCAACTGTTCAAGCTGCGATTCGTTCCGGTAAGAATGGTGCTGGCGCAGGTGTTGATGGTGACAATGCATTCATGATCGGCGCAACTTACGAGCTGTCCATGAATCAAGAGTTGACACTGCACTACACTACCCAATCCGGTTCTGCATGGAATGCAAATCCGATTGGCAAGAATGCAGTTACCTTGCTGCTCGAAACCCTGTTCTAATCACGACAGACGGATTTTTCAGAGTTTCGACGAATCTGTCTGAAATGATAGGGTGATGTAAAAAGGGGAGGGAAACTTCCCCTTTTTTATTGGTAAGTCGAATTACCCTTTGTTTATTTGAATTAATGTTGTTGCAGTTTTGAGTCAACTATAGAATAATTCCTACAAGCTTTAATGGACATTTCTAGTCCAAATCCGTAGGTAAGATTGAGGGATGCTCCGCCGTTTTGGCGTGAGCGCAGCTGTCAGAGTGGCAGGAATATTTGCAATAAAGGGGAATCAATTGGCGAAAATCAGTCGGACTGGGTTTGTGATGGCACTTGGAGTGCCAGTTGCGCTTCTGCTCGTTCATATAGGGCAGTCGTTGGCTGCCGATGTGAAGGGTATCGATGTTTCGCTTCCTGCTGTTGCTGCGCAGTCTCCTGCCAAGGTCTCGACTCCTGCGAAGGGTGTGCCTAAAGATAAGTCATCTTTGTCTACTGTGACCATCGTTGCACCCGGAGGTAAAGTCGAGGTGGTGAGTGCGCCAGCTGCGGCGAAGGCTTCGGTGGCTAAGTCGGTTGTGTCCCCTGCAAAAAAGACAGTAGTGGCTAAGGTGGCTTCCAAGAAGCTGGAAGTGAAGGCTGCTGCGGAAAAGAAGACTGCGGAAAAGAAGGCTCCTGAGTCGGGTGTTCGTCAAGTCGAAATCGAGACTTCTTTGTCTGACCTTGGTTATCGGAACGGTTTTCAGTTTGATGGTGTTCAGTCCATACACGACGAGGCGGTATTTTTCCCTGTCCCCAAGGATGCCAATATCCAGTCTGGTCGAGTGCGTTTGCACTATCGCGCTTCGGCGATGCTGCATAAACAATCCAATGTTCGTGTCTATGTGAATCACGTTCCTATGGTCGCTTCTAGCTTGTCAAGTGATGGCGATCAGGTTCTCGATGTGCCGGTCAGAAAAAGTGACCTGGTAACTAAGGACGGATTTGTTCGTGTTGAAATAAAAGTTTCGATGTTGTTCTCTGATGATCGCTGTTTGGATGAGCGTATTAATGGTGGTTATTTCTACGTTAAGCCCGAAACTTCGCTGCTGGTAACTTTGCGTGATGAGGCATCCTCCTTGCGCGGTGCTTGGGATTTGCTCCCGCAAGAGGTTAAGGTCGGTTTGCCTTCCGGTGCAGTTACGCAAGAAGTATTCTCGGCGGCTTGGGCGTTGGATGAATTGTTGGCGCGCCAAAATAAAAAAGTGTCATTTGTGCGCCTGCCGGAGGTTGGTGATATCGTAATTGCACCTGATGCTGAGATTCAGTCGGTATTTCATCAAGTGGCTGCTGGCTCCAATGTTTCATTGATCGGCGTGGGTGATGGACGTAGAAATGCAATTGCACTTTCTGAGCCATTTGATGTGACGCCGTTTTATTTGTTGTCTTCGAAATGGCGCAGTTTGGCTTCGGGTTCACAGTATCAAATCTTCCCGTTAGAGCAAGGTAAGGTTGGTAGCGACGATAAGTATCGCATGCTGCTGGGTGATATGGGTCTGAGTACCGAGACTCACTATGTTGATCGAATCGTCGAGTGGAATTTTGTATATTCCGCCGATAAACTTCCAGCTGGTTATGCGCCGCAAAGCCTTGAGTTTGATGTTACGGCCACGCCGGCAAGTGTCGAGCATCCGGCGATGTTTTATGTCTATCTGAATGACGTGCTGCAACAAGCGATACGTCTGGAAAATGACGGTAAGACTCATCGCGTAAGTGTCTCTGTTCCAAAAGAGGGTTTGGCAAGACATAATGCGATTCGTCTGGTAACACAACGTGAGTACCTTGAGGGCGACTGTCGTGGTGACTTGCCGCGCTTCCCCGTGCAAATCATGCCTACCAGCTCGATGGTCGTGACGCGACAAGCAAGCGAGGCTCCCAAGGAGTTCTTGGAGTTGGGTACTTACTTTCGAGAGGGTTTTGATACCTATCTACCAAAGAGTTACCTGCAAAACCCAGCGCAAGTGCTCAATCTCCTGACACGTCTAGTCATTGATCAGGCGCTAGCCGTCGATGTGAAGCGAGTTCAGTTTTATGAGGCGGGTGCGGCAATTAAGCCTGAGAAACCTTTCCTTGTGCTTGGTCGTGCCAATATTGATTTGGACTATCAGCCGGTTCGCTTCGATAAAGGCCATATTCAGGTATTAGGTGAGAATGGTGCTAAGTTGCTGGATGTGGATCGCTTGCCGGGAGTTGCCATCGCTCAGATTGTAAGAACTAGCAGTGTATCCGGTCTGTGGGTTGCGCCAGGACAGGATAGTCTTACCCTGACAGCGAGCAATTTTCAGTTTGATCATGATGATGTGTCCTTTATAGATGGATCTGGCGTCTTGTTGACTTTGAACTCTCGCCATCCGGGTGGTGTGCGCTTGTACTACCCGGGGCAGCGGTCTCTGTTGGAGTGGATTGAGGAATATAGATACTGGCTGTTGCTAGCCGCTTGGGTAGCTCTAACGCTGCTCGTGGTGTTCTTGTTCCGCCGTACTCGTCAGTCGGGTGCTCCAAGCGGCGAATAATTGTCGGATAGGGGTTGCGCGCGCCGTGTTGAGCCAGAGTTGGTGCAGCACGGCGATTGCGCCTTCTGAACTACCATCAGGAAGACGATATGACCGGTGAAAATGCAATCCCCAGAGTGCTAGTTGGCGAAATGCTGATTGAGCGCGGCTTGATTACGCGGGAGCAACTAGAAGCCGCACTTCAGTTACAGAAGCAATGGGGTACGCGGGTCGGCGATATTGTATTGGCCAAAGGCTGGGTCAAGCCTTTAGATTTCTATCGCATGCTGGCCGATCACTTTCACAAGCCTTTCGTCGATCTCCTGAAGCAACCCCCCGATCCTGCACTGATCGATACAAACGACATTACCTATTACAACTCGCTTCTTTATCTTCCGTGGCAAGTCCGGGATGGCGTAACGTATATCGCAATTGCTGACCCAAGCGAGGCAGCTATGCGTCACGCCCGTGAGCGTTTTGGCATTGTTGATTTCGTGATTACCTCAAAGTTTGACGTGTTGTGGTTATTGCAAAACAGTAACGACGATTACTTTACTCACAACGCGATCCGCAAACTGGCGGAGCAGATGCCCGAGCACTCTGCGAGTGTGGTGTTTACACGTCCACAGATTATTGCTTTTGCAACGGTGATTATGCTGTTCCTAATCGCGTTGACAATTTGGCCGATGTACACCGTGGTTTCTTTGAATCTGGTGGTTGCCTCGTTGTTGATGCTGACTTTTGCTTTTCGTGCCACCTTGGCATGGGTTGGCAGTGACCGCCATATTGACATCAAGGTGACTGATCATCAGGTCAAGATGCTGAGAGATATCGATCTCCCTATCTACACGGTATTGATGCCGATGTACAAAGAGGAAGCGATTCTGCCTTATTTGGCTAAGGCGATGCGAAGTCTGGATTATCCACTTTCAAAGCTTGACATTAAGCTGGTGCTGGAAGAAGACGACGAAGGTACGATCAATGCTGCTAAAGCACTCGGTCTTGAGGCGATTTTCGAGATCATTCGTGTGCCAACCAGTTTTCCGAAGACTAAGCCCAAGGCATGTAACTACGCGCTGAACTTTGCGCGCGGCAAGTTTGTGACTATCTATGACGGGGAAGATCGACCCGAGCCAGACCAGTTGAAGAAAGCAGTGGTGGCATTCCAGCACGCTGCCGAGAACGTCGTTTGCATTCAAGGGCGATTGAACTACTTCAACGCATATGAGAACTGGTTGACTAGAATGTTCACTTTGGAATATTCGCTGTGGTTTGATTTCTTCTTGCCAGCACTTGAGGCATTGCGTATTCCCATTCCTCTTGGCGGAACTTCAAACCATTTCAAGATTGAACCTCTGATCCAGTTCGATGGATGGGACCCCTACAATGTGGCTGAAGATGCCGACTTGGGCGTCCGATTCACCCAATGCGGATTCAATGTGGCAGTTATGAATTCAACCACATTCGAAGAGGCCAATAACCACATCCCGAACTGGATTCGCCAACGCTCGCGCTGGATCAAAGGTTATATGCAAACCTACCTGGTGCATATGCGCGATCCGGTTGAGTTGTACCGAGCGATTGGTGGAGTCGGCTTCTGGGGATTTCAGTTCTTCTTTGCAGGTGCAATTATTAGCTACCTGATTGCTCCTTTCCTCTATGCCACATTTGTGATTTGGCTGATTGGCGGCGCAGAGCTTCTCAATCCAATCTTCCCCCCCATCGTGCTGGCGATTTCAATCTTCAACCTCACTTTGGGTAATGGCTATCTTATCTATTTGCTGATGGTAGGAGCGTTCAAGCGTAACAACTTCAAGCTTATTCCTTATGCGTTGACCGTTCCGTTTTACTGGTTGTTGATGTCTTTTGCCTCGTATAAGGCGCTTTGGCAGCTCATTTACAATCCGTTCTATTGGGAAAAGACGGTGCATGGAATCTCTAGTCATCAGGATGTGACGGAAGAGCCGACCGCAGCGCAGTCTGCTCCTTTGTGATGAAAACTGTCCGCTATTAGTTAACGAAAAGACATGCGTAAACAGCAAGAAAAAGAGTCATTCTTTATCAATCCGCAAACTGGACTGGTGTTCATGTTCGCGCTGGCGGCGTTGGGTATCGCATCGTGGTGGCCGATCTATCATAACTTTGTGAGTGAGCTGGCGATTGATCGTTGGTCGAAGATTATCGAGGCCTATGCTAGTGAAGACTTTCGAGTTGAGGATATTCGGCTGCTTTACCCGCATCTGACCAATCTGCTGTTGCTGTTGTTTTATCCCACCACGGGGCTGATCAAGTTCGCTGCACCCTATCTCATCTCGTGCATCTTTGGGGCAGGACTGTTAGCGCTGTGGAACTTTCACTTGCGTGAGAAGAACTATACTTTGCGTGACCGCATCATCTTGATGGCGTTGGTCGCCATACACCCCTATTTTTTATGGGGCGTCACTGACGGGTTACTCGGTGGCCTGAGTTTGTTGATGTTCTATCTCTTGTATTTGTCATCCGTGCGGCTGATCAAAGAGGCCGATGCGCGCTCCTTCATTATGTTGGGTGTGGTGTTTGGGGTGTATTTCTTTGTGGATGAGCGAACCCTGTTCATTTTTGTTGCGTTCTTGCCTCTGTTGCCGCTGATTGCGCCGCGCAACATGTTGAAGGCATCTCCATCTTCTGTCTATCTGATCATCGCGATGCCCTTGGTGTTGTCTGTGGTCTCTTGGGTGGTCTATCTAAGCTTTGTGCTTGATGAGGGCGCATGGCATTACATGAGCTCACCGGGTGAGTCCTTCCGTGGCGCATGGCACCAGGTGGCAGAGATCGAGTGGTTGCGTGATTACGGCGGATCATTCTTCTCCTCGTTGTTAGCCAGCATTGTTGTCGGTCTGATTTCTTATCCAGTTGTCTTATGGTTGGTATGGCGTGCACGACGTCACATTAAGTTGTTGCGAGACATTGAGGCATTGCTGGTTCATTTAAGTACAGCAACAGCATTGGCAACCGCGACCTTCTTCTTGGCTCACCCTGCCGACATGCTATATCTGACAGCGGCTGGAGTGATGGCCGCCATCGTGTTGCTGCCACGTGAGATCAGATGGTACCGGGGCGGACTATTTCTGATGTTGTTGATCAGCGCAATCGGAGGCTGGGTCAGTTTGTCTTGGAAGCCAACGGTTGAAATGCAACGCTGGACTAAGGCGATGAGTGGGGAAGTCCTCCCCTCTTATTTTCCAGAGGATGTCGCATTAGGACACTGGTTAGATAAAAATCGGATGCCCACTATGGTTGATGAGCATGCAGCATTCCGTGCTTTGGTGACGCGTGGTGATTCTGATGGCTTGATGCTCTCTTTTACTCAAGACTTTAAGAAGATGCTGCAAAAAGATGTGCCCACGGCAGATCAAGTGGTCGTGAGAGATCCTCAGTATATCCATGGCGACCGCACATCGTATGGCAGCGAAGTGTTCACTCAGCGCTTACCCGATGGCGTGACGCAGCGTTATCACGACATGTACAGTCATGGCATGGATGGCTACCATCTGGTTTACGATCAAGGTCATTGGCGAGTCTATCGACGCAATGAGGCTTCGCCGCTTGATGGTAGTGATAGTTTTACTCTAACTCAGGCTGAGTCGTTGAGAATCAAATGATCTTGAGTCGATTCATGGCGATGCATCCTGCGTCGTTATGTTGGATGCTGGTGTTTAGCTTCCTGCTGTCTGCATGTGAGCCCAGTGGAAAGCAAACCGATCCCAGTAAGGCTGCCGCCCCGTCCGAGCAGAGTCAGTCTAAGTTGGCCCGTCCATTGCCAGCACTGTATGGCGCTACGGTTCTGCAAACTAATGAAGTCAAGCTTGATTCGGGGTTGGCGCGTGAGTCATTCGAGCAGCTCAAGTTGTTAGGAGCCAACTCGGCGGTGCTTGTGCCATTCCTGCGCCAAGAAAAACCTCAGACGGATCATGTGGATTTTAGCGGGGAAGTCACCGATACGCAGTTAATCACTGGTATCCAGAGCATCCATGCGGCAGGAATGCAGGTTATCCTCAAGCCGCAGATTCTAATTGCTGGATCTTGGGCGGGGGCCGTCAACCCAGGCAACCCACAAGGCTGGGAGCGCTGGTTCGCAAGTTATCAAACAAAGATCATCCATTACGCTGAGATAGCTCAGGCCAATAAGGTTGAGCTGTTTGTCATTGGTACTGAACTCAAACAAGCCGATAAACTCCCTTACTGGCGTGGCCTGATTGCAGAGGTGCGTAAGGTGTACACCGGCAAGATAACTTATGCGGCGCATAACCTTGATGGTATAGAGCAATATGCTCATTGGGATCTGCTCGACATGATGGGGGTGACGCTTTACCCACCGTTAGGTAACACGGTTAACCGTGAGGTGATGCGCGACGCCATGCTGCAGGTCGTTATCGGGCTGAATAAACTCCATGAGCAACATGGTAAGCTCGTATTGGTGACGGAAGTTGGCATTCCCTCGGTGTATGGTGCGCAGACGATGCCGTGGGATTACTCAAAAAAGAAGTGTGATGCTCCAGCCGACGTTGACCTACAAGCTATGGTGTTGGATTTATGGCTGGAGGCGCTCAATAAATCATGGATCAGTGGTGTGCTGGTGTGGAATTGGTACAGCGACCCTTATGCAGGAGGGCGTTTCGATACTGATTACACGGTTCAGAACAAGCCTGCTGAGGCCGTGTTACGCTGCCGCTGGGGGATTTCTTGCAAAGATTCACTGACTCCGGCGGGCTAAAGCCCGCCGGGCTTTATCGGAAGTTAAGCGACAGTGGGGGCGAGCAGAGCCTGCATCTTGCTCAGCGCTTTTTGTTCGATCTGGCGGATCCGCTCTGCTGAGACATTGAATTCTGCAGCCAACTCGTGCAGCGTGGCTGCATCATTCTCGCACAGCCAGCGAGCCTCAATGATACGGCGGCTGCGCTCATCCAAGGCTGCCAGTGCCGCACTTAATCCTTCAGTTTTGCGCTGTTCAGTTTGGCTGTGTTCTAGCAGGTGCGAAGGTTCGTCATTTTCATTGGCGGCCAACCATGAGATTGGCGAATAGCTATCTTCATCGTCTTGGGAGGTCGGATCCAGCGCCATATCGTGGCCGCTGAAGCGCGTCTCCATCTCCACCACGTCGTGCTCGCTGACGTTCAGCTCCTTGGCGATGTTGGCGATTTCCTGAGGGCGCAAGGTGTCCAGCCCATTCTTCATACTACGCAGATTGAAGAACAGCTTGCGTTGCGCCTTGGTGGTGGCGATCTTCACCAAGCGCCAGTTCTTCAGGATGTACTCGTGCATCTCAGCCTTGATCCAATGCAAGGCGAACGACACTAGACGCACTCCACGATCCGGGTCATAGCGTTTTACCGCCTTCATCAGGCCGATATTCCCCTCCTGAATCAAATCGGCTTGCGGCAGGCCGTATCCTGCGTATCCACGGGCAACGCTGACGACTAGGCGCAAATGCGATAACACCAAGCCGCGCGCAGCCTCCAGATCGTTTTCGCGGCGGAAACGTGTGGCCAAGTCGAATTCCTCCTCCTGCGTTAGCATGGGGATGGTATTCACCGAATGGATGTAGCTATCCAGACTGCCTACGGCAGATGGCATCGGTAAGGTTAGGCTATGGCTCATGGTGGTTCCTCCTGATGCGGATATTAGCACTCGCTGCCTATGAGTGCCAATAGTCGAAAAAGTTTAGCGAGGTTCTATTTTTCGGAGGTGCTGAGTCACCGACATCCACGCGCCCAACCAGCCGAGGAACGCGGAGAAGGCGAGTAAAGTGCAGCCATCCGCTAGGCTCAAGTGACTGAGGATGAAGCTGCTGTCGTAGAGTTTGGCTAGGTCGGCCAAGCTCAGATTCAGTAGCATCAAGGCTCCGCCGATGATGCCCCATGCGGCGCAACCACCGAGCAGTCCTTGAAGCAGGCCGAACTGGAGGAAAGGGCGGCGGATGAAGCCACTGCTGGCGCCGATTAGCTTGGAGACCTCAATCTCGTCGCGGCGAGTCAAGATCTGCAACCGGATGGTGTTAAATGTGATGGCGACTAGCGAGAGTGCTAGCAGGGCAGCCAGCAGCAATAGGGCGGTGCGGGCAAAATCGAGCAGGGCTTCTAGGCGGCGCGCCCAGTCCGAGTCGAGTTGTACTCGTTCCAGCTTTTTCCAACCTTTCAGCTCGTCGCGCAGCGTTTCCAGTGCCTGCACGCTACTGGTCTTGGGGTGGACAATGAACGTGTCGGGCAAGGGGTTGTTCTCCAATCCTCCGATCACATCTCCCAAGCCGCTGCCTTGCTTGAGTTGCTCTAGCGCCTGCGCGCGCGAAACATACTCGATGCTGGCAATGGCAGGGTGCTGCTCCAGTCGCTTACGCAGTTGCCCCACTTCGTCAGCTTTGGTGTCCACCGTCAAGAACACGCTCAGTTGCGGCGCAGCGGCGAATCTTTCGATTACTCCCTGCGCATTCTGTAGCAACACATACAGGCCGGTGGGCAGGCTAAGTGCAATGCCGATCACCAGGACATTGAGCAGGCTACTGACCGGCGTGGCGAAGAAACGCCGGAAGGTGGCGCTCAGTTGCGACAAAAATTGACTCATGCCGCCAGCTCCCCGTGTTTGAGTGCAATCGTGCGCCCGTCGCCTTGACGGATCAGTGACTCGTCGTGAGTCGAAATCAGCAGCGTCGAACCGACCTGATGGAAGGAGCGAAAGATGTTCATGATCTCGCCGGCGTACTCCGTGTCCAGATTGGCGGTCGGCTCATCCGCCAACAAGATACTCGGGCGGTTGACGATGGCGCGTGCGATGCACAGGCGCTGCTGCTCGCCGCCGGAAAGCGCGATGGGGTTGATCTTCTCGCGATTGAGTAGGCCGACCTTGTCCAGCGCAGCACGCACGCGCTGTGCGCTCTCGCGATGGTTGAAGCCGCAGATCTGCAAGGGCAGCAGCACATTGTCGAACACGTTGCGGTCGAACAGCAGCTTCTGTCCCTGAAAGATCAGGCCCAGATTGCGGCGCAGATAGGGAATGGCGGCGGGCTTGAGTGCGCCGACGTTTTGACCGTTCACTATCACACTGCCACCATTGGGGCGCTCGATGGCGGCGATGAGTTTCAGAAGTGTGCTTTTGCCTGCGCCAGAGTGCCCGGTGAGGAACACCATCTCGCCCTCGGCGATATCGAACGAGACGTTGCTGAGCGCCTGATGGCCACCGGGGTAGCGTTTGCTGACCTGATTGAAGCGGATCATTCTTCGTCGAATCCCAGCAAAGCAGAAACAAATTCTTCGGCCACAAAGGGGCGTAAATCGTCTAGTCCTTCGCCGACGCCGATGAAGCGTACGGGAATCGGGTGAGCTTTAGCGATGGCGGCGATCACGCCGCCCTTGGCCGTGCCATCGAGCTTGGTCAGTACCAGCCCGGTCACGCCTAACGCATCATCGAAAGCCTTGGTCTGCGACAGCGCGTTCTGGCCGGTGTTGGCATCCAGCACCAGCAACACTTCGTGCGGCGCGCCGGGCAGGGCTTTGTCGATGACGCGTTTGACCTTTTTGATCTCCTCCATCAGGTGTGCTTGGGTGGTCAAACGACCGGCGGTATCGGCAAGTACCACATCGATTTTGCGCGCCTGGGCCGCTTGCACGGCATCGTAGATCACGGCGGCGGCGTCACCACTTTGCTGGGCGATAACGGTGACGTTGTTGCGCTCGCCCCAGGTCATTAGTTGTTCGCGTGCGGCGGCGCGGAAGGTGTCGCCTGCTGCCAGTAGTACCGATTTGCCTTGAGATTGGAAATGCTTGGCCAGCTTGCCGATGGAGGTGGTCTTGCCTGCGCCGTTCACGCCGCACAGCATGATGACGAAAGGCTGATGTGTGCCGGTATCCAGTGGCTGAGCCAGCGGCTTGAGCAATTTCAATAGGCAATGTGCCAGCGCTTCCTT
The DNA here is from genome assembly GCF_000974685.2 of Ferriphaselus amnicola. Taxonomy (NCBI): domain Bacteria; kingdom Pseudomonadati; phylum Pseudomonadota; class Betaproteobacteria; order Nitrosomonadales; family Gallionellaceae; genus Ferriphaselus; species Ferriphaselus amnicola. The sequence continues at coordinate 604,366 of NZ_AP018738.1, forward strand.
CATCTGACTGGCTTCGGTCAGTCGTTGTTCTTTTACTTCGCGGCGCAGATCGGCCAGTAGATGGCGCGTAGCATCCATGCCGACGTCGCTGGTGATGAGTATGGTTTCCAGCTCTTCGTACAGCTCGTCATCAATCTTACCGCCCCCACTGAATAGATCGACTAACTGGTTGCCGGTACGCGCCAATCCACGTTTCAGTTTGCCCAGCCAGCCAGTGCTGACGGGCTTTTCCGTGCTGTTGGAAGGGGTTTTTTTCAGGAAGCCAAACATAGTCGAACCGTAGTGAAATGGCGCATAATGCGCGCCTCATGCAGGCGGGATGCCGCTGCGCATTTTATTCGGATTGATGGAGTAGAGCCAGAAGAATGAACTTGCGATTATTGATTGCTTGCGCGGTGTTGATGGCAGGAACACCGGTGGCCGCCGAGGTTTTTGAGCAAACTCTGCCGAACGGTTTGAAAGTCGTGGTCAAGGAAGACCATCGTGCGCCTGTGGTGGTGCAGCAGATATGGTACCGCGCGGGCAGTATGGACGAAAAGACCGGTACGACCGGCGTGGCGCATGTGCTAGAGCACATGATGTTCAAAGGCACGAAATCCGTTCCGGCGGGCGAATTCTCGCGGCGCATCGCCGCAGCGGGCGGGCGCGAGAATGCGTTTACCAGCAACGACTACACGGCGTATTTCCAGCAGCTGCATAAGTCCAAATTGCCGTTGGCGATGAAGCTGGAGTCTGACCGGATGCACAATCTCAATCTGACCGATGCCGAGTTCGCCAAGGAGATCCAAGTGGTGATGGAGGAGCGGCGGATGCGCACCGACGACCAGCCACGTGCCTTGATGGAAGAGAAGCTGGGCGCGGCCATTTATCTGGAGCACCCCTACCAGCATCCGGTGGTCGGCTGGATGAGCGACCTCGAAGCCATGAAAGGCGCGGATGCGCGCGATTGGTATCGGCGCTGGTATGTGCCAAATAATGCCACGCTGGTGATCGCGGGCGATGTTAAGGCCAGTACAGTGTTTGCGCTGGCCAAACAGACTTACGGCAAAATTTCTGCGCGGACGCTGCCACAGAGGCGGGTATTTACCGAGCCACCTCAGACTGGCATTAAACGTCTGGTGGTGAAGGCTCCAGCCGAGCTTCCTTATTTGGTGATGGCGTACCACACGCCAGTGATACGTGATGTGGCTAAAGATTGGCAGCCCTACGCGCTGGAAGTGTTGGCGGGCGTGCTGGATGGCAACGAGTCGGCGCGTTTGAACAAGGCGCTGGTGCGTGAACAGGCTTTGGCCAGTAGCGTGGGTGCGGGCTATGACAGCATCGCCCGTGGCCCGTCCGTATTCGTGCTGGAAGGTACGCCGACCGAGGGAAAATCAGTCGTTGAGCTGGAAACGGCGTTGCGTGTGCAGATCGCCCAGTTGGTGGCGGAGGGCGTGAGCGCGGAGGAGTTGCAGCGCGTCAAGGCGCAGGTGTTGGCGAACGAAGTCTATCAGCGCGATTCCGTGTTCTATCAGGCGATGCAGATCGGTCAGCTCGAAAGCATTGGTCTGTCGCACAAAGACATTCCGGTGATGTTGAAGAAGCTACAGGCGGTGACAGCGGAGCAGGTAGTTGAAGTGGCTAAGGAATTTCTCAAGGACGATAACCTGACGGTGGCGACACTTGATCCGCAGCCGCTTTCCGGCAAGCCGAAGCGCGCCGCTCCGGCAGGAGGTTTCCATGCGCACTAAGATTCTCATCACTTTGATCGGGCTGTTCAGCGCGGCTAGCGCGTGGGCAGGCCCGCAGATCCAAACTTGGCAGGCGCCCAGCGGCGCGCAGGTGCTGTTCGTCGAGAATCATGATCTGCCGATGCTCGATGTGGCGGTGAACTTTGCGGCTGGTAGCGCGCACGACTCGATAGAGAATTCCGGTTTGGCAGCGTTGACACATGGCTTGTTGGATCACGGTTCGGCGGATTTGAGTGAAGACGAAGTGGCCAAGCGCTTGGCCGATGTGGGGGCGCAACTTGGCGGTGGTTTTGACTCGGATCGCGCAGCCATTTCTTTGCGTACCTTGAGCCATCCGGTTGAGCGCGAACAGGCTTTGTCCATTCTGGCGCAGGTGGTGCAGCAGCCGGTGTTCCCTGAAACCGTGGTCGAGCGCGAGAAAGCGCGCATCATTGCCGGATTGAAAGAGGCCGAGACGCATCCCGAACATCTGGCTGACAAGGCGTTCCGTACTGCGGTGTTCGGCGCGCATCCCTATGCCTTGTCTGGTTCAGGGGAGGTGGTGACGGTGAGCAGGCTGAGTCGCCCTGAGATCGAGGCGTTCTATCGGGCTCATTATGTCGCGCAAACCTCTGTGGTGACGCTGATGGGCGATGTGACCCGCGCCGAAGCTGAAGCGATCGCCCAGCGTTTGACTGAGCGCCTGCCGAAATCTGGCTCTGTGTTCACCGTGCCACAGGTGCTGCCGCTCGCCGCAGCCAGTGAGCAGCGCATCACCCATCCAGCTACGCAAAGCCATCTATTGATCGGAGCGCCCGGCATGTCGCGCACCGATCCGGACTATTTTGCACTATACGTCGGTAATTACGTGCTGGGCGGCGGCGGTTTCGTGTCAAGGTTGATGGAGGAGGTGCGCGAGAAGCGCGGCTTAGCCTATGACGTGCATAGCTACTTCGTGCCGATGCAGCAAGCAGGTGCGTTCCAGATCGGCTTGCAGACCAAGGGCGAGCAGGCGGATCAGGCGCTAGAACTGGTGCGAAAAGTGGTGGCGGATTTTATCGCGAATGGGCCGACCGAAAAGGAGCTGGTCGCTGCGAAGCAGAACATCGTCGGCGGTTTCCCGCTGCGCGTGGATAGCAATCGCAAGATTTTGGAATATCTCAGCGTGATCGGTTTCTATCACTTGCCCTTGAGTTATCTGGATGACTTTACCCTCCGAGTAGAGCAAGTCACGACGGCGCAGATCCGTGCGGCATTCGCACGTCATCTCGATCCCAGTAAGATGGCTACGGTGATTGTGGGCGGTGGTGTGGGAGAGCCAAAATAAATCAGGTCAGGATCATCGGCGGCATCCACCGCAGCCGGATGCTGGATTTTCCGGATGCGCCCGGCTTGCGTCCTACGCCGGATCGCGTACGCGAGACTCTGTTCAACTGGCTGGGGCAGGATTTGTATGGTTTGCGCTGCCTCGATCTATTCGCAGGCAGCGGCGCATTGGGTTGCGAAGCGGCTTCGCGCGGAGCAGATCAGGTGGTGATGGTGGAGAAAAATCGCCAAGTTCATCAAGCCTTGGCAACGAATGTCGCAAAATTGCGCCTCGCTAATGTGGCGCTGCACTGGGCAGATGGGCTAGAATTCGCGCGCAGCGAAACAGGGCGTTACGACGTGGTGTTTCTCGATCCGCCGTTTCAGAGCGATTATCTGCCCAAGGCGCTGGAATTGTTGAAGGAAAAGCTGAACGAAGGCGGGCGGGTGTATGTGGAGACCGGGGTGGCGTATGAGCCACCACAGGGTTGGCGAGTGCTTAAGAGCAAACGCGCCGGACAAGTGAATTACCAGTTGTTGGAACGTGATGATTAAAGTGATTTACCCCGGAACGTTCGACCCGATCACGCGCGGACATGAAGATGTGGTGCGCCGTGCCGCAGGTTTGTTCGATCAAGTCGTGGTGGCGGTGGCGCAGAGCCGAGTGCAAACCGCGTTCACGTTGGAAGAGCGAGTGGACATGGCACGCGAAGTGTTTGCTGAGCTTCCTAATGTCTCGGTGCAAGGATTCTCTGGCCTGTTGATGCAGTTCGTGCAAGCGCAGAATGCGCGCGTGGTGCTGCGTGGATTGCGCGCGGTATCGGATTTTGAGTATGAGTTTCAGATGGCGGGTATGAACCGCAAGCTGGACCCTGAGGTGGAGACAGTGTTCCTTACCCCAGCAGAGCAATACACGTTCATTTCCGCGACCATGGTGCGCGAGATATCGCGCTTTGGCGGTGACGTGGGAAAATTCGTTTCGCCCGTGGTGGCGGCAAGATTGGAAAGCAAGAAACTAAACTGAGGAGAGAAGCATGGCACTGTTAATTACCGACGAATGTATCAACTGCGACGTGTGCGAGCCGGAATGCCCGAACGAGGCGATTTCCCAAGGCGACAGCATCTACATCATCGATCCGAGCAAATGTACTGAGTGCGTCGGTCACTATGACACGCCGCAATGCGTGGAAGTATGTCCGGTGGATTGCATTCCTCACGACCCTGATCACGTCGAAAGCAAAGAGCAGTTGCAGGCCAAATACGAAAAGCTGATCGCGGCCAAAGGCTGATTTGGAATTCGTCAAAAGTTTAAAGCCGGGCTTGCCCGGCTTTTTTCATGACTTGTTGCTGTGCCATCGATTGCCTCGGGCAGAGTAAAGCACCTCATGTCGCTGGAGATATGCACCGAACGGCGCACTAGGGATTGTAAATTCTTCACCTACGACTTGCGTTAAGTGCCGGCGGTTTAGGTTCCTCAATAACCTAGTGTCGTCATTGTTAGGATGCGATGATTCCGATTTCTTGACTCTAAAATGTTGATGCCGAGATGCACGGTCGTCCGGTCCTCACTCAATAAACGTAGTGCCATTCTCGTAGGATAGCTGGAGCACAGCGATACTTATCATCTTTATCGCGCCTTTTCCACCGCCTCTTCCACCCGCTCCACGGCAATGATGGTCATGCCTTCGATCATGTGTTTGGGAGCGTTGGCTTTGGGGATAATGGCGTGAGTGAAGCCGAGTTTGGCGGCTTCTTTCAGTCGTTCCTGGCCGCGCTGAACGGGGCGGACTTCGCCCGCCAGACCGACTTCGCCGAATACGACGAGTTTTTCCGGTAGCGGTCGGTTGCGCAGGCTGGAGACGATGGCGAGCAGTACCGCTAGGTCCGCGCCCGGTTCGGTGATCTTCACGCCGCCGACGGCGTTGATGAATACGTCCTGATCGAAGCAGGCGATGCCCGCGTGGCGGTGCAGCACGGCAAGCAGCATGGCGAGGCGGTTCTGCTCCAAGCCCAGCGACAGGCGGCGTGGGCTGGGCGAGTGGGCTTCGTCGAGCAGGGCCTGCACTTCCACTAGCAAGGGTCGCGTGCCTTCCTGCGTCACCATCACGCAGGAGCCGGCGACCTGCGTGCCGTGTTGCGACAGGAACAGTGCCGACGGGTTGCTGACTTCGCGCAATCCCTTCTCGGTCATGGCGAACACGCCGAGCTCGTTCACCGCACCGAAGCGGTTCTTGAAGGCGCGTATCAGGCGGAAGCTGGAATGGGTGTCGCCCTCGAAATACAGCACGGTGTCCACGATGTGTTCCAGTACTCTTGGTCCGGCCAGCGCGCCTTCCTTGGTGACGTGGCCGACCAGGATCATGGTCACGCCGCTGCTCTTGGCCAGCCGGGTGAGTTGGGCTGCGCACTCGCGCACCTGCGCCACCGAGCCGGGCGCGCTGGTGAGCTGCTCGGAATATACGGTTTGGATAGAGTCGATCACTACCACGTCCGGCTTTTCGTGGGCGACGGTGGACTGGATCTTTTCGAGCTGGATCTCGGGCAGCAGGTTGACCGAGCGCGCATCCAGCGCCAGTCGCACCGCGCGCAGGGCGATCTGCTGGGCCGACTCTTCGCCGCTGACGTAGAGCACTTTTTTTGTCTGCGAGAGATGCGCTAGCGTCTGCAGCAACAAGGTGGATTTGCCAATGCCGGGATCGCCGCCGATCAGCACCACGCCGCCCTCCACCAGGCCGCCGCCCAGTACGCGGTCGAATTCGCTGATGCCGGTGGGCGTGCGCGCCACTTCGGCGGCTTCCACTTCGGCCAGTTTCTGCAACTGGCCGGAAGCGGCGAGCGCGCTGTAGCGGTTCTTGCCTGCCGTAGGTAGTGCCTCCGCCACTGATTCAACCAGCGTGTTCCACGCCATGCAGTGCGGGCATTGCCCTTGCCACTTGGGCGTTTGTCCACCGCATTCGGTGCAGGAATAGATCGTTTTAGCTTTTGCCATGGTGTCCTCTGAGTTGTCCGGCACGATAGCGCAGCGGGAAACGACGGGCAACAAAAAAGGCGGCTTGCGCCGCCTTTTACATACTTCAGTCTTGCGACTTAGTGATGGTGCTCGTGTTCGCCATGGCTACCTGCAGGGGCGGCGGCCAGAGCGGCGGTCACCTTGGCTGCATCGGTTTCGCCGTTTACGTTGATCACATTCAGCTTGCCCGGGCCTTGCTTCATGTCATCCGCAAAGTCATACACGCCGCCGACAATCATCAGGTGGCCTTCGGCAACCTTGTCACCGAACAGTTCCATGGCTTGTTTGACTTGGTTGTTCACGTTCAGCTTCACGCCGTCGATGTCGCCAGTCACTTTGCCGATAGTGGCCAGTTCCTTCTGGACTGGGACCTCCAGCTTGGCTTTGTCGGCATCGTTGAGTGCAGCTGCAGAGATGGCGCCACACTTGGAGTGGCCGATGATGATCAGCAGGGAGGAAGCTAGGTGATTCACGCCATATTGAACGGAGCCCGTCGCAGTGGCGATCTGGTTGCCGATATCGCGGATCATGAATAGATCACCTTCTGGTGTCGTATCCAGCATGTTGGTGTGGACACGGGAGTCCGAGCAGGTTACCACGGTGGCGCGAGGATGTTGGCCTTTGGCTAGCTCGGCAAAAAACTTTGCGCCGTGCTGCTTGGCATATGCCGCTTCAGTTTTCGAGATTTCCTTGATGAATGCTTGTGCTACAGCAGCATCACCATGAGAGTGCCCGTCGGCGAATGCTGGAGCTGCGATGAAGGCGGCGGCAATGATGGATGCGAGTTGCTTCTTGAACATGGTTTCTCCCTGAGTTTTAACTTAATTGTTCGCGTGACTTATTGAACGCGGGCGAAAATGTAGCAGAAAACTTTGTTCTAGTGGGGGGGATATTTATGAGTTGTGTGGGGCCTCCCACGCTGAATTTCCTGTCGATATCGCTCACGAAAGCGCTGCATTGCTAACCGCTTCGCGCTAACATTGTGACGCAGTGATTTCATACCAGACCCGCTGCCTAGTTGAGCAGCTTTACCAATACAAGGAGGGCATCATGAGCGAACTGACCAACGAAATAATCACGCGAGTAGCTACAGAAACCGTTGCTGAGGCGACGGATATTCGTAGTCGAGTTCGTGATCTCACGCTGAGTGCGATCAAGCAACGTCATCTGGAGGCGGTAGGAGTGCGCGAGGTCGTCAAGGCGCTGACGGCGGGTGTCAACTTTGGCTTGGAAAAGCGGGCGCAAGACTCTAAAGAGGCGATGAGCGAAGCCTTTGCTGGGTTGGATGATGCCCTACAAAAATCGGCTGAAGCGACCCATCTGGCGCTGCGGCAACTTAGTGATCATGGCAAAGAGTTCAGTGATGTCGAGTTGACCATCGCAATCGAAAATCTCAAGCAGACAGAAAGAGAGTTTCTGACAACGATCAGTGAAGTGGCGGGTGCTGCCAGCGAACGAGTGAAAGCCGACTGGCATGAGTTAGTCACCCATGCCGCTCGTGCCGGTACGGATACCGGTCGACAGGTGGCGGATACGGTGAGCGAATTCTCACAGCGTATCGGTAGCGTTGCGCAAGATACCAAGGTGATTGGGGGCGGCGCAGTGCGTCAGCTGAGTTCGCGTTTCGTGCAGGTGGCGAGCGGCATCTTGGCCGGTATTACCGAAGCGATCAAAGAGACGAACAGTAAGTAACTATGCTCATCGAAGCTGTTAGTGCGATGCGGGACTTGCCGCGTTTACGCGAGATCACCGCCGTGATGTTCCATTACGGCTTCGGTGATGTGATGCGCCGCATCGGCGTGGTATCTATGCTGGAGCGGGCAGGGCAGATTTTGCATCGTCCTTCGCCGCCAGAGTCCCGGGTGGAGCTGGAGACTCCGCAGCGTATTCGCTTAGCAATGGAAGAGCTTGGGCCGACCTTCGTTAAGCTGGGGCAGGTGATGGCGACTCGAGTGGACATCTTTCCACCTGACTGGATCGCTGAGTTCGAAAAATTGCAGAGCAGTGTTCCGCCGCTACCGTTCGAGGTGCTGCTCCCTGATATCGAACGAGCGCTCGGAAAATCGCCGTTCGAGGTGTTTAGCGAGCTGAATCAAATTCCTTGCGGTTCTGCCTCCATCGCGCAAGTGCATCGCGCCAAGTTGGCTGACGGTACCGATGTGGTTCTGAAAATACGTCGTCCGGGCATTCAAACGAAGATCGAGGCCGACCTTCGTATTCTGAAAAGTATCGCCAGCTTGCTGGAGCTGGAAATCCCAGAGTCTCGTCGCTACCAACCGGTGCAATTGGTGAAGGAGTTTGGACGTTCCTTGCAGCGCGAACTCGATCTGGCGCAGGAGGCTAGTTCGCAAGAGCGTTTCAGTAAGAATTTTGCTGGCGACCCGCATATCATTATCCCGACTATTTATTGGGAGTGGTCGAGCCAAGGGATGAACGTGCAGCAATTTATCGATGGCATCCCCGGTAATCAGTTGGCTAGAGTAGAAGCTGCCGGATTGGATCGTGCTTTGCTTGCGCGGCGAGGTGCTGATGCCGTGCTGAAGATGATCCTTATTGATGGCTACTTCCATGCAGATCCACATCCAGGTAATGTGTTTTACTTGCCGGGGAATCGTATCGCCATGCTGGATTTTGGTATGGTGGGGCGATTGTCGGATGTGCGCCGCAAGCAGATTGTGGATATGTTGATGGCGCTGGTGCAGCGCGATGAGCAGTTGTTGTTGGACGTGCTGTTGGACTGGACGGACGACAGTGATGTGGATGAGGCGAGACTTGTCCATGATGTGAATGAGCTGATCTTTAATTTTGAGTATGTGCCGCTTAGCGATATTCGACTGGGAGCTGTGCTAGGCGATATCACTTCTATCATGCGAGAGCACCATATCGTGCTGCCCTCGGATCTGGTGCTGCTGTTCAAGGCGTTGATTACCCTCGAGGGTTTGGCTAGTCAGCTCGACCCGACCTTGCGTATGGCCGATCAGGTCTCCCCCTTCCTTAAGGTGGCGATTGCAAACCGCTATCGTCCGGATGTGTTAATGCGCAGGGGTAAGCAAAATCTGCACGAGGTCATGTCGATTCTCAGTGGATTGCCGCGTGATGCCGCTCGGCTGATCAAGGAAGCAAGGCGGGGACGGGTCAAGATTGATCTGGATATCAAGCGGTTGGATCATTTTGGTCATCAGATCGATCACAGTGCTAACCGCTTGACGATGGGGGTGTTGACAGCCGCATTGTTCATCGGTTCGTCCATCGTGATGACGGTGCAGAGCGGCCCGACGCTGTTCGGACTTCCTTTGTTTGGTTTGATCGGCTATCTAATCGCATTCTTCAATAGTGTGGTGATCGTTCTTTCCATCTGGCACTCCAACAAGGAATGAGTCTCAGCATCGTGGTCTGAAAATATTCCCACCTTAGGGTTTTAGCCTATGTTTTGTGAGAGGGGATTTGTGATAGCATCACGCCGAGTTCAGGGGAAATGAAACTTATATAATTACAATAAAATTACAATAAAATGGGAACCGTGCTTACTTTATCTTTCAGTGGACTGCCCGACAATGATCGGCTGGTGTTGTCAGCGTTATTTACGCTGGCAGAGGTGCAGCTGTCATCTAAATGGCGGCTCAATAGTGGCGGCGATTCTGATGCTGTGTTGATGGCTAATAGCGATGGCGCTAGCCTGTTGCTGATGCGTCCAGGGAATAGTGCGGCAAGCATCAATCCCAATCTACTTCAGTTGAAGCGCCCTTTTCAGCATATTGACTTCATCAAGGCACTGAACGCGGCTGCGAGTGCATTGGCGAATCAGGCCTCCCTCTCGGGTAGCTTGGCGGCATCGCTGGTGCAGTTGCGCAACGATTTGGCACATAGCGAGGCGGTGTGGAGCTTGGGTTTGCCTGAGGCTAACGATAGATTGTGGGTTTGTACCAAACGCAATAGCTACTGGCTAGATGGTGGCGATAATCTATTGACTAAGCTCGATCAAGAAATCTCCCATCTGGAGTGGAGGCAAGAGCCACGCGAACAGCTGCAGCGTTTGCAGTCTGAGCGCGAAGCGCAGCCTTTGTTTCGACTGTATTGGATCAGTGGCATGTTGTCGGGACGCGGCAAGCTTCTGCCTTGGCTAGATGTTGCTACGCCTTGGAAGCTTAAGACTTGGCCTAGTTTTTTCAAGTTGCCACACTACCCAACTTTTCCCCGCATGGCTGCTGCTGCGATGAAGCAACCAATGACACTGGATGATCTGATAGCTTTTTGTGGTGGCAATCGCGCTGCTGCGATCGAGTTTGTTAATGCCAGCGTGATGGCTGAATTCTTGATTGGCGCAACGAGTGCTCAAGTCAGTAGCGGCGCAGCAGCGGCTGCGGAAGCTAAACCGGCTAAATTGGGCTTGATTTCCCTTATCCGCCGCAAACTCGGACTGCTATGAGTCGCGAACATAAAATTATCTTTGCCGGCCCGACCGGCGCGGGCAAAACTACAGCAATCGCACAGATTTCCGAGAAGCCCCCAGTTAGTACCGATGTCGCCAACTCCGACTTGCGTTATGGCAAGGCGACGACCACGGTTGCTATCGATTTTGGTGAGTTGGCTCTTGATGGTGGAGAGAAACTGCGTTTGTATGGGGTTCCCGGTCAGCATCGCTTCTCATTCATCTGGGAGATTGCTGCGCGGGGGGCGTTGGGCGTGATTCTGATCGCGGATAATACGCTCGAAGATCCGATGGCGGAGTTGCAGTTTTATCTCGAAGGTTTTGATTCCTTCGTCAAGCGTGGCGCTGCGGTAGTCGTGGTCAATCGACTGGAAACCCACCCGCATCCCGCCGAAGAGGATTATGTGAAGATGTTGATGGATCGCGGCACTCCGTTGCCGGTGATGGCGTGTGATCCACGTAAGAAAGACGATGTGCTGACTGTGCTTGATGTGTTGTTGACGGTCTGCTAAGGAGAAAATATGCACGACGATTCCCTGCGCGTTTGGCGCGAAAGTCCCGTTTTCAAGGCAGTGTGCCGCGCTGAGATGGATGAGCTGCGCGCTAGTACGCCTAGTGTACAGGCTGCGATTATCGCTACAGCAGACGGTTTCGATGTTGCCGATGTGTGTTCGGACAAGCGTTACTCACCCGCTCGTCTTTCCGCTATGGCGAGCAGCATGATGGCATTGGCCGGTGCGGTAGCGAAAGAGGCCGATTATCCTGACTGTGGCAGCTTGATCGTGGAAAGCTCCGGCGGAAAGACCATCATGATGAGCCTGCCCGGTACCGATGGCCGCTTGGTGCTGCTGGTGATTGCTGACAACAGCACACCGTTCGGCATGTTGCTGATGAATGGTCGCCAGTGCGCGCACCGCATCCAGAAACGCCTCAATCTGACTTCCGATTCTACTAACTGATCTGCAAGGAGAAACCATGTCTGACCTCAACGGAGTGACCCAGCGTCTGCTCAAACAAGTCAGCGGCTGTATGGGCGTGGGCGTGGTTGAGATCGAGTCTGGCTTGTTGATCTCGGTAGCGCACAATGTTTCCTATCTTGACGAATACTTTGTCGAGTCGGCAGCGGCAGCGGCGGTGGATATTTTCCGCGGTCGCACGGTGGTGACTATTGAAAAATTGTTGTCGGATCAGCGTGGTGAGCAAGTAAGCAACCTCATCAATGAAGTGCAAATTAGCACCAATAGCACTTATATCTTTATGGCACCCGTGCCTGGCAAGCCCCACATGTTGCTGGTAATGGTTACCGCTCGTAAAACCAATCTTGGTATGGGCTGGGTAGCATTGCGTGGAGCGCTGTCGGAGATCGCTCCGCACTGTCCATAAGTCGCTTTGCGTATGGCGACCGGCATCCTGTATCTCATCCCCAACACGCTGGGGGAGGCTCCTCCAGCGGACGTACTACCTGTTCACACCATAGAAACTGCACGTAAGCTCGACTACTTTGTGGTTGAGCACGCCAAGTCGGCGCGTCGATTCCTTTCCCAAATCCAAACTGAAACGCCGCTCCAGTCACTCGAAATGGCTGAATTGAGCGAGCACACGGCAGTAACGGAGTTACCCGTTTTGCTCGCGCCGCTGTTGGCGGGGCGTGATGCCGGATTGCTGTCGGAGGCGGGTTGTCCTGGCGTGGCTGATCCTGGTGCCGAGCTGGTGGCGCTGGCGCATCAACGTGGCGTGCGCGTAGTGCCGCTGGTCGGCCCGTCCTCGATCCTGTTGGCGCTGATGGCTTCCGGCCTGAACGGACAGGGCTTCGCATTTCGCGGCTATCTGCCAGTGGATGAGGTGGCGCGCGGCAAGTCGATTGCTGCTTTGGAGGTGGACTCGGCTCGGCTAAAACAGACGCAGATTTTTATCGAAACGCCTTACCGTAATCACAAGTTGCTGACGGCGCTACTGGCGCAATGCCGGCCAGGTACGCGCATTTGTGTGGCGACCGATCTGACGCTGCCGACTGAGTGGGTGCGTACCTGTAAGGTTTCCGAGTGGAAGTCTAGTTCGATTCCCGACCTGAACAAGCGACCGAGCATCTTTCTGCTTCAGGCCTGAATGGCCTCTAAAGATCAGATTCGACCGTTGTCTTGGTCGTGCCCGTGTTTCTTGTATAGCAAAGTCATGATGCTGGAGAGCAGTAGGCCAAATACCAGCGTGATCGCATAGATGCTGAATTCCAGTTTTTCCATTACGGCGTAGAGCGACAGCATTGCCAGAATACTCAGATTCTCATTGAAATTCTGCACGGCAATCGAGCTACCTGCGCCCATCAGCAGATGGCCACGATGTTGCAGTAGGGCATTCATCGGTACCACGAAGAAGCCGCCCATCGCGCCAATGGCAATCAACAGTAGGGTGGCGACTACCGGACTGGACACTGGAATCATTGCTAGAACTGCCAGCCCCATCGCGATGCCGACTGGCAGCACTTTCACCGAATGCTCTAGTTTGACGAACTTAGCCGCGAGTACCGAACCGATGGCGATGCCGACGGCGACCCAAGCGGTGAGTTGCGCCGCTTTATCAAACTCGAAGTTCAATGCCACGGCCGCCCAAGCTAGCACGATCAAGCGCAACGTCGCGCCAGCCCCCCAGAATAAGGTGGTCACACCTAGCGAAACCTGTCCCAGTGGATCTTTCCACAGCAACTTGAAGCAATGGATGAAGTCTTTTAATAAGAATGACGGGCTGCGGCTTAGGGGCTTGTGATCAATGGGTACGCGCGGTATGTAGAGGTTGAAAGCCGCCGCCAGAATATAAATGAGCACCACTGCGGAGATGGCTAGTTCTGGTGCTGAATTGAGGTGGAGGCCGGAAACGGATGAGTTCCACCATTCCAGCATTGGGATGGCAATGGAGGGTTTGACCAGCAAGCCACCGACCACTGCGCCAAGGATGATGGCGGCCACGGTCAAACCTTCCATCCAGCTATTCGCGATCACCAGTTTGGATGGGGGCAAGTATTCGGTGAGGATGCCGTATTTGGCGGGAGAGTAGGCAGCTGCGCCGAATCCGGCGATGCCGTAGGCAAGTAGCGGATTGACTCCGGCTAGCATGGCGAGACAGCCGGTGAGTTTGATGCCGTTGCTGATGAACATCACGCGCCCCTTGGGGAGAGAGTCGGCGAATGCGCCCACGAAGGGAGCTAGTACTATATATGAGAGTACAAAAGCCTCCTGTAATACTGGCGTGTGCCACGTGGGGGATTGCAGCTCTTTCAGAAGGGCGATGGCAGCGAACAGCAGAGCATTGTCGGCAAGCGCGGAAAGAAATTGCGCCGCGAGGATGATGTAGAAGCCGAAGTTCATGCGAAAGCCGCTGTTCAGTGAGCGCGCTTTATAACATGAAAAGGGGAGGCCTGCTATCATTCGCACCCCAGCAATTACCCATTAGCTCCATGCCTCGTCCGATATACGCCGAACTTGACTACTCCGCGCTGGAGCACAACCTCCGCGTGATTCGCCATCGCACGGATGCGCGTGTGATGGCGGTTATCAAGGCGGAGGCTTATGGACATGGTTTGTTGCGTTCTGCTGAGGCGTTGAGAGATGCGGATGGTTACGCCTTACTCGATCTTCAGGATGCTGTGAAGCTGCGTGAGGCGGGATTTCGGCAGCCTATTTTGCTGCTGGAAGGCTATTTTTCGGCGAGTGATCTGCCGCTGCTGGCAGAGTATGAAATTTCCAGCGTTATTCATAGTCATCAGCAGTTGGCCATGTTGAGTGCTTACCCACGTCGTGGCAGTCTTGCTGTGTGGCTTAAACTCAATACGGGGATGAATCGACTTGGCTTTGCGCCGGATCAATTCGCGCAGGCGCTGGAGGCAGTGCGTCGCCATCCGGCAGTGGGTGAGGTAACCTTGATGACGCATTTCGCCCATGCGGATGATCCCGTCGGCGTGGTTGCGCAGTTGGATCGATTCAATGCGATGACCTCGGCGTATCGTCTGCCACGATCATTGGCCAACTCTGCGGCCTTGCTGCGCTATCCGCAGACTCACGCTGACTGGGTGCGCCCGGGCATCTCTTTATATGGCTCATCGCCATTTGCGGATGTCGGCGCCGAACAGCTTGGTTTGCGTCCGGTGATGACGCTGGCCAGCGAGATTATCTCCGTGACAGAGTTAATGGCGGGCGATAGCATCGGTTACGGAGGAACGTTTCGGGCGGAGCGCGCGATGCGCATCGGCACGGTCGCTTGCGGTTATGCTGATGGTTACCCGCGCCACGCGCCAACCGGTACGCCCATCCTTGTTAATGGTCGGCGTACCCGTACGTTGGGGCGAGTGTCGATGGACATGCTGAGTGTCGATCTGGGCGAACATCCCGATGCCGAAGTGGGAGGTCGAGTCACCCTGTGGGGCAAGGGGTTGTCGGTGGATGATGTGGCGCATGCCGCCGATACCATAAGTTACGAGTTGCTGTGTGCCTTGGCGCGACGCGTCCCCCTAAAGTGAATCTAAACTGCAAAATGAGTTGAACAGCGCGCGAACTTTCGGGTAGAATCGCGCCTCTTTGAAAATTGGTTGGAGTAATTGTCATGGCACGTGTATGTCAGGTTACGGGGAAGGGCCCCATGGTTGGAAACAATGTTTCCCACGCGAACAACAAAACCAAGCGCCGCTTTCTGCCGAATTTACAACGCCGCCGCTTTTGGGTCGAGAGTGAGAACCGTTGGGTTTCTCTGCGTCTGACTAATGCCGCGCTGCGTACCATCGACAAGAATGGTATCGATGCGGTTTTGTTTGAAATGCGCGCTCGTGGCGAAAACGTTTAAGGGGTAATGGAAAATGGCAAGCAAGATTCGCGAAAAGATTAAGCTGGAATCCACTGCGGGTACAGGTCACTTCTATACCACCACCAAGAACAAACGTAACACTCCAGGTAAGATGGAGTTCAATAAGTTCGATCCAGTGGTGCGTAAGCACGTTCCTTATAAGGAAACTAAGCTGAAGTAATTCCTCGGTGCGCCCTTGAGGCTTACACTGTAAGCAGTGTGTATGCTAAAAAGTCCCAAATAAAACGCCTCACTTGTGAGGCGTTTTATTTTCCCGTTTAAGATTTAGTCAGGTGCGCAGATGCTCTATATATCGGTCAGCCTCATTAGATGTCTATGTCGTTAGCAGCCTATGTATCATGACTATCCTTCTTGCTTGCCTTTGGGTGGCGGGGGTTTCGTGATATGCTCCGCGTCTCTGGCTGTCCGCTTGGCCGACAAGGCAGATCGGCGCGATTCCGCGCTGAGGCGAAGTGTGATGCGCCACCATTTTAGTCAATTCAATCAAGGAACACCGTAATGTCTAGCGTAGAAACTCTGAGCGCCGTGCAGCGCCGTCTGAATGCCACCATCCCACAACAACTGATACGCGGCGAAGTTGAGAAGCGCATTAAGCGTATCGGGCGTACCGCCAAAGTGGCCGGCTTCCGTCCAGGCAAAGTGCCGTTCAAGATTCTTGAGCAGCAGTATGGCGCTGAGGTTTATCAAGAAGTGTTGGGCGATGCCCTGCAAAAGTCGTTCGCCGATGTGGCTGAGGCTGAGCAGTTGAAGGTAGTGGGTTACCCTAACTTTGAAGTGAAGCAGGCTTCTGCTGAGAATGTTGACTACAGCGCTACCTTCGAGGTTTATCCCGAAGCCACGTTGGGTGATCTGTCCGCTCAGGAAGTGACTCGTGTGAACTATGTGCTGAGCGATGCTGATGTGGACAATACAATCGACACACTGCGTAAACAGCGTACTACCTATGTGGCTGCTGACCGTGCAGCACAGAACGACGATCAGGTAAAGATTGATTTCCGTGGCACGTTGGATGGTGAAGTATTCTCCGGTGGCGAAGCCAAGGATTATCCATTCGTGCTGGGTCAAGGCCGCATGTTGCCTGACTTTGAGAGCGCGGTGCTGGGTTTGAAAGCAGGTGAATCCAAATCTTTCGACATGACTTTCCCCGCGGACTACCACGGGAAAGATGTGGCGGGCAAACAAGTGACCTTTGCTATTACCGTGAATGCGGTTGAGGCGCCCGTTCTTCCAGAGGTGGATGCCGAGTTTGCAAAATCCTTGGGAGTGGCCAGCGGCGACATCGCCGAACTGAGGGCCGAGATTCGTACGAATCTTGATCGTGAAATTCAGCGTCGCCTGAAGGTACGCAACAAAGAAGCTGCGATGGATGCCCTGTTGAATATCGGCGAACTGGAAGTGCCCAAGACTATGTTGGACTGGGAGGCACAGAATTTGCAACAGCAAGCAATGCGCGATATGGAAGGGCGTGGCATCAAGGTGCCAAAGGGTGCCACTCTTCCTGTTGAGTTGTTTGCCGAGCGTGCGGTTAAGCGCGTCAAGTTGGGCGTGATATTGAATGTCCTTGTTGAGCAAAATGGCTTGGCGGCTAAGCCTGAGCAGGTTCAAGCACTGGTTCAAGAGTATGCGGCGAGCTTCGAACAGCCGGAAGAAGTGGTCAAGTGGTATGCGGCTGATCCAGCGCGTACTCAGGAAGTGGAGAATTTGGCGTTAGAGGACAATGTTGTTGCTTATGTGCTAAAGCACGCAAAAGTGTCCGACAAAGCCATCGAATTTAAAGAGTTGATGGAGAACAATTGATGAATCACACCGCCATGTCTGGCAATTTGGAGCCACAGAATTCCGGCCTGATCCCGATGGTCATCGAGACCAGCGGGCGTGGCGAGCGGGCGTTCGACATCTATTCGCGCCTGTTGAAGGAGCGCGTGATCTTTTTGGTCGGCCCGATCAACGATCAAGTTGCCAACTTGGTGGTGGCGCAGCTGCTGTTCCTAGAGTCGGAAAATCCAGACAAGGACATCCATCTGTACATTAACTCGCCCGGCGGCTCGATCTCGGCAGGCATGGCGATTTACGACACCATGCAGTTCATTAAGCCGAACGTCTCGACTTTGTGTATCGGCATGGCCGCTTCAATGGGCGCGTTCCTGTTGCAAGCAGGCGAGAAGGGCAAGCGCTTTGCTTTGCCCAATTCGACCGTGATGATCCACCAGCCGTTGGGTGGTTTCCAGGGGCAGGCGACCGACATCGAGATCCATGCAAAGTACATCCTGAGTCTGCGCGAGAAGCTGTACTCATTGATGGCGCAGCATACGGGGCGTACGGTCGAAGAGATCGCCCGCGACAGTGAGCGCGACAACTTCCTCACCGCACAACAGGCGCAGGAATATGGCTTACTGGATCAGGTGCTGGATAAGCGCAGCTGATTAATTAAAGGAAAATCAATGCCATCAGACAAAAACAAGGGCGAGAAGCTGCTCTATTGCTCGTTCTGCGGCAAGAGCCAGCACGAAGTGAAGAAGTTGATCGCTGGGCCATCGGTGTTCGTCTGTGATGAGTGCGTGGCTCTGTGCAACGACATCATCCGCGAAGAGATTCAGGCCGATCTTGGCAAGAAGAATGGCGATTCGACTAGTGATCTGCCAGTGCCTAAAGAGATTTGCGCCAAGCTGGACGAGTACGTGATCGGTCAGGAAAAAGCCAAGAAGATCCTTTCGGTGGCGGTGTACAACCACTACAAACGCCTTAAGAATGTGGACATGAAGGACGGTGTCGAGCTGGCCAAGAGCAACATCTTGCTGATCGGTCCGACTGGTTCTGGCAAAACATTGCTGGCGCAGACGCTGGCGCGTTTGCTCAACGTGCCGTTTGTGATGGCCGATGCGACCACGCTGACCGAAGCCGGTTACGTGGGTGAGGATGTCGAGAACATCATCCAGAAGCTGCTGCAAGCTTGCGAATATGATGTGGACAAAGCGCAGCGTGGCATCGTCTATATCGACGAGATCGACAAGATCTCGCGTAAGTCGGACAACCCATCCATCACCCGTGACGTATCGGGCGAAGGCGTGCAGCAAGCGCTGCTCAAGCTCATTGAGGGCACTAAGGCATCGGTACCTCCACAAGGCGGGCGCAAGCATCCGAACACTGAATTCCTGCAAGTGGACACCAGCAACATTCTGTTCATTTGCGGCGGTGCATTCGACGGTCTGGAAAAAGTCATCCGCAACCGTTCGGAAAAGGCTAGCATCGGTTTTGGTGCGAATCTCGCCAAGCGCGATGACACCAAGAGCGTGGGCGAAGTGTTCCGCACCGTGGAACCCGAAGATTTGATCAAGTTCGGCCTGATTCCTGAGTTCGTCGGCCGTCTGCCTGTTGTGGCGACGCTGACTGAGCTGGATGAGGCGGCGCTGATCCAGATCCTCACCGAACCCAAGAACGCGCTGGTGAAGCAATACCAGAAGCTGTTCGCGATGGAGGGTGCCGAACTAGAGTTCAGTGAAAAGGTGCTGCACGCGATCGCCAAAAAGGCTTTGGCGCGCAAGACTGGCGCTCGCGGCCTGCGTTCGATTCTGGAACAGGCGCTGCTTGACACCATGTTCGATCTACCTTCGATGGACAATGTGACTAAGGTGGTGCTGGAAGAAACCGCTGTCGAAGGCGAACTCAAGCCCATCCTCGTCTATGCGGACGAATACAAAGCCGCGTAGAATCTGCATCAAATTGCGGCGACAGCCCTTGAAATATAGCGCTGTCGCCCGCACCTCCCGCTTCAACTGTCAACCAGAAGAGTACTGCCATGTCTGAACGCGACCAATCTGAAATCCTGTATCCACTGCTGCCGCTGCGTGATGTGGTGGTTTTTCCGCATATGGTCATTCCGCTCTTCGTCGGGCGCGCCAAGTCTATCAAGGCATTGGAGTCGGCGATGGAAGAGGGCAAGAGTATTGTGCTGGTGGCACAGAAATCTGCTGCCAAAGACGAGCCTTCCATCGAAGATCTGTACCGCATCGGTAGTCTCGCTAACATTTTGCAAATGCTGAAGCTGCCGGATGGCACGGTCAAGGTGCTGGTCGAGGGTACGCAGCGCACCAAGGTGGTTGGCGTGGTGGACGATAAGTCACATTTTGATGCTCGCATCGAGCTAGTTCCGGCAGATGGTAAGTTGGCGCCCGAAGCTGAGGCGATGCGACGCGCGTTGCTGTCGCAGTTCGATCAGTACGTGAAACTGAACAAAAAGATACCGCCAGAGATTCTGACTTCGCTGGCAGGCATCGATGATGCTGGTCGTCTGGCCGACACCATCGCCGCACACCTGCCGCTCAAGCTGGAGCAGAAGCAGGAAGTGCTGGAGATCTTTGATGTGCAAAAGCGCTTGGAGCATCTGCTGGGCTTGCTGGAAGCTGAGTTGGATATTCTGCAAGTCGAGAAGCGCATCCGTGGTCGCGTCAAGCGCCAGATGGAGAAAAGCCAGCGCGAGTACTACCTGAACGAGCAGGTCAAGGCGATCCAGAAAGAGCTGGGTGAAGGCGAAGAAGGTGCCGACATCGAGGAGCTGGAAAAGAAGATCAAGGCTGCGCATATGCCTAAGGAGGCATTAGCCAAGGCTGAAGCTGAGTTGAAGAAGCTTAAGCTGATGTCGCCGATGTCTGCCGAAGCGACCGTGGTGCGCAACTACATCGACGTGCTGGTCGGCCTGCCTTGGAAGAAAAAGACCAAGATCAGCGGTGACCTGAAGAAAGCGGAAGAGATCCTCGAAGCCGATCATTATGGTCTGGACAAGGTGAAGGAACGTATCGTCGAATATCTGGCGGTGCAACAGCGCGTGGACAAACTGAAAGCGCCCATACTGTGTCTGGTCGGTCCTCCCGGCGTGGGCAAGACCTCGCTTGGGCAATCCATCGCTCGCGCCACCAATCGCAAGTTCGTGCGTATGTCACTCGGTGGCGTGCGTGACGAATCCGAGATCCGTGGCCACCGCCGCACCTACATCGGCTCCATGCCGGGCAAGGTGTTGCAGAACATGAGCAAGGTCGGCGTGAAGAATCCGCTGTTCCTGCTGGACGAGGTGGACAAGATGGGGCAGGACTTCCGGGGCGACCCGTCGTCGGCGCTGCTGGAAGTGCTCGATCCCGAGCAGAACCACACCTTCGTCGATCATTACGTCGAGGTCGAGTACGACTTGTCCGACGTGATGTTTGTTGCCACTTCGAATAGCTACAACATCCCCGGCCCATTGCTAGATCGGATGGAGATCATCAACGTCTCCAGCTACACCGAAGACGAAAAGGTCAATATCGCAACGCGCTATTTGATTCCAAAGTCTCTAAAAAACAACGGGCTAAAGGCGGAAGAGATAAGCATCTCGGAAAGCGCAATCCGCGATATTCTGCGTTATTACACCCGTGAAGCGGGCGTGCGAGGGCTGGATCGCGAGATCTCCAAGATCTGCCGCAAGGTGGTGAAGGCGTTGCTGACCAAGGAAGCCAAGGGCGGCAAGGTGACGGTCACTGCGCGCAATCTGGATAAGTATCTGGGCGTGCGTCGCTACAGCTACGGTATGGCCGAGAAGAACAATCAGGTCGGTCAGGTTACCGGTTTGGCATGGACGGAAGTGGGCGGGGAATTGCTCACTATTGAAACTGCTGTGTTGCCCGGCAAGGGCAAGACCACCACCACTGGCAAGCTAGGTGAGGTGATGCAAGAGTCTATTCAAGCTGCGCTCTCAGTGGTGCGTAGCCGTGCCAAGTCGTTGGGTATCAAACCTGATTTCTACGAGAAGAACGACCTGCACATCCACCTGCCAGAAGGCGCAACTCCTAAGGATGGCCCGAGTGCGGGCGCAGGTATCGTGACGGCGATGGTGTCCGCTCTGACTGGTATCCCAGTGCGTGCGGATGTGGCGATGACCGGTGAGATCACTTTGCGTGGCGAAGTTTTGCCCATCGGCGGCTTGAAAGAGAAACTGCTGGCGGCGCATCGCGGCGGTATCAAGACTGTGTTGATACCGCACGAGAATGTGAAGGATCTGGTCGAGATTCCCGACAACATCAAGAGCAAGCTCGACATCCATCCGGTGAGATGGATAGACCAAGTGTTGAGCGTGGCACTTGAAAGCAAGCCGGAACCGTTGCCGGAACCTGAGGTGGTGGTTACGCCGGTCGCGCCCGTGGTGGTTGAGCCTGCACCGGTGACTCACTAATTAACTAAGCAGAATCACCAAGGGGCGCGTAAGCGCCCTTTGGCGTTATAGGACTCGAACGAAATGGAAATGGCAATATTGGCGCTTTCAGCGCTGACGTTAATTTTGGTCATTGTGATGGTGTTGTCGCAGCGGCGTTCGCCCGCGCAAACCGCTGCCGTGCTGGAGCAGCAGCATCGCGCCATGCTGACTGATCTGCATGACGGTCTGAACAAGCAGGGCGACCGGTTGATTGCGGCACAGGCGAGCGAGTCCGAGCGTTTGCGCGCGGCGGTTGCCGAGGAATTGCGTGCTACGCGCGATGCCATTCACGCGCTGCAAGCCAAGCAGGAGCTGCTGCGCAGCGAGATGTTGACGCAGACATTGGAGAAGCTGGCGGAGCAGGGCAGAGCCGATCAGGAATTGATCCAGAACTCGTTCCGCAACGCTACACAGCATCTGGCGAACAGCATGGAAGGTCTCTCCAAGACGGTGGATGGGCGCCTAGAGCAGATCGGCGGCAAGGTCAGCGAACGGCTGGACGAAGGTTTCAAGAAGACCAACGAGACCTTCGTCAGTGTGATGACGCGCTTGGCGACCATCGACGAAGCGCAGAAGAAGATCGACGGCCTGACTACCAATATGGTGAGTTTGCAGGAGCTGCTTGGCGACAAGCGTTCGCGCGGGGCATTTGGCGAAGTGCAACTGGAAGGGCTGGTGCGCAACATCATGCCGCCGCATTCCTACGAGATGCAATACACCTTGCCCAACGGCAGCCGTGCCGACTGTGTGCTGATGCTGCCTGAGCCGACCGGCATGGTCGCGGTGGATTCCAAGTTCCCCTTGGAGAACTATCACCGAATGTTCGGTGAAGGCGGCGATGTCGCCGTCCGCCAGTTCAAGCTCGACCTGAAGAAGCATATCGACGACATCAGCGGCAAGTACATCCTGCCCGGGGTGACCTCCGACGGGGCGGTGATGTTCATTCCCGCCGAAGCCGTGTTCGCCGAGATCCACGCCCATCACCCCGAAGTGGTGGATTACGCCATGCAGCGCCGCGTATGGATCGTCTCGCCGACCACGTTGATGGCGGTGCTCAACACCGCTCGTGCCGTCATCAAGGATGTTGAGACGCGTAAGCAGATTCACATCATCAAGGATGAGCTCGGCAAGCTGGGTAAGGATTTTGGACGCTTCGACGAGCGCATGAAGAAGCTGGCCGACAACATCCGTCGTGCTCATGAAGAAGCCGGGCAGGTGGAGATTTCTAGCCGCAAGATCAGCCAGCGCTTCGCCAGCATCGAGCGGGTGGAGTTGGCTGGCACGGAAGCACTGGCCGATGGTAGTATCCCCGCCAACACGGTTGCTGAATGAATCCCATGAAATTTGCCATCGCACAAATCAACTGCACGCTGGGCTGCCTGTCGAGCAACGCCGCCAAGATATTAGAGGCGGCCGAACGAGCACATGCACAAGGTGCTTCGCTGTTGTTGACCCCAGAATTAAGTTTGTGCGGCTATCCGCCGGAAGACTTGCTGTTGCGTGATGGCTTCTATGCTGCCTGTGACGATGAGCTGCAGCAATTAGCCTGCGCAGCACCTGCTGGGATGACGCTGGTGGTGGGGCATCCACATCAGGTGGATGGTTTGCGTTTCAATGCCGCCTCGGTGTTGCGCGACGGCGCGATCATCACCACCTATCATAAGCACGAGTTGCCCAATCACAGCGTGTTCGACGAGTTGCGCTACTTTACGCCGGGCGACCAGCCGTGCGTGTTCGAACATGAGGGCGTGCGCATCGGTATCAACATCTGCGCCGACATCTGGGAGGCGGGGGCTGCGCAGGCGGCGCGCGGGGCCGGTGCCGAGGTGCTGCTGGTGCTGAACGCTTCGCCCTATCATCTGGACAAGCAGCTTGCACGTCATGCGGTCATTCGTGAACGTACCCATGAGAATGGGATCCCTGTGTTGTATGCCAACCTGTTGGGCGGACAGGATGAACTGGTGTTCGACGGCGCCTCTTTCGTGATGGACGCGCACGGCAAGTTGACTCACCAATTTGCCGCGTTCGAGGAAGTGCTTGGGCTGGTCGAGTTCGAGCATGGACAGCCCAAGTCAGGCGAGTTGCAGCCGCCGCTGGATACTGAAGCCAGCGTTTATCGGGCGCTGTGTCTAGGCGTACGCGACTACATCCTGAAGAACCGTTTCCCCGGCGTGCTGCTGGGTTTGTCCGGCGGTATCGACTCAGCGCTGACGCTGGCGGTAGCCGTGGACGCGCTGGGTGCCGATAAGGTGCGTGCGGTGATGATGCCCTCGCCATACACTGCGCAGATCAGCTTGGATGACGCGCGCGAGATGGCGCAGATACTGGGTGTGCGCTATGACGAGTTGGACATCCAGCCGACCTTGGCCGCTTTCGAGCAGACGCTGGCACCGCTGTTTATCGGGCGGGCGGCGGACACCACTGAGGAGAATCTACAAGCCCGCATTCGAGGCACCTTGCTGATGGCGCTGTCCAATAAGACGGGCTCGCTGGTGCTGGTCACCAGCAACAAGTCCGAAATGACGGTGGGTTACTCCACCTTGTATGGCGACATGGCAGGCGGATTTGCGGTGCTCAAGGATGTGAGCAAGACGCTGGTCTATCGGCTGTCGAACTATCGGAATTCGCTGGGCTACGCCATCCCCGAGCGCATCATCACTCGTCCTCCCAGCGCTGAGCTGCGTCCCGATCAGACCGATCAGGACAGCCTGCCTTCCTACGATGATCTAGACGGCATTATGGCCTGCTACGTCGAGCGCAACCTGTCGATCCCCGAGATCGTGGCGCGCGGCTACGCCGAAGCCGATGTCCGTCGCGTGGTGAAGCTGGTGCGCATCAATGAATACAAACGCCGCCAGTCGCCTGTCGGCGTGCGCATCACTGATCGCAGCTTCGGCAAGGACTGGCGCTATCCGATCACGGCACGTTATCAGGACGATTTCTGAAAATACAGAAGAGTGTGTCGAGCCTAAAAACTGGAACAGCTATAATGGCAGCATGAATCGCTAAACCTACGGGAGCCAAAATGAAGAAGATCGAAGCCATCATCAAACCGTTCAAACTCGACGAAGTACGCGAAGCGCTGTCTGAATTGGGTGTCAGTGGCCTGACCGTGACCGAGGTCAAGGGTTTCGGGCGGCAGAAGGGGCATACCGAGCTGTATCGCGGTGCGGAGTATGTGGTGGATTTCTTGCCCAAGATCAAGTTGGAAGTGGTTGTCTCCAGCGAACAACTGGAAACCGCTGTGGATGCTATTGTGAAAGCGGCTCACACCGGCAAGATCGGCGACGGCAAGATCTTCGTCACCTCAGTCGAACAAGTCATCCGCATCCGTACTGGCGAGACCGACGAATCAGCGCTGTAAGCCGCTGTTTCAGTGCACCTCTGATTTCCGCACTACGCCAGAGACAAGTCTGGCATCGGTTATCCGCAGTTCAATCTCATCGCTGAGTATGTGTGCAGCTTCGTTGAGCAGCACATCCTTGGCTTTTTTGCGCGCGCTCTCGATGGCCAAGTCTGATGCCAGATTGCGCTCATTCGATTGCAAGCCATCATCTTGAAGCGCGGCGGAAACGTCCGCCGCTGTCGCTTGGTCGGCTTTGCGTGCCTTCAATTTTGCTTCTTGCATTGCACGATCCTTGCGACGCTCGGCCTCGTTCAGTGAGATTCGGCTATTTTTGCGTCGGGCGTTCAGTTCGGCAATATCTTCGCTCAGATACTTGAACTCCTCATCCGTGCTGATGCGTGCATCGTGCCGAGTTTTCAGCAAAGGCAGAATGTCTGCTACGTTCCCAGCCGGCGTGTAATCTGTAGCTGAGATCTGTGTCCACGGTAAGGCATTGTCATAGCTTGATTCGCCAAATTCATCGAGGTCAGTGAAGGAGGGCAGGCTGATGTCTGGTGTGACACCGCGTAGCTGGGTGGTGCCACCATTGATGCGGAAGAATTGCGCGATGGTCATCTTCAGTTCACCGAACTGATGGTTAGGACTCTTTACCAGTTGGTCCAGATCGATCACGCTTTGCACGGTGCCCTTGCCGAAGCTTGGCTCTCCGATCACGATGCCACGGCCATAATCCTGAATCGCTGCGGCAAATATCTCGGATGCCGAGGCGGATGCGTGATTGATCAGTACACCCAGTGGGCCGCTCCAAGCCACGCCAGCATGATCGTCACTAGCTACCGTTATTTTTCCTGCTGAATTTCGCTGTTGTACGACAGGGCCTTGGTCGATGAAGAGACCGGTCAGTTCAATTGCCTCGCTTAATGAGCCGCCGCCATTGTTGCGCAGATCGACAATCACGCCATCGACCTGCTCTTTTTTCAGCGCTGCCAGCAGGCGCGCTACGTCACGCGTTGCGCTCTTGAAGTCCTTATTCCCTTTTTGGCGCGCCTCGAAATCCTGATAAAAACCAGGTAGGGAGATCACCCCGATACGACGGGGTTGGCCATTTTTGATTTCGATGATGGATTTGTTGGCGGCTTGGTTGTCCAGACTGACCTTCTTGCGTACCAGCTGTATGTACTTGTGTTCTCCATCCGTGCCGGATGCGGCTGGAATAACGTCTAGTAGCACCACCGAGTTCTCCTCGCCGCGAATCAGGGCGACGGCATCATCGATGCGCCAACCCATGACATCGGTAGGCGTGCTATTCGGCCCCTGACCTACACCGACGATCCGATCTCCGACGCTCAGCTTCCCTGAGCGTGCGGCAGGTCCGCCGGCCATTAATTCGCGGATGGTGATGTAATCATCGCGGGTTTGTAGTACCGCACCGATGCCGACGAGCGATAGCTTCATCGAAATATCAAAGTCTTGCGATGCGCGTACGCCTAGATAGTTGGTGTGCGGATCGATCGACGTGGCGTAGGCGTTCATGAAGCTCTGGAATACATCCTCGCTCTTGATCTTGGCGAGACTATTTAGCAAATTGTCGTAGCGCTTGCTCAAGGTGGTCGAGATGAGCGCGTCATCTTTACCCGCCAATTTGAGTCGAAGCCAGTCATTCTTTACTCGCTTACGCCATAGCTCGTTCAACTCATCTTGAGAGCTAGCCCAAGGTGCGTTCTTGCGCACATATTGGTAGCTTTCCTGTGCTGTAAAGTCGAAGCCGTGTGTAAGCAGGGAGCGGGCAAAGTTGATGCGTTCGGCGATGCGCTGTTGATACAGATCATAGATAGCGAAGGGGATGCGCAGATCACCTTTGAGCAGGACGTCATCCATCGTGCTGCGCACACGTACGAGCTGGTCGATATCTGATTGAAGGAAATACAGCTTTTCGCTATCCAACGACTTTAGGTAGTTGTCGAATATCTGCGCCGAAGTCTCATCGTTCAGTGGAATCTTCTTGTAATGGTGGCGAGTCAACAGCGCGGCAGAGATATTCGCAGCTTGCGACTGTTCCGGTTGTGGGTGGAGCTGCGGCAATGCCTCGCCGGTATTGAGCACACACACGGCGAGAGCGAGTAAAAGCCACCGAAGTCGGTTTTTCATTTTGATCCCAACGGAGTTATATGATCAGGCGATGCGAAAAGTCGCGAGCACTTTACGCATCCCATGCTTAACCATTGTTGCACAGAGGCTCAGCCAAATCTTAGTTTCATCACCAACACCGCACCGGCAAGGAGCAGAGTGATCAAGTTGGCAATGATGATCGGCCAAGCGCCGAGCAGTAGTCCATAGGCCAGCCACATCGCCACGCCGCATGTGAACGTGGCATACATGCCCAGCGAGATGTCCTGAGTATGGCGGGTGCGCCAAACTTGCCAGACTTGCGGTACGAAAGCAACGGTGGTCAAGGTGGCAGCGGCGCTGCCGACCCAGTTCAACGTGCTCATCTCAATAGTGGTCGTGGGTGACATCTTCGTCGCTATCTAGCGGCCAGAGTTGATGAGCGTCGAGCAGCAACCGGTAACGGGCTTCGTTGGCATCTAGTTGTGCGGTGGCTTCGGCTAAGGTGGATTCCAGTGCGATGCGGCGGGCGGTGAGTGTATCTGACAGGCTGCTCTCTCCCAGTGCGTAAGCTCGGGCGACCAGTTCTGCATTTTGCCGGATGCTGTTACCTGCATCAGCAGCTTGTTGCCAAGTCGTGAAGCTACTGACTGCTTGGGTATGTGTAGCATAAACATCGCCTTCGAGGCGTCGCTGCACAAACGCTTCGCGGTTGGTAGCGATCTCGGCTTGATGTTGCATGCCCTCGGCTTGAGCGCTGCGCAATCCGAAAGAAAGCGGCACGGATACATACACACCGGTGACCTTTTCGTTACCGGCCATTTCGCTGGAATAACGCATGCCAACGGTCGGGTCAGGAATGCGGTCAGCTCGGCTGCGTTGCGCCAATAACTGCTGCAAATGCCGGTCGGATCGCACCATGCCCAATTCGTGGTTGTGCTGGAACACTTGATCTTTCCAGTAGGTGAAATCATTTTGGATGGCTTGAGGCGTACTGCGAGGTACGTTTTCAGGTAATTCGAGCCCGGGGAATTGGCGCACGATTTCGTTGGCCGCTAGCTGTGCGCGCATCAGGGCTTGACGCCTCGATACGCCTGCTTGTGCGGCTGCGGCGAGCGCTTGGTTATGCTCCATCTTGGGCGCGTCTCCGGCTTTCACACGTTTTTCCGTCATCGCAGCCAAGCGTTGTAGCGTCAATTCTTGTTGTTGCCATTGCGCGACTTGTGCCTGCTCTCGCTGCCAAGTGAACCAGAGACGTAACAGGAGGCGACCAGCTTCATGGCGCGCATCACCGAGCGTAAATTCGGCACGCTGCACGCCTTCTGCCCCGATCTCTTGATCGATCAGCATCTTGTTGGGCAGGCGAACAGGACGCTCGATGGCTACATCCCATTCCTTCAAGGCTTGGCCGGTACTGGCGATGCGTCGCTGTGCTGATCCTGCACGCACGTTGAATTCGTAATTGCCGCTACTCCAACGACGGCGATTGCTTTGCTCGAACTTGATGCCGCTTTCGGCGGTCAGCACAGTGATGCTGCGACTGATCGCCGCTTCGGCCTGCGCTGGAGGCGGTAGGTCGGGGTAGGAAATCTCTTCAGCCATAATAGGCGCGGCGAATGCTAGGGCTAATGCTAAGACGATAGGTTTCAAGCGAGTCTCCCGAATTCAATCACCGGCGTGATCCAATAGGCCACTTCTGGGTTGGATGCAGTCGCCTTCAGGTGGGCGATCAATTCGTGTGCATCCTCTAGGTTCATCACTGAGCAGAGC
Organism: Ferriphaselus amnicola; assembly: GCF_000974685.2. NCBI lineage: Bacteria > Pseudomonadati > Pseudomonadota > Betaproteobacteria > Nitrosomonadales > Gallionellaceae > Ferriphaselus > Ferriphaselus amnicola. The sequence continues at coordinate 633,109 of NZ_AP018738.1, forward strand.
TCCACACGGCGTGAGCGGCCACGCACTTGCTCCAGCATGCTGTGCAGAATCTCTTTTTGGCTGCCGCCCTCGATGTGGCGCACGGAAAAGCCTGAGACGAGCTCGGGGTGTTCCAAAAGCAAACTGACCAAGAGCTCCTCCATCGACTGGTGGCAAACCAGTGTTAACAAACAATCGAGTGGTTTTCTCACTTTTTACTCTCCACGATCTTAATGCCGTAGCGGCGATATAGAATGGGCAGCATGATGAGTGTGAGCAGAGTCGAACTGATCAAGCCGCCGGTGACAACGATAGCCAGCGGTTTCTGAATTTCCGAGCCAGGGCCGTGAGCGAACAGAAGCGGCAGTAGGCCGAAGGCAGTGATACTGGCCGTCATCAGCACCGGACGCAGACGGCGTTTCGCACCTTCACGAATAACCTCTGCCAAACTCATGCCTTGGGCATAAAGCTGATTGAAATAACTCACCATCACCACCCCGTTGAGTACGGCGATACCGAGCAGGGCGATGAAGCCGACCGAGGCGGGCACCGACAGATACTCACGCGATATCCACAGGGCGAATACACCACCGATCAAGGCGAATGGGATGTTGGTCAACACCAGCACGGCTTGACGCACCGAACCGAAGGTGGCGAATAACAGCATGAAGATCAGACCGAGCGCGACTGGCACGACTACGGCCAAACGAGCAGCAGCGCGTTGTTGGTTCTCGAACTGTCCGCCCCAAGTGAGGCTGTAACCGGTCGTGAGTTTCATTTGCTGGGCGACCGCAGCCTTGGCTTCATCGACAAAACCGACCAGATCGCGGTCACGTACATTGGTTTGGATCACCACCATGCGCGTGCCGTTCTCGCGGTTGACGCTGACTGGTCCGTCGCTACGCTCGATATGCGCCACCACCGACAACGGTACGCTCTGGCCGTTGGCTAGCGGTAACGTAAGTGCGGAAAACAGCGCTGGAGATTGCTGTACATCGGGTTCGCCTCGGATCAGCAGCGGCGTGCGGCGACCTTCCTCGATCACTGTGCCGACACGTTGGCCCTCAACTTGGGCGCGCAGGGCATTGCTGATCTCATCCACCGACAGCCCGAAACGACCGGCAGCGAGCCGATCGACCACCACGCGGTAATACTGCACGCCGCTGTTTTTGACGGTATAGACATCTTCACTGCCCTGAATGCCTTCGAGCAGTTTCACCATTTGCTCAGCCATAGCGTTAAGTTTGGTGATGTCGGTACCGAATATCTTCACCGTCACGTCGCCGCGCGAGCCGGTGAGCATTTCGGAAACGCGCATTGCGATGGGCTGGGTGAAGCTGTATTCGATACCTGGAAAGTCGTCCATCACCTTGCGGATCTCGTCGATGATGGCAGTCTTGTTCGGGCTGCGCCATTCTTCACGCGGGGCGAGCACGATGAAGTTGTCGGCCTCATTCAGTCCCATCGGATCAAGGCCGAGCTCGTCGGCTCCGGCGCGCGAGATGATCTGGCGTACTTCAGGCACGGCCTTGATGATGGCGCGTTGGATGCGCTCGTCGATGTCGGCGGTCTGAGCTAGGCTGATGGAGGGCAGCTTGGCGGTCTGCATCACCAGATCACCTTCATCCATTTCTGGCATGAAGGTCTTGCCGATCAGGGTGTAAACGCCAGCAGTAAGCACCAGCGAGGCCACGGCAGTGATCAGCACCTTGCGTTCGTTTTCCAGCGCCAGCTTGAGCATGGGTTCGTAGATCGCCAGCGATTTGCGCACCAGCCAAGGTTCGTCATGGCTGGCGGTCTTGAGCAGGTAGGAGGCGAGCGTCGGCACGATGGTGAGCGACAGGATCAAAGAGGCTGCCAATGCGAATACGATAGTCAGCGCCACTGGAATGAACAGCTTGCCTTCCAGCCCTTCTAGCGTCATCAAAGGCAGGAACACGATGATGATGATGGCGACGCCCGCCGCTACCGGCGTGATGACCTCTTTTACTGCGCGGTAGATGACGTGCAGGTGCGGCAAATGGCGGCGCGTATTGGCGAGATGATTGATGATGTTTTCGACCACCACCACGGCGCCATCGACCAGCATCCCGATGGCGATCGCCAATCCGCCCAGCGACATCAGGTTGGCCGACATGCCGAACTGCTGCATCAAGATGAACGTGATCAGCACAGCCAGCGGAAGTGCCAGCGCGACCACCAGCGCAGCGCGCAAGTTGCCGAGGAACAACACCAGCAAGATGACGACTAGCACGATGGCTTCGGTCAGGGCTTTGGAGACCGTGCCGACGGCGCGTTCAACCAAACTGCCGCGATCATAGAACGTCTTCGTGGTCATGCCTGGCGGTAGGCTAGGTGCGAGTTCTGCCAGCTTGTCATGCACGCCTTCCACCACTTTCTGCGCATTGGCACCACGCAGGCCGAGTACTAAGCCTTCGACCGCTTCTCCTTGTCCGTTCATGGTGACCGTGCCGTAGCGGGTGAGTGCGCCGATGCGTACTTCGGCTACGTCACTGATGCGCGTCGGGCTGCCATTGGTGCTGGCGATGACGATGTTGCGTACGTCGTCTAGCGTTTTGATGCTGCCTTCGGCTCGGACCAGCAGCGCTTCGTCGCCATCGGTCAAGCGGCCTGCGCCGTCGTTTCGGTTGTTCATCTCCAATGCTTGTTGCAACTGCACCATGGTCAGGCCGCGAGCGGCCAGTGCCAGATGGTCGGGCATGACCTCAAAGGTACGAGCCATGCCGCCCAGCGAATTGACATCGGCGACTCCCGGCAAAGTGCGCAGGGCAGGGCGGATCACCCAGTCGAGCACGCTGCGGCGCTGCTCCAGCGTGTAGTTGTCGCCCTCGACGGTAAACATGAACATTTCGCCCAGTGGCGTGGTGATCGGCGCTAAGCCGCCACCGACCCCAGCGGGCAGATCGCGCAGCACGTTGTTCAGGCGCTCCGCAACTTGCTGCCGCGCCCAATAAATGTCGGTGCCATCGGTGAAGTTCAGGGTGATGTCGGCGATGGCGTACTTGGAGATCGAGCGCATGATGCGCTGATTGGGGATGCCCAGCATCTCTAGTTCGATCGGCGCAACGATGCGTGCCTCGACTTCCTCTGGCGTCATGCCCGGCGCCTTCATGATGAGTTTTACCTGCGTGGTGGAAACGTCGGGAAACGCGTCAATGGGCAGCTCGCGGAAGGAGATGATCCCCGCACCGATGACGAGCAGGGTGAGCACCAGTACCAGCAATCGCTGGGTGAGGGCGAATTCGACGAGTTTGGACAGCATCACTCGCCTCCGCCGATGCCCATCATTTGGGCTTTGAGCGAGGAGACGCCATGAACCACGACTTTCTCATCGCCCTTGAGGGTGGCGCTGATCATGCTGGTTTGTGCACCTTCGTTCATCACGCTGACGTTGACGGGGCGAAAGCCCTTTTCGGAAGTGACGAAAATCAGTGTTTTTCCAGCGACACGTGCCAGCGCGCTATTCGGCAGGTTCCATTGTGCCTGATTGCCAGAAACGGCAACGCTGGCTTCGACGAACTGACCAGGGCGTAGATTCTCTGTGCCTTTGTTAATCTCGGCGCGCAACAGGATGGTTTGATTGTTGCCGCTCAAATTGCGTCCGACGGCAATAAGCTTACCGCTGGCTTGGAATTTTGGGATGGTCACCAGTGCGCCTATTTGCAGCTTGGATGTGTGTGCCAGCGGAGCTTGGATTTCCAGCGCCAGTGGATTCAGTCGAGCAACTTTTAGGATAGGCACCGCAGCATCCAGACGTTGACCTGCGCTGACGTTTTTTTCCAAAATGACGCCGTCTATCGGTGAGGTGATCGACAGCAGGCTACTCAAGGCTTTGCCAGATTGGAGTTGGCTGATCGCGCCCTCCGACATGCCAGACAGACGAAGCATCTGCTTGCGTTCAGCTAATGCGGCGGCGGCTTCGATCTGCAAGCCGCGCGTGGTGCGGTAGCGGCTTTCCGAGATGATGCCATCCTTCCAGAGTTGCTCGTCGCGACTGAGGTTTTCTTTGGCGAGTTGCGCTTGCGTGCTCGTTTGCAGTAAGCCACGCTGGGCTTCTGCTAGCGCTGGACTTTGTAATTTGGCTAGTAACTGCCCCTGCTTGACACTGTCGCCCACGCCGACCAAGGTCTGTTCGACCATCGCAGGTAGAGGGGTGCTGATAATGAACAACTGTCCGCCTGGGACGACGACTTGAGCGGGCAGTCCCGAAACTTCACCCGCTTGTTTGGTGGGTAGGGTTTCGCTGCGAATACCTAAAGTAGTGATCTGCTTGGCAGATAAGATCAGTTCGTCATTGGCTAAAGCCAATGTGGATAGCGCCAGCAAACTCAATCCGGTGAGATAGGAAACCTTCATTGCGATACTCCATGATACAGTTAGACGGTGCGAGCGGGTGGCTCGCACATGGTGGGTGCTTATGCTAATGCAGGAGGGGCGTGCGAAAAAGGTATTTCGTAGGGAGTTACTGAGGTATTGAGTAGAGCGTGGTGATTCCCGCCAATGAGATACAGGAGGCGGCTCGCCTCGGGGGGCGGTGTCGGTGAAAATAAAGCAGTGCCGCATAAGTCTAGCGAAATCTCACGCTGTAACTCATGTGGCATTCCAATCGAAGGGGAGTCTGGCGTACTGAACGCTGGCTCAGCAAAGTTGAGTTCGCCGAACAGTGCGTGTTCCAACTCTACTGCATGGACGCTGCCATTGGCGTGGTCGCCATTGATATGTGCATGTGCCAAGGGAGCCACGCTTTGTAGCAGGGCAAACAGGCAGATGAGTAGGATTCTGATCCAGTGTTTCATGGCACCGATGGTAGCACGGTTGGTGTCTGAGGCTCGGTCAGACAACAAGCTGCAAAAATAATTCCCTGATAGAATCAATCACCAATTAATCGAGGGATAAGGGCATGAATCGCAAGGCACATGAATGGCGTTTCTTTCGCGCAGGCGGTTTCGATCAGGTGCGTATTGATACCGGTGCTGATTTGCTGGCGCTGGGCGATCTTGATCAGAAACTTTGGGTGGCATTGAGCTGCCCGACACGCGGTATCGAATTTGATGCGCATACGCTCGATCTGATCGACTCCGATAATGACGGGCATGTGCGCGCACCCGAAGTCATCTCGGCGGTGAATTGGGCAGCTAGGCTGTTGAAAGATTGCGATCTGCTAGCCAAAGGGTCGGCGACACTGCCGCTGGTGGCGATCAACGAGGCAACGGATGAAGGTGCCAAATTATTGGCGGCAGCTCGCCATATTCTCGTTAGCCTAGGCAAACCCGAAGCGGACTCGGTCAGTGCGGCTGACACCACCGATACAGCAAGGCTGATGGCTGGACTGCGTTTTAATGGCGACGGCATCATCGCCCCCGCTGCAGTGGAAGATGCCGTGACGAAGAGCGTGCTGGAAAGCATCATCGCTAGTTTGGGCTCCGTTACCGATGCGGGTGGAGAGAAGGGGGTTACCAAGGATCTGGTTGAGCGTTTCTTCGATCAAGCGAGGGAGTTCGATACGTGGAGTCTGCGTGCTGAGCAAGATCAGGCCATCTTGTGCCTAAAGGAAGATACGCAGTTGGCGGCCACTGCTTGGCGGGCAGTGCGTACCAAGGTTGATGATTACTTCACTCGTTGCCAGATGGCGGCTTACGATGCGCGAGCAGCGCTGCCTCTGAGCCGATCTATCGAAGATTATCAGCAGCTGGCGGGGAAAGAGTTGAGTGCAGGGGCGAGTGAGGTGGCGGCATTTCCTTTGGCTTTGGTGGCTGCGGGACAATCCTTGCCGTTGCGCAACGGAATCAATCCAGCGTGGTCAGCCGCTATCGTTGCCTTTCGCGAACAAGTCGTGTTGCCGCTATTGGGCAATCGTGATCAGTTAAGTGCGGAGGAATGGGCTGACATTTCTGGTCGTTTTGCTGCTTACGAAGGCTGGTTGGCAGATAAGCCAGAGACGCAAGTGGAAGCGTTGGGTTCGGCTCATTTGCGCATGGTGCTGAGCGGTGGCCACGAGCTTGCTTTACTTGAACTGATTGCGCAGGATACGGCGCTGGCCTCCGAAGTTGAGGCGATCGCTTCGGTGGATAGGCTGGTTCACTATGTGCGCGACTTGGGGGCGTTGGTCAATAACTTTGTCTCTTTCCGTAATTTTTACACCGGTGTGGATAAAGCGGTGTTTCAGGCGGGGACATTGTACTTGGATGGTCGGAGTTGCGAGTTGTGCATCAAGGTTGATGATGCCGGTAAGCACTCCACGCTGGCAAATCTGAGTCGTGTCTGTCTGGTCTATTGTGAGTGTGTGAATGGCTCGGCTAAACAGACCATCGCCGCCGCTTTTACTGCTGGCGACTCGGATCAGTTGATGGTTGGGCGCAATGGTATCTTCTACGACCGCAAGGGGCAGGACTGGAATGCAACCATCATCCGCATCCTAGAGCATCCGATTAGCATACGTCAGGCGTTCTGGTCACCATACAAGCGTGCTGGGAAAATGATTGGTGAGCAGTTGCAGAAGTTTGCTGCCGCTCGCTCTCAGGCGGCAGAAACCAAGTTGGTGACCTCAGCGCTTGAGGCTGGGAAGGCTCCTGCTGAAGCGCCCAAGGCTCCACCTCCTCCGTTCGATGTGGGTAAATTTGCCGGTATTTTTGCGGCCATTGGCTTGGCGGTGGGGGCGTTGGGGACGGCGCTAGCCTCGGTGCTGACGGGCTTGCTCGACCTACGCTGGTGGCAGATGCCACTGGTGTTGATTGGAGCATTGCTGGCAGTGTCAGGACCTTCTATGCTGATTGCTTGGTTCAAGTTGAAACAGCGCAATCTTGGGCCGCTGCTGGATGCCAATGGCTGGGCAGTGAATGCGCGCGCTCGAATCAATATCCCGTTTGGAACGTCACTGACTGGCTTGGCTAGACTGCCAGAAGGCGCTTCAGCTCTGCATATGGTTGATCCCTTTGCCGAAAAGAAACAGCGCTGGCCGTATTATGTTGGTGCATTGTTGCTTATAGGGATGGCTTGGGCGAGCTGGCACTGGAGTGCATTATTGTTCCGTTGATCCATTCTGCACATTTTTGGTTGAATTTGAGCTAACGAAAAAAACGATTAAATTTTTTAAAAAAACACTAAAGTTTTATTTGTGGGTGCCGATACATCAGTCGTAAGCATGAGTTTGTCCCCTTGCAAATTCGTGTTCTTTGAAGGCTTCCTCTTCTAATTCATGGACTTGCTCCATAATGAGGGAGTCTTCCCTTCTTTCATGTAGGAACATTGACTACAAAAAATACAGAAGCCCTCTGATTTTTTCCTACATGCACGTCCCGCAGAATGCAGTCGTCGATAAAGACGTTGTTCAACTTCCAAGGGGACGAAAATGAACGCTCATCAACTGCACGAAGAAATTAAGGAAACAAATCTTTCCTACATGTTGCTGGCTCAGCAAATGATTCAGGAAGATAAGGCATCTGCGATCTTTCGCTTGGGTGTCAGCGAAGAGACTGCTGATCTTATCTCTGGATTGACTCCGGCTCAGCTGTTGAAGATGGCGTCAGCTAATATGCTGCTGTGCTGCTTCCGCTTGGACGAGAATGTGTTGTTGAATATGGTGACTGACTACAACAAGGATAGGATGATGTCGCAAGCGCACGCAGCCATTCTGATGGCTGGACGTCCAGTCGAGGCTCTGGCAGCCTGATTCATTCATCATCTGTCTGGAGGGTGTCATGCGAAACAAGAGTGTAGTCACAGAGGCGCGCGAGATTCATATTGCGGTGGAGTTGATCGAACTGGGCGCCCGCTTGCAACTTTTGCAGGAAGAGACTGCACTGAGCCGTGAGCGCTTGCTTAAACTATACAAAGAAGTGAAGGGCGTATCCCCATCCAAAGGTATGCTGCCCTACTCGACTGATTGGTTTATGAGTTGGCAGCCAAACATTCACTCGTCGTTGTTCATCGGCATTCATCAGTTCTTGCTAAAAAATGCTGGAATAAAAGGGGTTGAGGCGCTGATTAAGGCCTACCGCTTGTATTTGGAGCAGATTGGCTTCAGCGGCGGAGATGCGGTGCTGAGTGTTACTCGTGCGTGGTTCCTGATTCGCTTCTTTGAGGCCGACATGTTGCAGCTTACGACTTGTGTCGAATGTGGCGGCAACTTCGTTGTACATACGAATGAGCTCTGTGGTCACTATACCTGTGGGATATGTCGCCCACCTTCTCGTGCTGGCAAGACCAAAAAAGCTGCTGAAGAACTGGCTTTGGTTGTCTGATGCAGGCTAGGAGAATCCCCTAAAGTTTTCACCCCATTGGCCGTTACCACCGATATAAGTTTTGAGTGGTAACGGCTTTCTTCTTGGCGGGCTTGGGGGCAACGGAAGAACAAGTAAGAATAAATCCGGTTAATTGGGTGATTGAGTTTAGCGGGCTGGTGATAATTTGCTAGCCAGTGAGACAGAAACGATAAGCAGGGGGCGGTTATGTTTGTAATTATCGGGTATGTGGTAGTTCTGGGGAGTGTGTTCGGCGGATTTGCGATGGCGGGTGGTCATTTAGCGGCACTCTTTCAGCCACTTGAATTATTGATGATTGGAGGAGGTGCGCTAGGTGCCTTCTTTGTGGGTAATACACCTAAGGCGGTTAAAGCCACAGTCAAGGGACTGCCCTTGGTGTTCAAGGGGGCGAAATACACTAAAGATACATACATGGAGCTGATGGCGCTACTCTATGAATTGCTTGGGAAAATTCGCAAAGAAGGTCTGATGTCTATTGAAGGTGATGTCGAAAAGCCAGACGAAAGCCCGTTGTTCTCTAAGTACCCCAAAATTCAGTCTGATCATCACCTAGTTGAATTCATCACCGATTATCTCCGCATCATGGTCAGCGGCAACCTCAACGCCATGGAAATCGAAAATCTAATGGATGTTGAGATTGAGACCCATCATCACGAAGAGTTGGTTCCCGCGCACACCATTGCCAAGCTCGGTGACGGTATGCCGGCTTTTGGTATCGTGGCGGCGGTTATGGGGGTTGTGCATACCATGGAGTCGGTAGGGGCGCCTCCGGCAGAGTTGGGGATGTTGATTGCTCACGCGTTGGTGGGGACCTTTCTTGGTATCTTGCTAGCTTATGGTTTCGTCGGCCCACTTTCTTCTGTGTTAGAGCAAAAGGCAGATGAGTCCACCAAAATGTTTCAGACCATCAAAGTAACTTTGCTGGCTAATCTGAACGGATATGCGCCGGCGATGGCGGTTGAGTTTGGTCGCAAAGTATTGAATTCCACAGAGCGTCCAGGCTTCGCTGAGCTGGAAGAGCACGTCAAAACCAAACGCTGATCGGCAAATAATAATTACGGCGGAGCAAGGGTATGGCAGGGGACGATAAACGACCCATTGTGGTCAAGCGTATCAAGAAGGTCGCTGGGGGGCACCACGGTGGCGCTTGGAAGATTGCATACGCTGACTTCGTGACTGCGATGATGGCGTTCTTTCTGCTGATGTGGCTTTTAGGCTCAACAGCAAAGGGGGACTTGAACGGGATTTCTGAATATTTCAAGACTCCCCTGAAAGTCGCACTGGAAGGTGGTTCTGGTAGTGGAGACAGTTCCAGTGTCATCAAGGGTGGCGGTAAAGATCTGACTCGCTCTACTGGCCAAGTCAAAGAAGGCGATGTGGACAGCAAGAAGCGCACCGTCAATTTGAAGGCCACCAACGAGGAATTCAAGCGCTTACAGCAAGCTAAGGAAATGGCCACACTTCAGCAATTGAAGGCGAATATCGAGCAGGCCGTTGATGCTAATGAAAAGCTAAAGAAGTTTAAGAGCCAGATTCTGCTCGACCTAACTAGTGAAGGTTTGAGGGTGCAGATTGTGGACGAGAAGAATCGGCCTATGTTTCAGTCAGGTCGTGCGCAACTTGAGCCCTATACCCGCGATATTTTGCGCGAAATCGGTAAGACACTAAACGAAGTGCCGAATATGGTCAGTCTGTCCGGTCATACCGATGCGCAGGCCTATTCGATGGGTGACAAAGGCTACAGTAACTGGGAGTTATCAGCGGATCGCGCCAATGCCTCCCGCCGCGAGCTGATCAACGGCGGAATGAGTGAAGACAAGATTGTGCGCGTCGTTGGCTTGGCCTCGGCTGTGCCCTTTGATAAGGATGACCCTCAAAATCCGATCAATCGCCGTATTAGCATAATCGTGATGAATAAAAAGGCGGAAGAGGCGGCTCGCCATGATGGCGGCACTGTCGAGATAGAGGCAGGGAGTAGTGAGATCGAGTTGACGATTCAAGAGGAGGTGAGCCAGATGCCAGGCGCACCTCGTCCTAGGATGTTAAAGAATTAGGCGGGTTTGTCGTTAGATGGTCTACGGAGTGTTGCTTGGCAATGCTTATTTACAGCGAGAATAATGATCATGAATAGCTGGTGGAGTTCTCTTTCCCTTAAGAATAAATTGCAGATACCAATTCAGGTGATTCTGATGGTTATTCTGGTGTTTGCGCAGAATTGGATGGTCGGCCACTTTGAGGCCAACATTGAGCATGATGCGAAGAGTAGAGCCGAAATCGCTGCTAAAGCATTGTTCAATAGCCTAAATACAATGATGGTTTCTGGTCTGATCAGCGATAAAGAGCAGCGTGTCGGCCTAGTTAAGAGAATGGCCGCGACTCAGGGATTGGATGAGTTGCGCATCTTTCGTGGTAAGCCATTGATAGATCAGTATGGTCCAGGTTTGCCGGATGAACAGGCGAAAGATGAGTTGGAAAGGCAGGTGTTAAGTACTGGCAAGGAATTAGTGGAGTTTTCGCCCGGAAGTGCCCCTTCCATGCGCGTGGTGTTTCCATTTTTATCGCAGCACGATTATCACGGTGTCAATTGCCTAGAGTGTCATGCGGGTAATGAGGGCACGATCAATGGTGCGGTTAGTGTTCGCATCGGTCTAAAGGATGCTTTTGCTGAGTTAAAAAGCTTGGAAATGTCGCTATGGGCGGGGCAAGTTGTATTGCAGGTCATGCTGTTTTTTGTGATTGGCGGCATCATCAAGCAAGTAACAGCTCCCACCCGTGAATTGAAGAACGTCATGCAGCAGATGCAGCGCGCAGGTGATTTGTCATTGCGAGTAGTTGTGCGTAGTAATGATGAGGTTGGTCAAATGGGGAGGGCCTTCAACGAACTGGCGAAAAGCTTTCAAAGTATTGTCAGCCAAGTACATGGTTATGCCGGGCAGGTTTCAAGTTCGGCTTCTGCATTGGCTAGTAATGCAGACATGGTGGCAACTAGTTCGCAACGACAAAGTGATGCAGCTCTCGATACGGCGCACGAAGTGGATACCATGAGCAGTAGTATCGGATTGGTTGCAGATACTTCGAGCAATGTACACCTCCTGTCTTTGGAGAGTCTGCAACAAGCGGAAAGTGGGCAGAAGAGCTTGCAAGAGTTGATGGCGGAAATTGAGCATGTTGAGGTTGCGGTCAAACTTATGGCGGGTTCCGTTGCGGCTTTTGTAAAGAGCACACAAACCATTACCAATATGACTAAAGAGGTGCGTGACATCGCCGAGCAAACCAATCTGCTGGCGCTGAACGCCGCCATTGAGGCTGCGCGCGCCGGTGAGCAAGGGAGAGGCTTTGCTGTGGTAGCAGATGAGGTGCGTAAGTTGGCCGAAAAATCGGCCCAATCGGCGAGTCAGATTGATGTGGTGACTCGCGATCTAGGCGGGCAGAGTGATCAGGTGGAGGTCAGCATTGCCAATGGCCTGCAGTCCTTGAAAACTAGTCGAAGCCATATGGGAACGGTTGCCGATGTATTGGCACAGTCGAATGATTCCGTGAGTAAGGTAAATGCAGGAGTGGAAGAGATTTCCACGTCAGTCAATCAACAGAAAGTAGCTAGTCGCCATATTAGCGAGAACGTTGACCACATCGCTGCGATGGCGGGTAGTAATAACAATGTCATTTTGCGCACGGTGCAAGCAATTAAGGATGTCGAACAACTGGCGATTGACCTAAAGCAGGTGGTCGGCCACTTCAAGGTTTAGAGCAGAGTAGGAGTGTAATATGTTGAACAATTTGAGCATCAAGAATCGACTTTATCTGATGTCATTTACTTTACAGCTACTTGCTGTGGTTTTGGCAGTGCAAGGTTTGGTGATGGCGGAAAAAAGTAATTCTGCTATCAAAGAGCTGTATCAAAGCAGAGCGGTTCCCTTAAGTCAGTTGGCGGTGCTGGAGCGGCGAGTGGCAGAGAATCGTGCAATGGTTAATGGCTTGCTACTGCATCCTGATGAGCGTGACAAGTACGTACAAACCATTGAGCATAATTTAAGTGATAGTAAGGAGCTTTGGGCTACTTTTGTAGCGAGAAATCTCTCTGATGATGAAAAAGCTTTAGTTGAAAAAGTAGATCAAGATCGCAGTCGTTATTTGAATGAGGCAATCATTCCAGCAAAAGAGGCAGCCAAAGTAGGTGACTTCGCCAAAGTACGTAGTATTTTGGATGAAAAAGTTAGATCGCTGTATCCAGCGGTACATGCAAGCATGCTTAACTTGATGAATATGCAGGTTAGTGCCGCAAAGCAAGTTTATGAGAAAAACGATCACGCGCATGAAACTCAGCGTATGGCGATTATTCTGATGCTGGTGATAGGTTCGCTAATTGGCTTTATATTGTCGTGGAACATCAATCGCAGCGTGTCTGGGCCTGCTAATGAAATGTGCACGGTGTTGGGCAATACAGCCGCCGATGGTGATCTGACCCGCCGAGTTCGAGTGCGCAGTGGCGACGAGATAGGCAGAGCAGGAGCGGCGGTAAATACCTTGTTGGAGAGTTTTGCTCAAAGTGTTGCAATGGTGGTGAGTGGCTCTTCCAATGTGGCGGCTTCTGCTCAGCAGATATCTTCAGCATCTTTGCAAATTACTCAGAGTTCTCAGGCTCAGAGTGAGTCGGCTGCCTCTACCGCGGCCGCAGTAGAAGAAGTGACTGTCAGTATCAACTCGGTAGCAGAGAGCGCAGCTGAAGTGCACCGTCTTTCGCAGCAAAGCTTGGCGCGTACGCGCGAGGGGAATGAGCGTGCTGCTCAGATGATCGACGAGGTGATGCACATCGAGCAGGCCGTCAACCAGATCGCGCAGTCAGTGAAGGCATTCATTGTCAGTGCCAACACCATCTCCGGGATGACCCAGCAAGTTAAAGATATTGCTGATCAAACAAATCTGTTGGCCTTGAATGCAGCTATTGAAGCGGCTCGGGCGGGTGAGCAGGGGCGAGGATTCGCCGTAGTTGCAGATGAGGTGCGCAAGCTGGCAGAGAAGTCAGCGCATTCCGCGAATGAGATTGATCAGACAACCTTGGCGTTGAGTGAGCAGTCGGAGCGTGTCGAGCATGCAATTGAAGCTGGCCTGCGGTCGATACAGTCCACTCAACAACATATCGGTAAAGTATCTGCTGTGCTGGCGGATGCAGGAGATTCGGTCGAGCGTGCCAGCAACGGAGTGAGTGACATTACCGCGTCAGTGAGCGAGCAGAGCAAGGCCAGCAATGACATTGCGCGCCATGTCGAGAGCATCGCTCAGATGACGGAAGAGAACCATGCTGCAATTGAGCATACTGAGCAAGACATTCAACGCTTAGAGCAACTGGCGAGCGAATTGCAGGCATCAGTCAGCCGATTCAAAGTGTAACGGAGGGCGTCATGTCCGAACTACTTAGAAATATCGATGCTCGTACCAAGTTGGCGGGAACCAATAAGCTGGAGATTCTGATGTTCACGTTGGGCAAGAATAGCCAAACTGAACGTCGCGAAGTGTTCGGCATCAATGTGTTCAAGGTGCGAGAGGTGATGCGGGTGCCCCCAATTACTCACGCACCTGAGATGCCTAGCGCAGTTGAGGGTATGGTGAGTTTGCGTGGCGTGCTGGTGCCAGTCATTGATTTGGCAAGATATGCAGGCATACAGACTGGGGCTAGGCCGGAGATCATGATCATTACTGAGTACAACGGCCACACTCAAGGCTTCTTGGTCGAAGCGGTGGATACCATTCTGCGATTGGACTGGTCGTCGATGAGAGTGCCGCCGGCGATGTTGTCAGCCAAAATGGGCGGTTTGGTCACTGCGGTGACCGAACTTCCTGATGGCAAACTGGTGATGATGATGGACGTAGAAAAAGTCCTCGCTGAAACAGGGCACTTCGATGACGAATTCATGTTTAAGAGTGTCAAGCCACTCTCTGTTTCAGGGCGTACGGTGTTCTTTGCTGATGATTCTGCTGTAGCCCGCAAGCAAATTGAGCGCACGCTGGATGCGATGCAAGTTCGCCATATTTCGGCTGTCAATGGACGGCAGGCTTGGCAGGAGTTGCAGCGCATGGCCGATTATGCGGACGCATCCCACACTCCGTTGCGAGAAATGATTCAGCTGATTCTGACTGATGTCGAGATGCCTGAAATGGATGGCTATATGCTGACTCGCAAAATTAAGGAGGATAAAAGGTTTATCGGTATCCCAGTGCTGATGCATTCGTCCTTATCCAGTATGTCTAATCAGCAGTTGGGAAAGGCAGTCGGTGTGGATGAGTATGTACCTAAATTCGAGCCGCAAAAACTATCGCAGACCCTGACTCGTCTGTTGACCTGAAAGGATAGATGCTATGTACGATGACTTATCTTCCACTTCGTCACCATCCGATTCAGCGCTGGGGGGGGGGAACGGCAGTCTGCTTGATCGAGTAGATGCGCGAACTAACTTGGCTGGCTCCAATAAGATGGAGATTCTGTTGTTTTCTCTTGGATCTCAGGAGTTGTTTGGGATCAATGTATTCAAGGTGAAGGAAGTGTGTCGCGCCATGAAAATCACCCGCACGCCGAACATGCCGCACGGTGTGGATGGGATCGTCAGCTTGCGTGGGCATATCATCCCCGTGCTCAATCTAGCGAGCTTCCTCGGTTTTGATGGAACGATCGCGAGTGAGCAGCGCACCATGATGGTGGCCGAGTACAGCCGTCATATCTTGGGTTTCTTAGTGCATCACGTCGAACACATTATTCGTGTGGATTGGGACAAGGTCCGTGCGACCGAGGGCATGCTGTCCAACAATGCTAACTTGATCACAGCCATCACGGAGTTGCCCGATGGCAAACTGGTGTCCATCCTAGATGTGGAGCAGATTTTGGCGACTGCATTTGGTGAGGCGGTGGTGGGCTCTGTTGAGCGGGTCGAGAATGGCCATGAAATGTGTGTCTTTTTCGTGGATGACTCGGGCGTGGCAAGAAAGAAAATAGCGGAACTGCTAGATAAGATGGGCGTCAAGAGCATTCAGGCACATAACGGGCTGGAAGCATGGGAGCGTCTGAAGACCTTGGCGGATGGTGCAGAAAGCAGTGGGGTACGTTTGCACGACCAGATTCAGGTGGTATTGGCGGATGCCGAAATGCCAGAAATGGATGGTTATGTGTTGACCCAAAACATCAAATCAGATCGCCGTTTTGATGGCATTCCGGTAGTGATGCATTCGTCGCTATCTTCGGATGCGAATCGGGCGATGGGCAGACGGGTCGGTGTGGATTACTACGTACCTAAATTTGATGGCGGAGCGCTGGCGGAGACCTTGCGCCCGTTGCTGGTATGACAAGTTGTAACAAGGAGAACAATCGTGGTTGATACGAATATGAAATTTTTGGTGGTGGACGATTTTTCGACCATGCGCCGTATCGTTCGCAACCTGCTGAAGGAGTTAGGATTCGCTAATGTCCAAGAAGCAGAGGATGGCGTGGATGCCTTGAATAAACTCCGTGCAGGGGGCTTCGATTTTGTAGTGTCTGATTGGAATATGCCCAACATGACGGGTATCGACTTACTGAAAAATATCCGAAAAGACCCTGCCCTGAAGCATTTGCCAGTGTTGATGGTGACTGCCGAGGCCAAGCGCGAAAACATTATCGAAGCAGCACAAGCCGGCGCTTCCGGTTATGTCGTTAAGCCGTTCACGGCTGCGACACTGGATGAAAAGCTGAAGAAGATTTTTGAAAAAATGCCACAAAAGTGAGGCCAAAATGAGTGCCACTCAAGATTCAGATGATTTGGAAGCGCTGTTCGATAGCATCGTGTCAGCGACCCATGAGGACGAAGCCCCGACTAACGCTCAGGACAATCCTGCCGATCAGCCGGTAATGGATAACAATGTCATCAATCAGATCGGTCAGATGACGCGTGCTCTCCACGACAGTCTGCGCGAGCTAGGTTTTGACAAGAATCTGGAAAAGGCGGCAGCTGCCATTCCTGATGCACGAGATCGCCTCAACTATGTCGCAGCGATGACCGAGCAGGCGGCGGAACGTGTGCTGAACGCAACTGAGGCTGCGCAGCCAGTGGTAAACAAGATCGAGGATGAGGCGCATCGACTGGCAGCGCAGTGGCAGATGCTATTCGACCAGCAGTTGACGCAAGAGCAATTCAAGAGTTTGGCAACACAGACCCATGCCTACCTGATTGAGGTGCCCAAGCAAACCAAGCAGACGAGCGCGTATCTGCGTGAAATCATGATGGCGCAAGATTTTCAGGATCTGACTGGCCAAGTCATCAAAAAGATCATGGAGGTGACGCAACAGCTGGAGCAGCAACTGGTCACCTTGTTGGTGCAGAACGCTCCGGCTACGGCACTGAAAGTGGATTCGGGGCTGCTCAATGGCCCTGTTATAAAACCTGCTGGTCGTACCGATGTGGTCACCAGTCAGGATCAGGTGGACGATTTGCTGGATAGCTTGGGGTTCTAAAATGAACGACTTTGCAGGCATGGAAGAGTTGCTACAGGACTTTCTCACGGAAGCCTCCGAAATGTTGTCCGATGTGGACGGCAAACTGGTGGAGTTGGAAAAATCCCCCAGCGACCACCGCCTGCTCAATGATATTTTTCGCGGATTCCATACCATCAAGGGAGGAGCAGGATTTCTTAATGCTACGGAGTTAGTGACTTTGTGCCACTTGACAGAGAATCTGTTTGATAAGTTGCGCAACGGTGAGCTGGATATGAGCGCTGGCCTAATGGATGCCATCATGGCAGCAACCGGCGAGGTGCGAGGGATGTTCGATGTGTTAGGACAAAGCATTCAGCCAAAAGCAGCCCCTCCTGAGTTGATTGCAGCCCTGCAAGCGGCCCTCAATGGCGAGGACGTTGAGAGTGTTAAGGCTGTGTCCGCGAAAGCGACTTCAGTCGCCGCTACTCAGTCGGCACCTGTGCCATCTGGATTGGATTGGGACGGTTTGTTTCATGCCGTTACAGGGACCGAGCCTGAGGTTGCGAGTGGTCCCACTCCCGTCGCGGCTGAGTCAACGACTGCCCCTGCCCCTGCGATAGATGAGGCAAAACTAAAATCAAGTGCATTCGGTCGTCGCACTACAGATGTACCTGGGGGGGTGCCTACCCCAGCTGCGGCGCGTCGTGACGGCGATGCCGCAAAAGACAATACGATCCGTGTCGATACGGATCGCTTGGATCAAGTGCTTAATCTTTCCGGTGAGATTGGTCTGACCAAGAATCGGCTCACCCATCTACGCAGTGATATTTTGCAAGGCCGCTCAGACCCTGGCACCTTGAAGGCGTTGGACGAGGCGGTCAGCCAGTTGGATATGCTAGTGGTGAATCTGCAAAATGCAGTGATGAAAACGCGGATGCAGCCAATCGGTCGTTTGTTCAAAAAATATCCACGCTTGGCGCGCGATCTGGCGCGACAGTTGGGTAAAGATGTCGAGCTGGTGCTGACCGGAGAGGAAACTGAAATCGACAAGACCATGATCGAAGACCTCAATGATCCGTTGGTGCACTTGATCCGTAATGCCGTCGATCATGGTGTCGAAGACACCGCGCAACGTACTGCAGTGGGTAAGCCGACGAAGAGTATGGTGAATCTTGGCGCACGCCAAGAGGGTGATCATATTCTGATTACCATTCAGGATGACGGTAAAGGGATGCGCCCTGATGTAATTCGGGGTAAAGCTGTGGAAAAAGGCCTGATCAGCGTGGAGCAGGCCAATGGTTTGGATGATACTCAAAGCCTAGAGTTGATTTTCCTGCCGGGCTTCTCCACTAAGGATCAGATATCCAGCGTGTCTGGTCGCGGCGTGGGCATGGATGTGGTGAAAACTAATATCCAGCGACTGAATGGTTCCATCACCATCGAATCCGAAGCGGGCAAAGGTTCCGTGTTCACCATTGCGCTACCGCTTACTTTGGCGATTTTGCCGGTGTTGCTGTTACGCCTGTGTGATCAGCCCTTTGCGGTACCGCTATCGATGGTGCGCGAAATCTTGTCCATCATGCCAGATCAAATTCAGCAAGTGGCGGGCAAGGCGACTCTAGTGGTACGCGGTGAAGTGCTACCAGTCATGTCTCTAGCTCGTTTGGTTGGCTGGGAAGACAACGGACAGCCCGAAGTCGGCGTACTGATGCAGATGGGGGGGAACAGCTTTATTCTGTCCGCAGACGGCTTTGCAGGGCACGACGATGTAGTCATCAAGTCTCTGGATACCTTCCGTCCGAAAGGTGTAGCAGGTGTTACCATGTCGAGCGAAGGGGAAATCGTGTTGATTCTGGACATCAAGGAGTTGCTGGGTTACTCCAGTATATGAGGTAGTCATCATGGAACAGCAAAAACGCAAAAATAGTGTTGGGGTGCTGCTCGGGCTAGGTGCGGTTGCATTGTTGCTGCACTGGGGGATCGCCTCACTGGGTTTAGGGGATATGGCCGTGGTGCTCAATGCGGTCATCACACTGGCCGCAGCTTTCATCATGCTGGTTTCTGGCGGGAGTCGGAACTCGGTGGTTGAGGCCGGCCACGACAGCGTTCGAGAGAGCGCTGTCGAAAATGTGCTGATGCAGACCTATCCACAATTTGCCAACCAGTTCTCGAGTGCCAATGATGATATGAGTCAGGTTCAGGTGTTGCTGGCAGATGCGATTGGTAAGCTGATGGAGAGTTTTGGCGGGATGCAGCAATTGATTCAGAGTCAGCGAGATGCAGCCATATCGGTCACACAGTCCCAGAGCAATCAAGTTGGCGATACAACCATGGAAAGCTTTCTGGACGACACCTCCAATACCCTTAAACAGTTGGTCGGTAGCATTATCAATAACAGCAAGGTTGGTATGGAGTTGGTGGACAAGATGGATGCGGTCAGTCTTCAGGTGCGGGGTATTCTTAACGTGCTGGGAGAGATTGATGGTATTTCCAAACAGACCAACTTGCTCGCACTGAACGCCGCGATTGAAGCCGCGCGTGCGGGCGAGGCTGGACGAGGCTTCGCTGTCGTGGCCGATGAGGTGCGCAAACTATCTGGGCGGGCAGGACATTTTAGCCAGCAGATTCGAGCCAATGTGAATCAAGTGCATGATGCGATCGCGGATGCCGAGCACGCCATTACGCTGATGGCGACCTTAGATATGGATTTCGCCGTCAAGTCCAAGAACCAACTAGAGCTGACTCTGGGCAATGTTCAGAAAATGAATGCAGGGATGGCACACGTAATCGAGCAGCAACAAACCATCTCACGAGAGGTTGATGTAGTGGTCGGGCGCGCAGTCACTTCGTTGCAGTTCCAGGATATGGTTAATCAGTTATTGCAACACTCACGTGATCGCGTCGATACGATGCAAGAGGCATGGATTAAATTGGGCAGTTGGGCACGTGAGTCAAGCCGAGGAGAGGTTCCTTCTCGTCAGCAGACTGAACAGATGAAAAGCGAGATCGATGATCTGCTTTCCAAGCACAGTCGTACTATCATCAGCAAATCGGTGAACCAGCAAAAGATGGACACCGGCGATATTGAGTTGTTTTGATTTATTTTAGTGGGAGATAGCCATGGCAAAGACGGTACTAAGTGTTGATGACTCCAGCTCCATTCGCCAGATGGTGGCGTTCACCCTGAAAAGTGCGGGGTATGACGTGATCGAAGCTGCGGATGGGCAGGATGGTTTGAATAAGGCGAAGATGAAGACAGTGGATCTTGTGCTGACTGACCAGAACATGCCGATCATGGATGGGTTGACACTGATCCGCACTCTGCGCTCGATGCCGAACTATCGCACCGTGCCGATTTTGATGCTGACCACTGAGTCCAGTGATGCAATGAAGATGCAAGGTAAAGCGGCTGGAGCAACGGGTTGGTTGGTCAAACCTTTCGACCCATCAAAACTACTAGAAGTGGTGAAGAAAGTGATCGGCTGACCATCGCGGCATCGAGATGATAGCCATGAGTTTCGGAACTGCGATTGATGCTCATGCCACGGGCAACGAGGGGGGCGCCGATGGGCGGCTGATTGTGCTTCGGTGTTTCTTTCAAGGCATCCCGATTCGCCATCTCCGAAATCATGAAGATGAAGAGGAAAGCTTCCTTACTTAATTCTTATTGAAGAGCTGCCATGAGCCTTGATCTAAGCCAGTTTTACCAAGTCTTCTTCGAAGAGACTGCCGAGCATCTGGCGGCGATGGAGTCGCTGTTGCTTGAGTTGGATGTGAGCGATCCGTCCATGGATGACCTCAATGCGGTCTTTCGCGCGGCACACTCAATCAAGGGAGGTAGCGGAACCTTCGGTTTTACCGATATGACCGAAGTCACCCATGTTCTGGAAACATTGTTGGATCGGCTGCGTAAGCAGGAGATGACGTTGACCGACGAGATGGTCAATGCTTTTTTGCGGGCTGGGGATGTGCTCTCCATGCAGCTTGCCGCACATCGTGGTGAAAATGAGGTGGATGCCGACGAAGTTCAGGCCGTGTGCGCTGAGCTGAACGCGCTGGCGGCCGGAGCGAAAGCTCCACCAACTGCTGTAGCAGCCGAGCCAGCCCCCAGTAGCGGCGAAGACTACGGATTTTTCGATGTAGAACCGACTACGCCAACTGCAGATCAAGGTTATGGCTTCTTTGATGCGGAGCCTGCACCTGCCGATCTGGGTTATGGTTTTTTCGATGACCTCCCTGAGGTAGCTATAGCAGATCCGGGCTACGGATTTTTCGATGATTTACCCACTCCAGAAGTCAATGTGGTCGCGCAAGGTGAGAGTTTCGGTATTTTCGAAGATGCCCCAGGCGTGGTGGCAGAAGTTGAGAATAGTCGTGGCTACGGTTTCTTTCGCGAGACACCCGCGCAGCGCTCGGCTCGAGAGAATAAACAGGGCTATGGTGTCTATGAAGAGCACGAAGACGCCTTGGTCGCTAAAGCTCAAGCGCAGGCAGTGGCTCAATCCCAAACCTCCAGCGAAGGTCGGCGCTCGATCGACACACCTCATCCGGTTGAAGGTGCTCGAGCAGGGAAACGAGCTACCGATAAAGTGGTGGCGGCCCAAAGTGACACGTCGATACGCGTCAGTGTGGAAAAAGTAGATCAACTTATCAATCTGATGGGTGAGTTGGTGATCACCCAAGCGATGTTGACGCAGGCTGCAACTGCCGCCGAGGGCGTGGTGTTGGAGCGCTTGGAGCAGAGCTTGCGCCAGCTCGAACGCAATACACGGGATCTGCAAGAAGCCGTGATGTCTATTCGCATGTTGCCGATCTCCTTTGTGTTCAGTCGCTTCCCGCGCGTAGTGCGCGATCTGGCTGGCAAACTTAGCAAGCAGATCGAACTCAAGACCTTGGGTGAAAGCACTGAGCTAGACAAAGGTCTGATCGAAAAGATCGCCGATCCGCTGACCCACTTGATCCGCAACAGTCTGGATCATGGCATCGAGATCCCGGAAAAACGCATTGCCGCAGGCAAGAATCCCAAAGGTACGGTCACACTGAATGCTTTCCATCAAGGTGGCAGCATCGTTATCGAAGTGTCGGATGATGGCGGTGGACTGAATCGCGCCCGAATATTAAGTAAAGCCAGAGAGCGCGGTTTTCAAGTGAGTGACGATATGCCGGACGCGGATGTGTGGATGCTTATCTTCGAGGCTGGATTTTCTACCGCCGAGGTGGTGACAGATGTATCTGGGCGCGGTGTAGGTATGGATGTGGTGAAGCGCAATATCGCCGAACTGGGCGGGCGTATCGAGTTGGATTCCCACGAAGGACTTGGAACGCGAACTACCATCCGCCTACCACTGACGCTGGCGATTTTGGATGGTCTTCCGTATCTATTGGCGGAGAAGTCTATATCGCACCGCTGAATTCGATCATTGAATCGTTGCAAGTCAGCGAAGCTGATCTTAAGACGGTTGGTCGTGATGGGCGCTTACTCAAGGTGCGCGGCGAATATTTGCCGCTGTTGCCTCTGCATGAGGTGTTCAATATTTCGCCGAAAGCGACCTCCTTGGAGCAAGGTATCGTCATCATCGTTGAGAACCAAGGTCGCAAAACGGCACTGTTCGTAGATGAGTTGCTCGGCCAACAACAAGTGGTTATCAAGAGTCTGGAATCCAATTTCCGCAGGGTACACGGTATTTCCGGCGCCACCATCATGGGCGATGGGCGAGTGGCGCTGATTCTCGATGTGAATGCGCTGGGCGCTTTGGTCGCGCAGCATCAGACAATGGCAGGATAGGAGGAGCTATGGCGACGCAACAGGAAGTAAGCTTGAATAGTCACGCGATCGGGCGGGAGTTTCTGACCTTTACCTTGGGTAAAGAGGAGTATGGCATCGACATCCTCAAGGTGCAGGAGATACGTGGCTACGATGCGGTGACTCCGATTGCGAACACCCCCGCATTCATCAAAGGGGTCATCAACCTACGCGGCACCATCGTGCCTATCGTCGATTTACGCATCAAATTCGGCTTGGGTACTGTCGAATATGACCAGTTCACCGTGGTCATCATACTTAACATCGGCACTCGCGTAGTCGGCGTGGTGGTGGATGGTGTATCAGATGTGCTGACACTTTCGGTGGAGCAGATTAAACCCGCGCCTGAACTATCAGCGACGATTGATACCGGCTACATCATGGGATTGGGGACCGTAAGTGAGCGGATGCTGATCCTCGTAGAGATCGAACGGCTGATGGTTAGCTCCGAGATGGCGTTGACTGACGAAGTCGTTGCTTGACAGAAAGGTGAGAAAAAAATGAACAATATTCGTGTGAATACCCGATTCATCCTGTTGCTGTCTGTCTTTACCGTCAGTTTCTTAGCTGCAGGCTGGGTTGCGATGAGTACCCTTAATCTGGTCAAGGTGGGTGGCTCAATTTATAGCAATATCGTTTTGCAAAAAGACTTGGTCGCGGACATTCTTCCTCCTCCCGAGTATTTGATCGAAGCGAAGCTTAATGCGCTGGAGTTGGCGCGTGCCGAGCCCAGAGATATTCCTGCGTTGATCGCAAAGAGCAAGCAGCTCCGAGAGGAGTACGAAAGCCGCCATCGTTTTTGGGCGGAGAATCTGACCGATGGCGCGATTAAGGAGTTGATGCTGGTCAGCTCCTATCAGCCGGGTAGGGAGTTTCTGGACTTGCGTGATCAACAGCTTATTCCAGCCCTATTGCGGGGTGATAAGCAGGCAGCAGCAAATTTGTTACCGGTGATGGAGCAAAAGTATCTTGCTCATCGTCAAGCGATTGATGCGCTGGTTGTCAAAGCCAACGAAAAGACGAGTCTGGATGAGCGGGATACAGCAGTTGTGATTCAGAGCAGAACGTTGTGGCTGTTAGGGCTTATGCTTTCCAGTGGTGCTATTGCATTGGTGTTTGGGCTGTGGATCGCTCGAAGTTTACTCAAGCAGCTTGGTGGGGAGCCGGGGGCTGCCGTTGAGGTTGCGCGCCGCATTGCAGATGATGATCTTACTGTGAATGTTGAGGTTGCTCAGGGTGACTCAAGCAGCATGATGGCGGCACTGAAAGCTATGCAGGATAAACTGTGGGAGCGCAAGGAGTCTGATCAGCAGACCGCTCGTGAGATGCTGCGACTCAAATGTGCGCTGGATAATGTGAGCATGTGTGTTCGCGTGGCAGACAACGATGGCAAGGTTATCTACATCAATAACGCCTTGCGCGACACTTTGTACAAATACGAAAAAGCCTTCCAACAAGAAAATCCTGCTTTTGCTGCAGATAAGGTCGTGGGGGGGAGTATAGGTATATTTTACGCAGATCCCCAGTCGGCCATTGAACGCTTGCGCCGCTTGAGTTCTACGACCCATGCACGATTACAATTGGGGGGGCGTCAGTATGATGTGATCACCACGCCGGTGATTTCATCCGATGGTGAGCGACTGGGCACAGTGGGCCAGTGGATCGACCTGACGGATCAGATTCGCGCCGAGGAAGAGGTGGGTGAAATCGTACAAGCGGCAGCTTCAGGCGATTTCACGGGTCGTCTTTCGGTCAATGGAAAGTCTGGATTTTTCTTGCAGTTGGCTCAGTCCATGAACTCCCTGATGGAGACTAACTTCGTCGGCTTGAACGAAGTGGTGCGCGTATTGGCGGCGCTTGCCAAGGGCGATCTGACGGAAAGCATGAGTGGGAACTACCAAGGCATCTTTGCGCAGTTGAAGGATGACTCCAATGCGACGGTCGCTCAATTGACCGAGACGATCAGTCGCATCAAAGAGGCGGCGGGGGCAATCAACACTGCATCCAAAGAGATCGCAACAGGGAATACTGATTTATCACAACGTACTGAAGAGCAGGCATCTAGTTTGGAAGAAACGGCTTCTAGTATGGAAGAGCTGACTTCGACGGTGAAGCAGAATGCTGATAATGCGCGTCAAGCCAATCAGCTGGCGGCTGGTGCTTCTGAAGTTGCGGTGCGTGGCGGAGAGGTGGTAGGTAAAGTTGTCCATACCATGAGTTCGATCAGCGAAAGCTCGAAGAAGATCGTGGACATCATCTCGGTGATCGACGGCATCGCGTTTCAGACCAACATTCTGGCACTGAATGCGGCAGTGGAAGCGGCTCGTGCGGGTGAGCAAGGCCGTGGTTTTGCGGTGGTGGCGAGCGAAGTGCGCAATTTGGCTCAGCGCTCGGCCGCAGCAGCGAAAGAGATCAAGGGGCTAATCGGTGACTCAGTGGACAAAGTCAAAGTAGGTACCGAGTTGGTGGATCAGGCGGGCAAGACCATGGAAGAAGTCGTCACCGCTGTGAAGCGTGTGACCGACATCATGGCTGAGATCAGTGCCGCTTCGGTTGAGCAAAGCACCGGTATCGAGCAAGTCAATCAGGCCATCAGTCAGATGGATGACGTGACGCAGCAGAATGCGGCACTGGTCGAGCAAGCAGCGGCCGCTGCCGAATCCATGGAAGAGCAAGCGCAGCAGTTGGCGGCCATGATGGAAAGTTTTCGATTACATAGCGGCTCCCAAGCTAGGGGCTTGGCAGTTGTGTCGAAATCATCCCCATCGGCTGACAAGTTCTCATTCAATGATGCGGTGAACGCTCATATCAAATGGAAGTCGCGTCTGATTGACTATATACGGGGACAAAGTAAGGAACAGTTGGAGGTGGCTAAAGTCTCTTGCGATGACAAGTGTGACTTGGGTAAGTGGCTGTACGGCCCGGCCAAATCCCATGCCAATTTGTCAGAGTATGGTGATTTGAAAGCATCCCATGCCGAGTTCCATCGCTGTGTCGGTGGCATCGTACAGTGCGTGCATGACCATCAACAGGAAGAAGCGATGAGTCGATTGGGCGGTGAGTTCTTCCAGCTTTCCAATCAGACGGTTAAAGCTATCAAATCATTACAATCTAGGGTCACTACAGGTGCATCGACAGAAATTGTGACGAAGCCGCGTAGTAATCAAGGCGCTCAGGTAGAAGACTGGGAAGAGTTTTAATAATAGACGGATGAATTAAGCTCTGAGGAGAGTGAAGATGCGTACAAATTTGCCAGTGACGAACAACGAATATGTGCTTGCAGAGGACGCTATGTTGGTGTCAGGGACTGACACCAAGGGCGTGATTACCTTTTGTGAGAGGAACTTCGTTGAGGCGAGCGGCTATCTTGAAAAAGAGCTGATCGGGCAGCCGCACAATCTGATTCGTCATCCCGATATGCCTATTGAGGCATTCGCGGATATGTGGCATCAGCTTAAGCTGGGCAAAACTTGGACGGGCGTCGTAAAGAATAGGCGTAAAAATGGCGACTTCTACTGGGTATTGGCTAATGTCACGCCGTTGCAGCAGAATGGTCAAATTACCGGCTATATGTCGGTACGCAGCAAGCCGACCCATGATCAAGTGTCACAAGCTGAAAGTGCATACCGTAATTTCCGCAATGGTCAGGCCAGAGGATTGTCGATCAGAGAGGGGAAAGTAGTAAAGACTGGTGTGATAGCAGGCGTGCGTGTCTGGCTCAACCATCTGACGGTTGCTCAACGTCTTTCAGCGGCTTTTGCGGCCGTGTTGGTGCTGTTAGCGATAACGGGTGTTATGGCCTATCGCAACATGCAGGAATTCGGAGAGCAGTGGCATGAATATCGCGCCACTGTTTCTAAGAAGCGAGTGCTGATGGATCACGCTCGAATAGAACTGGGTGACGGTATCCACCATTTCAAGAATTACTTGATTCGAGGTGGCGACTACAAAGAGAAGTTTGTTGCGGATATGGCTGCACTGGAAAAGACAGTGGCTGAGTTCAAGGCTACCTCTGGTTTGACTGAGGCTGAGTCGCAGGCACTGGCGCAGATCAATGAGGGGCGCATCAACTATTTGAAAGCCATGGATGATATGGTGCATTTGAAATCACTCAACAAGAGTATTGGTGAGATCGATAGCGCGATCAAGGGGGCAGACAAGTCGATTGCAGCGGGTATTGATGTCTTGGATCAAGGCATCGGAGTTCAGGGTAAGCAGCGTACCGATACGATCGATCATCGCATAGGTGAGGGTAATCGTAATATGCTGGTCGTGGTCATAACTGCTTTCCTGTTGGGGGCATTCCTAGCCTTTTTGATGGTCAGGAATATACTGGTGCCAGTACGCAAGGCTACGCGTGCGGCTGCCGCGGTGGGTGGCGGGGATCTAGCACATCGTATCGATGCCGAAGGGCGCGGTGACGAGCTGGGTGTGCTGCTCGACGCATTCAAGGCTATGCAGATTCAAATGGGGTACTCGATCAAACAGTCGCAGCAGACAACTTCGGATGCATTGCGCATGAAGATGGCTCTGGACTCGGTCTCGTCGCCAGTGACGGTGTCTGATGACCGCAATGAAGTGATTTACTTCAACGAAGCCATGCGGGGGCAGATTCGCAGGATGCAGCCAGAAATGACGAAGAAGTTCCCTGATTTCAATGAACATGGAATCATGGGGAAGCGAGTGGGGGTCTTCTTCGAAAGTGAGGATCTACGCACGGCTTATGCTGCGCCATTGGATGCCCCCAAGACGTTCGATGTGCCGATGGGCGGGCGCGATATGCGATTGCAGCCCAGCCCGATCTACGACAGCCAGCGCACGTATCTGGGGCGAGTCACTCAGTGGATGGACCGCACCACCGAGGTCGCTGTCGAACGCGAGATCGCTGCAATCATCGAGTCGGCGTCTCAAGGGGATTTTACCCGCCACATTGAAGTGGCAGGTAAAGAGGGCTTCTTCCTCAAGCTGGCGGAAGATATGAACCGTTTGCTGGACACCACTTCGCGGAGCTTGGATGAGGTTGTGCGCGTGCTAGGTGCGCTCGCCCGAGGCGATCTGACAGAGACCATCAGTGGTAATTATCAAGGCACATTCGGTAGGTTGAAAGATGATTCGAATGCCACGGTAGCTCAGTTGACGGAAACGATCAGCCGCATCAAGGAGGCAGCAGAAACGATCAACACGGCTTCGAAGGAGATCGCTTCAGGCAACACCGACCTGTCGCAACGTACCGAAGAACAAGCTTCCAGTCTAGAAGAAACCGCTTCCAGCATGGAGGAGATCACCTCCACCGTGAAGCAGAATGCCGACAACGCGCGCCAAGCTAATCAACTAGCAGCAGGAGCCTCCGATGTGGCTGTGCGCGGTGGTGAAGTGGTAGGTAAAGTGGTCCACACCATGAGCTCGATCAGCGAAAGCTCGAAGAAGATCGTGGACATCATCTCGGTGATCGACGGCATCGCGTTCCAGACCAACATTCTGGCACTGAATGCGGCAGTGGAAGCGGCTCGTGCGGGTGAGCAAGGCCGTGGTTTTGCGGTGGTGGCGAGCGAAGTGCGCAATTTGGCTCAGCGCTCGGCCGCAGCAGCGAAAGAGATCAAGGGACTGATCGGCGACTCAGTGGACAAAGTCCAGACGGGCACGGCGCTGGTGGATCAGGCCGGAAAAACTATGGAAGAAGTGGTTACCGCAGTGAAGCGCGTGACCGACATCATGGCTGAGATCAGTGCTGCTTCGGCTGAGCAGAGCGCCGGTATCGAGCAAGTCAATCAGGCCATCAGTCAGATGGATGACGTGACCCAGCAGAATGCGGCATTGGTCGAGCAAGCAGCGGCAGCAGCCGAATCGATGGAAGAACAGGCACAGCAGCTGGCGGCCATGATGTCCACGTTCAAACTGGCGGGCGAATCTGCTCAACGTAGTCGTGCTCCCAAGGCTCTGTCTGCACCTCCTTCTGCTGAGCGGCGTGGTGCCGCACGGGCACGGCCTGCGATCAGCCAGTCCAGCGAAGAAGAGTGGGAAGAATTTTGATCGGATAGGTGGGTAACATGGCTGATGTCGGAGCATCACTCAAGAGTGGGCGCGAGTTCGAGTTCACGGAGCGGGATTTTGATCGTATTCGCAAGTTGATTTATGCGCATGCGGGTATCTCACTCAACGAAAGTAAACAAGAGTTGGTGTATAGCCGTTTGTCTCGTCGTTTGCGGGCTACGGGGCTTACGACGTTTGGCGAATATCTAAAGCTCTTGGAGAGTGGTAATGAAGAGGAGTGGGAGGCATTCACCAATTCGCTGACCACGAATCTCACGGCATTCTTCCGCGAGCCGCATCATTTTCCCTTACTGGCCGAACATTTGCGGGCGCGTAAGGGCAAAGGGCCGATCAGCTTATGGTGTTCGGCCTCGTCAACGGGTGAGGAGCCGTATTCGATGGCGATCACAGCGGCAGAGACCTTTGGTACATTGACACCTCCGGTGACAATCATCGCAACCGATCTAGATACTCATGTGCTAGAAAAAGCCAGAGCGGGCGTCTATTTGGAAGAACGCATCAGCAAGATGAATCCAGATCTGATCAAAAAATATTTTCAGCGAGGTACAGGCAAGCAGGAAGGTTATGTGCGGGTGCGGCAGGAGTTGCGCAATCTGATCACCTTTCGACAGGTCAATCTGTTGGCGAAGGATTGGCCGGTGCGGGGGCCGCTGGATGCGATTTTCTGTCGCAATGTAATGATTTATTTCGACAAATCTACACAATTGGACATCTTGAAGAAATTCGTGCCGCAGTTACGCAGTGATGGTTTGCTATTCGCTGGGCATTCCGAAAGTTTCCATCACGCCGAAGACTACTTCAGGTTACGAGGTAAAACGGTGTACGAGTTGGCTCCAAAGTACAAAGCCCAGCATGGGGTAGATGAGGCGCGACAACGCAGCTGAAAGGGGATTTCATGGACAGAGCTGTAGAGGAAGTTCTATCGCCGAATCTGTATTTCGACGGTAATTTTAATACCGAGGCAGTCAAGATACTGCCGGGCGAGTATTACATCACCTCGCGCGACATGTTGTTGGTTACGACACTGGGATCTTGCGTGGCAGCCTGCATCCGCGACAAAGTGAGTGGCATAGGAGGAATGAATCACTTCATGCTCCCGGATAACAAGCTCGACTCCAATCCGGTTGCAGGAGCATCGGCACGCTATGGTGCTTATGCGATGGAGGTGTTGATCAATCAGTTGCTGAAGATCGGTGCGCGTCGCTCAAATCTGGAGGCCAAGATATTTGGTGGTGGTAGCGTGTTGCGTGGATTTACCACGGCGAATGTCGGTGCCCGCAATGTGGAGTTCGTGCTTGAGTACCTGCAAACTGAAGGTATCCCCATCGTAGCCGAGGATTTACTGGATATCTATCCACGTAAAGTCTATTTCTTTCCGCGCACCGGCAAGGTGAAAATGAAGAAACTGCGCAACGTTCATAATGACACCATCATTGAGCGCGAACAGTCCTACAGCTCCAAGCTGAAAGCTGCGAATGTTCAGGGTGATGTGGAGTTGTTCTGATGACTTTAGAGGCAATAGCGAAACCTAAAATCAAAGTGTTGATCGTTGATGACTCGGCATTGGTGCGTAGCATTCTAAAGGAGGTCATCAATAGCTTCCCCGATATGCAAACTATCGGCGTTGCTAGCAACCCCTTGCAGGCGCGTGAGTTGATCAAAACGCTAAACCCGGATGTGATGACTCTGGATGTTGAGATGCCGCAGATGGACGGGCTGACTTTCCTCGACAAGGTGATGCGTTTACGCCCCATGCCAGTGCTGATGATTTCCAGCTTGACCGAGCGCAGCTCCGAGGCGGCGCTGAAGGCTTTGGAGTTGGGGGCCGTGGATTTTGTCGCTAAACCTAAGTTGGGAATCGCTGATGGCTTGCGTGGATATGCCGATGAGATCGCTGAAAAGATACGCACTGCTTATGTGACTAATCCTTCTCGCCATAGCCGGACGACAGCCCCGAGTGCCAAAGTGCTGCCATCTTTGGGTAGCAAATTCTCTACCACGGAAAAAGTCATATTAGTGGGGGCTTCTACGGGGGGCACCGAAGCGATCAAGGCATTCCTGATGCCGATGCCTGCGGATTCCCCAGCGATCCTGATTACTCAGCATATGCCGGAGGCATTTACCAAATCATTCGCTGATCGTTTGAATGGATTGTGTCGCATCACAGTGAAGGAGGCAGAAGATGGGGAGCGAGTGTTGCCCGGCCATGCGTATATTGCACCCGGCCATTCCCATCTGCTCATTAAACGTAGTGGTGCGAACTACGTCACTGAGCTGAGTCAGGCTGCCCCTGTGAATCATCACCGACCGTCAGTCGAAGTCTTGTTTCGTTCTGGTGCTCAGCACGCGGGTAAGAATGTACTTGGGGTGATGTTGACGGGTATGGGGAAGGATGGGGCGTTGGCGATGTTGGAGATGCGTCAGGCTGGGGCTTACAACTTCGCTCAAAATGAGGCGACTTGTGTAGTATTCGGAATGCCGCGTGAAGCGATTGCGGTGGGCGCCGTGGATGAGATCGTACCTATACACGAAATGGCGCAAAAAGTGCTGGCCAAGCTAGCGCAGGTGGGCGGTGGGGTAACAAGGGTTTGACGAGGAGAGCGGCAAATGCAAACAAGTGTGCTTGTATCAGGTGGAATAGCCACCGTGGATATCATGGGCAGGTTCGATTTTAGTGCGCATCGAGGTTTCAAGGAAGCTTACGATCCTTTACTTAGTGATGGAAGTGTAACGTCTTTTGTCATTGACCTTTCTGGGGTGGACTATATGGATAGCTCGGCGCTGGGTATGTTGCTTATGCTGCGTGAGCGAGCTCAAGCAGTGAATAAAAAAGTGACATTGAGCAGGCCCAACCATACTGTGTCGCAGATCCTAGACATTGCTAATTTCGCCAAGCTGTTTCCCATCTCTAAATAAAGTCGAGATCACTGTGAGTCAGGCATTGCGAGTGTTGGTGGTGGACGATACGCGAACAAATCGCGTGCTGATGGAAACCATGCTCAAGAAAATGGGACATCTGCCCATGGTCGCCGAAAGCGGAGAGCAGGCCATAACCCTGTTCCGCGAGCATCAGCCAGATGTAGTGCTTGTGGATGTGATGATGCCGGTCATGGATGGTTATGAGACGGTGCGGGCGTTGAGGCGGGTCGCCGATACTTGGATCCCCATTGTTTTTGTCAGTGCCATGGGCGATAGCCAGCATATCGTACGCGGCATTCAGGTTGGTGCTGACGACTACCTCATAAAACCGGTCAATTACAGCATCCTTGAAGTCAAACTGGAGATGCTGCATCAGCGTATCCGTATGGCCGAGCAGTTGGCGGAGCAGAATCGCCAACTCATTGAGCATAAAGCTAAGACGGAAGAAGAAGGGCAGTTGGCGCAAGAGTTCATGCGGCGACTGGCGGCTCTCGACAAAATTCACGATCCCTTGATTAAGTTGCATCTGTTGCCTGCGGAAGACTTTAGCGGCGACTTGATTGCAGTGGCCCGGACCCCCGCAGGACAGTTGCACGTGATGTTGGCCGATAGTACCGGTCACGGATTGACTTCTGCGCTGGCAGTGATGCCCGTGTTGCAGCCCTTTCAAGTCATGTCGCAAAAGGGCTTTAGCATTGCGGCGATTGCCGGCGAGATCAATCGCAAGGTCAAAGAATACCTACCGCAGAATCGTTTTGTCGCAGCAATTTTGCTTTCGCTGGATATCGAGAATCGGCTGGTCGAAGTCTGGAATGGTGGCTGTCCGCCAGCAGTCCTGATGAACTCCGTGGGTGATGTTGAGTGGAAATTTAACTCGACTCAACTACCTTTGGGCATTCTCTCATCAGATCAGTTTGACGGTACGGTCGAGCGCTATTGCTATGGAGAAATGCCGTGTCAGGTATTGTTGTCCTCAGATGGCGCGGTGGACTGTGCGGATCACACGAGTTTGGAGCGTGGTATGGAGCGCTTGCTGCACTCTGCTCGAGAGGCTGCCCCGGCTGATCGACTGGAGGCCATGCTCGAGATGCTGGAAGAGCAGCTGGAAGAGATGGAGTCGCGTGACGACATCGCCCTCATCTTTGTCGATTGCCCTGCTGAGGCGCGCGTCGAGTTAGTGGCTAACACTCCTGTGCCATTAGTCGAGGATAAGCAGGGAGGGGTTGAGAGCATCGAGTGGCAGTTTGATCTGACTTTGACTGCGCCGCAGTTGAAGCGGCTTGATGTTGTGCCACTGCTGCTTAGTCTCGTCAATCAGATCGAGCCAGATAATGTATCAATTGCGGGCAAGTTATTCTTGGTCATGTCAGAGCTGTTCAATAATGCGTTGGATCACGGTCTGCTTAAGCTAGACTCGACGTTGAAACATGACTCGACAGGGATGGAGCGTTACTACGAACAGCGTATCTCTAGCTTAAAGCAGCTTGAAACGGGCGAGGTATTCATTGGGCTGGAAAAAGTGCGTAGCGAGTCTGGCTTGTTTGTGCGCGTGACGATTCGGGATAGTGGGGATGGATTCGACCATCACTTACTGAAGCACGAAAATGACGAAAGCGATGAGCGACGTCATGGTCGCGGCATCGCGCTCGTGCGCAGTCTCGGCAACGATATGGCTTTTGTAGGGAGCGGTTCTGAAGTTCAGGTCAACTTGTCTTTGAGCTGATACTGACCCTGCACTCAATTAGCTGAACTTTCCCTCCTTGTTCTCTGCTTTAAGTTGATAGGATTCAGCGACAATCCTCACCACTGAAGGAGTAGGCAGTGGCAGAAGATAGCGACCTAGAAAAAACAGAATCACCCTCAGAACGACGATTAGAGCAAGCGCGCGAAGAGGGGCAGCTTGCGCGTTCGCGCGAGCTGAATACCTTTGCGGTCATGATGGCGGGCGGGGCAGGGCTGTGGCTGATGGGATCTTCGCTTAACACCAGCATGGTGAAGTTACTGCATGATGGTTTGAGTGTGACTCCTGAGCTGGCGTTCAAGCCTGAGCTGTTGTTGCCACACCTGTTCGACCTTGCTACGTCGGCACTGCTGGCGTTTGCACCGTTGTTGTTGTTACTGCTAGTGGTGGCGTTATTTGCCCCGATGTTGTTGGATGGCTGGGTATTCAGTACCAAAGCGCTGCAACCAAATTTCTCTCGCATGAATCCCTTCTCCGGCATCGCTCGGATGTTCTCCAGTCACGGCCTGATTGAACTCGGCAAAGCGCTTGCCAAAGCGCTGCTGATCGGCGGGA
This sequence comes from Ferriphaselus amnicola, assembly GCF_000974685.2. NCBI lineage: Bacteria > Pseudomonadati > Pseudomonadota > Betaproteobacteria > Nitrosomonadales > Gallionellaceae > Ferriphaselus > Ferriphaselus amnicola. The sequence goes on from NZ_AP018738.1 coordinate 666,876, forward strand.
TCGCAACTTGGGTGATCTGGAAGAACCGCGAGGTTTACCTGTTACTTTCCACCGAAGCGCCGAAAGTGGCTATTCCGCATCTGGCAACGATGATGTGGAGTTGCTTTTTGGCCATCATGGGCGCACTGGCGATCATCGCCATGATCGACGTGCCATTTCAGCTCTATGAGCACCACAAGAAGCTAAAGATGACTAAGGAAGAGGTGCGTCAGGAAGCCAAGGAAAGCGAAGGCAATCCTGAGGTCAAGGGACGTATTCGCAGTATGCAGCGCGAGATGGCGCGCCGCCGCATGATGGCCGCGATCCCGACCGCCGATGTGGTGGTGACCAACCCGACCCACTTCTCTGTCGCTTTGAAATACAGTGAGAAGGGGATGCGCGCCCCCATTGTCGTTGCCAAAGGCACACATCTGATGGCCGCTCGCATCCGCGAGGTCGCCACCGAGCACAACATCCCTATCCTCGAAGCGCCACCGTTAGCACGTGCTTTGTACAAGCACTGTGAGTTGGAGCAGTCGATCCCCGAAGCACTCTACAACGCCGTGGCGCAAGTGCTGGCCTACGTCTATCAACTGCGCAACTACAAGAAGCTGGGCGGAGCCGCTCCTGAGTTGCCGCACGAGTTGCCGGTTCCCGATGGTATGGACCCCGGTGCGCTGGATAATTCTCCGGCCTGACGTGCCGGATAAGGTAGGATATTCACTCTGCATCATTCAACTCGGTTTATGGGAAAAAACATCAAAACGTCCGTGCTGTTCGTTTGCATGGGCAATATCTGCCGGTCGCCGACAGCTGAAGCCGTGTTTCGTGCACGTGTCGAGGCGGCAGGGCTGGCCAAGCACATCGCTATCGACTCAGCAGGTACGCATGATTACCACATCGGCGAGCAACCGGATGCTCGCACGCAGCGTGCAGCGCGGCAGCGCGGCTACGATATGAGCGGATTGCGCGGGCGACAGGTGGGGCGGGACGATTTTCTTCAGTTCGACTATGTGTTGGCGATGGATCACGCCAACCTTTCCATCCTGCGCGCTTTGCGTCCTGAGCAGGCTGACAGCCATCTTGGATTGTTCCTGGAATTTGCTCGCAGCCACGCTGAACGGGAAGTTCCAGACCCTTACTACGGCGGTGCAGATGGTTTTGAGCGGGTGTTGGATATGGTCGAGGATGCTGCCGAAGGTTTGCTGACGCACGTCCGGCAGCGCTTGGGATGAGGTGGATAAATTGGGGATGACTCTCGAACAGGCTTTGCGATCGTCTCTTCAGGCTGAGGTCGTGCCGGAAATGGCGCTGGCTGCGCTGATCGCAGCGATTCGCCCAGCTTCGCCCACCAATCACGAGGAGTTGGCGCTGCGTTTGCAGGATCTGTGCTGGTTGCTGGAGGAGCGCGCTGACTACCGTCAGGGCTTGCGGCAGGTATTGATGAGCGTGCTGGAGCACGGTCGCCAGATCAGCTTGTACGCGGAGTCGGGCATCCTGCCCAACACGGGCTTTTTCTCTGAACTGTCGCGCCGCATTAGCCGCTTCTTCTTGCCGGATGTGATCGATCGTCGCTACCTCAAGGATATGCTGAGCGTGGTTTTTGCCCGCTCCGACGACTTTCAGTGGTTGGAGAGCATCACACTCGAACAGTGGCAGGTACTTTACGCTGCGCTCAGTCTCCCCAGCTTGCAGGTGAGCGCAGCCTTGGGGCGTACCCGTTACGAGATGCTGGAAGCCGTGCAAGTGCTGTCGTTTCGCATCGCCTCCATTGGCCTTGATCCTGAGTTGCTGCGCAATGAGCCGAGTCTGGAGGAGTTCGAATCACCGTTCCTCACCCAGAACGGCGAGATTCGTAACTATTTGGAAGACTACAAGTGCTGGTTGTTAGACTCGAACTATGTACCGCAGGATGACAAGCATATCCATGTCTTGCTGGGGCAATGCCGCGATGCGCTGACCAAGGTCCGACGTATCGCTTTGCAACGCGGCACCAGCATCACGCTAACTTACAAACTGCGTCGATTGGAGCAGAACATCGCACGCATGGAGTCGCTGATCGGCGTGCTTTCCGATTGGCGCGCCGAGGAGGGTGCATCCCTGTTCATGCGTTCGGTGACGTTGTTGTGTGAGTTGGTGCGCGAAGAAAATCGCAAGAACAACCTGCGCGACCATTTCCGGCAGACGCTGGATCTTCTAGCGTTGCGCGTTACCGAGAATGCTAGCCGGACAGGCGAGCACTACATCACCGAGACTCGTAGCGAGTATTTCTCCATGCTGCGCTCAGCGATCGGCGGTGGTTTAATCATTGCATTCATGGCCATGCTTAAGCTGACCCTAGCCAAACAGCACATGGCACCGTTGAACGAGGCCATCGCATTCTCGCTCGACTATGGCATCGGGTTCATGTTGATACACATATTTGGCTTTACCGTGGCAACCAAGCAGCCAGCGATGACGGCGGCGGCGATTGCCGCCAGTATCGATGAATCTGGCGGTCGGGCGCGAAATCTGGACAACCTAGTGACCCTGATCGCACGCACCGTGCGCAGCCAGATCGTCGCCACCCTAGGCAATGTCGGCATGGTGGTTCCAATGGCCATGCTGATAGGAGCGGCGTTCTATTGGGTGGCGGGCGAGCATTTCATCCCGCCGGAAAAAGCCGATCACTTGCTGGAAAGTATCAGCCCATTGGGCTTGAATTTGTTTTATGCCGCTATCGCCGGTGTTTGCTTGTTCTTAGCGGGGCAAATCGCCGGCTATTACGACAATCTTTGCGTTTATAACCGCATTCCAGAGCGGCTAAAACAATTGCGATGGTTGAGCCGCTTGCTGGGTGAGGAGCGTTTAGGACGCATGGCAGCCTATGTCGAGTGCAATCTGGGTGCCTTAGCGGGTAACTTCTATTTCGGCTTTTTGCTGGGCGGCATGGCATCGATAGGCGTACTGTTTGGCCTGCCGTTTGACGTTCGTCACGTCACGATTTCGGGCGGATATTGGGGATTCTCGTTGGTTGCCTTAGATTTTGCTGTGGAATGGCAGACCGTGATTGTTGCGCTAGTCGGCGTCCTGATGATTGGTTTCGTGAACTTGGCCGTCAGTTTTGGGTTCGCACTTACCGTAGCGCTCAAAGCACGGCAGGTCAGTGTTGAGCAAGGCGGTTGGCACTTGCTGCGCAAAGTGCTGCAACGCTTCTGGCAATCTCCTCGTGAATTCCTGATGCCGCCGCGCAGAGATTAGTCATGGCCAAAATGGGCCGCTCTAGCTCCGATCACACGTGGGAGCCACAGTCCTTGTTGGCATCGCCCTTGTTCGCGGCTTTGGCTGCTGTCATTCGTCAGATGCCCGCGAGCCGATTCCCGACGCTGGACGATCTCAACGCGCTGTTAGCGGTACGGCAACCTGCCATCACTGTCAGTCATGGCCATCGGATTGAGTTTGTGCCGCAGGCACGTGGCAGACTGGCCTTCGAGGCGCAGTACGAGCCGCGTTGCCATCTTTCCGGCGAGGTACAGACCCGCGCCGACAACTGGCACGATCTGCTCAACGCGCTGGTGTGGCTGACCTTCCCAAAATCCAAAGCGGCGATCAATGACCGCCATTACCGTGCGCTGACCGAGGGAGCGCAGCAAAACGACCTCAGCAGCCAGCGCGGGTCGATACGCGACACCAATACCTTGTTGGACGAGTCCGGTGTGATCGTCGTCTATGCCGATGATGACGTGGCCAGATTGTTGCGTGATTTTCGCTGGAAAGAGCTGTTTTGGCAGCGACGTGAGCAAGTGCGCAGTCGTATGGGGTTCTTCCTATTCGGCCACGGTCTGTACGAAAAGGCGCTGCAACCCTATGTGGGTATGACTGGCCAAGGCTGGTTATTGCGCGTCGAGCCCGATTTCTTTGCTTGGCCGCTGGAGCAACAGTTGGCGTACGTGGACGAGTCGTTGGCCGCGTATCTGTCCGTACCCGCGCATTGCCGGAGTACACGCGAGCTCTCGCCGGTGCCGCTGTTGGGTGTGCCGGGCTGGGCGGCAGAAAACGAGTGTGCTGCGTATTACGACAACACCCACTACTTCCGCTCCGGCAGGCAGAGTTCAGCGCAGTGCAAACCGCTGCGCACCGCACCTTCCAGCGTCGCTGGATAATCGCCTGCCGTGTAGTCGCCTGCCAAATACAGACCGGTCAAGGCGGTTCGTTGGCTGGGGCGTTTGAGGTTGGGTGCGCAGCAGAAGGTGGCGCGCTTCTCCGCGATGACTTTGTACCAGAGCGGCGCTTGCACGATGCCGAACTCTACACGCAGTTCTGCGATGACTTTGTGCACCAACTCGTCTTGCCCCAGTTGCTGATGCAGGCCTTCCGCGCTGATGACGCTGGCGATCAGCCCATGCTGCCCAGAGATTCGTCCCTTGTCGAACAGCCACTGGCTGACGCGCTGGTGCAGCCCGAGCATGGCATGGGGCAGGATGACATCCGCCGGATATTGTAGATACACTGTGTAGATCGGCTGATGCTCCAGTGCCTCGATCTGCACAACGGTTTCCGCCAGTTCGGGGATAGTGCTTAGCAAACGTGCGGTGACCACCGGAGACGTGGCGCAGATGACGTGGCTGTAGCGTTGCACGCCCAGCGCTGTTTCCAGCTCGAAACCGCCCTCAATCGGCGTGATATGTTCCACGCCGCAGGACAGATGCACCATGCCGCCACGCTGTTCGACAAAGCGCGCCGCGCGTTGCGGGAACAGCGCGGTGAAATCCAGCCGAGGCAGCAGCATGTCGGAATCAGCGCGCGCCTGATTGAGCGAGTCGCGCAGCACGTTGAGCAGCACCTGCGCCGACGCTTGGGCGATGGGCGTGTTCAGCGCCGCGAGGGTGAGCGGTTCCCACAGCTTGAGTGTCAGGTTTGCATCTTGGCCGTAGGCGCGCAGCAATTCGAGCACTGTGCAATCCTTACCCTCTCCCCCAGTTCCTCCCTCGAAAGCGTGGGAGGGGAGAGTGAAGGCGTTGCTGCGCATCGCCAGCATGAAACGAGCGGCCATCAGTCGTTCATTCCAAGTCAGCCCATCCGCCCGCATCAGCGCGACCAGCAGATGCAACGGGGCGGGCAGTTTCGGAGCGCGAAGCGTGAAATGACCATGCAGGTCGAGTTGCAACGGCAGTCGCAGGAAGTCCTGCGCGATGTTGCCGCCAACCAGCTCGATTAGGCGCAGTGTGTCGTGGTAGCAACCCAGTAGCAGGTGTTGGCCATTGTCCAGTTGAGTGTCGTTGTAACTGACGCCGCGCGCGCGTCCGCCCAGCTGTTTGGCGCTTTCGAATACCGTAACGGGAATGCCGCGTCGCGCCAACTCTACCGCCGCAGCCATACCCGCATAGCCGCCGCCGATGATGGCCGGGTTTAGTTCTTCAGCCACGCCTTGAACGCCAGCCACAGTTTGTATCGCGGCGTGAGCGACACGCGCTCTTTCAGCACGTGGCAGCCGCTGGCGACGATCTCGTCGAGGACAGCGCGATAGATGGCGGCCATGATCAGACCGACGCGCTGCGCCTTGCGGTCAGCTTTGGGAAGTTGGTCGAACGCCTGCTGGTAATAGCGCTTGGCCCGTTCGATCTGGAACTCCATCAGCTTATGGAATTCCGGCGTCTCCTTGGCGTCGAGGATGTCGTTGGTATGCACACCGAACTGCGCCAGCTCGTCCAGCGGCAGGTAGATGCGACCGCGCCGTGCATCTTCGCCCACGTCGCGGATGATGTTGGTGAGCTGGAAAGCGATGCCCAGATCATGGGCATATTTCAGTGTCTTGCGATCGGTGTAGCCGAAGATCTCCGCCGCCAGCAGGCCGACCACCGAGGCGACGCGGTAGCAATACAGTTGCAGCGACTTGAAATCGTCGTAGCTGTGGCGGTTGAGATCCATCTCCATACCGTCGATGATCTCCAGCAGATGTTCCTGCGGTAGCTTGTACTGCCGCACCACTGGAACCAGCGCCTGACACACAGGATGCTGCGGCTTACCTGTGTAGATTTCCTCTACCTGACCGCGCCACCAAGCCAGCGTGATGCGCGCCACGTTCTCGTCCGAGCACTCGTCCACCACATCGTCCACTTCACGGCAGAACGCATACAGCGCCGTCATCGCGCGGCGGCGTTCGGGCGACAGGAAGCGGAAGCTGGCGTAGAAGCTGGAGCCGCTGCTGGCGGTTTTGTCTTGGCAATATTGGTCGGGAGTCATGTCAGAAAGAGAACGGCGCACTTTTGGCTAGCATGATAACCCAGTCCAGCGGCTTCAACACTGGGCGGCTGCGGAACACGTCGTAGTCCACCGCGTCCAGCTTGTCCAGGATGCGCAGCCCACCGGCGATGATGAGCCGCATCTCCAGCCCGATGCGGCCACGCAGAATGCTGCCCAGCGGCGCGCCATTTTGCATCAGCTCACGGGCGCGCTGCACCTGAAAGCGCATCAGCTTGCGCCAAGCCTCGGAGTTTGGGGCATGGGCGATGTCAGATTCCATCATGCCGAAACGCGCCAGCTCATCCAGCGGAAGGTAGATGCGACCGATGGCGATGTCCTTGGCCACGTCCTGCCAGAAATTGATGAGCTGCAAACTGGTGCAGATGGCATCGGAATAGGCGAGGTTGGTCGGCGTGGCTTCCTCGTACAGATGCAGCAGTAAACGCCCCACCGGATTGGCCGAGCGGCGGCAGTAATCCAGCAGCTCGGCGTAATCGGCGTAGCGCTTCTGCACCACGTCCTGCGAAAAAGCATCGAGGAGATCGTGGAATAGTTGCAGCGGCAGGCCGTACTCGCTGACGATGCCCGCCAGATCGCGGAACAGCGGCGTGAGTGGCGTTTCGCCGGAACCGATACGATTCAGCTCGGCGCGGAAGTCATCCAGCTTGGCCAGTCGCTCTGCGTCTGGAACATCGCCCTCATCGGCAAAATCATCCGCTTGGCGCGCAAAGTTATAGATGATCTCCACCGGCCTGCGCAGCCGCTTGGGCAGCAGGATGGAAGCGACGGGGAAGTTTTCGTAGTGATCGACAGGCATGGTTAATTAGTGATTGTTAGTTTGAACTGATCCCATTCAAACCATCCCCGCTTTACTGTGATGACAGAATCTTTGAAATAAGGCACTGAAAAAGTTTCAGAATTCTCAAACCCTAGGTCTGAGGCAATCAGCAATTTCTCGTTCTCAATTTTCCAGTAGAGGAGAGGGGCTGCTATTTCACTTCCTTTCTTTCCGATTGAGGCTGCGATGTAACCGTTTTCGAGAAATTGATAAGCCTCTATTCTTGAGGGGTCAATTAGTTCTAGTGATTTTCCGGGGAGTTGTAATGATGCCCAATAGATCCTAGAGCCTTTATTGTTCGGTGTGCATCCCAATAAGCCTATGGATAGTGCCAATCCAAAGGCTATGCGAAGTGTTAGTCGCTCCATGTCTATCTGGATTCAATATTTTTCCAACAGTTCTTCGCGCCGCAGAAGGAACACGAATTCGTCCCCCGCCGCGACTTGCAGCCAGGTGAAGGGCAAGTCGGGATAGGCGGCTTCCAGCGCCTCGCGGTTGTGGCCGATCTCGACGATGAGCAGGCCGCCGGGATGCAGGTGGTCGGCGGCGCGGGCGAGTATTTCGCGGGTGGCATCGAGTCCGTCTGCGCCGCTGCCCAGCGCCAGTTCTGGCTCGTGCAGGTATTCTTGCGGCAGCGCATCCACCGATTCGGCGTCCACGTAAGGCGGGTTGCTGAGAATGATGTCGTAGCGTTCGCCCTCAAGCGCTTCGAACAAGTTGGATTGCACCAGTCGCACGCGGTCTTGCAGGCCGTAGTCGGCTACGTTGCGTTCGGCGACATCGAGCGCGTCTGCTGATAAATCCACCGCATCCACTTCGGCATTCGGGAACGCATGCGCAGCGAGGATGGCGAGGCAGCCGCTGCCGGTGCACATATCCAGCACGCTGATGATCTGTTCGCTATCGTCCACCCATGGTGCGAGGCCGTCGCGCAGCAGTTCGGCGATGAAGGAGCGCGGCACGATGACGCGCTCGTCCACGTAGAAGTGGAATTCTCCCAGCCAAGCTTCATTGGTCAGATAGGCGGCGGGGACGCGCTGCTCGACGCGGCGGCGCAACAGATCGAGCAGAGCTTGGCGCTCGCGCGCTGTGAGTTGTGCGTCCAAAAACGGCTCCAGCGTATCCAGCGGCAGGTGCAGCGTGTGCAGAGCAAGATAGACTGCTTCGTCGTAGGCGTTGTCGCTGCCGTGGCCGAACGACAGCTCGGCCTCGTTGAAGGCGCTCACGGAAAAGCGCAGCCAGTCGCGCAGGGTACGCAGCTCGTGGGTGTCGTCGAAGGCGTGCAGGGCGCTCACGATTTCTTTACCAGCAGGGCTTCCAACGTCAGCCGGTAGATGTCGGAAAGCGCATCCAGATCGGCCACGGCCACGCATTCGTTCACCTTATGGATGGTGGCGTTGAGCGGGCCGAGTTCGATGATCTGGCCGCAGATGTCAGCGATGAAGCGGCCATCCGAGGTGCCGCCGCTGGTGGAAAGCTCGGTGTCGAGGCCGGTGACCTGCTTGATCGCCGCCGCCACCGCGTCCACTAGATCGCCGCGTGGCGTGAGGTAGGGCTTGCCGGAGGAGTTCTCCCACTCCAGATCGTATTCCAGCCCGTGCTTGTCGAGGATGGCGGTGAAGCGCGACTTCAGGCTGTCCACTGTGCTCGCCGTCGAGTGGCGGAAATTGAACAGCATCTCCACCGTGCCGGGCACGACGTTGGTCGCGCCGGTGCCGCCGTGGATGTTGGAGATCTGCCATGAGGTCGGCGGGAAGTACTCGTTGCCCTCGTCCCACACCGTGGCGGCCAGTTCGGCGATGGCGGGGGAAGCGAGATGGATGGGATTCTTCACCAGATGCGGGTAGGCGATGTGGCCTTGCACGCCCTTGACGGTGAGCTTGCCGGAGAGCGAGCCGCGACGGCCATTCTTTATGGTGTCGCCGGTCTTGCTGACCGAGGTCGGCTCACCTACGATGCAGTAATCCAGCTTTTCGTCGCGTTCGGCTAGCGCCTCGACCACACGCACTGTGCCATCCGTGGCGATGCCTTCCTCGTCTGAAGTCAGCAACAGCGCGATGGAGCCAGCGTGTTCAGGATGGTCGGCGACGAAGCCTTCGATGGCCGTGACAAACGCCGCTAGCGAACCTTTCATGTCCGACGCGCCGCGTCCGTACAACATGCCGTCGCGCACCGTGGGCGTGAACGGATCGCTGTCCCAGCGGTTCACCGGCCCGGTCGGCACCACATCGGTGTGTCCAGCGAAACAAATCACCGGCGAGGTATGGCCGCGCCGCGCGTAGAGATTGTCCACCTCGCTGTGGCGCATCTTTTCAAGGTCGAAACCCAGCGGCGCGAGACGCGCACCGATGATGTCCAGACAGCCGTCATCCCAAGGGGTGAGCGACTTGCGGGCGATGAGTTGTTGGGTGAGTTCTAGGGTTTTGCTCATGGCTTGATCGATTCGTATTCTTCAGGTTTGAAGCCAGTCGCCAGCACCTGCCCGTCTTGTTCTAGCACTGGGCGCTTGATGACGTTGGGCTGTTGCAGCATCAGGGCAAGAGCGGAGGCATCATCCTGAATGCTGTCTTTCACTTCCTGCGGCAATTTGCCCCAAGTTGGGCCGGTCTTTTTTAGCAACTTCTGCCAGCCGACTTGTTTCAGCCAGCCGGACAGCATGGCCTCGGTCACGCCGTGCTTTTTGAAGTCGTGGAATTCGTAGGCGATACCACGCGCTGCCAGCTCGGTGCGCGCCTTCTTCACGGTGTCACAGTTGGGAATGCCGTAGAGTTTCATCGTTTCCTCTAAGTGTTCGTCATTCCGGCGAAGGCCGGAATCTAGTGGCGAGCAAGGCTCGCCAGTTTGTTGATGGCTGGATTCCGGGTCAAGCACGGAATGACGAAGAGGGGAGGTGTGTCAAATCCCGCGCAGCAGTTCGTTGATGCCGACTTTGCCCAGTGTCTTCGCATCCACCTTCTTCACGATCACGGCGCAGTACAGGCTGTAGCTGCCGTCCTTGGAGGGCAGGTTGCCGGACACCACGACCGAGCCAGCAGGCACGCGGCCATAGAAGACTTCGCCGGTCTCGCGGTCGTAGATCTTGGTGGATTGGCCGATGTACACGCCCATGGAGATCACTGAGCCTTCTTCCACGATCACGCCTTCGACCACTTCGGAGCGCGCGCCGATGAAGCAGTTGTCTTCGATGATGGTGGGGTTGGCCTGCACGGGTTCCAGCACGCCGCCGATGCCGACGCCGCCGGACAGGTGCACGTTCTTGCCGATCTGGGCGCAGGAGCCGACGGTGGCCCAAGTATCCACCATCGCGCCTTCATCCACGTAGCCGCCGATGTTGACGTAAGACGGCATCAGCACCACGTTCTTAGCGATGTAGGAACCACGGCGCGCAGCGGCCGGAGGCACGACGCGGAAGCCGCCTTCACGGAAGTCGCGGCTGTTGTAGTCGGCGAACTTGGAAGGCACCTTGTCGAAATAGTTGGTGAAACCGCCCTTGATGAAGGCGTTGTCTTCGATGCGGAACGACAGCAGCACGGCCTTCTTGATCCACTGGTGGGTGATCCAGTTGCCGACGCTGACGCGCTCGGCGACACGCAGCTTGCCGGAATCCAGCCCGGCGATGACGGTGTTGATGGCTTCCTTGAGCTTGGAATCGACAGTGCGCGGGGTGATCTCGGCGCGGCGTTCAAAGGCTTCTTCGATGATGTTCTGTAAGTCTTGCATGGTGGATTCCTGATGGTTGAATTAATCGGGTTGCGACAAGCTATTCGGTTCAGCGATGGCCTGCATTATAGCCTCACGCCGCTGAGCACATAAAATCAAGCCGCGCTGAACTTGCCTGACGTGCAGCGCGGTGTATCTCTATCAGTTTTTAGTTTGAGGTTTAGGGCGTTTCCCAACCTTGACTTGTGCGACCAGTTCGTTCTGGTTGCGCAGTAGGTGCAGGACGGCCAGCTTGCTTGGAGGCAAGGCGGCGATGGCTTCCAACATGGAGGTGGAATCGGTCAGCTCCTTGTCACCCACGGCAAACAGGATGTCGCCAGCGCGCACGCCCGCTTGATCGGCGGGGCCACCACGGACCACTTCGGAGATCAATACGCCGCTACGGTTGCCTAACTTGAACGAATCGGCCAGTTCAGGAGTGATTTCCTGAATGGCAACGCCGATCCAGCCGCGCGTGACCGTTCCAGTTTGAATGATCTGTTCCATCACTTTTTTGGCGGTGCTCACGGGGATGGCGAAGCCGATGCCGAGCGAACCGCCGTTGGGCGAATAGATCGCGCTGTTGATGCCGATCAAGTTGCCATTCACGTCCACCAATGCGCCGCCGGAATTGCCGGGGTTGATGGCGGCATCGGTCTGGATGAAATTCTCGAAGGTGTTCAGGCCGAGATGGTTACGTTTGAGTGCGCTGACGATGCCCATGGTAACGGTCTGGCCGACGCCGAAAGGATTGCCGATGGCGAGCACCACATCGCCGACCTGAGCTTTGTCGGAGTGGCCGAAGGTGATGGCGGGCAGGCCGCCAGGCAGGTCGATCTTGATGACCGCCAGATCAGTCTCGGGGTCGGAGCCAATGATGCGAGCGCGAGCGTTGCGTCCGTCAGCCAATGCGACTTCGATCTGGTCAGCGGATTCAACGACGTGGTGATTGGTCAGGATGTAGCCATCTTCGCTGACGATGACACCCGAGCCCAAGCTGTTGCTGCGTTCGGTAGCGTCGTCATATTGATCGCCAAAGAAGAAGCGGAAGCGCGGGTCATCTAGCAAGGGGTTGGCCTTGACTTCGGTGCTGGTGTAGATGTTGACCACGGAAGGCATGACTTTTTTCGCCGAGGCGCTGAAGCCGGTGCCGGGCAGACTGCTACCGCTTTCCGAAGCATCTTCGCGTAGCGTGACTACGCCGCCGCTGCTGGCTGCTTTCGGCAGGAGTTCCGGTCGCAGCGTGTGGATGATAAACAGCATGGCGAGGCCGATGGTGGTGGCTTGGGCGAACAGGAGCCAGAATTTGCGCATGGTATGATGACGTAACCCGAGATTCAGGAGTTTTATTATGTTGTTGAACGAGTTGCGCGATTATATCGGAAGCTTGCTGGAAGTCAGCCGTTTTCGCGATTACAGCCCAAATGGTGTGCAGGTCGAAGGTAAGGCGGAGGTTTTTCGTATCGCTACCGGTGTAACGGCTTCGCAACGCCTACTCGATGCGGCGCTGGCATGGGGGGCGGATGCGATCCTCGTACATCACGGCTACTTCTGGCGTGGGGAGGACGCTACGCTTACTGGCATCAAGAAGCAGCGCATCGCCAAGTTGTTACAAGCCGATGTCAGTCTGCTGGCCTATCATTTGCCGCTGGATGCGCATCCTGTGTTAGGCAATAACGCGCAACTGGCGCAGCGGCTTGGTTTTGTTGAGCATGCGAGATTCGGCGAGCAGGAGTTGGCTTGTAGTGGGGAGTTAGTGCAGGTTCAATCTTTGGATGCCTTGGCGCAACAGGTCGCCGATACGTTGCAGCGTGTGCCACTGGTGATCGGTGATGGCAGCCGATCCATCCGTCGAATCGCGTGGTGCAGCGGCGGGGCACAAGATTATTTCGAACAAGCGGCGGCGTTGGGGGCGGATGCTTATCTGACGGGTGAGATATCTGAGCGCCACGCGCATCTGGCGGAAGAATTGGGCGTGGCATTCATCGCGGCTGGGCATCATGCGACCGAGCGTTACGGCGTACAAGCGCTAGGCGTCCATCTGGCCGAGCGCTTTGGCTTGGAGCATCACTTCTTCGATATGGACGTGCCGGTCTAGGATTTCTTCAAACTGGTGCGTAGTTGATCCAGCGAAAAAGTGGCGAGCGGCGGCTGTTCGTTCAATGCCGAGTTGGCTGTTTGCAGCGCGGCACCGTGCTCGATCAGCAAGCCTTGCCATAACTCCATGACTTGTTCCAGCAAAGTGTCCTTGTGTTCGGACAGTTGCATCAGGAAGTTTTTGCGGCGCGGGTAAAGTCCTGTCCATTGCCAAGCAAGAAAACTTTCGTTGTTCTTAAAGCCTCGGGCGAGCATGGCATCTCGCAAATCGGCGACGGCCGGCAAGCGGAGTTGCTCGGGCGTGGGCGTGGTGCTCCACATCAATCCACAGTAGATGCGGAAGGCATCGCCCATCAGTTGCTGCTCCATGAAAGGACGCAGGTAGATTCGCGCGCCACCTAGAGGTTGCAGATACACGCCGACCAGACAGTTCTCGGTGTTGCGATCCTCGGTCAGCTCGCTTTCCCAAGTCAAGGCATGGCTATTGATCAGCTCATCAACTCCGGCGCGAGTGGCAAGCCAGAAGTTGTTGTTGAGGCGCATGCGGATGTTATCGACTTGATCGGCGACAGCTAGGGCTAGCGGTAGATTTTCGGGTTGGGCAAAAAAATCGAGTACAGCTTGTTCTTCGTTCATGGTTCTAGTTGCGGGCGTGGGAGAGTTGAAACTCCTCAATACCCTCTTTCTGAGTGAGTCGTTGAGCGAGCAGGTTGAGATCGGCCATTTTGCTGTGCGAGGTGGCGATGGCAACGAATCGCCATTCTATTTTTCCATCTTGATGGGCGACGCTGAGGGAGCCTTCGGCAATCTGGTAGCCGTAATCGAATAGCAATTGGTGTAGGTTGTCGCGATGCGGTTTGTGTTCGGCTTTGAAGTGCAACACGATGGCGATGGCTTTGCGTGAAGGTAGCCACTCTTCCAGTCGTGACCCCCACATCATGCTGAATGTGGAGAGTAAGGCAAAGGAGATGGCCGCAAGGTAGAAGCCAAGGCCAACCATGATGCCAATGGCCGATGCCGCCCAGATTGAAGCTGCTGTCGTCAGGCCGCTGATGTTTAAGCCTTCCCTCATGATGACGCCCGCGCCTAAGAAACCGATGCCGGTCACGATGCCTTGAATGGTTCGAGTTGGGTCAGCGCCCAGTGCCAAGGTGTTGCCGCCGCCGTACCAGAAATGGGGGTGGCCAACAGCAACAGTGAGTGCGGCAGAGGCCATGCAGACCAAGCCATAGGTGCGCATCCCAGCGGCGCGACCATGATAGGACCGTTCGTAACCAACTAACAAGCCAAGTGCAAGTGCACCTATCAAGTTAAGAATGATCAGCAGATTGGCATGAAGTGCCGAAAGGGTCCAAAAGCCTTGCAATGACTCGCTCATGGTGCTGTGTCGTTAGCTTGCTCGTCACTGCGGATGAAAGAAAGTAAGCGATTCTTGGCTTGCAACAGCTTCTGCGCTTGAGATCCCAAGCGCATGAGCGAGGTCAGGTCTTCTGCAGAAAGCTTCTGAATGTCGAGGAACCAATCGTTGGACAAGCTGATAAGGTCATACATCGCTTGCAAGCGATTTGATACGTGTTGATTTTGCGGCGTGGTGGCCGGCTCAAGCAGACATTCTCGTAACACGGTCAGTGTGGGCTCAACTTCGCGCCGCCTACGCTCGTCCGCCAGTGTGCGGAAGATTTCCCACACATCATCTGGTGCACGGAAATATTCGCGCCTATCCCCAGCGCGGTACTCGGAGCGGAGTAGTCGCCAGCTCTGTAACTCTTTCAATCCGATGCTGACGTTGGAGCGGGAAAAGGTCAGTAGATGCGCTAGATCATCTGCGTTCAGGGGTTCGGGCGCAATGTAGAGCAGCGCATAAATCTGACCGACAGTACGGCTTATTCCCCAGCGACTACCCATTTCACCGAAGTGGTGGATGAAGCGCCAGGCAGTGCAAGAAATGTTCTCTGGTTCCATTTGCGAACTTTCAGGGATTTTTGAAATTTGTGCAACCTCTTTCTCGGAAAGGTTTTTTCCTTCGAGTCTGAATTTGCCAACGTCGCGCGTGTTGACTTTGAAAAGGGGAGCAGGGATGATGCGTCGGCGAAATAGTCGCTGCCAAAGTAATCAGATCAATAAGAATGGGTGGCGCGCTCCAATTTGTTCCACAGTAGTGCGTTGCGATTGATGCTGGCGGCCATGCTGTCAGTGCTTTGTTGTTGTTTTTTGTTTGGAGGAGCCTCCTAAGATGCGGCATATTTTACGTTTGTCCATTCTGCTTATCGGGCTGTTTGCAAGCTCGGCAAGCTTTTCTGCCGATACATTGCCGCCTGTCAATACGGCAGATGACCTGGGTCCTCAGGTCGATCAGCCTATCGAGTTCCCACATAACCGGCACGCCAAGGATATGGGGATCAATTGTATGTACTGCCATACCTATGCACGTCGCGCCCCAGTTGCCGGGATTCCGCCTTTGCAAAAATGTATGGGATGTCACAACGGTATCGAATCCGTGAAAGATAAGCCCCGTATCAAGGAGCTGTTCAAGCATTGGGAAGAGAAAAAGCCGATCGCCTGGAAAAAAGTGCACGACCTGCCTGACTATGTTCGTTTCAACCACGAACGTCACGTTAAGCGCTTCATCGTGCAGCAGGACAAGCCGGTTCAGGAAGTTTGCGGCTACTGTCATGGTGATGTGAAAGAAGGCACGGTGGCGCGCCGCCAGAAGCCACTTTCCATGGGCTGGTGTGTCTCTTGTCACGAGAAGGCTCATCCGACGGACAAGACTGCGCAAGCGACTGCCCAAGGGCCGAACGATTGCTGGCAATGCCACAAGTAAGTCGTGGGCATTTGGACAGAATAAGCTAGAGAGGGTGTGATGATCGAAAACGAGTTCAATCGACGCGATTTCCTGAAAGTTCTGGGATGGAGTGGTGCGGCAGTTGCGGTGAGTGGCTGCGGCTTCACTTCGGTTCAGGATGGTGCGGAAACGGTGGTTTCTTATGTGGAAGCCAATGAATACATGGTTCCTGGCATTGGGGTGTATTTCAACTCCACATGTGCGCAGTGTGACGCAGGCTGCGGTATCAGCGGCAAGGTGCGCGAAGGTCGCGTATTGAAACTGGAGGGTAATGCAGCTTCCAGCATCAATCGTGGTCGCTTGTGTGGCTTGGGGCAGGCGGGCGTGCAAGCGCACTACAACCCTGATCGCGTGACCGAGCCGCGTACTGGTAAGGGCGAGAAGCTCGACTGGGAAAAGGCGCTGGGGCAGGTTAAGGAAAAGCTGACTGGCGTTTCCGGCGACGAGATCGCCTTCCTGACTGGTAATCTCAGCGGGCATCTGAAGGTGTTGCTGGGTAACTACATGGATGCTCTGGGAAGTAAGAACCACTACGTTTATGACGCAGTGGCTCCGGCCGTAGTGCGTGCTGCCAACAAGAAGGCGTACGGCAGCGAGATGCCGGCGCTGCGTTTGGATAAAGCCAAGGTCATCGTGTCGTTCGGTGCGGACTTCCTCGGTTCTTGGGTGTCTCCGGTGAACTTCTCCCAGCAATATGCGCAGTTCCGCAAGGGCGTGAACAACGGCGGTCGCGGCGTGTTGGTGCAGATCGAACCGAAGATGACGCTGACTGGCGCGAATGCTGACCGATGGATCCCGGCTAATCCGGGTACGGAAGGTGTGCTGGCGCTGGGTCTGATCAATGCGCTCGGCGCAGCCGGCGTGTCGGTTCCATCCGACATCGCTGCGTCCGTGTCTGCATATGGTGTGGATCGTGTGAGTAAGGAAACTGGCGTATCGGCCGAGCAGATCCAGAAGCTGGCGACTGTGCTGAAAGAGCGTAGCCCAAGTCTGGTCATCGCAGGTGGCGGTGCTGAAGGTTATGCGCACGGCTCGCAGAACGCTGCGGCTGTTGCGTTGCTCAACCAAGTGCTGGGCAACGTCGGCAAGACTGTCGAAGCTCCGAGTGTGGTGCCGTTCCCGCAACTGGCTCCGACCGCTGGCGGTACGACAGGTCTGAAGGCGTTCAATGATGGTCTGGCCGCTGGTAAATTCAAGGTCGTGTTCACGCTGGGTGCGAACCCTGTGTATTCCGCGCCTGCATTTATGAAGCTGTCCGATAATTTGAAGAAAGCCTCCTTCAAGGTTGCTCTCACGGATGCGATCGACGAGACCGCTGCGCAAGCCGATCTAGTGTTGCCGCTGGACTCCGCAATGGAAAGTTGGGGTTCTTTGGTGGCCGAATATCAGGCAGATGACGCGCAGATCGGCATTCAGCAGCCCTTGATGGAACGCCTCTATGACAATACCCGCAGCGCAGGGGATATTTTGTTGAGCTTGGTCAAGCAGCAAAAAGCTGATGATTACAAGGCCTTCGAAGACTACTACGCTTATCTGCGCGGTGCCGTGGTGCAAGCCAAGGGTGCGTTGGGCGGCGCGGGCATGGATGACGACGAGTTCTGGAACACGGTGCTGAGTAATGGCATCGTTAAGACTGGCAATGCGTCTTCTTCGTTGCGCGCAAGCGCTGCTGCGGTGGCTCTGCCAGCGGCTGTGGCTGCCGACTCGGCATTCCCTTTGCGTTTGTTGCCGTATGTGCAGCCGTCCTTCCGCGACGGTCGCCATGCCAACCTGCCTTGGCTGCAAGAGTCGCCCGATCCATTGACCACCATCGTGTGGGATAGCTGGGTCGAGATGCATCCGAGAACTGCTGCCAAGTTGGGTGTCGTTGAGGGTGACATCGTCGAAGTCGCATCCAAGAGCGGTTCGATCAAAGCGCAAGCGTACATCTTCCCGGGCATTCATCCCGATGCGGTCTCGGTGCCGTTCGGAAATGGCCACACGACCTTGGGTCGTTACGCCAATGGCGTGGGTGCCAATGTGTTCCAGATGCTTGATCCTGTGTTCGATCAAGAGACTGGCGAACTGGCCATCAACGAGACACACGTCAAGATCAGCAAGGTGGGTCAACGCGTGATCGTGATTAAGGATGAGGGTGCCGCAGGCGGTAGCCAGGCAGGCAAGAAGATTGCTGGTCGCGTTGCATCGAACAAGATTGATCTTTCCAAGGAGGTCTGACCGTGTCTGTATCAAATTTGTTAGCTAACTGGTCTCAGTTCCGCCAGGCTCACCCTACGGAGGGCGACTTCCACAAGGAATACAAGTGGGCGATGGCCATTGACCTGGATGCTTGTACTGGCTGCAATGCGTGTAGCGTTGCGTGTTACGCCGAGAACAACATTCCAGTGGTGGGCAAGGATAGATATGCTCGTGGCCACGCCATGCACTGGATGCGCGTCGAGCGTTACTGGGATGAAGATAATCGTGATATGCCTGATCAAGGCGCACAATTCCTGCCGATGATGTGTCAGCAGTGCGAAGCGGCTCCGTGCGAAACGGTGTGTCCGGCCGGCGCGACTAACCACACTCCAGATGGCTTGAACTCGCAGATTTACAACCGCTGTGTGGGTTCGCGTTACTGCTCTGCGAACTGCCCGTTCAAGGTCCGCTATTTCAACTGGTGGGACTTCCCTAAGGAAGAAAACGTGTTCGCTGATCCACTGCCTCTGCAGTTGAATCCAGATGTGACTGTGCGTACCAAGGGTGTGATGGAGAAGTGCACTTTCTGCGTACAACGTCTGACAGTAGCCAAGCACAATGCGCGAAACGAGGGTCGTCTAGTGCAAGAAGGCGAAGTCCAAACAGCGTGCCAGCAGTCCTGTCCGACTAATGCCATCAGCTTTGGCAACATGGTTGATCCCGAGTCCAGAGTTGGCAAGCAATGGAAGGCGCAACAAGTTGATTTGGCAGCAGACAAGCAAGTCAAGGATGCGGGTGATGAAAGCCATGAGGTAGGTGAACATCACAGTGGCACTCAATTGCGCGGTTATCGTATCTTCGAAGAACTGCGTGCCTATCCATCAGTGATGTACCTAGAACGCGTTCGTGAGAGCGCGGTTTAAGGGAAAAGGAAAATAAGATGGCAAAAGATATTCGTGAAGACATCTCTTGGGCACAGATCAATAGTGACGTGCTCAAGAGCTTGGAGTCGCCGCGTCCGATGTACTGGGTGATCATCGCGATCGCCTTGGCTATGTTCAGCTTGTTTGTCGGCGGCGAGATTTATCAATACCGTAACGGGATGTGGGTGTCGGGTCAGAACAATCCGCACGTTTGGGGGCTGTACATCGCCACCTTCATCTTCTGGATCGGTATGAGCCACTCCGGCACGCTGTTGTCAGCGATTCTGCACTTGATGCACGCAGACTGGCGTAAGCCGATCTACCGTTTCGCGGAAGCGATGACGACTTTCTCGCTGATGACAGCGGGTCTGTTCGTGATGGTGCACTTGGGGCGTTTGTGGCAGTTTTACTATTCCGTTCCCTATCCGAACGAGCGTGGTCTGTGGCCGAACTTCCAGTCCCCGCTGCTGTGGGATGCGATGGCGATCTTTACTTACCTGAGTTCGTCCGTGATCTTCCTGTTCATCGGTATGATCCCCGACTTGGCGATCTGTCGTGATCACCTGCATCCGGGCTGGCGCAAGAAGTTGTACACCGTTCTGGCTTTGGGTTGGGAAGGTACGGATCGTCAATGGCGTAACTTCCGTGTGACCTATCTGACTGTGGCGTGTTATTTGATTCCATTGGCAGTGTCGGTGCACTCCATCGTGGCTTCTGACTTTGCGATGTCACAGCAACCAGGTTGGCACGTGACCTCGTTCCCTCCTTACTTCGTGGCGGGTGCGTTGTATTCCGGTTGTGCCGCGATCATCACGCTGTTCATCATCTTGCGCTATGTGTTCAGGTTCGAGGAATACATGACCCTGCCGATCCTGAAGAAGACCGCGCGTCTGACCTTTGCGATCGCCATGGTGTGGACTTACCTGAATGCGATCGAATTCGCTTCGGTGTGGTATAGCCATGATCAAGCGTCCAAGGATGTGTTGATTCAGAAGGCGACCGGCCCTTACGCGTTTGCATGGTGGGGCATGATCATCTGCGGCTCGGTGGTTCCGCTGGCGCTTGCCTTCAAGAAGGTGCAAACCAACATCCCAATGTTGTTCTCGGTATCGCTGTTGCTGAATATGGGCATGTGGCTGGAACGCTGGATGATTGTTTCTCCAACGTTCTCGCACGGTTACTATCCTTGGACATGGGATCACGATCAGTTCCCCAGTTTCTTGCAGTGGGGCATGGTGTTCGGCAGCTTTGGTTGGTTCACCCTGTTGTTCATGATTTTCTGTAAGGTGTTCCCCTCCATCTCCATGTATGAAGTGAAGGAAATGGTGTATCACCGCAGCTTGGCGTCAAAAATGGGCGGAAAGGGAGGTCACTAAATGACACAACGACATTTACTTGCCGTATTCAATAACTTTGATGAAGCGGAAGCGGTCATCAAAGAGTTGCGCGAGACACCCATCAAGGGCTTTAACTTTGATGATTTGACGATGAAGTCGCCGATTGAGCATCATGATGTTGAGGAAGTCTTGGGAAGCCGCTCTGCCAATGTGCAGTGGTTCACGCTGGTCGGATCGATTCTTGGTGGCTTGCTGGGCTTCTTCCTGATTTCGGGAGCTCAGGCGAATTTCTACCATCAAATCAAGGGTGGCAAGCCTTTGGTGCCGCTACCCCCGAACTTTGTGCTGACCTACGAGATGTTCATTTTGGGCGGCGTGTTCATCTCGGTGTTGGGCTTCTTGGTGTGTGCGGGTCTGCCGGCCAAGCGTTCGCCTTTGTACAGCGCTAAGGTGCAGGTCGATCAAATTGCAATTTTGGTGAAGGGTGATGATTCGGCAATCGCCGCGCTCAAGGCAGTGTTCACCAAGCATCAGGCTTTGGAAATTCAGGAAGAGGCTGGGAAATGAAAAAACTATCCTTGATAACTGCGTTGTTATTTGCGCCGTCGCTGGCACAAGCGTTCCCGTGGGATCATGACATGGCGAACCAGATCAGCATCAAGCCGCAAGAAAGTGTGGATGGCAAGGCTGGGGGCATGAAGTCCTTTCCCAAGCGCTCGGTACCCGCACCGGGAACTTCCACCTATGTGAAAGATACCGATGCGGCCGACAAGAAGCCTAACCCGATTGCAGCAGACGAGAAGTCTGTCGCTCAGGGTAAACACCTGTTTGAAATCTATTGCTCTGCCTGCCATGGTGCGGGGGGTAAGGGTGATGGTTTGGTCGGTGCAAAGCTGGTGCTCACGCCGTACGACTTGACGGCTGATGTGACTAAGGCGCGCAGTGATGGCTTCATCTGGGGCTATATGACGTTTGGCGGTGCGATCATGCCGTCCTACGCGAACGATTTGAGCGCCACTGAGCGTTGGCATGTGGTCAACTATGTCCGCAAGACATTGCAAAGCGGTGCGGCTACAGCCGCTGCCAAGTAAGGGGGAGGCGAGATTATGTCCTATTACAATTGGTCAGTTGTGACCGTAAGTTTTCTGGTGGTGTTGTCCCTGTCCTTGGGGGGTGTCGCACTAACGGCGACGCTGCATCTGGTCGGTGCTCGTTGGCAGTGTGAGGTTCGTGGATTGGCCAAGAGTTTGTTTGCCTTGTTCCCTCTGGCTTTTGTGCTTTTGCTGGTGCTGTTGGCTGGCGGTTCCAATACCTTCCCTTGGTTGGGCCACTTAGGTTCCAATGTCCATATGCCGGGTTGGTACACTCTGCCTTTGCTGGCAGCACGTGAAATCATCGGCATGCTGTTCATGGGCTATCTTTGCTCCTTGTATATCAAGCGTCAGGATGTGGCTGATCGTAGCGATGCGGACAGAGAGCGTTTCCATGACACCGCGACTTGGATCCCATTCTTCTATGTGTTGTACGGAACTATGGTTTCTTGGGACTTTGAAATGACGCTGATGCCCTCCTGGCATAGTGCGATTTACGGTTTGCAGAATATCGTCAGTAATTTCGGTATGTATCTGTCCTTCTTGGTGGTGTGGGTGTTCTTTCTGAATGCCAGCGGTAAGCTGCGCGTCAACATCAAGGATCATATCCCTAACTACATCGCTCAGATGCTGTTTGCCTTCACTTTGCTGTGGGTCTATACCTTCTTCGCACAGTACCTGACCATCTGGTACGGTAACTTGCCCGATGAAACTGACCGTATCTATGCGATGCAAGATGGCAATTACACCTTCCTGTGGTGGTCGATGATTTTCCTGAAGTTTGTCATTCCGTTCGTGACTTTCTGCTTCCCCGGCCCACGTCACAGTTTATCTGCTATCAATTTCGTAGCGGTTTGTATTATCATTGGCACCCTTTTCGAGCGATTCAACTGGGTGGCGGGGATGGATGGTAAGGGCACGATGCCTTTGCTGGCTGTTCTTGTGGTGGGTGGTGTTGTAAGCACTATCGGCTACCATTTGGTTCGTTCGGCCATGCGCAAGAACCAGCTATTGAAGGTATAAACCACTAATGATGACGTTGTATTCAGGGACGACATGCCCATTCAGCCAGCGCTGCCGCATCGTGCTGTTTGAAAAGGGCATGGACTTCCAGATCGTAGATGTAGATGTTTTCAACAAACCAGAAGACATCGCAGTGATCAATCCTTATGGCAAAGTGCCAGCTTTGGTGGAGCGGGATCTGATCCTGTATGAAGCCAATATCATCAATGAGTACATCGATGAGCGCTTCCCACATCCACAGCTGATGCCGGCAGATCCAGTCGCTCGTGCGCGTGCGCGTTTATTCTTGCACCGTTTCGAGCAGGATTTGTTCAGCCACATTCCCGCTATTGAGCACGGTTCGGACAAAGAGGCTGATCAAGCGCGGCTCGCGATTCGGGACGGACTGACTCAGATCGCCCCTATCTTCGCCAAGCAGAAATATATGCTGGGCGATGACTACTCTATGCTTGATGTGGCGATTGCTCCATTGTTGTGGCGTCTGGATCACTATGGAGTCAAGCTGGGCAAGGAAGCTGTGCCGGTGATGAAGTATGCGGAGCGCTTATTCGCTCGCCCTGCCTATTTTGAAGCGATGACTCCCTCTGAAAAGGCGATGCGCAAGTAAGTGGACGAGCTGTCAACCAAGCCCTACTTGATCCGTGCGATTTATGACTGGTGCACGGACAGCGGACTGACTCCCTATTTACATGTTCGTGTGGATGGGAATACGCGAGTCCCGCTGGCCTATATCAAGAATGGCGAGATTGTGTTGAATATCAGCTTGCAGGCGGTCAATAACCTGCATCTTGGCAACGATGACATCACGTGCAGTGGTCGCTTCGGCGGAGCTCCGCACCAGTTGTTCGTGCCCTTGGATGCGGTTATCGGCATCTATGCCAAGGAAAATGGTAACGGTTTGGTGTTTCAAGGTGGTGAGTCCGCAGGTGCTGCATCCAAAGATGCGACGTCTGATGACGAGCCGCCCGAGCCGCCAGCCAGCCCTCGTCCGCACCTGCGGGTGGTTAAATAAGCCGCGTAAGCGGCTTTTTTATTGCAGTCTTGGAGTGATAGACTCCGCTAATTGTCGTTTCCGTATGCCGAAAGACCTCATGCTGCTCGATCCAACACTTGCTGCACAAATTCAGGCCAATGTTCGTGCCGCAATGGATGAGGACGTTCGTGGCGGTGATCTGACGGCTAGATTGATCCCAGCGCAAGCTGTGGGGTATGCCTCGGTCATTACGCGTGAGGCGGCGGTGCTTTGCGGAGTTGCTTGGTTCGATGCGTGCTTTCAGTTTGTTGATCGTGCGATTGAGATTCACTGGCTTGTTCAGGAAGGTGAGTCTCTATCTGCTGGCCAAACCATTTGCGAGATTCGTGGCTCAGCTCGTTCGTTATTGACGGCTGAGCGCGCGGCCCTCAATTTCTTGCAGACGTTATCAGCCACGGCGACACAGACGCGGCGCTATGTCGATGAGGTGGCGGGTACGCGTGCAAAGATACTCGACACACGCAAGACTCTGCCTGGATTGCGCATTGCGCAGAAATACGCGGTTCGCGTCGGCGGCGGTTGCAATCAGCGCATCGGCCTGTTCGATGGTATTTTAATCAAAGAAAATCACATCCTAGCGGCCGGTGGTATCCAGCAGGCGTTGCTTCAGGCATTCAGTTTGGCATCACCCGGCGTGACGATTCAGGTTGAGGTCGAGACTTTGGATGAGCTTCGCGTAGCTCTAGATGCGGGTGCGCAGTTGATTCTCCTCGATAACTTTGATTTGGCTGGGATGCGAGCTGCGGTCGCCCTCACGAATGGGAGGGCAGAGTTGGAAGCCTCCGGTGGCGTGAGTTTAGCCACCGTGCGAGCCATCGCAGATACGGGGGTCGATCGCATTTCCATCGGGGGATTGACCAAGGATTTGAAGGCGATCGACCTTTCCATGCGATTCAAGGAGTAGGGCGCTGATGTGTCAATTGCTTGGCATGAATTGCAATGTCCCGACGGACATCTGTTTTTCGTTCACTGGCTTTCAAAAGCGTGGCGGGGCAACCGATGTACATGCCGATGGCTGGGGGATAGCCTTCTTCGAAGGGCGAGCCGTCCGCGTGTTCCTTGATCCTCTTCCTTCTGCGCAGTCGCCTATTGCTGAGTTGGTGCGCAATTATCCGATCCGCTCGCTCAATGTCATCGCCCACATCCGCAAGGCGACGCAAGGCGTAGTCACACTAGAAAATACGCATCCCTTTCAGCGTGAGCTGTGGGGGCGCTATTGGATATTCGCTCATAATGGAAACCTGCCCCAGTTTCAGCCGAGACTCGATGGCAGTTTTGTTCCTGTGGGAAATACGGACAGTGAGCGTATCTTCTGCTGGCTACTACAAAGCTTGCGTGAGCGTTTTGGTGCTGTGATGCCGGAGCGAGCAGAGTTATTCGATGCATTGCATCAGTTGAGTGATCCGTTGGCGGCCATGGGTATCTTCAACTATCTGCTTTCAAATGGCGATAGTCTTTTCGCTCATAGCTCCACCGAGTTAAGCTATATCGTGCGCCGAGCACCTTTCAATGTGGCGCATCTGAAAGACGAAGACGTGATGGTGGATTTTAGCGAGGTCACGACTCCGCACGACCGTGTGGCAATCATTGCTACCCAACCCCTGACTGATAATGAGCCGTGGATCATCATGCTGCCGGGGAGTTTGTGGCAATTCTATGAGGGCGAAGTGCTTGCGCAGCGGCTGACCACGGCTAGTCCTGTAAAGTCACTGGGCGTCGATGGATAGCCCTTTCGGAGATCGTTGTCGTTGTGTACCATTCGCCCGCATTTTGGCGGGTGTGATGGTGCAGCAGTAGGCCCGTTTCATAGAACTAACTGGAAAACTGATGAAAAAAATAATCGTAACTGGCGGCGCGGGTTTTATTGGATCAGCGGTAGTGCGGCAACTGATTGGTGAGACCGATCACACGGTGATCAACCTCGACAAGTTGACCTATGCTGGCAACCTGACCTCGCTGGCATCGGTGTCGGACAGCCCACGTTACTGTTTCGAGCAAGTGGATATTTGTGATGCGGCTGAAGTGGCGCGGGTATTCCGCGAGCACCAGCCGGATGCCATCATGCACCTGGCCGCCGAATCGCACGTGGATCGCTCCATCACGGGTCCAGCCGATTTCATCGAGACCAACATCGTCGGCACCTACACCCTGCTGGAAGCCGCACGCAGTTATTGGAATGGACTGGATGGCCTGCGCAAAGCCGCCTTTCGATTCCACCATATCTCCACCGACGAAGTCTATGGCAGCTTGGGCGACGAGGGCTTCTTCACCGAAGACACCGCCTACGAACCCAACTCACCCTATTCCGCCAGCAAAGCCTCCTCGGATCACTTGGTTCGTGCTTGGCATCACACCTATGGCCTCCCCGTCGTCACCACCAACTGCTCCAACAACTACGGCCCTTACCACTTCCCTGAAAAGCTCATCCCGCTGATGATCCTCAATGCCGTCTCTGGCAAACCGCTGCCGATCTATGGCAAAGGCGACAACATCCGCGACTGGCTCTATGTGGACGATCACGCCCGCGCCCTACGCCTTGTGCTCGAACGCGGGAAACTTGGCGAGACCTACAACATCGGCGGTTGGAACGAAAAGACCAACCTAGAAGTGGTGGACACGATCTGTGCCATCCTGGATGAGCTGCATCCCCAAGGCGCACCGCATGCCCGCCTCAAGACCTACGTACAAGACCGCCCTGGTCACGACAAACGCTACGCCATCGACGCCAGCAAGATTGAGCGCGACCTGGGTTGGAAGCCGCAAGAGACCTTCGAGACCGGCCTGCGCAAGACCGTCGAATGGTATCTCTCTAATACTGACTGGGTGAATGGTGTGTTGAGCGGCGATTACCAGAACTGGATCAGTCAGAACTATTCTCAGAGGAGTGAGGCATGAAAGGCATCATCCTAGCCGGCGGTTCCGGCACACGCTTGTATCCCGTGACCCAAGCCGTCTCCAAGCAACTGCTACCCGTGTATGACAAGCCGATGATCTACTACCCGCTGTCAACGCTCATGCTGGCGGGAATTCGGGACATCCTCATCATCTCCACTCCCCAAGACACCCCACGCTTCCAGCAGCTGCTGGGCGACGGCGCTCAATGGGGATTGAATCTTAGCTATGCCGTACAACCCTCACCGGATGGCTTAGCGCAAGCCTTCATCATCGGCGAAGAATTCATCGGCAATGACAGCTGTGCCCTCGTCTTGGGTGACAACATCTTCTACGGCCATGGCTTTGAGAAGAAGCTACAAGCGGCCGCCAGCGGCGTTGACGGTGGCACCGTCTTCGCCTACCACGTGCATGACCCCGAACGTTACGGCGTGGTCGAATTCGACCCACAAGGCCGAGCGATCAGCTTAGAAGAAAAGCCGCTCAAGCCCAAATCCAGTTATGCCGTCACTGGCCTGTACTTTTACGACAACGACATCGTCGAGATCGCCAAATCGATCAAACCCTCCGCGCGCGGAGAGTTGGAAATCACCACCGTCAACCAGATCTACCTTGAACGCGGCAAACTCGACGTACAAGTGATGGGACGTGGCTACGCTTGGCTGGATACCGGCACCCACGAGTCGCTGCTGGAAGCCTCCCTATTCATCGAGACCTTGGAAAAGCGCCAAGGGCTCAAGATCGCCTGCCCCGAAGAGATCGCTTACACCCGGGGCTACATCAATGCCGAACAGCTCAAGAAGCTGATCGTACCGCTAGCTAAAAATGGCTACGGCCAATACCTCAAGCGCATTCTGCGAGAGGACTACTTCCCATGAAGATCGTCGCCACCGCCATTCCCGACCTACTGATCGTCGAGCCGACCGTGTTTGGTGATGCGCGTGGATTCTTCTTTGAGAGCTTCAACCAACAGCGCTTTGCCGAACTGACCGGCATCACCACCCCGTTCGTACAAGACAACCACTCCAAATCTGCCCAGCACGTACTGCGTGGACTGCATTACCAGATTCAACAGCCACAAGGCAAACTGGTGCGCGTGATTGCAGGTGAAGTGCTTGATGTTGCCGTCGATATACGCAAGAACTCAGCCACCTTTGGTCAATCCGTCGCCCTCCGCCTCTCGGCCGAGAACAAGCGCATGCTGTGGATACCGCCGGGCTTTGCTCATGGCTTCGTCGTACTCAGCGCCACCGCCGAATTTCTCTACAAGACCACCGACTACTGGGCGCCGGCATACGAACGCTCCATTCTATGGAACGACCCCGCGCTCAACATCGACTGGCAACTCCACGGCGCGCCCCCCTTGCTGTCAGCCAAAGACCAAGCCGCCAAACTATTGAAGGATGCTGAGGTGTTCGCATGAGAAAGATACTCGTCACCGGTGCCAAAGGCCAAGTTGGCTGGGAACTGGTACGCACGCTCGCCCCCTTAGGTGACGTCGTGGCGGTCGATATGTCCGAATTGAATATCACCGACACCGACGCGGTGCGCAGCTTTGTGCGCGAACTCAAGCCCGCCATCATCGTCAACCCTGCCGCCTATACCGCCGTGGACAAGGCTGAAGCCGAACCGGAACTAGCGATGCAGGTCAATGGCATCGCCCCCGGTGTCTTCGCGGAAGAGGCCAAACGATTGGATGCCTGGCTGGTGCATTACTCCACCGACTACATCTTCGATGGAAGCAAGCCCACAGCTTACGTCGAAGACGATCAGCCCAACCCACAGAGCGTCTATGGCCAGACCAAGCTCGCTGGCGAGCAAGCCATCCGTGCGGTGGGCTGCAAACACCTCATTCTACGCACCAGTTGGGTGTATGGCGCACGCGGCCACAACTTCATGCTCACCATGCTGCGGCTTGGCAACGAGCGAGACGAACTCAAGATCGTCGCCGACCAGTTCGGTGCCCCGACCTGGAGTCGCGGCATCGCCGAAGTCACCGCGCAGATTTTGGCGCAGCTTCATTCGCCCATGATCTCCACAGAGCTGGCGGCAAGCCGATCGGGTACTTACCACCTCACTGCAGCCGGTGAAACTTCGTGGCACGGCTTCGCCGCTGAAGTAGTCCGGCAAGGCCTCCCCGAGCGGCAGGTAACGATGACTCCGATCGCGACCGACCAATATCCGCTACCCGCGCCCCGCCCGGCTAACTCAAGGATGTCGAATCAAAAGCTGCAAAACACCTTCGCCGTGCAAAGCTCGGCATGGGAGGTGGAGTTGGCGATGTGTATCGCTAATGCTGCTTGAGTAGCTTGGCGCGCGCGAGGAGTTAATATGCAGAGAGTTTTGGTATTGGGAGGAAGTGGTTTTCTCGGCTCTTATGTCGTAGATGAGTTATGTTTAGCAGGGCACCATGTTTTGTCGCTTGATCGCTATCCTGAGCGATTTAGACCGTTGCGCGACGAAGTTGAGTTCTATCAAGCGGATTTCGGCAATCGAGGAGAGCTAGAGAAGATTCTCAAGGCGGGGGTTGATGTGGTCGTGCACTTGGTGTCGAGCACCGTTCCTCAGACCTCGAATGAGGATCCGATTTTTGACGTTCAGTCGAATGTCGTGGAATCCATTGCCCTGTTTGAGATGTGTGTTAAATATGCAGTTAAGAAGGTTGTGTTTGTATCCTCGGGTGGAACCGTTTACGGCATCCCTGAGCGGCAGCCGATCCCTGAAAACCACCCGACGCTTCCTCTATGCTCTTATGGCGTGACAAAGTTAACGATTGAGCATTACCTGCACTTGTTCTATGTGTTATATGGCCTAAAGTACAGCATATTGCGACTTTCTAATCCATATGGTGCTAGACAAGATCCGCGTGGCAAGCAAGGTGCCGTCACGGTCTTTATGAACAGAATTCTGAGAAATGAGGAAATTACGGTCTGGGGGGACGGTTCGGTTGTGCGTGACTATATCCATGCATCTGACTTCGCACGAGCCTGTGTGGCTGTGATCGACTCCGAAAAGATCGGTGTTTACAACGTCGGTAGTGGTGTCGGATTGAGCATCAATCAACTGCTGTCGGCATTGCAAGAGGTTACAGGGAAAATTGCGAAAGTGAAGTATCTACCCGGCCGTAATTTTGATGTTCCTGAGTTGTACTTGGACTGTTCGCGTATCGCTGAGGAGCTGGGTTGGGCGGCTCAGGTTGATTTTAACGATGGGCTATTACAAATGAGCGAATGGATGCGTGCGCAATTCGTAGCGGAGCGCTTGTAGACTTGTAGATGTCTTCTGAGTCGATGCATCGGAGCGTGAGAGTTGCTATGGTAAAATGGGCAAAAATTATAGGTGCCTCGTTGCTGTGAGCTGTATGTGCTTAGCTCCGGTGTCATGGGAAGAAGTTGAATTTGGTCGGTTGTTTGTGTGTTGACTAAGGAATGAGATAGAAGTGATGACTAATAAGTTGATTAAAATGAGTGCGGCTGTCTTGATGGCATTGGCTATCGGGACTGGAGCGTTCGCACAGGATTCGGCAGGTTTGGCGGCTATGCTGGGGCAAAAAGGTCAAGCCGGTATGTTTGCGAAAATGGGGCAGCAACAAACCACTTCGACGGGTAACTCTGATGAGCCGATGCCGCAGCCCACTATTTTGCCGCCGCAGCCTGAAGAGAACAGCGCGATTGAGAAGTCATTCAATCATCGTCTAATGACGTCTGGAATGCGTACTTCGGTTGGTCAACTATCTGGAGCTGTGTGGGGTTCAGGAGTGGGCCAAGGAAGCATGAACCAAGGAAGCATGAACCAAGGAAGCATGAACCAAGGAAGCATGAACCAAGGAAGCATGAACCAAGGAAGCATGAACCAAGGAAGCATGAACCAAGGAAGCATGAACCAAGGAAGCATGAACCAAGGAAGCATGAACCAAGGAAGCATGAACCAAGGTGGCTTCAATCCTGAAAATAATGGCTTGTGGAGTGGTGGTGAGTCTGCTGATCGACTCAAGCAATATGGTTATCAACTCTTTTTGAATCCAGCGGCTACCTTATCACCCATGACCGATGTGCCGATTCCTCCCGAGTATGTGCTGGGGCCGGGCGATGAGCTGCGGGTGCAGTATTACGGCAGTCGCAATGACTCGCTGTCCTTGACGGTGGATCGCAATGGCATGGTCAATGTTCCTGATCTCGGGGAGATCGGCTTGACCGGAATTTCCTATAACAGCGCCCGAGCCACCTTGGCGGAGCAGATTAGCAAAAAACTGACGGGAGTGACCGCCTCTATCACTATGGGGCATTTGCGCTCAATGCGCGTTTTTGTCTTGGGTGATGTGCGAAATCCAGGTGCCTATCAGGTGAGTAGTTTGGCCACCTTGTCCTACGCTCTGTTCGCCTCGGGTGGTCCGAGCAAGCGCGGCAGCTTGCGACATGTGCAATTAAAACGAGGCGGCAAAAAAGTTGGCGAAATCGACATGTACGATTTTTTGCTTAAGGGGGATGGTCATAATGACCGCCAATTGTTGCCCGGCGATGTGGTGTTTGTTCCGCCCATTGGTGACGTGGTTGCTGTTGCCGGTGAGGTGACTCGTCCGGGGATTTATGAGTTGAGCCGCGAGCGAGGTCTGCGCGAGTTGCTTGAATTGGCGGGACGCCCCTTGCATACCGCCGACAAAGCTCGGTTCGAAATTGATCGGTTAGAAAATGGCGGTAGTCGTCAAAAAATCAACCTAGATATGGGGTTGAATGGCAAAGCCGTACCCATTCAGGCGGGTGATCTAGTTCTGTTGCATGCGAATGCAGAGGATCCGGGGCCTTATGTCGATCTTACGGGAGCGGTCAAGCGCCCCGGGCGCTACGGTTTTAAACCGGGGATGATGTTACGGGATTTGATTGCATCTAAAGACAGTCTGCTGCCGGAGAGTTACCTGAAGCGAGTTGAAGTTACTCATCATACTGTGGTGGATGGCGAAATTCGCGAGACATCTCGTGATGAGCATGATTTAGAGAAGCTTCTGATGGGCGTTGCTGAGGCTGATGTTTCATTGCGAGTCTATGACGAGGTGTTGGTGCGCACGATTGCCAACTGGGGTGAGTCGCAAAAGGTCACGCTAAGTGGAGAAGTGCGGTTCCCTGGTGTCTATACAGTAGCTAAGGGGGATCGCTTATCATCGCTTATTGCGCGTGCCGGTGGCTTGAGTTCGGATGCCTATTTGCCAGCGATGGTCTTGACGCGAGAGTCTGTTCGCAAGCAACAGGCTGAAGATAATAAGCGCCTAGCTGGGCAGATCCGTAGGCAGCTCAATCAACTGGGAGCTGATCTCGCTAAGCTTAATGACGCTGATTTGATTAAGGCAAAGAAAGAAACAATCGATCAAACAAGTAGATTCTTGGCTGAACTTGAGTCCTCTGAGCCTGTGGGAAGACTGCTGATTGAGTTTCCCGAAGGGATGACGCAAATTGCGGGTGGTGCTGATGTTGTGCTGCATGATGGTGACAAAATACAAATCCCAGAAACTCCTGCTGAAGTCATCGTCATGGGGCAGGTTTATAACCCTGCTGCACTTTCGTTTGATACCAAGCTTAAGCGTGATGATTATATTGAGATGGCGGGAGGAGTTACCGAGGCTGCCAAAGAAGACACCATATTCTTAGTTCGCGCTAGCGGAGTGGTTGTTGCTGGGAAAAAGGTCAAGGGAGCACCAATTAAGCCCGGTGATGCCATCGTAGTGCCGCAGGATATTAATCGTGTCAATGTACTGGATGGTGCTATCGCATGGTCTAAAGTGCTGATGCAGAGTGGTGTCAGTATAGCTACATTAAGGATTATGGGAGTACTCTAGTGACTCGAAATATTGAAACTACTCTGAGAGAGTCTAGAGTGAGCGTTGTGGCTGACGGGGACGACGAGATTGATTTGCTCGCCCTTTGGGCTGTAATCTGGAGGCGGCGAGTGATGATTATTGGTGCGACTCTCATGTCTGGGATTCTGGCTGCAGGTATTTCGTTAATGATGCCTAATATCTATCGAGCTGAGATTCTGATTGCGCCGGCTTCAGATGCTGATTCGGGGAAGAGTGCCGCCTCGTCTGCGCTTTCGCAATTTGGTGGGTTGGCATCATTGGCAGGAATATCCATCGGCAATTCATCCTCAGTAGAGGAGAATCTCGCGGTATTGAACTCGAGGACGTTCTTGTGGAAATTCATTCAAGATAACGAATTGATGCCAATTTTGTATGTGGATGAGTGGGATTCGGTGCGAAAGGGGTGGAAAAATACAAATTCAAGGGAGCAGCCAAGCTTATGGGACGCATTTCGCTTACTTACAAAGGATGGGGTGTTGGGGGTTGATAGGGGTAAGAAAGATGATTTGATTACTGTCTCTGTCGAGTGGGGAAATCCAGAGGTGGCATCGAAATTAGCAAATACTCTAATTGTTCAATTGAATGAGTATCTGCGTCAGCGTGCGGTTCAAAGTAGCCAACGCAACTTACAATATTTGAACGAAGCTCTGGGGAAAACACAAGTTCAGGAAGTGAGGCAATCGCTTTTTGAGCTGATTTCAAAGGAACAAAAAAAGGCTATGCTAGCAAGTGCTGATGGTGAGTTTGCCTTTAAAGTGCTGGATGCATCCTCAACGCCAGATCAGAAAGTGAAACCTAAGCGAGCTTTAATTGTGCTGTTGGCTTCACTGCTGGGATGCTTTATTGCTGTTCTTCTGGCTGTTATAAGTGACGGTGTTCGATCAGTAAATAGGAAGGCATGTGAGCCTTATGGTTAGGAGGCTTAGTTGGAGTTCGCTCTCCTCTGAGAAGCGCACTCTTCCTTTGTGTGCTTTTTGGTAACTCAGCTTAAGAGGGGTATTCCGAGATTGTCTAAATTTCAAAGGTTCTTTGTAGAGTCATTATGGTGAATAATTTCATACATACGCAGGCAGACGTTAAGTCGCCTAATATAGGTGATGGGACGCGAATCTGGCAATTTTGCGTAGTTTTTGTAGGTGCTCGCATTGGTGGGAACTGTAACATCTGTGCAAATGTTCTTATTGAAAATGATGTGATTATTGGCGACAACGTAACGATCAAAAGTGGTGTGCAACTATGGGATGGTGTGCGCATTGAGGACAATGTTTTCATAGGGCCGAATGCAACCTTCACTAATGACTTGATGCCACGCTCTAAAGTCTATCCAGATCAATTTTTAAAAACGGTGATTAAGGCAGGCGCATCAATTGGTGCTAATGCAACCATATTGCCAGGGGTCATTGTGGCGGAAGGTGCGTTGGTGGGGGCTGGGGCCGTGGTGACCAGATCAGTACCACCCAATGCCATTGTTGTTGGTAATCCGGCGCGAATTATTGGATACAGCAATACCAAGGATAGCATATCTGAAACACTGCAAACGCCATGCGCCATGCGTAAACCGCCTTACGCTGACGAGACTTCGGTAAATGGAGTAACCGTACATAGGCTCCCGCTTATTCCAGATTTGCGTGGTAGTTTAACTGTTGGGGAGTTTGAGAAGCACATTCCCTTCGCTCCGAAGCGTTACTTCATGGTGTTCGACGTGCCCAGTAAGGAAACCCGCGGAGAGCACGCGCATTTCGCTTGCCATCAGTTCCTGATTTGTGTTCGAGGAAGCTGCAGCGTATTAGCCGATGATGGTAATAATAGGACTGAGATTACTTTGGACTCTTCAGATAAGGGTATATATCTGCCACCGATGACGTGGGGCGTTCAATACAAATACACTGATGATGCCGTTCTCTTGGTTTTTGCATCACATCACTATGATGCTAAAGACTACATTCGCAATTACGTAGACTTTATCAATATCGTGAAAGAGAAGAGCTTGGCAAAATGACAATCTCATTCCTAGATTTAA
This sequence comes from Ferriphaselus amnicola, assembly GCF_000974685.2. Classification (NCBI taxonomy): domain Bacteria; kingdom Pseudomonadati; phylum Pseudomonadota; class Betaproteobacteria; order Nitrosomonadales; family Gallionellaceae; genus Ferriphaselus; species Ferriphaselus amnicola. The sequence continues at coordinate 700,901 of NZ_AP018738.1, forward strand.
AAGCAACCTACACCGAACTTCAGCCTGAATTAGATGCCGCTATCAAGCGAGTTCTTAATTCGGGCTGGTATGTCTTGGGTGGTGAGGTTGAAGCATTCGAGCATGAGTACGCTAACTACTGCGAATCTAAATATTGCGTAAGCGTTGCCAACGGTCTAGATGCCCTGCACCTTGCTTTATTAGCTCTTGGTGTTGGTGTCGGTGATGAAGTCATTGTACCCAGCAACACCTACATTGCCACATGGCTGGCAGTGAGCCAGTGTGGCGCAACTCCTATTCCAGTTGAGCCAGATGCCGCTACTTACAACATAGACCCTGCATGCATTGAGGCAGCTCTGACACCTCGTACCAAAGTCGTTTTGCCTGTTCATCTGTATGGTCAGCCTTGCGACATGGATGCCATTCTGGCTGTTGCCCGCAAGCATGGCTTGAAAGTGTTGGAGGATGGTGCGCAAGCGCACGGTGCGAAGTACAAAGGCAAGCGTCTAGGAGCACATGGCGACATCGTGGCGTGGAGTTTTTATCCTGGCAAGAATCTAGGCGCATTTGGTGATGGCGGAGCAATCACCACAGATGATGCAGAGTTGGCGGAGCGTATTCGAGTACTACGCAACTATGGTTCACGTTTTAAATACGTGAACGATGTCCGAGGCTTTAATAGCCGTCTTGACCCTATCCAAGCTGCAGTCATGCGCGTTAAGCTCAAGGTGTTGGATGAGTGGAATTTGCGCCGCGCTGCAATTGCAAATCGTTACAAAAAAGAGTTGAGCAGTCTTGGGCTAACCATTCCCTTCGTGCCGCAATGGGCCGAGCCTGCATGGCACTTATTTGTCATTCAACATCCACAGCGTGATGCTTTGCAAAAGGCATTGGGTGAGGCAGGGATTGGGACATTGATTCACTACCCTATTCCGCCACATCTCCAACAAGCATATGCAGATGCAGGTTACGTTAATGGTCAGTTCCCGCTGGCTGAACAATTTGCTAACCACTGCTTGAGCTTGCCGATTGGGCCGCACTTGGATGAGGCTAGTGCATCGGCAGTCATTGCTGCCTGCAACAAGCTCGCGTAGTTGTTCATGAGCCTTGTTAAAACCAGCCTGCTCAACGGTATTTCCGTCATTGTCAAAGTTGCAAGTGCGCTGGTACTCAACAAAATCTTGGCGGTTTATGTTGGGCCAGCGGGGTACGCTATTATTGGTCAGTTTCAGAACGCGGTTTCCATCGCTGTTAGCTTGGCGGGGGGGTTGTTTGGGGCAGGGGTCACCAAATCCACAGCGCAAAATTTTGATGACGAAGCCAAACAGCGTCGTATTTGGCAAACCGCTATTCGTTTTTCACTGTTGGTTTCATTAGTGGCTGGTCTTGTTCTGCTTCTTTTGGGTAACCACCTATCTGAATGGTTGTTGCACCGTGCTGAGATGTCGAGTGTCTTTGTGTGGCTTGCTTTATCATTGCCTGCGATGGCTGCGAACACTTTGCTACTTGCTATTGTCAACGGAAAAAAAGAAGTTCACATCTATGTTGCTGCCAATATCATCGGCAGCTTGTTGGTCATGTCACTCACCGGTATTCTTGCATATAAATTCGGCTTGTATGGTGTGCTCGTCGCTTTTACCATAAACCCAGCGGTCGTGTTGCTTTCAACGACCTTGATGATTTCCAAGCGTGATTGGTTTAAAACGCAATTTCTCTGGGGCAAAATGGACCGCTCCGCGCTGCACGAGCTATCGGGCTTCGGCCTAATGGGTATCACCTCTGCAATTGCTATGCCTCTCACCTTTATGTTTATTCGTGATCATTTAGTAAGCCAATTAGGGATGGAGGCTGCTGGCTACTGGCAAGCCTCATGGAAAATCAGCGAGATTTACCTTATGCTGGTGACAACTACACTCTCCGTATATTACTTACCGCGATTGGCAGAGATACGTAGCTCCACCGAACTTAAAGCTGAGATTTTTAAAGTTTATCGATTTATCTTGCCCCTCGTTATTGTGGGTGCAGTGAGCATGTTTTTCTTGCGTGACTTTATTATTCAGAGCTTATTCACGCAAGAGTTCTTACCCATGCGCGACCTTTTTCCGTGGCAATTAACGGGTGATGTGATCAAAATTGGATCGTGGATCGTAGGCTACATATTGGTTGGGCGTGGGCTCGTTAAATATTTTGTATTTACCGAAATTTTCTTCTCGATTTCCCTAGTTATATTGAGCTGGCTTTTTGTTGGTATGTATGGCTTGAAAGGTGTGCCGATGGCGTATGTGCTTACTTATCTTATTCATTGGCTTGCGATGGTATACATTGGCATTAAGGAAATGCACAAGATGGGGGGGGCGAGTCATGCCGCATCTTAAGGTTGCGACATTTAAGCGCCTTCTTCGTTTTGTTGGGCGGCTTTCTATGAGGATTATTCAGAAAATACGAATAATCAAATATATACTGCTATCTGATGTTACTGTTGTCGAGAGCATCGCGAATGTTCGTCAGCCAATTCTGATGACAGGAAACGGTAAAATTAAATTAGGTAGATGTAGTCTTGGTTTTTGGCCATCCCCCTTTTATTTGAGTGGATACATCCATATGGATGCACGTGAGTCTTCAGCAGTAATTGAGATAGAGAGTGGTGTAAGGATCAACAACAATGCAGTGCTTATTGCCGAGCGAACGACCATTTTCATTGGCGAAAACACTTTGATTGGGCCGGAATTTAGCGCGGCAGATTCGGACTTCCACGACCTGCACCCTGCTAGGCGTGTTGCAGGTACTCACGAATGTAAACCGATTAAGATCGGACGCAATGTATTTATTGGCTCACGAGTTATGGTGTTGAAAGGTGTCACTATCGGCGATGATGCTGTCATTGCGGCTGGTGCCGTTGTTGCTAGCGACATCCCCGCTAGAGCAGTTGCTGGTGGCGTTCCTGCCAAAGTAATTAGCACTTTATAAATTGAGGACTTATTGAATTGAGTGCACAAGAAAAACCTTTGGTCACTTTTGGTTTAATCGCCTATCAGCAAGAGAAATTTATCCGCGAAGCAATTGTAGGTGCATTTGCGCAAACCTATTCACCGCTGCAAATTATTCTGTCGGACGATGGTTCGCCAGATAAGACATTTAAAATCATGCAGGAGATGGCAAGCCAATACCAAGGCCCTCATCAGATAGTGCTCAATTGCAACAAACCTAATCTAGGTATTGGCGGGCATATCAATCAGGTGATGAGTTTAGCAAGTGGGGAGTTCGTTGTGATTGCGGCGGGTGATGATATTTCGCAGGCTGAAAGGACCGATGTGCTAGTTAGAAAGTGGATGGAGATGGGGCGGGGAGCCCTTTCGATCCATACCACAGTACGGCAAATTGATGAATCTGGCCGCGATTTAGGTATTAGAAAGCCAGCGTTAAAAAGCGATGGGTTCTTGCCGGAAGGTATTATTGGTGCATCTCATGGGTGGTCCACGAAACTGTTTGAGCTATTTGGTAAGCTAGAACCTGAGTTGATGATTGAGGATCAGGCAATTGGGTTTAGGGCCTTGATTTCTGATGGTCTATATTTTATTGATCAACCATTGGTTGAATATCGCATAGGTGGCTTTTCAGCCTCATCTCCGACAAAGAAAGATGATTGCAAAAATAGGCGTTGGTATAGATGGATTGTGTTGACTCGGCAGCATTTGCTGGATGTAAATAAGCCGCCAGTCGCCGATCTTACATTGAGTAAAAGACTGGAAGTGAGGATTAAAGACTACGAGTTATTGCAGGAGCTGGCGTGTACTAAATACCCATTACTCTTGTTGTGGGTAAACCGAGCATCGGTAACCTTATTTTTGATTAAGCGGTCCCTGAACTATGTTTTTCCACGAATATTCCGGATCACTCAAGCAGTTCGTTGGCATTTCAAATAACTCAATGATCATTGACTCCATCGGCCTGAAAATTGCTCGGATTATTCTTTGGTTGATGATGCCGGCGTTACTCATCGATGCCCTGAATGGTTGGCTGATTCGAGAGGTGCCGAGTGCGGTAAGTATCTCGCAGTTATATCGTATTTCCGTTATGAGCTTGATTTTTATTTGGCTTGCTCGCCATTCACGTGATGGCTGGTTGATTTTATCCGGTGGTTTTTTCATTCTTCTAGCATGTGTGTCCTACCATTCTTTCTTTTACAGTCAGAATTCTTGGCTCGTTCTCGATTTGCATTTCCAATTGCGGTTGATGTTGCACTTTATTTTTTTTATTTTCTTAAAAACATACATCAATATTATTGCAAAGCATGAGATGCGTAGGACGCGTTTCAATAGTTACGTACACTCCTTGTTCTGGTTTTCTTATGTAGTGATCGCCGCGAATATTGTTGCGGGGGTTATGGGTGTCGGCTACTCAACTGTTGCACAATTCGCAGGTAAGGAAGAGGACGCTTTTGGTGGACTCGGTTTCTTTAAGGCTGGCAATGATGTGGGTTCAACTTTTGTTGTGATTGCTGGAGTGGCCATGTTCTGGACTTGGACTCGGAGCAAGAAAATTGGCAAGTATATTTTCTTGGGGGTGGTCTCATTATTGCTGGCGGTACTATTGCAGACCAAGACTGTTATAGCAGGAATACTCATTATGTGGACTGCTATACCCTTGGTGTGCTCTGGTTTGGTGCTCCCTAATTTGAGGGTCAGAAAAAAGCCACTCATGATAGTGCTGCTCGTATTAACCGCCCTTATTTCTTTGTTGTCGTGGCTGGTGTCGGCAGAAATGGGCATTGTTAAGAAATTCCTCTATTTCTATTCGCAGCAAGGGCTCTTGTTTGCGGTGTTGACTGGGCGGGATTATTTTGCTGGCATGGCCATTCAGTTGATAACCTCTAGTTACAGTTTGGGTGATTTACTATTTGGACGGGGCTGGTCCCTTTACTTACAGGGGATGGCTAACTTGTATGATGGTAGAGAGAAGTTAGTCGAAATCGATTACTTTGATGTATTCATGATTGACGGCCTCGTTGGTTTGATACTGCAAGGGGCTTTTTGGTTGTTTTATCTTGCTCAGGCGTATATTGGCTCTCGCCACTCATCAGTTGCTAGGTCTGTATTGTTTATTGACCTCTTGCTGCTAGGCATTGCTGGAACTGCGGGGCATGTGTTGTATTCAACACTTAATAGTATGTTTATTGCATTATTAAACACTTTGCCGTTGCTAGAGCGGGCAATGGTCGCCGGTCAGACGAGTGTACCCAATGTGGAGATTGATGATGCGACCATCTGTCCTTCAGGTAAATAACTTTCACTATGTAAGAGGAGGGTCAGATAAGTATTTTTTTGATTTGACAAGACTCTTGCTTGAGCGCGGGCATGCAACTAAGACATTTGCCAGTCAGCATGATCAGGATATTCTGAACGGTTGGAAGGTCGGCGACCTTCCGCATGGTGTGAATACCAGTGAAGCTGGGGGCATACAAAATCTTGTACATTTTTTGTATTCCATCGAGGCAAGAAGAAAATTAGAGGCTGGGTTAAGCAGTTTCGCACCAGACATAGCGCATCTGCATATCTACTATGGGCAACTGACCAGCAGCGTCTTGTCGCCATTGCACAAGCGTGGCATTCCTGTGGTGCAAACCTTACATGAATACAAAACGGTGTGTGCGACGCACGGGCTGTATTCGCAAGGGCGATTCTGTGATCGTTGCCATGGACATGCGTATTGGCATGCGGTGATCGAGCAGTGTAACCGAGGTAGTGTGCCGCGCTCTGCGCTGTCTGCGATCGAAGGCTATCTTGCAACAGCTATGGGCGATAAATCAAAAGTAGATCGGTTTATCGCAGTCAGTGAATATCAGCGCGACCAATTGGTTCGTCTTGGGATGCCATCCGAAAAGTTGAGTGTGGTTCACCACTTTACGCAACCTATTGCTGTGCCGCCAAGCGTAGTGGGCGATTATTTTCTGTATGTAGGACGCATGGTGAAGGAGAAGGGGGTGCCGGTTCTGCTTCGTGCATACGCATCCCTTGCGCAGCCTCGGCCTAAATTGGTTTTGGTTGGTGAAGGTATTGACACTGGTCTATTCAAGCACGAGGTGGAGCAGGCGGGACTGAAAAATGATGTGGTATTTACGGGGCATCAAGAAGGACTAGGCTTGACTGAGCTATATCGAAACTGTCTGTGCGTCATTAATCCATCTTTGTTGAATGAGACCTTTGGTCTTACGGCATTGGAAGCGCAAGCCATGGGGAGGCCGGTGATCGCATCGCGAATCGGGGCTTTGCCGGAGGTGGTTAGAGACAATGAAACAGGCATGTTGGTAGAGCCGGGTTCAGATGAGGCGCTTGCCACAGCAATGGAATCCATGCGTTGTAATTCTGTAGGTATAGTGCAAATGGGGCTGGCAGGCTGGACTTCTGTTAAACAAAATTTTAGCAAGGCAGCACACTACGAGAAGATTAACGCGATTTATCATGAGTTGCTTTAAAATTTCTGTCGCCAAATTAACGATGAGAATGGATTGCAGATGGCATTAAAGGAATGGCTCGCAGTGGTGGGTGAAGATATAAATGTCTTTCGGCTCACTCATCCTCAATGCGGGATTTTCAAGTATTTATATTATCCTGATTTTCGGGCGGTGATGATTTATCGACTGAGTCAACTATTCTTTAACTGGCGTATTACGCGACCGTTGGCTTATTTGTGCACCATGCTCAACGATTTGATAACGGGGGTGTGGATAGGCCCAAGGGTGGTCGCCGGGCCAGGATTGTCGTTGGGGCATCCACGTGGCTTGGTGGTGAACCCTGATACCCGCATAGGCCACCATTGCTCAATTTTGCAGCGTGTCACCATAGGTGGGCCCAATGTAGTGATCGGTGATTACGTCTCGATCAATGGCGGTGCGGCCGTTATCAGCAATGTGCGTGGGAGAGGATGTTTGACAGTCGGCAATCATGTGATTATTGGTGCTGGGGCGGTAGTGCTTAACGATGTGCCAGATTGCAGTGTGGTTGTGGGTGTCCCCGGGCGAGTGGTTAAAACTATCACTCCAGACGATAACTGGTTTGCCTTTACATTACGTTATTTGTCTAAAAAAAATGAAGTTGGCAATAATGTGATTGAGGATACTAAATGACAGATGATGCTAACGAAGGCAGCAATCAGCGGCGACGATCAACACGACGTTTGATGGGGAAGTTATTTCAGCTTATGAGCAGACATCTTCCTATGTCTGCCAAATGGCGAGTTCGATTACAGATGTGGCATGGTGTTAGATTTACCGATCCAGCCCACGTTTTTCTAGGTGAAGATGTTTTCTTTGATGATATTCATCCGGAGAAAGTATCAGTTGGAAAATTTGTCCGAATAACTGCGGGTGTTAGGGTATTAACTCATTTTATTGATGCTCAATTTATCCCAGAGCCTAACCGCCCGTTTCGAATGTATACCGGTGATGTGGTAATCGGGGATTATGTTTTTATCGGGATGAATACAGTTATTGCTAAACCTGTAGTTATTGGTGACTGGGCAATTATTGGTGCTAATACCGTGGTGACAAAAGATGTTCCAGCGGGGGCGATTTTGGTTGGTGCGCCAGCCCGAATAATCGGTTACCGAAAACTCACTAAGGATAGTGATGGTTGCACAGATTGATTCGACATATATTATGGCACGACCTACCAAGTTATATAGTCGCCTGTTGAGTTATGCCTTGTTTGAGGGAAGGCCGCTGACCACCAAGGGACGCTGGATCAACCCTTTGGTGTTTGCTTTGTTTGGTTTGGCAAAACATCTTCCTGTGTTGAGGAAAGTGCGCGAGCCAGTATTTATTTTGGGTACTGGGCGTAGCGGTACGACGATATTGGGCATTGTGCTTTCGATGCATCATGATGTGGCGTTCCTTAACGAACCCAAAGCGATTTGGCACGCTATCTATTCGGGCGAAGATTTGATCGGTAACTATACGCAAGAAGCTGCGCACTATCGTTTGGGTGCGGCGGATGCTACAGATATAAGGCTCAAGTGGATTCAACGGATTTATGGTATTTATCTTGCAGTTACCTTCAGTAGACGTTTGGTGGACAAATATCCAGAGTTGATATTTAGGGTGCCATTTGTTCGTGCACTTTTCCCCGATGCTAAATTTCTATTTTTGATGCGCAATGGTTTTGATACTTGTCACTCAATTGAGAGTTGGTCGGGCCGCCTAGGTGATCAGGTAAATGGTGAGGTGCATGATTGGTGGGGTGTGAATCAGCGCAAGTGGAAGTTGTTGGTCGAGCAGATAGTTCCTGCGCATCCTGATTTGGCTCCGCATCAGGCTGAGATTGCGCGTTTTACTAAGCAAACGGATATGGCAGCTGTGGAGTGGATCGTGACCATGCGCGAAGGTCTGGCGTTGATGGAGAGTGATCCCTCCGCAGTGATGGGGGTGAGATTCGAGGATTTGAGCGGAGAGCCTGAATCGACTCTTGGTAAGTTGTGCGAGTTCTTGAATCTACCCAAGGACAAAGTATTTCTCGGCTATGGAATAAAAACGTTACATCCAGTACGTGAGGTTAAGCCGTTTACTTTGCATCCTTTAATTGTTAATGCTTTCAATGAAACGATGCGCAAGCTAAATTATGTTCAGTAGGACTGCGTTTAGCTTTTGTGTGTTTTTGATGCTATTGGTAGGTGCAAGATATGCCGTTGCCGCAGAAGTATCCTTGCACAATAGTGGTGCTGCGCCATCTTTCAAGTTGCGCGTGTTGCATATTCCGCTTCAATACTTACAGCCCAGTGAAGTTAAACGACTGATAAAGAAAGCTGCTGATGCTAAGTTCAACGCGATCATTCTCGCCATAAATGGGATGGTGGCCCTTAACTCACTGCCCGCTGTGATTGATAAGGCATGGAGCAAAGATGAGTTGCGTGATGTGGCGAAATACACAAACGCTCTTGGTATCAAGGTGATCCCTGAGGTTAAATTACTTTCGCATCAGAAACTATTCTTTGCTGAACACTTTCCGGATCTTATGTTCGATCATGAGACTTATGATCCGAACAATCCGGCAGTGTATAAGAAGGTGTTGCCAATTCTAGATGAGCTTGTTGAGTTGCTTCATCCATCTGCCATTCATATCGGTCATGATGAGGTGAATGGGGCCTATCAATCAAAAACCTTGTTAGGTCGTTGGAAATTGATGTTGCCAGCAGTGCTATTTACAAAAGATGTGTTAGTTATTTACACCCATTTGCGGAGTCTGGGCGTCGAGACTTGGATGTGGGGAGATATGCTGCTTGGAGCAGATGAGTTTCCTGATATGGAGCGTAGTCCACTGAATGGGGGGGCAGGGGGCTATGGTAAGAAATTGCGAATCCGACTGCCCAAAGATATTGTTATTTGCGATTGGCATTACGCGGATAAACAAGCGGATTTCCCTTCGTTGAGAGCATTGAGATCGGATGGTTTTCGAGTGTTGGGCGCAACTTATCTAGACAAGAACACCATGCATGGTTTTAGCCAATACGCCTCACAAAATGGAGGTGATGGAATGATCGCAACCCTTTGGGTTTATCCGATGCGTAAAGATTGGGAGACGACCTATCAAATAATCCGAGAGTCTGGAGCTGTATTCAATAGGGATTTTCCTGATGAAAAGTAAGCTAATTTCCATCATCGGCACTGTCGGTGTCCCCGCCAACTACGGCGGCTTCGAGACGCTGGCTGAGAATCTCGTGAAATACCATGTTTCGGTTTCGCTGCCGGATTCGCTCATTGTTTACTGTAGCAGCAAAAGCTATCCATTCAGAGAGCCTACTTTTCTTTCGGCGCAGCTCAAGTATGTTCCGCTCAATGCAAATGGCTCGCAGAGTATTCCCTATGACATCGTTTCGTTGGCATTGGCGGTATGGAATCGAAGTGATGTGATTCTGTTGCTTGGAGTATCAGGGGCTATTGCGTTGCCTTTGGTTAGATTTTTCTCTTCCGCACGCATCATCACTAACATTGATGGGATCGAGTGGCGTAGAGAGAAGTGGCAGGGGTTGGCGAAGCAGTTTTTGCGTTTCTCGGAGAGGATGGCGGTGCGTTTTTCGCATGAGGTGGTCGCGGATAATGCGGCCATTGCAGAATATGTGTTGCTTTCTTATGGTGTGGATAGTCATGTGATTGCGTATGGTGGTGATCATGCGATAGCGGTTGATGCGGTTAATGTGGATGAGTATGTGTTGCCGGAGAGGTATGCATTTTCAGTTTGCCGCATCGAGCCTGAAAACAACGTGCATCTCATCGTGGAGGCATTCTCTACACTGCCAACTCATCCGTTGGTGATGGTTGGTAACTGGAATAACAGTGAGTATGGCAGGGAGGTGCGTAGGCGCTTCGCATCGCGTCCAAATTTGTTTCTGCTGGACCCGATTTACGATATTGGCAAGTTGAAGACGTTACGGTCGTCGGCAGCTATGTATGTGCATGGTCATTCTGCCGGAGGGACAAATCCGTCATTGGTGGAAGCGATGCACTTCGGTAAGTCGATTCTGGCATTTGATTGTGATTTCAATCGCAGTACGACAGAGGGTAAGGCGCTATTTTTTTCGGATGGAAATGGACTTCAGCGCCTTGTAGAAACGCTCTCTGATCGGGTTGCTCATCAGGTGGGAGAGGAAATGCTTGAAATAGCCCGGCGCCGATATACTTGGACGGTTGTTGCCAAGCAGTATTTTGACTGTATTTCGGGTTAGAGGATGCCTTTGCCGAGGGGGATATAGGCCATTGGCATATGTTTGAAATAAGCATGGCATGAGATAATTCCTTCCAGTGTTAGCTGTTCGGTCAACTGCGTAGAGTAGATAGGTATTGGGTAAATTGATGTCATTGAGCATTTTCTTTCTTGGTTCGTTGTTCGCCTGCGTTATGTGGGTATACGTTCTTACCCCTGTGGCATGTAGAATTAGGCTTATTGATAAGCCTAATGAGCGTAAGCAGCACCGAGGTGAGATTCCCTTGATTGGGGGAATTGCTATCTTTTTGGCGTTGATTCCAGCAATGTTCAGTCAGTGGGCTGCTGGGGTGGACGCCATTCTGATCTGGGCTGTCTCTGCACTCTTGCTGGTGGGGGCGTTGGATGATCGCTTTCATTTAAGCGCAAAGTTGAGACTGGCAATTCAAGTCCTTATCGTGGGCGTGGTGTTTTCATCAGGTACCAGTATCCATGGTTTAGGGAATATATTTGGCATGGGCGCAATCGAGCTGCATGGCGTGATAGATTTTGTCATCACGGCGATTGTCGTGCTGGGTATCATCAACGCCGTCAATATGGTGGACGGTGTGGATGGCTTGGCAGGTAGCTTGATGTTGGTGGCAGTGGCCGGTATGGTTGGCTTGGCTGTGTGGACAGGGCATCTAGAGAAGCTTCCCATTTTGATTTCGCTTGCTGGGGCGTTGATCGGATTTCTGGGATTTAATCTTCGGCATGGATTCAGGCAGCACGCTGCTATCTTTCTTGGGGATTCAGGCAGCATGTTCATCGGTATTTTGCTGGTTATTCTGATGCTTAGGCTTTTGGATGCATCTGCTGGGCAAATTAAGCCCATCACGATGATTTGGCTCTTGGCAGTTCCGCTACTTGATATGTGTGCAGTCATCTTCCGCCGATTAAGTCAGGGTGACTCCCCACTTGTCGCGGATCGCAATCATATCCACCATATTCTACTGAGACGTGGCTATTCCACGAATCAAGTGGTGGGTGCGCTGTTTGCAACTGCGGTATTTTTCGCTGCCACTGCGATCGTTTGTAATATGTACGGTGTTCCTGAGTGGTTTATGTTTGTTCTCTTCTGGCTGGGTGTGGTCTCTGTGGCCCTTTGTTTGCGCGAAAGCAAAGCCTGATTGTGTTCGTACCCTCTTCTGTTGTTTTTTGATTCGCAAATTAATCAGTTGGTTGCGGATTGACGGCGATGGTAAATCCCGTATAATCCGCGCTCCCGAAATCTACCTTTAGGTGATTTCGGGGTTTACCTTGCTCCACCGCCGTTCGCGGGGGGCTTTAATCCACAAGGAGATGTAATGCGTCACTACGAAATCGTATTTATCGTGCATCCCGATCAGAGCGAGCAAGTGCCCGCCATGATCGAGCGCTATCGCACACTGGTTACCGGCAAGGCTGGCCAGATCCATCGTCTGGAAGACTGGGGCCGTCGCCAACTGGCTTACCCGATCCAGAAGATCCACAAAGCACACTACGTGCTGATGAACATCGAAGTCGATCAGGAGACCCTGGACGAGCTGGAACACGCATTCAAGTTCAACGACGCTGTTCTGCGCCACCTGACCATCAAGACTAAGGCTGCTGTGACTGCGCCTTCTCCGATGATGAAGGAAGAGAAGTCTCGTTCGCTGGCTGGCGACGTGGTTTCCGACGCAGCACCGGCAGCGGCTGCTGCCTGATTGAGTGAGTTGTAACCGGTTCGTTATTTGCGGACACATCGCGGCGCGAGATGAATTGCGCTACACCCCGGCAGGGTTGGAGCGGCTGGAGCTGAAGATTCAGCACAGTTCGACCCAGCAACAAGCCGCATCACAGCGTCAGGTGCAGTGTGAGATCACTGCGCTGGCTTTGGGTGAGACAGCTAGGCAAGCAGCGACGCTGCAAGTCGGGCAGAAGGTGAAAGCGGGTGGATTCATCGCCCAGCGTAGTCTGCGCAGTACGCAACTGGTTCTGCATATCGAAAACATTATTCTGGAATAAGGAGCACCAAATGGCTCGTTTCACCAACAAGAAAGACGACAAGAAGGGTAACTCTTCGCGTCAACTGTTCAAGCGTCGCAAGTTCTGCCGCTTTACTGCTGAAAAGATCGCTGAAGTGGATTACAAGGATGTGAACATCCTGAAGGAATTCGTCAGCGAAAACGGTAAGCTGATCCCGGCACGTATCACCGGTACCAAGACTCGCTATCAGCGTCAACTGAGCACAGCGGTCAAGCGCGCACGCTTCTTGGCGTTGTTGCCCTACACCGATCTGCACTAAGGAGTAGAACATGCAAATCATTCTGATGGAAAAAGTCATCAACCTGGGTCAACTGGGTGACGTGGTTAAGGTTAAGAACGGCTATGCTCGTAACTTCCTGATCCCTCAAGGCAAGGCGAAGCGTGCTACTGCAGCTTCTCTGGCTGAGTTCGATGCACGTCGTGCCGAGTTGCACGCCGCTGAAGCTGCTAAGCTGGCGGCAGCTCAAGCCGAAGGCGAGAAGATGTCCGGTTTGACCGTACAGATTTCGCAAAAGGCAGGTGTGGATGGCAAGTTGTTCGGCTCTGTGACCAATGCGGATATCGCTGCTGCACTGGCAACTGCTGGTTTTGCTATCGAGAAATCGCAAGTGCGCCTGCCCACCGGCCACCTGAAGCAGATCGGCGATTACCCGATCAGCATCTCGTTGCACACCGATGTCGTTGCGGAAATCACCGTTTCCGTGCTGGGCGAACACTAAACCTGTTTTGCTTCGGTAAAGAAGAAGGGCTGGCAACAGCCCTTTTTTTATTTTTTGCGGAACTAATCTGCATATTCCTTATCTGATTGCTCGGGTATGTTGCCCGTATTGAGAAAAGGAATGCAAAGTGAAGAAATATTTCGTGCTGATTAGCCTGACGATTGCCGAATGGTTTACAGTCGTGACTCACTCCGTTCCGCTCTAATACCGTTATAATTCACTCAGGCAAACCCCGCAGCTTGCTGCGGGGTTTTCTGTTTCTGGGCCCTGAACGGGAATAACAACGAGTAACAGGAATACGAGTATGACCATTAAAGCCATCATTTTCGACGTGGACGGTACCTTGGCTGACACTGAGGACGCGCACCGTATTGCTTTCAACAAGGCGTTCGCCGACAACGGTCTGGACTGGAATTGGGATGCGGCTCTGTATGACAAGCTGCTCAAGGTCACGGGGGGCAAGGAGCGCATCAAATTCTTCGTGGAAGATTTTCTGACGGGCTATACCAAGCCGGAGAATTTCGACGATTTCGTCAAGCATCTGCACAAGGTTAAGACTGCACACTACACCACCATGCTGGCAGGCGGTCACATCCCCTTGCGTCCGGGCATCAAGCAACTGATCGTCGATGCGCATGCGGCAGGCCTCACGCTCGCCATTGCGACTACCACTACGCCGGAAAATGTTTCTGCGTTGCTGGAGGTAGGGTTGGGCAAGGACTGGGCGAATTATTTTTCTGCCAACGGTTGTGGCGATATTGTGCCGCTCAAAAAACCGGCACCGGATATTTACAACTGGGTGCTGAATGAGCTGAAGCTGGCACCGCAGGACTGCATAGCACTCGAGGATTCCAATAACGGTCTTCGTTCTAGTCTAGCTGCTGGGATTAAGACTTACATCACCATCAATCACTACACCCGCCATCAGGATTTCACTGGAGCTGCGCGCGTGTTCGACGACCTGAGCGACCTGCCTGGCTTCTATCGAACGGCAGGATTGCCTTTGGCCTAGAGAGGCAAGAAGAAAAACGGTGGGAATTCCCGCCGTTTTTCATTTGAGTTAGAGCGTTACCGGATGATCCGGTAATTCGTTGGGGTTTTTGCCTTGCGCAGGGAAGTGCTGTTGCAGCAGGGAGGCGATGGCGGCGATGCCGTGCAGTACGCCTTGCTCGAACGCACCTGAGCGGAAGTGAGCTTCCATGTCGTGGCAGATCGCTTCCCAGCTGGCTGCGCCTACGCGGGTATGGATGCCGCGATCAGCTACGATCTCGACATCGCGATCTGCCAGCAGCAGGTAGATCAGCACACCGGAGTTGTGTTCGGTATCCCACACGCGCAGGTCGGAAAAGACTTGCAATGCACGTTGATGTGCCGAGGTTCCGGTGACCAGTTCCGGCCAATCCAGCCCAGCTTCCACCGCGAAGCGTAGCTCGCCCATGTGGGTGTGCTCAGACTGGCCAATGGCGGCCTCAATGCGAGCCATGCTGTCTTTAGGGAAGCGGCGCCTGACTTGCCAGCGTCCCGCCAGCAGATGGTTGAGTGTGCGTTGAATATTCATCACCATCTCCCCGAGGCTCCGCCGCCGCCAAAGCCGCCGCCTCCACCACCGAAACCACCTCCGCCGAAGCTGCCTCCGCCCAGCCCGCCGATGCCGCGATGCCCGCCACCTAATCCGACTGCAAACGCCATGAGGCCGAGGAAAATGGCGAAGATCAGCCCGCTTCCAAACAGAAGTGCTGCCCCACCGATCAGTCCGCCATTCACCAGTGCGCCGGGAAATTTTCCTAGTATGCGGCGCAGGATCGTGCCGCCGATGAGCGCACCGAAGAATAGAGCCGGTAACAGATTTTCCTGAATGGAGCCGTTGTTACTCCTCCGATGTTCGGGAGCCGGTAACGGCTCACCTTCGATCACCGCCATGATGCGAGTCACCCCGGCATCGATACCGCCGTAAAAATCCCCTTGCTTGAATGGTGGCGTGATGACCTCGGCGATGATGCGCTTGGCGATCACGTCCGGCAGCACGCCTTCCAGCCCGTAGCCGACCTCGATGCGCAGCGCGCGATCATCCTTGGCGACCAGCAGCAACACGCCGTCATCCACTTCCTCGCGTCCTAGCTTCCACTGCTCGACCACGCGGACGGAATACTGCTCGATGGTTTCGGGTTGAGTCGAGGGGACGAGCAATACGGCGATCTGGCTACCTTTCTGTGCCTCGTAGCCTTGCAGCTTGGTTTCCAGCGTAGTGCGCTGTTCGGCGGAAAGCGTGCCTGTGAGATCAGTTACTCGTGCTGTCAATGGCGGTACGGCTACCTCCGCTGTGGCAGCGCAAGGTAACAGGACAAGCAGAAAGGTCAGCAGCCAGTGGCGCATTTACTTGCCAAACTCCACTTTCGGCGCAGCCGAGATCGCTTTCTCGTTCTCTACCGTGAAGCTGGGCTTGGTCTGGTAGCTGAACACCATTGCGGTCAGATTGCTGGGGAAGGAGCGGATAGTCACGTTGTACTCCTTCACCGCCTTGATGTAGCGGTCACGTGCCACGGTGACGCGGTTCTCGGTGCCTTCCAGTTGCGCTTGCAGATCGCGGAACGAGGCATCGGCCTTGAGCTGTGGATAGTTCTCCGAAACGACTAGCAGACGCGACAGCGCCGAAGTCAGTTCGCCCTGTGCTGCCTGAAACTTTGCGAAGGCGGCTTCGTCCTTCACTAACTCCGGTGTGGCTTGGATCGAGCCGACCTGAGCGCGAGCAACGGTCACCGCTTCCAGCACCTCTTTCTCATGTGAAGCATAGCCCTTTACCACGTTCACCAGATTCGGCACCAGATCGGCGCGGCGCTGGTACTGGTTCAGCACCTCACTCCATTTCGCCGTCACTTCCTCGTCCTGTGACTGGATGGTGTTGTAGCCGCAGCCCGAGAGCGCGAGCGTGGAAAGCAGGATCAATGTGGTGAGAAGATTGCGCATGGTGATTCCTTTCGTGAATGATTTCCGCCCAGATGGGGGCGGTGTGCTGTAATTCAATGACTGCCGCGCTGAGTGATGACTCAAGCAGCTTGCAAAACTCCATCCACCAAGCGTAACTGGCGCTGCATCTTGCTGGCGAGTTCGAGGTCGTGGGTGACAATGATGACGCTGGTGTTGAGGCGAGCGTTGAGCTCTAGCAGCAAGGTGAACAGTGCTTGAGCGCTGGCGCGGTCGAGGTTGCCGGTCGGCTCGTCGGCCAACACGCAGGCTGGTTGAGTGACTAGAGCGCGGGCGACGGCGACGCGCTGGCGCTCACCTCCGGAAAGTTCGGCGGGCAAGTGCTCCAAACGATGGCCGAGGCCGACGTGTTCCAGCATGGCGGCGGCTTGCGGCGCGGCTTCCTCGCGTTTCATGCCACGGATCAGCAGTGGCATGGCGACGTTCTCCAGCGCAGTGAACTCGGCCAGCAGATGGTGGAACTGATAGACGAAGCCAAGGTGACGGTTGCGCAGCTCACCGCGCGCCGCTTCACTCATGGCTTGCACATCCTGCCCCAGAATCTTCACGCTGCCGCTGCTCGCGGTGTCCAGCCCGCCCAGCAGATGGAGCAGGGTACTCTTGCCGGAACCGGATGCGCCGAGGATGGCGAGGCTCTCTCCGCGCGCTACCTGCAAATCCACCCCGCTCAGCACCGTGACGTTGAGCTTACCCTGCGCGTAAGTCTTGCGCAGTTCCTTGCAATCAATGACCAGATCACTCATAGCGTAACGCCTCCGCCGGTTGAACCTTGGCTGCGCGCCAACTTGGGTAAAGGGTCGCCAGCAGACTGATGACGAAGGACATCGAGGCGACCACGATCACATCGGCGCTGTGCAGATCGGAAGGTAGCTCACTGATGTAGTAGAACTCCTTGGACAGGAACTGCACGCCGAACAGGTGTTCGATGAACGGGATGAGGGTGCCGATGTTCAGCGCGATCAGTACGCCGCCGCCCACGCCCAGCACCATGCCGATCAGGCCGATCAGCACGCCTTGCACCATGAAGATCTTCATGATGCTGGACGGCGACGCGCCCAAGGTGCGCAAGATGGCGATGTCGGCCTGCTTGTCGGTCACGGCCATCACCAGCGTGGAGACGATGTTGAACGCGGCGACTAGCACGATCAGCGAAAGGATGATGAACATCATCTTCTTCTCCATCGCCACCACGGCGAAGTAGTTAGCGTTCTGCTGCGTCCAGTCGGTGGCGTAGATGCCGGGCGGCAACTGGCCTCCGAGCTTGAGTGCGACTTCCGGTGCGCGGTCGAGATCGTGCAAGTTGCCGCTGATGCCGCTCACTGCCTCACCCAAACGGAACAGTTTCTGTGCGTCGTTCAGGTGGATGAGCACTAGAGCGTTGTCGAAGGGAGCCATGCCCACCTCGAAAATGCCGACTACGCGGAACTGTTTCAGGCGCGGCAGCATCCCGGCGGGAGTGATCTGACCTTGCGGGGTGATGAGCAGCACCGAATCGCCCAAGCGTGCGCCCATCGCACGGGCGAGGTCGCTACCCAGCGTGATGCCGAACTCGCCGGGGCGCAGATCATCCAGCTTGCCCAATTTCATCTTGTCGCCCAAGCCGGTCAGGCGCTGTTCGTCCGTCGGCAGGATGCCACGCACCATCACGCCTTGCACTACCTCGTTCAGCGACACCATGCCCTGGCCGCTCACATAGGGCGCAGCGGCACGCAACTCCGACTGTTTTCCTAGCGCAGCCAACAGCGGTTGCCAGTCCAGTAACTGACCGGTTTCACTGACGACTTGCAGATGGGGCGTCACGCCTAGGATGCGTGCGCGAACCTCTTTCTGGAAGCCGTTCATCACCGACAACACCACGATCAACGCCGCCACGCCAAGCGCGATGCCCAGCATCGAGATCAGCGAGATGAACGAAATGAAGTGGTTGCGGCGCTTGGCGCGGGTGTAACGCAGACCGATGAGGAGTTCGTAAGGACGCAAGGGAAAGACCGGCAAAAAGTTCGGGCGCTAGTTTGCCATAAGCGGGGCGTGCGTGCGGTGGGAATGAGACGGAAATCTATCCTGCGCCCCTCTGGTAAACTCCGTGCCATGAAAAATGTACAGTTGATCGTTCCTGATTTGCTTCCGCCGCCGGACTGGGCAGGGGAGTTGTTGTCTGGTTTGGCGGTGCCTGCACTGGATGCCTTGCTGGTACGGGGTGAGCGGACGGCTGCTGAGTCGGCGACGATGGAATCGGCGTTGTGTCGCGCTTTTGGGGTGTCAGTGGAAGAGGGCGGCGATCCGGTGGCGGCGATCACGGCGCAGGCGGATGGATTGTCGCAAGGTGGTTACTGGCTGCGCGCTGATCCGGTGCATTTCTTATTGCAGCGAGACAAGATCGTGGCGCTGCCTACCGGCGGCGTAACCTCGGATGAGGTTGCGGCCTTGATCGGGAGCCTCAATCAGCATTTTCGTGAGGACGGACTGACGTTCCATGCGCCTCATCCGCAGCGCTGGTATCTGCGGTTGGAGGTGGCACCCAGCATCACGACTACACCGCTGTCTCAGGTGTTGGGGCGCGACATTCGCCATCTGTTGCCACAAGGTGAGGCCGCGCTTCGCTGGCATCGTTTGACCAACGAGATTCAGATGTTGCTGCACCAACACCCAATCAACGAGGCGCTGGAGGCGCGCGGCTTACGCGCGGTCAACGGCGTGTGGCTGTGGGGCGGAGGCGCTGCTGGGGTGGCGCTGTCCAAGTCACTCCAATCGGTAGCTACCGATGAGACACTGGCGGGACAGTTCGCCCAGCTTGCCGGGCAGTCTGAGCACGCTTGGCCGGATTGCTGGCAGTCTGCCGAAGGCGCGCAGTTACTGGTGTACGGCGGCTTGGGTGAGGCGTTGCGGGCGGGTGACTGGCAGGCGTGGCGCGAGCGGATTCAGGCATTCGAGTACAGCTACGCGCAGCCCTTATTGGCGGCGCTACGCCGAGGCGAGTTGGCTCGGCTGGAAATTCAGGTGCTGTGCAGTGGCGGTGACGCAAGGATGTACACGTTGAAACGTGCTTCGGTGTGGAAGCTCTGGCGGCGCGGCGGTTTGGTGCAGGCTGTCCGCTAGAGGGTGACTAACTCCGGCTGGCGATGAACGCGGCCGTGATGAAATCCATCGTGTTGACGTGATTGACGAACCAGTTGCCGACATCCTTTTTCAGCCAATTTTTCAACGCTTCTGCATCGCGTCCCCGTTTCCAAGCCTCCATCTGTGTAGTCATGTCGGCCAGTACGCGGTCGTGTTCGCCCTTGTGCATGGGGTAGGGTGGGAACTGTGCGGCCTGCATCCGGCTTTCTTCCTCGGCGAAGTGGTGGCGGGTGTGATCCAGCAAGTCGTCGAGCCGTGCATCTAGCTTGTCGAGGTCGAGAGGCGACTGGTTCAATGACTCAAGCAACTGATCGCGAAGGGCGTCAAATTCCTGATGGTCACGGTTCATGAAGTCTAAGGCGACGTGTGGATAGTTCAACATGGCGGATTTCGCGTCCTAGTCAGGTCGTTGGTGTGTCGTCGATTTTACGCAGAAAACGTCGCCTGTTCCTAGTTTTGCGGCTAGTCTTCGGTGATATGATGCGCAGCAGTCTAGTCATTATCGAGAACTGGGGAGTGGCAAATGGATACCATCAAATTAGGCTCACGTGCGAATAATCCAGACATGGATTGGAGTCAGGTGCGCGAAACGGTGCTGATGCTGGAGTTGTCGATGGTGCAGATCGACACGGCCTTACGCGACAGTCGATCTTCTTTTGAGGTGCTTTCCAGTACCTTTACCGCGATGGCGAATTTCCTCAGTTCGCAGCAAGAAACATTGCATTCGCTGCCGACCACGGAGGAGGGTGAGGCCATGAAGGCGGGCGTTCTAGAAACGGGCTCTCATGTGATGAGTATGATGCATGAGGCTATCATCTCCTTCCAGTTTTATGATCGCATGGGGCAGCGGTTGGATCATGTCTGTCATAGCTTGCACTCTCTCAGTCAGCTCGTTGCAGACCGAAGCAAGATCTATTCTCCGGAGGAGTGGATGAATTTGCAGGACTTGATTCGCTCGAAGTACACCACGCCGGAAGAGAGGGACATGTTCGATGCGGTGGTGCTTGGTGTGCCTGTTGAGGAGGCTATCAATAAATACGTCGCCAATCTGCAAGAAAAGGCGGGCGGGGACGTTGAGCTGTTCTGATCTGGCATGAAGTTTCGCATCTACCGTTACAACCCCGAGACCGACCATCGCCCTGCGATGCGGGAGTATGAGTTGGAGCTCGAGTCTGGCGACAAGATGTTGCTGGATGCGCTGATGTTGTTGCGGGAGCAGGACGATAGTCTGGGTTTTCGAAAATCCTGCCGTGAAGGTGTGTGCGGTTCCGATGCTATCAACATCAATGGTCGCAATGGCTTGGCGTGCATTACGCCGCTCTCTAGCCTGAAACAACCCATCGAATTGCGCCCGCTGCCCGGTCTGCCGGTGATCCGCGACCTCATCGTGGACATGACGCAGTTCTTCAAGCAATATCACTCGATCAAACCTTATCTCATCAACAATGATCCGCCACCGGAGACTGAGCGGCTGCAGTCGCCCGCTGCGCGTGCCGAGTTGGATGGCTTGTATGAGTGCATCCTGTGCGCGTGCTGTTCGACCTCTTGCCCCTCGTTCTGGTGGAACCCAGACAAATTCGTCGGCCCCGCTGGATTGCTGCAAGCTTACCGCTTTATCGCCGACACTCGCGATCAGGAGACTGCCGAGCGTCTTGACTACCTCGAAGATCCGTACCGCTTGTTTCGTTGCCATACCATCATGAGTTGTGTCGAAGTCTGCCCCAAGGGGCTCAATCCCACCGAGGCCATTGGAAAGATCAAGGACTTGATGATCAAGAGGATGGTGTGAGCGGCAAG
Organism: Ferriphaselus amnicola; assembly: GCF_000974685.2. Lineage (NCBI taxonomy): Bacteria > Pseudomonadati > Pseudomonadota > Betaproteobacteria > Nitrosomonadales > Gallionellaceae > Ferriphaselus > Ferriphaselus amnicola. The sequence continues at coordinate 722,235 of NZ_AP018738.1, forward strand.
CCTGAGTCTGCGATAGGGCGTGCGTGTCACAATCGGCTCTTGTGGCGCTGTCGGCGCGGATTGTTAGAGCTGGATCTGGTGCTGGAGCACTTTGTCGTGCGTCACTTCGATACGTTGAGCGCGCAGCAGCAGGAGCAATTTCTGATTTTGCTTGATCTGCCCGACAACGAACTTTTGGATATGATTACAGGTAAAATCGAAACGAAGGACGAATTCCGTCCCCTTTTAGATTTGCTGATCGCCGCTTGATGCTGCGGTGCTTTAAGAATATTGGCTAGGATAAGAACATGGAAAAGAAGCGCGTTGCGACATTGACACTGGACGATGGTCGAGTCATCGAATTGCCTATCCTAGACGGGACGCTGGGGCCGGATGTGCTGGACATCCGTAATCTAGCTAAGGCGGGACTGTTCACTTTCGATCCCGGCTTCATGGCCACCGCCAGCTGCGAATCGAAGATCACTTTCATCGATGGCGAAGCCGGTTTGCTCTATTACCGAGGCTACCCCATTGAGCAATTGGCTGCGCACTCCGACTTCCTCGAAGTGTGTTATCTGCTGCTCAATGGTGACTTGCCGAATGCGGAGCAGAAGAGCGAATTCGTCGATAAGGTCAGGCAGCACACGATGGTGCATGACCAGTTGGCTCGTTTCTTCAGTGGCTTCCGTCGTGATGCCCATCCGATGGCGGTGATGGTGGGGGTGGTGGGCGCGCTGTCGGCGTTCTATCACGACTCGCTGGACATCACCAACCCCGAACATCGCGAGATCTCCGCCCTGCGGCTGATCTCCAAGGTGCCGACCATCGCGGCGATGGCCTACAAATACAACATCGGCGAGCCGTTCATGTACCCGAAGAACAAGTTCAGCTATGTTGAGAACTTCATGCACATGATGTTCGCTACGCCGTGCGAGGACTATGTGCCTAACCCGGTGCTGGTGCGCGCGCTGGAGCGTATCTTCATCTTGCACGCCGACCACGAGCAGAACGCTTCGACCTCGACCGTGCGTCTGGCTGGCTCGTCCGGTGCCAGCCCGTTCGCCTGCGTGTCGTCCGGTATCGCCGCTTTGTGGGGGCCGGCGCACGGTGGTGCGAATGAGGCTGTGTTGAAGATGTTGGAAGAGATCGGCGACGTGTCGCGCGTGGCTGATTTCATGAAGGGTGTGAAAGAGAAGAAATACCGCTTGATGGGTTTTGGTCACCGCGTCTATCGCAACATGGATCCGCGTGCCGCTGTGATGCGCGAGACCTGTTACGAGGTGCTGAAAGAACTCAATCTGGCCGACGATCCGATGTTCAAGATGGCGCTGGAGTTGGAGCAGATCGCTTTGCGCGACCCCTATTTCATCGAGCGTAAGCTGTATCCGAATGTGGATTTCTATTCCGGCATCGTGCTGCGCGCATTGGGTATCCCGACCAATATGTTCACAGTGATCTTCGCTTTGGCACGCACTATCGGCTGGATCTCGCAGTGGAGCGAGATGATCGCCGATACTGAACGCCGCATCGGGCGTCCGCGTCAGTTGTATCAGGGCGCGACCAAGCGGGATTTCATGCCCGTGACCGAGCGTTAGAACCTAGCGGCTATGGGTGAGCGCAGCTACCTTGAGTCGATGCAGGACAGTTCGCGGCTGTTCGGGGCGAACGCTGGTTTCATCGAAGGCTTGTACGAAGACTATCTGCTCGATCCGAGCCGTGTTCCCGAAGCTTGGCGTGGATATTTTGACGGACTGCAACTCACTCCGGGGGCGACTCACGAACTCGCCCATTCGCCGGTGCAACGCAGCTTCGCGGCCCTTCCGCTGGCAGGTAACAAGCCTGCGGTGAGTCTGGAAGCCGACCACGCGCGCAAGCAGGTGTTCGTATTGCAGCTCATCAATGCACATCGTTTTCTCGGCATCCGTCGCGCCAATCTTGATCCGCTTGCGCGCCATGTCAAGCCTGAGGTGCCGGAGCTGGATCCGGCATTCTATGGCCTGAGCGAGGCGGATCTCGATCTCACGTTCGAGACGGGTTCGCTGGTCAGCGCGCAACGTATGACTTTGCGGGAGATCGTCGGCCTACTGCGCCAGACCTATTGCAGCAGCATCGGTGCGGAATACATGTACATCTCGGACATGACGCAGAAACGCTGGATACAGCAGCGCATCGAGAGTGTGCGTGGCCAGCGGGCGAGCACCCAAGAGCAGCGGCGCGAATTGTTATGGCAGCTGACCGCCGCCGAGACGCTGGAACGTTATCTGCATACCAAATACGTCGGCCAGAAGCGATTCTCGCTGGAAGGCGGCGAAACCGTCATCCCCTTGCTGAATCACTTGTTGCAGCACGCGGGTGCGGCAGGGGTGAAGGAGTCCGTGATCGGCATGGCGCATCGTGGGCGTCTCAACGTGTTGGTCAACATCATCGGCAAGCAACCGTCGATGTTGTTCGCCGAATTCGAAGGCATCCATAACGACCATCTGACCTCAGGCGATGTGAAATACCACCAAGGATTCTCGTCTGACATCGCCACGCCAGGCGGCCCGATGCACGTCACGTTGGCGTTCAATCCCTCGCATCTGGAGATCGTTGATCCGGTGGTAGAGGGCTCGGTGCGCGCGCGTCAGCATCGTCGTGCCGATCATGCCGGTGATCAGGTCTTACCTATCTTGCTGCATGGGGATTCGGCTTTCGCCGGACAAGGCGTGGTGATGGAGACGTTGAGCCTGTCGCAGACGCGAGGCTATCGCACGGGCGGTACGGTGCATGTGGTCATCAACAATCAGATCGGCTTCACCACCTCGGATGCGCGCGATACGCGCTCTTCGACCTACTGCACCGACATCGCTAAGATGGTCGAAGCGCCCATCTTCCATGTCAATGGCGACGATCCCGAAGCAGTGTTGCTGGTCACCGAACTGGCGTTGGAATTCCGCATGGCGTTCCACAAGGACGTGGTGATCGACATGGTGTGCTTCCGTAAGCTCGGTCACAACGAGCAGGATGAGCCGCTGGTCACGCAGCCGTTCATGTACCGCTACATCAATCAGCATCCCGGCACGCGCGCCCGTTACGCGCAGACGTTGGTGGAGCAGGGCGTGATCGCCGCCACCGATCCCGATACCATGATCGCGGACTATCGCAAGCTGCTGGAAAGTGGCGGCAAGCTGGTCAAGGCTGCCGACAGCGATTTCCGCGTCGAGCATGCGGTGAGTTGGCGTAAGTTCCGGCTGGATGCGCGCTGGGACGAGCCGGTGATTACCGCCGTTCCTGCCGAGAAACTGCGCCATTACGCCGAGCGGCTAGTGAACATCCCGCCGCGATTTAAACTGCATTCACGCGTCGAAAAGATCCTCGCCGACCGTTCCGCCATGGGACGCGGGGAGTTATCGCTGGATTGGGGTATGGCCGAGAATCTGGCCTATGCTAGCTTGTTGGACGACGGCTATCCGGTGCGTTTGTCCGGGCAGGATTGTGGGCGCGGCACCTTCTTCCATCGACACGCCATCCTGCATGATCAGAACCGTACCGAGTGGAAGCTGGGCGCGCACATTCCCTTGCAGCACATCGCGCCCAAGCAGGCCGATTTCGCGGTGATCGACTCCATCCTTTCGGAAGAGGCGGTGCTTGGTTTCGAGTATGGCTACGCGACCGCCGATCCCGATTCGTTGGTGCTGTGGGAAGCGCAGTTCGGCGACTTCGCCAACGGCGCGCAAGTCGTTATCGACCAGTTCATCGCTTCCGGCGAAGCCAAGTGGGGACGTCTGTGCGGCCTGACCTTGCTGTTGCCGCATGGCTACGAAGGGCAGGGTGCGGAGCACTCCTCGGGACGTATCGAGCGCTATCTGCAACTGTGCGCGGAGTACAACATTCAGGTCGTCGTGCCGTCGTCGCCCGCGCAGATGTTCCACCTGCTGCGCCGCCAGATGCTACGCCCGTATCGCAAGCCGCTGATCGTGTTCACGCCCAAGAGTCTGCTGCGTAACAAGGATGCCGCTTCGCCGCTGAGCGAGCTGGCCGAAGGCCGCTTCCAGCCAGTGATCGGCGAGCGAGAAACGCTGGATGCGACCAAGGTCAAACGCATCATCGCCTGTAGCGGCAAGGTGTATTACGAACTGCTCAACGCGCGTCGAGTCAAGGAGATAGCCGATATGGCGATCATCCGTATCGAGCAGCTATACCCTTTCCCGCACGAGGATTTTTCCGCGCAGATCGCCGCTTATCCGAACGCCACCGAGCTGATGTGGTGTCAGGAAGAACCGGGCAATCAGGGCGCATGGCATCGCATCCAGCATTATCTGGCGCGCCATTTGCGTTCCGGCATGCAGCTTGGTTATGCCTTACGCGCTTCCGCCGCTGCACCGGCAGCGGGCTACCTCGCGCTGCACAACGAACAACAGAAAGCCGTGATCGAGGCCGCCTTCCGCGACGACATCACTAAGCGCAACAACCCCGGAGCAAACCGCCATGCAAGTTGAGATCAAAGTCCCGCAACTGTCCGAATCCGTATCAGAAGCCACCTTGCTGGCTTGGCACAAGCAGGCGGGTGATGCCGTCGCCGAAGGCGAGAACCTCATCGATGTCGAGACCGACAAAGTGGTGCTGGAGTTGCCCGCCATCAAATTCGGCGTGCTGACGAAGATACTCAAAAAAGAAGGCGATCTGGTCACCAGTGGCGAAGTCATTGGCTTGATCGACACCGAGGCGCAAGCCAGCGCGGCTCCTGCGCAAGCGGCGGCTGTCGCTCCGGTGTTGCCGCCCGCCGCCCGCAAGCTGGCGCATGAGGCTGGGGTGGATGTTTCCAACATCGAAGGCAGCGGTCGAGGCGGTCGCATCACCAAAGACGACGTGAAGGCGGTCATCGAGAAACAGCCCGCTGCTGCGCCTGCGCCGCAAGCCGCTTCGGGTGGCCGCATTGAACAGCGCGTCCCGATGACCCGCATCCGTCAGCGCATCGCCGAACGTCTGCTGCAATCGCAGGCCAATGCCGCCATCCTCACCACTTTCAACGAAGTCAACATGCAGCCGGTGATCGACCTGCGCAACCGCTACAAGGATGCGTTCGAGAAGAAACACGGCGTGAAGCTGGGCTTCAGCTCGTTCTTCGTCAAGGCGGCGGTGCTGGCTTTGCAGAAATTCCCGGTCGTCAACGCCTCGGTGGATGGCACCGATGTGATCTACCACGGCTACTACGACATCGGCGTGGCCATCGGCAGCGAGCGCGGCTTGGTCGTGCCCATCATCCGTGACGCGGATAAGCTATCGTATGCCGACATCGAGCGCCAGATCGTCGATTTCGGCGCGCGCGCCAAGGAAGGCAAGCTCACGCTAGACGAACTCTCCGGCGGCACCTTCTCCATCTCCAACGGCGGCGTGTTCGGCTCCATGCTCTCCACCCCCATCATCAACCCGCCGCAAAGCGCCATCCTCGGCATCCACGCCACCAAAGATCGCCCCGTAGTCGAGAACGGCCAGATCGTCATCCGCCCAATCAACTACCTCGCCGTCTCCTACGACCATCGAATTATTGATGGGCGCGAAGCCGTGCAGTTCTTGGGCACGATCAAGGAAGCGTTGGAGTTCCCGGGTAGGGCGTTGCTAGATTTGTAAGTTGGAGAATGCTGAAATGTATCTACCGCAGGCCGCTGAGAATTTAGCTCAAAGGTATGAGAGACAAGCGGTGCTGCGTGCTCTAGTTCAACTAATTCCATTTAATATGGGTTCGGCGATTGATACCGCAGTGCTGACCCGCCTTCAAACGGTGCGCGCTGAACGAGCAAGGGAATTTTTCGATGAGTTAGCCAAGAACGAAAGTAGGCTCACCCCAGAGTTGCTGGAATCCAACGAATTCTTGCATTGTTTCTATACGACATCTGAGGCAGCCCTCCGTACAAGTCAGTTTGAAAAAATCCGCATGTTCGCCCGCCTCCTCAGTGAATCGATGCAGCAAGGAATGTTTTCAGATATCGATGAATACGAAGAGCTTCTAGGCATCTTAATTGACTTATCGAATCGGGAGTTGACAGTACTAATTCTCGTCAATCGATACGAAACAGCCTACCCAAAGATTGACGGTGAAAATGAGTTGCAACGAGCGAATCGTTATTGGGACTCTCTCGTTTTAGAACTTTCTCGAACCCTCAGTGTACCTTCAGAAGAGGTTGATTCCATACTTCTACGTTTGAATCGCAGTGGTTGCTATGAAACTTTTACCGGTACGTATTGGGACTACACGGGTGGTAAAGGGAAAACCACACCACTATATAGGCGTATAAAATCGATTGCGCTTGATGCTGACTAATCGGCAAGGTAGGGCGCAATAAACGAAGTGCATTGCGCCGCATGTCTGAATCATCCGGTGTAATGCACTTCGTTTATTGCACCCTACGTTAAATCTTCGCCCAACCATTTCCCGAACTCAATGTTAAACAAACTCAATCCGGCGCAGCGCGAAGCCGCCAAGTATCTCGATGGCCCTTTGTTGGTGCTGGCGGGGGCGGGCAGCGGCAAGACGGGCGTGATCACCCATAAGCTGGCGTATCTGGTGCGACAGTGCGGCTATGCGCCGCGCAACATCGCCGCCATCACTTTTACCAACAAGGCGGCTAAGGAGATGCGCGAGCGCGTCGCTAAGTTGCTGGATACGCGCGAGGCCAAGGAGCTGACCATCAGCACATTCCACTCGTTGGGGATGCACATTCTGCGCGAGGAAGCGCCGTTGCTTGGGTACAAGAAGGCGTTCTCCATCTTCGACTCGGCGGATTGCGCCAAGATCATTTCCGAGTTGCTGGGCTCGCCGGACAAGCAGGACATCCGCGAGGCGCAGTCGCAGATCTCCAACTGGAAGGCGGGCTTTATCGACCCCGCGCAGGCGACCAGCTTGGTCGAGACCGAGGCCGATCAGCGGCTGGCGCTGCTGTACGGCCGCTATCAAGAGACGCTGCGCGCTTATCAGGCAGTGGATTTTGACGACCTGATCCGCTTGCCGGTGGAGCTGTTTCGCACTCACTCCGAAGCGCTGCAACGCTGGCAGAGCCGCTTTCTGTATCTGCTGATCGACGAGTATCAGGACACCAACGATTGTCAGTATCAGATGACGCGCTTGCTGGCGGGGCATCGCGCGCAGTTCACGGCGGTGGGCGACGACGATCAGGCCATTTACGCTTGGCGTGGTGCCAGCGTGGAGAACCTGCACAACCTGCGCAACGACTATCCGCGCCTCAAAGTCATCAAGCTGGAGCAGAACTACCGCTCGTCGCAGCGCATTTTGCACAGCGCCAACGCGGTAATCGCCAACAACACCAAGCTGTTTGAGAAGAAGCTGTGGAGCGAGCACGGGCTGGGCGATCAGGTGCGGGTGTACGCGGCGCGCGATGACGAGAACGAGGCGGAGTCGGTGGTGTTGCAACTGTCGGCGCATAAGTTCGAGCACAAGACCAAGTTCTCCGATTACGCGATCCTGTACCGCAGCAATCACTTGTCACGCGAGTTCGAGGAGCAGTTGCGCTCGCAGAATATCCCCTACACGGTGAGCGGCGGCACGTCGTTCTTCGAGCGCGCCGAGATTAAGGACATCGTCGCCTACCTGCGCCTGATCGCCAACCCCGACGACGATCCCGCCTTCATCCGCGCAATCACCACGCCCAAACGCGGTGTCGGCAATGCCACGCTGGAAAAGCTCGCCAGCCATGCCGGCAAGCGTCAGATCAGCTTGTTCGACGCGGTGTTCGAGGCGGGGCTGACTGAGCAACTCACCGCTCGTCAGCATGAGGATCTGCTGACGTTCTGCAACTTCATCGCCCGCATGCAATCACGCGCCGAAAATGAAGACTGCGCGCCGGTGATGAACGATCTGCTGACCGCCATCGATTACGAAGGTTGGTTGTTCGATAGCTTAGAGCCGCGACAGGCCGAGGTGCGCTGGAGCAACGTCAGCGATTTCGTCGCTTGGATCAACCGCAAGGGCGAGGCCGACGGCAAGAGCTTGATCGCCATGACTCAGACCATCGCGCTGATGAATCTGCTGGAATCGCGTGAGCAAGAGACCGATGCCGTGTCGCTCTCGACCTTGCACGCCGCCAAGGGATTGGAGTTCGGTCACGTATTCTTGGTCGGCGTGGAAGAGGGCATCCTGCCGCATCGCAACAGCGAATCCCCCGCGCAGATCGAGGAAGAGCGCCGTTTGATGTATGTCGGCATCACCCGCGCCCAGCGCTCCTTGCAGATCAGCCACTGTGCTCGCCGCCGTCGCGGCAAAGAATGGGAAAAGTGCGAACCCAGCCGCTTCATCGCCGAACTGCCGCAAGGCGACATCCAGTTCGCTGGGTTGATGCCGGAAGGCGCGGCACCCGCCGTCACCAAGGAAGCAGGCAAAGCCAAACTCGCCAATCTCAAGGCGCTGCTGGCGAAGGGTTGAGTCGCACGGGGTGTGCGATTGCGGGACCACAAAAGCGAACAAGCGCCTTGGTAGGCGCTTGTTCGTTTGATTCTGGCGGAGAGGGCGGGATTCGAACCCGCGGTGGGGTATTACCCCACACACGCTTTCCAGGCGTGCGACTTAAACCGCTCATCCACCTCTCCGAAAGGGCGCGCAGAATAAACCAGATTACCCATTACTGCAACCGAAATTCCCTCGGCGGGACTAGAAGTTGTTCCGCCATTGCCGTAATGCGGTGAATACAGCGAGTTCGTCCGAGAGGATGTGTCCGGCGTGTGCCTCGGCGTGTTGAATGACGGCAGGGACGGCGCAGCGCAGGAAGGGGTTGCTGGCGTTCTCCAGAGCGATGGTCGAGGGCAGGCTGGGCTGGCCGGCGGCGCGCAGGGCGGCAGTCGCGATCTGCCGTCGGCGGATGTCGGGATTGTCCGGTTCGCAGGCGAGGGCGAAGCGCACGTTGGCTTCCGTGTATTCGTGGGTGCAATAGACGCGCGTCTCGGCGGGCAGGGCGGCCAGTCGGTTCAGCGCGTGGTGGAGCTGGGCGTAGCTACCTTCGAATAGCCTGCCGCAGCCCGCGCCAAACAGCGTGTCGCCGCAAAATACGCCGTCTGCGCCTAGATAGGCGATGTGGCCGCGCGTGTGGCCGGGGATGTCCCACACGGTGAGGCTCAGATCCAATGCGGGTATTTCGATGACCTCGTTCTCACTTACCGGATGGCTGACACCGGCGATGGTTTCGTGGCGCGGGCCGTACACCACGCAGACGGGAATGGCGGCGAGCAGATCGGCGATGCCGTCGGTGTGGTCGTGGTGGTGATGTGTGACCAGAATGGCGACGAGCTCCAGTTGCCGCGCTTTCAGGAAGGCCAGCACGGGCGCTGCATCGCCGGGATCGACGACAACGGCGTATCGCTCATCGTGCAATGTCCAAATGTAGTTGTCGCGGAAAGCGGGCAGGGGCGTGATGGTGAGGCTCATCGAGATTTTCCGTGTTCTGCCAGTCGCCGCCAGGTATCCACCAGCGTATCTGGATTGAGCGACATGGTTTGGATGCCGATCTCCATCAGCCATTGTGCGAAGTCGAAGTGATCCGACGGCCCCTGGCCGCAGATGCCGACGTATTTGCCGAGGCGGTTGCAGGTGCTGATCGCCATCAACAACAAGGCTTTGACTGCCGGATCGCGTTCGTCGAAACGATCGGCTACCAAGCTGGAGTCGCGGTCCAAGCCCAGTGTCAGTTGAGTGAGGTCATTGGATCCGATGGAGAAGCCGTCGAAGTATTGCAAGAAGTCTTCTGCTAACAGCGCATTGGACGGAATCTCGCACATCATGATGAGGCGCAGGCCGTGCTCGCCGCGCTTCAGGCCGTGGTGTTCCAGCGTGGCGACGACTTCGCGCGCTTCGCCGACGGTGCGCACGAACGGGATCATCACTTCCACGTTGGTATAGCCCAGCTTTTCGCGTACCCGCTTCATGGCGCGGCACTCTAGCTCGAAACAGTCGGCGAAGTCGGCGGCGACATAGCGCCCCGCGCCCCGGAAGCCGATCATCGGGTTCTCTTCGACCGGCTCGTAGCCTTCACCGCCCAGCAGTTTGCGGTATTCGTTGGACTTGAAATCGGATAAGCGCACGATCACTGGCTTGGGCCAGAACGCTGCCGCCAGCGTAGCCACGCCTTCGGTGATCTTTTCCACGTAGAACTCTTCTGGGCTGGAATAGCCGGCGGCGCGTTCCGTCACGGCGCTCTGTAATTCGGAGGACAGCGCGTTGAAATTCAGCACGGCCTTGGGGTGGATGCCGATCAGATTGTTGATGATGAATTCCAGTCGAGCCAGACCTACGCCCGCCGATGGCAGTTGCGCGAACTCGAACGCCAGCGTTGGATTGCCGACATTGAGCATCAGCTTGACTGGGATAGTGGGCAACTCGGCGTTGCTCTGGGCGACGATTTCGAACGGCAGCTCGCCGTCGTAAACATAGCCGGTATCGCCCTCGACGCAGGAGACGGTGACGGATTCGCCATCCTTTAGCATGTCGGTGGCATGGCCGCAACCGACGATGGCGGGAATGCCTAGTTCGCGAGCGATGATGGCGGCGTGACAGGTGCGCCCACCGCGATTGGTGACGATGGCGGCAGCCTTTTTCATCACCGGCTCCCAGTCTGGGTCGGTCATGTCAGTGACTAGAATGTCTCCGGCACGCACCTTATCCATTTCGGCGGCATGGGCGACGATGCGCACCTTGCCTGATCCGATCTTCTGACCGATGGCACGCCCTTCGATCAGCACATTGCCGCGCTGTTTCAGCACGTACTTTTCTGCGCCGCCCCGCAGCATGACCGACTTCACGGTTTCTGGCCGTGCTTGCAGGATGTACAGCTGGCCGTCCAGTCCGTCCTTGCCCCATTCGATGTCCATCGGGCGACCGTAATGCTGCTCGATGGCGACAGCGTAGCGCGCCAGTTGCAGCACGTCCTCATCGCTCAGGGAAAAGCGCGACTGTTCGGCTGCCGGTACGGGCTCGATACGGGTGGAGCGACTGGTGGAGCGCTGCTCGTCGAATACCATGCGCTGTTGCTTGGAGCCTAGACTGCGGCGGATCAGCGCAGGGAATCCCGCCGCCAGTTGCGGCTTGTGGACGTAGAACTCGTCGGGGTTCACTTCGCCTTGCACTACCATCTCGCCTAAGCCATAGGCCGACGTGATGAATACCGCGTCGCGGAAACCGGACTCGGTGTCCAGCGTGAACATCACGCCCGAGCTGCCCAGATCGGAGCGCACCATGCGCTGGATGCCCGCCGATAGCGCGACCTCGGCATGTTTGAACCCCTTGTGGACGCGGTAGGAGATGGCTCGGTCGTTGTAAAGCGAGGCGAATACGGCGCGGATCGCTTGCAGGATGTTGGCGATGCCGTGGATGTTCAGAAAAGTCTCTTGCTGGCCGGCAAAGGAGGCATCGGGTAAGTCCTCTGCCGTGGCCGAGGAACGTACGGCGAAACTGCCTTCGTCCGAGCCCGCGAGATGTGCGTAATGCTCGCGTATCTCCGCCTCCAGGCGCGGCGGCAGTGGTGCGCTGATGATCCAGCTGCGTATCTGCTTTCCCGCATCTGATAGTGCGGTCACGTCGGCTACATTCAGGTTCGCCAATCGTTGAGCGATACGCTGATCCAGCCCGTCGTGAGCCAGAAAGTCGCGATATGCCTGAGCCGTCGTCGCGAAGCCGCCGGGAACGCATACGCCGGACGAACTCAGCGTGGCGATCATCTCGCCCAGTGAAGCGTTCTTGCCGCCTACTTCGGGCAGATTGGCCATGCTCAGGGACTGGAATGGAATGATGTACGCAACCATGATCTTCTCCTGTGCTGTTGATCTGTCGGTGCCGAGCGTAACTCATCTCGATGCGCCCAATCGTGATGATACCCGCCTGCGCGCTAACCATCAGGGGGATAGCACGAGAGCGGGTGGATGGTGTAGTTTACGTCCCCTGTGTCGGCGCGGCGTTGGTCGCGGCTGGCGAGGATCAACTACTGCAAGGAGATGACATATGACGATTACCCCGCAACAACTGGTCGCCGAGGCCAAAGCGCAGATCCGCGAAACCGATGTGGCCGGTGCTGCAAAGCTATTGAACGAAGGCGTGCTCTGCTTGGATGTGCGCGAGCCTGCCGAATATGAAGCGGGAAGTTTGCCCGGCGCGATCAACTTGCCACGTGGCGTGGTCGAGTTCCGCATCGGCGAGCATCCGGCCTTTGCGGATAAGTCGCGTCCAGTGGTGGTCTATTGCAAGACCGGTGGACGCTCTGCGCTGGCGGTGCTCAATCTGCAACGCATCGGTTTTACCAGTCTGGTTTCCATGTCCGGCGGGGTCGAGGCGTGGGGGCAGCAAGGCCTGCCGCTGGTGAAAGACACGACCCGTTACGGCGGCTGAATCTAGTCGTTTTCGGGGCTGCGGAGGGCATCCACCCAATCGCGCATGCACTGATCCGGCGCGGCAGTCAGCAGGCTGCCGATGACCACGCCAGCGATGCCCGCCGGCATCCCGAAGATGCCCGCCGAGATTGGATTGATGCCCCACCACAGCGCTGCGTTAATGCCAAACAGTGGGTAAGTGGCGAGCATGTAGCCTACGCATACCAGCAAGCCCATCGTCATGCCCAGCACCGCGCCGCTGCGGTTGGCCCGTTTCCAGAAGATGCCTGCCACCAGTGCAGGAAAGAAAGCCGAAGCAGCCAGAGAGAATGCCGCGCCGACCAGTAGCAGGATGTCGCCCGGCTTGAGCGAGGTGACGTAAGCCGCGCACAGGGCGACGATGAGCAACAATCCTTTGGAGATGATCAGCCGACGTTTGGGTGAGGCGCTGGGATCGACCATCTTGAAATACACGTCGTGCGAGAGTGCATTGGCGATGGTCAGCATCAGCCCGTCGGCAGTGGAGAGCGCCGCCGCCAATCCGCCTGCCGCCACCAGCGCCGTCACCACGTAAGGCAATCCGGCGATCTCGGGCGTCGCCAGCATGATGAGGTCACCGCCGATGCTGATCTCGGCCAGTTGTACCGTGCCGTCATGGTTGAGGTCGTTGATGTTCATCAGGCTCTTGTCCACCGAGGCCCACGCTGAGACCCAGCCGGGCAGTTCGGAAAAACTGGAACCGACCAGCAAGGTATAGACATCGTACTTGGCCAGCACGGCCAGCGCGGGCGCGGTGATGTACAGGATGGAGATGAACAGCAACGACCAAAACACCGAGACGCGGGTCTCTTGCACCGAAGGCGTGGTGTAGTAGCGCATCAGCAAATGGGGCAGGGCGGCGGTGCCGACCATCAGGCACAACACTAGCGCGAGGAAATTGTTGCGCTTGGCGTCGCGTGCCTCTTCGCTAGCTCCGGCAAACGGTTCGGCATGTGCGGTGATGGGCGCGGCTTTAGCTCGGGCGGATTCGGCAGCGGCGCGCCAAGTACTGCGGGCGGCGGCGATGTCAGGAGGGAATTCGGCGAGCTTGCGGCGCGCTTCAGCTAGTGCTTCCGTATCGAGGGGGGAAGCGAGCTTGAGTTGGTCGATGTGCTGCTCCAATCGACGACGCTCCATTGCCAGATATTCTTTGCCGCCTGCATCGAGCGCGCGCAAGCGGTCTTCCGCTGCGGACTGAGTCTGCCGGTGGATAGTCCGCACCTCCGCTTCGCGTGCGCCTTCCGGCGTGGTTGGATCGTTCAGCACCTGTTCGCGCGCCGTGACTTGTTGCAGCGCGTAGCTGTACGCGATCTGCGGTACTGGATTGCCAGTGTGCGTGACCGACAGCCACACCACCGGAATGAGATAAGCCACGATGATGATGACGTATTGCGCCACTTGCGTCCAAGTCACGGCGCGCATCCCGCCGAGGAAGGAGCACAGCAGAATGCTGCCCAGCCCGACAAATACGCCGATGCCGAAATCCAGCCCGGTAAAACGGCTGACGATCAGCCCCACGCCGTAGATCTGGGCGATGACGTAGGTGAACGAGCACAGAATGGCGGCGAATACGCCGATGGCGCGTGGCAGATTGCCTCCGTAGCGTTCACCGAGGAAATCGGGAATGGAGTACTGGCCGAAGCGGCGCAGATAGGGCGCGAGCAGGAAGGCGACTAGGCAAAAGCCGCCCGTCCAGCCCATCACGAAGGCCAGCCCGTCGTAGCCGGAAAGATACAAGGTACCCGCCAGCCCGATGAAACTCGCCGCCGACATCCAATCCGCTGCTGTCGCCATTCCGTTGAACAGCGCGGGCACGCGCCGTCCGGCGACGTAGTATTCGGTGAGGTTGGAGGTGCGCGACAAGATGCCGATACCCGCATACATCAACACTGTCGCACCGAGGAAGATATAGCCCAACACTTTGTTGGGTACACCCATCTGTTCGAGGATGGCGAGCATCACCACAAAACCGATGAAGCCGCCCGCGTAGTGCGAATAATAGCGGCGGAGTCGCGCCACGAAGTTGGCTTGGTTTGCGTCAGACATCAATCGTCCTCACTCCCAGCAGCGCACTCGGCATCCAGCTTGCCCATGCGCCAAGCGTAGTAGCCGACCAGCAACACATAGACCAGCAACGCCCCTTGCGCGCCCATGTAGAACGGCAGCGGAAAGCCCAGTACGGTGATGTCTTGCAACTCGCGCGCGAACCCGCTCACCAGAAACGTGGAGACGAACCATGCGGCCAACAGCCAAGCTGTCAGCGTGCGACTCGTGTGCCAGTGGCGTGTGTTGGATTGCGGCATGATTTCCCCGTAGCGGCAAGCGGCTGAAGCGCCACTCGCCGAGGCGGGAAGATACCAGATTACAGAGGGTATGGCTTGAGTCGAATCGGCGGAAATCAGGCTCAGACTGCTCCAGTTTCTTTGGGTTGGGGCGCTTTGCGAAGTACGGTTTCCCTTGAATGGAAGCGAGCTTTGCCGGAGGTTACATGGGCTTCATATGACTCAAGTGATACAGCCTCAAGTTCTGGGACATGAGCAAGCGCCTGCTCGGCAGCCGCGCGGACTTTTCTTCTTTCATTCTCGCTGGTGAGCCCGTAAGTGACGAAGACGACGAGACCGTGGCGTGCTGGCCGGAAGGCATAGGTCTTGCCACCGGGCGCCGGAACTGAATTACTGTGCAGCGGCAGATTGCCATATTGAGCCGCGATGTACTCGGCAGCCCGAGTCGCAAGCGCACGCTCTTCCTTCGTGGCCTCGTCCCAGACCGCGTAGAGCCCGAAAAGCAGGGCACTAAGAATGATGATGAACGTGATACGCATGATCTCTTTGGCCTAAGGAATGAAGGAGACTTTTTCGTCGCGAGGGCAGAGCAAACTCATCCGATGACACCACCCGATAGTTTTGGGACTCGGCTAGACGTATCGCATCTTCGACGGAGGCGCATCGAAGTACAGGCGGACGATGCTCTGGGTGGGCGGTTAGGTAGGGTAGGCATTTCATGCTGGAATATTTTCAGGAAACCGTGATCTATACCGTGTTGTATCCCCTGTTATTTCCTCGGTGTTACTGATCCCTATCTACTTCGACAATATTCGGCCTAATTCATTTGAAATCGGAATAATAAGAACCAAAACTGCCACAACATAAATCATCGCGAGCAGTATATCCAAATCAGGAAAAACATACGCCAACAAGCTCCCTGCCACTCCAATGGCCTGAGAGATCACGTACTGCCTCCGAAAGATTATGATTTTTGGGAAGAAGTGTAGATACACCCCAATAATACAAAAAGCGAATACCTGTGCGAGTATCCCTTCAATCCACACGCCTCTAATTGTAATGGCAACCGAGCCACCCACCATGTACAACAAAAAATACATGAGCATAAGTCCCCTTCTCAGCACAATTTCCCCCTCCTTACTTTCGAATGCTCATTTATTCACCTAGAAGACCACGGTTTTCATCAAAATAACTCCCCACTTTCTACCTCAACCACTTTGCGCGTAAGCGTATCACTTCCCACCGCCTCGTACAGCGGGTGCGGTTTCTCTGAGTCGCAGATAAATCTTCTGGAGGTTTCTTATGAGGCGAATAAAAAAGCCCCGCCGTTTCCGGCGGGGCTTTGCTTCGCAGCGTCGTGCGTTGAATTAGCGCACTTGATCCAGTCCAACGGAGCTGGAGTGGATGTCCACGTGCGAAGTTTCTTTCACGAAGATCATGCCGATGACGAAGGTCATCAGGGCGAAGCAGATCGGGTACCAAAGACCGAAGTAGATGTCGCCTTTCCAAGCCACCAGCGCGAACGAGACGGTGGGCAGGAAGCCGCCGAACCAGCCGTTACCGATGTGATACGGCAGCGACATGGAGGTGTAGCGGATGCGGGTAGGGAAGAATTCCACCAGCATGGCGGCGATCGGGCCATAGACCATGGTCACGTACACAACTAGCAATACCAACAGGATCAGCACCATGGCGTGGTCGATGTGGTTCGGATCAGCCTTGGTCGGATAGCCGGCTTCGGTGGTCGCAGCTTTCAGTGCATCGCCGAATTCCTTGCTCTTGGCCTTGAAGGTGTCCTTGTCCAGACCAGCGCCTTCAAAGCTCGGCACTTCCTTCGCGCCGACCTTGATCATAGCCACAGTGCCAGCCGGTGCGATCTCGTTCTCGTAAGAGATACCGGCCTTGACCAGCGCGCCCTTGGCGATGTCGCAGGAGCTCAGGAATTTGGCCTTGCCGATCGGGTCGAACTGGAAGGTGCAGGTTGCGGGATCAGCGATCACGTGGATCGGTGAAGTCTGCTGAGCGGTTTCCAGCGCTGGGTTGGCGTAGTGGGTCAGACCCTTGAAGATCGGGAAGTAGGTCAGCGCAGCGATCAAGCAACCGGCCATGATGATGGGCTTGCGGCCGATCTTGTCGGACAGCGAGCCGAATACCACGAAGAACGGAGTGGCGATGATCAGCGATGCGGCGATCAACAGGTTGGCCGTTTGTGCGTCCACCATCAGCGTCTTGGTCAAGAAGAACAAGGCGTAGAACTGGCCGGTGTACCAAACCACGGCTTGGCCGACGACCAGACCGAACAGGGCGATGATGACGAACTTCAGGTTCTTCCATTGGCCGAAGGATTCAGCGATCGGAGCCTTGGATTGCGTACCTTCGGATTTCATCTTCAGGAAGGCAGGCGATTCGCTCAGCGACAAACGGATCCACAGCGACACGCCCAGCAGCAGGATGGAAACTAGGAACGGCACGCGCCAGCCCCAAGTGTCGAAGTCCGGGCCGGTGATGTTGCGGGTGACCAGAATCACGATCAGCGACAGGAACAGACCGAGTGTGGCTGTGGTCTGGATCCATGCAGTGTATGCGCCGCGCTTGTTCTGCGGAGCGTGTTCTGCCACGTAAGTCGCTGCGCCGCCGTATTCGCCGCCCAGTGCCAAGCCTTGCAACAGGCGCAAGCAGACTAGGATGACCGGAGCTGCGATACCGATGCTTTCGTAGCTAGGCAACAGGCCGACCACGAAGGTGGACAAGCCCATGATGAGGATGGTGACGAGGAAGGTGTACTTACGACCGACCAGATCGCCCAAGCGACCGAACACCAGCGCACCGAACGGACGCACGGCGAAGCCTGCCGCGAATGCCATCAGGGCAAAGATGAAGGCGGTAGTTTCGTTCACGCCAGAGAAGAATTGTTTACTGATGACAGCTGCGAGCGAGCCGTATAGGTAAAAGTCGTACCATTCAAAGACGGTACCGAGCGAAGAAGCGAAGATAACCTTACGCTCTTCCTTGCTGATGCGATGTTTCGCTGCTGTGGTCATTTATTCCCCCTGTCAGTTTTGGTATTAGAAACGGAAATCGGTCACGCTTTTTGTGTGTCGAGCGGTGTTCGGTCTTGGATGCTTTGCCGTTTGGATATTTTCCGCTAGGCAATTACAATCAATCCCTGACAAACGCCTCGACCTAGCCGATATGCCTACTCCGTCTGGCTCGCGAGCTTACTGGCATTAACTTACGCGAAACTTACATTCATCATGCGCATACTGATAGCTGAAGATGACGAGGTGTTGGCCGACGGACTTTCCCGCTGCATGCGCTCGTCGGGCTATGCCGTTGACCTCGCCCGGCATGGGGCGGAGGCCGACTCACTGCTCAAGGGGATGCAACCTTTCGATCTGGTCATCCTTGATCTGGGCTTGCCGATACTGGATGGGTTCACGGTCTTGCGCAATCTGCGTGGGCGTAATTGCCGCGTGCCCGTCATCATCCTCACCGCCCGTGATCATGTCGCTGATCGAGTCAAAGGTTTGGACTTGGGCGCAGATGACTATCTGGTCAAACCTTTCAGTCTGGAAGAGCTGGAGGCTCGGGTGCGCGCGTTGTTACGTCGTGGTTTGTGCGGCGTGAATCCCATGCTTTCCTGTGGAAAGTTGACCTTCGATACGGTCGCGCGCCGGGCGCTGATCGGCGATCAGTTGATCGAATTGACGACCCGCGAGTTGGGTATCCTGGAAGCGCTGTTGCAACGGACCGGTTGGGTGGTCAGCAAGGAGCAACTGTTGGAACGGCTATACAGTTATGCCGAAGAGGCCAGCAACAATGCCATTGAGGTCTATATCCACCGGTTGCGCAAAAAGACCGAGGCGGCCGGCATCACCATTCGCACCATCCGTGGATTGGGATATGTCATCGACCAAACACCGCCCTGAGCGCTGACTAGCGCCATCCCACGCAATATGGAGAGCTACGTCCCATCCTTGCGCAGTTACCTGATGAACAGGTTGCTGACGTCCTTGTATCTGCTGTGGTTAGTCAGCACCGTCGTGGGGTATTTCGCCACCATCAATTATGCCAATCAGCCTTACGACATGGTGTTGCTGCAACGTGCCCAAGCGGTGGCGGATCAGCTCAAGTTAGGGAGTGGCCACGAAAAGTTGGAGCAGGTCTTGGAGTTGCCCGACGGCTCTGACCCCGTGATGCCGGATCGCATCGTCTATACCGTGAGTGACAGCGAAGGGCGCAAGCTGGCGGGAACGGCGAGTCTCTCCACGCCGCTTTCCTATCGTCGCAGCAAGATCGGCGCGGTGTTCAGCAATGGCGAACGTGGTGGCGAAAAGACCCGCACGGTGAGTTTGGTCTATCCTGATCCCGCTGGCGTGCGGGTGCTGCAACTCCATGTTTCCGAGACCACGCACCAGCGGCAGGCGCTGATACGCGGCATTTTGGCCAACATCGTGATCCCGCAACTGTTGTTGATCCTGTTGGCTGTGGCGGCGGTGTGGTACGGGCTGAAAAAAGGATTGCTGCCCTTGGAGCGCTTCCGCAGTGAGGTGGCGGCGCGAGCACGTGGCGATCTGAGTCGCTTAGACGAGGCGCGTGCACCTGTCGAGGTGCGCCCGTTGATCGATGCGGTGAACGATCTGCTGGAACGGCTCAAGCAAGTGATGTCGGCGCAGCAGCGATTTGTGGCGGATGCCGCTCACCAACTGCGCACTCCCTTGGCTGGGCTGAAGACGCAGGTCGAATTGGCTTTGAGGGAAAGCGATCCGGTGCGTCAGCAACGCATCCTCGAATACGTGTTGACCAGCGCCAAACGCTCTAGTCACCTCATCAAACAGTTGTTGATGCTGGCGCGTAACGAGCCGGGCGGGCAGGGCGTGGAGGCTTTTCTGCCGCTCGATTTGGAGCAAATCGCTCGTGAATGCACCATGCACTGGGTCCCGTTCGCGCTGGAGAAGGACATCGACCTAGGCTTCGAAGAAGCGCATACCTCAACGGACATTCTTGGCGATGCCGATAGCCTAGGTGAGATGCTGGGCAACTTGATCGACAATGCCATTCGCTACACGCCCCGAGGCGGGCAGGTTACGGTCAGCGTCAAACATGATGGCTCTCACGTGTGCCTGCACGTGCAAGATGACGGCCCCGGCATTCCGCTCGAGCATCATGCTTTGGTGTTCGAGCGTTTCTATCGCGTGCTAGGGAGTGGGCAAAGCGGGAGTGGTCTGGGCTTGGCTATCGTGGCCGAAGTCGCCAAGCGCCACGATGCCGAACTGCGTCTGGAGTCGGGAAACGGCGAGGCGGGTTGCCGCTTTGTGGTCCGTTTCCCGTTAGCCGAGAAGCAGTTAGAGCTTAGCGGCCCCCGGAGCTAGGTAGCCGTCCAGATACCAAGGGTGGAGCAGTTCGAGCAGGGCGGCGGATGGCTCGGCCGCAGGTAGCTCGCGGTTGTCGGCCAGTTGGCGCAGTAATTCGTAAAGCTCGCCGCTGACGGGTTCGGCTTCGCCGTTGATGAACACGGTCGAGCCACGGCACAGCATCTGGGTCTTTAAGTTGAGGCTCACGCCGTGCTTGATCACCGCTTGCTTGAACTTGCTTTCAGTAAGCGCCGGCTCGGGTGGCTCGAAGTAGATGTGCGGCTTGGGTTCGGACAAGTAGCAGCCAAGGAAATTGGCGATGTCGTCCTTGTCCCAGCGGATACGATTGACGGCATCCGCCACTTGATCCAGCATGGCATCGCCGATCTCAGACGGATGTTGTTGCAACTCCAAGGCAGGGTCGGCGTAGATGCCTTCGACCTCGATGCGATCTTGCAGATAGACCAGAAACTGCTCACCCAACTCCTGAAACGCTGGCGTACGGAAGCCGATGGAGTAAGTCATGCAGTCGTCTTCGGCGATGCCGTTGTGGGCGCATTGTGGCGGCAGATAGAGCATGTCGCCCGCTTCCAGCACCCACTCTTGTTCCACTTTGAAATCTTTCAAGATGCGCAACGGCGCACCTTCGATCAGCGTGCGATCTTCTTGGGTGGAGATCTGCCAGCGTCTATGCCCCAACCCTTGTAGTAGGAACACGTCGTAAGCATCGAAATGCGGTCCCACGCCGCCGCCCTTGGGGGCGTAACTCACCATCAAGTCATCCAGCCGCGCATGGGGGATGAAGTTGAAGTGCTTGAGCAACTCCGTACCCTCGGGCAGGAAGTGATTCACACCTTGCACCAGCACCGTCCACTGGCCACGCAATTTCCAAAGTTTCTCGCGCTCGAACGGCCCGTGAGCCAGTTTGAAGTTGCCGCGAGTCTGTTGTACCAGCCGCGCTTGTGCATCCTCTAGGCAGGCCAACTCTTGTAGCTGGAGTGGGTCGAGCAAGCCCTTGAACTCAGGAAAAGCCTGGCGGATCAGCAGCGGTTTCTTTTGCCAGTAATCACGCAGGAACTCAGTGGCGGTCAGCCCGCCGAGGAAAGAAAGTGGTGTATTCATGGGCGGAATTATAGCCGTGCCATCGTCACGCAAAAATAATTTTGGCTCGAAAGAATTCGGATAGAATGCCCCGCAGGAGGTAATTTATGCAGTTACAAGCTGGAACCGAAGCGCCGCATTTTGAATTGCCGGATGCTGATATGAAGACCTTCAGTTTGGCGCGCAAACAGGGCAAGAAGAATGTCGTGCTGTACTTCTATCCCAAAGATGACACGCCGGGCTGCACCATCGAAGCCAATGAGTTCACTGACCTAGTCGATGAATTTACGAAGCACGACACTTTGCTGGTCGGTGTTAGTCGTGATGATTGTTTGAGTCACGCGACATTCCGCGACAAACACGGTCTGTCCGTGCAGTTGCTGGCCGATACCGAATCACGTGTGTGTAAAAAATACGGTGTGCTGTACGAAAAGGACGTGGACGGGCAGAAGAAGATCGCCCTGCAACGCTCCACCTTCGTGATCGATAAACAGGGCAAACTCCGCCATGCGTTGTACGGCGTACAAGCGCGTGGACACGCCCAAGAAATTCTCAAACTGATTAAGGAACTGGAATGAACATCGCCAAAAACACCATCGTCTCACTGACTTACCAATTGACCGACGCCGCTGGCGAAATGATCGAAAAGATCGGCGAGCCCATCAGCTACCTGCATGGCGGCTATGACGGCATCTTCCCGCTGGTTGAGGAAACGCTACATGGCAAGGCCGTGGGTGACCAAGTCACCGTTACATTGACGCCTGATGATGCCTTCGGTGAATATGAGCACGACATGGTGCGCGTTGAGCCACGTGATCTGTTTCCCAAGGAGATCGCTGTCGGCATGCAGTTCGAAGGTGGCGAAGAAGAGGGCGATGACGAAGATTTCGAGCTATTCACGGTGGTAGAAGTGACCGACAAGGAAGTGACACTGGACGGCAATCACCCGTTGGCTGGCAAGACGCTGACCTTCGCTTGCACCGTTACCGGCGTGCGTCCGGCAACAGCTGAAGAGTTGGAGCATGGTCATGTACATGGCGAAGGTGGTCATCACCACTAAGCTTTGCGTTTGAGACCAAGCCCGCGCAAGCGGGCTTTTTTTGGCCATCCGTCTGGGCATTTCGTGAATAGGTGTGATGGAGTAATTGAAGCAGAGGCAAGCGCATGAGCGCAATCAAACTAATCGTCGGACTCGGCAATCCGGGGCGTGAATATGAAGCGACCCGTCATAACGTGGGATGTTGGTGGGTGGATGAGTTCGCGCGCATCCACGGTCTGACGTTCAAAATGGAAACCAAGTTTCACGGTTTTGTGGCGCGCGGGCAGGTGCAGGGGCACGAAATCTGGCTGTTGAAACCGCAGACCTTTATGAACTTGAGTGGCCGAGCAGTGGGCGCGTTGGCGCAGTTCTACAAGATTGAACCGGCACAGATACTAGTGGCGCATGATGAGCTTGACCTGCCACCGGGTAGCGTCAAGCTAAAGCTTGGCGGCGGGCATGGCGGTCACAACGGGCTCAAGGACATCGCCGCCCATCTCGGTCCGAACTACTGGCGGCTGCGCATCGGTATCGGCCATCCCGGCGACCGCTCGCTGGTATCCGCTTACGTACTCAACGACCCGCGCCGCGAAGAGGCTGAGCTGATCGGCATCGCCCTATCGCGTGCTCAAGACGTCGCTAAGCTGATCGTCGAAGGCAAGCAGGAAGCCGCGATGCTGAAGTTGCATACGGCCTAACGCTCCGGTTTATTTCTCTGGACTCACTCGGAACCACGCCGCATACATTGCAGGTAGCGCAAGCAGGGTCAATAGCGTTGCAACCAACAATCCACCCATGATGACGATGGCCATCGGTCCCCAGAATACGCTGCCGGTAAGTGGGATCATGGCGAGGATGGCGGCGGCGGCGGTGAGCAGGATGGGGCGAGCGCGGCGCACGGTGGAGTCGATAATGGCATCGTGGCGACTCAGGCCCAGCGCCATGTCCTGTTCGATCTGATCCACCAAGATCACCGAGTTGCGCATGATCATTCCAGCGAGCGAGATCATCCCCAGCATGGCGACGAAACCGAACGGCACGTGGAAGGCGAGCAGGACGGCAGCAACGCCGATCACGCCCAGCGGGGCGGTGAGCAATACCAGTGCGACTTCGCTGAAACGGCGCAACTGGAGCATCAACAGCGTCAGGATGAGAAAGCCGGTGAGCGGCAGCACGGCAACGATCGAGTCGGTGGCCTTGTCGCTGTCGGCCATCGCGCCTGCAACTTTGATCTGGTAGCCCGGCGGCAGTTTGGCGCGGATGTCGGCCAGCTTCTGGTCGATGGTCTGGCTTACGTCGGGGGCTTGAATGTCATCCGGGATGTCAGCGCGCACGGTGACGATGGGCTGGCGATTCATGCGCCAGAGGATGCCGGCTTCGGTGTTCGATTCAATCTTGGCGAAGCGGGCGAGCGGCACCGTCTGCCCGTTTTCGCTGATGACGCTGAGTCGGCTCAGAATGTTCGGGGCGGTGCGCTCACTCTCGACACTGCGCAGAATTACGCCGATTTGTTGCCCACCCTCGCGCAGGGTGGTGACTTGATAGCCCGACAGCGTGGCTTGCAGATGGCGGGCCAAGCCGTTGGTATTTACGCCCAGCGTGCGTGCGGCATCTTCGTCGATCTCTACCCGCAGCGATTTCAACGGTTCATCCGAGTCCTGACTGGCGTTCTTGGTATTCGGATTCGCCTTGACCACGGCTAGCACGTCGCTGGCGATGGCACGCAGGCGCTCGGTATCGTCACCCATGATCCAGAATTGGATGGGATAACCCACCGGAGGCCCATTCTCCAATCGCGAGATGCGGACACCCGAATCTGGATACTCCTTGTCTATGGTGCTGCGGATGCGCTTGAGCACCTCTTCGCGAGCCTTGATGTCGTGTGCTTCGATCACGATCTGGGCGTAGTTGATCGTGGGCGGTTGCAGGTCGAGTGGCAAATAAAAGCGCGGCGAGCTGCCTCCGACGTAGCTGGTGTATTGAGCGACGGCTGCATCGTCCTTAAGCAACTTCTCGACTTCATCCACGACCATTTCGGTGAGCGCGAAGTTGGCACTTTCCGGCAGCCAGATGTCCAGCAGCAACTCGGGGCGCTCAGAGGGCGGGAAGAATTGCTGCTCGACCTTGCTGAAGCCGATGAGCGCCAGCATAAATGCGGCCAGCGTGGCGAGGATGACGCTTTTCCGCCAGTGCAGACAAGCAATCACCACGTTGCGAAATCCCGCATAGAAGCGGCTGCGGTACTGCGGAGTTTCCTGATCAGCATGCTCGCTCAGTAAGTGAAAGCCGATGAAGGGCGTGAACACCACGGCGACCAGCCAGGACACCAGCAAGGCGATGGTGACCACGGCACAGATCGAGAAGGTGTATTCGCCCGCTGAAGATTTGGCCAAGCCCACGGGCAAGAAGGCGGCGGCGGTGATGAGCGTGCCCGTGAGCATGGGGAAGGCGGTGCTGCGGTAGGCGAACACGGCGGCGCTGGCGCGACTCCAGCCTTGCTCTAGCTTCACCTTCATCATCTCGACGGCGATCATCGCGTCATCCACCAGTAAGCCGATGGCGATGATGAGCGCGCCGATGGAGACGCGTTGCAAGTCGATGCCGAACACTTTCATCAGCAGAAACGTGCCTGCCAGTACGATGGGAATGGACAGGGCGACCACCAGCCCTGCGCGCCAGCCTAGACTGAGGAAGCTGATCGCAAGCACGATCAGCAGGGCTTCGCTCAACGCTTTCATGAAGGTGCTGATGGACTGCTTGACGACTTTGGGTTGATCGCTGATCTGGTGGAGGTGCATCCCCTGCGGCAGATGGCTGCGGACGTGGGCGAGTGTGGTCTCCAAGCCGTGGCCAAATTCGATCACGTCACCGTTCGGCTGGGCGGCGACGGCAAGGCCGATGGCGTTTTGCCCACGATACCTCATCTTGAAGCGGGCCGGATTCTCAGTGCCCTGAGTGATCTGGCTGAGGTCGCCTAGCTGGTGGGTCTTTCCGCGAGCGGTGATGGTCAGGTTTTGCAGGGCGGCGAGATTGACTAGCGGGCTGCTCAGGCGGATGCGCGTGGTGTCGTCCTGAGTGACGATCTCGCCCGCTGACTCCAAGGTGCTGTGCGACTTGATGGCAGCGGCGATCTGCATAGGCGCGATGCCGAGTGTCGCCAGCTTCGCTGCCGAAAATTCGATATAGACTTTCTCCGGCTGGGTGCCGATCAGCTCGACTTTGCTGACAGTGGACAGTTGTAGCAGCGACTGGCGCGCTAGGTCGGCCTCATGTTCTAGCGCTGCGTAATTGGGCTGGTCAGCGGTGAAGGCGTAGATGGCGCTGTAGGTTGTGCCATATTCGTCGTCGATGAACGGGCCATTCACGCCCTCTGGGAGTGTGTCACGCATGTCAGCCAAGTGTTTGCGCACCGTCATCCAAGCGTGTTCCAGCTCGGCAGGCGGCATCTCGTCCTTGAGTGTGACGAAGATCGTGCTCTCGCCTGGCTTGGAATAGCTGCTCACGTTGTCCAGCCAAGGTGTCTCTTGCAAGCTGCGTTCCAGCGTGTCGGTGACTTGCAGCTCCATCTCGTGCGCAGTCGCACCCGGCCAAGTGGCCTTGATCGTCATCACTTTGAAAGTGAAATCTGGATCTTCCTTTTGCGGTAGCTGGGTGTAGGCGAGGATGCCTGCGGCGAGTGTCACGAATAGGAAATACAGAACCAGAACTTGGTTCTTGATTGCCCATTCGGAAAGATTTGTGTGCTTCATTATTGGATTCAGTGCGCGCGCGCTGATTTTTGTGGCGGCATTATAAGTGGTATTGCTTAACGATAGCTGCTCTAGTGGTAAGATTGCGCCCATTCAAAAATGGCTTGAAATTATGACCGATATAGCACCGATACAAGACATCATCGCCGAAATGCGCGCTGGACGCATGGTGGTGCTGGTGGATGAAGAAGATCGTGAGAACGAGGGCGATCTGGTTTTTGCGGCTGATTTTGTTACACCAGAAAAGATCAACTTCATGGCGCGCTTCGGGCGTGGGTTGATTTGCCTGACGCTGACCGAGGCGCATTGCAAGCAACTCGACCTGCCACTGATGGTGCGCGAGAACGGCTCGCCGCTGGGCACTAACTTCACGCTATCCATCGAAGCGGCCACCGGCGTGACCACCGGTATTTCGGCGGCGGATCGTGCTCGCACCATTCAGGTCGCGGCACATCCGCGCGCCACCTCTGCCGACATCGTGCAGCCGGGTCACATTTTCCCGCTACGCGCTAAGAATGGCGGCGTGCTGGTGCGCGCAGGTCACACCGAAGCAGGTTGCGATCTGGCACAACTGGCTGGGCTGACACCGGCGGCCGTGATCTGCGAGATCCTCAAGGACGACGGCGAAATGGCGCGCCTGCCGGATCTGGTGACGTTCGCTAAACAACACGGACTGTTGATCGGCGCAATCGCTGACCTGATCGAGTATCGCAATCATAACGAGCGCTTGGTCGAGCGCGTCTCCAGTCGTCCTATCCAGACGGCTTACGGTCAGTTCGAGTTGGTCAGTTACCTAGACCAAACCTCGCAGCGCGCTCATCTGGCGCTGGTCAGGGGCGACATCAAGTCGGATGCCGAGACCTTGGTGCGGGTGCATGAACCCTTATCGGCGCTGGACTTTCTGGAGCAAGTCAGCTTGATGCAAGGCACGAGCGTCCATGACGCGCTGAGCAAGATCAGCCAGTCCGATACGGGTGTGCTGGTGTTGATGCACCACGCAGAATCGGCGCAAGATTTGTTGGCGCGCACTGCGGAAGTGCCGCAAGCCCATCAGGCTGCCAAGTGGGATGCTCGCAGTTACGGCATCGGCGCACAGATATTGCGCGATCTAGGCGTTGGCAAGATGCGTTTGATCGCCACGCCACGCAAACTGCCCAGCATGACTGGCTTCGGGCTGGAAGTAACCGGTTACGCATAAAGGAATAGCATGAAAGAGATCAGTATCAATCTGAATGGCACAGGGATGCGCATCGGCATCGTGCAGAGTCGCTTCAATGATGTGGTGTGTGAAGGTTTGTTGGCGGCGTGTCGCGCACGGCTGGTGCAGCAGGGGGTGAAGGAAGACGACATTCTGCTGGCAACCGTCCCCGGCGCGCTGGAGATTCCGCTGGTGCTGCAAACGATGGCACAGAGCGGCAAGTTCGACGCGCTGATCGCGTTGGGTGCGGTGATTCGTGGCGACACTTACCACTTTGAAGTGGTGTCGAACGAGTCCGCGCGCGGTGTGGGTGAGGTGCAAGTACATGGCGGCGTGCCTATCGCCAACGCGATCTTGACGACCGATACCGATGAACAAGCCGAAGTGCGGATGAGCGTCAAAGGCGCGGAAGCTGCGTTGGTAGCCATCGAAATGGCGAATCTGCTGAAAGCGATCAAATGAGTGAAGTAAAGAATTCGGCTCCGGCCAAGAGTGCGCGCCGTCGCTCACGTGAGTTGGCGATGCAAGGCGTCTATCAATGGCGCTTGTCCGGCGAGGACATCACAGCCATCGAGCAGATGACTAAGGATGAGAAAAGTCTAGGGCGTTATGATGTTGAATTTTATAGCGACTTGCTGCGCGGTACGCTGAACCGCACGGAGATTTTGACCGAGGCCATCGCGCCGCATCTGGATCGCCCTGTGTCCGAGCTCAGTCCAGTGGAATATTCGGTGTTGATGCTTGGAGCATATGAGTTGGCGCATCATCCCGAGATCCCCTATCGTGTCATCATCAACGAGGAAGTCGAACTGGCCAAGACCTTCGGCGGCAGCGACGGCCACAAGTTCGTCAACGGCGTGCTGGATAAGCTGGCTGCGCAGTTGCGTGCGACGGAAGTCGCCGCTAAATAACTCGCGGCGGCGGACTTGTCCGAATTCAGCCTGATCAGACGTTACTTCACTCGTGCGACACCCGGCGCGGTGTTGGGCGTAGGTGACGATGCTGCACTTTTGCAAGTTTCGGCAGGGCACGTGCTGGCGATCTCGACCGATATGCTGGTGTCCGGCACGCACTTCTTTCCCGATGCCGATCCATTTTTACTGGGACACAAGACACTGGCGGTGAACCTTTCCGATCTTGCCGCGATGGGGGCGAAGCCGCGCTGGGCGACTTTAGCGATCTCGTTGCCGCAGGTCGATGATGTTTGGCTGGAGCGTTTTGCTGCGGGGTTCTTTGCGCTGGCCGAACAGCAAGGCGTGGACTTGGTGGGCGGTGATACTACGCGCGGCCCACTCAATCTTTGTGTCACCATCATGGGTGAAGTGCCGCCAGCGTTGGCATTACGGCGTGACGGCGCCAAGCTCGGTGATGATATTTGGGTGTCTGGCTCGTTGGGCGATGCGGCACTGGCGCTGGCGCACCTGCAAGAGCGTGTCGTGCTGGATGAAGCGGCATTCGCTGCATGTGCAACACGCTTGCACCAGCCGCAGCCGCGCGTCGAACTGGGATTGGTGCTGCGCGGTCTGGCGCATAGCGCCATTGATATCTCGGATGGCTTGCTGGCTGATCTCGGACATATTCTGGAAGCGTCGAAGGTTGGTGCTGAGCTAAGATTTGATGCGCTTCCGGTATCCGAAATCATGTCGCAGTTCAAGGATGCGGCAATGGTGCAGCGTTGCATTCTCGCGGGGGGAGATGACTATGAACTATGCTTTACTGCGCCCGAGTCGTGCAGGGAGGCGTTGAGTCAACTTGCGGCGACTTTGACTTTGCCGTTGACCCGTATCGGAAAAGTCACGTCGAATGCTGGCTGCGTGGTGCGAGATGTACAGGGGAATAATATGACGATGGAGGCTGGCGGTTATGACCACTTCGCATGAGTTGCGCGTGCAACCGAGTTGGAAATTTGTGCTTAGCCATCCTGCGCATTTCCTGTCGTTCGGTTTTGGCAGTGGTCTGTTCCCTAAGTCTCCTGGTACGGCGGGGACGCTAGTCGCATTCCCGCTGTTCGCATGGTTGGCGCCTAGATTCACTGAGGCTGGCTTCATCCTGTTACTGATCTGGCTGTTCGCCATTGGCGTGTGGGCGTGTCAGAAGACCGGGCGTGCACTCGGTGTGGCGGACTATGGCGGCTTGGTGTGGGATGAAATCGTAGCTTTCATGTTGGTGCTGTTCTTCACTCCGTCGGGCTTGATTTGGAATCTGCTCGCCTTCTCGCTGTTCCGCTTCTTCGACATCGTCAAGCCGCAACCTATTCGGCATTTCGACCAGCACTGGCATGGCGGCTTGGGAGTGATGTTCGATGACATTCTTGCAGCGGGCTACACCTTGCTGTGCTTGGCTGTGGTCAAAAGCCTGTTTTGAGTCATTGAATAGAAAGCGAGGCTACCATGCTAGAAACGCTTACCATCCTTACGGTCAGCTTCCTGTTGTTGGCCTACTTTCGGCCGGGAAAAACACCACCTCTGGGTGCGCCTTTGATTGTGAGTCGCGCCCAGTATCGTGCCACGTTTGCTCCCGGACTGAATGTTGTTGAACCGTTCGTAAGCAAATTCGCTGCGATATTCGAAGCAGCAGAGATCAAGCAGGAAATCGTCTTCAAGCCCTTGTATCTCAAGATTACCGATACCTCGTTCAAGGTCAATAAATCTTCAGACTATTTGCTGACGGTGGAGCATAAGGACGGGCATCTCAGCTTCAGTGCTACCACGATGAAGGCGGAGGACTTTCAGCGTTTGTTTGTGCCTGCACCTGAACTGGTCGAGCACTCTCTGCTCATGCAAGCTACTCAAAACCTGATTAGTCAAATGAATATCAAAGCGATCAGGCTGCGTCCTAACTCCTAGTCCTGAGATGCGTAGTCTGAGACTGATCCGGCCTTTTTATATCGTGTTGCTGGGATGTGGTTTTTGCTTCTCGACTGCCCAGGCAGACACATTCACTGCCAAAGTGATTGCCGTGCTTGATGGCGATACCGTGTTGATCGCGAAGTCGGGCAGGCGTCCTCTCAAAGTTCGTCTGGCCGAGATCGACGCGCCAGAAAAGTCACAACCGTTCGGGATGAGGTCACGGCAGGCTTTGGTCGATCAGGTGCTGAATCGCGAGGTGCTCGTCGAAACGGTGGCTACTGACAAATACGGTCGGTGGGTGGCGCAACTTCTGCTCAATGGCCGCAGTGTCAATCAGCAGCAGGTGTCTAGCGGCATGGCTTGGGAGCATTCCTACTTCCATCGCAACAAAGACTACATCACTTTGCAGCGCGAGGCACAGCAAGCTCGACGCGGCTTGTGGTCGCAACTAGCGCCGACTGCGCCTTGGGAGTGGCGCAAGGCGCAGTCGGAAATCGGACGTCTTCCGCCTAAAGCGGAGGGTGGTGCTAATGACTTCACTTGCGGTAGCAAGCATCGATGCATTCAAATGCACTCTTGCGACGAAGCACATTTCTACTTGAGTCATTGCGGCCTGTCCACTTTAGACAAAGACGGTGATGGCATCCCTTGCCCGACACTTTGCCTCCCAGCAAACTTGCATCACTGAGCGCATACTCCACGCATCGAGTAGGCGGTAAATTCTCCGTCTCACGGGCCTAAATATTTTTGGTAACTTGCCGATGGTCAGTGGTGAAGCAGCTGCGCGGGTATATTGGGGCATCTAACCGAAGGAGGGAGTGAACGTGAAAACCAAACAGATTCGATGGTCTAGTAAAAACGGCTGGGAGAAGGGAAATGAACTGGTCGATGCCGATTTGGTATTGGCCTTTGCAGATGATGGGTTTTTTCAGACGGCGGACTGCTACGCACAACTGAACGAGCGCTTCCCACAGGCGCACATCGTCGGCTGCTCATCTTCCGGTAGTGTGCTGGATACGGGTATCAGTGACGACGATGTAGTGGTGACGGCGGTCAAGTTCGAGCAGGGGCGTGTGCGCGTTGCGGTGGCTGATCTGGGTGGCGGGGCTGAAGTCAGTGAGCTGGGTGCTAGTTTGATGGCTGAATTGAAGGCTGACGACCTGAGGCATGTATTCGTCCTGTCTGACGGTATGCAAGTGAATGGTAGCGAACTGGCAAAGGGATTGAATCAGGCTGGAGTTGCGGTGACGGGTGGTTTGGCAGGTGATGGCACGCGTTTCGGCAAAACGTGGGTCATGGCCGATGGGTTGGCTGTGGCGGGGCGTATCGTGGCAGTTGGTTTTTATGGTGAGCTAACGGTCAAGAGTGGTTGTTTCGCTGGGTGGCAAGAGTTTGGTGCTGAACGAGTAGTGACTAAGTCGGTAGGCAATGTGGTGTATGAGATCGACCATCAGCCTGCGCTAGAGTTATATAAGAAGTATCTGGGTGAGCAGGCAGCAGGTTTGCCTGGCACCGGCTTGCGTTTCCCGCTGAGTATTCAGGAGACTAAACAGGAAAAAGCGTTGATCCGCACTTTGCTGGCGGTGGATGAGAGCGCCCATAGCCTGACTTTCGCAGGAGATGTTCCGCAGGGCTATTTGTGCAAACTGATGCGTACCAATCTCGATAGTTTGATTGATAACGCCGGATTGGCCGCTGAAGCAGCACAGCCGACTTCGAGCAACGCCACCGGTCTATGCCTAGTGGTGAGTTGTGTCGGACGTCGCTTGGTGTTGGGGCAGTTGACTGAGGACGAATTGGAGATCGTGCGTGAAAATCTAGGAGAGAATACTGCTATCACCGGATTCTACTCTTACGGTGAATTGGCTCCGTTTAGTGACATCTTGCAGTGCCAGTTGCATAACCAGACCATGACGCTGACCACGATCTACGAATAAGCGTCATCATGACTGAGCCGATAGATTTTAGTCAGGCATCGGCCTCAGCTCGTGAGATGGAGCGAAGAAGGACAGGAAACTCGATGCATCGTTTGTTAAAACGACAGTTGCAGCGGTACTTGGGTAAAGATTTCGAGCCGGATGCTGCGCTGTTGCCATTTCTGGAAGCAATAGGTGGCTACTATCAAGAAATCGAGCAGGAGCGGGTGCTGCTGGAGAACGCGCTGGCAGTCAACTCGGATGAGTTGAATGCGGTGAATGAGCAGTTGCGTACACAGAACGCAGAGTTGACTCGCACGATGCTCAATACCTTGAGTGATGGCGTGTATGCGACTGATCTTCATGGTCACCTCACCTTTATGAATTCGGCGGCTGAACACATTCTTGGCTATTCAGAGCATGAATTGATCGGTCGAAACATTCATGGAGTCATCCATCATCGCCATCCTGATGGCGGCGAGTTTCTGGCGGAGCGCTGTCCTTTGCTTAGCGTCTATCGAGACGGTGCATCGGTGGAAGGGGAGAGCCATTTTATCGATAGAGATGGGCGTTTCGTGCCGGTCTCGTATCGTTCGCGCCCGCTGGTGCAGGATGCTGCTGTCGTCGGCTCGTTGGTGTCATTCCAAGACATTACCCTGCAGCAGGCATCAGAAGCCAAGATCCGTTTGCAGCAAGCTGCACTGGATAGCGCGGCCAATATGATTGTCATCTCCAGTGTCGGCGGCATCATCGAGTATGTCAATCCATCCTTCTGTGCCATCACCGGCTATCGCGCCGATGAGATGGTTGGTCAGCATACCCGTATCTTGAGTTCTGGACTTCAGGATAGGGAGTTCTATCAAACCTTGTGGCGAACCATCCTGTCCGGCAGGGTGTGGGAGAATGAGCTGATCAACCGGCGTAAGAATGGTGAGTTGTACACTGAACAGATGACCATCACGCCAATCAAGACTGATGGCGAGGTTTCTCATTTTGTGGCAATCAAGCGTGACATCACCGAAGAGTCACAGATCCGCACTCGCCTCAAACTGGTGTCGATGGCGGTGGATAGCATCAATCAGGGCATCATCATCACCAGCGCACCTTCGCCGGATCGTGTACCTACCATTGAGCACGTCAATGATGGCTTCACTCGGATGACTGGGTATCGCGCTGAGGAATTGATCGGTCGGCCCACGCGTGATTTGTTGTCCGGCGAGCGTACCGATGTCGGCAAGTTAGAGGCGCTACGTGCCGCCATGCGGCAGGGCGAGGACTTCACGATTGAGGTCGTCTATTACCGTAGGGATGGCTCGGCTTTTGATGTTGAGCTACAGGCAGCTCCGGTGCGTGATAACGAGGGTGTGCTGACTCATTATATCGGCGTGTATAGCGACATCAGTGTGCGGCGTCAGGCCGAAGCTGCCTTGCGTGAGGCGCACGATCAGGCGCTGACCGCTTCGCGGATGAAGTCCGAGTTTCTTTCCACCATGAGCCATGAGATTCGCACCCCGATGAATGGAGTCATCGGTATGACAGATCTCTTGCTCGACACTCCGCTGGACTCCGAGCAGAAAGAGTTTGCTGGGGCTGTGCGCGACTCGGCACAAGCTCTGCTGACCATCATCAACGACATCCTTGATTTCTCCAAGGTCGAGGCGGGGAAGATGGAGATCGAAGTGACTGATTTCTCGCCGGTCCGTTTGGTCGAAGGTGTGGCTGAGTTGCTGGCGGTCAAGGCGCGCGAAAAGAAGATTTCGCTGATGACTTTCATCGAGCCTTCCCTTGCGCCTATGCTGCGTGGCGATCCGACCCGCTTGCGGCAAGTGCTGCTCAATCTATTGAGTAATGCGGTGAAATTCACCGATAAGGGTGAGGTGGTGATGTGCGCCGTGCGTGACGAAGCCACGGGCATGGTGCGCTTCCAGATACGCGACAGTGGTATCGGCATGTCGCCCGAGATACAGGCGCGCCTATTCCAATCGTTCACTCAGGCCGATAGCTCCACTACGCGCAAATATGGTGGCACGGGGTTGGGTTTAGCTATCTCCAAGCAGTTGGTCGAATTGATGGGAGGGCGCATCGGTGTCACTAGCGCTGAAGGCGAAGGCTCGACGTTCTGGTTCACGCTGCCATATCAGTCATCGGATGCGCCCATGCCAGAAATCATGTCGCACCGCGAGCTGAGTAATCTGCGAGTGTTGGTGGTGGACGATCAGCACACCGACCGCGAGATACTTTCGCGTTACATCCGTTCCTGGGGTATGAGTTGCGATGCGGCAGCGAGCGGGCGTGAAGGCATAGAGTTGATGCAGCAGGCGCAGGTCGATGGTTGTCAATACGACATCGCTATTCTCGATTACGCCATGCCCGGTATGGATGGCATCGAGATGGGGAGGGCATTGCAGGCTAATCCAGCATTCAGCCAGACGCGGCTGGTGATGCTGACCGGCTACGACCAGCGCCATCTGTTCGAGGAGGCCAAGCTGGCGGGATTCTCCGTGTGCATGACTAAGCCAGTGCGTCAGTCCGAACTACACGACGCACTGGCGCAAGAAGTGAATGGCCATCTTGTCGAGGCAACAGTGCCCAAGACGCGCGAGGAAGTTGCACCTCTAGCGGATGTCGCAGCATCGGAGGTTGAGCGCAAGATCATTCTGCTGGTCGAGGATAATCCGGTGAATCAGCGTTTGGCGCAGCATCATCTTGCCAAAATGGGCTACACCGTACACACCGTGAACAACGGGGCGGAAGGAGTGGAGGCTGCCAAGACAGTACCTTACTCGGTGATCTTGATGGATTGCCAGATGCCGGTGATGGATGGTTTTGAGGCGACACGGGCAATTCGTATCGCAGAGCAAGGTGAGAGTCGTCGTCCCATCATCGCTATGACTGCCAATGCCATGCAGGGTGATCGTGAGCGCTGTTTAGATGCAGGCATGGACGACTACATCAGCAAACCGATCAATCCGCAGCGAGTGAGCGAGGTATTGGCGCGGTGGATGTCGCCTCGTGAAGAGTCCGAGCATCTTGATCTGAAAAATTTGGAAGATTTGTTCGGCGATAAGGCTGCCACGTGTGAGCTGCTGGAAGTGTTTCATAGCTCGACGGCTGACATATTACGGCGACTGCCGATGGCTATTGCCCAACAGCAGGCTGAGTCGGTTCGATCCATGGCACATGAGGTCAGGGGGACGTGCGGCAATCTAGGTTTGCGGCGAATGGCGGAAGTGGCTGGAGCGATTGAGGCCGATGCACCTAAAGCTCAGTGGGATTCTGCCGCTAATGCCGCAGACAAGTTACAGCGCTTGTTTGCTAGCGTGGAACAAGACATCGTGCAATTTCGGGGAAACTCGCCATGAAAGTATTGATTGTTGACGACACCCCCATCAACCTGCTGCTGTTGAAATCGTTGGTGGCGAAGATTGAGGGCTGTGAGCCATTGACCTATGAGGATCCCGCTAAAGCCTTGGCGTGGTGCGCAGAGCATGAGCCGGACTTGGTGTTGCTGGACTACATGATGCCGAATATAAGCGGCTTGGAATTTCTGCCGCGCTTCCGTGCTTTGCCCGGTTGCAGCGAGGTTCCCGTATTGATGGTGACGGCGGATCACGAGGCGGAGGTACGTTATCGTGCATTAGATGCCGGGGCGAATGATTTTTTGACTAAGCCGGTCGATCGTATTGAATTTCTTGCACGAGCTAAGAATATGCTGGCGTTGCGCACTAGCCACAAGCAGCTAGCTAATCGCGCTGAGTGGCTTGCAGACGAGGTGCGGAAGGCGACTGCCGAAATCGTCAGGCGCGAACGCGAAACCATTTTCTGTTTGTCGCGTGCGGCAGAGTATCGGGATCCCGAAACCGGCGCACACATTGTGCGTATGGCGCACTACTCGCGCATCATCGGGCGTAATCTGAACTTGCCTGAGGCAGAGCTGGACATGTTGTTTGACGCTGCGCCCATGCACGATATCGGCAAGGTCGGTACGCCGGACAATATTCTGCTCAAGCCGGGCAGATTGGATGATGCTGAATTCGAGATCATGAAGCGGCACGCCACCATCGGTTACGAGATACTCCACGCTAGTGACTCCCCGCTGATGCAGGTGGCCGCTGTGATCGCGGGTTCGCACCACGAAAAATTCGATGGCTCGGGCTATCCCGCCAAGCTGTCTGGCGAAAATATCCCCCTGTTCGGGCGCATCGTGGCGGTGGCTGATGTGTTCGATGCCTTGACTTCGGAGCGCCCCTATAAGCGTGCTTGGAAAGTGGACGAGGCGGTGGCTTTCTTGCGCGAATGGAACGGGCGGCATTTCGACCCACGCTGTATTGATGCTTTCTTCAAGGGCTGGGATGACGTGCTAGCGATCAAGGAACAGTTCCGTGACGAAGAGTAAAATCAGTCTCAAAAATATCCTGTTGGGAGCTCTGCTTGGGGTGCTGGTGTTGGTGGTCAGCTTCAGCTGGCAACTCTACCGTACACAGCTTGCATTAAATGCTGGGGCTCCTCTTGATCCTTATGCGATCACGGTCAGTCTAGGCTACACCCAACCTTTGCCCCGTGAAATAAAGCTGGATGCGGACAAGGTGTTGCTGGGGCGTAAATTGTTCAATGACCCGCGTTTGTCGGCTGATAACTCAATCTCATGCGCATCTTGCCATTCCTTAGATAAAGGGGGGGCGGATGGACGCGTACACGCCATCGGCATCAATGGGGCAGAAGGTGTCATCAATACGCCGACGGTGCTGAATAGCGGCTTCAATTTTGCCCAGTTTTGGGATGGGCGTGCCGCTACTCTGGAAGAGCAGATTGAGGGGCCCATCAATAACCCCAAGGAGATGGGTTCGAATTGGGGGCAGATAACGGACAAGCTCAAGCAGGATAGCGATTACCGCAGTGCTTTCTCTAAACTCTATCGCGCGGATATCTCGGCCGAAAACATTAAGGATGCTATCGCTACCTTCGAGCGCTCACTGGTTACCCCAGACTCGCCGTTTGATCGCTATCTGCAAGGAGATAACTCCGCTATGTCTGAGCAGGCCCAGCGCGGTTACGAGTTATTTCAATCTTATGGCTGCATCGCCTGTCACCAAGGAGTGAATCTCGGCGGCAATATGTTCGAGAAGATGGGATTGATGGGCGATTATTTTGAGGCTAGAGGAAATCTGACCGAAGCTGACCTAGGGCGATTCAACGTCACTCACAAAGAAGAGGCTCGATATGAGTTCAAAGTGCCTGGTTTGCGGAATGTGGCGTTGACTGCGCCGTATTTCCATGACGGTAGTGTGGCTACCTTGCCTGATGCGGTGGCGGTGATGGTCAGATATCAGTTGGGGCGTACCATGCCACAGCAGGATCTGGATGACATCGTGCAGTTCCTGAACTCGCTGACAGGCGAACTGGGAGGGCAGGCCCAATGAAACGATGGATCGCGCTGTGGAAAGAACTGTCTGGGCATTGGGTGACGCTGGGTGCTGGTTCGCCAGATCGCTGGTTGGCTGCACTCGGAGCGGTGTTGTTGTTGACGTTCCTGTATGTCAAATCGACAGCTGTGGATGCGGATGCGCACGTGGACGTTACCAACCAATTGCGTTTGTTGCGGCAACTGGATGGTACGCTTAACCAGTACGTGTTGCAGGCGCGTCTGGGGTTGCTCAATAACTACGATCCTATCGTTGCTACTGAGCGAGAAATGGCGGACGTCATTTTGACCTTGCAGAAAAAGTATCCAGCGCTGTTTGATCTGCGACAAGGGAAATTGGCGAGCAGTTTTGCAGCTTACGATCGGTCGCGGCAAGCGAAGTTGATATTGATCGAATCGTTCAAGTCGCACAACTCGGTGCTGCGCAACTCGTTGCGTTATATCCCGTTGGCTGTGAGCCAGCTGTTAGGGCAAGGTGGCTTCCAAGATGGTGACCGATTAGAAATTCTGATTGAGTCTTTACAACGTGACTTATTGATTTATAACTTCACGCCGACTGCGATTGTTCATGCTGCTATCGTTAAGAGTCTTGAGGATATTGCTGCATTTCCAGAAAATGAAGTCGTACATGCACGACGCGCTGATCTGGATGCGCTCCTTAATCATGCGGCCATCGTGGTCGGCTTGAAAGACGAAGTAGATGCTTATACGTCGCAGTTGTTGGCCACTACCACCGTGGTGCAAGGTGACAATCTTTACAATCTTTACAACCAGCACTTCGAGGAAGCACAGCTCAGCGCCGATCTGTATCGGATGCTGTTGACACTGTTTTCTGTCTCCGTTTTAGGTTATGCCGCTGTGTCATTGTTGCGGCTGAATAATGCTCGCAACGAATTGAACGCTACGCTCTCTGAGTTGGAGTTTCAAAAATACGCATTGGATCAGCACTCCATCGTCAGTGTTGCTGATCGCAATGGACTGATTACATATGCCAATCAAAAGTTTAGCGAAGTCAGTCAATACCCCTTAGCGGAGCTTGTTGGAAAAGATCATCGCGTACTCAATTCTGGCTTCCATTCCAAGGAATTTTTCCGTGAAATGTGGAGCACCATCAGCCAAGGAAAGGTGTGGCACGGCGAAGTGCGAAATCGGCGTAAAGATGGTGGCTTTTACTGGGTGGAATCCACTATCGTGCCATTTATGGACGAGGGTGGTCGGCCATTGCGTTATGTTTCTATTCGCTCTGACATCACCAAGCGTAAGTCCAGCGAGATGTTCGTGCGTCAGGCCACCGAGCGCCTAAATTTGGCGCTGGACGGTTCTAATTTGGCATTGTGGGATTGGAACGTCGGTACGGGCGAAGTCTATTTGAGTGAGCGATGGTCGGAAATGCTTGGGGGCGTAAAGAGTCATACCAATACCTCAATCGATGCGCTGAATGCGCTGACTCATCCAGATGATCAGCCGATGATTATGGGGCGCGTCGTCACTTTGCTGAAAGGTGAGATCGCGTTCTATGAAGCGATCCATCGAGTGCGTGCCGTGGATGGGCGTTGGCTCTGGGTGCAGAGTCATGGCAAAGTGGTGGAGCGCGATGACCTCGGTCATGCCCTGCGCGTCGTTGGTACCAATGCTGACGTGACGGAGCGCCAGCAGGCCGAAGAGGAGTTGCGTCTTGCCAAGGAGCGTGCGGAGCGCGCTAGTATCGAGCGCAAAGAGAGTGAGCAGCGCTTGAGTTACGCCATGATGGCGACCGGCGAAGGCTTGTGGGACTGGGATTTGCGTACCAATATGGTCAAGCACAATCGCCGTTGGTGCGAGATGCTTGGATTGGGCGAGCAGTATCTAGAGCACCCATTGGCGGACTTTGAATCTCTACTGCACGAGGACTATAAAGAGGTCGCGATGGAGGCGATCCAATATTGTCTAGAAGGACATGGGGGGTACGAGAGCGAATATCAAATGCGTCGCACCGATGGTTCGGTGATCTGGGTACTGGATCGAGGCGATGTGGTTGAGCGTGACGATGAAGGTCATCCGCAGCGTATGGTGGGCAGCTTGTCCGACATCACTCGTCGTAAAGAGGCTGAAGCAGCGATGCGTCAGGCCAAAGAAGATGCGGAGAACGCCAGCCGAGTGAAGAGCGATTTCTTGGCAAATATGAGTCACGAGATTCGTACACCGATGAACGGCATCATCGGTATGAGCGAACTGGCGTTGGATACCGATCTAAACGCTGAGCAGCGTGAATACATCGGGCTGGTCAAGAGTTCGGCGGACTCATTGCTGGGTATTATTAACGACATCCTTGATTTCTCGAAGATCGAGGCTGGGCAAATGACCATTGAGAAGATCGACTTCTCGCTTGAACACACGCTGGCACAGACCATGAAAACCGTGGCATTCCGTGCTCACGAAAAAGGCTTGGAGCTGTTGCTACACATTGCCCCGGATCTGCCGGATTGGTTGGTCGGTGATCCTGGACGTTTACGTCAGATATTGCTTAATTTGATCAGCAATGCGGTCAAATTCACCGAGCAAGGTGAAATCGAGGTTTCCGTGAGGCGGTCTCTGGTCGCGGCAGCTAGCGAAGGGATTACGCTGCATTTCAGCGTGCGCGACACCGGCATCGGCATACCTGTTGACAAGCAAGGCATGATTTTCGACTCATTCTCGCAGGCCGACACTTCGACTACGCGCAAATACGGCGGCACGGGCTTGGGATTGAGCATCACCAAGCGGCTAGCCAATCTGATGGATGGCAATATTTGGGTGGAAAGTGTGCCGGGGCAGGGCAGCATCTTCAATGTTACCGCGCACTTTGGTTTGGCCGAGGGCGAGCAGCCCGCGTTCAGTGTGGGCGACGTCAAACTGAGGGGAATGCCTGCACTGGTGGTCGATGACAATCCCACCAACCGTTTCCTGCTAGATGAGATGTTGCAGAGCTGGGGAATGGCTCCCTTTGTCGTTGAAGATGGCCCGCAAGCGCTGGATGAGTTGGCTAGGGCGGCAGGCGCAGGGACGCCTTACGCACTGGTGTTGCTTGATGTGCGGATGCCAGGCATGGACGGTTTTGCCGTTGCGGAATATATCTATCGGCATCCAGAATATGCACGTTCCACCATCATGATGCTGACATCGGAAGGGCAGCGGGGCGATGCACTGCGTTGCAAAGAAATCGGTATCGCCAGCTATCTGACCAAGCCGATCACGCAGTCGGACCTGTTCGATGCCATCATGACGACGCTGGGCATGGGGGCAGAAAAGATCACGCCTTTAGTGACGGTGCACTCCTTGCGTGAAGCTCGCCGCAGCTTGAAGCTGCTACTTGCCGAAGATAATCCTGTCAACCAGACCCTCGGCGTGCGCTTGCTGAGCAAGTTTGGCCATGAGGTAACGGTTGCTAATAATGGTTTGCAAGCTGTAGTGAAGTGGCAAGAGGGCGGCTACGATGCCATTCTGATGGACGTGGATATGCCAGAGATGAATGGCTACGATGCTACGGCGGCCATTCGTATTCAAGAGCAGGGAGGCGCGCTCCATACGCCGATTATTGCGATGACTGCCCATGCGATGGAGGGCAGTCGTGAGCGCTGCTTGGAGGCCGGGATGGATGGCTATCTGTCCAAACCGATCGATACCGAAGCGTTGTGGTTGGAGTTGGAGCGAGTGGGTATGGCCGTGGCCAGGGAAGCTGCTCCTGTCGTGGTCAAACACGTCGAGGCGGTGCCGAGCAAGGCGCTGGTGATGGATTTCGATAAAGCCTTCGCGCAGATGGATCAAAGTCAGGAGTTGTTCGACGAGATCGTCAGCATGTTCTTGGAGGACTATCCGCAGCATATTGAAAATCTGCATGCAGCCATCGCGGCAGGGAATAGCGAGCAGATCAAATACAGCGGACACTCGCTTAAAGGCATGGTGGCGGTGTTCGCCGCACAGCGTTGCGCGCATCTGGCGGAGCAGGTCGAGCGTTTAGCGCGAGAGCCGGCCTGTGTTGAAGCGGTCGAACAATTGGAGCAGGAATTGCTGGCTTTGGCACAAGCACTTAAAACGCACACCACCTAACCCCAAGCGCTTGCCACAGCGGAAGAAGTTGCGTAGAATTCGCGCCCTTTGGCATTGGGCTAAAAAATAATTTCAGGTAGATTTGACTATGGTCGTTATTCGTCTTTCTCGCGGTGGTTCTAAGAACCGTCCTTTCTACAATGTGGTCGTTGCTGATTCGCGCAATCGTCGCGATGGTCGCTTCATCGAGCGCGTTGGTTTCTACAACCCGATCGCTAAGGAAGGCCACGAAGGCGTGCGTCTGCAAATGGATCGCGTGACTTTCTGGCAAGACAAGGGCGCGCAGTTGTCCGACGCCGTTGCTAAGCTGGTCAAGAACAATCCAGTCGTTGCAGCAGCCTAAGGAAACAAGCCCCATGGTCGTCATGGGGAAGGTGGTCGCAGCGCACGGCATTCTGGGGTGGGTCAAG
This sequence comes from Ferriphaselus amnicola, assembly GCF_000974685.2. Lineage (NCBI taxonomy): Bacteria > Pseudomonadati > Pseudomonadota > Betaproteobacteria > Nitrosomonadales > Gallionellaceae > Ferriphaselus > Ferriphaselus amnicola. The sequence continues at coordinate 763,980 of NZ_AP018738.1, forward strand.
GTGCAGACCTTTACCGAATACCTTGATAGCTTGGATGCCTACGATCACTGGTGGCTGGGTAACGAGCGCCAACCTTGGCGTGAGGTAGAGCTGGCAGAGTGTACGGTGCATGGCAAGATTCTGGTCGCCAGACTGACCGGATGCACGGATCGCAATGCCGCCGAGAAGCTCAAGGGCTTGCTGGTGGCCGTGCCGCGCGGCGACTTGCCTGAAGCTGAAGGTGACGAGGTCTATTGGTCTGACCTGATCGGCTGCAAGGTGCAAAACCTCGCCGAAGAGGTGCTAGGCACAGTAGAAACGCTGCTGGAAACTGGTGCTAACGACGTGCTGGTGGTGAAGCGCGAAGCTGGCGAGCTGCTGATTCCGTACATCAAGCAGGTGGTGCATCAGGTGGACGTGCCGAACAAGACCATCACGGTGGATTGGCAGGCGGATTACCTCGCATGAGGTTCGATGTCGTCACGCTGTTCCCCGAGATGTTCGCAGCGATCACTCAGTATGGTGTGACTCGGCGAGCGGTGGAGCAGGGCAGGTTTCAGTTGCAGGCGTGGAATCCACGTGACTACACCAGCGACAATTACCGCACCATCGACGACCGTCCCTACGGTGGCGGGCCGGGCATGGTGATGTTGGCAGAGCCGCTAGCGCAGGCGATCACCGCTGCCAAAGCAGCACAAGCGGCAGCGGGCGTAGCCAAGAGCCGAGTGATCTATCTTTCGCCACAAGGTCGCCAGTTGAGCGACGCCGTGGTGAAGGAATTGCTGGCGCGGGATGAAGGGTTGATCTTGCTGGCGGGGCGGTACGAAGGCGTGGATGAACGCTTGCTCCGGCAGCAGGTGGATGAAGAGCTTTCCATCGGTGACTATGTCTTGTCCGGTGGTGAGTTGGCGGCAATGGTGGTGGTGGACAGCGTGGTGCGACAGATCCCCGGCGTATTGGGCGACGACGCATCTGCAGAGCAGGATTCCTTTGTGAAAGGACTGCTGGATTGTCCGCACTACACGCGCCCCGAGGTTTATAACGGCGAGGAAGTTCCGGCGGTATTGATGTCTGGACACCACGCCGAGATAGAGAAGTGGCGACTGAAGCAGGCGTTAGGTAGAACTGCAGAACGTCGTCCAGATTTGCTGGCAGCACGCCAGTTAACAAAACAGGAAGCTCGGCTACTGGCAGAGTACCAGCAGGAACAAGCATCCGTACAACAAGAGGTAACAAAATGAATCTGATCGCAATCCTAGAGCAAGAAGAAATCGCTCGCTTGGGCAAGACCATCCCCAACTTCGCACCTGGCGACACCGTAGTCGTTGGCGTGAACGTGGTTGAAGGCACCCGCAAGCGCGTACAGGCTTACGAAGGCGTAGTCATCGCCAAGCGTAACAAGGGTCTGAACTCTTCTTTCATCGTCCGTAAAGTATCGTCCGGCGAAGGCGTCGAGCGTACATTCCAGACTTACTCCCCAGCAATCGCCAGCATCGAAGTGAAGCGTCGCGGTGACGTCCGTCGCGCCAAGCTGTACTACCTGCGCGAGCGTTCCGGCAAGTCTGCACGTATCAAAGAAAAGCTGGCAGTTCGCGGCGCATAATCGCGCAGCACTGGCAAAAGAACGGGAGGCTACGGCCTCCCGTTTTTTATGGATTGAAGCTTGATGGTTTGCAGGACAGCGAGCTGATCCTCCCGCAATTCAACTAGCCGCTTGATTGCGAAAATGAGCCACAAGCGCATTTGCGTGGCCGTGGCTATGTTGTGTTCACGCTTAAGCCAATCAACCATCTCCATATGCTTGAGGCCTTGCTGCTGCTTCAAAAGATCAAACCAATGGTTTACAGGGAAACCGTACTTTTTCTCGATTGAAGGAAAGTAAGACGCTGGGCCTTTTACCTGATCGCTTTCAGACATACTCACTCCTTATGGATGCAACTCATCGCTATAACACTCCACGCTCAATCGCTTGAAGGTAAATACAATCAGAAGACTTTACCCCGGCTTTTTTCTGATCTCTACTAACAGCAAAGTGCATGGCTTGCGGCTTTCTGAAAGGACACCGTGGAGACATCGACGGGTTGCCTTTTGACGCGCAACTACAAAGGTAAGCCGCACCGGAGTGCGAAGCACGGAGGGAACCAATCAGCGCAGCCGGTTGGTGTCGGCTTGACCGAAACGTTAGGCAACTTCGCTGAAAAGACATCATGTGGCTCTGAATGGTATTTCTGACGAAACCACTCGCTCGGCAAGTTCAGTTTGTCCAATATTTCTCAACATTTGCCTGAGTGAGTTTGCTGCCAATGCGCTTGATACAGAGGGCCCTAAAATTATCCTATCAACAATTTTAGCCAAAGATAGGTCATCTGCCAGAAGCTCGGGCACTGGCTTTATGGGAAGCTTTAGTTTTGGCTCAATGCCTTTCTTGGTGGCGAGATGGCTGAAAAATCCTTTGAATTTTTTCTCTTTATCGCGATCACTCATGTAAACGACACGCCACTCTCTTTCTTCATGAAAGCCGTGGTGTTTGGTGAAGAGAGCAAATGACGTCAAACGATGTAACCATGCCAAGGCAGCTTGATAATAGTCACTATCGACTCTCGCGTGCTCCTGAATTACTTTGGCGAGATCCGATAACTTTTTACTTATCAATTCCTGCCGCTCAGCCTTTGATCCATAGCGAACTTTTCCTATTATCAGCGGCGATTCTGGTCTTGAATCAATTTTCGATGTATCAATAACTAGCGCCGCACCAGCACCCGCGTCGCCGTACCCCCGCCACATAGAAAGCAACCCATCATCATCCTCGCGATGATGCTCCGAGAAACAAAGGATGTAAGTATTTAAGACATGCTGGGAATCAAAGGCATTAAACAGATCGCTGAAGCTCTGTATTAGTAATTTGTAATTCTTTTCACTTTGACAGGCGTCGCGGATCGCTTCACTTTTGTGCAACTCATTTGCACCTTCATTCATGCCAAATTGGAGTTCCTCAAGATCGTTCATGAAGAGCGGGTTTGAAAACCAGAGTTGCTCCTTTGTGACGATTTGCTCAAATGTTTGAATCGATGTGTAGTGCGCGAGTAATGGGCGCGCCGATGGGAAGTTGGACTCCTCTTCGAAGTTCTCCCAAAGTTTTGCCGACACCGTATCAAAAAAGGTGGAAGTGCTCATTATTGAAGAGTTGCCTAACGAATGAAAGGGACTTCCCCGTCCCGAAGGAGCGGTGAAGTTACCGCGAACGGCATCAAAAGTGCCAAGATGGAAATGGACGTTTTCATCTAAACCGAACAGGAGGGGAAAGTCATGAGCATTATCACGATTGGGATCGATCTTGCCAAGAATGTTTTTGCAGTTCATGGCGTTAATGAGGCTGGACGAGCCGAGTTGGTCAAGCCGAAGGTGTCGCGAGATCAGTTGTTGCCACTGATTGCCCAGTTGCCGCCATGCGTGATCGGCATGGAAGCCTGCACGGGCGCGCATCACTGGGCGCGGCAGTTCCGGCAGTTTGGTCACACCGTGCGGCTGATTGCGCCGAAGTTCGTCACGCCGTACCGGATGAGCGGGAAGCGCGGCAAGAATGATGCGGCGGATGCTGCCGCCATCTGCGAAGCCGTCACCCGCCCACAGATGCGATTTGTGCCGATCAAGGACGAACACCAGCAAGCCACCCTTACCCTGCACCGCACCCGGCAGGGGTTCGTCGAAGAACGGACCGCGTTGTACAACCGGATACGCGGATTGATTGCCGAGTTCGGCATCATCCTGCCGCAAAAGGTCGAACGCCTGCGGCGAGAGATCGGTGCACATCTGGAAGACCTACCAAGCTGGGCCAACCGCTGTGTGGGCGACATGCTTGAGCACGCCGACCGGCTGGACGAACGCATCCACGAATACGACCGCGCCATGGCCGAATCGGCACGCGCAGACGACCGCTGCCGCCGCCTGATGCAACTGCCGGGCATCGGCCCGACCAGCGCCACTGCACTTGTCGCCAGCATCGGTCACGGCCACGACTTCAAGCATGGCCGCCAGTTGGCGGCTTGGCTCGGTCTGGTTCCCGGCCAATACAGCAGCGGCGGCAAAGCTAGGCTCGGACGCATCACCAAAGCCGGCGACGGCTACCTGCGAAGTTTACTGGTGCTGGGTGCGCGCGCCGTGCTCAACAGCCTCGGAGACAAACAAGATCGCCACAGTCGCTGGGCCAGAGCCCTCGTCGAGCGACGTGGCTACTGGCGCGCCACCATTGCCATCGCCGCCAAGAATGCCCGACTGTGCTGGGCGGTGCTGACCTACGGCGAAGCGTTCCGGCTCACCGCCGATGCAGCCTGAACGGCCAGCAAAAACCGACTATAGCAAAGGGAGGAAACGAATCACGGCAGGACGAACGTCGATGATGTGAGCGGGTTGGACCCGCGCGGGGTGAACCTGATCAATTTACAGGGGAGATACACAAACCCGGCTAACGAATGAGGCCCCCGCGCGCGTCTTTCATCAGGGTCCGAGCAATAGGCTCAACATGACCGGTTGTAGTTTGGCAGTCCTTCACCACCTCGCATCGGCAACGAAAGTCAGCAAACGTGATCAAGAGAACAGTAGAGACAAAAACCTAAAGACCAACCGGTCAGTTGCAATGACGGGGAAGCCCTTGTAGTTAAGTGGACACCCTAAAAATGCCTCGAAAGGCACCTTTGGGGTGTGTATTCTGGCATCCTTGATGTAGTCCTTGTTTTTATTGAAGGGGGAATTATGGCAACCCCTAATTTCTTAGATAAAAGCACCACTTTCAAATCCCCCAAGTTGCTCGATCAAGTCCGCGATAAGTTGCGGGTGAAACATTACAGCATCCGCACCTAGCAAACCTATGTGGACTGGATTAAACGATATATTCACTTCCACGACAAGACCAGCCCAATAGCTTCGAGGGGGCTGGGGGAAGTTAGTCAATCAGCGGTGCCTCTGCCCACGTTATCGCAACCCGGCCATCGCATTCTCGACCTCACTTGCCCAAATCTCATTGTTCTTGGAATACCGATATCGGCTAAGTTGTTGCAGTAGGGCTTTTTTGTGTTTGGGTTCTTTGTGCGCTTGCCGCTTGATTTGCTTGATGTAGTTATCGATATTTGCGCGCACCTTGGCTGGGTCGCTGGACGGGTCGTAATAGCAGCCGAGCAGGTTGAGTTCGACCATGTCGGTGAGGGCGAAGGGGCCGCGTGCTGTGTTGGCTTCGCACAGCGCCATGCGGCTGGCGATGAACCACCAGTCTTGGGCGGGGATGCCAAACGGCAGGCGAATGGGCGCCTCATCGGCGGCGAACAAGGCGTTCATGAACAGGTACTGGGTGATCGGCCAAGTCGAGGAAGCATCGGCTTCTATGGCTAGACAATAGTAGTCGCGACCATTCTTGAAGGCGCATTGTGCATTTTCTTGAAGGGAGTGCTTTGCCTGTGCGTCATCTTCATTTTCGCTGGCTATCCGATAAGCAACGCCTAAGCGTTTTTCGCTTGCACCACCCATACATAGACGCATGGCGCTCGCAGGTTTTAGGCGCTGTGCTGGGTCGTCGGTGTCGCTGTTGCACCAGAGGGAGAGAAGGGTGCGGGTGTCTTGGCTGATAGTTGCGAGTTCGGTCAGCGCAGCGGGGGGCGGGTCGGCGTTCTGGTTGCCGCCAAATAGATCGTCCAGTCTGGCGAGTTTGACTGAGATTCGGTTGCGCATCTGCTCATCGCGGAACAGCGTAAGCTGGCTGTCAAAGTCGGGCGGCAGGGTGGCGTAGGCGACGATGCTGGCCCAGTCGTGGGTGTTGGGGCAATCGGTGCGCAAGCGTCGGCGCAGGTCGTAAAGCACGGAGCGCGGGTCTTCACCGGCCAACAAGCCGCTGAATAGTTCGCTCACGGCCAGCGTAGAGGCTTTCATCCACAGCGGGAATTGCGAGGCGATGACCCAAGGAATGCCTGCTGTATGCAGATCGTGGGCGATGCTGCCGCCGGGTGTGATGACGGAGCCGATGTTGCCGGAATCGCAAGTGGCCAATGAAACCAGCGTGGGCGCGTCTTGGGGGCTGCCTGCGGAACTTTTGCCGGTGAGCGCGATGGCCAGACTTTCGCCATCGACCACTTCCCATGTCGAAATATCATCATGGCGGCTCAGGGCGAGGCCGAAGTGCCGGTCGCCCGCGCTGTTGAACGGTGCGCCATGCCCAAGGATGTGAACGTGGGTAAAGCTTTCGCGGTTGCACAGGTCGCGTATGGCTTGCAGGCTGGCATCGGGCAGTACGGTCAGCAGCTTTTTCACTTCCCTAAAGCGGCGCTCGTCATCATCCTTGATCATCACCCACGGGTCGATAGCGTCGCGTATTGCCCTGAGATGCGCTTCGGCAGGCACGGGAGCGAGTCCCGGCGGTGAGGCGAAGGCGAACAAGATCTTGGGTGTGCGATTCCAGTTGAGCGGCAGCGGGAAGCCACGGCGTATCTCGCGGGTGAGGGTGATCGGCGTATGCGATTGCAGGAACAGCGGCGAGCCGTTGCCGGGGAATCCGGCGGGCGAGAGAGCCGCCTCGAACGGCACCATACCTAGCTCGCTGGCCGAGATGGACAGACGCAAGTGCGCGAGCTTTCTGCCGGTGCAGCGCACTCGGTTTAGTTCGGCGAGCAAGGTGGGGATGTCGCCCAGCACCTTGCCCAAGATGTCGCCCATCTCATGTAGCTCCGCTTGCCGCTGGGCGATCTGTGCTTCCGAGGCAGCTCCGGTTTCGAGTTCGTAGCGTAAGCGCTGGATGCGCGTTAGCAGTTGCTGGTGCTCGAACGGGATATGTACGCTGACGGGGCTGCCGCCGCCGCACAGCGCGACATACGTGGTGAGTGGCGAGAGTAGCTGGTTGTGCGCGGGGCCTGGGCGCACCAGTTCGAGTACGACATCTTGAATGGTCTTCATCTTATGGCCTCACAAACTGTTTTTGCACGGTTGGCGCTTGAGTGCCATCGCCGATCACTTGGTTGAGTCGCCCGACTGTCTTGCCGCTCTCCAGACTGATGGAGACGGAGGAGGTGCGATCCAGCAGCAAAGGCTGGCCGTTAATCTTGGCCGCATCTATGGCGGACAGGTGGCCATTCACCAGTACGTCATACACGGGCTGGAACTTTTGCTCGTTCGCCAGCATGTCGTTGGTGAACTGCATCAAGCGTATCCACGTGCCACTGTTGAAGTAATAGCGCCCTGCGCCCATGTCGATGGCGCGTGCCAGGTGGGTGTGGCCGGTGATAACGAAATCGATGTTCGCGCCCAGCTTGGCGGTGACCTCTTGGTAGGTTGCATCCTTGTCGTCGATGGCGAAGGTTTGGTCTCCTTGCAGCCAGTCTTGCAGGGCGCGCCGCAATGCTTCCACGCGGCTGACACCGGTCAGCCAGCCGGTGAGTCTATCCCAGACGAACTGTCCTAAGCCCAGCGGTGCATCACTCATCAGCGGCTGAGATTGTAACGAGGATGTGCGGGATTTTTCTAGAGCTCGCAGCATGTCATCACCGCTCTGGCCAGAAGCACCGCTCGTCGTTTTCATGCTCTCCAGCACGTTGGGGCCGAGCAGAGATTCCAGTGTAGGCGGCCGGTTGTTGGCTGTGGCGGGAGTGTGTAGCGAGTCGGCTGACAGGCGTTTGTCTGCCTGATAGTCGCCGACGACTTTTGCACCAAGAATCGGCGGAAGTTTGCTGATCTTGCTGAGTTGCGTAGGATCTAGCGCGAGCAGGGTGCCGATCGCAGCCGAGGTTTCTGGCTTTAACAGATCGATCCAAGCGTACTTCTTCTTAACCTCGTTCATCACCTCTTTGACCATGCGTGTGCCAGCATTGGGCGTCCACTCATCCCGGTTCAGTGTCAGACCAGCATTGAGGCGTCGAGCAACTCGTGACAGGTCTTCGTAGCGATTGAAGTTCCAAGCATCGACCTCGTTGCCGTGGGTGCAGAAGATGCGCGCCTTGCCGACTTTGCAGCCGTAGCCCGCACCTGCGGCGGAGAATTCGATGTGGGCTTTCGCGGCGTTGTTGCCGCCACTCAACCGTTCGGCGATCAGTCGCTGAATGTTGGGAAAGGCGATCTCGATGTCGTGGTTGCCGATGATCAGCACCAGCGTGCGTTTGTCGGTATGGACGAAATCCGCCAGTGCTTTCCAGATCGAGGCGAATGCAGGATCGTCCATGATGCGCTTGAGCGTGGTTTCGGCTTCATCGACTGCGACATATCCAGAGATGTCCTCGGCCAGTGTGTCGATCACATCGCCATTGAGAACCAGTGCGACGCGTTCGGTGGGGCGTTGCTTGGCTACCCAGCGGATGAAGTTCGCTAAGCGCTGAGTTTTGCGCAGGATCTGAAAACCAAGTTTGCCACCCATGTGGATGTCGGAAATGACGTGAATCTCTGCAAACTCAGGCAAACCATCCATGACTCCCCCTTGGCTCGAATAAGGAAAAATAGCTACAGGCAATGCTCCCGACTGTGCGGGAATCGTTTGCGCCAGCTCCTATTCTGGGGAATCTGCCGTGAGCCTCGTACCGTACTTGCGGCGCGATGTGCTGAGGGCGGATTTGCAATGGGTGGGGATTCTAGGTAGTCGGTGAGCGTGAGTCAATCAGAAAGGCGTGACGCTGTCGGCACATCTAGTAGCGCTGATTCGGGCGGGCGTGTCGTCCTCAGTTGCCGCTGAGAGCATGGAGCCTTGCTGCATGGGCTTGTAGGCTCGCAGGATTGAGTGCATCGATGTGCAGTGATGGCGCGTGTACGAGTTTAGGAAAGTTGCTGTGTGTTGAGCGTTGGTAAGCCGGGTCATAGTGGCAGCTCAGCAGTGCTTCGACCAGTGTGGTCCAGTCGCCCGTCGTCGCCAGTGATTGCCAATGCTGGATGGTCTGTTTGCCGTGGAGCTCGGTGAGTCGAGCCAGACTTTCAAAAAGCGGTGTCGGTTCTCGGAGAAAGTGGGCGTAGTCTTCAAGCAGAAATTCGATACGGGCGGCGATAGGAACTTCGAGCTGCAAACAATCGGAGGCGCGGATGGATTCGAGTAGTTGGTCTGGAAGATGGAGCAGGCCGATCTTTCGGCTTTCGGCTTCGACGAAGATGGGCAAAGTCGCATCGTAGTGCTGGAATGCTTGCCAGATTCGGCTCTCGAACATTTTTTGCGCGGGCTGCGGTATGCCAGGCAGGTCACCGAGTAGGGAGCCGCGATGTTGCGCTAATCCTTCCAGATCGAGCACCTGTGCGCCATGCTCCGTCAGCGCTTGAAGCAAACGACTTTTGCCGGAGCCGGTGGGGCCGCATACCACGCGAAAATGGTGGCGACTCGGCAGGGTCGCTAGGTCGGCGACGACTTGGCGACGGTAGGTCTTGTAGCCCCCTTGCAGCTGGCCGGTATGCCAGCCGACTTGCGCCAGTATGTGTGCCATCGCACCGCTGCGTTGCCCGCCGCGCCAGCAATACACCAGCGGATGCCAATGCTTGGGTTTGTCGATGAACAGTGTTTCGAGATGATGGGCGATGTTGCGCGCGATTAGTGCAGCTCCTTGGCGTTGGGCCTCGAAGGGCGACACTTGTTTGTACAGCGTACCGATGCGGGCGCGCTCGTCGTTGTTCAGTACAGGTGCGCTGATCGCTCCAGCGATATGATCTTCGGCGTATTCCGCAGGAGAGCGCACGTCGATGATGTCGTCGTATTCAGCAAGCTGTGCTAGGGTTGCGGCTTCGATTTTTCTCATCTGCTGAAATGGCTGAAACAATACGTTTGACCGAATACTCTCACGGCGGTGGCTGCGGCTGCAAGATAGCACCTGCGGTGCTTTCGCAAATGCTGGCCTCAATTCCAGCCTTGCCCAGCTATCCCAATCTGATGGTCGGTACGGAAAGCAGCGACGATGCTGCCGTGTATCGCCTTAACGACGAGCAGGCGGTGGTCGTTACTACGGATTTCTTCATGCCTATCGTGGACGATGCGCGCGACTTCGGTCGCATCGCCGCCACCAATGCCTTGTCCGACATCTATGCCATGGGCGCGACGCCTATTCTGGCGCTGGCCGTGGTTGGTATGCCCATCAACAAGCTGCCACTGGAAACGATACGTGACATTTTGGCGGGTGGTGCAGAGGTGTGCGCGGCGGCGGGTATTCCCATTGCGGGCGGTCATTCCATCGACGCGCCGGAGCCGATCTACGGCTTGGTCGGTGTGGGTGTAGGCCATCCGGATAAGATCAAGCGCAATGATCGCGCCCAAGCGGGTGACGTGCTTATCCTCGGCAAGCCGCTGGGCGTGGGTATATTGAGTGCTGCGCTGAAGAAAGGTGAGCTTTCCATCGAGGGTTATCGCCAGATGGTGGATACGGCGACGCAACTCAATACGGTTGGCGCTGCGCTCGGCAAGCGGTCGGACGTTCACGCCATGACCGATGTCACCGGTTTCGCGCTGTTGGGGCATCTGCTGGAGATCTGTCGAGGCTCGAAGCTGGGAGCGGAGATCACTTACGCCAGTCTGCCTATACTTTCCGTAGCGCATTTATTGGCCGAGCAGGGCTATGCCACCGGCGCGGCTGACCGCAACTGGGCGAGCTACGGTGATGAGGTCACGTTGGCGGAGGATTTTTCGGACTGGCAGCGCAAGCTATTGTGCGATCCGCAAACTAGCGGTGGCCTGCTGGTCGCATGCGCTCCTGAAGCCGCCGAAGCTATCCTTGCTGAATTCCATGCGGCGAATTTTACTGAAGCGCGAGTGATCGGCAGAATGAGCGCGGGTGAAGCTCGTGTGGTCGTAGTGAAGTAAGCAGAACGGGCTGTGTGTGGCGAATACATTCGGCGCACAAACAAAAAACCCGCCTTGCGGCGGGTTTTTTACATTCAAGTGCGCTGATTAGGCGGCTTGGATGTTGGAAGCTTGCTTGCCCTTGTTGCCTTGGACAACTTCGAAGGAAACCTTCTGGCCTTCCTTCAAGCTCTTGAAGCCGCTCATGTTGATCGCGGAGAAGTGCGCGAACAGGTCTTCGCTACCATCATCAGGAGTAATGAAGCCGAAGCCCTTTGCGTCGTTGAACCACTTTACGGTACCAGTTGCCATGTGTATTTTCCTTACTTACAAAAAACCGGGGACATCCCCCGTCAAACTGTTTGAAACGAAGACCGCACACGGCAAAACCAGTACTGCGCTACTTTGATTCAAACACCAGCGCGCTTTGTACCCTCGAATACCTAGCATAGTCAAGCGGAATTATGTTTTTTTTGAATACGCTTGAAAAACTGTCGCTAATCGTCAACCATAACGCTCAAGAACTCAGGTAAAACGATACTGGCAACTATGGCTACCAAGCAGGGAAACACCACATTACTGGATCGCGAAAAAGAAGCGCTCAAGCCGCCGAAGAAGTACAAGGTGCTGCTGCTGAACGATGACTTTACGACGATGGATTTTGTGATCGAAGTGTTGCAGAAATTTTTTGCTATGGAGTTGGAACGCGCTATGCAGACCATGCTCAAAGTGCATAACGAAGGCAAGGCGGTGTGTGGGGTCTATACCCGCGACATCGCCGAAACCAAGGTTGTTTTGGTGTCTGATTTTGCTAAGCAGCACGGACACCCCCTACGATGCGAGATGGAGGAACATTGAAATGATCGCCCAAGAACTGGAAGTCAGTTTGCATCTGGCATTTGTCGAGGCGCGGCAGAAGCGCCATGAATTCATCACCGTCGAGCATCTACTGTTGGCAATGCTCGACAATCCTTCGGCGGCACAAGTGCTACGCGCTTGCGGTGCGGACATCAGTGAGCTGCGCACAGCGGTGCTGGAGTTCATTGATAACAACACCAGCATCGCGTCGGGTAGCGGCGAAGTCGATACCCAGCCGACCGTAGGTTTTCAGCGTGTCATCCAGCGAGCGATCTTGCATGTGCAGTCGGCCAGTAAGAAGGAAGTCACTGGCGCGAACATCCTCGTCGCGCTGTTCGGCGAAAAAGAGTCGCACGCGGTGTATTTCCTGGCTCAACGCAACATCTCGCGTTTGGATGTAGTGAACTATCTGTCGCATGGTGTCGCTAAAGTCGAATCAGTCACCACACAAAAGGCAGCTCCGCAGGAGGGCGCGACCGAAAGCAAGCCAGAGGAAGGCAACGAAGGCGTACTCAAGGATTACACACTTGATCTCAATGCCCATGCGCTAGCAGGCAAGATCGACCCGCTGATCGGGCGCGATCTAGAATTGGAGCGCGTGATCCAGACGCTGTGCCGTCGCCGCAAGAACAATCCTTTGCTGGTTGGTGAGGCCGGTGTGGGCAAGACCGCCATCGCTGAGGGCTTGGCTCGTCGCATCGTCGAGGGCGACGTGCCCGAGATTCTGAAGGATGCGCGTGTCTATTCGCTGGATATGGGCGCCTTGCTGGCGGGTACTAAGTATCGCGGGGACTTCGAGCAGCGCCTCAAAGCGGTGCTGAAAGAGCTGAAAGACGCGCCGAATGCGGTGCTGTTCATCGACGAGATCCACACCTTGATCGGCGCAGGCTCGGCGTCTGGCGGTACCATGGATGCATCCAATCTGCTCAAACCCGCGCTCTCCAGCGGTGCGCTCAAGTGCATCGGCGCGACCACCTATCAGGAATATCGCGGCATCTTCGAGAAGGATCACGCGCTGTCACGCCGCTTCCAGAAGGTGGACGTGCCCGAGCCATCGGTGGAGCAGACCATCGAGATCCTCAAGGGCTTGAAGACGCGCTTCGAGGAGCATCACAGCATCAAGTTCAGCGCCGCCGCCATCACCAGCGCCGCCGAACTTTCCGCTCGCTTCATCAACGACCGCCATTTGCCGGACAAGGCGATTGACGTGCTGGACGAAGCCGGTGCAGCGCAACGCATTTTGCCCAAGTCCAAACAGAAGAAGGTCGTGGGCAAGCACGAGATCGAAGAGATCATCGCCAAGATCGCCCGCATCCCCGCGCGCACCGTGTCGCACGATGACCGCAACGCGCTGAAGAACCTCGACCGTGATCTGAAAGCTACTGTGTTCGGTCAGGACAAAGCCATCGACGTGCTGGCGCGCGCCATCAAAATGTCGCGCAGTGGCTTGGGCAATCCGCAGAAGCCTATCGGCAGCTTTTTGTTTTCCGGCCCCACCGGCGTGGGCAAGACTGAAGTCGCGCGCCAACTGGCGTATTCGATGGGCATGCCCTTGCACCGCTTTGATATGTCTGAATACATGGAGCGCCATGCCGTCAGCCGCTTGATCGGCGCGCCGCCCGGCTACGTCGGTTTTGACCAAGGTGGCTTGCTTACCGAGGCGATCAGCAAACAGCCGCATTCTGTGCTGCTGCTGGACGAGATCGAGAAGGCGCACCCAGACATCTTCAACATCCTGTTGCAGGTGATGGATCATGGCACGCTCACTGACAACAACGGACGGAAGGCCGACTTCCGCAACGTGGTCATCATCATGACCACCAATGCCGGTGCGGAAGCGCTGAACAAGACCCAGATCGGCTTCACCAAAGTCGCCGCAGCGGGCGACGAGCTGGTGGACATCAAGCGTATGTTCACGCCCGAATTCCGCAACCGTCTGGATGCCATCGTCTCCTTCGCCTCGCTCGACAAAGAAGTCATCCTGCGCGTGGTGGACAAGTTCCTGATGCAACTCGAAGAACAACTCCATGAGAAGAAAGTGGACGTGATGTTCACCGACGCGCTCAAGGATTATCTGGCTGACCACGGCTTCGACCCGCTGATGGGTGCACGTCCGATGGCGCGCCTGATTCAGGATGCTATCCGCTCCGCATTGGCCGACGAACTGTTGTTCGGCAAGCTGGCGAACGGCGGTAAAGTCACCGTCGATGTGAAGGACGGCAAGGTGGGGCTGGAGTTTGAGGAAGATGCGGTAGTGGTCTGAGTGAAAACTGGAGGGCTCATGTTTCGCTCGGTTTTACCATTAGCTCTGGTTGCAGTGAGCCATATCGTTCGTGCAGAGCCGGTAGTTGCACCAACATGCGAACAGTCTGTTGAGCGTCCCGTTTCATTTGTTTCTCCATCTTCGCGAGATAAAGTGACGGTAGCGATAGGTTCTGGTCCTTGTTATTCGGCTCGATTGGAAATTACGTTAACGTCCGAGCAAGGAAAGGTGCTTTACGCTTATTCGGCCCCATTCAAACATCACATTGCAGAACAGTGGGACTCTTTAGATTTGCCTAGAAGTGCAAGTGAATTTGTACTTTATACGGCAGAGCATGGGATAGTTGGGGGATTGGATATTCCAAATCCTCTTCCTCGGGGGCGAGCTACAGAGAGCAATCCGTTTGAGTTGCAGATACCAATAGCTGAATTCAAGCGGCTGATCAAGGCAGGGCAGCCAGTATTTCGTCATGCCACCTATTACGAGGGTGGGCGGTATGTCATGTTTGATTTCAAGTCAAAAAAGGCAATCGTGGCAATCGTCTGGGGCTACTGAAATTTCGGTGGGTTACGCTTCGCTAACCCGCCCTACAAAACCGAATGACTCATTCCTCTAACTATCGTGGCCGTTTTGCCCCTTCCCCCACCGGGCTGTTGCACTTTGGTTCGCTGGTCGCGGCGGTGGGGAGTTTTCTTGACGCTAAACATCATCACGGCATTTGGCTGGTGCGTATGGAAGACTTAGATACGCCGCGTTGCGTCTTGGGTGTGGCGGACGACATTTTGCGTACGTTGGAGGTATTTGGGCTGAACAGCGACGAGCCGGTGATCTACCAGAGCCAGCGCACGGCGGCTTATGAGGACGCGATGGCGAAGTTGCAGAGTCGTGGCGTGGTGTATCCATGTGGCTGCACTCGTAGGGAGATCGCAGACTCGGCGGTGCAGGGCATCGAGGGTTATGTGTATCCGGGGACGTGCCGGAGCGGGATGCGCCCTCACCCTAACCCTGATGTAACTACTAGCCATTCGACTACGCCCGCACACCCGCAAGGGGCGGGCCGTGGTTGTAAAGCCGATGAGTCAGCAACAACCACGCATAGCGGGCAAGTCGCTGGTTATCTCCCGATGGGAGAGGGGGCTTCAGCGATACGCATACCCGCGTGGCGGGTACGTACGGATAGGTTCCCCTCGCCCCAGCGGGGAGAGGGGCTAGGGGAGAGGGGGGGTAGTTTCGACGACGCCCTGCAAGGTCTCATCTCCCAAAATCTCGAACGCGACCTCGGCGACTTTGTGGTGAAGCGGGCTGATGGCTTGTTCGCCTACCAGTTGGCGGTGGTGGTGGATGATGCGGCGCAGGGCATCACGCATGTGGTGCGCGGCAGCGATCTGCTGGTTTCCACGCCGCGCCAGATCTGGTTGCAGTGGCTGCTGGGGTTGACCACCCCAGCCTACATGCACTTGCCGGTGGCGGTGAATGCGGCGGGGGAGAAGTTGAGCAAGCAGACGCTGGCGGCGCCGGTGGATATGGCGCATCCGGCGGAGACGCTGTGGCGAGTGCTGGCGTTTTTGCGGCAAGAGCCTCCAACCGAATTGGCGGGTGATCTGCCGAATCTGCTGAGCTGGGCGGTGCAGAACTGGCAACCGGAAAGATTGCGCGGCCTCAAGGCGATGCCCGCTCTGGCATAATCGCGCCTTCGTTAAACATCCGTCATTCCGGCGTTTGCCGGAGTGACGGAAATCAGCACTGGTCATTTATCCATGGAATTCAAACTACACACTACTTCCGACGCGGCGCGGCGCGGTACGTTGACTTTGGCGCACGGCAAGCTGGAAACCCCAGCCTTCATGCCGGTCGGCACGTATGGCACGGTCAAGGCGATGTCGCCGGTCGAGCTGAAAGATATCGGTGCGCAGATCGTGCTGGGCAACACTTTTCACCTGTGGCTGCGCCCCGGCCTGCACGTCATCGAACAGTTCGGTGGGCTGCACAAGTTTATGGGCTGGGATGGCCCCATTCTCACCGACTCGGGCGGTTTTCAGGTGTTCAGCCTCGGCGACTTGCGCAAGATCACCGGCGGTGGCGTGGAGTTTCGTTCGCCGATCAATGGCGACAAGTGCTTTTTGTCGCCGGAAGAATCCATGCGTATCCAGAAGGTGCTCAACTCCGACATCGTGATGATCTTCGACGAATGCACGCCGTACCCGGCGGATGAGCAGGTGGCGGGCGTATCGATGCGCCTCAGCTTAGGCTGGGCGGAGCGCAGCAAAAAGGCGCACGAGGGCAATCCCAATGCACTGTTCGGCATCGTGCAGGGCGGGATGCATGAGCATCTGCGCGACGAATCGCTGGCTGGGCTGACCAACATCGGCTTCGACGGCTACGCTATCGGCGGGCTGTCGGTGGGTGAGCCCAAGGGCGACATGATGCGCATCTTGCGTCACACTGCACCGCAACTGCCTGCGGATAAACCGCGTTACCTGATGGGCGTGGGCACGCCGGAAGATTTGGTGGATGCGGTGGAGCAGGGCATCGACATGTTCGACTGCGTGATGCCGACGCGCAACGCGCGCAACGGCCATCTGTTTACTCGCTTCGGCGATGTGCGCATCAAGAATGCGGTGCATAAAGCCGACACTCGTCCGCTGGACGAGCAGTGCGAATGCTATTGCTGCCGCAATTTCAGCCGCGCCTATCTGCATCACTTGCAGCGCGCTGGCGAGATCCTCGGTGCGCGGCTGAATACCATCCACAATCTGCATTATTACCAAGAGCTGATGCGCGACATCCGTGCCGCCATCGAGCGCGGCCAGTTTGCTGAGTTCGCCGCCAGCTTCCGTGTACAGCGCGGCAGCCTGAGTAAATAGTCGCAGCTTCCATGCTAGAATGCGCCCCTTTGAATTTTTACCGGAGTTTTCACCATGATTTCTTTGAGCAATCTGCTGATCAGTAACGCTTACGCCGAAGGTGCTGCACCCGCTGCGGGCGGCGGCATCATGGACTTTCTGCCCCTGATCGCACTGCTGGCCGTGTTCTATTTCCTAGTGCTGCGTCCACAACAGAAGCGCGCTAAAGATCAGAAAGCGATGCTGGAAGCGCTGAGCAAAGGTGACGAAGTGTTGACCACCGGCGGCATCATGGGCCGCGTCACCAAGATCGGTGAGACCTATACCAGTATCGAGATTGCTGAGAATGTGGTGATCCAGGTGCAGAAGGAAACCATCCAGAGCGTGTTGCCCAAGGGAACCATCCGCTCCGCCAACTAAGGATCGCCGTAATGAACCGCTACCCGCTGTGGAAATACCTGCTGATCCTGTTCGTGCTGATCGCCGGGCTGATCTACACCCTGCCCAATTTCTACGGTGAGTCGCCTGCGGTTCAAGTGCAGCCGCTGCGTAGCGGTTTGAAGGTCGATACTGCCTTGCTGGGTCGTGTGGATGCGGCGCTCAAAGCTGCCAATCTGCACGTCAATGCGCTATCGCTAGATAGCTCCAGCATCCGTGCTCGTTTTGCCGATACCGACAGCCAGCTCAAGGCCAAGGACGTGCTGGCCACTCAACTCGGTGAAGACTACGTGGTGGCGCTGAATCTGGTGTCCAGCTCGCCGAATTGGCTGGCCAGCTTGCACGCGTTGCCGATGTATCTTGGCTTGGATCTGCGCGGTGGCGTGCATTTCCTATTGCAAGTGGATATGAAAGCCGCGCTGAACAAGGCGATGGATTCCGCTGTGGCCGATCTGCGTAGCACGCTGCGTGAGCAGAACGTGCCTTACTCCGGCATCAACCGCGAGGGTAAGCAGATCGCCATCAAGTTCCGCGACAACGAAGGCCGCACTCGCGGCGAGAACGAGATCAAGCAGCACTTCAACGATCTGGCGCTGACCAGCAAGGAAGAGGGCGGCGAGTTCTTGTTGGTGGCGACACTCAAGCTGGAAGCTGAGAAGCGCATTCAGGATTCCGCCGTGCAGCAGAATCTGCTGACGCTGCGCAACCGCGTGAACGAACTGGGTGTGTCTGAGCCGGTGATCCAGCAACAGGGGGTGGATCGCGTGGTGGTGCAACTGGCAGGGGTGCAGGATACCGCCCGCGCCAAAGATATTTTGGGTCGTACCGCGACGCTGGAAGTGCGTCTAGTGGATGATGAACATCCAATCAGCGCAGGCGGCGTTGCGCCGCTCGGCACCGAAGTGTTCAAAGATCGCGAAGGTGCGTTGGTGGTGGTGAAGAAGAGCGTATTGCTGACTGGTGAGCGCATCAACGATGCCCAGCCCGGCTTCGATAATCGCAACAACGAACCCGCCGTTCACCTGAATCTGGATGCCGTAGGCGCACGCAAATTCAAAGAGGCGACCCGCGAGAACGTGGGTAAGCGCATGGCTATCATCTTGTTCGAGAAGGGGCGAGGCGAGGTCATTACCGCGCCGGTGATCCGCGAAGAGATTGGTGGTGGTCGCGTGCAGATCAGCGGCAAGATGAGTACCGAAGAGGCACAGGACACGTCGCTGCTGCTGCGTGCGGGTGCTTTGGCGGCTCCGATGGAAATCGTCGAAGAGCGCACCGTCGGCCCCAGCCTTGGCAAGGAAAACATCCAGCGTGGCTTCGACTCGACCAAATACGGTTTCATAATGATTTCGCTGTTCATGGTCGCCTACTACCTGATGTTCGGCACAATTTCGGTGCTGGCGCTAGGCGCGAATCTGCTGTTGCTGGTAGCTCTGCTGTCGATGTTGCAAGCCACGTTGACGTTGCCGGGTATGGCGGGTATTGCGCTGACGCTGGGTATGGCGATCGATGCCAACGTGCTGATCAACGAGCGTATCCGCGAGGAATTGCGCAATGGCGTGTCGCCGCAGGCGGCGATCAATGCGGGCTATGACCGTGCGTTCTCCACCATTCTCGACTCGAACATTACCACCATGATCGCCGGTATTGCGCTGTTTACCTTCGGTTCCGGCCCGATACGTGGTTTCGCCATGGTGCTGTGTCTGGGTATCCTGACTTCGATGTTCAGCGCCGTGCTGGTGTCGCGTGCGCTGGTCAATTTGATCTATGGCCGCCGTGCGCGCCTGTCCAAAGTAGCCATCGGCTGAGGAATAAGCATGGAATTCTTCCGTATCAAAAAAGACATCCCGTTCATGAGTTACGGGAAGATCACCACCAGTGTGTCGCTGGCGACCTTCCTGCTGGCCGTGTTCTTCCTGTTTACCAAGGGCTTGAACTTCGGTGTGGATTTCACAGGCGGCACCGTGATGGAGTTCCACTATGCGCAAGCAGCAGACGCGAACAAGGTACGCGAGCAGCTGGCGGGCATCGGACTGAAGGATGCACAGGTGCAGAACTTCGGCTCCAGCCATGATCTGTTGATTCAAGTGCCGCTAAAGCAAAACGTGGCAGGGGCGAAGTTGTCTGAGCATGTGCGCGATACCTTGAAGCAGCATGACGCTACTGTGGAGATGCGCCGCGTCGAGTTCGTCGGTCCGCAGGTGGGCAAGGATCTGGTCGAGAACGGTGCGATGGCGTTGTTGCTGGTCAGTTTGGGCATCGTCGGTTATCTGTGGCTGCGCTTCGAGTGGAAGTTCGGTCTGTCCGCCATCATCGCCAACCTGCATGACGTGGTCATCATTCTGGGTTTCTTCGCCTTTTTCCAGTGGGAGTTCTCGTTGTCGGTGCTGGCGGCAGTACTGGCAGTGCTGGGCTACTCGGTGAACGAATCCGTGGTGGTGTTTGATCGTATCCGCGAGAATTTCCGTTCTATGCGCAAAGCCGAAGTCCATGAGGTGATCGATAACGCTATCACTCGCACCATGTCGCGCACCATCATCACCCATGCCTGTACCCAGATGATGGTCACGGCGATGCTGTTCTTGGGTGGCGAGACGCTGCACTATTTCGCGCTGGCACTGACCATCGGTATCCTGTTCGGTATCTACTCCTCGGTGCTGGTTGCCAGCCCGCTGCTGATGATGCTGGGAGTGTCGCGCGAGGACTTCATCAAGCCTGAAAAGGTCGAAGCCGAAGAAGTGTTGCCGTAAGGCGGAGGCATCATGCTCGCGACCTTCATCGATCTCATCCTACACCTGGATGTCCATCTGCAACTGCTGACGCAGGAGTATGGCGTCTGGGTGTATGCCATCCTGTTCCTTATCATCTTCTGCGAGACCGGACTGGTGGTCGCGCCGTTCCTGCCGGGCGATTCCTTACTGTTCGTGGCGGGCGCGCTGTGCGGCACGGGCGCTTTGCAGATCGAGCTCTTAGCTCCTTTGTTGATGCTGGCCGCATTCTCTGGTGATAACACCAATTACTGGATCGGACGGTTGATTGGGAAGCGGCTGATCGCTCGTAGCAACGGTCGTTGGCTCAAGCACGAACATCTGGAAAAGACGCACGCTTTCTACGCGAAGCATGGCGGCAAGACTATCCTGTTGGCTCGTTTCCTCCCCATCGTGCGCACCTTCGCACCGTTCGTGGCCGGTATCGGCGAGATGAGCTACCGCTTTTTCCTGACGTTCAGTGCGCTGGGGAGTGTGGTCTGGATTGGTTTCTTCACGCTGTGCGGTCTGTTCTTCGGCAACATTCCGGCGGTCAAAGATAATCTGATGCTCATTATCCTCGGCATCATTGCCATTTCGTTTCTACCCGCGCTACTCGAATTCGTCAGGCAGCGCAGACGCTAAAGGTTGAGCCATGCCCAGTCACAGAAACGCTAGCCTAAAGGTTCTGGTCGTCGAGGACAGCAAGGTCGTACTCAAAGGACTGTGTAACTATCTAGAGCGCATGGGTATCGCCAACCCGCTCACCGCCGAGACGGGGCTGGCCGCACTCGAAGTCTATGAGCGTGAACGCCCCGACATCATCCTACTTGATGCCTTACTGCCAGACATCGATGGCTTCGAGATCGCCAAGCGCATCCGAGCCAAAGAACACCCTGAGGAGTGGACGGCGATCATCTTCTTGACCAGTATGAGCAAGGATGAAGACTTGGTGCATGGCATCACGGCGGGCGGTGACGATTACCTGATGAAGCCGATCAGTCAAGTGGTGCTACAAGCCAAGATCTCGGCGATGCGTCGTTTGGTTGAGATGCAGCGCAAGTTGGTCGATACCACGCATCAACTGAATGCGGCCAATAAGGAATTGCAGCGTCTATCCACCACGGATGGTCTTACAGGCATCGCCAACCGTCGCATGTTCGACGAGTTGCTGATGCGCGAATGGCGGCGCTGTCAGCGTGCCAAAAAGCCATTGGCGCTGGTGATGGTGGACGTGGATTTCTTCAAGCAATACAACGATACCTACGGTCATCAGGCGGGTGATGCCTGTCTGCAAGCGGTCGCTAAACAGATGGCTCGCTCCGCACCTCGTGCCAGTGACGTGGCGGCGCGCTATGGCGGCGAAGAGTTCGCCTTGATTTTGGGCGATACCGAGATCGACGGCGCGGTGTGGGTGGCGAACTATATCCGGCAGAACATCGCTGACCTCAAAATGGCGCACAAGCGTTCGCCATTCAATCACGTCACAGTCAGTTGCGGCGTGGCCGCTATCGTGCCTAGCGATAAAGCAACACCTAACGAACTCATCTTGTCCGCCGACCACGCCTTGTACCTAGCCAAAGAGCAGGGGCGTGATCGAGTCGCGGGTATGGGGAATTAGAGCGTCAGCGTGAGTGGGCGATTTGCCTAGTTACTGATGCAATTCCGGCCGGATAGTCGAGCGCGTTGCAAGGCAGATTCGGTCTTCTGTAGTAACTGCTCCAGCGTTTCCTCGGTGTGAACCTCGGCCAAGCCTATAGAAATGGTGACTTGCGGCAGCGCATCGCCGCTAGGTGTGACGATCACGGCGTGCTCGACCTGTTGGCGCAAACGCTCGGCGGCTTTGCTGCCTTCGGCGGTGGTGGTACGCGGCAGGAATACGGCGAACACCTTGCCATGGAAGCGCGCGGCTTGGTCGTTCGGACGCAAACAGGAAAGGATGGTCTGCGCCGCCGTGCGTAACGCCTGATCGCCGCCGAGACGGCCATGCTGCTGGTTGTAATGCTTGAACTGGTCGATGCTGATCATCATCAGCGTGGCGTAGCCCTTGTCCATCGCGCAACGGTGGATCTGGCGGCTGAACATCTGATACATCCACTGGCTGTTGTAGAGGCCAGTCAACTCATCCACATGATTCAATCCGGCGTAACCCTGACGGCTTTCGATGTCGTCATGGATGCTGCGTTCGCTGATGGGAATGCGCAACGCCAAGATGTTGAGCATGTTGCGTGCGGCTTGGTGAGAATCATTGATGAGCGACCAGATCGAGGCGTGGTCGATGGAGAGTAAATCACAATCGGTATCGGCGATCAGGTAGGAAAAGGATTTACTGTCGTCGAGGATGGACATCTCGCCTACGGTCTCTCCTGTGCCGAACAGCGCCAGCGGTTCGTCGCTCAGTCCACCCGAGTTGACTCGCAGCCGTCCTGACAGGATGACGTAGATCTTTTCGCAGGATTCGCCGGGTGAGAGCAGTGTCTGTCCGCTGGTCAGGCTGATCAGACTTGCGTCTTCGAGGTGACGATTGAGGAGCTCTTCCGGGACACCGAAAAAGAGTGGCACTTCTTCCAGTAGTTGCAGTATCACTTCGCTCAGATTCACGGTGGGCTCCAGTTCACTCGGTTCGTAAATGGTCAGCCCAGTTGTTGGGCGTCTCGTATAGCCGTACCCGCTCTAGTCGCAGATGATTCCCATAAGTATCGCGGTAGGCGCTGTTGAGCAGGTTGAAGGCGATCATGGCCAGATGTTCGGCGGTGGGCGGTACATCCAACACCACCGTTTTGTGGCCGGGCATGGTTTCCAGAAAATCGAGCACGGCGCGGTCGCCGCGATAGACTAGAAACGCGTGATCCCATACCTCCACTACAACTTCGTTAGCAATGCGCTTCACTTCCGAGAAGTCCATCACCATGCCTTGTTCGGACACGCCTTCGGTGGTGATGATGTCGCCGGAAAGGGTGATTTCCAGCGCGTAACGATGGCCGTGCAAATGACGGCACTGGCTGTTGTGGTTGGGAATGCGATGTCCAGCATCGAATTCCAGTCTTCGGGTGATCTGCATGGTGGGTCGGATAGGCTGAATTGCCGCGAATTATAGCCGAGCGGCGGTGTTGGGGGTTCTATGAATTTGGTCGTGGGCTCGAATGCACTTACAATGCAGCCCGTAACGAATTTTGTGTGTTCGAGATGACTAGAATCAAGGTGTGCGGCCTGACCCGCGTTGCAGATATTCAGTTCGTCGCCGCTAGCGGTGCAGATGCCATCGGGCTGGTGTTCTACGAAAAGAGTCCGCGCTATGTCACGATTGCGCAGGCGCAGTGCTTGCTGGCGGCGCTGCCACCGTTCGTTTCCGTGGTGGGGTTGTTCGTCAATGCGAGTGCGGAAGCTGTGCGCGCTGTGCAGCAGCAGGTTGCGCTGGATGTGTTGCAGTTCCACGGCGAGGAGTCGCCGGAGTTCTGTCGCCAGTTTGGTCGCCCTTATCTCAAGGCGATTCGGGTCAAGGCAGGGGTGGATTTGCTACAATGCGCGGCGCGTTATGCCGACGCTCAGGCGCTGTTGCTGGATGCCTATGTCGAAGGCACGCATGGTGGCACCGGCGAGTCGTTCGATTGGGCGCTCATTCCGCACAACTTGCCGCTACCGGTGATCCTCTCGGGCGGCTTGCATCCGGGCAATGTGGCAGCGGCGATAAGCGCAGTGCGGCCTTATGCGGTGGACGTATCCAGTGGTGTGGAGGCGGCAAAAGGAATCAAGGATGCGGCGAAGGTCGCGGCATTCATCAACGAGGTTAAGCACATTGAGTTATAACTATCCTGACCTAGGCGGTCACTTCGGCCAGTTCGGCGGCATCTATATGGCCGAGACGCTCATCCCAGCCGTGGAAGAGTTGAGCCAACAATACCTGCGTTTCCGTGATGATCCCGAATTCAAAGCCGAGCTGGCTTATGAGTTGAAGCATTACGTGGGTCGTCCCAGCCCCATCTACCATGCTAAACGACTGTCCGAACATTTAGGCGGCGCGCAGATCTATCTCAAGCGCGAAGACCTGAATCACACCGGTGCGCACAAGATCAACAGCGCGATGGGACAAGCTTTACTGGCTAAGCGCATGGGCAAGAAGCGCGTCATCGCGGAGACCGGCGCGG
This sequence comes from Ferriphaselus amnicola, assembly GCF_000974685.2. Taxonomy (NCBI): domain Bacteria; kingdom Pseudomonadati; phylum Pseudomonadota; class Betaproteobacteria; order Nitrosomonadales; family Gallionellaceae; genus Ferriphaselus; species Ferriphaselus amnicola. The sequence goes on from NZ_AP018738.1 coordinate 788,021, forward strand.
GTATGCACGGCGTAGCGACCGCGACTGTGGCGGCGCGCTTTGGCATGGAGTGCATCGTTTATATGGGCGCGGAGGACATCCAGCGTCAAGCGCCGAACGTATTCCGCATGAAGTTGCTGGGCGCGAAAGTGGTTCCCGTCGAAAGCGGCTCGCGCACCTTGAAAGACGCCTGTAACGAAGCCATCCGCGACTGGGTCACCAACGTCGAATCCACGTTCTACATTTTCGGAACGGCGGCCGGCCCACACCCATATCCCATGATGGTGCGCGATTTCCAATGCGTCATCGGCAACGAAGCCAAAGTGCAGATGCCGGAGATGATCGGTCGCCAGCCGGATGCGGTGATCGCCTGCGTTGGCGGTGGTTCCAACGCCATCGGTCTGTTCCATCCTTACATCGAAGTGCCGAACGTGCAGATCATCGGTGTGGAGGCGGGTGGTTACGGCATTGCCAGCGGAAAACACGCTGCGCCGCTCACCGCCAATGCCAAGGTCGGCGTGTTGCACGGCAACAAGGTCAACCTGATGCAGGACGAGAACGGACAGATCATCGAAACACATTCCATTTCCGCTGGTCTGGACTATCCCGGTGTCGGCCCTGAACATTGCTTGCTCAAAGATATCGGCCGTGCCCAGTATGTCGCCGCTGACGACGACGAGGCGATTGCTGCCTTTGACGCGCTGTGCCGTTACGAAGGCATCATCCCAGCGCTGGAATCCAGCCATGCCTTGGCGCACGCAATCAAGATCGCGCCGACGATGGCGAAAGACAAGGTGCTGCTGGTGAACCTATCTGGTCGCGGCGACAAGGATATGAACACCGTCGCACGTATCAAGGGGATCACGCTATGAGCCGCATCCAGACGACTTTCGCAAGACTCAAGGCCGAACAGCGCAAGGCGCTGATCCCGTTCATCACGGCGGGTGATCCGTCGCCCAAGCTGACTGTGCCACTGCTGCACGGTTTGGTTGCGGCGGGTGCGGATGTGCTGGAGTTGGGCGTGCCATTTTCTGATCCGATGGCCGACGGTCCGACCATTCAGCGCGCTTCCGAACGTGCGCTAAAACAGGGTGTCAGCCTGCGCAGTGTGCTCGACATGGTGGCCGAGTTCCGTAAGTTGGATACGACTACGCCGGTGGTGCTGATGGGCTACGGCAATCCCATCGAGGCGATGGGCTGGGAGACGTTCGCCCGTCGCTGCGCCGAAGTGGGCGTGGATGGCGCGCTGACGGTGGATTTTCCACCAGAGGAAAGCCATGCAGCATTCGAGCATCTGGAGGCGCACGGCATCGATCCGATCTTCCTGTTGGCACCGACCACCCGCGATGAGCGCATCGCCGCTGTCGCCAAACTGGCGCGCGGCTACGTGTATTATGTGTCGCTCAAAGGCGTGACCGGCGCGGGCAACCTCGACCTTTCCGCCATCGAGGAAAAAATGCCGCACTTGCGCCGTTACCTCGATCTGCCCATCGGTGTCGGTTTCGGCATCCGCGATGCGGCTACGGCTGAAGCGGTGGCTAAGCTGTGCGATGGTGTAGTGGTTGGCAGCCGCATCGTGCAGGAGATCGAAAACTCAACAGAACAAAACGTGGTCGCCAACGTAGCGGCCTTGGTGTATGAACTCAGACAGGCCCTAGATCGGGCCTGAGCTTTGCGCTTGGCGGTAGTCATGCCGCGAGCGGAGAAAACGAACAAGGAGGAAATACTATGAGCTGGTTCCAGAAACTGTTGCCCCCCAAGATCAATCGCCGTGAGGGCGAAGATGCTAAGAAGAATGTGCCGGAAGGTTTGTGGTTCAAGTGCCCGAGTTGCCAAGCGGTGTTGTACTACACCGATCTGGAAAAGAACCTCGACGTCTGCCCGACGTGCAGCCACCATCACCGAATCGGTGCGCGTCAGCGCTTGAATGCCTTGCTCGATGGCGAAGGCCGCTTCGAGATCGGCGCGGAAGTGCAGCCCGTGGATACCCTCAAGTTCAAGGATCAGAAGAAGTACTCCGATCGTCTGACCGCTTCGCAGAAAAGCACCGGTGAGGACGATGCGCTGGTGGTGATGCAGGGCAACGTTCAGGGTGTGCCGGTGGTGGCTGCCGTGTTCGAATTTAGCTTCATGGGCGGTTCGATGGGCTCGGTCGTCGGTGAGCGTTTCGTGCGCGGCGTGCAAGTCGCGCTGGAACAGCGCTGCCCCTTCGTCTGCTTCGCCGCCAGCGGCGGTGCGCGTATGCAGGAAGGCCTGCTGTCGTTGATGCAGATGGCCAAAACATGCGCCGCGCTGACCCAGCTTTCGCAGGAAAAAGTCCCCTTCATCTCCGTGCTGACTGACCCCACCATGGGCGGCGTTTCTGCCAGCTTCGCCTTCATGGGCGACGTGGTCATCGCCGAACCCGGCGCACTGATCGGCTTCGCCGGTGCGCGCGTGATCCAGCAAACTGTGCGCGAAACCCTGCCCGATGGCTTCCAACGTGCCGAGTTCCTGCTCGAACACGGTGCCGTGGATATGATCGTGGATCGACGCGAAATGCGTACCCAATTGGCAACGCTGATCACTTTGCTGACTAAGCAGGCGGCGGTGGCGGAGAAAGAGGCAGCTTAAGCCGTACTACAGGCTATGGGGTTGCTCTGGTCGAAGTCTCGTTTTGGCAAGGCTGTTGAGACAGGACTTTATCTCTTGGATATGGCCATTGGATTTGGGCTGGTGTCTGGGGCTGCTGTTGCTATTGCCTTGGGTAAGTTTTTTCTTGGCGGTTTGTTAGGCGCAATTTTTTTGGGAGTTATTTTTCGTTTGACTCGACGTTCCCGTGAGCATAGGGCGCATACCCGCAAGGGGTAGGCTGTGGTTGCAAAGCCGCTAAAGTGGCAACAATCACGAACTAGCCAACCGGCTTCCGCCGTATGTATCCTTCTGACCATTCGGTGCAATGCGCTGCATCGCATCCTAAATACCAAATGCCTGAAACCCTATCCGACTGGCTCTCCTACCTCGAATCCCTACACCCCAAAACCATCGCGCTCGGCCTAGAGCGGGTGGCGCAGGTCAAGCAGCGGCTTAATCTCAATCCTGAATTTCCTGTCATCGTCGTCGGTGGCACTAACGGCAAGGGTTCGGTGTGTGCGATGCTAGAAGCCGTACTTCATGCGGCGGGCTACAAGGTTGGCTGCTACACCTCGCCGCATCTACTGGATTTCAACGAGCGCGTCCGCATCGCCAAGCAGCAGGCGAGCGATGCGGAGCTGTGTGCGTCGTTCGAGGCGATCGAGCACTCACGCGGTGATATCCCCCTGACGTATTTCGAGTTCGGCACGCTGGCGGCGATGCAGTGTTTCATCGAGCACAAGGTGGATGTCTCCATCCTCGAAGTGGGGCTGGGCGGACGGTTGGATGCGGTGAACGTGTTCGATGCCGATGTGGCGGTGGTGACCAGCGTGGACATTGACCATATCGATTATCTGGGCGACACACGCGAGCAGATCGCATTCGAGAAAGCGGGTATTTTCCGGCAGGGCAGGGTAGCGATCTGTGCCGATAGCGACGTGCCGTTAGCCTTGCGCGCCCATGCCGAGAAGATCGGGGCGGAGTTGTGGTGCGTGGCGAGCGAGTTTGGTTTCGAGGTTCTGTCTCATGTTCATGGAGCGGGCGCGCAGCAGTGGAACTATCACAGTCAGGTCGGTTTGCGTAATGCTTTGCCCATTCCCGCCTTGCGTGGCGCGTTTCAGTTGCACAATGCCAGCGCAGTGCTGGCGGCGCTAGATGCGTTGAAAGAGCGCTTGCCAGTGAGCATGGATGCCGTGCGGCGCGGCTTGGTCGAGGTCCAGTTGGCAGGACGCTTCCAGTTTGTGCCGGGCACGCCGACGCTGATCCTCGATGTGGCGCACAACCCGCACGCCGCGCGCTCGTTAGCGCAGAACCTCGCCAGTCTGCCGCCTGCCAAGACCTACGCAGTGTTCGCCATGCTCAAGGACAAAGACATGGCAGGCGTGGTCGAAGCGCTGAAGGATCAAATTGACGTGTGGTTGGTGGCGGGGATAGCCGCGCCGCGCGGAGCAACGGCTAAAGAACTGGCGCAGGTGTTGCGCGAGGCAAGCGTGCAAGGTGAGATCGTGACTTTTGAAAATACTGCGGCTGCCTTGCTTCATGCCTGCAAGGTAGTGGCTGAAACTGATAGAATCGCGGCCTTCGGTTCATTCTACACAGTGGCGGAAGTGATGCAGGCGCGCAAACTGCGCGTAGGCTGACTTCAACAGGTACGGGCGATGGCAACAAAACAGGTGACAGACGAGGAATCTAGCCTTAAACGGCAGGCACGACGCAGGTTGATCGGCGCAGTGGCGCTGGTTACGGCGGTGGCGGTGATCCTGCCTATGGTGCTGGATAGCGAGCCCAAGCCAGCAGGGGTGGACATCGAGTTGCGCATTCCTGATAAGGAAAAGGTCGCGGCTTTCCGGCCACAAGAACCAACGCCTGCGCCCGTTGTTGTTGCCTCGGCGGTTCCAGCCGATTCGGCGCCGGTCGCTGCCGACACGGCGGTTGCCGCGTCGGCTGTAGCGCCCCTGCCTCAGGCTGCTGCCCCCGAGCCAGCGATGCAGTCCGAAAAAAAACCACTTCCAGTTTCAGCGATCAAGCCAGAGCCCAAGGCCGAGGTGAAGTCTCCCGCCAAGGTCGAGCCGACGCATAAGGCAGAGGATGCTAAGGCCGATGGCGGCAAGGCGAGTTTCGTTCTTCAGATCGGTGCGTATGCCAATGCTGAGATCGCCAAAGACTGGCAAGTCAAACTCAAGAAGCAAGGCTTTCATGCTTATACCGAGTCGGCGGGTGAGCGCACTCGCTTGCGTGTGGGGCCATTCAGCTCGCGTGACGCCGCAGATGGCGCGCGCCAAAAGTTGGTTGGGCTGGGGCTCCATCCTGATTTAATTGATTTAGGGAGTAAATGATGACCATTTTTGATTTCGTGGTGATCGGTGTCATGCTGTTCTCGATCGCCCTCGGGCTATGGCGCGGCTTGGCTCACGAGGCGATGTCCCTCGTCGGTTTGGTCATCGGCTATCAATTGGCTCGGATGTACAGCCACGCTTTGGGTGTGTTGCTGCCCGCAGCTTCGGGGCCGGAATATGTACGAGTGATGGTCGCTTTCGTGGCGATCTTCGTGGTGGTGGTGTTTGCTTTCGATGCGGTCGCGTGGATGGTCTCCAAGTTGATGGTCAAGGTCGGTGTGGGTTGGTTGAACCGAATACTAGGGGGCGCATTCGGTTCGCTGCGTGGAGCATTGTTGTTGCTTATCCTGACTTGGTTGGGAGGCATGACCAGCCTGCCTCAGCAAGAATTCTGGCGGCAGGCTAGTTTCAGTCGCCCACTGGTCAGCATCGCGTTGGAGCAGAAGGATTGGCTGCCCGATAGCCTCGCGCAGCGCTTGCATTATTGATATTCGTATTGGACTGAATCTATGTGTGGCATTTTAGGCGTAGTAGCGCAAACCCCCGTCAACCAGTTGCTGTATGACGGTTTGCAAGTTCTGCAACATCGCGGACAGGATGCGGCGGGTATCGCCACTCTGGAGGGGCGCACTTTCTGTTTGCATAAGGGCAATGGCCTCGTGCGCGACGTGTTCCGAACTCGCAATATGCGCGCCCTTAAGGGCAACGCGGGCATCGCCCATGTGCGCTATCCAACCGCAGGTAATGCGGTGGATCACAACGAGGCGCAACCGTTCTATGTGAACTCTCCGTTCGGTATCGTGCTGGGTCATAACGGGAATCTGACCAATACGGAAGAGTTGCGTCGTGCCATGTACAAGCAGGATCTGCGGCACATCAACACCGGCTCGGATTCTGAAGTGTTGCTCAATGTGCTGGCACATGAGATTCAGGCTCAAGCCACAGGCTTCTGCCTTGATCCGCAAAAGATATTCGCCGCCGTGGCAGGGGTGCAGCGCCGGGTGAAGGGCGCGTATGCTGTGGTTGCAATGATCGCGGGCTATGGTCTGTTGGCTTTCCGCGATCCGCATGGCATTCGTCCGCTGGTGGTCGGTACGCACGAGATGAACGGCAAGGCCGAGTACCTGGTGGCCTCGGAAAGTGTGGCGCTGGATACGCTGGGCTTCAAGTTCGAGCGCGACATCGCGCCGGGTGAGGCGGTGTTCATCGATTTCGATGGCAACATACATAGTCAGCAGTGTGCCGAGGGCGCGACGCTCAATCCCTGCATCTTCGAGTACGTCTATTTTGCCCGCCCAGATTCAGTGATGGATGGCATCTCCGTGTATGCCACGCGTTTGTACATGGGCGAGTATTTGGCCGAAAAACTCAAGCGTGAGTGGGGCGAACACGACATCGACGTAGTGATCCCGATTCCTGACTCCAGCCGCCCTAGTGCGCTGCAACTGGCCAACCATCTCGGCATCCCATTCCGCGAAGGCTTCGTCAAGAACCGCTACATCGGCCGCACGTTTATCATGCCGGGGCAGGCGATGCGCAAGAAGTCGGTGCGCCAGAAGCTCAACGCCATTGCGGTCGAATTCAAAGATAAGAACGTGTTGTTGGTGGACGATTCTATCGTGCGCGGCACCACCAGCCGCGAGATCGTGCAGATGGCGCGTGACGCTGGGGCGCGCAAGGTATATTTCGCTTCCGCTGCCCCTCCCGTCTGCTTCCCCAATGTCTATGGCATCGATATGCCGACGCGTCAGGAACTGATTGCCACCAATCGTACCGACGAGCAAATCTGCCATGAGATCAGCGCCGATCGCTTGATCTATCAGGATCTGGATGACCTCAAGGCCGCAGTGAAGAAGGCTAATCCGCACATCGAAAGTTTTGATGCTTCCTGTTTTGATGGCGTTTACATCACTGGGGATATCACCCCTGATTACCTTGATGCTGTTGAAGCGGCTCGCAGCGGCAAGACTAAGCTTTCCACCTTAGAGGAAGATCAGATGGAGCTGGATTTGGCCATGAGCGCATCGTCGATGTAGTCAGTTGACGTGTCACAAGGCGAGTGCTAATTTCCGCCTGCGCCGATTTGAGGAACAGCTTGCGGGCGCGTTAAAAATACAGCTAAAGCGGGTGAACCCGGTTTAGCTCTAAGCTTTCCGGGTTTTGCTTTTGGGAGTCACCATGTCAGATTTTGAAAATTACCAGCCTGAGACATTGGCGGTGCGCGCGGGCACCGAGCGTAGCCAGTTCCACGAACACAGCGAGGCGATGTTCCTGACCTCCAGCTTTGTGTTCGATAGCGCAGAGCAAGCGGCCAAGCGCTTCATCGGCGAAGAACCGGGCAACATCTACGCACGCTTCACCAATCCGACGGTGACCATGTTCGAGCAGCGGCTGGCGGCGCTAGAAGGTGCGGAACAGTGCATTGCCACAGCGTCCGGCATGTCGGCGATTCTGGCGGCGTGCATGGGCTTGCTCAAGGCGGGCGATCATGTGGTGGCCTCGCAGAGCCTGTTTGGCGCGACGGTGAATCTGTTCAACAACATCCTGAAGAAGTTCGGCATCGAGACAACTTACGTGTCGGCGACTGACGTGGCGCAATGGCGCGCCGCCGTGTGTCCCAACACTAAACTGTTCTTTTTGGAAACGCCGTCGAATCCGCTGACCGAGATCTCCGACATCGCGTCGATCTCCGCTGTGGCGAAGGAATGTGGCGCGCTGCTGGCGGTGGACAATTGCTTCTGCACGCCCATCCTGCAACAGCCGCTTAAACTGGGCGCGGACATTGTGATCCACTCCGCTACCAAATACATCGACGGTCAGGGGCGGGTGCTCGGCGGTGCAGTGCTGGGTGGCAAAAAGCTGCTGGAAGGCGTGTACGGATTTTTGCGTACCGCCGGTCCGACCATGAGCGCGTTCAATGCCTGGGTGTTTTTGAAGGGGCTGGAGACGCTCAAACTGCGCATGGATGCACACAGTGCCAACGCTTTGCAACTGGCGCAGTGGCTGGAGCAACAGCCCAATGTGGCGCGCGTGTTCTACCCCGGTTTGCCTTCGCATCCACAACATGCACTGGCGATGACGCAGCAAAAGAGTGGCGGCGGCATCGTGTCGTTCGAGGTGAAGGGTGGCAAGGATGCGGCTTGGCGGGTGATCGACAGCACCAAAATGGTGTCGGTGACCGCTAATCTGGGCGATACCAGGACCACGATTACCCATCCCGCTAGCACCACACATGCGCGCATCACGCCGGAAGCACGCGCGGCGGCGGGCATCAGCGATGGCCTGATCCGCATCGCGGTCGGGCTGGAGGCGGTGGTCGATATTCAAAACGATCTGGCGAGGGGTTTGGCTTAGCTTTCTCTCGGCCTTCGGAGGACATCAATGGACATTCTTGCTGCGCAAGTAGGTGGGTTGCTCAAGTCGCACGGCATGATGCTAGCGACGGCGGAATCCTGCACGGGCGGTGCGGTATCGGCGGCCATTACTGACATCGCGGGGAGTTCGGCGTGGTTCGAGCGCGGCTTCGTCACGTATGCCAATGTTGCTAAGATCGAAATGCTGGGGGTGAATCAGGCTACGCTGGCAAGATACGGCGCAGTGAGCGAAGCCGTGGTGCGCGAGATGGCGACGGGCGCGTTGCTGCGCAGCCATGCCCAATTCGCGGTGGCCGTCAGCGGCATCGCTGGGCCGGATGGTGGTACGCCGGATAAGCCGGTTGGCACGGTCTGGTTCGCTTGGGCGCGCAAGCACGGCGAGGTCGTCTCCCGCTTGCATCATATCGCTGGCGGACGCGGCGAAGTCCGAGCGCAGTCAGTCCACATCGCTTTGCAAGGTGTGTCCGATCTACTCAATCAACAAACCCTGCTGGCCTGATTATGGAAAAAGTACGCCTCTCAAAACTCATGTCGGAACAGGGCCTGTGCTCGCGGCGTGAAGCGGATAGTTACATCGAGCGCGGCTGGGTGCGGGTGGACGGTGTGGTGGTGAGCGAGTTGGGTACGAAGATCTTGCCGAGTCAGCGCATCACCTTGGAGCGCGCGGCGCAGGCACAGCAGCAGGCGCGTGTGACTATTTTGCTGCACAAGCCGGTTGGCTACGTGTCTGCGCAGGCCGAAGACGGTTACAAGCCAGCGGTGACCTTGATCGGCGCGGCAAGTCGGTTCGCAGGCGATACTGCGCAGATCGATTTTCATCCCTCGCAGTTGCGTGGTATCGCACCTGCCGGTCGCTTGGACATCGACTCGCAAGGCTTGCTGGTGCTGACTCAGGATGGTCGCATCGCTAAACAGTTGATCGGCGATGACTCGCAGGTGGAGAAAGAGTATCTGGTGCGCGTGCAAGGCAAGTTGGACGAGCGCGGGCTGGCGCTGCTCAATCACGGGCTGACGCTGGACGGCGTGAAGCTGCGTCCGGCCAAAGTGAGTTGGCTGAATGATGACCAGTTGCGTTTCATTTTGCGCGAAGGGCGTAAACGGCAGATCCGCCGTATGTGCGAACTCGTCGGGCTGAAGGTGGTCGGGCTGAAACGCGTGCGTATCGGCAAGGTGAAGTTGTCTGATTTACCGCCGGGGCAATGGCGCTATCTGCGTGCAGACGAGGGGTTTTGATGGCCTTCTTCAAGACATTGTGGAATGACACGCTGGGCTTTTTGCGTGAGCCACTATTCGAGATCGGCAAGACGGACATCACGTTGCTACGTATCGTGGGTATGGCGGTCATCTTGATGGCGGCATGGAAGCTATCGGGCGCGGTGCGTCGTTCTATCTCGCGCATGACAGTCGATCCTAAGAACGATCCCGGTGTCTATCTGTTGCAGCGCATCAGTGGTTATCTGGTATGGGTCGTTGGGGTGCTGCTCGCGCTCAATTTCATGGGCTTCGAGCTTTCCAGCTTGGCTTTTCTTGGCGGTGCAGTCGGTGTCGGTCTGGGCTTCGGCTTGCAGAACATCCTCAACAACTTTGTCTCCGGCATCATCATTTTGTTCGAGAAGACCATAAAGGTCGGCGATGTGGTTGATCTGCAATCGGGCGTGACCGGTGTGGTGATCGAGATCAATCTGCGCTACACCCGCATCACCACCTCCGATCTGATGGATGTGTTGGTGCCGAACTCAGAATTCATCAGCGGACGTGTAGTCAACTGGTCGTTCGGCGAAGCGGTGCGGCGTACTCATATCCCGTTCTCAGTGGCTTACGGTACGGACAAGGAATCAGTGCGTGAGGCGGGTATCGCGGCTGCCACGACTTTGCCTCAGACCCTGCGCGGGGCGGGGCGCGACCCAGATGTGTGGCTGGTGAGGCTAGGGGATAGCGGACTGGATTTTGAGCTGGTGGTGTGGATAGGTGAGGATTCGCTCGGACATCCAAAGTCAACTCAGGCGAGGTACCTATGGGCGTTGGAAACGCAACTTCGCTTGCGCGGCATCGAAGTTCCCTATCCGCAGCGCGACATGCGCATCAAAGAAGGCAAGATCAGCGTATCACTGGTGCGGGCTGGCTGACTTAGGGCGCTGGGTTCGGGTATCGCCGATGCACTGCTTCGATGTTCTCTAGCACTTCAGTCGATAGCTGGACGTTGGCGCTATCCAGATTCTCTTGTAGCTGTCCCAATGTCGTTGCGCCGAGAATTACGCTGGTGGTGAACTCGCGTGTGCGGGCGTAGGCGAGTGCCAACGTGGCCGGGCTCAAACCCGACGCTTGCGCGATGTGCATGTATTCGCGGCAGGCAGCTGGTACGTTGGGCTTGTTGTAGCGCTGGCCGAAGTTGGGGTACAGGGTGATGCGACCATGCGCGTGGGGATCGATGAGATATTTTCCAGTGAGATGGCCGAAGGCCAGCGGGCTGTAGGCGAGTAAGCCAACATCGACATGGTGGCAGACTTCAGCTAAGCCACTTTCGAAGGTGCGGTTCATCAGATGGTAGGCGTTTTGGATGCTGACGATCTTCGGTAAGCCGAGCTGTTCGGCACAACGTACGAATTCCATCACGCCCCACGGTGTTTCGTTGCTCAATCCGATGTGACGAACTTTGCCCGCTTTGACCAGCTCGGCCAAGGCTGCGAGCTGTTCGGCGATCGGCGTGCTATCACGCTCTTGTGTCGCGTCGTAGCTGGTCGCGCCGAACATCGGCACGTAGCGATCCGGCCAGTGGATCTGGTAGAGATCGATGTAATCAGTTTGCAAACGGCTCAAACTTGCGTCAACTGCGGCGTTCAGATGTTCGCGGTTGATACGTGGCGTGCCGCGTATCCAGTTGAACCCGCGCGCCGGCCCGGCGATCTTGGTGGCGACGATGAGCTGGTCGCGCTGCTGGTGTTTTAACCAGGAGCCAATGTAGGCCTCGGTGCGATGTACCGTTTCGGCGCGCGGCGCAACAGGATACATCTCGGCAGTGTCGATGAAATTGACGCCATGAGCGATGGCGAGATCGAGCTGGGCGTGAGCCTCGACTTCAGTGTTCTGTTCGCCAAAAGTCATCGTGCCCAAACACAGGGCTGACACCATCAAGTCGCTGCTACCTAATTTTCGGTATTCCACGTTGTTCTTCCTAAAGTGCTTGGCGGCTATTTTAACGCCGATGAGGTGGAGGTGATTGCCTTCCGATGCGGCGAAATTTATAGTGCCGCACCGTAACCCTGCGTTCTAGCTGTGATGAAGATCTCCTCCCTGTTGCACGCCACGTTTTTGTCCGCCGATCTGGTGCGGTCGCGCGCATTCTACGAAGGCTTGTTGAGCCTGTCGCCCGATCCGGCGCGACCATCCATGAGTTTCGATGGCGTGTGGTATGACGTGGCTGACGGTCAGCAAATCCATCTGATGCGCTTGCCCGACCCAGAGGTGGGTTTGTTGCGCCCGGAGCATGGCGGGCGAGATCGCCATCTGGCGGTGGCGGTGGACGATGTGACGGAATTGGCGCAGCGCTTGGCCGCAGCGGGCATCGCCTACACGCAAAGCCAGTCCGGTCGACGCGCCTTATTCTGCCGCGATCCGGACGGCAATGCGTTGGAATTCATTGAGGTCAATGCGTGAAGAAGCACGCGCCAGTGCTGGATTGCCCTTGCGGTAGCGGACGCAGCTACGCCACGTGCTGTCAGCCTTGGCACGCTGGCTCAGCCTCACCTACCGCAGAAGCCTTGATGCGTTCACGTTATGCCGCTTACGTGCTGGAGCTTGCGCCGTACCTGCTGGCGACTTGGCACGCCAGTACCCGTCCTGCCGAGATCGTGTTCGACGATCCGCGCCCGAAATGGTTAGGATTGCAAGTGTTGCGCCATCAGGCTGAAGAAGATAGTGCGGTAGTCGAGTTCGTTGCGCGCTATCGTGTTGGCGGTCGTGCGGAGCGTATGCGCGAAGTCAGTCACTTCGTGCGTGAGGAAGGTCGCTGGTTCTACGTGCAGGGTGATTTCCCAGAGTAGCTATCACGTTTGCCCCTTTCGGTGCGCCCGAAAATCCAGTACAGTGCCTGCCCCAATAACAACAAAGCGAGTAGAACCATGAGCGCAAAAGGGCAACAGTTACAAGACCCATTCCTGAATACGCTGCGCAAGGAGCATGTACAGGTCGCCATTTACCTGGTGAACGGCATCAAGCTGCAAGGCCAGGTGGAATCGTTTGATCAATACGTGGTGCTGTTGAAGAACACCGTCACCCAGATGGTCTATAAGCACGCGATCTCGACCATCGTTCCGGCGCGCGCGGTCACCATCCCCTACGACGCAGACTGATGTCGGCCAGCCAACCTGCCACGGAAGTGGCGGTACTGGTTAGCCTTAATTTCGGCGAACCAGATTACGCCGAGAGCCGCGAGGAGTTGCGTTTGCTAGCAGAGAGCGCGGGCGTGAAGGTCTGCGCGATGGTCGAAGGGCGGCGCTATCGTCCTGATCCCTCGCTGTTCGCGGGCAGCGGCAAGGTCGATGAGGTTGCCGCTATCGCCGAGCAGTTTGAGGCCAGTGTCGTTATATTCAATCACGATCTTTCCCCAGCGCAGATGCGCAATCTGACCGCGCGCATGAACATCCGCGTGATCGACCGCACCATGTTGATCCTCGACATCTTTGCTCTGCGCGCGAATAGTCACGAAGGCAAGGTGCAGGTCGAGCTGGCTCAGCTAAAGTACCTTTCCACACGTTTGGTAGGCTTGAATCAGGACATGGGGCAGCAGAAGTTCGCTGTGGGTGCACGCGGCCCCGGCGAGACTCAGCTTGAACTAGACAGACGCAAATTGGCGCGGCGGGTCGAGTTGCTCAATGATCGGCTGAAGCAGTTGAAGAAGCAGCGCGCCTTGCAGCGCCGCGCGCGTCAGCGCAATGCGGTGCTGTCGGTATCCATCGTCGGTTACACCAACGCTGGCAAATCCACTATGTTCAATCGGCTGACGCAGGCAGGCGTGTATGCCGCCAATCAGCTGTTCGCTACGCTGGATACCACCTCGCGCCGTATCTGGTTGCCGGGGCAGGCGAGTGTCGAGGATGGGCGGGTGGTCGGTTCGCAGGTGGTCGTGTCGGACACAGTCGGCTTCATTCGCCATCTGCCGCACGGCTTGGTGGCCGCGTTTCGCGGTACGCTGGAAGAAACGGCTCAGGCTGATCTACTGCTGCATGTGGTGGACATCAACAGCCCTGATCGTGACATCCAGATCGCCGAGGTGAACAAAGTGCTGGCCGAGATCGATGCGGATCAAATTCCGCAGGTCTTGGTGTTCAACAAGATCGATCTGGTTGGCTTGCCTGCCAGTGTCGAGCGAGACGAGTGTGGTAGAATCTGCCGCGTTTTCGTGAGCTCGGTGACGGGCGACGGTATGGATGGATTGAGGCAGGCATTGGTTGAGGCCAATGAGCAACGTCAGGTGGCGCAGCCGCGCCAAGTGGAAGAAGCAACTCAACAAGACGGAATGACATGGGACTGAACGACCCGCAATGGGGTAACAAAAATAGTGGTGGCCCGCCCGATTTGGATGCGCTGGTGCGCAAGCTGAATGCCAAGTTGCAAGCGCTGTTGGATGGGCGTCGCGGCAGCGGTGGAAATACTCCCAGTGCTGGCGGTGGCTTTAGCATGAAATTTGGCGGTGGACTAGGGCTGCTGGTCATCATCGGGCTGGTAGTTTGGGTCTTTAGCGGTTTTTACATCGTGGATGCGAGCCAGCGTGGCTTGGTGTTGCGTTTCGGTAAGTTCGTCGAATCGACGGAGTCTGGCCCGCGCTGGCATCTGCCGTACCCGTTCGAGTCGGTCGAGATCGTCAATCTGAGTCAGGTGCGTACGGTTGAAGTCGGCTATCGCGAGAACGAGCGCAACAAACAGTTGGACGAGTCGTTGATGCTGACCGACGATGAGAACATCGTGGACATCCAGTTTGCGGTGCAGTATTTCCTGAAAGACCCCGCCGACTATCTGTTCAATAACCGCAACACGGATGAGAACGTGCGTCAGGCGGCAGAAACCGCCATTCGCGAAGTGGTGGGCAAGAGCAAGATGGACTTCGTGTTGTATGAAGGACGCGCTCAAGTCGCTGCCGCGACGACCAAGCTGATTCAGGATATTTTGGATCGCTATAAGTCCGGTATTCTGGTCAGCCAAGTTTCGCTGAAGAACGCTCAGCCGCCCGAGCAGGTGCAAGCGGCGTTCAATGATGCTGTGAACGCGGGTCAGGATCGCGAGCGCCAGAAGAACGAAGGTCAGGCTTACGCCAATGACGTGGTGCCGCGTGCCAAGGGTGCTGCTGCGCGTTTATTGCAAGAAGCAGACGGTTACAAGCAGGCGATGATCGCCAATGCCGAGGGTGATGCCAGCCGCTTCAAGCAGATTCTGGTGGAGTATGAAAAGGCGCCAGCGGTGACTCGCGAGCGCATGTATATCGACATGATGCAACAAGTGATGAGCAGCACCAGTAAGGTGATGGTGGATCAGAAAAACGGCAATAACTTGCTGTATCTGCCGCTGGATAAGCTGATGCAGGTTACCGCAGCTCCAGCATCTGCTGCACCTGTTGAGGTCACCAAGGCTGCTGATTCGCAGCCGGTGCTTGATCCAGCAGCACAGCGTACCCGCGAGACGTTGGGTCGTGATCGGGGAGGGCGCTAAATGAGCAAGCATCAGAATAATTTGCTGATGGGGCTGATCGGAGTTGTACTCCTGTTGAGCTTGAGTATCTTCGTGGTCGATCAGCGGCAGAGCGCCATCGTGTTCCGCCTAGGTGAGGTGGTCAGTATCAAAACCAAGCCCGGCCTGTATTTCAAAGTCCCGGTGATGGAGAACGTACGTTATTTCGATGCGCGCATCCTCACTTTGGATTCGCCAGAGCCTGAGCGCTTCATCACGGCTGAGAAAAAGAACGTGCTGGTCGATTCCTATGTGAAATGGCGTATCGCCGATGTGAAGCAGTACTACATAAGCGTAAGCGGCGACGAAGTGCGTGCGCAGACGCGCTTGATGCAAACGGTCGATGCGGCGATGCGTGAAGAGTTTGGTAAGCGCACCATCAACGAAGTGGTATCGGGCGAACGCGACGAGATCATGAAGGTGCTGCGTGATAAGACCAATGCTGATGCGGCCAAGATTGGCGTGGAAGTGCTGGATGTTCGCCTGAAACGTGTTGATTTTCCACATGAGATCAGCGAATCCATCTATCGTCGCATGGATGCCGAGCGTAAGCGCGTGGCCAACGAATTGCGCGCGACCGGCAATGCAGAAAGCGAAAAGATACGCGCCGATGCAGATCGGCAGCGCGAAGTGACGTTAGCTGAGGCTTATCGCGATGCACAGAAGACCAAGGGTGAGGGCGATGCCAAGGCTGCATCCATTTATGGCGCGGCGTTCGGCAAAAATCCCGAGTTCTACTCGTTCTACCGTAGCCTGGAAGCCTACAAGCAGAGCTTCAAGGATAAGAGTGACGTGATGGTGGTCGATCCAAGCTCATCCTTCTTCAAGTATCTGAAGAGTTCGGGAAAGGCAGCTGGAAGCGCACCTGCTGCTAAGTAGATGGGCGATTACTGGGTCGCAGGGCTGGCGCTGATGCTGGTCATGGAAGGGATGATGCCCTTCCTGTTTCCTGCGGCATGGCGAGAGACGTTTCAGCGCCTGATCCAGTTGTCTGATGGTCAGTTGCGGTTCATGGGCATCACGTCCATGGTGTGCGGTTTGTTACTGCTTTATTTTGCAAAGTAAAAGAATGTCGAATTGGTTGTTGCCTGAATATATCCAGGATGTCTTGCCGGACGAAGCGTGGTGCATCGAGCAGATGCGCGCGCGTATCCTCGAACGTCTGCGTGTGTCCGGTTACCAGTTGGTGTCGCCACCCATGCTGGAATACGTTGAGTCGCTGCTCATCAACGGTAGCCGCGACATGGATCTGCGCACCTTCAAGCTGGTGGATCAGTTGAGCGGGCGGACTCTCGCGCTACGCGCCGACATTACACCGCAAGTCGCCCGTATCGATGCACACTTGCTCAATCGTCAGGGCGTGACTCGTTTGTGCTACGCCGGTAGCGTGCTGCACACTCAGCCGGTCGGTCTGTCACCTAGCCGCGAGTTGCTGCAGATTGGCGCTGAACTGTACGGTGTATCTGGCTTGGACGCGGATCTGGAGATTCAGCACCTGATGCTGGAGTTGCTTGATTTGCTGGGCATAGGCGGGGTTCATCTCGATCTGGCTCATGTGGGTGTGTTCCGCGCCTTGGTGCGTGATGCCGGTATCGCTGCTGATCTCGAAGCGACTTTATTTGGTGTGTTGCAGCGCAAGGATATGACCGAGTTGCGTGAACTACTGGCCGGTTTGCCTGCTGACAAGCAAGCGCCGCTGCTCGCTTTGCCGGGTCTGTACGGTAAGGCTGACGACGTGCTGGCGCGTGCGCGCAAACTGTTGCCGTCATTGCCGGAGATCACTGCTGCGCTGGATGCATTGCAAGCTGCCGCCGATGCGGTCGGTGTGCTGGCACAAGAGGTCGGTATCGACTTGGCCGAACTACGTGGCTACCACTATCACAGCGGTATGGTGTTCGCGGCGTATCACGCCGGTAGTCATGATGCGATAGCGCTGGGCGGGCGTTACGATGAGCTGGGCAAAGGTTTTGGTCGTGCTCGTGCCGCTACCGGTTTCAGCATGGATCTGCGTCAGCTTTATCGTTTGTCTCTGCCCGTCACCACGCCTAAAGGCATACTCGTGCCGCAGCGCAGTGACACGGACTTGCAGGAAAAGATCGCTGCCCTGCGTGCGCAGGGCGAGATCGTGGTGGTGGATTTGTTAGGTGACCTAGCGCATCGCGCTGAACTGAATTGTGATCGTGAGCTGGTGTTGTGTGATGGCTCATGGATGATCGTCGAATTGAAAAACCAGGAATGAACATGGCTAAGAATGTAGTGGTGATCGGTACCCAATGGGGCGATGAAGGCAAGGGCAAGGTGGTGGATTGGCTGACTGACCATGCGCAAGGCGTGGTGCGTTTCCAAGGTGGTCACAATGCCGGACATACACTGGTGATTGGCGGAGAAAAGACAGTTCTGCACCTGATCCCTTCCGGCATCCTGCGCGGCCATGTGATGTGCTACATCGGCAACGGTGTGGTGTTGTCACCTACCGCGCTGTTGAAGGAGATGGACAAGCTGGTCGAAGCGGGCATCAACGTTTACGACCGCCTGCGCATCTCCGAAGCCTGCCCGCTGATCCTGCCGTACCACGAGGCGGTGGACAAGGCGCGCGAGATCGCCAAGGGAGCAGCCAAGATCGGCACGACCGGACGTGGCATCGGTCCGGCCTACGAAGACAAGGTCGCGCGTCGCGCCATTCGTCTGCAAGATTTGTTCTTCCGCGAACGATTCGCCGCCAAACTGGGCGAAGTGCTGGATTATCACAATTTCGTGCTAAAGAACTATTTCAACGTCGCCACCGTTGATTTTCAACAGACGTTGGACGGCGCACTGGCGCTGGCTGATCGTTTAAAACCGCTGGTGATGGACGTGCCACGCGCACTCTATGAAGCCAACAAGGCCGGACAGAATCTGTTGTTCGAAGGCGCACAAGGTACGTTGCTGGACATCGACCACGGCACTTATCCGTTCGTGACTTCCAGTAACTGCATCTCCGGCGCGGCCTCGGCGGGTGCCGGTGTCGGCCCGCAGCAACTGCATTACGTGCTGGGCATTACCAAGGCCTACACCACACGCGTTGGCTCCGGCCCGTTCCCCACCGAACTGTATGATGCGGAAGATAAGCGCGATCCAATCGGCGAAGGCTTAGCCAAACGTGGTCACGAATTCGGTTCGACTACAGGCCGCGCACGTCGCTGCGGCTGGTTCGATGCGGCTGCGCTGAAGCGCTCCATCCAAATCAACGGTGTATCCGGCCTGTGTATTACCAAGTTGGACGTGATGGACGGCTTGGAGACCGTGCGTATCGGAGTTGGCTACAACATCAACGGCCAGTTCAGCGACATCTTGCCTGCGGGCGCGGATGCGCTGGAAGGCTGCGAGCCTGTGTACGAAGAGATGCCTGGCTGGACTGATAGTACCGTCGGCGTGAAGGACTACGCTGCCTTGCCCAAGGCTGCCCGCGATTATCTGGAACGTATCGCCACCATCTGCGAAGTGCCGGTGGATATGGTCTCCACCGGCCCAGATCGCGACGAAACCATCGTCCTGCGTCACCCCTTCGAGTAGTGACAACCACGGGTGCTACTACAAGCAGCGCCCGTATCCATCCGCCCGGGTGGTGAAATTGGTAGACACAGCAGACTTAAAATCTGCCGCTGAGAGATCGGCGTACCGGTTCGATTCCGGTCCCGGGCACCATATCTAGTTAGAACCCATGTAGAGCAACTTGTGCGCCTGCGCAAAATGCTTGGATACTGTTGGGATGAGCGATTTCCGTATCAGCAGAAAACGTCCATTCTGAGCTGATTTTGAATTCGACTGACTTGCCAAAACCCGTTACGTTCGGATATATTCGCGCCCCTCGTTTAGGCGATATGCCGGTGGATGGGCAGCTTGCTCGGCGTTCGGTGGGTTGTCTGGCCGAAGTGTCCGCTAGTAGGGTAATGCAATAAACTTCGGGGTGTAGCTCAGCCTGGTAGAGTGCTACGTTCGGGACGTAGAAGCCGGAGGTTCGAATCCTCTCACCCCGACCAAATCAGAAGGGAAAAGGCCGGTACTTATCTGGCCTTTTCTTTTGTACGCGTTGTATAACGGTTATCATCGTACCCTTGCTCGCAGCCATGGGAGCAGCTCAGGAGGGGAATTCCCCAGCAGATAACAATAAAGGAGAACTCAAAATGGCGATCGAACTCTTCAATGATGGTAAGCATTTGTGTTTGATGTTCGACGATTTGGTGGATGATACGGCCAATGTCGCAGTGCAGGCCAACCAGTTTTTGATCGTAGATAACGGTCATGGTGCGTTGATCGACCCGGGTGGCAACATGACCTACAACGGTTTGCTGATGGCGATGCACAATTACTTTCCACCCAAACGGCTGGAATTCATTCTCGCCTCGCACTCCGATCCAGACATCATCGCATCCATCAATAAGTGGATGATCCACGCTGATTGTAAGGTGGTGATCTCCAAGTTGTGGGCGCGCTTTGTGCCGCATTTTTGCAGCGTAGGTAATGCTGAAGGTCGCATTGAGTCGATACCTGATCAAGGTATGAACCTTACGTTGGGCAACTGCATCATCAAAGCAGTCCCAGCCCACTTTATGCATTCGGAAGGTAACTTCCAATTCTATGATCCAATCAGCAAGATTCTGTTCTCAGGTGATATGGGCGCTTCGATCGTTAATCATAACGAGGCGGACACTCCGGTGACGGACTTTAATGCGCACATTCCAACAATGGATGCGTTCCATCGTCGTTACATGGTCTCTAACAAGATTTGTCGCTACTGGGTGAATATGGTGAGACAGATGGATGTTGAAATGATCGTGCCGCAACATGGGCGTATGTTCAAGGGTAAGAAGATGGTGAACGAATTCTTGGACTGGATCGAGAATCTGCCTTGTGGCGTGGATGTGATGACACAGGATCACTATCGTTTGCCATAGTCCCAGATTGAGGGAGCTTTCTCCTTCTGCTCAAGCTATCCCCTTCGGTGCCGATACGCTGTAATGACGCAGCGTATCAAATCAGGAGGGGATTATGTTTTTTAGTAAATCAAAAGAAGAAGAGTATCGTCTCCAAGAGAGGCTTCGTATCTCGGAGCGCAGAGCTCAGGAGCTGGAGGCCGAGTTGGCTACGGCGCATCGGCGAGTCGCAGAGCTTCAGTCCTCGCTCGATAATGTAGAACTACGCGAGTCGGTCAATGTTAGTTTGCATAGGAATATGCTGGCTTTTGGCGATTCGTTCACCGCACTTCAGCAGTCTCAGGTGCAGGTGGCTAGCGCGATGAAGGAGGAGAAGGTGCACGCCATTGAGGCTGCCAGCATCTCCGGTGCCAATCGTGCCGCTGTGGTGCAGATTGCCGAGAATTTGGTAGCCTTGTCGCGCGACACTCAGCAGACCTCGCAGAATGTTCACAACCTGACTCAGCGTGCTGGGCAGATTGGTGGCATCGTCAAACTCATCAAGGAAGTTGCCGATCAGACCAATCTATTGGCACTAAATGCGGCCATTGAAGCGGCGCGAGCCGGGGAGCAGGGACGTGGCTTTGCCGTGGTGGCTGACGAGGTTCGCAAACTGGCTGAGCGTACCGCTAATGCGACCAATGAAATATCGGGTCTGGTGGCGGTGATTCAGCAGGAAACCGAGCAGACGCGCAGCCAAATGATGCAGTGGGCACAGAAGTCAGATGCCTTCAGTCAAGAGGTGGCGCGGGTGATGGACAATATGAAGAGCCTGCTTGAGCTTTCACACCAGATGGAAGGAACCATCTCCGCAGCTGCGTTGCGCAGCTTTGTCGAAGTGGCCAAGATTGACCACATCCTGTTCAAGTTCGAAGTATACAAAGTATTCATGGGGATATCGGATCGTACGCCGGAGAGTTTCTCGTCCCATTCTGACTGTCGCCTTGGTAAGTGGTACACCGAAGGCGAAGGTAAAGATTGTTTTACCAAGCTGGATGGCTATCGTGAGATGGATGCTCCACATAAACAGGTTCATGAGAACGGTAGGGCAGCGCTTGAGGCGCTAAGGGGAGGAAATCCAGAGCAAGGTTTGGCGTTCTTGGCTAAGACTGAAGCCAGTAGTATGGAAGTCATCAAGGCGCTGGATCGTATCGCTCACGCCGGAGAGGTGGATATTAATCTGCTGTGTCACTCGCCGAGTTGACTTTTTGTATCTGAGTAAGTTCGCGGCGCTGTTATCAGCGCCGCGTTGTGTTTTAGCTAGGCTTACTCTTAACTACAGCGCCGCTGCACCTGCCGCTGCAATCTGCCCGTCTTGCGTGGCTCTCACCCCGCTGATGCCCAGTCCGCCGATCACCACGCCATCACGCAGCAGCGGCACGCCGCCTTCCGCCGGGATCACGCCAGGCAGAGCGAGGTGAATCAGTCGGCCAGTCTGCACCGCCGTTTCCGAGTCTTTGGTGGCATATTGGAACGCCACGGCCGCGTGCGCCTTCATGATCGCCGTCTCCACGCTGCCGAACTTGGTGTCGTGGGTGCGTTGCAGATACAGCAGATGACCGCCGTCATCGGCGACGGCGATAGTCACTTTCCAGCCGTTAGCTTGCGCTTCGGTTTCGGCTGCCGCTGCGATGCGGCGCGCGTCATCCAGCGTCAGGACGGGTTTGCTGCTCATGCGCCCAACGCCGCGAACACTTGGTCGCGGATGCCTTCGACTCTGCCCACGCCGGGGATGTGGACGTACTTCGGTGCGCCCGCTTCGCCGCGCGCCGCCCAGCCGGAGTAGTACTCAACCAGCGGCTTGGTCTGGCTGTGGTACACGTCGAGGCGCTTCTTCACCGTCTCTTCGGTGTCGTCGGCGCGCTGGATCAGCTCTTCGCCGGTCTCGTCGTCACGGCCTTCCACCTTGGGCGGATTGAACTTGATGTGATAGGTGCGACCCGATGCCGGATGCACGCGGCGGCCGCTCATGCGGGTGATGATCTCGCTGTCCGGCACGTCCACCTCGACCACGAAGTCGATCGGCACACCGGCTTGCTTCATCGCATCCGCCTGCGGGATGGTGCGCGGGAAGCCGTCGAACAGGAAACCATTGGCGCAGTCCGCCTCCTTTATGCGCTCCTTCACCAGATTGATGATGATGTCGTCCGACACTAGACCACCCGCATCCATGATCTGCTTGGCAGCGATGCCCAACGGGGTGCCCGCCTTGACTGCCGCGCGCAGCATGTCGCCGGTGGAGATCTGCGGGATGCCGAACTTCTCTTTGATGTAATTAGCCTGGGTGCCTTTGCCTGCGCCTGGAGCGCCGAGGAGGATGAGTCGCATGGTCAGATTCCTTGTGATAGAAGTTGTTCGAAAGTGGCTCGCGCCACGTGTAAGTCCGCTTCGGTATCCACGCCTGCGGGGGGGGCGTCGTCGGTAACGGTGACGCCGATCTTGTAGCCATGCCACAGCGCGCGCAGTTGCTCCAGTGCCTCGAACTGCTCGATGGCGGCGGGGATGAGCTGGCTATAAGCGCGCAGGAAGCTGGCGCGATAGGCATAGATGCCGATGTGGCGCAGTACGGGAAGTTGCTCCGGCAGAGTTTGCCCGGCAGCAAAGGTATCGCGTGGATACGGAATCGGTGCGCGGCTGAAATACAGCGCATTGCCGTCTTTATCCAATACTGCCTTAACGATGTTCGGATTACGGAAATCGGCTTCGTTGTGGATAGCGTGGCAGGCGGTGGCGATGGCGCATTCGGGATGGTTGGCCAAATGTTGTGCTACCGCGCTGATGAGCTGCGGTGGGATCAGCGGTTCGTCGCCTTGCACGTTGACCACGATGGTGTCGTCGCTCCAACCGCGTTGCTCCACCACTTCGGCGAGGCGGTCGGTGCCGCTGGTGTGATGCTCATGGGTTAGGCAAGCTTTGAAGCCGTGTTCGTGTACGGCGGCGGCGATGGCGTGATGGTCGGTGGCGACCCAGATCTGCTGTGCGCCGCTCTGCGCCGCCTGCTCCGCCACCCGTACCACCATAGGCTTGCCCGCGATCGGCAGCAGCGGCTTGCCCGGCAAGCGGGTAGAGGCGTGGCGGGCGGGAATGACGACGTGGAACGGTGTCATTATTTCAGAGCTTCAGCTTCTTCCGGTGTCAGCTTGCGAGCCTCGTCAGCCAGCATCACCGGGATGTCATCTTGAATGGCAAATGCCAAGCGATCAGCGCGGCAGATTAGTTCCTGTTCGGCCTTGTGGTAAATCAGCGGCGATTTGCACAGCGGGCAAACCAGAATCTCAAGCAGCTTGGCGTCCATTGATTTTGTCCAGAATTCGTTCGGTGAGTGAGGTGTTCATCTGCGCGTCCACCCGCAGTACCCAGCAATGCTCATTAGCGAAGGCCGCGCATTTTACCGCATCTTTCTCCGTCATGAGTATCGCGTCGGCATCGGAGAAGTCGAGATCGACGGTGCGGTAGGGATGGTGGTCGGGGAAAGGGTGGCGGGTGATCGTTAGGCCCAGCGACTCTAGATGGCGGAAGAAGCGCTCGGGGTGGCCGATGCCTGCAACAGCATGCACGTTCTGCTCGGTGAAATCAGCGGGCTGCGCCAGCGTAGTGGGATTGAGTAGGTTGTAGAACTGTTGTCCGTGCAGCTGCATGGCGAATTCGCCAGTCTTGGCTGAGCCGCCGTTGACCACGACGGCATCCACGCCGAGCAAGCGCGCAACCGGCTCGCGTAAAGGGCCGGCGGGCAAGAGTTGTTCGTTACCAAGGCGGCGGGTGCCATCCACCACGGCGATCTCGAAATCACGGCGCAGGCGGTAATGTTGCAAGCCGTCATCGGACAAGATCACATCGCATTCGGGGTGCGCCGCAAGTAGCGCTTGCCCAGCGGCGACGCGGTCACGTCCTATCCATACTGGGCATAGCTCGCGCTGCGCCATCAGTAACGGTTCATCGCCCACTTGTTCGCCAGTGTTGGACTTGCGCACTTCCTGCGGATGGGTGGCGCTACCGCCGTAGCCTCGGCTGATGATGCCGGGATGCCAGCCGGCATCCAGCAGTTGTTGAGCCAGCCACAAGGTCAGCGGTGTCTTGCCGCTGCCGCCGACGCTGATGTTGCCGACGATGATGACGGGAGCGGGCAGGGCGTGACTGGCGAGGAGACCGAGACGGTAAAGTGTGCGGCGCGCGGCAGCGAGTGCGCCGAACAGCCAACTGAGCGGCAGCAGGACGAGGTGCAGTGGCGTGTAGCCAGTCCAGTGCCGTTCCAGCGCCATGCTATTTGCTACGTTTCTCGGTCTTGAAGGTGATGCTGCTATAGCCGGCCAAGCGTGCCGCTTCCATGATGTTGACCACGGACTGATGCGTGGCTTTGGCATCGGCATTGATGACGATGACCGGCTCTTTGTCCTCGCCCGCTGCGCGATGAAGCTCAGCTGCCAAGCTTTCTACGCCGGAGTACAGCGCCGGTTTTTCGTCGATGGCGTAGTTCTCTGTTGCATCTACCGAGACGTTGATCTGTTTGTTGACTTTGGCCGACGGAGTGTCACCGCCCGCCTGTGGCAGATTGATCTGTAAGCCAGAGAAGTTGGCGTAGGTGGTGGTGACCATCATGAAGATGAGGATCACCAGCAGAATGTCGATCATCGGGATCAGGTTGATCTCCGGCTCTTCGCGGGAGCGGCCACGCTGGAAGTTCACGGCTTAATCCTTGCGTTCGCCGTGGACGATCTCGACCAACTTGATCGCCTGCTGTTCCATCTCGATGGTCAGTGTATCGACCTTGGCGCGGAAATGGCGGTAGAAGATCATGCTGGGTACGGCCACAATCAGGCCGAACGCGGTGTTGTACAGTGCCACCGAAATGCCATGAGCGAGGATGGCGGGCGTATTGCCGGCAGCAGTTTGCGAGCCGAAGATCTCGATCATGCCGACCACAGTACCGAAAAGGCCGAGTAAGGGGCTGATCGAAGCGACCGTACCCAGCGTGGTGAGGAAGCGCTCCAGCTCGTGCGATGTGGCACGTCCGGCTTCTTCGATGGAATCCTTCATCACCTCAGGCGTACTTTTTACATTCTTTAGCCCAGCCGCAAAGATGCGTCCCAACGGCGAGTGGGTAGAAAGGCGCGCCAGCATCGTGTCGGTGACGCCATGCTGTCCCAATTCCTTGACCACCTGATTCAGCAGATCGGGTGGTGCGACGGTCTTGTTGCGCAGGAACATCAGCCGCTCGGCGATGAGCGCGACGGCAACGATAGAGGAGATAATCAACAACCAGATCGGCCAGCCGGCCGCTTCAACGATGGCAAACACTGAGGTGCTCCAACTATGCTTAAATGACGGGGCGAACTGTAGCGTGTCAGGTCAGTTTGAGCAAGGTATCTCATCCTTAGTCTGAGCAAAATCACGCTAAAACCTCATACGAAAAGAGATTTTCTTGTTGTGCACAAAAGCTGTGGATAACTCTGTGGATGAGTTGCGCACTAATGCGCTAATGCACTGCAAAGTAACTGAAATATTCCCTCTGCTCATTTATTGAGCATAAATATAAACCAATAAAAACAATGTGTTGTGAATTTATGACTATTTTTCGATGGCTAACGCCCCAGAAAGTGGCGTGGTTGCTAGGTTTGTGAATAATTAGTGGAAGTCAAGATGAATTCTGAACTCTTTTTTGAAGACAAGAACCGGGTTTTTCGTGTAAGGGATCTCACGCGGTTGGTGCGCCAGTTGTTAGAAGGCGGCTTGCCGCTGATGTGGGTGAAAGGCGAGATTTCCAACTTCACCAACGCTGCTTCCGGCCACTGGTATCTGTCGCTCAAAGACGAGCAAGCGCAGGTGCGTTGCGTCATGTTCCGCAATCGAAACCAGTTTCTAGACTGGCAGCCGCGCAATGGTTCTCAAGTCGAAGTGCTGGCGCTGGCCACCTTGTACGAAGCGCGCGGTGACTTCCAGCTCACCATCGAACAAATGCGTCCGGCGGGGTTGGGCGCACTGTACGAAGCGTTCGAGCGACTCAAGCGCAAACTGGAAGCGGAAGGGCTATTCGATGCCGCCCGCAAACGCGCCTTGCCCGTTTACCCGGGCCGCATCGGTCTGGTCACCTCGCCTCAGGCGGCGGCGCTGCGTGATGTGTTGACCACATTGCACAAGCGCATGCCCGCCATTCCTGTCGTGCTCTATCCGGTGCCGGTGCAGGGCGAGGGCGCGGCGGCGAAGATCGCCCAGGCTATCGCCGCCGCCAATCGGCGAGCCGAGTGCGATGTGCTGATCGTTTGTCGAGGCGGTGGAAGTATCGAAGATCTGTGGGCGTTCAACGAGGAAGTGGTGGCGCGCGCCATCGCGGAGAGCGAGATTCCTACCATCAGCGGTGTCGGTCACGAGACCGATTTCACCATCAGTGATTTCGTCGCCGATCTGCGCGCTGCGACACCGACCGCCGCCGCGCAAGCCGCTACGCCGGACCGCGCCACCTTGCAGCAGCGGATGCAACAAGCTGCACAGCGGCTGGTGCGCAGCCAACAAGGTCAACTCCAGCGTTCCATGCAGCAACTGGATTATTTGCAACGGTGCTTGGTGCATCCGGCAGCGCGGGCGCAGCAACAGCGCCAGCATTTGGAGCATCTACGCCAACGCTTGAGCGGCGCATTGGCATACGGTGTGCAGCGCCAGCACTGGCGCTGGCAGACAGCCAGTCGCCGCTTGATCGCCATCCGTCCCGATCTCGCCACGCAGCAACAACGTCAGGCCGAACTTGCCGTCCGCCTACGTGTCGCTGCGCAACGCTTGCTCAGTCAGCGACAAGAGCGACTAGATACGCTCGCGCAACACCTGAGCTACCTCGATCCCCGCCAAGTGCTGGCGCGCGGCTACAGTCTGGTGCAAGACGAGCAGGGGCGGGTGGTGATCAATAGCGCGAAACTCAAGGCGGGCGACGAGTTGAACATCACCTTCGCGCGAGGCTCGGCTAGGGTCGGGGTGCGTGAAGCAGGGAAAGCCTAGTGCCGAAGTGCGAGAGAGGCCAAGATGTTCTCATGCATGATTGAGCTGGCGCGTGCTAGACAAACGTGGTCTTTCCTTGGGGTGCTTAGGGTCGGCGTGTTTTGCGTGCATAGGTCGACCAGAATTTCGCGACCAAGATAATGGAAAGAGATGAGAAAAGTGGGCCTAGAACGAAGTACCCAAATAACCCGCACAGGTTGCCTGATGAAGCGGATGAACAAGCGACCTCGACTCCTATGCCAATGCCGAGAAAATACGAAATGATAGCCGATATTAGCAGGATCGCTATGAACGCCACGGCAGGCACAGCGAGCTTGGGTTCGGGCGCTCTGCGAAAGAGCCTGTAGTAATAGGTGGCGAACCCAATTGCAAATATCGGCGATAGCATTGCTGCTATGAGGAGTACGGTGTATGGCGCGTCCATGGCACTCAAATGTGATTCCGATTTCAAAATTTCGAGGCCGCAATGTCGCCGATTTCGGCTTTATATGTCAACGATATGTTTGAAATGTACATAAAATCAGTGTGTTGAAGTATCCAATGATGTAAGGCATATTGGGCCTTCGTTGGCAAAAATTTCGGATAGGTGTTCCTGTGGTTTCTGAGAGGGCTGTATGCTTCGATTGTTTTTGAGGTAGGGGGTGAATACGTCCTTGTTGTCACGCCCTGAAATCATCGCAGCCTAGACCTTGTCGCTTTCGGTTAAAATTCGCGCCTTGATTTTCCGTATATATTTCCATGAAACTGTGCTTAGCCTGCCATCACTCGTTTGACCGTTCCGACTGGGTTTGCCCGCAGTGTGGGGCGGTGCCTGTGGAGCGCGGTGGTTTTCCGTCGTTCGCGCCGGAGTTGGCGGCGCAGAACGATGGTTTCGATCCCGAGTTGTTCCAGCGTTACGCCAAGGTCGAGGCGGACAATTTCTGGTTCGTGGCGCGTAACGAGTTGCTCAAGCGCGAGATGCTGCGCCACTTCCCGAATCCGGCAAAGATTCTGGAGATCGGTTGCGGCACGGGCTTTGTGTTGCAAAACATCCGTGCCACTTATCCCGAGGCGGCGCTTTCTGGCAGCGATATCTTCACCGAAGGCTTGGGCTTCGCGGCGCAGCGCGTACCGTCTGCCAGTTTGTTGCAAATGGATGCGACCGCGATTCCCTTCCAAGAAGAGTTCGATCTGATCGGCTCGTTCGACGTGCTGGAGCACATCGACGACGACACGCGCGCACTGGCGCAGATGCGTGATGCTCTCAAGCCGGGCGGCGGGGTGGTCTTCACTGTGCCGCAACATCCCTCGCTGTGGAGTCGGATGGACGAATACGCGCACCATAAGCGTCGCTACACCCGTACCGAGCTTCTGGAGAAGATGACCGGTGTCGGTTTCGAGGTCGAATACGTCACGTCTTTCGTGTCGCTGTTGTTGCCCGCGATGTGGGCATCGCGGGTGATGCAGCGCAACGCGCCGCCTGCCGCCGATGGCATGGATGATGGCTTGCGCATCAGCCCCGTGCTCAATAGCCTGTTCGGCGGACTGATGAAGGTCGAGCGCGCCGTGATGGGCGCTGGCTTGACCTTCCCGGCGGGCGGCTCCCTGCTGGTGGTAGGAAGGAAGCCCGCATGAGGGAAGGTTTGAGTAAGCGCGGCTGGTGGCTGCTGATCTTTGCGGTCGCCATCATCTGGTTCTCCAATCTCGAATACCGTTTGCTGGTCAAGCCGGACGAAGGTCGTTACGCCGAGATTCCGCGCGAGATGGTCGCCAGTGGAGACTGGGTTACGCCGCGCCTGAACAATCTCAAATACTTCGAGAAGCCTCCACTGCAATACTGGGCGACAGCGGTTGCTTACGAGGCGTTCGGCGAACATCAATGGACATCCCGCTTGTGGGCGGCGCTGACAGGTTTCCTCGGTCTGCTGCTGACTTGGTACACCGGCATGCGCCTGTTCGGACGCACGGCGGCCAGTTATGCCACGTTGTTGTTGGGCAGCAGTTTGCTGTTCGTCGGCATGGCGCATATCAACACGCTCGATATGGGCGTGACTTTCTTCGTTACGCTCGGCTTGTTCGCCCTGATGCTGGCGCAACGCAATCCGTATAGCGTGCCGCAACGGCGTGGCTGGATGCTGCTGGCCTGGGCGGCGATGGCGCTGGCGGTGTTGAGCAAAGGCTTGATGGGCATCATTCTGCCGGGTACGGCCTTGTTCATCTATATCGCCATCCAGCGTGAATGGGCGCTGCTGAAGCGTTTGCATCTGGTGAGCGGTTTGTTGCTGTTCCTCGCCATTTGCGCGCCGTGGTTCTATCTGGTGATGAAGGCCAACCCCGAATTCTTCCAGCGCTTCTTCATCTACGAGCACTACACTCGCTTCACCACGAAAGACCTCGGGCGCTACCAGCCTTGGTACTACTTTGTCCCCATCTTGATCCTAGGGGCGATGCCGTGGACGCTGTTGATGTTTGACACCTTGCTGCGGACTTGGCGCGACAGCGTTTGCTCTGTGCGTGACTTCAATCCCGAACGCTTCCTGTTAGTGTGGATCGTGTTCGTCTATGTGTTCTTTTCGGTCTCGGGTTCCAAGCTACCGTCGTATTTGCTGCCGATGTTCCCGCCGATGGCCTTGCTGATGGGGCAACGGTTGGCCACCATCGAGCCCGAGCGCTTGTTCCGCTTGCTGCTGCCGATCTTGGCGTTGGCTGGAGTGGCCGTGAGTTTGGCTCCGATGATGGCAAAACTCGCCGATTACCCCGAGCAAGCTGCACTGTATGCGGCTTATGCTCGGTGGGTCGAAGGTGCTGCGCTCATTTGGTTGGCAGCAATGTTGATCGGCTCTTTGCTGCTGCGACGTGGCAGCAAGTTTGCGGCGGTGCTGGTGATCTCGCTCGGCTCCTTGCTGGCTTATCAAGTGGTGTTGTCTGGGTATAACGCTGCGGCCCGCGAGCGTAATGGCATCCACATCGCCGAAACTATCCGCCCGTTGATCAAGCCGGAAATGCCGCTGTATCAGGTGTGGACATACGAGCAGACCATTCCGTTCTACCTCAAGCGCACCTTCACTTTAGTGCAGTATCAAGATGAGATGGCCTTCGGCATCCAGCAAGAGCCGGAGCGCTGGATTCCTACCATCGAGCAGTTCGCCCCGATCTGGCGCGACCAATCGGAGGCGTTGGCGATCATGCCGATTTACACCTACCCGATGCTGCAAAAGCTGGAGCTGCCGATGAAGGTGGTATATCAAGACTACCAATTCGTAGTGGTGAGCCGGAAATAACTCCGGCGAACCTAGCGAAGGAGACCGCAATGACCGAATTTCTCCCCTTCACCCGCCCCCATGTGGACGAAGCCGCCATCGCTGCCGTCGGCGAGGTGCTGCGTTCCGGCTGGATCACCAGCGGCCCCAAGGTCGCCGAGTTCGAGAAGCAACTGTCCGAGTATTTTGGTGGTCGTCCGGTGCGCACCTTCAACTCCGGAACGTGCACTATGGAGATCGCCCTGCGCATCGCGGGCATCGGCCCCGGTGACGAAGTCATCACCACGCCCATCTCTTGGGTGGCGACGGCCAATGTCATCCTCGAAGTCGGTGCGACTCCAGTGTTCGCCGACATCGACCCGATAACGCGCAACATCGACCTCGATAAGCTCGAAGCGGCCATCACACCGCGCACCCGCGCCATCATCCCGGTGTACCTGTCCGGCTTGCCGGTGGATATGGACCGGCTGTACGCCATCGCCGCCAAGCACAACTTGCGCGTGGTGGAAGACGCCGCGCAGGCCATCGGTTCGACTTGGCGCGGCAAGCGCATCGGCAGCTTCGGCGATTTCGTGTCATTCAGCTTTCAGGCCAACAAAAATCTCACCACCACCGAAGGCGGCTGCTTGGTGCTGAACAACGAAGACGAGGCACTGCTGGCCGAAAAATATCGATTACAAGGCGTGACGCGCAGCGGCTTCGACGGCATCGAGGTGGACGTACTGGGCGGCAAATACAACATGACCGATGTCGCCGCCGTGATCGGCCTCAACCAGTTGCCGCAACTCCCAGCTATCACCGCACGCCGTCATGCCTTGGCGCAACATTACTTCACCAGCTTCGGCGCGGGGTTTGAGGCGGAGACCGGCGTGCAACTGCCGGTGCAGAATTTTGAAACGACCAACTGGCACATGTTCCAGATCGTCTTGCCGGAAGGTGTTCTGCGCGCCGATTTCATGGGCAAGATGAAAGAACGTCAGATCGGCTGCGGCGTGCATTACCCGCCCATCCACTTGCTCCAACTCTACCGCGAGCGCGGATTTCACGAAGGCCTGTTCCCCGTGGCGGAGAGCGTAGGGCGGCGCATCGTCACCTTGCCGCTGTTTCCCAAAATGAGCGAGACGGACGTGGAACGCGTGGTGCTGGCGGTGCGCGAGTCGCTGAGTTGATGCGGTTTTGCCGCTGCGACAGCCACCTCAAACCCTGCTAGAATCGCGCCCTCAGAAATTCTGATTAACTTTAACTGGTTGGAGATAGTAATGGCTGTTGAACGTACCCTTTCGATTATCAAACCCGATGCCGTAGCTAAGAATGTCATCGGTCAAATCTATTCCCGTTTTGAAGGCGCTGGCCTGAAGATCGCCGCTTCGCGTATGGCGCAATTGTCGCGCGCTGAAGCCGAAGGTTTTTACGCAGTGCACGCTGCACGTCCTTTCTTCAATGATCTGGTGAACTTCATGATCTCCGGTCCGGTGATGATCCAAGTGCTGGAAGGCGAAGGCGCGATCCTGAAGAACCGCGAACTAATGGGCGCGACCGATCCTAAGAAGGCTGATAAAGGCACCATTCGCGCCGACTTCGCCGACAGCATCGACGCGAACGCCGTACACGGTTCTGACGCTGCTGAAACTGCAGCTGTGGAGATCGCTTATTTCTTCCCAGCACTGAACGTTTACGCACGTTAATGCAACAAAACCTCCTCGACTTTGATCTGGCCGGACTGACTGCCTGGTTTGCGGAGCAGGGCGAGAAGCCCTTCCGCGCCAAGCAGGTGTTCCGCTGGGTGCACAAGGCCGGGGAGCCCGATTTCGAGGCGATGAGCGATCTTGCGCTCTCGCTACGCAGCAAACTCCAGGAACGCGCCACGGTCGTCGCCCCCACGGTGATGCGCGAAGAGTTGTCTTCTGACGGCACGCGCAAGTGGCTGCTGGATGTGGGCACCGGCAACGCGGTCGAGACCGTGTTCATCCCCGAAACCGAGCGCGGCACGCTGTGCGTCTCGACGCAGGCGGGTTGTGCGCTGGATTGCGCGTTTTGCTCCACTGGCAAGCAAGGTTTCAATCGCAATCTCTCCGTGGCCGAGATCATCGGCCAACTGTGGTGGGCGAACCGCGAAGTTGGTAAGAACGCAGATGGCAACTGGCCGATCACCAATGTGGTGATGATGGGCATGGGCGAGCCCCTGCTGAATTTCGACAACACGGTGACGGCGCTGCGTATGATGCTGGACGATCATGGCTACGGCCTGTCGCGCCGTCGCGTCACGGTTTCGACCTCCGGCATTGTTCCGGCGATGGATAGATTGCGCGACGAGTGTCCGGTGGCGCTAGCGGTGTCGCTGCATGCACCGACCGATGCTTTGCGCGACCAACTCGTGCCGATCAATCAGAAATATCCGCTGCGCGAACTGATGGCCGCTTGCCAGCGCTATCTGGACAAAGCGCCGCGCGATTTTGTTACCTTCGAGTACATCATGCTAGACGGCGTCAACGATACCGCCAAACATGCGCGCGAACTGATCGCGCTGACTCGCGACGTGCCGTGCAAATTCAACCTCATCCCGTTCAATCCCTTCCCGCAAGCGCCTTACAAGCGTTCGCCCGCAGAGGCGGTGCGGCGTTTCGCCGAGATGTTGATTGAGGCCGACATCGTGACGACGACGCGCAAGGTGCGCGGCGACGACATCGCGGCAGCTTGTGGCCAGTTGGCGGGGCAGGTGCAAGACAAGACCAAGCGCACGGGGCAGCGCATCGTGGAGTTTCAGCGATGAGATGGCTGTCAGTTCTGGCGATGTTGGTCCTGGCGGGCTGTGCGAGTCAGCAGGGCAATACGTCGGATACGGCGGGGCGGGGGCTGGCGAGCGCTAAAGTACATACCGAGTTGGCGGCGCTGTATTACGAGCGCGGTCAGTATGGCATCGCGTTGGATGAGATTGCCACAGCGCTTAATGGTTACCGTGACTACTCTCCGGCCTACACCATGCGCGCGTTGATCCAGATGACGTTGCATGAGGATAAAGAGGCGGAAAGCGACTTTCTGCAAAGTCTGAAGCTTGATCCGGCTAGTTCGGAGGCGCATAACAACTACGGCTGGTTCTTGTGTCAGCGCGGGCGAGAGAAAGAGTCCATCGCTGAATTCACCGCAGCAGTGAAAAACCCACTGTATTCAACGCCGGAAAAGGCATTGGTGAATGCTGGGCTGTGTGCGCACAAGAGCGGTGATGACAAGGCGGCGGAAGATTTTTTGCTGCGGGCGCTGGTATCGAGTCCTCGTTTGCCTGAGGCGCTGATCGCGTTGGCTGAGCTAGATTTTGATCGAGGAGACTGGGCTGGAGCTAAGTCACACTTTTTGCAATTCGAACAAGTTGCGCCAGAAGCACTGACGCCAGCGAATCTTTGGCTGGCGGTGCGTATCGAGCGCAAACTGGCTAGGGGCGAGGCGGCGGAAAGCTACGCGCAGCAATTGCGCAAGCGCTATCCCGACGCGCGTGAAACTCAATTGATGTTGTATGGACAATGATGGATACACAAATTCAGGAAAGCAACGAGCCTAATGAGGTGAGCTTGGAGAGGCCAAGTTCCGTAGGTGTGGCGTTGCGCACGGCGCGTGAACAACAAGGCTTGAGCATCGATGATGTCTATGGTCGCATCAAATTCGCCCCTCGACAGATCAAGGCGCTGGAAGCTGATGATTTTGCTGCGATCCCAGAAGGCGCATTCTTGCGAGGTTTCGTGCGTAGTTACGCGCGCATGCTGCAACTCGATGACAAAGTGCTGATCGCTGGTTTGCCTTGTGCGACACCTGTCGTTGAGTCGGTCGTGGTGGCTTCCACTGTGGATGTGCCTCTGCCTCGTGAATATGACGAACGCAAAGCGACGTTGTTGAAAAGT
Organism: Ferriphaselus amnicola; assembly: GCF_000974685.2. Lineage (NCBI taxonomy): Bacteria > Pseudomonadati > Pseudomonadota > Betaproteobacteria > Nitrosomonadales > Gallionellaceae > Ferriphaselus > Ferriphaselus amnicola. The sequence continues at coordinate 822,108 of NZ_AP018738.1, forward strand.
GCCGGCATCGGCGCAGCGGTATTGATGGTGCTGGGCATAGGTGCGTGGAGTCTCTTCGGATCGCCGAGTGGTGAGTCGGCGCATGTGGATGAGGCGCTGTCAGCGGTGAGCGCCCCTGTCGCCGTTTCAGTTCCTTTGATCGACTCGGCTTCTGCGCCGGAATCTGCGCCCGTGCAGGCTGAAGCCGTATCAAGTACCGAAGCTATCGCACAAGCGGTGCCGGTGCTCGCACCTGTCGATCAGTCCTCCGCAGTGGCAGTGGCTACCGAAGCGCCCTTGCGCTTGGTGTTCGTCGAGGGTTCGTGGGCGGAAGTGCGTGATAAGCGTGGCGCGATGTTGATCTCGCAGCGTAATCCGGCGGGTAGTGAGCTGAGTTTTGAAGGCGAGGCGCCGTTCTATGTAGCGATCGCGCGAGTCGGTGGTGTGAAGGTGTATTTCAAGGGTAAGCTAGTCGATCTCACGCCGAATACCGTCAACGGTTCAGCCCGCATGAAGTTGGAGTGATTATGAGTCAAGCAGCGCAACGCCGCGCCTCGCCGCGCGTTTGGGTGGAGGGCATCGCCATCGGTGGTAATGCGCCGGTGGTCGTGCAGTCGATGACCAACACCGACACCGCCGATATCAGCGGTACCACCAAACAAGTGTTTGAATTGGCCGAAGCCGGTTCCGAGTTGGTGCGCATCACCGTCAACACCTCCGAAGCCGCTGCTGCTGTGCCGCATATTCGCCGACGGCTGGATGCGCTAGGTTGCAAGGTGCCGCTGATCGGCGATTTCCATTACAACGGGCACCGTCTGCTGACGGAGTTTCCTGATTGCGCGCAAGCGCTGGCGAAGTACCGCATCAATCCCGGCAACGTCGGCAAGAACCGCAAGGGCGAAGATCAGTTCGCCATGATGATCGGCGTCGCTATCAAGTACGACAAGCCAGTGCGCATTGGTGTGAACTGGGGCAGTCTGGATCAAGATTTGGTGGTGCGGCTGATGGACGAGAACGCCAAGTCGCCCCAGCCTAAAGATGTGCGCGAGATCACCCGCGAAGCGCTCATCGTTTCCGCGCTGGACTCCGCCATGCGCGCAGAAGATCTTGGTTTGCCGCATGACCGTATCGTGCTGTCCTGCAAGGTCAGCGAAGTGCAAGATTTGATTGCCGTGTATCAAGAATTGGCCAAGCGTTGTGATTACGCGCTGCATCTCGGTTTGACCGAAGCCGGCATGGGCTCCAAAGGCATCGTCGCATCTACCGCTGCTTTGGCCGTATTGCTGCAACAAGGCATAGGCGACACCATCCGTGTCTCGCTGACCCCCGCTCCCGGCGGCGCGCGCACCGAAGAAGTCGTCGTGGCGCAAGAGATATTGCAGACGATGGGATTGCGCGCCTTCGCGCCGATGGTCACCGCTTGCCCCGGCTGTGGACGTACTACCAGCACCGTGTTCCAAGAGTTGGCGCAAAGCATCCAAGGTTATCTGCGTGCGCAGATGCCGGTGTGGCGCGAGCAATATAGCGGCGTGGAGGAGATGACCGTGGCAGTGATGGGCTGCATCGTCAACGGCCCCGGCGAAAGCAAGATGGCCAACATCGGCATCAGCCTGCCCGGCACCGGCGAAACGCCCTCCGCCCCCGTCTATGTTGATGGCGAAAAGACCGTCACCTTGCGCGGTGACAACATCGCCGCCGAATTCCAGCAGATCGTGGACGACTACGTGGCGCGGAAATACCAGTCTAAGGTTGATGCTTAAGTCGCCTGTCGTAGTGCTACTTGGCTAATACCGAGCCAAGTAGCTGCTTTCCCTGTTCCGTGAATTTCCACCAAGGCACGACCTCACCCGTTTCCAGATAATGCCGCGCTGCTAGCAAGGTGTAGAGCACGCAAGGATCGTGGCGTTTGCCCATCGTAGTGGCGAGATAGAGGTAGAGTGCCAGCGGGGTGTGGTCGAATAGTTGCTGAGGCTGGTGGATGCCGAGGCTGCGCAGGTCGGCGGCGATGGATTTCCCGATGTTGGGGAGGTCTTCCAGTCGAGCCGCGTCGGGTGGGGGGCGCAGTTGTTTCCGAGCGGGCATCAGCGCACTTTCCTATAATGTTCTGGCGTAGGCGACCAGTTGATTGAGCGCCACTCCCCAGCCTTCGTGAAATCCCATCTCTGCATGTTGTCGGCATCCCGCTTCGTCGCCATGACGAACGGTGGCGGTGTAGCGCGTGCCGGTGCCGTGTGTGGCTAATTGGATGGTGGCGGTGAAGAGGAAATCGACGGATTCGCCGGCTTTGTGGGTGACTGGGCGGAAAGCTGGCAGCAGTGCATTAGTCCAGGTCAGTCTTTCGTTTTCGATGGTCTCAAGGAAGCAGCCGACATTTGGGAACTCCTGACCTTCGGGCGAGCGCATCACGGTGCGGAAGAGACCGCCGGGCTGGAGGTCGATCTCGCAGGCTATGGTGCGCCACGGCAGCGGGCAGAACCAAGGCATGAGATGTTCCGGCTGGGTCCAAACCTTCCAGATCAGCTCTTTGGGTACATCGACGACACGCTCAAAGGTGAGGTCGAGTTTGGGGTCGATTCGAACGTGGCTGTGCATGACATCTCCTGAATGAGGTTGATGCGTTCTCGTGCTTGTTAGGCTTCGTCGTAAGCCCGTTGCAGTTCGGCGATGTCGATCTTGCTCATTTCTAGCATGGCCTGCATCACCCGTCCTGCTTTGGCAGGGTCGGGGTCGCTCAATAGTTGTCCGAGCTGTTTGGGGACGATTTGCCAAGATATGCCGAACTTGTCGGTTAGCCAGGCGCATTGGCCTTCTTGTCCTCCAGCGGAGAGTTTCGCCCAGTAGCTATCGACTTCCTCCTGCGTTTCGCAGTTTACGACGAAGGAGATGGCTGGCGTGAATTGGAAGACTGGGCCGCCGTTCAGGGCGAGGAACGGCTGGCCGTTGAGCAGAAAGCTGGCCGTCATCACCGTGCCTTTAGGGCCGGGTCCGGCATCTCCATAGCGATTGACGTTAAGAATCTTTGAGTCGTTGAAGACCGAGACGTAAAAATTCATCGCCTCTTCCGCTTGACCGTCGAACCACAAAAATGGGGTGATCTTGGACATGAGATTCTCCTGTTGAGCGTGAGCGATTATGTCTCCGTGGCTAATTTCAGTTTGGCTAGTCCTGCGGCAAAGTCGTTACCGATCATCGAGTCCATGCTGTAGAACACGTCCATCACCTTCGACACTAAATTCTGTTTGCAATCCATGGCCCAAGTGACTTTCGTCATCTTGCCATCTGTGCTCAGGGTGAACACGACTGCATTGTGCGCTTCAAATGGTTGGATCATGTGCAAGTCGAGCACGATTTTGTTGGGAGGTGTGGAATCGGTGATGGTGATCTCACCCTCGCCGACATCCTTATTGCCTTTCCATGTGTAAGTCGCTCCTACGCCTTTAGGGCTGCCGGAGAACAGTTTTTTCATGGCGGGGTCTTTGTTGTAGGGCGTCCATTTTTCCCACTGGTAAAACTCGTTGATGAGCGGAAAGATCTGTTCTGCTGTGGCGTTAATGCTGATCGATCGTTCGACGTGCAGGTCGTCGGGCTTCTTCGACGCATATAGAACAAGGGCGGGCAGCAGTAGGATGAGCGCGATGACGACTTTTTTAAACATACGGATTTTCCTGAGGGTGGGTGCAATTTTCTTACGTCATTCAGATGGTTGACTGTTCCATCATCGCGGCGGGCAGGAGCTTAACGCAAGCGGCTACTGTTTGGCTATGCAGGAAACCACTTAAGTGAATTTGCACTGCCTGAAAAACACGGTAAATGGCTATTCCAGACATAACAAGCGCTTCATAAACAAGCCCTTTCCTGCTACCATCGCGCCCTCGATAAATCCCCTAAGTAAGCATGTGGCGGCGATTGCCACCCATGCGCTGAATGTCGGTATCAAATGAGTAATTCCCCTTTGCAAGCCGTTCGCGGCATGAATGACATCCTGCCGGACGAGGCGGGACTTTGGTTGTGGTTCGAAGATACGGTGCGTGATTGGCTGGAAAGCTATGGCTATCGCAATATCCGTATGCCTTTGGTCGAGCCGACCGCGCTGTTCAAACGCGCCATCGGTGAGGTCACTGACATCGTCGAGAAGGAGATGTACAGCTTCGAAGACAGTCTGAACGGCGACCATCTGACGCTGCGCCCCGAAGGTACGGCCTCCTGCGTGCGCGCCGTGTTGCAGCACAACCTCCTGTACAATGCGCCGCAGCGTTTGTGGTATGCCGGTCAGATGTTCCGCCATGAGCGTCCGCAGAAGGGGCGCTATCGTCAGTTTCATCAGATTGGGGTCGAGTCGCTGGGCTTTGTCGGGCCAGACATTGACGCCGAGCAGATCGTGATGTGCGCGCGCCTGTGGCGCAAGCTGGGTATACGTGATGTGGCGCTGCAACTGAATACCTTGGGCGATGTGGCTTCGCGTCAACGGCATCGTGACAAGCTCATCACTTATTTCGAGCAATATAAAGATGTGCTCGATGCTGATGCGACGCGCCGCTTGTACAGCAATCCGCTGCGCATCTTGGACACCAAGAACCCAGCGATGCAGGAATTGGTGGCGGGCGCACCCAAGTTGATGGACGAATTAGATGCCGAAGCTATCGCGCATTTCGAGGCGGTGCAGGCCCTCTTGAAGCGCCACGACATCGCCTACGAGATCAATCCTCGATTGGTGCGTGGGCTGGATTACTACAACCGTACCGTGTTCGAGTGGGTGACCACCCGATTAGGCGCGCAAGGTACGATCTGCGCAGGTGGTCGCTACGACGGACTAGTGGCGCAGATCGGCGGAAAACCTGCGCCAGCCTGTGGTTTTGCGATGGGTGTGGAACGTCTGCTGGCGCTGATGCAAGAAGATGGCATGCAGAATCCGCCCATGCCGCTGGATGTTTATCTGGTGCATCAGGGCGAACAGGCGAGCGCCTTTGCTACGCTGGTGGCAGAAGCTTTGCGCGACGCTGATCTGCGCGTGCTGCTGCATTGTGGTGGTGGTAGCTTCAAGTCGCAGATGAAGAAGGCGGACAGTAGCGGAGCAGTCTGCGCCGTCATCATTGGTGACGATGAAGCCGCTGCAAACGAAGTTACATTGAAGCCACTACGCGGTGGTGAGCAGGGCAAGGTGGCGCTGGCAGTATTGGCGCAAAAAATCAAAGCATTGACTGAGTAAGGAACGAACATGGCAGCACTGGATTTGCAGGAACAGGAACAGGTTGAGTCGCTCAAGGGCTGGTGGAAAGACAATGGCAAGCGTGTGCTGATTGCGCTGTTGTTGGCGTCTTTGGGTTTCGCCGCGATCAAAGGATGGAACGTATATCAAGCTGGGCAGACGGCTGAAGCGTCCAAGCTCTATGGCGAATTAGTCAAGCAACTCAGTACGGGCGATGCCAAGCGAGTGAACGATGCTGCCGATGCGGTGGCGCAGAAATTTGGTTCCACACCGTTTGCCAGCCGTGCGCAGTTGCTGGCGGCGCAGATCAATCTGGTCGATGCACATGACACGGCTCGCGCCAAAGTGCAGTTGCAGTGGGTGGTCGAGCACGCCAAGGAAGAGGGTTTGCAGAACGTCGCTCGTCTCAAGCTGGGCGCTGCATTGCTGGACGAAAAGAAATATGACGAGGCGCTGAAGTTGGCGGAAGCCAAGCATGGCGAATCGTTCGACGGGCTGTATGCCGATCTCAAGGGTGACATCCTCAACGCGCAGGGTAAGACCGCTGAAGCTAAAGTGGCTTACAAGGTCGCCTTCGACAAGACCGATGCCAAGAGTATGTATCGCAACCTGATCCAGATGAAGCTGGATGCGCTAGGTGGTGCCTGATATGCGTCGCCTCTTCGCGGTAGGGATGTTGTGTGGGCTGGCTGGCTGCTCTGGCGTTCAGCATACGATCAAGGATTGGTTCAGCTCGGATCGCGCCAAGGACAATCTGCCTGCCGCGCTGGTGCAGTTCGGCGAGCGTGCAGCGTTCACCGTGCGTTGGCAGCAAAACGTTGGTGAGATCGGTAACAATCCACTTGCCCCGGTGGTGACTGCGGATGCTGTTTATGCCGCGAATGGCAAGGGCGAGCTGTATCGCTTGTCGCGCAATGACGGCAAGCAAGCGTGGCATGTCAATGCGGGCTTCGAGATTTCTGGCGGCGTCGGTGCGGGCGAAGGTCTGTTGCTGGTTGGCGGTGCAAAAGGCGAGCTGGCTGCGTTCGGAGAGGATGGCAAGCTGCGCTGGCAGGTCAAAGTGACTAGCGAGGTGATGAGCGCTCCGCAAGTTGCTGAGGGCGTCGTCGTGGTGCGTACCGGAGATGGACGCATCGCTGGGTTGGATGCGGCCAATGGTAAGCAGTTGTGGAACTACCTACGCGCTACGCCTTCATTGATCGTGCGTAGCCACGCAGGTGTGGCGGTTCAGCGTAACGCTGTGTTCGCAGGATTCGCAGGCGGCAAGCTTGCCGCGCTCGATCTGAAGACGGGCGCATTGCTGTGGGAAACGGCCGTGTCGCAGCCGCGTGGCAACACCGAGTTGGAGCGCATCAGCGATGTGACCAGCACCCCGGTGGTGGACGACGAGCAAGTCTGCGCCATCGCTTTTCAAGGTCGCCTAGCTTGTTTCGACATCGTACAAGGCAGCTTGCTGTGGAGCCGCGATATTTCGAGCGATAAGGGGCTCTATCTGTTGCGTAAATTCCTGTATGTCACCGATGCCAATGGCGGCGTGCTCGCGCTCGAAAAGAGTAGCGGCAGCACGGTGTGGAAGAACGAACAGCTGAGTTACCGCAAGACATCGGTGGCGACGCCATTGGGCGATTGGCTGGTGGTCGGCGATCTGGAAGGATACGTTCATGCTTTGAGTCGTGAGGATGGCAGTTTCGCCTCTCGCCTGAAGACCGATGGCAGCGCCATTCTGGTCGAGCCAGTCGAATTTGATAAAGGCGTACTGGTGCAGACCCGTGCGGGTGGCTTGTACTCCTTCGCACTACACTGATCGGAAAAACACATGTTGCCAACTCTGGTTCTGGTCGGTCGTCCCAACGTCGGCAAATCCACACTATTCAATCGCCTTACCCGTAGCCGCGATGCGCTAGTGGCCGATCTGCCGGGGCTGACCCGTGATCGTCACTACGGACGTGGGCGCGTCGGCTCTAAACCTTATCTGGTGGTGGATACCGGCGGTCTGGAGCCGGTGGCCAAAGACGGCATCTTGCATGAGATGGCGCGGCAGACGCGGCAAGCGGTGGACGAAGCCGATCTAGTGCTGTTCCTCGTGGATGGTCGCGCAGGGTTGACACCGCAGGATCGCATCATCGCGCAACAGCTGCGTAAGACTGGTCGCACCGTTTTACTCGTGGTGAATAAGGCCGAAGGGATGCAGCAGGCACGCGTCACCGCCGAGTTCCACGAACTGGGGCTGGGCACGCCGCTGCCGATCTCCTCCGCCCACGGCGATAACGTGGAAGAGGTCATCGAGATCGCGCTGGAGGAATTCCCTGAGCCGTCAGAGGATGCAGAAGATAAATCCGACCATCCCAAACTTGCCATCGTTGGACGTCCCAATGTGGGTAAATCTACGCTGGTCAACTCCATTCTGGGCGAAGAGCGCGTCATCGCGTTCGACCAGCCTGGCACCACGCGCGATTCGATCTATATCGACTTCGAGCGCGAAGGCCGCCAATACACCATCATCGACACCGCAGGCGTGCGTCGTCGAGGCAAGATCGACGAGGCGGTGGAAAAGTTCTCCGTCATCAAGACCTTGCAAGCCATCGAAGATGCCAATGTGGTGGTGCTGGTAGTGGATGCCTCCGATCAGATCACTGAGCAGGATGCGCATATGGCCGACTTCGTGCTGCAAGCTGGGCGTGCGCTGGTGCTGGCAGTCAACAAGTGGGACGGGCTGGACAATTATCAGCGAGATACCGCCAAGCGCGATATCGAGCGCAAGCTGCATTTTCTAGGTTTTGCCAAACACCATTTTATTTCGGCGCTGAACGGCACCGGTGTGGGAACCGTATTGAAGTCGGTGAACGAAGCGTATGCGGCGGCGATGGCCAAGTTGCCTACGCCTAAATTGACTCGCGTGTTGCAGATGGCGATCGAGAAGCAGCAACCGCCGCGCAGTTCGGTGTCGCGTCCCAAGATGCGTTATGCCCACCAAGGCGGCAGCAACCCGCCGCTCATCATCGTCCACGGCAGTGGATTGGATAAAGTGCCGGACAGCTATTCCCGTTATCTGGAGCGCGTGTTCATGGAGGCGTTCAGTCTGCAAGGCACCCCGCTGCGCATCCAGTTCAACTCCAGCAAGAACCCGTTCGCCGACCGTGCGCCCAAACCGCTGACCGAGGACGAGCAACGCGCCGCCCACCGCGCCCGCATCCGTGGTCGCAGGATGTACGGCTAGGCCAGAATTGTTCTCTCTTCCCCTGACATTTGCGGAATGAAATCCTGCTAGGGTGACAGCCATGAATACCTCGTGGACATGGCTTGTTGTGGCGCGACTCTTCCTTGCTTTAGGGTTGTTGCTGACGATGTCCACGCCGCTGATGGCATCACCCGTGCTGCGGGTAGATGACTTTACGCGGACGCTCCCAGCGTCTTCCTACATCGACTATCTGGAAGACCGGGCGGGCACGCTGACCATCGACGAAGTGTCCTCGCCGACCTTGGCGAATCAGTTCCACTCGGCGGCCTCCGCCCGAACTGGGGGCGGAGACATCAATTTCGGCTATTCCAACTCGGCTTACTGGTTACGGCTCACGCTTGAATCCCGTGATGTGACTGCTCAGTCGCACTTGCTGGAAGTGGCTTTCCCAACGCTGGATCAGATCGAATTTTATCGCTCCAATGCAAGCGGCTGGGATCGCACGGTCATGGGCGATTCCTTGCCATTTTCTGCGCGCCCGCTGAGTCACCCTAATTTTGTTGTCCCGTTGCCCCTGTCGCAGGGTCAAACGACGGTATATTTGCGTGTGAATTCGGCAGGGACGCTGACCATCCCCGTCAGAGTGTGGCGGCAGGAGGCCTTCTCCGCTTACGATCAACGTCTGCATACCTTGCTGGCGCTGTATTTCGGCCTGATGCTGTCGTTGTCGCTCTACAACCTGATGTTGTACGCATCGCTGCGTGATCGTAACTATTTGAATTACGTTCTGGCAGCCCTTGGCATGACCATCGGCCAACTGGCGATGAGCGGTATGGGGAGTCAATACCTATGGCCGGATTGGCCGCAACTGGGCAACGTCGCATTGCCATTGGGGTTCGGTGTGGCGGGATTCTTTGGTGCGCGCTTCGTGCAGAGTTTCCTCGATACGGCTAGGACATCCCCTCTGCATCATCGGGTGATGTCGGTGTTCGCCGGCCTGTTTTTGTTGACCGTGGTTTTTCCGGTGTGGTTCGCTTACCAATGGGCGGCGGTGATGGTTTCGTTGCTGGGCGCATTGTTCCCGATATTTGCCATCAGCAATGCGGTGGTCTGCTGGCGTCGTGGTAACCGCAGTGCTTGGTTGTTCCTGTTGGCTTGGGCGATGCCGCTGATCGGCACTTCCCTATTGGGGCTGCGCAACCTCGGTTGGGTGCCGACTAACTTTCTCTCGACCTATATGCTGATGATAGGCACTGCGCTGGAGATGCTGTTGCTCTCGTTCGCTTTGGCAGATCGCATCCAGAGCTTGAGGTACGAGAAAGAGTCTGCGCAGAACGATGCCATCTACGCCATCGGCCACCTGCTGCGTTCGGTCATCAACGCCATTCCTGAGTTTATTTTCTACAAAGACAAGAACGGCGTGTTCCTCGGATGCAATAAGGCATTCGAGGAATTCCTAGGGCGTAGCGAGCAGGAAATCGTCGGGAGCACTAGCTTTGAGCTGATGCTTCATGACAGAGCCGCTGCTTTTCAGGAACAGGATATTTATGTGCTCACCTCGGGCGAGTCGCTGCACCATGAGGAGTTTCTACAACACGCCGATGGACGGACGCTGTTCGTGGAGGAGAATAAATGGCCGTTGCGAGATCCCTCTGGCAAGGTGATCGGGCTGGTCGGCATCGTCCGTGATACGACCGAGCGGCATCGACTGATCGAGCTGGAGCGCTTCCGCAACCGTATCTTCGAGTTGTTGGCTTACAACAATAATCTGTCAGACATCTTGGTCGAAATCGTACGTTATGTCGAGCAAGCGCACGATGGATTGATCGCCTCTATCCTGTTGCTTGACGAGAGCGGGCGGCGCTTGAGGCTGGGCGCTTCATGCAGCTTGCCGGACTTCATCCAGCAAGCCATCGACGGATTGTTGGTGGCAGATGGCAACACGCCCTGCGGGACGGCAGCCTTCCGTAACGAGCGGGTCGTTGCCGAAAACCTGCAAACCGACGCGGCATGGGCACCTTATCGGGAGCTCGCCACGCGCAGTGAGTTGTGCTCGTGCTGGTCCGAGCCCATTCACTCTGCCAAGGGCGAAGTGTTGGGCACGTTTGCGATCTATCAGCGTCATCCGGGGCTGCCCACTCCCGCAGACATCAAGCTGATTCAGCAGGCGGCCACATTGGCCAGCATCGCCATCGAGCGCAAGCGTGCCGAGGATACTATCTGGCGGCAAGCCAATTACGACACGGTGACGCATCTGCCCAACCGGCGCTTGTTCCGAGACCGGCTGGAGCAGGAGATCCGTCGTGCCCAGCGCGAGCAGCGACTGCTAGCGCTGTTGTTCATCGACCTGGATCGCTTCAAGGAGGTAAACGATACACTGGGGCATGATGCGGGCGATGCTTTACTGGTGGAGGCGGCGCATCGCATCAGCGCCACCATCCGCGATACCGATACGGCAGCGCGCATCGGTGGCGATGAGTTCACCATCATCATGCCGCAACTGTTGGACACCCGCCGGGTCGAGGAGGTGGCGCAAATGCTGGTGGATGCGCTGGCGGTGCCGTTCCAAGTCGGTCACGAGATGGTCTATTTGTCCGGCAGTATCGGCATCACCATCTATCCCAACGATGCTGGCGATCTGGAAAACTTGCTGAAGAATGCCGATCAGGCGATGTACGTCGCCAAGAATCGGGGGCGGAGCTGCTACAGCTTCTTCACCAGCGGGATGCAGGAACAGGCCCAGCAACGGCAGGCGCTGGTACGCGATCTGCGTACTGCATTGGCGCACGACGAGTTTCGCGTGTACTTCCAGCCTATCGTGGCGATGGGCAGCGGGCGTATCGTCAAGGCCGAAGCCTTGATCCGCTGGCAGCATCCGCAGCGTGGTCTGGTCAGTCCGATGGAGTTCATCCCACTGGCGGAGGAGGTCGGACTGATCGGCGACATCGGTGATTGGGTGTTGCGTGAGTCGCTGCGTTGGATGAAGCGTTGGCACGATCGGGGGGCGAGTTGTCGGCAGGTGAGCGTGAACATGTCGCCGAACCAGTTCATCGGTGAGGCGAGCGAGGTGTGGCTAGAACAGCTGCGTAATACCGATCTGCCGGGCGAGTGTCTGATTATCGAGATCACCGAAGGTTTGCTGCTGAATGAGCGGGCGAGTGTCATCGAGAAGTTGGCGCAGTTCCGTGCCGCCGGAGTGCAGATCGCCGTGGATGACTTCGGTACCGGCTATTCGGCCTTGGCTTACCTGAAGAAATTCGACGTGGATTTCCTCAAGATCGACCGCTCTTTCGTGCGCGATCTGGCCACGGATCCCAGCGACCTCGCGCTGTCTGAGGCCATCATCGTGATGGCACACAAACTCGGCCTGCGCGTGGTGGCCGAAGGCGCGGAGACGGTGGAGCAGCGCGATATTCTTGCCGCAGCCGGATGCGATTTTGCCCAAGGCTATCTATACGCCAAGCCCATGCCGGCGGAAGCGTTCGACGCAATGATGGCAGGAAGCTTGTCTTGATTCAGATTTCGCCCGCCGAAAGAGTAGGGCTGTTTGACCGATCTGCTACGGCGCGGCCCTATCTTGATAAATACACTCAACCATTGTCCCAGCAGGGAGAATTCGCTACAATCGCGCACCAAACAATTTCATAAGGAGACCGCAATGGAACACCAACTACCCGCACTGCCGTTCGCCAAGGATGCCCTCGCGCCGCACATGTCCGCCGAGACCTTCGATTACCACTATGCCAAGCACCATCAGGCTTACGTCACCAACCTGAACAACCTGATCAAGGGTACCGAGTACGAAAGCCTTGATCTCGAAGCCATCGTCAAGAAGGCTCCGGCGGGCGGCATCTACAACAATTCTGCGCAAGTGTGGAACCACACCTTCTTCTGGAACTGCCTGACTCCGAACGGCGGTGGTGCACCTTCCGGCGCGCTGGCAGCCGCGATCAACGCCAAGTGGGGTTCGCTGGACGAATTCAAAAAAGCGTTCCAAGCTTCCGCCGTGGGCAACTTCGGTTCCGGCTGGACTTGGCTGGTGAAGAAAGCCGACGGCTCGGTGGATATCGTCAACATGGGTGCCGCCGGTACACCGCTGACCACCGGCGACAAGGCACTGCTGTGCGTGGACGTGTGGGAACACGCTTACTACATCGACTACCGCAACATGCGCCCCAAGTTCGTCGAGACCTTCCTGAATAACTTGGTGAACTGGAGCTTTGCTGAAGCGAATTTCGCTTAAGTCTGGTTTTTAGCCCAGCAAAAAGCCCGGTGATCCGGGCTTTTGTTTTTTCGTCGACTCGTAAACGAGTGGCTGATTTTAGCCCTCTCTACCTAGCTATAGGGCTTGAGCCAATCAACTAAGTTGTTGAAGTCTCTCAGACCAATGCGATTTCCAATCCTGAGTTGTTCCTCTATTGCATCTTTCGTGAAGAAAGACGAGGTAATAATTAATCCTTGATTTGCTCGATGTGCTTCGGTGACACCATACAACCCTCTTACAATCTCAACTCCAACCTTATTTTCTTGCTTGTATCGCTTACACTCTGCCAACACTATTGTAGATGTAATTCCATCGTTGATTTTAGCGAGTAGGTCATATCCACCGTCTCTTGTAGCTTGAGTTAAAGACACCTCATAACCTCGGTCTGAAAATAGCTTGGCAATTAACTCCTCGAATTTCCTCGGTGGTAGTTGGTAGAGGAGCTTTGGGTTGTGAGCCATGAGGGATATAAGTTCTTCGTTTATATCCTCAAAAAGTACAATTTGACGCGGCTCAATGAGCTTTTGCTCATACAACAATTCAGAGCTTATTGACGCATCGTAGTTTCCTCTTTGAGATGTTCTCAAATATTGTAGAAGTGAGCTCTTGTGAGTCAACTTAATGCGATGGAGTGGTGTCAGGTTTCTAATGCCTGCCCTTTCAAATTGGTCAATCAATAGTTCTACAGGTTGATGCAACTCATCGGCAAAATGGGCAACGGTTCCTTTGGGGTGATTTGATACTCCTTTGGGAATTAGCATTTCCATAAGCTCATCAAAATCATTACGGTGCTTTGCTTGATCCTGAGTCTCAAGACGTTTAAACAGCTCTTTAGTGCGCTTATTCATCTAGGGTGATCTATGGTAGTTGAGTGAGGGCAGGTCTTAACTGATGTACACAACGATTTTTACAAGATGAAGCTCAATGGCAATGTGATTTTTATGAAATTTCTTGCCAGAATAGATTGCGCCCAATTTACTCCAGTTAGATGCGCATCTACAAGTCCTGCACATGCGTTGCGTATAGAGTTCACTCTTCTATCTAGCGCTTGCGCAGCGGATCAAGCAAATGCGATAGCCCGTTGTGATCCAGTTCCTGCATCAGCTCCAGCAGGCGACCGATCTCGCCGGGCGGGAAGCCGGTGCGGGCGAACCAGTTGAGGTAATTGCCGGGCAGGTTGGCGATCAGTGTTCCCTTGTGTTTGCCGTAAGGCATGGCGAGGGTGACTAGGCGCTGAAGGTCTTCGGGCTGCATGCGATCAGCGACAGCTTTAGTCGTCCGACTCGATCACTTCTGCCCATAGATCGTGTTCGTCGGAATCGGTTATGCGCACGGTGGCGAATTCGCCCGGTTCCAAGTCTTGGCCGTTCTCGATATAGACCAAGCCGTCGATCTCGGGCGCATCGGCGGCGCTGCGCGCTACCGCGCCGTCTTCGTCCACCGCATCCACCAGCACGGTGATGGTCTGGCCGACCTTGCGTGCCAGCTTCTCGGCGCTGATCTCGGCTTGCAGCATCATCAGGCGGGCGAGGCGTTCTTCCTGGACTTCGGGCGGTACGTGGTCAGGCAGGTCGTTGGCAGTCGCGCCTTCTACCGGCGAATAGGCGAAGGCACCCAAGCGGTCGATCTGTGCTTCCTCGACGAAATCCAGCAGCTCTTCGAATTCCTCTTCGGTCTCGCCGGGGAAGCCGACGATGAAGGTGCTACGAATGACCAGCTCTGGGCAGATCTCGCGCCAGCGGCGGATGCGTTCCAGCACGTTGTCGGAGCTGGCCGGGCGCTTCATCAACTTGAGGATGCGCGCGTTGGCGTGTTGGAATGGGATGTCGAGGTAGGGCAGGATCTTGCCCTGCGCCATCAGCGGGATGACCTCATCCACGTGCGGGTAGGGATAGACATAGTGCAAACGCACCCAGATGCCGAGTTCGCCCAAGGCAGCAGCGAGTTCGGTCATGCGCGTCTTGAGCGGGCGACCGCCCCAGAAGCCGGTGCGGTATTTCACGTCCACGCCGTAAGCGCTGGTGTCCTGCGAGATGACCAACAATTCCTTCACACCGGACTCGGCCAGTTTCTCCGCTTCAGCCATCACATCACCCACTGGACGGCTGACCAGATCACCGCGCAGGCTAGGGATGATGCAGAAAGTACAGCGATGGTTGCAGCCTTCGGAGATCTTCAGATAGGCGTAATGGCGCGGCGTGAGGCGGATGCCCTGCGGCGGCACTAGATCGGTGTAAGGATCGTGCGGCTTGGGCAGTTGCGCATGCACCGCGTCCATCACCGCGTCGGTGGCGTGCGGGCCGGTGACGGCCAGCACCTTGGGATGCGTCTGCTGCACGATGTCGCCCTTGGCACCCAGACAGCCGGTGACGATGACCTTGCCGTTCTCGGCCAGTGCTTCGCCGATGGCATCCAGCGATTCTGCCACCGCGCTGTCGATGAAGCCGCAGGTGTTCACCACGACCACGTCGGAATCGGCGTAGCTAGGCGAGATCACGTAGCCCTCGGCGCGCAAGCGAGTGAGGATGAGTTCAGAGTCCGAGGTCGCCTTGGGGCAGCCGAGGGAGACGAAGCCGACGCGCGGGGCAGTTTTGGAAGTGCTCATGTTGGGTTCCTAGATGTGTACCACCGCGCCGACCAGCGCCACCGTGCCCACGCCCAGCGCGATCAGGATGACTTGCTGCAAGGTGTCGCGCAACTGGGTGCGTTTGTGCAGGCCGGGGATAAGGTCGGCGACGGCGACGTAGATCATGCTGGCGGCGGCCAGCGCCAGCAGCGTCGGCACCCAGCTTTGCATGGTTTGCAGAGTAAAGTAGCCTAGCATGCCGCCGACCAGCGTCGCCAAGCTGGAAATCAGATTCAACTGGAAGGCGCGCAGTTTGCTGTAACCCGAGTGCAGCAGGATGACGAAGTCGCCGACTTCCTGCGGGATCTCGTGGGCGATGATGGCCAGTGCGGTGATGATGCCCAGCTCAGTGTCGGCGAGGAAGGCGGCGGCGATGATGATGCCATCGACAAAGTTGTGGAAGGTATCGCCGACGATGATCATCGTGCCACTACGACCGTGATCGTGATTGTGCGTATGCGGCTCGTGCGCCTCGCAATGGTCATGGTGGCAATGCCGCCACAGCACCAGTTTCTCCAGCACGAAAAACAACATGATGCCCGCCAGCAAGGTCGCGCTGACGGCAGGTACGTTGGAAGTCAGCGCGATGGCTTCCGGCAGAATATCAAGGAACACCGCGCCCAACAGCGCGCCGATGGCGTAACTCACCAACGCGTTCACAAAATGGGCGCGAGCATTCAGCGCGAACACCGCCGCGCAAGCCACGCTCAACACGCCGCCGAGTAGGCTAGTGACGATGATCCAGTTCAGGACACTCATGAAGGTTCAGACAAAAGGCAGGGCGCGGATTATAACGCAGGGAGGCTCGGAAAACTTTAGCAAGAGGCTTGAGGCACGGTGCAGCGAACAGAGCACCCGAGCGAGCGGGGGCGGCGTTTCCGGTCTGGGACGTCAGTTCGCTGCCGCTAGCTGTTGCAAGGATGTCTCAAATTCGTCGATAGGCATCGGTCTGCCGAGTAGGTAGCCCTGATAGGCCATGCAGCCGTTCTGTTTGAGGAAGTGGAGTTGCTCTTCGGTTTCGACACCCTCTGCGATCACATTGAGGTTGAAGTGATTGGCTAGGCTGATGATGGTCTGCACCATGGTCGCGTCGTCGATGTTGCTGGTGATGTCACGCACGAAGCTCTGGTCGATCTTGATCTGGTCCAGCGGAAGTTGCTTGAGGTAGGACAAGGAGGAGTAGCCTGTGCCGAAATCGTCCAGCGACAGGTTGATGCCCACCGCTTTCAAAGCATGCATCTTGCCGATGACATCCGACACGTCGCTCAGGACGACGCTCTCTGTCAGCTCTAGCTTCAGTCGCGAAGGGCTGATCTGATAGCGTTCAACCATGGCTGAGACGTTCTGCACAAAATCTTGGCGTTTGAACTGCTGCGCACTGACATTGATGGCAAGGCTGAGGTCACGCGTAAGTTCGCGGGTACTCCATGCTGCCAGTTGTTTGCATGCGGTCTCCAGTACCCAGTTTCCGATCTCTAGTATCAGTGAGCTGTCTTCGGCGATCGGGATGAACTGTGCGGGTGATACCATGCCGCGTTGCGGTTGGGCCCAACGTATGAGTGCTTCTGCTCCCAATGCGCGCAGTTGGCTGTCCAGTTGTACTTGGTAATACAGTTGGAATTGTCCGTTGGGCAAGGCATGACGCAGCTCTGCCTCCAAGGCGGCACGGTTCTCGACGGCGAGTTGCATGGCGGGATCGAAGAAGCGCACGGCATTTCGGCCAGATTCCTTGGCTTGGTACATCGCCATATCCGCATGTTTGAGCAAGTCGTCAACGCTCTCCTGTTCGCCTCGATACAGGCATACGCCTATGCTGGGCGAGCTGCGATACTCCTTGTCGTTGAGGTGATAGGGGCGCGCTAATGCGAGACGGATCTTTTCGGCGATCATGGCAGCCTTTTGCAATGCATCATGGCTATCGGGGGCGATCTCTTCGATGAGGATGACGAACTCGTCCCCTCCGATGCGCGCTACCGTATCCATATCGCGCACACTGTGTTGCATACGCTTGGCCACCTCGATCAGGAACAGGTCTCCGTGGTCATGCCCCAGTGTGTCGTTCAGGATCTTGAATCGGTCCATGTCTAGGAACAATAGCGCACCGTAATGATGGTTTCTGGATGAGGCGACAAGCGACTGTTGTAGTCGCTCTAGCAGGAAGCGGCGGTTGGGGAGTTTGGTGAGCGCGTCATAGAAGGCGAGGCTGAATATCTCTTCTTCCGCCTGTTTGCGACGGGTGATGTCACTGAAGATCGCTACGAACTCGGTCGTCTCGCCGTCTCGGTTCTTCACGGCTGTGATGGTCAGCCACTTCGGGTAGATCTGCCCGTTCTTGCGTTTATCCAGTATCTCTCCACTCCAAGACCCGTTCTCTAGCAGATGTTTCCACATCTGGGCATAGAATCCGGCCTCTTCTTGACCTGAACTCAGGATGCGAGGGTTCTTGCCGAGCACTTCTTCTGCGCTATAACCGGTGATGACTTCGAAGGCATGGTTGACCCGGATGATGTCTGCATTCGCATCCGTAATCATGATGGCTTCATGCGTCTCGAAGGCGATAGCTGCGATGCGCAGCTGGCTCTCGACACGCTTGCGCTCCTCGATCTGTTGTTGCAGCCGACGATTGCTCATCCGTGTTTGCAGCTCGATCTTCTTGGCGGTCTGGACGATCAGCCACAAGGCCAAGCTGTAGCCTGCTAGCCGTTGCACATGCCAACCCCACCACGGCCAATCCCAGACGCTGGAATAGGCGAAGGTGAGTGCCGCTACGGATAGGATGATGCATTGGAACAAGAACAGCAGGTCTTCAGGTTTGGCTGAAACACGGTAGGTCTGCAGCAATTTGGCCGCAGCGGCAAGCAGTAAGAGTCCTCCTCCGATGTTCAAGGTCACAGCGGTGGTGGTGAATCTGCCTGCTTCGAGCATGTGGGGTATCTGCTCGGAGAAGAGTATCGAAAGTGCGCCAAGAACGATTGCTAACAGGATCGCGCCCAGCGGCGCATGGTGCTGTTTCGCTTGGAGTACATGGGGTGGGAGCCAGATCAGCGCAAACAGCAAACCACCGACACCGGTCGCTAGACTGTGTAGCCAAACGAACAGGTCGCCGCTCGACATCAATGCATGCAGGCTGTCTAGGCCACCCATAGCCAGCAGTGCAGCCGCGATGGGGTAGTTGAAACTGCTGCCTTTGCCGATGGTATTCAGGCGCAGTAGCAGGTACGCGACCATTGCAGCGATGACGGCTCCGGCCATCTCGATCGCGCCGTGAAAGGCGAGATTTTGCATCACTAAATGGCTACCGTAACCATCAAGTACCATGCTGAATACTTGGATCAGCAGCCCTAAAGCAAAGACCGCTGCCATCAGCATGCGCAAACGTAAGGTTTCAGAGCGTGAGGTTGACATAGGTCACCACGAGTTGGTCTTGTGAAACACTAACTGAATCGTCCTGAAAACACTATCACTTCTGATTAGGCGCATCACGGACTGTTTTGCTCGTGATGCGAGCTCTGCACTACGTTCGTGAGCAGCTGTCTCCATCATGCCATGACTGCAAAGCTCATGGCAGGTGCTTGTATAAGTCTGGTTATCTGAGCGAGGAACTCACTACGGGGAACCTCCTTGCCGCCGAGCGAGGCCAAATGCGGCGTGTTCATCTGGCAGTCGATCAGTTCGCAGCCTTGAGTTTGCAGGTGGGCGCACAGCCGAGCGAGGGCGATCTTGGAGGCATCGGGGAGGCGGCTGAACATGGATTCTCCGTAGAACATGCGACCGATGGCCATGCCGTACAGCCCGCCCACCAGTTCGCCGTCCAGCCAAGTCTCGACCGAATGCGCATAGCCTAGCCGATGAAGTTCGCCGTAAGCGGCGATCATCGCTTCGCTGATCCAAGTGCCATTTTGTCCCTCACGCGGTTCGGCGCAGGCGCGCATCACCTGCTCGAAGGCGGTGTCGAAACGAACTTCGTGGTGGCCGTTGCGTAAGGTTTTGCGCAGGGATTTTGTAAGTTTGAGCTCGGCAGGAACTAGCACCATGCGCGGATCGGGAGTCCACCACAGGATGGGTTCGCCCTCCGAAAACCACGGAAATATGCCGCGCTGGTAGGCATTGAGCAGGCGTTGCGGCGAGAGGTCAGCCCCTGCTGCGAGCAGGCCATTGGGATAGGTCAATGCCTGCTCGACGGGCGGGAAGGGGGTGTCGCGGTGCAGCAGCGGGATCATGCCGATGCGGTGAGGCTCAGGCTGGTTTGGCGTTGAGCTGTTCGGTTAACCAGCGTTCGATGTCGGTGATCTCTTGCTGGCAGACGGAGTGCGGCATGGCGTATTCGTGCCAGTCCAGCGTGCAACCATGCGCCAGTAGTCGCTCTTCAGACAGCTTGCCCAGCGCATACGGAACCACAGGATCGCTGCGACCATGCGCCATAAAGATGGGTGTGTCGTGGGCGACATCGCTGGCTTCGTTCGCTAGTGTGTCGGCCAAAGGCAGATAGGTAGAAAGCGCGAGGATGCCGCCGAGTTTTTGGGCATGGCGCAAGCCGGTATGCAGCACGATGGCACCACCTTGCGAGAATCCAGCGAGGAAGATGTGCTCGGGAGACACGCCGCGTGCGACTTCCATCGCGATCAGTTTCTCGACCTCGGCCTGCGAGGCGATGATGCCTCGGCTGTCCTGTTTGGCGCCGATATCGGTCGCCACGATGTCGTACCACGCGCGCATCATGAAGCCGCCGTTGATCGTGACCGGGCGCATCGGTGCGTGGGGGAAAATGAAGCGGACGGGAACAGGCAACTTCAGCTCGTCCACCATCGGCACAAAGTCGCTGCCATCCGCGCCCAAACCATGTAGCCAGATGAGACTGTGACGTGGCGCTTTGCCGCTGTCCAGTAGGATGTGAGTGAGTACGCTCATTCCGGCATGATCTCCTTCAACATCTGGAATATCTCGCGGTAGTTCTTGGGCGGCTTGGCCAGTTCACGTTCCTTGACGGCGTTGCGTACCAGTGTGCGCAGGCGCTGTCCGTCGGCTTGTGGATGGGTCGCCAGCAGTTCGCCCAGTGCGTCGGGCTGGTCGAGCAGACGGTCACGCCATTGTTCCAAGCGATGCAGCCACGCGACGTGTGTCGCCGATACACCGTTCCAAGCATCCAGTTTGGCGATGATGGGTTCCGGCTCGACTTCGCGCATCAAGCGTCCGATGTATTGCAACTGGCGGCGTTGTGCGCCGAACTTGTTGATCTTCTTGAGTTCCTTGATGGCGTCGAGCAAACGCTCGGGTAGGTCGAGTTCGCGCAGCTTTTCGTTCGAGAGCTCGGTGAGTCGTTCGCCCAAGTCCTGCAATTCGTGCATTTGCTGCTTGATCTTGGTCTTGCTGGGCGGTAATTCGATCTCGTCATCGAGCTCGTTGGCTTGTTCGTGGTAGTGCATGGCTTCCTGCTTCAGATTGAATGGCGTGTATGATAACGCCTTCCGAATTAACCGTTTGCCCTATCGCCGTAATGTCCACCGCCGAAACTCGCCCCGCCTCTCAAAATTCCGACCGTTTTTCTCATTCCGCTGCCACCTTGCGTCAGATCGCCGAGGACATGATCCGCTATGCGCGTGAGCGCGGAGCGACGGCCAGCGCCACCGAAGTGTCGGACGGTTTCGGGCAGGCGGTGACGGTGCGCCAGAACGAAGTCGAGACCATCGAATACACGCGCGACAAAGGTGTGGGCATCACCGTTTATCTCGGCCAGCAGCGCGGCAATGCCAGCACCTCGGACTTTTCGCCGCAGGCCTTGCGCGATACGGTGGATGCTGCGCTGAACATCGCACGCTATACCGCTGTGGATGATTGTGCCGGACTGCCGGATGCTGATCTGCTGGCGACCGAGTTTCCCGATCTCGACCTGTATCACCCGTGGGCGCTTGATGTGGAAGGTGCGATCAGCCTAGCGCAGCAATGCGAACAGGCCGCATTCGCTGCCGACCGCCGCATTCGCAATTCCGAAGGGGCGACGGTCAATGTGCACGAGTCGCAGTTCGTGTTCGCTAACAGTCTGGGCTTTGTTGGTGGATTCCCGACCTCGCGTCACAGCGTGAGTTGCGCCGTGATCGCGGGTAAGGATGACGCCATGCAGCGGGATTATTGGTACAGCGATGCACGTTGCGCGGCTGATCTACTGCCCGCTGCCGAGATCGGCCGCATCGCCGCCGCCCGCACCGTGCGCCGATTGAAATCGCGCAAGCTCGCGACCATGCAAGTGCCGGTGTTGTTCGAAGCACCGATTGCGGCCAGCTTGCTCGGTCATTTCGTCCATGCAGTCAGCGGCGGCAGCTTGTACCGCAAATCCTCGTTCTTACTCAATCAGCTCGATCAGCCAATCTTTTCGCCGCACATCCAGATCAGCGACGTGCCGGACATCCGTAAAGGGTTGGCTTCGGGGGCATTTGATGACGAGGGCGTGCGCACGCAGCGCCGCAACATTGTCGAAGACGGCGTGCTGCGCGGCTATTTCCTTGCCAGTTATTCCGCTCGCAAACTTGGCATGCAAACCACCGGCAACTCCGGCGGCACGCATAACCTCATTCTCAAGCCGGGTGATTTTGATTTTGACGGACTGCTCAAGCAGATGGGGCGCGGGCTTTTGGTCACCGAGTTGCTCGGTCAGGGCGTGAACTATGTCACCGGCGACTATTCGCGCGGCGCAGCCGGTTTTTGGGTGGAGAATGGCGAGATCCAATACCCAGTGGAAGAGATCACCATCGCCGGCAATCTCAAGGATATCTACCGCCAGATCGCCGCCGTCGGCAACGACGTGTTGATTCACGGTTCTAGGCAATGTGGTTCAATCTTGATCGAGAATATGACGGTGGCGGGCGAATAACGGGAAAACAGCGAATTGGCGCGGTTTTTGGCGTGAATTCCGCCGCATTTCTGGAGATTATTGGGTAACATTGCGGCTGTTCAGGGATTTCAAAAATATAACAATCTAGTCAGGTAGCAGGATGAAAATACACGAATATCAGGCCAAGGAGGTGCTGCGCCAGTATGGCGTGCCCACGCCGCGAGGCGTGGCGTGTTTCAGCGTGGATGAAGCCGTTGCGGCGGCGCAGTCGCTGGGCGGCAGCGTGTGGGTGGTGAAAGCTCAGATCCATGCGGGTGGTCGCGGCAAGGGCGGCGGCGTTAAGGTGGCCAAGTCGCTGGAGGCCGTGCGCGAGCATGCGCAGGCCATTCTCGGTATGCAGCTCATCACCCATCAGACCAGCCCGCAAGGTCAGGCCGTGCGTCGTCTGCTGGTGGAAGAGGGCGCGGCCATCGCGCGCGAGTTCTACCTCGGCATGGTGGTGGACCGCAGCAAGCAGCGCGTAGCGCTGATCGCCAGCTCCGAAGGCGGCATGGAGATCGAAGAAGTCGCCGCGCATTCGCCGGAGAAGATCAAGACCGAATGGATAGACCCAGTGGCTGGGCTGACTGATGTGCAGGCCGATGCGACCTCGCGCGCCATCGGACTGCCGGAAGCCGCGTTGGCCGAGGCGCGTGTTGTGTTGCAAGGCTTGTACCGCGCCTTCGTCGAGAAAGACGCGATGCTGGCCGAGATCAATCCGCTCATTCTTACCGCTGACAATCACGTGCTGGCGCTGGATGCCAAATTTAATTTCGATTCCAACGCGCTGTATCGGCATCCTGAGATCGTCGCCTTGCGCGACTTGGATGAGGAAGACCCCGCAGAGATCGAAGCCTCGAAGTTCGATCTGTCGTACATCCAGCTCGACGGCGACATCGGCTGCCTGGTCAACGGAGCCGGTCTGGCGATGGCGACCATGGACATCATCAAGCTGTACGGCGGCAATCCGGCCAACTTCCTCGATGTGGGCGGTGGAGCTACCACGGAAAAAGTCACCGAGGCGTTCAAACTGATGCTGCGCAACCCCAAGCTGAAAGCCATTCTGGTCAATATTTTCGGCGGCATCATGAAGTGCGACGTGATTGCGCAGGGCGTGGTGGCGGCAGCGCGCGAAGTGCAGCTCACCGTGCCGCTGGTGGTGCGGCTGGAGGGCACCAATGTCGAGTTGGGCAAGCAGCTTTTGGCCGACTCTGGCCTACCCATCATTTCGGCGGGGAATATGGCTGATGCGGCTGAGAAGGTCGTTGCGGCGGCGCGAGGTTAAGCATGTCGATACTTATCAATAAAGATACCAAAGTCATCACCCAAGGCATGACCGGCAAGGTCGGCCAGTTCCACACTTTCCACTGCAAGCAATACGCTAACGGCGCGAACTGCTTTGTGGCGGGGGTCAATCCCAAGAAGGCGGGCGAAGAGTTCGAGGGTATTCCGGTGTACGCCTCGGTGCTGGATGCCAAACGGGCTACGGGCGCGACGGTTTCCGTGATCTACGTGCCGCCCGGCGGCGCGGCGGCAGCCATCGACGAGGCGGTGGAGGCGGAGCTGGAGCTGGTGATCTGCATCACTGAGGGCATCCCGGTGCATGACATGATCCGCACCCGCTACAAAATGGCGGGCAAAAAGACCTTGCTGATCGGCCCGAACTGTCCCGGCATCATCACGCCGGACGAGATCAAGATCGGAATCATGCCCGGCCACATTCACAAGAAGGGACGCATCGGCGTGGTGTCGCGTTCCGGCACGCTGACCTATGAGGCGGTGGCGCAACTCACCGAGTTGGGCATGGGGCAATCGTCCTGCGTCGGCATCGGCGGCGACCCGATCAACGGCCTGAAGCACTTGGATGTGATGCGCCTGTTCAACGACGATCCCGACACCGATGCGGTGGTGATGGTGGGTGAGATCGGCGGCAGCGATGAGGAAGAGTGCGCACGCTGGATCAAGCAGCACATGACCAAACCCGTGGTCGGTTTCGTGGCTGGCATCACCGCGCCAGAAGGCAAACGCATGGGCCACGCTGGAGCGATCATCTCCGGCGGTCAGGGTGGTGCAGAAGATAAATTGGCCGTGATGGAAGAATGCGGCATTCATATCACTCGCAACCCGGCAGACATGGGGCGGGTGATGAAGAAAGTGTTGAAAGGCTGAGAAGGGATAAGGGGGAAGAGTGGTGCTGCGGAGCGCTTCACCGCGCGGTTTTACCCTTCTTCCTTGAGAGCCAAAGGCGCGTTCCCTTCCCCCTTTCCCAAGAAAGGTTTGAAATGCTGGAAATGTTAAGTTCCACCTCGTTCTGGGTGGACGTGTTCAAAATCATCATGATCGACTTGCTGTTGTCGGGCGACAACGCGGTGGTGATCGCCTTAGCCTGTCGTAATTTGCCAGAGGCGCAGCGCAAGCTGGGTGTGATGTACGGCGTGCTGGGCGCAATCTTTTTGCGGATCACGCTGACGTTCTTTGCGGTCGGCTTGCTGTCGCTGCCTTATCTTAAATTGGCGGGAGCGGCGATGCTGCTGTGGATAGGCGTGAAACTGATCCTGCCGGAAGAAGACGAGGGCGGGGATCACATCAAGGCCAACGATCAGTTGCTTGGTGCGGTGAAGACCATCATCGTGGCGGACTTTGTGATGAGTCTGGACAATGTGCTGGGCGTGGCAGCGGCGGCTAATGGCAACACGACGTTGCTGGTGTTCGGTCTGCTGATCAGCATTCCGCTGATCGCTTGGAGTAGTCAACTGGTGCTGAAGCTGATCGACCGTTTTCCGGTCATCATCTATATCGGTGGCGCTCTGCTCGGCTATGTGGCGGGTGAGATGGTGGTGAGTGATGAGACTCTGCATCCGGTGATGGAGTCGGCGGCGTGGCTGCATGTTGTGCTACCGGTGATCTGCGCTGTGCTGGTGGTGGGCTTGGGCAAATGGTTGGCGTTGCGTAAGGCAGCTTTAGCGCCGGTGGTCGATGTGCTGGACGAGCAAGTGGCGAGTTCGCCGAATCGCAAGGGTTGAGGGGATGACGATGAAGATATTGATTCCAGTAGATGGCTCGGAAGGCGCGAATCGCGCGGTGGACTATGTCATCAATAGCTTGTCTTGGCTGAAAGACGCGCCGCAAGTGTTTCTGCTCAACGTGCAATGGAAGCTGGCGACGGGCAACGTCAAACTGTTCATCAGCCAAGACACAATCAACGATTACTACCGCGAGCAAGGCATGGAGGCATTGACTCCGGCGTGCCAGAAACTGGATGGCGTTGGGTTGGCCTATAGCTACCACATCAGCGTGGGTACGCCTGCCGAAGGCATCGTCCAGTATGCGCAGGAGCAGCAGGTGGATTTGATTGTGGTTGGCGCGAGAGGGCATGAGACGCTTTCCTCGCTTTTGCTGGGAACGGTGGCAGACAAAGTGGCGAAGCTGGCGAGTGTGCCAGTTGTGCTGATCAAATAGCTTTAGGCGGAGCGGGGGAATATAGCGATGGTCGAACTTTCTTTGACGCCAGTGGGATTGCCGGGTGCCTCATCAGAGATATCTCGTGGACTACATGCGCTGTTGGCGCGCATTCAGACTGCGACGGCGGATGAGGTGGCGGGCGATATCAGTCGCGATGTCGCCGCGTTATGCAATGCCGATCGCATCACCATCTACGAGGTCAGCGAAGACAAGCTCTCGCTGGTCTCCAAGGTCAAAGTTGGGCTGAATACCTTCAAGGATTTGCGCTTGCCGATGACGCAGCAAAGCATTGCCGGATTCTGTGCGCTCAATCACAAGACTATCAACATCAATGATGTGTATGACGAGCAAGAGTTGGCACGTATCGGGTCGCAACTGCGATTCTTGCAAGATGTGGATCGTCGCACCGGCTATCGCACCAAGCAGATGTTGGTAGTGCCGGTACTCAAACCTGAGAGCGATGTGTTGGTCGGTGTGATTCAACTGATCAACAATAAGGCCGACCAGCCGTTCTCTGCCATCGTGTTGGAAACAGTGCAAGAGGTCGCCCGTGCGTTGCCGGTGGCGATGCAACAGCGGCAGACGCCGACGGCGATCAAGGGCAAGTTCGATTATCTGGTGGCCGATGCCGTTGTTTCATCGGCTGAGTTGGAGTTGGCTGCGCGGACGGCGCGGCGCAAGGGCAACGATGTCGAGGACGTGTTGCTGGATGACTTTCATGTAACAGCGGTTCAAATGGGTTCGAGTTTGTCGCGTTTCTTCAGCGTGCCTTACGAGCCGTTCCGGTTTGATCGGATCAAACCCGCTGACCTGCTTAAAAACCTGAAGCGTGAATACGTGGTGAGTAGCGGTTGGGTCCCATTGGAAGAGACGCAAGAGGGGTTGGTCGTGCTGACTCCCGATCCCGAGCGTACTCGCGCCTCGCGAGTGGCAAATGCGGTATTTCCTAAAGCCAAACTGGTTTTCAGAGTGTGTTCGCAGCGCGAGTTCCGCGCCACGCTTGATGCTTTCTTCAGCAAAGGGCTAGGGGAGTCTTCGCAAAGTTCGCACGATATGGAAGGCTCAGTGGACGATTTGCTCACTTCGCTGGGAGGGGACGACGATGAGTTAGGCGCTAATCCAGAGGACATTAGTGCGGCAGCCGACAACGAACTGGTCAAACTGGTTAACAAGATCATCGTCGATGCGTACAAGATGGGCGCGTCCGACATCCACATTGAGCCAGCGCCGGGGAAAGCCAAAACGCTGATTCGCTTCCGTAAGGATGGTTCGCTGTTGCCGTACATCGAGGTGCCCGCCTCGTATCGCAATGCGCTCATCACCCGCATCAAGATCATGTGCGATTTGGACATTTCCGAGAAGCGCAAACCGCAAGATGGCAAGATCAAGTTCAAAAAGTTTGGCCCTCTCGACATCGAGCTGCGGGTTGCGACGCTACCCTCGCAAGGCGGTGTCGAAGACATCGTGATGCGTATTCTTGCCTCGGGCGAGCCGCTGCCAGTCGAGAAGCTTGGACTTTCTCCGTACAACCTAGAGATGCTGAAGAGCGTGGTCAGCAAACCCTACGGCTTGTTCTTTGTCTGCGGCCCGACCGGTTCTGGTAAAACGACCACGCTGCACTCTATCCTGAGCTCGCTCAATAAGCCGGATACCAAGATCTGGACGGCGGAAGACCCTGTGGAAATCACCCAGAAGGGGCTGCGTCAGGTTCAGATCAACAAGAAGGCGGGGCTGGATTTCGCCACCATCATGCGCGCCTTCCTACGTGCCGACCCAGACATCATCATGGTTGGCGAAATGCGCGACAAGGAAACCGTCTCCATCGGTATCGAGGCTTCGCTTACTGGTCACTTGGTGTTTGCCACCTTGCACACAAATAGCGCGCCGGAGTCCATCACCCGTTTGCTGGATATGGGCATGGATCCATTCAACTTCGCGGATGCGCTGCTCGGTGTGTTGGCGCAGCGCCTGACTAAGCGTTTGTGCAAGGATTGCCGCAAGAGCTACATCGCGTCGGAAGATGAGATCGACTTGTTGCTAACGGAGTACTCTGATGAACTGAAGCATATCGAGCGTTGGCAAAACGACCCCGAGGCGGCGCGAGAGGCCTTACGCGCAGAATGGGCGCGTACCTTTGCTGATGCGAATGGGCAGTTCACCTTATACCAGCCGGTTGGGTGTGATAGCTGCGCTGGAACTGGCTACCGTGGCCGACTTGGTTTGCACGAATTGTTGGTGGGTACCGATGCTATGAAGAAAAACATCCAAGAGCATGCGCGAGTGGCCGAGATGATCGTCACGGCACTGGGCGAAGGGATGCGTACCTTGAAGCAAGACGGTATCGAGAAAGTGTTGCAAGGTTTCACTGATATGCATCAAGTGCGCTCAGTCTGTATCAAGTGACGAAAATTGTCAGTGCTATGCTCGGGATGGGCAGCTTCACTGATTGAAGCTGCTGAATTTGGATTCTTGAGTGTGTATATATCTCAATATAATCAAATGAATGATTATTTTTTTTAAGGTTGGCATGAAGCCTGCTTTTGTTACTCCGTGGCGGTATGACCCACTCTAAACCCAAGGAGATAGAAATGAAAAAAGTACAACAAGGTTTCACCCTGATCGAACTGATGATCGTTGTCGCCATCATCGGTATCTTGGCCGCCGTCGCGATCCCGGCTTACAGCAACTACACCAAGAAAGCTAAGTTCAGCGAAGTGCTGTCCATCAGCGAATCCTATCAAAAGGCAGTGACCGTGTGCCAGAACGATCTGGGCACCTTCACTGGTTGCGCACATGCGACTAATGGTATCCCCGCTGCGCCCGCTGCTACCGCTAATCTGGCCAGCGTTGCAGTAGCTGATGGCGTTGTTACTGCTACAGGAACAGCTGCATCGGGTGGTTATACTTCGGTGTTGACGCCTGCATTGAATGCCGCAGGTAGCGCGATCACTTGGACACAAAGTGGCACTTGCTTGGCAGCTGGCTTCTGTAAGTAATTCGGCTCGCTAAAGTGAAACGCCCGCTTCGGCGGGCGTTTTTCATTGAGTGTCACACAAAGCTATTTCTTCTTGTGGACGGCCAACATTTCGTACAACTCTTTCAACTCACTCTCGATCGCTGCATTCTGATAGAAGTCGGTGCCGCTTTGCTTAGCCAGTTGCATATGTTGGATAGAGCCCATCAGGTTGCCTTGCAACAAGGCGGAATAGGCCAGGGCGCGGTGTGAGGATTGCGGCTGATCCATCCCCGCATAGGCTTGAGCTTGGAGTTCGTACAGTCTAGGGTCGGTAGGCGTGCCGGTGATACGTTCCTCCAGCAGTTTGATGACTTGCGTATAGCTCTGCTGTTTGAGAAGTAGGTCGGCATAGTCATAGACCAGCGCACGATGTTGCGGGTAGCTTTGCAAGGCCTGCTTGTAGAAGGCGCTGACATCCTTGATGGAGTGCTTGCGGCTTAATAGTTGCCCCGCCAGTGTTTCCAGCATCGGGTTTTTTGGCGCTTGGTGGTAGAGCATGGCGAACTCTAGCTCTGCGCGCTCCATCTTGCGCTGGCGCAGCAAGGACAGCACCAAGCCGTAGCGTTGAGCGACTGGATCGCCGAATTTCTGCGGCCCTAGGGCGGCAGTGAAGTAAGCGACAGCGCTAGAGGGGCTTTTTTCTATGGACTGCAACTTGGCACGTATCAGACGAAAAGTCAGGCTGTCAGCCACCAATTTGTAGGGCAATTGTTGTACCCGATTTTCCACGTCGGCAATCCGATCCGAGGTCAATGGGTGAGTGCGCAGATAAGAGGGGGCATTCCCTTCCAATAAACCATTGGCCTTTTGCATACGCTCGAAGAAGGCGGGCATGGCGCGAGTGTCGAAGCCTGAGCGCTCCAACAGTTCGATGCCGATGCGGTCAGCTTCCTTTTCATAGGTGCGGGTGAAGTCCAGTCTGCGCTGCATGATGCTTGCTTGCGCGCCGACCATGGCCGCCTGCGAGGCCTGAGGGTTGTTGCGTGCCGCGAGGATCGCGACGGCCACTGCCGCCATCGAGGCTAATGTGTCGTATTTCTGGCCGGCGATCATCCGAGCCAGATGGTGCTGAGTCACGTGCGAAATCTCGTGTGCCAGCACTGAAGCCAGTTCGGACTCGGTTTGGGCAGTGAGGATCAGCCCGACATTGACGCCAATGAAGCCGCCGGGTAAGGCGAAGGCGTTGACATTGTTTTCGTTGAGGGCGAAGAACTCGAAGTCTTGCGAGGGTTCGTTACTGTTTCCGACCAAGCGGTAACCGAGTTGATTGAGGTAGTCATTGACCTCTGGATCGCTCAGGTAGCTTTTGCTGGCGCGAATCTCGAACATGCTCTGCCGGCCAATTTGACGTTCCTGTTGCGGCGAGATGGTTTCCTGCGAAGTGTCGCCCAAATCCGGTAGGCCGTCAGCGTAAACCAGCAAGGGCAAAGTGGAGAGCAGAATCAGTGCGGTTTTTTTCATACCTCTATGATAACTCGGCTGGACACTTAGGGGCGAAATCAGGAAAATGCGCGCCTTATTTATCGACCGATGCGTCGAGTTGATTGTTGAGAGGTAACCATGCCAGATTTTAAGAATATCACTGCGACCGAACTGCAAACCATGCTGAGCGCAGGCTCGACCACGCTGGTCGATGTGCGTACCGATGCTGAGATCGCGCGCGGCTACATCAAGGGTGCGACCAAGCTGCCGCTGCACCTGCTGCCTATGCGTTTGGCTGAGTTCGAGCGGAGTGCTCCGTTAGTGTTCTATTGTCAGATGGGCGGGCGCTCCGCGCAGGCTGCGGCCTTTGCGATCAATCAGGGTTATGCTGAAGTGTACAACCTGCAAGGCGGTATCTTGGCTTGGGCGCAATCCGGTCAGCCGCTGACTGCGGACTAACGCGCAACCTAGGCGGGAGGCGGCACTGCTGCTTGCCCGTGCATCTCGATGCGGGCAACGAAGCCGATGGCGAGCAGGTTCGCCGTCACCGCGATGCTGCCTACCGTGCCATAACCGGTCAGCGTTCCAATGCCATCCTGATGGATGAGCAGGCCAGCGAGCAAGGTGGCCAGCCCCATCGCGAACGCTTGGACGGTGGAGTGTAACGACATGAACGTGCCGCGCAGTTTCGGTTGAGCCGCCGAGGTGATAATGGCCATCGCGGGGATCATCCGTCCCGAAACTAGTACGAAGAAACTCGTGGTGCAGCACAACCACACCCACAGCGGTGCAGCGCCGATATGCGTCACCACTAGCAACGGCAGCATCGCCGCTAGCGCTACCCAGCGATAAATCTTTACTTTTCCGTGCGAGTCGGCGATGTGACCGATGAGTCGCGCCGTCACTAGCGTGGCGGCGCCTCCCACCAGATACACCAGCGGAATGTCGTGCAGCGAGATGCCCACGTTGCCGACGCTGTACAGCGTGATGTAGGGGATCACTGTGAATCCGGAAAAGATGATCAGTGCTGAGAACAGCAGCGCACGCAGATGGTTGGCATCACGCAGAACCTCGAACATGGCAGTGAACGGATGGGAACGCTTGGCCTGTCCTGAGCTGGTCGAAGGGGAAAGGTGATGGCGTAGATCAGGCAACACGCGCCAACCGATGATTATGAACAACAGTGTCAGCACCGCGATCAATACGAATGGTGCGCGCCACATGAAGTGATTCGCCAGCCACAAGGATAAGGGCACGCCCGCTACAGTCGAGACTGAGAACGCTGCTGAGACTAGTCCGCCTGCCTTGGCGCGGCGTGCGAACGGTATGACATCGCCGATCATGGTCTGCACCATCGCGCCCATGATGCCGCCGAATGCGCCTGCCAGTCCGCGCGCGATCAGTAACGTGGTGTAGCTGGGTGCTAACCCGCAAGCCAGCGTGGCCAATCCGAACAAACCAAACATCCCCAGCAACATACGCTTGCGCTCGAACCTGTCCACGAATGTCGCTGCAAACAAGCCGGATAGCGCCGCGCTGAAGCTGTAAGACGCCACCAATAAGCCGAACTCGTGCGTGCTGATGCCGAATGCCGCGATCAGCACGGGGCCGAGCGGCATCATGATCATGAAATCCAACACATGACTGAACTGGATGCCAGCGAGCGTCAGCAATAGATTACGTTCGCGTTGTGGGGTGAGGGTGGCGGGCATTGTGTGGAGGGAGGGCTTGTTCCCGCTGTGCGTTAAGCCGTCATTCCGGCGAAGGCCGGAATCCAGCGGTGGAAATATTCCTCGTAGCGGACAAAGCCTTAAGTTTTTGTCCGCTACGCGAGGCTAATTGAACAACTGGATTCCGGCCTTCACCTGAATGACGGGTTTGTGTTTAGCCCAGCTTCGTGCGCTGCGCTTGCAACTGCGTCAAGGTCGATCCGAAGTCGGCGAGGCGCTGCTTCTCCTGTTCTACGACGGCTGCGGGCGCGCGTGAAACGAAGGTCTCGTTGCCCAACTTGGCATGTGCCTTGGCTATCTCCCCAGTGAGGCGGGCGATCTCCTTGTCTAATCGAACTTTCTCGGCAGCGACATCGATCTCTACCTTCAGCATCAGCTTGAATTCGCCGACGATAGCGACGGCAGCATCCGTCTCGGGCAACTCGGCTACCACTTCCACGCCGGAGAGCTTGGCCAGCGCTTGCAGATACGGCGCGGCAGCGTTCAGCGCGGCGGTATTGCCAGCGGCGATCAGCGGCACGCGCTGAGCGGGCGACAGATTCATCTCGCTGCGCAGACTGCGGCAGGCATTGACCATCTCCTGCATCTGAGCGATCTCGGCCAGCGCCGCCTCGCTCACTTTGCTGGCATCAGACTGCGGATATGCTTGCACCATGATGCTTGCGCCGCTCATGCCCGCCAGCGGTGCGACGGTCTGCCACAACTCTTCGGTGATGAACGGGATAATGGGATGAGCTAGACGCAGAATGGTTTCCAGCACGCGCACCAAGGTGCGGCGGGTGGCGCGTTGCTGCGCTTCGTTGCCGTTGGCGATCTGCACCTTGGCCAGTTCCACGTACCAGTCGCAATAGGTATCCCACACTAATTCGTACACGGTGCGGGCGGCCATGTCGAAACGATAGTTGTCGAAATCGGCAGCGATGGCAGCTTCAGCTTGTTGAAGGCGCGAGATCATCCAGCGATCCGCTGCGCAGTATTCCAGCGGCAGGCTGGCATCCAGTCCCACGTCCTTGCCGTCGCAGTTCATCAACACGAATCGGGTCGCGTTCCACAGCTTGTTGCAGAAGTTGCGGTAGCCTTCGCAGCGCTTGAAGTCGAACTTGATGTCGCGACCATGAGAGGCGAGGCTGGCGAAGGTGAAACGCACGGCGTCGGTGCCGAAGGCAGTGATGCCGTCCGGGAAATCTTTGGTCGTGCCTTTGGCGATGCTCTCGGCTTGCTTGGGATTCATCAAATTGCTGGTGCGCTTGGCCAGCAGGTCATCCAGCGAGATGCCGTCGATCAGATCGAGTGGGTCGAGCACGTTGCCCTTGGATTTGCTCATCTTGTGGCCGTGTTGGTCACGTACCAAACCGGTGACATAGACCTCTTTGAACGGCACTTTGCCGGTGAAGTGCTTGCTCATCATCACCATGCGGGCGACCCAGAAGAAGATGATGTCGAAGCCTGTCATCAGTACCGAAGTAGGTAGATAGGCGTCCAGTTCCGGTGTCTTGTCCGGCCAACCCAGGGTGGAGAAGGGCCATAGCGCGGAGCTAAACCAGGTATCCAGTACGTCTTCGTCCTGACGCAGTGGCGGAATGTCCTCGGTCATCTTTTGCAGTGCAGTGGCGATCTCATCGTCGGACTTGGATTCCAGCGCTTCGCGCCACTGGTCTTCGGCCTCCTGCTGGGTGCGTGCGACGTAGATGTTGCCCTGCTCGTCATACCAAGCCGGGATGCGGTGGCCCCACCACAGTTGGCGCGAGATACACCAGTCTTGGATGTTGGTCAGCCACTGGTTATAGGTGTTGGTCCAGTTCTCCGGCACGAACTTCACTTCGCCGGAAGCGACGCAGTCCAAGCCTTCCTTGGCCAGCCCGTCCATCTTGACGAACCACTGGTCGGTCAGCATCGGCTCGATCACCGTGTGAGTACGGTCGCCGCGCGGCACCATCAGTTTGTGCGGCTTGATCGACACAAGAAGCTTCTGTCCTTCCAGATCGGCGACGATCTTCTTGCGCGCATCGAACCTGTCCATCCCGCGATAAACGGCAGGTGCGTGGTTGTTGATCTTTGCGTCCAGCGTAAAGATGCTGATCGGCGTCATGCCGTGGCGCTGGCCGACGGCGTAGTCGTTGAAATCGTGCGCGGGGGTGATCTTCACGCAGCCGGTGCCGAAGGCGGGATCGACGTATTCGTCGGCGATGATGGGGATGAGGCGGTTGCACAGCGGCAGGCGGACGTTCTTGCCGACCAGATGTTTGTAGCGCGCGTCTTCGGGATGCACGGCCACGGCCACATCGCCCAGCAAGGTCTCGGGGCGAGTGGTAGCGACGATCAGCGCGCCTACACCGGACTCCAGCGGATAGGCAATGTGCCACAGCGAGCCGTCTTCTTCTTTAGACTCGACTTCGAGATCGGACACGGCGGTGCCCAGCACCGGGTCCCAGTTCACCAAACGTTTACCGCGGTAGATCAGGCCTTCCTGATGCAGGCGCACGAACACTTCGGTGACCGCTTCGGACAGGCCTTCGTCCATGGTGAAACGCTCGCGTTCCCAATCGGGCGAGGTGCCCAAGCGGCGCATCTGGCGGGTGATGGTGTCGCCGGAGAATTGCTTCCATTCCCACACTTTTTCCAAGAATTTTTCGCGCCCCAAGTCGTGGCGAGAGATACCTTGCGCATCCAACTGGCGTTCGACCACAATTTGTGTGGCGATACCCGCGTGGTCGGTACCCGGTTGCCACAGGGTGTTGTCGCCCTTCATGCGGTGGTAGCGGGTGAGCGCGTCCATCAGCGTGTGCTGGAAGGCGTGACCCATGTGCAGCGTGCCGGTGACGTTGGGCGGCGGCAGCATAATGCAATAGCCGGGCTTGTTGGCGGCGATGCGGCTGCGGAAGTAACCCGCCTGTTCCCACTCGGGATACCAGTGCGATTCTATGGATTGTGGGTCAAAGCTTTTAGCGAGTTCCATCGTATTTCTATTCTTGTCAGAGGTGTTCGGCGCCGCCGGAAGGGGCGGGATTATAACAGGCGAGGTCATGGCTACGGGAGTGGCGGCTTGCTGGCGGCTCTCAGGCGGCTGCAGTTCGCGCATCAATCGTGGCAGCTCGGCTTGGATACGTCGCAGTGCCTGAGTGAGCAGCTCGTCGGAAACGCTCTCGAGTTGGTCTTGCAGTTTGTCGCGCAGCATCGCATCCAGCTTCGGTTCAAGGCGGCTCATCAGGGATAGAGCTAATGCCTCTTCGTCTATCGTGGCTGGGGCGGGTGATACTTCCGGCTCGGCAGCGGGCGGGACGGCGACAACTTCTGGCTCCACGGGTGTGGCGGTGATCGCCGGTTCAGGCGTGACTTCGGCCTGAGCTTCGCTCACGCTTTCTACGGCGGGCTCCGGCTCCACTTCGGTCAACACGGGCAGATCGGCAATGTCCTCGATCACCTCGGTCAGCACCGGCAAGCCGGCGAGCAAGTCAGCTGCAGGCTTTTGCGTCATCTCATACACCCTCGTTCTGGCTTAGATCGAAATGCTGTAACTCGTAACCACGGTTGCGGTACAGAGCGAAGCGCTCACGGCCGAGGCGCTTGTCTTCGTCGTCCAAACCGACAATCTCGACCAGATGTTCGAAACGGCTGAAGAACGCTGGCGTGGTCGGGTGCAGTGAGATCAGCAGATCGTGGTGCGGGAAGTTGTCGCTGAGGTGATCCACCAGCACCGGCAAGGTCGCGGCGGCGGGATCGTTCGTGCGACCATGCGGCATGAACGCGATGCCGGGATAAGTCCACAGCATCTTGTCCAATGTGGTCGTCATCGCCTCGTCCGGCGTGGATACCATCACCCGCAGCCCGCTCTGCATCGCTTTGTTGCTCAACAGGCAAGTGGCGCGCAGTTTGTCGGGCGCACCGGTATAGAAACGGATCTTGGTCACGGGTGGCAGGCGGTTATTGAAAGACGCGCGATTATAGCAGGCGACGGCGCGAGCTACGTCAGTACGACTTTCCACAGTGCTAGACACGCCGAAATATCCAGTGCGTCCGGCTCGACGCGCGGCGACAGGTTGTTTAGTCGCATAGCGTGCTGGATGCGGCGCAGTTCGCGGTAGAGCTGCGCGACTGGCCGCGCGGATTCGGGCGGGATCAGCCCGGCATCGGCGGCGCGTTGAAGCAGGGCGAGATTGCCCTTGTTCTCGACCAGTTCGGGGTGGGCATGGGCGTGCGCCAGCACTAGATACTGGACGATGAACTCAATATCCACCATGCCACCGGCATCGTGCTTGATGTCGAACAGCGCGCTTTTGTTGGGATGGCCGTCGTGCATTTTTTGGCGCATGGCGACGATCTCGTCACGCAGCTTGGGCAATTCGCGGTGCTGTTGCAGCACGCGGGTGCGTATGTGTTCGAACGCCGCGCCGATCTTCGCGTCACCCGCGCAGTAGCGGGCGCGGGTCAGCGCCTGATGCTCCCACACCCAAGCGTGCTTCTGCTGGTATTCCTCAAACGCTTCCACGCTGCTGACCAGCAAACCACTGTCGCCGTTGGGGCGCAGGCGCAGGTCCACTTCGTACAGCCGACCGGCGGCGGTGTAGCTGGACAGCAGGGTGTTGATACGCTGGCCGAGGCGGGCGTAGATCACGTTGGCATCGGGCGCATCATCGTCGTACAGGAAAACAAGGTCGAGGTCGGAGGCGTAGCCCAGTTCTTTGCCGCCCAGTTTTCCGTAAGCGATGATGGCGAACTGCGGCACCTCACGGTGCTTGCGCGCCAGCCCATTCCAACACAGGGTGAGCACGTGGCGCAGCATCAGGTCGGCCAGATCGGACAGGTGGTCGCTCAAGGTTTCCAGCGGCAACAGGCCTTGCAGATCCATCGCCAGCAGGTGGAACGTCTGCGCGTGTTGGAACTGCCGCAGCGCATCCATCTGGTGCTCGGTGTCGTTGCCGCAATCGGCTAGTTGCGCGCTCAGTTGGGCATCCAGCGCAGCCCAGTCCGGCGCGGTATAGATCTCGCGGTCATCCAGCAGTTCGTCCAGTAGGATGGGGTGCTGGGTAAGGTATTCGCAGGCCCAAGCGCTTGCGGCGGCCATGTTGACCAGACGTGGCAGCGCCTGCGGATATTCGGCGAGGAAGGCGAGGTAGGAGGCGCGGCGGGCGATGGCTTCGAGCAGGGCAAGCAAGCGTGCGAGCGTCTCGTCGGTACTGGCTTGGGCGGCGCATAGCGTGACCAGTTGCGGCACTAACTTGTCCATGCGCTGACGGCTCATTTCCGGCAGCTGGCGGTAACGGTTGCCCAGACGCAGTTGCACCAGTCGTTCGGCGGTTTCGGCGGGTGCGTGATAGCCCAACTCTGTCAGTGTGGCCGAGGTTTCCTCGCTGCTGATGTTCTCGCTCCACCACGCGCAGACTTCCGGCGTTTCCTGCTGGGTGCTGAAAATGGTCTGGAACTGCTGGCTGACGAATTCGCGGATAGGGGCGAGCTCGGTCAGCAGTGCAGCGTAATCCGCCAGCCCCATCGCTTGAGCCACGATGAGCTGGTTGCTCGGATCGCTCGGCAGCTCTTGCGTTTGCTGGTCATCGAGGTATTGCAATCGGTGTTCCAGATTGCGCAGGAAGACGTAAGCCGAGTCGAGGCGGGCTGCGGTGTCGGCATTCAGCTCTTTGTGTTGCACTAGCAGTTGCAAAACGTGTCGGGTAGGGCGGATGCGCAGGCTGGCGTCGCGTCCGCCACGGATCAACTGGAACACCTGAGCGATGAATTCGATCTCGCGGATGCCGCCGGGGCCGAGTTTGATGTTGTTGCCGCGATCACGGCGAGCGACCTCGGCGCGGATCTGCGCGTGCAACTTGCGCATGGAATCGAAGGCGCCGAAATCCAGATATTTGCGGAATACGAAAGGCTGAGCGAGTTTTGTGAGATCGGCGATGGCGGGCGACTGCTCCGGAGAAATGACGCGCGCCTTGATCCAAGCGTAGCGCTCCCACTCTCGCCCTTGGGTGACGAGGTATTCTTCCAGTGCGGCGAAACTCATCACCAGCGGGCCGCTGTCGCCGTAGGGGCGTAAGCGCATATCGACACGGAACACGTAGCCGTCGCCGTTGAGGTCGTTGATGAGCGCGATCAGGCGCTTGCCGAGGCGGGTGAAGAATTCGTGGTTGGATAGCACGCGGGGGCCGTTGGTCTCGCCATTCTCGGCAAACACGAAAATGAGGTCGATGTCCGAACTGACGTTGAGTTCGCCGCCGCCCAGTTTGCCCATGCCGATGACCAGTAATTCCTGCGGCTGGCCGGTGGATTCACCGATAGGCTGGCCGAACTGAGTGGTCAGCGCTGCCATCACGCATCGCTGCGCTTGTTGTACGGCGACTTCAGCTAGCACCGTCATGGTGGTCATCACTTCTTCCAGCCCGCATAAGCCGTTCAAATCGCGCAGCATCAGACGCAACATGACCTGTTTACGCAGGCGGCGCAGGGCGCTGGAAAGCGCGGCTTCGTCTGTTGCCGCGTCCAGTTGCGCCACCATCTCGTCACGCTCGAACGGCTGTGCATATCGTGCGAGGAGGGCATCAAGCTGGGCAGAGTCGGCGGCGAGGATGCGACTGGCGTAGCGACTACAGCCAGTGAGGTGTTGCAAGTGGATTTCGAAGTCGTTTGCTGTGTTCATCGAGGGGGCTTCCAGTTAGAATGCGACCTTGCCATGCCGCCATTATAAGACCCGAAACGTGCTGATTCGCTCATTCCCTCGTTATTGCCAATGCTGAAGACGACTCCTAGTTACATTTGGCATCACACGAGCAGGCTGGCTCATTATTTCATCATCCTGGGTGGGTTGTTGTTGATCGTGCTGGGCGGCGGCGTTCTGTCGTTGCGCTATTGGGTGCTGCCCGACATCATGCGTTACCACGAACGCTTCCAGTCGGCGTTGACTGAGGCTGTCGGTCTTCCCGTGCAGCTTGGCGTGATCCACGCCGATTGGGATGCTTTTCGTCCGCATCTGGTGGTTGATAGCGTGCGCGTGCTGGATGCTGAAAAACAACCGGCGCTGGTGCTGGAAAAGGTCGAGGGTACGCTGTCATGGCGCTCAATGCTGTTAGGGAAGTTGAGTCTGCACAGCCTAGAGATCAATAAATCCAGTCTGGTGCTGCGTCGAGATGCGCAGGGCGTGGTGTATGTGGCTGGCGTGCCTTTGTCGAAGTCCGACCAGAACAGTGGATTGGCCGACTTGCTGTTGTATCAGCAGCTGATCGTTATTCGCGATGCTCAAGTCTCGTGGTTCGATGAGCAGCGCGGGGCGGAGCCTTTGCATTTGAGCAAGGTGTTCGCCTTGATCGAGAATCGGGGCGAGCGCCACCGTTTTGCGGTGAAGGCGATGTTGCCGGAAGCGTTGGCAACGCCACTTGATCTACGTGGCAATCTGACCGGCAAGACTTTCGATCGGATGCAGGATTGGCGGGGTGAGTTTTTCGTCAAGCTGGATCGCACCGATCTGCGCGCATGGCGACCTTGGGTCGATCTTCCTTCCAGTATCAGTCAAGGTCGCGGCGGTGTGCGCGCTTGGATCGGCTTGGAGGGGGGGCGACTCACCCAAACGGCTGCGGATCTGATGTTAGTGGATGTGGTGAGCAAGCTGGGGAACGATGTCCCTGAGTTGGCATTGAGTCGCCTGAACGGTCGTTTGGCTTGGCGTGAGAGTCGCGGCGAGTTCGAGGTGTCGTCTAAGCAGCTCGGCTTGCGGCTGATGCAGGGCACTGTGCTGCCGCCTACGGATTTCTTTCTCAAGCTGACAGAGAGCGATGCCAAATATCCGCCTCGCGGCGAACTTCGCGCCAGCCAACTACATCTTCCGACACTACTGAATCTGTCGCAGTTCTTTCCGCTTGCACCCGCATTGCGCGAACAACTGACGCAACTTGCCCCAGAAGGTCAAGTGAGTGGTTTGCGCGCGAGTTGGGAGGTGGAGGGTGAGCAACTCAAAGCGTACCAGATCAACGGACGTTTCGAGGACTTAGGGCTGCACAAGACAGATACCGTACCGGGCTTCACTGGGATGAGTGGCGAAGTCACCGGCACGGAGCAAAGCGGCAGCGTGACGATCAGTTCGCACCACATCACGGTGGATGCGCCCACCTTGATGCGTGAGCCGCTGGACTTTCCCGAGCTGAAGGCTCAATTGCGCTGGCAACGTAACCAGCAGGGCATGGAGTTCGAGCTGGCCGAGTCCAGTTTCAGTAATGCCGATGTCACTGGTTCCTTATCCTTCACCTTCCAGAATGTTGCGAACGGGCTCGGCATCATTGATCTCAATGCCAATCTGACTCATGCGGAAGTGAATCACGCCGCGCGTTATATTCCGCTATTGGCACTGAACAAAGAGACGCATGATTGGCTGGCGACCGCATTGCAGGGCGGTCAGACCGAAGGTCTGCGACTCAAGATCAAGGGTGATCTGAAGGACTTTCCTTTCGCCAATAAGCGCAAAGGTGAGTTCAAGTTGGAAACGCGTGCTCAGAATGTGGTGCTGGAATATGCGCCGGGCTGGCCAAAAGTGGAGAATGCTTCGGCTGAGTTGCGCATCGAAGGCGCTAAGTTGGAGGTGTTATCACCGAGCGCCACTACCGTGGGCGGGGCGTTGAAGAATGTCAAGGTGGTGTTGGCTGACATGGTTAGCACCACTGCGCCGTTAGAGATCAGCGGTGAGTTTGTGGGCGCGACGCGTAGCGGATTGGAGTTCATTCAGAAAAGTCCGGTGCGCGGTTACATCGACGAGTTCACGGATGGTATGACGGCTACCGGTAACGGACATTTGGACATTAACGTGCAAGTGCCGCTTCGTGGTAGCCAGCCCGTCAAGGTGGTTGGGCAATACGAATTCCTCGACAACGACATCGAGTTGGCTAAAGGTATGCCAAAAATGATGCACACGCGAGGGATGTTGAATTTCACTGAGTCGGGCGTGCATACGCAGAACGCCAATGCCCAATTCTTGGGCGGTCCGGCGACTGTGCAGGTCGATAGCGGCGAGAATGGGACGCTTCAGGTCAAGGCCAACGGGCGCGCCAATCCTGAACTGGCGCGTGCTTCCGAGCCTTATCCGGTGTTGCGCTATTTGCGCGGTTATGCCGATTGGGCGGCGGAGATCTCGGTGCATAAAAAAGTGGTCGATGTGCTGATGACTTCGAATCTGCAAGGGTTGGCATCAGATCTGCCGCCACCGTTCGGTAAGCGCGCCGAAGCAGTAGTGCCGGTGCGGCTGGAGACGAAGAGCGTGCAAGCGGGGCAGGATCGGTTGTTGTTCCGCTATGGCGACGTGATCGAGGGGAATTTGCAGCGCCAGGAATCGGGTGACGAGATGCAAGTGACGCGCGGCATGGTCAGCTTTGGTGGTCCAGCAAAATCGTCCGACAAGGATGGCGTATGGATCAGCGGCAGTATCCCTGAGTTGGCACTGGATGGTTGGGGCGGCCTGAGTAACGGAGGCGGAGCGGTCTTGCCGGTGCTGGCGGGAATCGATCTTTCCGTGCAGAAACTGACCGGCGGGCGACATAAGATCGATGCTGTGCGCCTCACGGGGCGTAGTCGCAGCAACGCACTGGAGTTGCAACTGGCATCCGACGATGCAAGCGGAAATTTGAGTTGGCTGCCCGAGGGTAAGGGCATGCTGGTGGCGCGGCTGAAGAATCTCAAGCTGGAGTCGCAGCCTGCCAGCGATACACGCGAAGTGCTGTCGAATCTGGCGATTCCTCCGGTGGGGGAGCGCATCCCCAAACTGGATGTCGCGGTGGATAATCTGAGCTGGAACACCCGCAAGCTGGGACACTTTGAACTGCAAGGTCAGCCGCAAGGTCGGGATTGGCGCTTGGAGGTGTTGCGTCTCAATAATCCAGAAGGCGTGTTGAATGTGGATGGTTTGTTGCAGACTAACCCCAGTGGTGGGGATGTGACGCAAATCAACTTGGCTTTGCAGATCAATGACGCGGGCAAGATCCTTGATCGCTCAGGCTACCCCAACAGTGTCAAACAGGGCAGCGGCAAGCTGGAAGGCGAGTTCAGCTGGTTCGGCGGCCCGGCTCAATTCAATTACGCTACGCTGGACGGGCACATCAAGTTGGAAGCAGGGCGCGGACAGTTCATGAAGATCGATCCGGGCATCGGCAAACTACTCAGTATCCTCAGCTTACAGGCCCTGCCCAAGCGCATCTCGCTGGACTTTAAGGACGTGTTCAGCGAGGGCTTTCAGTTTGACAACATCACTGGCGAAGCGCAGATCCGGCGCGGGGTGATGCGCTCCGATACGTTCATGATCGATGGTTCTGCCGCCAAAGTGACGATGAAGGGCGAGGTCGATCTGAATCGTGAGACGCAGAATCTGCGTGTGCGCATCCTGCCGACCGTGGGTAACAGCGTGTCGCTGGTTGGCGCATTGATTATCAATCCCGTGGTGGGCGTGGGCGCATTTTTGGCCAATAAATTGTTGAGCAACCCGCTCGATAAGCTGGTGTCGTTTGAATACAATGTGACGGGGAGTTGGATCAATCCCAATGTGGTCAAGGTAGGCCAAGCACCCGTCGAGCCATTGAAGAATCCTGTTTTGGAAAACTGAACTATGACTAACTCTGCATCGCAAGCCCTTCCCGCATTCAAGGTCGCCGCTGTACAGATGGCTTCTGGCCCCAATGTCGAAGCCAATCTGAACGAGGCGCGCCGCCTCATCGCCAAGGCCGTCGAGCAAGGCGCGAAGCTGGTGGTGCTGCCGGAATACTTCCCCATCATGGGGATGAACGAGACCGACAAACTGGCGGTGCGTGAGCAGCCCGGCACAGGTCGCATTCAGAAGTTTTTGGCTGACGTGGCGCGTGAGTTCAAGATATGGCTGGTCGGAGGTTCGATCCCGCTGGTGGCGAACGATCCAGCCAAGGTGCGCAATTCGCTGCTGGTGTTCAACGATCAGGGCAAGCAGGTGGCGCGTTACGACAAGATCCATCTGTTCAACCTCGACCTCGGCAACGAGAAATATCACGAAGCGCGCACCATTGAGCCGGGCGATCAGGTGGTGGTGGTCGAGACTCCCTTCGGGCGCATCGGCTTGGCTATTTGCTACGATCTGCGCTTCCCCGAGCTGTTCCGCGCTATGAAGGATATCGATCTTCTCGTGTTGCCCTCGGCCTTCACCGCTACGACCGGCAAAATGCACTGGGAGGTGCTGGTACGCGCCCGCGCCATCGAGAATCTGGCCTACGTCATCGCTTCGGCGCAGGGTGGTTATCACGTCAATGGGCGCGAGACACACGGCCACAGCATGATCGTCGATCCTTGGGGGCGCGTGCTGGACGAGTTGCCGCGCGGCTCCGGCGTGGTGGTGGCGGACATCAATCCGGCGTATCAGGCCAGCATCCGCGCTAGTTTGCCGGCGCTGTCGCATCGCACTCTGACCTGCACTTGCTGCGATAAATCCGCATGAGCGATTCCATCTTCGAACTGGCGAGTCAATCGCTGCTGTTGCCACACGGTCTAGACGCGAGTCGGCTGGAGGGCGTGTTTGGCCAGATGCTGGCGCATCGCGTGGATTACGCTGACCTGTATTTCCAATACAGCCGTGCAGAGAGCTGGTCGCTGGAAGAGGGCATCGTCAAGTCCGGCAGCTTTGGCATCGACCAAGGCGTGGGCGTGCGTGCGGTGAGTGGCGAAAAGACCGCCTTCGCCTATTCCGACGACATCAGCTTGCCCGCGCTGGAGAATGCCGCACTAGCGACGCGCGC
Source organism: Ferriphaselus amnicola (assembly GCF_000974685.2). Classification (NCBI taxonomy): domain Bacteria; kingdom Pseudomonadati; phylum Pseudomonadota; class Betaproteobacteria; order Nitrosomonadales; family Gallionellaceae; genus Ferriphaselus; species Ferriphaselus amnicola. Next base: position 865,585 of record NZ_AP018738.1, read on the forward strand.
CATCGCTCGTCAAGGCGGAGCGCAGACTGCGCCGCAACTGCACGGTGGACGCAAGCACGACCTCTATCTTCCGCATGACCCGCTGGCTACGCTGGACGCAGCCGCCAAAGTCTCGCTGCTGGAACGTCTGGAACGCGCCGCCCGCGCCCTTGATCCGCGCGTGACGCAAGTCATGGCGGGGCTGGCGGGCGAATACGAAGTGGTGCTGGTGGCGCGCAGCGACGGCCTGATGAACGCCGACATCCGCCCGCTGGTGCGCCTGTCGCTGCAAGTCATCGTCGAAAGCAACGGCAAGCGCGAGCAAGGCTCGGCGGGCGGTGGCGGACGCTTCGGCTACGATTATTTCACCGACGAATTGCTGCAAGATTACGCTGCCAAGGCGGTGCATCAGGCCGTGATCAACCTCGACGCTAAACCAGCGCCAGCGGGCAGCATGACCGTGGTACTTGGCTCCGGCTGGCCCGGCATTCTGCTGCACGAGGCCGTTGGACACGGGCTGGAAGGCGACTTCAACCGCAAGGGCAGCTCGGCGTTTTCCGGTCGCGTCGGCGAGCGCGTCGCTGCCAAAGGCGTGACCGTGGTGGACGACGGCACCATCGCTAAGCGGCGTGGTTCCTTGCAGATGGACGATGAAGGCAATCCCACGCAGCGCACCGTGCTGATCGAAGACGGCATCCTCAAAGGCTATCTGCAAGACAGCCTGAACGCTAGGCTGATGGGCGTGCCGGTGACCGGCAACGCGCGTCGCGAATCCTATGCCCATCTGCCGATGCCGCGTATGACCAACACCATGATGATGAACGGCGACCGCTCGCCGGAAGAGATCATCGCCTCGGTCAAGCACGGCCTGTACGCGGCCAACTTCGGCGGCGGGCAAGTGGACATCACCAGCGGCAAATTCGTGTTCTCCACCACCGAAGCCTACATGATCGAAGACGGCAAGATTACCTACCCAGTGAAAGGCGCGACCCTGATCGGCAACGGCCCAGAAGCACTCACCCGCGTTTCGATGATAGGCAACGACTTGGCGCTCGACCCCGGTGTGGGAACGTGCGGCAAAGAAGGGCAGAGCGTCCCAGTCGGCGTGGGCCAGCCGACCGTGCGGATAGATGGGTTGACGGTGGGCGGGACAGCGTAGCCTAGGCAAGGAAATGAATCGACTTTCATTGTCGCTTTTTAGGGTATCTGCTTTCGTTAGGCCTATGAAAATTATCGCTATGGTTTTTCTTTTTGGGTTAAGTGTGATGACGCAATCGTCATTTGCCGATGCTCAGAGATTTACCATCGTTGGGCGAGGTCTCATTTTTTCACTAGCTGAACCTGCTGGCTGGAAGATGGATACTGAGAGTGGAAAAAGAGATGGGGTCTCGGTTGTCTATTACCAGCCGAGTCAATCTTGGGATAGCGCACCTGTTGTGATGTACGCAAATACCGCCGTAAAAGCCTGCCAACCTAGCTTAAGTTTAGAGGACTTCATCAAACATGAGGTTCAAGAGTTCATAAACAAAAATCCCAATCTAAAAGTCAGTGACTCAGAAACTTTTGATGCGGATGGAAGAAAGTTTGTAATAAAGCAGTTCACAGGGGATCGTTACGGCAATCATGAGGCGGTTGCCTACATGGAGGAGCGAGACGTTTATGTCTCTGTCACGCTTAGCGCAAATACTCTCCAGTAATTTGAGATTGCTTACTCTGCCTTTAAAGAACTGATAGCAAGTTATCAATATGTCTCCAGTGTGAGTGGTTGTGCGCAATAGGCCTTGGATAAGGGAGGGGCATGATTTCGTCACTCTTCATATGGCATTGCCGGTGCGTCCCCTTCAGCGATTTTCGGCGTATTCCTGTATCATTCGCCCCTAATTTGAACGAACGAAAACGGTTTAAAAAATGAAACTGACCTTTCTCGACTTTGAGCAGCCGATCGCCGATTTAGAAGGCAAGATCGAGCAGCTGAGCAAGATGCACGACGATTCCGCTGCGCTGGACATCTCCGACGAGATCAGCCGCTTGCAGGAGAAGAGCAATTCGCTGTTGAAAGACACTTACGCCAAGCTCACGCCTTGGCAGATCTCGCAGGTGTCGCGCCATCCGCAGCGCCCTTACACGCTGGACTACGTTCAGCACCTGTTCACAGATTTTCAGGAATTACACGGCGACCGCACCTATGCCGATGATGCCGCGATCGTCGGCGGGTTGGCGCGCTTCAACGGTCAAAGTGTGATGGTGATCGGCCATCAAAAGGGCCGCGATACCAAGGAACGCCAGTACCGCAATTTCGGTATGCCGCGTCCCGAGGGTTATCGCAAGGCGTTGCGCCTGATGAAGCTGGCTGAGAAATTCGGCATCCCCATCCTGACTTTTGTCGATACGCCCGGCGCGTATCCCGGCGTGGGCGCGGAGGAGCGCGGACAGTCCGAGGCTATCGGCCATAACCTGTTCGAGATGGCCGAACTGCGCACGCCGCTGATCTGCACCATCATCGGCGAAGGTGGTTCCGGCGGCGCGCTGGCGATCGCGGTGGGCGATGTGACGCTGATGCTGCAATACGCGACTTATTCGGTGATCTCGCCGGAAGGCTGCGCCTCGATTCTGTGGAAGAGCGCAGACAAGGCGCCGGATGCCGCCGAGACGCTGGGCATCACCGCGACCCGCCTCAAGTCGCTGGGCTTGGTGGACAAGATCGTGGCCGAACCGCAAGGCGGCGCGCACCGTGACTATCCGGCGGCGATGCAGTCGGTGAAGAAGGCACTGCAGGACGCGTTGAAGCAGGTGCAGGGCAAGTCCACCGATGACTTGTTGCAGACTCGTTTCAATCGTCTGATGAGCTACGGCAAGTACAAGGAAATCGAGATCCAAGCCGCGTAATTGCTTGTTTTTGGTGATGAGGCCGTTCGTGTTGAGTGCGTTGCAACATGAACGGCCTCTTGCTTTGCGCAGAGTTCCCCATGCCCGCTGATCTGCTAAACCATCTGTCTGCTCGTCTGAACTCGGTGATTCCCGAGGGCAGTTCGATCTGCGTCGGACTGAGTGGCGGCATGGATTCGGTGGTGCTACTGCATCTGCTGAGTCAGCTTGCATCCCGCCATGGCTGGCGACTGTCTGCCGTGCACGTCCATCACGGTATCAGCCCGAATGCCGATGACTGGGCGGATTTTTGTGCTGCGCTTTGTGCCCGTCAGGCCATTCCTCTGCACATCGAGCGCGTGGACATCTCGCCGTTGCGTCAGCATGGCATCGAAGCGGCGGCGCGCAAACTCCGGCATGCCGCGTTTGCCCGTCAACCCGCTGATCTCATCGCACTCGCCCATCATGCCGACGATCAAGCCGAAACGCTGCTGCTGCAACTGCTGCGCGGCGCGGGCATCAAGGGCGTGGCCGCGATGCCGCTGTTCAAGCCAGCTTCAGCGACGATGTGCGCTACGGTTCGCCCCTTGCTGGACATCGCCCGTGCCGATTTGCTGGCCTACGCGCAGCAGTACGATCTGACGTGGATCGAAGACGAAAGCAACGCCGACGCCAGTTATCCGCGCAATTTCCTACGCCACCAAGTGCTGCCGCTGCTGGAGCAGCGCTTCCCCGCGTATCGGCAGACTTTGGCGCGTAGCGCTGGGCATTTTGCCGAAGCGAGTGCATTGCTGGATGAGCTGGCAGCCGAGGATGCCAGCGCTGACGAGCTGACGGTTTCCAGCTTGCGCGCACGTTCGCAGCCGCGCGCCAAAAACTTGTTGCGCCATTACCTTCATAGTCACGGTGCGCCGATGCCGCAGTCGGTGCAGCTAGCCAATATGCTGCGTCAACTCATTGAAGCGCAGCCCAATGCGGCCGTATGTGTGGAATTTGGCGATGGCTGGCAGGTGCAGCGTTATCAGGATCGCGTTCTGCTGCTGCGTGATCTGGGCGCATTCGATCCGGCGCTGGTGTTGCCTTGGCAAGGTGAGACGGAGCTGGAATGGCCCGCGTTGCAATGCCGCGTGGCGGTGCGTCCAGCCGTTGGTGCGGGTATCAGTCAGGCGAAATTGCAGCGCGCTCCGGTGACGTTGCGCTTGCGCAGCGGCGGAGAATCACTACGTCCGCATCCGAATGCCGCGAAGCGTTCACTCAAGAACCTATTGCAAGAGCGAGGTGTTCCGCCTTGGCGACGCGAACGCTTGCCCTTGCTGTATTGCGGCGACGAGTTGGTGAGCGTGGTCGGCGTCGCGGTCGCGGCGGAGTTTCAGGCAGAGGAAGGCGAGGCTGCGCTCGAATTCATATTGCTAGACTGACTCCGCCTTGCCGTCGCGTACGATTCGCGCGCGACGGATGGCAGAGTCAAGATTGGCGCAGACATTGTCGCGGCCGATCTCGTCGAAGAATCCCGCTGAGTGCATCAGAAAATAGGGCTGCGTGTGCGGCCCGCTCAAGATCAAGTGCTTGCCGCGCCGCTGCAATTTCGCCGCTAAGCCTTGCAGCGTATGCAGCGCGCTGGCATCCATAGTGATGACTTCGTCCATCTTCAGGATCAGCACTTCCGGTTCCAGATGCTGCTGATGCAGTACGCTTTCCAGCTTGTCCGCCGCGCCGAAGAACAGCGCGCCATACACCCGATAGACCAGCACGCCGCGCGGGACACGCAGCTTGCGACTTGGCTCTGTGTCTGCGGTGTCCTCTTCGTGTTCCGTTTCCTCCTGACTGACTTGAGTGGCGTCGGTGATTTTTCGAATGAAAAAGATACCTGCCAGCAGTAAGCCGACTTCCACCGCCACGGTGAGGTCGAACACCACAGTCAACATGAAGGTGATGACCAGCACGGTGCTGTCTTCGCGCGGGTATCTGTGCAGTCGTCCAAACTCGCGCCATTCGCCCATGTTGATAGATACGATCATCAAAATGGCGGCCAGCGTCGCCAGCGGGATATTGGTCGCCAGTGGGGCGGCGACAAGAATGATGAGCAGCAGCACCAACGCATGCACGATGCCGGACACGGGGCTGGTCGCTCCGGCGCGCACGTTGGTGGCGGTACGGGCGATGGCACCGGTGGCGGGGATGCCGCCGAAGAAGGGGCAGACGATGTTGGCGATGCCTTGTGCGATCAGCTCCTGATTCGGATCGTGCTTGTCATCAGCTAGGCCGTCCGCAACGGTGGCGGAGAGCAGCGATTCAACTGCGCCCAGCAGGGCGATGGTGATGGCGGGTGGGATTAGATAGCGCAACGTGGCGAGGGTGAACTCGGGTGGATCGAAGGCGGGCAACCCCTGCGGGATGCCGCCGAAGCGCGTACCGATGGTTTCGACGGGCAGATTGAACAGCGTCACGGCCAGCGTCCCCAGCGTCAAGGCGACGATGGGAGAGGGGATCTTTTGTGCCCAAGTCTTGGGGTAGTACCAGATCAGCAGGGCAGAGGCGATGGCCAGTAGTAGCGTCGGCCAGTGCAGGGTGGGCAGGGCGTCGAAAATGGCGGGGACTTTGTGCAGGAACTCGGCAGGCATCACGGGGATGTCTAGTCCGAGAAATTCTTTCACTTGGCTCAACATGATAAGCACCGCGATGCCGCTGGTGAAGCCGGAAACCAGCGGGCGCGGGAAGTAGCGGATCAAACTGCCCAGCCGTGCCACGCCCAGTCCGACCAAGATGAAGCCCGCCATGATGGTGCAGATCAGCAGGTTCGCCAGGCCGTACTGCATGACGATGCCATACACGATGACGATGAATGCGCCGGTCGGTCCGCCGATCTGTACGCGCGAGCCGCCCAGCGCCGAGATCAGAAAGCCGGCGATGATGGCGGTGAAGATGCCCGCTTCCGGCTTCACGCCCGAAGCGATGGCGAAGGCGATGGCCAGTGGCAGAGCGACCACGCCGACGGTGATACCCGCTGTCACATCGGTGGCGAAGCGCGACTTGTCGTAGTCGTGCAGCAGTTCTAGTAAACGGGGACGAAAATAGTGCGACAGCTTCAACTTACTCGATTGTTCCATACGGGCTGTGGCAGCACCTCCAAAAACATATTGAACTCCCGCGATGGCGGGAATTCAGTGGGTCGAATTGCTCGCGCGTAGCGAGACCATAAACTTACTTGATGCGCATTCCCGGCTGCGCGCCAGAATCGGGCGACAGGATGAATAAGCCGGGTTCGTCTCCTGAAGCCGCCAGTACCATGCCTTCCGACATGCCGAACTTCATCTTGCGCGGCGCAAGGTTGGCCACCATCACGGTCAAACGACCGACCAGTTTCTCTGGGTCATAAGCCGATTTGATGCCTGCGAACACGGTGCGCGGCGTGGCTTCGCCGATGTCCAGCGTCAGCTTCAGCAACTTGGCCGCTCCTTCCACATGCTCGGCATTGGCGATGCGCGCCACGCGCAGATCGACCTTGTTGAACTCGTCGATAGAGATGGTCGGCGCGATCTCTGGCGCTTTGCTGGCGTTGACCTGCTGCTCGGCATGGTGTTGCTGCGAATGCGAGGTGGGTGTGGCTTGCAGCGATTCTTTGTTGGCCGCGACCATGGCTTCGAGCAGCTTGGGGTCGAGGCGGGTCATCAGATGGGAGTAATCATTGATCTTTCCGTCAAGGATGAGCCCTGCATCTGCCCAAGTTAAGGGTTCAATATTTAGGAATGACTCAACCTGTGCAGCCAGTTTGGGGAGAATGGGTTTCAGATACAGTGTTAGCAATCGGAATAGATTCAGGCTAATCGTACACACTTCATGCAGTTTCGCTTCTTGTCCTTCTTGTTTGGCTAGCAGCCAAGGTGCAGAGTCATTGACATATTCATTGGCGCGATCAGCAAGTTTCATGATTTCACGTATGGCTTTGCTGAAATCACGGTTCTCGTATGCCTCGGCAATCAATTTGTCAGCACCAAGAAATTCGCCCATTAGCTGCGCGCCTCGGTTTTCTGAAATTTGGCCGTGAGTGGCAACGATGCCGCCAAATTTTTTGCTAATGAATCCTGCTGTTCTGCTGGCGATGTTGATGTACTTTCCAACCAAGTCGCTGTTCACCCGCGCCACAAAATCATCAAGATTAAGGTCGAGGTCTTCCATGCTGCCGTTGAGTTTGGCGGCGTAGTAGTAGCGCAGGTATTCGGTGTTGCCAACGTGGTCGGCATAACTCTTGGCGGTGATGAAGGTGCCGCGCGACTTGCTCATCTTTTCGCCGTTCACCGTCAGGTAGCCGTGGGCGAACAGTTTGGTCGGGGTACGGAGGCCGGTGTGCTCGAGCATGGCGGGCCAGAATAGGGCGTGGAAGTAGAGGATGTCTTTGCCGATGAAGTGGTACAGCTCGGTGCTTGAGTCTTTGTTCCAGTATTCGTCGAAATTCAGGCCAGCCTTGGCACACAGTTGCTGGAAGCTGCCCATGTAGCCGACTGGCGCGTCCAGCCAGACGTAGAAATATTTGCCCGGTGCGTCGGGAATCTCGAAGCCGAAGTAGGGTGCATCGCGGGAGATGTCCCAGTCGCTGAGCTTGTTGTCGTCGCCTTCGCCCAGCCATTCGCGCATCTTGTTGGCGGCTTCGGTTTGCAGGTGGTTTTCCTGCTGCGTCCAGCGGCGCAGGAATGCTTGGCAGCGTTCATCCGAGAGTTTGAAGAAATAGTGGTCGGAGTTGCGCAGTTCGGGTTTGGCGCCGGAGACGGCGGAGAAGGGTTCGATCAAGTCGGTGGGCGCGTAAGCTGCGCCGCACACTTCGCAGTTGTCGCCGTATTGGTCTTTGGCGTGGCACTTAGGGCACTCGCCCTTGATGAAGCGATCCGGCAGGAACATGGACTTCACCGGGTCGTAGAACTGCTCGATGGAGCGCACTTCGATCAGCCCAGCAGCTTGCAGGCGGCGGTAGATCTCTTCGGAGTAGCCGCGTGTCTCGGCTGAGTTGGTCGAGCCGTAGTTGTCGAACTCGACATGGAAGGCGGCGAAGTCGTCGAAGTGCTCCTGCCACACGCGGGCGATGAGTTGCTCCGGCGTCACGCCTTCCTTCTCGGCGCGCAGCATGATGGGCGTGCCGTGGGTGTCGTCGGCGCAGACGTAGTGGCAGGTATTGCCGCACATTTTCTGGAAACGCACCCAGATGTCAGTCTGGATGTATTCGACCAAATGGCCGAGGTGGATGCTGCCGTTGGCGTAGGGCAGGGCGGAGGTGACGAGAATCTTGCGGGTCATGGCGTAACCTTGTTGAAAACAGGGGCTGATTTTAACAAACTTGAGCGTGGGAATTGGGTAAAATCCCCGCCCACGTTAGCAACAGCTTATGGAGCACATAAAATGGCATTCACTGAAGCAGATGTACAGGCAGCGATGAAGACGCTGATCGATGCGAATACGAAGAAGGACTTCGTGGCGGGTAAATCGGTCAAGAATATTAAGGTGAGCGGCGGGGAAGTGTCGCTGGACATCCAGCTCGGCTATCCTGCGGCCAGTGTATGGGGCGAGATCAAGGCGACGGTGGAAGCGCATCTGCGTGCTGCGTTGCCGGGGGCTACCAAAGTCAACGCGAACGTGAGCAGTAAGGTCGTGTCCCACGCGGTGCAGCGCGGCGTGAAGTTGGTCGAGGGTGTCAAGAACATCATCGCCGTCGCTTCGGGCAAAGGCGGTGTGGGCAAGAGCACCACAGCGGTGAATCTGGCGTTGGCGCTGGCGGCGGAAGGTGCGCGCGTTGGCATACTGGACGCCGACATCTACGGCCCGTCGCAACCGACCATGCTCGGTATCACCGGACGACCGAAATCTAAGGATGGCAAGTCGATGGAGGCGATGGATGGGCACGGCATTCAGGCCATGTCTATCGGTTTCATGATCGATGGCGACGACGCACCCATGATCTGGCGCGGCCCGATGGCAAGTCAAGCGTTGGATCAGTTGCTCAACCAGACCCGTTGGGACAATCTTGATTATCTAGTGGTGGATCTGCCGCCCGGTACCGGCGACATCCAGCTCACGTTGGCGCAGAAGATCCCCGTCACCGGCGCGGTCATCGTCACCACGCCGCAGGACATCGCGCTGATGGACGCCAAAAAGGGCCTGAAGATGTTCGAGAAGACCAACATCAAGATCCTCGGCATCATCGAGAACATGAGCACACATATATGCTCCAAGTGCGGCCATGAAGAACACATCTTTGGCGCAGGCGGCGGCGAAAAGATGTGTGCCGACTACAACACCGAGTTCCTCGGCAGTCTGCCGCTGGACATTCGCATCCGCGAACAGGCAGACTCCGGCACGCCAACCGTGGTGGCGGATACCCACGGTGAGATCGCCAAAGTCTATAAGCAGATGGCCCGCCGTGTGGCCGTGAAAGTGGCGGAAATGGCGCAGGATCACAGCGCAGTGTTTCCGAAGATCGTGGTGCAGAATACTTAAGGGAGGAAAGGTTCAAGGCTAAAGGTTCAAGGCTAAAGGGAAAGCGGATCCGCAACCTTGTGTCTTGTCTCTTGTGTCTTTTGCCTGAATTTATGAGCATCAAATCAGACAAATGGATACGCCGCATGGCGGAGCAGACCGGCATGATCGACCCGTTCGAGCCGGGGCAGGTGAAGGAAGTGAACGGGCAGAAGATCGTGTCCTACGGCACGTCCAGTTACGGCTACGATATCCGCTGCTCGCGCGAATTCAAGCTTTTCACTAACATCAATAGCACCATCGTCGATCCGAAGAACTTCGACCCGAATTCCTTCGTCAATGTCGAGGCCGATTACTGCATCATTCCCCCTAACTCGTTCGCGTTGGCGCGCACCGTGGAATATTTCCGCATCCCGCGCAATGTGCTGACGGTGTGTCTGGGAAAATCCACCTATGCGCGTTGTGGCATCATCGTCAACGTCACCCCGTTCGAGCCGGAATGGGAAGGCTACGTGACACTGGAATTCTCCAATACCACGCCGCTGCCCGCCAAGATCTACGCCAACGAAGGTGTGGCGCAGGTGCTGTTCTTTGAGTCGGATGAAGTCTGCGAAACTTCGTACAAGGATCGTGGCGGCAAGTATCAAGGGCAGCACGGAGTGACTTTGCCAAAGATTTGAGCTATATGCCGTACACTGAGCCAATCGCGCTTGCCCGCAGGTGAGGTGATTGCCTGCGAGGAGGAGAAAGCCATGCAGGAAAAGCTCGCCGAGATCCAGCAGGTCTGCCAAGATTCGCAGGAAAACGCCGTGCTGATGGGCGCGGCGAGCAGCAGTTTCGGGGCGGATCGGCCGAACAGGTCGCCAAACCGATAATCCTATCGTTCTCGCTGAGTCAGTTGTAACAATGCACAGCTAGACTCAAATCTGCGACAATCCGCGCCAATTCTTAATTCCCACCGGGAGTAGATAATGAAGTTTCGCTTTCCTATCGTCATCATCGACGAAGATTTTCGTTCCGAGAACGCCAGCGGCCTCGGCATTCGCGCGCTGGCCGATGCCATCGAAAAAGAGGGCATGGAAGTGCTGGGCGTGACCAGCTATGGCGACCTGACTTCGTTCGCGCAGCAGCAGAGTCGCGCTTCCGCTTTCCTGCTGTCCATCGACGACGAGGAGTTTGGCGCAGGCAGCAAGGAAGAGACCGAGGTGGCGCTGAAGTCGCTGCGCGCCTTCGTCGAAGAAATTCGCTTCAAGAATGCCGACATCCCGATCTACTTGTACGGCGAGACGCGCACTTCGCGCCACATCCCCAACGATGTGCTGCGTGAGTTGCACGGCTTCATCCACATGCACGAGGACACGCCGGAGTTCGTGGCGCGCCATATCATCCGCGAAGCCAAGGCCTATCTGGATTCGCTGGCGCCGCCGTTCTTCCGCGCCTTGCTGCATTACGCACAGGACGGTTCGTATTCCTGGCATTGCCCCGGCCACTCCGGCGGCGTGGCGTTCCTGAAGTCGCCGGTGGGGCAGATGTTCCATCAGTTCTTCGGCGAGAACATGCTGCGCGCCGATGTGTGCAACGCGGTGGACGAACTCGGCCAGTTGCTGGATCACACAGGTCCGGTCGCGGCCTCCGAGCGCAACGCCGCGCGAATCTTCAATTCCGATCATTTGTTTTTTGTCACCAACGGTACATCGACCTCGAACAAGATCGTGTGGCACTCGACCGTGGCACCGGACGACATCGTGGTGGTGGATCGCAACTGCCACAAGTCCATCCTGCATTCGATCATGATGACCGGCGCGGTGCCGGTGTTCCTGACCCCGACGCGCAACAACTTTGGCATCATCGGGCCTATCCCCAAGTCCGAGTTCGATATGGTGAGTATCCAGCGCAAGATCGACGCGAATCCGTTCATTAAGGACAAGACCAAGAAGCCGCGCATCCTGACCATCACCCAAAGCACCTACGATGGCGTGATCTACAACGTCGAGACGCTGAAGGAGATGTTGGACGGCAAGATCGATACGCTGCATTTCGATGAGGCTTGGCTACCGCATGCCGCATTCCACGACTTCTACAAAGACATGCACGCCATCGGACGCGAGCGCCCACGCGCTAAAGAGTCGATGATCTTTGCGACTCAATCGACGCACAAACTGTTGGCGGGTTTGAGTCAAGCCTCGCAGATCCTAGTGCGCGAGCCGGAAGGGCGCAAGCTGAATAGCCACGTATTTAACGAGGCTTATCTGATGCACACCTCGACTTCGCCGCAGTATTCCATCATCGCTTCGTGCGATGTGGCAGCGGCGATGATGGAACCGCCCGGCGGCACCGCACTGGTGGAGGAATCTATCGCCGAAGCTTTGGATTTCCGCCGTGCGATGCGTAAGGTGGACGAGGAGTTTGGCGCAGATTGGTGGTTCAAGGTGTGGGGGCCGGAGCGTATTGCCGAGGAAGGCATCGGCTCGCGCGAAGATTGGGTGCTGCATCCCAAGGATAAATGGCACGGTTTTGGCAAGTTGGAGGAAGGCTTCAACATGCTCGATCCGATCAAGGCCACCATCATCACCCCAGGACTGGACGTGGATGGCGATTTTGCCGACTCGGGCATCCCGGCGGCGATGGTCACCAAGTATCTGTCCGAACACGGCGTGATTGTGGAGAAGTGCGGGCTGTACTCGTTCTTCATCATGTTCACCATCGGCATCACCAAGGGCCGCTGGAACACGTTGCTCACTGCGTTGCAGCAGTTCAAGGACGACTACGATAAGAACGCGCCGATCTGGCGCATCCTGCCGGAGTTCGCCGCCAAGTTCCCGCAGTACGAGCGTACCGGCCTGCGCGACCTGTGCCAGCAGATCCATGACACCTACAAGCTGCACAACGTGGCCAAGATGACCACCGAGATGTATCTGTCGGACATGCAGCCAGCGATGAAGCCTTCGGATGCCTTCGCCCGCATGGCGCACGATGAGATCGAGCGCGTGCCGGTGGATGAACTGGAGGGCCGCATCACGGCGGTGCTGCTGACGCCATACCCGCCCGGCATCCCCTTGCTGATTCCCGGCGAGCGTTTCAACACCATCATCGTGGACTACCTGAAATTCGCCCGCGACTTCAATAAACGCTTCCCCGGCTTTGAGACCGACATCCACGGTCTGGTGGGCGAGATGGAGGGCGGCGAGAAGCGCTATTTCGTGGATTGCGTCGCTTAGTAGGCAAGGTGATGGGCGGATTGTCTGCTCATACTTTTGAGTTGGTCGGCTGCGCGATTAGGAGTGCTTATGATTGACTGTGGTAGTTCCATGCCTACAAATGCGCCCATCAAGTCAGCGATCGAATTCAAACAGGCCGCTGACAAAACGGTTGTAGATTCCCGTGCGCGATTCCGTCAGGCCTTGTGTTGTGTGGTCGAACAGCGGCGAGGGCAATATCCAGACGAACGAAACTGTGAGGATATCCTTCACGATCTGGGCGATGAGCTTCCGCTGCAAGCGCCATGGCAATTGCCCGCCGCTTCCCAGCAACCTTCAAATCTGACGGTCATTCTGGTTTCGGGGGTGTTGTGGGAATGCGTTTCGGGGACGGTGAATCCGTTCGGAGCGGGTAAAGGTGAGGAAGCAAGTGCTGCCGATTACGATTACTTGAAGCCACACTTTCCTGTCGTGGAAGTAGTTAAGGTCGCTGGGAGGGCTTCCTCTAAGTACAATGGAAAAATAGTCGCCGATGCAATACATGAAAGCGTGTTGCATTACCCCAACAATGACATTGTGGTGGTTGCCTATTCCAAAGGGGCTGCTGATACGCTGGAAGCGTTGCGCCAAATGGGCGAGGCCAGCGCCGTGCCGGCTAATCTGAAGGCATTGGTGACGACGACTGGGGCGATCTACGGCAGCCCTTTGGGCGACGAGTTGGATGGGATATATAAAACTCTATTTGCTAAACTGCCTTGGCCTTCATGCCGGCCGGTGGACGATCAGCCGATCGAGAGCATCTCGCGCAGTGCTCGTATGCATTGGATGGCAGATCATTGGAACGAACTCCCCAAGGGCATACGCTACTATTCACTCGGTGTTTACGATGCGCCGGAGAATCAGCATTGGGCGTTGTCCCCGCTCAGCAAGCATCTGGCTAAATTCGATGCGCGCAACGATAGTCATATGATCTACTCCGATCAGATACTTCCAGAGAGCCAATTGTTGGGTTACATCAAGGCGGATCATTGGTCATTCGTGTTGCCGTTCAACCGCAATAAGCACCCGTTTTGGCGCCCGTTCTTCAACGATAACAACGCGTTCCCGCGTGAGGTTTTGTTTGAATCCCTCTTGCGTTATGTTGAGGCGGATATGAGCGAGGCAAATGCGGCCGAGTTACCCTGATTATTCCCGCGATTTCGTTTGACACGGTTGCTTTCATTCAATAGAATGCGCGCCTTTCGTAGTTCACTAGATTCAGGAAAAGCCATGAAAACATTTTCCGCCAAGCCACATGAAGTCCAGCACGACTGGATTCTGGTTGATGCCAAGGATGCTGTGTTGGGTCGTTTGGCCAGCCAGATTGCTTCGCGTCTGCGTGGTAAGCACAAAGCGATTTACACACCTCACGTTGACACCGGCGATTTCGTCGTGGTTGTGAACGTGGATAAGCTGCGCGTGACCGGTAACAAGGCGCAAGCCAAGATGTACTACCGTCACACTGGTTATCCAGGCGGTATTTACGAAACCAATTTCACCAAGCTGCAACAGCGTCATCCACAGCGCGTGCTGCAAAAGGCGGTCAAGGGCATGTTGCCTAAGGGTCCTCTGGGCTACGCTATGCTGCGCAAGTTGAAGGTGTACGGTGGTGCAACTCATCCGCACTCTGCGCAACAACCGCAACCTACTGATCTGCTGAAGGCATAACCATGAGCGTTACTTACAACTACGGCACAGGCCGTCGCAAGAGCGCGGTAGCCCGCGTGTTCATCAAGGCTGGTAAGGGCGACATCGTCGTCAATGACAAGCCTGTGGATGTGTTCTTCTCCCGTGAAACTGGCCGCATGATCGTGCGTCAGCCGCTGGAACTGACTGAAATGCTGGGCAAGTTCGACATTCTGGTGAACGTGTCTGGTGGTGGCGAATCTGGTCAAGCCGGTGCTGTGCGTCATGGCATCACCCGCGCCCTGATCGACTACGATGCAACGCTCAAGCCAGTGCTGAGCAAGGCTGGTCTGGTCACTCGCGATGCTCGCGAAGTTGAACGTAAGAAGGTCGGTCTGCGTAAAGCGCGCCGCAGGAAGCAGTTCTCCAAGCGTTAATCGCTGGAAAACAGGAAAGCCGCCCTTGGGCGGCTTTTTCATTTATCATCGCGCAAAATTTAGGAGGTGCTCGTGATCAAGGTAGGTATCGTAGGTGGCACCGGTTATACCGGAGTGGAGTTGCTGCGCTTGCTGGCGCGGCATCCTCAAGTTCAATTGACGGCGATCACTTCGCGCGCCGATGCGGGTACGCGAGTGGATGCGATGTTTCCCAGCCTGCGTGGCTACGTCGATCTATGCTTCTCGCATCCAGACCAGTCACAGCTCGATCAATGCGACGCGGTATTCTTCGCTACGCCTAATGGCATAGCCATGCAGCAAGCGCGTGCCTTGTTGGACGCGGGTGTGCGGGTGATCGACCTCGCGGCTGACTTCCGTATCAAAGATATTCCGACTTGGGAGAAATGGTATGGCATGGCTCACGCCTGCCCAGAGTTGGTGGCGGAGGCGGTGTATGGTCTGCCGGAAGTGAATCGTGAAGCGATCAAGACCGCGAGGCTGGTGGCGAATCCCGGCTGTTATCCGACTGCCGTGCAGCTCGGTTTTTTGCCGTTGATCGAAGCAGGATTGGTCGATACCTCCAACCTGATCGCCGATGCTAAGTCGGGCGTGTCTGGAGCAGGGCGCAAGGCCGAGATCGGCACCTTACTGGCTGAGGCCGCTGATAGCTTCAAGGCCTATGGCGTGCCTGGTCATCGCCATCTGCCCGAGATCAAGCAAGGTTTGGCGCGCGCCGCCGGCAACGAGGTCGGTCTGACCTTCGTGCCGCACCTGACGCCGATGATCCGGGGCATCCACGCTACGCTGTATTCGCGCATCAAGACCGATGCTGACCTGCAAGCACTGTTCGAGCAGCGTTATGCCAGCGAACCGTTCGTGGACGTATTGCCTGCGGGCAGCCATCCCGAGACACGCTCGGTGCGCGGAGCGAACACCTGCCGCATCGCTGTCCACCGGCCACAAGGCGGCGATACTGTGGTGGTGCTGTCGGTGATTGACAATCTGGTCAAGGGTGCAGCGGGGCAAGCCGTGCATAACTTGAACCTGATGTTCGGCTTGCCGGAAGCTACCGCGCTGGATGTCGTACCCTTGTTACCGTAAGGGTTGCGTAGTCGTACAAGCTAACTATAATGCTGCATCGTTAACGAATTGGAGTTCACCATGAATGCTGTCACCGAAATGCAAGACCCGCTGCTGTTCACCGACAATGCAGCCAACAAAGTCAAACAACTGATCGACGAGGAAGGTAATGCTGATCTGAAACTGCGCGTATTCGTTACTGGCGGCGGCTGTTCCGGCTTCCAGTACGGGTTCACCTTCGATGAGATCGCCAACGAAGATGACACCGTGATGACCAAGAACGGCGTGCAATTGCTGATCGATCCGATGAGCTTCCAGTATCTGGTCGGCGCAGAGATCGACTACTCGGAAGGTTTGGAAGGTTCGCAGTTCGTTATCAAGAACCCGAATGCCACCACTACCTGTGGTTGCGGCTCGTCGTTCTCGGCATAAGTCATAGAACGTTCCCAATGCGGGTTCGAATAATAAAGGGGGCGTAAGCCCCCTTTATTACTTTCGTGATGGATATCTTAGTGCTTGCCGGTACTGCCAAAACCGCCTGCGCCGCGCTGACTCATTGGGAAATCATCCACCAGATTGAACTGCACTTGTAGCACCGGCACGATCACCAGTTGCGCCATGCGCTCCATCGGCATCAGAGTGAACGGATGATGGCCACGATTCCACAGTGAGACGAAGATTTGTCCTTGATAGTCCGAGTCGATCAGCCCGACCAGATTGCCCAGCACGATACCGTGTTTGTGCCCTAGCCCCGAGCGCGGCAGGATCATCGCTGCCAGATGCGGGTCGGACAAATGCAGAGCGATGCCGCTGGGAATTAGCTCGCACTGGCCGGGCTGGATAATCATAGTGCCGTCCACGCAGGCGCGCAGGTCGATGCCCGCCGAACCCAGCGTGGCGTAGGCGGGCGGATGCTCGTGCAAACGAGGGTCGAGAATTTTGACGTCCACTTTCTTCATGCTGGTTTTCCTTTTCGGTAAAGTTGGGCAACGTGGCGCAGCAGCGTCCGTGCGAGGCTGAGTTTGTCGGTGCGCGGCAGCGGGTGTGCGCCGTCGTCGTCGAACAGGATGAGCTCGTTGTCGTCCGCGCCGATGGCAGTCTGCGCAAGATTGGCGGCCAGCAGCGGCAGGCGCTTGGCGCGACGCTTTGCCTGCGCGTACTCATGCAGGTTTTCGCTCTCGGCAGCAAAGCCGACGCAGAACGGCGCGTTCGGTAGCGAGGCGATACTGGCGATGATGTCAGGATTGGGGACGAGTTCGACAGTCAGCGGTGCGTCAGATTTCTTGATCTTTTGCTCGTTCGGTGATGCCGGGCGGTAATCCGCCACCGCCGCCACGCCGATGAAGATGTCGGTCTGAGCTGCGCGACGATTCACCGCGTCGGCCATTTCCAGTGCCGTGTTGACCGAAATGCGCTCCACACCTGTCGGTGCAGCCAGCGCCACCGGCCCAGAAACCAGTGTGACTGTTGCGCCCATTTCGCGAGCAGCGTGTGCGATGGCGTAACCCATCTTGCCCGAGCTGCGATTGGTGATGCCGCGTACCGCGTCAATTGCTTCGTAAGTCGGTCCGGCAGTCATCAAAAGCTTCACGCCCGTCAGCAGCTTGGGCTGGAAGTGGGCGATGATCTCGTCCACCAACTCCGCCGCTTCCAGCATCCGCCCCATGCCGGTTTCGCCGCAAGCCATATCGCCGCTGGCTGGACCGAGGAGGGGCACGCCATCGGCGGCGAGTTGCGCGATGTTGCGCTGCGTGGCTGGATTGCTCCACATCTGCTTGTTCATCGCAGGGGCGACCAGCAGCGGGCAATCGCGCGCTAGGCAAAGGGTGGAAAGCAAGTCGTCCGCCAGCCCGTGCGCTAGCTTGGCAAGGAAGTCGGCAGTGGCGGGCGCGATCACGATGACATCCGCTTCACGTCCAGAAGCGATGTGTGCCATGCCGTTGTCGGCTGCGTCCCACTGATTGGTCAGCACCGGATGGCCGGACAGCGCCTGTAGCGTAGTTGGCGTGATGAACTGCGTCGCCGCTTGCGTCATCGCTACCTGCACATCAAACCCCTGCTTGAGCAGCGCCCGTACCAGTTCCGCCGCCTTATAGGCTGCGATACCGCCGGTGATGCCGAGCAGGATGCGCTTTGTATTTGCTTGCTTCATAATGGCGCGCATCTTAACAAGAAACCAGCCATGCTTGGGCTTTCAGTGACGACTTCCTCTCCTGCTGCGTAAGAGAAGCGGAATGTCGCGGCCCAGTCGGCATGTCGGTGAGCAGGGGCGGGCTATTTGCCCCTCTCCAAGCCTAAAGTAGACTACCCTGAGTCATTCATGTAGGCCGGAAGGCCTAGCCTAGCGGCATATATGACTCAACTTTACGATGTGTTACCGTTGTCCATCTTGTTGATTTGGCAAGGAGGGCAACGATGAGCATCGTTGATTGGCCGGCGGGCGAGCGTCCGCGTGAGAGGTTGTTGGAACGCGGTGCGGCCGCTTTGTCCGATGCCGAGTTGCTAGCGATCTTTTTGCGCACGGGAGTGGTGGGTAAGAGTGCGGTGGATCTGGCGCGAGAATTGTTGCAGCGCTTCGGTTCGTTGACGCAGATGTTTGCCGCTAGTGAGTCAGACTTCTGCGCGTTGCACGGCATGGGGCAGGCGAAATTCGTGCAGTTGCAGGCGGTGCTGGAGATGTCACGGCGGGCGTTGGGGGAACAGATGCAAAGCAGCGATGCGCTGAGTTCACCGGCGGCAGTGCGTAACTACCTGCGGCTGTTGCTGGGCGGACGCGGACAGGAGGTATTCGTGGTGCTGTTCCTTGATGCGCAGCATCGCGTCATCGCGGCAGAAGAGCTGTTCCACGGCACGTTGACGCAGACCAGCGTGTATCCGCGAGAAGTGGTGAAGCGGGCACTGCATCACAACGCAGCGGCGACCATCTTTGCCCACAATCACCCTAGCGGGGTGTCCGAACCCAGCCAGTCCGACCAGTTGCTGACCGATGCCCTCAAACAGGCTCTAGGGCTGGTGGACGTGCGGGTGCTGGATCATTTTATCGTGGCAGGCAGCGGCTGTTTGTCGTTCGCTGAGCGTGGGCTGTTGTGAAATTAGTTGAACGTTTCCATCTGGAATTGTTCCAATCAACTTCTGTCAGTGTGCGCTAATGACTATTGAAGGAATTCAGATGATTTTCAGGCAATTATTCGATACACCCTCTTCCACGTTGACCTATCTGATCGCCGATGATCGCGGTGCTGCCGTCATCATCGATCCTGTGCTGGAGCAGGCTGAGCAATATCTTGAGTTGCTGAATGAGCTTAAGCTGACGCTGGTATGGGCTTTGGATACGCATATCCATGCGGATCACATCACTGGTGCAGACGCGCTGAAACAGCATACCGGTGCGACCACAGTGATTGCGGCGAACTGCGGTGCTAGTGGTTATGACCGCCAACTGGTGGATGGCGAAATTCTGGTGTTCGGCGACGAATCTCTGCGGGTGATCGCCACGCCGGGACATACGTCGGGCAGCTTGTGCTACATATGGCGTGACCGGCTGTTTACCGGAGATACTTTGATGATCAATGCCTGCGGGCGGACTGACTTCCAGCGCGGCAGTTCGACGGAGATGTATCGCAGCATCACGCAAAAGCTGTTCATCCTGCCAGACGAGACGCTGGTCTATCCGGGGCATGACTACAAGGGGCGGCGAGTGAGCAGTATCGGTGAGGAAAAGGTACTCAACCTGCGCATCGCAGGAAAGTCGGAGCAGGAGTTCTGCGACATCATGGACAATCTGAATCTAGCCACGCCGAAGCGGATGCATGAGGCGGTTCCAGCGAATCTGTTGGGCGGTCGGGTGGAGTGAAAGAAGCCGGGAGATCCCGGCTTCATTTTTCCTTGAGAGGCTGGAGCTGACTTAGTCCTTATAGGCTTCGATCTCGAATACCAGTTTGATGTCGTCACCTACGCCCGGCAGGAAAGACTTCATACCGAAGTCGGAGCGCTTGATCTGAGTGCTGGCTCCAGCGCCGCATTCTTCTTTCTTGCTCATCGGATTCGTACCGCACTTGAAGCTGTCGATGGTCAGCGTGACGGGCTTGGTCACGCCCAGCAAAGTCAGGTTGCCCTGTACGCTGGCTGGAGTATCGCCCTTGAAGTGAATGCTACCCTTGTAACTCAACGTGGGGAATTCGGCAGCGTTGAAGAAATCTGGCGATTTCAGGTGGTCGTCGCGTTTGGCTAGGCCCGTGCTGATCGAAGCGGCATCGATAGTGATGTCCACGGTGCCGGTCTTGGCAGCCTGATCGAACGTGACCTTGCCGCTGCTCTTATCGAAGCGGCCTTGCAGCGTAGAAAAGCCTAGGTGGCTGACGCTGAAGTGCGGGTAAGTGTGGGTTGGATCGACGGTGTAATTTGCGGCGAGTGCGGAGACGGGCAAGATGAGCGCAGCAAGCAGAGTCGAGATCAGTGTGTGTTTTTGCATGGTGTTTCTCCTTTGGGTTGAAGTTAATACGGAGGGGTACCGGCGATACGCCAAGTCAGGTAGATCGCTCCCGCTGCGCAGGCAGTTGAGAGTGTGACGAATAGAACGCTTTGCAGCCGAGGCTTGCCATCCGCCAGCGGTAACCCGCATAGCGGTGGGATCAGTGCTAGGCAGGCGAGGGCATACCAGGGAAGTTGTGCCGTGAGTGAGCCTAGATAACCGATCAGACCCGCACCTACCACCAGTGGAAGGATGAAGTTCCGGCGCAATGGCAAGGGGCGGTTGTGGATCAGATGGAGCGATACGACTGCAGCGGCGGCAGCGGCAAGCGCTAGGCCATATGCGCCTAGTAGCGCAGATGATCCGATCAAAGCCGCGCCGCCAGTGCCGACACCTAACCCGACCCCGCAACTGGCGCTGCGGATCGGCATGTCATGCAGACGATCACCCCAGTACACCAGCCAGCCTAGATAGAGTGCGCCACTGCTGCCGAATAACAGCATCTCCTGCAACTCTTTCTGTTTCAAGATGCTGAACGCCATCCATACAGCCGCAGTGGCTGCGGAAAGTGCAAGTGCTGCGGTGAGCCATTTGGGCTTGCTGAAACTCAGTGGGATGGCCAGTGCTGCGGCACCCAACGTGAGTATCACCAGCTTGCGTGAGCTGGTCAGCGGGTCGATGGCAAAGCCGCCGACCAGTTGTACCGTGAGGGCGAAAGCCACGACTACGGCCAAGCCGCTCAGGCGAGGTTTGGACAGCAGCATGGCGAGTAGTAGTGCGGCCAAGAATGGTGCGATACCCGCCTGAAAAACGGGATGTTCCAGCCAAGATTGCATGTATTCCATCATGGCTCACTACCGAGTGAGGGAAACGCACGATGAAGGTCATGCAATGCGCGTTCGATGCGGTCAAAGTCGGATTGCTGGAAGCCAGCGAATGCCTGTTCGATATATGCGACATGGGCTGGGAATACTTGGTTGAACAGCACTTCGCCTGCTGGGGTGAGTTGTACGATCTGACTGCGAGCATCCGTTGACGATGCCATGCGCCTGACTAGCCCCTTGTCTGTCAGGCGATCAACTACTCCAGTTAAGGTGCCTTTGGTGATCAGCGTCTTTTCGCCCAGACGCTTGAAACTCATGCCGTCCGTATTGCCCAGTGTAGCGATGATGTCGAACTGGGATAGTGTTAGGTTGAGTGTGCGCAGGTGACGTGCCGAATGTATCTCGAACGCTTGGTAGGTGCGGACCAATTCACGGATCGCGGGTAAGAATGGTTTGCTGATGGCCATAGGACTAGGGGCTGCGGTTTTGAGTTTGGCGAATTATGTTCTAGTTAGTACATAAGTCAATACTTATGTGAAATACTCGGAAACTATCTGGGAGAAAGTCGGTCGTATCCGGCGCGAATGCTTGAAAACGAAAATCCTGTCCCCCATCTCAGGCGGTGCGGGCGGACGTTAATGGTAAAATTTGTGTCCCGCGACACCTGTTATCTGGAGTAAAAAACATATGAAGCGAATCTTTTTATTTATTCTGACCAACCTGGCGGTACTGTTTGTCATCAACATCACGCTGCGTATCCTCGGCGTGGATCACTATCTGGATCGCAGCGGTGCGATCAATTTCAGCTCCTTGCTGGTGCTGTCAGCGGTGATTGGCTTTGCGGGTTCGATCATTTCGCTGTTCATGTCCAAGTGGATGGCCAAGCAGTCGGTGAATGCGCAGATCATCACCAACCCCTTCGATCCGACCGAGCGCTGGCTGGTGGAGACTGTGCGCCGTCAGGCGCAAGCCGCCGGTATCGGTATGCCGGAAGTGGCGATCTACGACGCACCTGACGTGAATGCGTTCGCTACCGGCTGGAATCGCAACAATGCGCTAGTCGCGGTCAGCACCGGCCTGTTGAATGCCATGAGCAAGGATGAAGCAGAAGCGGTGCTGGCGCACGAGATCAGTCACGTTGCCAACGGCGACATGGTGACGTTGACGCTGATCCAGGGCGTGGTCAACACCTTCGTGGTGTTCTTCTCCAAGCTCTTCGGTATCTTTGTGGATAGCTTGTTGCGCAAGAATGATGAAGAGAGTCATGGCCCCGGCATCGGCGCTTTCGTGGCCGAGATCGTGGCGCAACTGGTGCTCGGTGTGCTGGCCAGCGTCATCGTGATGTGGTTCTCGCGTCAGCGCGAATTCCGCGCCGATGCGGGTGGTGCGAGCTTGGCGGGACGTCAGAAGATGATCGCCGCACTGGAGCGCCTCAAAGCCAATCACGAGCAATCTGCACTGCCACAACAAATGGCAGCCTCCGGTATCTCAGGTGGAGCCGCGTTCTCCCGCTTGTTTATGACCCACCCGCCGTTGGATGAGCGCATCGAAGCGCTACGCGCAGGCCGATGAACGATATAGGCATCTGAGAATAAGGGCAGCGAATCGCTGCCCTTATTTTTTATTGCGCTTCCACACATAAAAAATTGGGGGTGGTTCGTGATAGAGTGCGTCGCAAATGGCTAAAGGGCAGGCTGTTTCGGTCGATAACCATTTTCGCGTAAGTTGAATCGAATCTGAGTCTGGGGTTCCTAGGGAGCGTTTGCGGTGAGCAAACTACTGAAAGACAAAATACGCATCCTATATGCAGTGATTGTGCTGGTCATGGCGCTGAGCGTCTTGACTAGTGGCTGGGTGCTATACAGTCTGCTCAACAATATTGGTGAAGAAACCGTGCTGGGGGTGCAAGCCGTCACCGCACTGGTGGATGAACAGCATCAAATTCAAGTGATTTTCAGGCGGCAAGTGCAGGAGTGGAAAGACTTGTTGCTACGTGGTGACGATGAGACCGACTTCAAGCGCTACCACGAAGGCTTCCAAGCTGAAGCGGGCATGGTTCAGAATAAGATGAGTCACTTGGCCAATGAGTTGGCCAAACAGGGACTCAGCACAGCACACTTGCAGCATTTGCAACAAAGTCACGCTTCCTTGACTCGGCAGTATGAGGAATTGCTGCAACGATTCCCCCTCTTAGGACACCCCGAAAATATTACTCGCCTCGATCTAGAAGTACGTGGTTTGGATCGTCGCTTATCGGCAGAGTTTGATACTTTGGGCGGCGAGATCAAGGATGCAGCGCTCGCGCGAATCAGCTCGGTCAGTGATGCGGTTGGTCTGCGCTATGAGATGCAGGAATACTATCTCTACATCTTGCTGTTGGTGATGCTCCCAGGGATTGGCTTTGTGAGCGTACTGATTCTTAATCGGCTGACTCAGAAGTTGGTGGTAGAAAAAGAGCGAGTTCAAGTCACGCTCTCTTCCATCGGTGATGCGGTAGTCGTGACCGATAGACTAGGTTGTGTGGAGTTTCTCAATCCCGTGGCGGAACAGATGACGGGGTGGACGAGCGCGGATGCGGAAGGGAGGACGCTGCAAGAGGTGTTTCATATCGTCAATGAAACCACACGCGCAGTTGTCCAAAATCCAGTTGAAATCGTATTGCGCGAAGGGCGCATCGTCGGTTTGGCTAATCACACCGTGCTGATCGCACGCGACGGCAGCGAGTGTGCGATCGAGGATTCGGCGGCTCCAG
This sequence comes from Ferriphaselus amnicola, assembly GCF_000974685.2. Classification (NCBI taxonomy): domain Bacteria; kingdom Pseudomonadati; phylum Pseudomonadota; class Betaproteobacteria; order Nitrosomonadales; family Gallionellaceae; genus Ferriphaselus; species Ferriphaselus amnicola. Next base: position 889,317 of record NZ_AP018738.1, read on the forward strand.
TGCGTGATTTGGACGGAACGATACGGGGTGTAGTGTTGGTGTTCCATGACGCATCGACCGAACGTCAGGCTGCCGATGCTTTGCGCCGGCAAGAGGCTTTGTTCCGAGCTACGTTCGAGCAGGCCGCGGTGGGCGTAGCACATGTGGCCACTGATGGGCGTTGGCTGAGGGTCAATCAGAACCTTTGCGCCATATTGGGCTACAGCGCGGACGAACTGCTCAAACTCACCTTTAGCGATATCACTCATCCGAGTGATGTGGGGAATGATGCCACCCTCCTCTTTGAGATGTTGGCGGGTAAATTTGATGATCATCATGTCGAAAAACGCTATTTGCACAAAGATGGCAGCCCGGTATGGGTCGATTTGACCCTGTCCTTGGTGCGCGATGAGACGGGGTCGCCTGAATATTTCATTGCCATCATCGTCGATATTTCAGCGCGCAAACTCGCCGAGCATGAGATACAAGCCTTACGCTTCCAGTATCAAACGTTGTTTGATCAGATGCCGGATGCGGTGGTGTTGTTCAACCTTGAAGGCAAGGTGACGGGCTATAACCAAGAGGCTTTGCGCCAGTACGAATACACCGCCGAAGAGATGATGAATCTTCGTATTCCGCAGTTTGAGGCGAAAGAGTCACCAGAAGAGTATGCGGAGCACAAACGTAATATCGAAGCTACTGGGCGTGACGATTTTGAGACACAACATTGCTCCAAATGGGGGCGCATCATGGACATTCAGGCCGCCGTGCGGCTTGTCACCTTGCCGGATGGGATGGTTGTGTTCCAGTGCGCATTCCGTGACATCACCAGCCAGAAGCAGGCGCAGTGCCGGATCGAGTTTCTGGCCAATCACGACCATCTGACCGGCTTGCCCAATCGTCGCTTGCTGCGTGACCGCATGGAGCGCGCCATTGGCAATGCGGTGCGACACGGTAGTGGTGTGGCCTTGCTGTTCCTTGATCTGGATCACTTCAAGGTGATCAACGACACCTTGGGACACGAAGTTGGTGATATGTTGCTGCAAGCTGTGGCGGAACGTCTGCGTACTTGCGTGCGCGAGCAGGACTCCATCGCCCGCATCGGCGGTGATGAGTTCGTCGTCATTCTGGTCGAGATGCCTAATACCGAAGCCGTCGCGAGCGTAGCACGGAAAATTGTCGATACATTGTCAGTACCTTACCTAGCTGGTGGTTACGATCTACATACGACCCCAAGTATCGGCATCAGCCTGTATCCCGAAGATGGTGGAAATTTTGATGCACTGCTACAAAAGGCAGATGCCGCCATGTATCACGCCAAGGAAAATGGCCGAGCTGGCTATCGCTTTTTCCGAGATGAGATGAATGTACGTACCCAAGAGCGCTTGGCGATTGAGCACGACCTGCATTTGGCACTGAAGCGCGAAGAGTTTGAGCTGTACTACCAACCCAAGGTCGATTCACGGAATGGTGAGATCATCGGCGGAGAAGCGCTGATTCGCTGGAATCATCCCGAGCAGGGTAGGGTAGCGCCCGGACAGTTCATCTCCGTGGCAGAACAAAGCAATCTGATCAATGGCATTGGCGAGTGGGTGGCGCGGGCGGTGTGTGCGCAAAGCCGGCTCTGGGGCGATGCTGGGCTGAAACGCGTGCCGATCAGCTTCAACGTGTCGGCGCGGCAGTTCCTATACAGCGATCTACCCGTGGTGTTGGCGCAAGCCATCGCCGACACTGGCGCTGATCCTACGTTGCTTGAGATGGAACTGACGGAGAGTGTTCTGATGCGTCCACAAGAAGTGCAATCCGCGTTGGCGGCAATCAAGGCGATGGGTTTCCGCATCGCGCTGGATGATTTCGGCACGGGCTACTCCAGTCTAGCGTATCTGCGTAAGATTGAAATTGACACCATCAAGATTAACCGTTCATTCGTCAACGACATTGAAAAAAGTGTGGATGACGTGGTGATTGTGCAGACGCTGATTTCGACGGCGCTGAACCTACATATGGAGGTGATCGCCGAGGGAGTGGAGACCGAAGGACAGGCAATGATTCTGTGCAGAAGCGGTTGCTGTGCCTGTCAGGGGTATTTCTTTGGTAAACCGATGCCGGCGATTCAGTTTGCTGAGTTGTTGCGTCAGTCTTAAGGTGAAACGATGAATAAACGCTTATCCGACATCATGACCCGTCATCTGGATAGTCTGTCGCCACACTCCACCTTGGCGGATGCCGCTGCGACGATGTCGAGTTCACGAATCTCGTCGGTGCTAGTGATGGAGGGCACCCATTTGCTCGGTATCATCACCGAGCGCGATATGGTCAAGGCGATGAATGCCGAGTTACCGCCCGATACGCAGGTCGCTCATCTGATGACTTCCCATGTGATGACCATTCAGATGGATGTCGAGTTGGCGTCAGCCTTTCGGTTTGCTACCCGTCATGGCATACGTCATCTGGTGGTGGTCGATAGCAGCGACAATCCGGTCGGCATGGTGTCGGAAAGTGATTTCCGCTTTCATCTAGGCATCGGTTTCTTTGCCCACCTGCGCGATGTCGCCTCACTGATGGGGCAGAACTGGTTACAAGCAACCCGAGAGATGCCAGTCATCAGCGCACTAGAGCAGATGGTCGCAGCACGTGCTTCCTGCGTGATCGTAATCGAGCACGACGAGCCGATAGGCATCGTGACCGAGCGTGATGTCGTGCGAATGTATGGCGAACAACGGCAACATGTCACGATGGGCGAGGTGATGACCTCGCCGGTGCGCAGCATACGCAGCGATGCTTCGTTGACTCAGGCTGCCGCGCAGATGCAGATGTTCAGCATGCGACATCTGGTTGTGGTCGATGAATATGGACGATTGGTCGGTCTATTGTCTGAGCATGACTTAGTACGTCCTTTGGAGTGGTCGGATGCCGATATGGTGAGTGAGGAAGCCGCTGAAACTCAAGAGCGCTTGCGCCAACTGATGAACACTATTCCTGATATGGTGATCTTCAAGGATTTGGAAGGGCGCTACCTAGATTGCAACCAAGCCTTTTCTCATAGCGTGGGCTTGCCAGTGAGCACCGTCATCGGCAAGACCGACTTTGATCTGGTGCCGCAAGAGCAGGCTGAATTTTTCCGCGCACGTGACCGTGACGTGATTGCTGCGGGCACCACGATCTGCAATGAGGAGTGGGTCACTCGGCATGACGGGCGGCGCATTTTGATGGAGGCGTGTAAGTCGCCGGTATTCGATCATGAAGGTGCGTGCATCGGCGTGGTGGCGGTGGTGCGTGATATTTCCGAGCGCAATCTGGCCGAGAAGCAGTTGCGCCTTGCCGCCAGCGTATTTCAGTTTGCGCACGACGGTATTTATATCACCGATGCCAATGCCAAGATCCTTGAGGTCAATCGTGCGTTCGAGGAGATCACCGGCTATCACCGTAGTGAGGTGGTTGGCAAGAACTCGGACATCCTCGCATCGGGGAATCACCCTCCTGAATTCTTTGCCGAGATGTGGGCGGCATTGCAGCGTGAGGGCTATTGGAGCGGCGAGGTGTGGAATCGGCGCAAGGATGGCGAGCTGCTCGCCGAGCTGTTGACGATTTCTGCGGTACATAATGAAAGTGGCGTAACCACCCATTGCGTTGGGGTATTCACTGACATCACGGCGCTCAAGATGAGTCAGAGTCAGATGGAGCGTCTGGCCTATTACGATGCGTTGACCCAGTTGCCCAATCGCTCGCTATTCACCGATCGTTTCCGTATCGCGCTGGCGCAGTCCGAGCGTAGCGGAGAATTGCTGGCGGTGGGGTATCTCGATCTGGATGGCTTCAAGCCGGTCAACGATAAGTTCGGCCACACCGTGGGCGACCTGCTGTTGCAGGAGGTCGCGCGACGGATGGATCGCTGTGTGCGTTCCGGCGATACCGCTTCCCGCATTGGCGGGGACGAATTCGCTCTGTTGTTGACCGGGCTGCGCAGCGAAGAAGAGAGTGAGCTGGCCGTGGTGCGCTTGTTGTCCGCTCTGTCCGAGCCCTATCTGCTAGAGGGACACACGATCAGTATCACCGCCAGCCTCGGCTACACCCTGTTTCCCTACGACGATGGTGATGCGGATGCCTTGTTGCGGCACGCTGATCAGGCCATGTATGCCGCCAAGCAGGGCGGGCGTAATCGCTATGTGCGTTTCGATTCCGAGCATGATCGTCGCACCATCGAGCAAAAAGAGCTGCTGCGTAGGGTCGAGGCGGGATTAGCCTCTGGCGAGTTCCAGTTGTATTACCAACCCAAGGTCGATATGCGGAAGGGCAAGGTGGTGGGTGTCGAAGCTTTGATCCGCTGGAATCACCCCGAGCGTGGCTTGTTGTTACCGCACGACTTTCTGCCGCTGACCGAGTGTCTGGACATCGCGGTGGACATCGGTAATTGGGTACTGAAAGAGGCACTCGGTCAGAGTGTGGTTTGGAGGCAAGCGGGACTGGAACTCCCAGTCAGCGTCAATATCTCGCCACGTCATTTACAGGACGTGGATTTCGTCTCCCATCTCCGTTCCCTATTTGAGCGCTACCCAGAGTGGGAAAGGCATCATTTGGAGTTGGAGATTCTGGAAAGTACCGCGTTCGACGACGTGGCGCTGGTTTCCGAAGTGATCCACGAGTGCGCCAATCTCGGCGTGACTTTTGCGCTGGATGACTTTGGTACGGGCTACTCGACGCTGATCTACTTGCGCCATCTGCCCGCCCAAGTGCTCAAGATCGACCAGACTTTTGTACGCGACATGGCGCATGACATGGAAAGCTTTGCCATCGTCGAGAGCGTGATCGGCTTGGCGGCTGCTTTCAAACGTCGTCTAGTCGCGGAAGGAGTGGAAACGCTAGAGCAAGGCAGGTTGCTGCTGCAACTAGGCTGTGACATCGCTCAAGGCTACGGCATCGCTGAACCCATGCCAGCAAGCGAGATTCCAGCTTGGATCGAGCATTGGCAAGCGGCGCCTAGCTGGGCGGATCTGTGAGGAAGTCAGTTGCCGTTGAGTGAAAGTTTGAGTCCGTATGATCTGATCGCGCAGCAGTTGCTGCGCGATCACCCCCCACCCGATCTGCGTCACGTCGTCATCTTGCTGCCGAACTACCACGTCGCGCAGCCTTTGGTGCAACGACTGGCGGCGCTGTCAGGTGTGTCCGCGCTACTACTGCCGCAATTGACCACCTTCACCGATTGGGTTCAGAACGTCCCGCTCACGCAGGCCGTGGTTTCCGATAGCGCCAGATTGGCCTCTTTGTATCAAGCACTGCGCAAACAAGGCTGGTTCGAGCAAGCCGATCTATGGGCGCTGGCGCGAGAACTGCTCACCCTGATGGACGAACTGACCCGCCAGCACGTCAATTTGCCCAAGGATGAGGCGGCATTTCAGGCGCAGCTGGAACACGCCTATCAGGCGCGAAAGAACAACGCCTTGCAGTTTGAGGCGCGAGTAGTTCACGAGTTGTGGCATGCCATGAGCAGCAGCAGCGAACTGGACGGAGTCGCCGCCTACCAGCAACGACTGGCGACTCTCGCCGCACAAGCGAGTGCGCCGCTGTACGTACTGCTCACCTCCGATCTTTCTACTCCCGAGACGCGCTTCTTGCAGGTTTACGCCGAACGTGCGCCAGTGCGGATATTCGATCTGCGAGTGTTAGCGGCGGGGGATGTGGAAGCCCAAACCTTGAGTTCCTCGAACCCTCTTTCGACTTTCGACTTGCGACTTGCGACTGATTTTTCCCTCTTTCCCGCTCACGGCCTAGAGCAAGAAGCCCAAGCCGCAGACCTACAAATTCGCCGCTGGCTGCTGGCGGGCAAGCGCAGCATCGCGTTGGTGGCGCAAGACCGGCTGGTGGCACGACGAGTGCGTGCCTTGCTGGAGCGCGCGCAGATATTGGTGCAGGACGAGACCGGCTGGACCTTCGCCACGCTGGCGGTGAGCGCGGTGCTGATGCGCTGGTTAGAGGCGGTGCAGGGTGATTTCTACTATCAGGACGTGCTCGACCTGATGAAGTCACCTTACGTGTTCGCCGATCAGCCCGCGTCCGAACGCAAGCAGGCGGTCTATCAACTGGAGCGTCTGCTGCGCGAACATCAAGTATCGGCGCGGCTGGAGGAGTTCCAGCGGCTGGCCGAGTCGGACGAGTTGCGCCACGCCTTGCTGCGCCTGCAACAAGCCGCGCAGCGCCTGCCCACTGGACGCGAGTTCACCTTGACCGGCTGGCTGGAGCGGCTGGAGCAAAGTCTGGACAGTCTAGGCGTACTCACCGGCTGGGCGCAGGACGCCGCCGGACGCGAGCTGTTGCAACTGCTCGCAGAATGGCGCGAAGAGCTGGCCGACGACCGCAGCCGTTTCAGCTTCGGCGAATGGCGGCGCTGGCTGGCGCAGCAGCTCGACCTCAACACCTTCCGCGACAGCAGCGTGGAAAGCCCGGTGGTGTTCACCCATCTGGCCGCCACCCGCTGGCGGCGCTTCGATGCCGTGCTGCTCTTGGGCTGCGATGCCGACCACCTGCCGGGCGATCTGAGCGGCGGCCAGTGGTTCAACGACGCAGTGCGCGGCGCGCTCGGCCTGCCGGTCACCGCGCAGAAAGTCCAACAGGTGCAGGACGACCTGCGCGGTCTGCTGGCGCTCAACGACACCGTGTTGGTGACTTGGCAAGAGACCAAGAACGGCGAACCCAACCTGCTCAGCCCGTGGCTGGAACTGCTGCGCGTCCAGTTGCAGGACGACCTTATCGAGCGTGAACTCGCGCCTTTGCTGGAACGAGGGCAAGTCCAGCCCGAACCCAGCTCGCCGCTGCAGTCGCTGACCATGCCGCAACCGGCAGCCCCAGCTAAGTTGCTGCCGATCAAGATATCGCCCAGCGGCTACAACACGCTGATGGCCTGCCCCTACCAGTATTACGCCCGTTACATCTTGCGGCTGGACGAACTCGACGAGGTGCGCGAGGCGCTGGACAAGCGCGACTACGGCACCTGGGTGCACGAGATATTGCAGCGCTTTCACGGCGAACGCCCGCAGCTTAGCGGCTTGCCGCGCGTCGAGCTGGAAGCCACGCTGGCGCGCATCAGCGACGAAGTGTTCGCCGTCGCCGTGCAACACGACTTTCTCGCCCACGGCTGGCGATTGCGCTGGCAAGCCCAGCAAGCGGCCTATCTGGATTGGCAGTTGGAGAACGAACAGAACGGCTGGCATTTCGCGGCGGCGGAGCAGGGCTACCAACTGGCCGTGGACGACGATCTGCTGCTGCACGGCAGGCTGGATAGACTGGACACCCAAGCCGACGGCGCACAGCGCGTGCTCGACTACAAAACCAAAGACAAAAATAGCCTCACCGGCCTGCTCAAACAAACCGGAGAAGACGTACAACTTGCCAGCTACGCCGCCATGAGCGAATCCGCCGAAGCCACCTTCGTTGCCCTCGACGACAGCAAGGCCGTGGTCAACGTGCAGCCGGAGCAAGCGATGGACGAACTGGCCGCGCTGAATCTGGCGCGTCTCAAGGAGATATTCAGCCAGCTACGCGCAGGCACGACACTGCCCGCCAACGGCGTGGACAAGGCGTGCGAGTATTGCGCGATGAAGGGCTTGTGCCGCAAGGGGTGGTGGGCTGCCGAGTGAGGTGATCAGGGCGCTCTTTGAGCGGCGGGCAAGTTGACACACACTGCCGCGCGCCATAGAGTGGGCCAGAGTATTGGAAGGCTGGGCGATGAGCGGGAAAACCGTGTCCCCGGTTATTGCCGAAGATAATTTCCGGTTGGCATCGATGACATGAAAGGTTTGTAGATTGAGTAGGGGCGGTGGTTCAACCTATGCTGCCAATCAACGTCTTGAGGATGAACGACTCTGTTCGAGGGGGAAGTGTGGAATATGCCGCGAAATGTTTTCTGTTGCTGCTGGGAAGCTTGATGTTGCTAGGCGGTGGTGGCTGTGTTGTGAGCAATGTTGTTTTCTTGATTCAAGATTGGAGCCTAATTCAGATCGTGCCGGTTTCTTTGAGTTTTTCCGCTGTGGTGGCGGTGTTAGGGTGGTGGGCGATCAAAAAAGCGAACACCATTCAGGGTTGTAAATCAGGACAGCATCAAGCATCGGACGGGGAGTGAGGTTGGGGTGTCAATGTTGTTTCCTATTACATCCTTTCCGCAACAATTTCATGCGGGTTTGGAAGCCTTTGCGATTTCGGCGGGAGCGTTTTACTACCGGCGGCTGTTGTTGTGTCAGGGGGAGACGACACTATCATTGCTCCATGGTGCACGTTATGCCGTATTGCTAGGGTGTGTTTTTGGGGCGGGCATAGGCAACAAACTAGTGTTCTGGATCGAGATGCCGCATCTGTTGGCTATGTATTGGAACAAGGCAGAGGTGTGGTTCGCTGGGCAGTCCATGGTAGGAGGTTTGCTGGGCGGGTTGCTCGGGGTGGAGTTGGCGAAGAAATTTTCTGGTGTGCGCAATTCAATGGGTGATGCCTTTGTGTTCCCTGTCTTGCTCGGTTTGATGATAGGGCGCATCGGTTGTTTTGTGGCGGGGCTGGAAGATGGCACTTACGGTGTGCCAACCAGTTTGCCTTGGGGTATTGATTTTGGAGACGGTATTCCGCGCCATCCCACTCAGCTTTATGAAATCGCGTTTGCTGCGTTGTTGTGGTTGGCGTTGCGTCGTGTGCAGTCGGCGTGGGCGATGCAATCGGGGCTGTTATTCAAGGTGATGCTGTGCAGTTATCTGTTGTGGCGCTTGTGTGTGGATGGGCTTAAACCCGTTCCCTTCGATTACGGCTTTGGTTTGTCTGGCATACAAGTGGTGTGCGCCATTGCCCTGTTGTTCTACATGCCGCTGTGTTGGGAACAGTGGCGAAAATTAAAGGTGGTCGCATGAGCAGAAAGAATCGTCCTTGGTTGTTTTACGACACGACCGGGTCGGTGTGTTCCACTTGCCTGCGCCATGTCGAAGCCAAGATCATCATCAAAGGCGAAGAGGTGCTTCTGGAAAAATGGTGCCCCGCGCATGGCTTCGAGCGCACCTTGATTTGTGACGATGCCGAGTATTACCGCCTGTGCCGCGAGGTATATGTGAAGCATCCCGAGATGCCGGAGCAGTTTAATACCAAGATGACCTACGGTTGCCCATACGATTGCGGGCTGTGCCCAGACCACATGCAGCACTCTTGTCTGTCGGTGCTGGAGATTACCGACAACTGCAATCTCACTTGTCCTGTGTGCTATGCCGAATCCACGCCGCAGCAGCAACATAAACCATTGAGCGATGTCATCGCCATGCTGGATGCGGTGGTGGCGAACGAGGGTGAACCGGACGTGGTGCAACTCTCTGGCGGTGAGCCGACGCTTCATCCCGATTTCTTTGCTATTTTGGATGCAGCGAAGAGTCGCCCCATCAAACATCTGATGGTCAACACCAACGGCCTGACGATTGCGACTGATGCCGCTTTCGCGGAACGGTTGGTGAAATATTCGCCGGGGCTGGAAATCTATCTGCAATTCGATTCATTGCATGACGACACACTCAAGCAACTGCGCGGTGCGACTTTGGCGGAAGTGCATCAACGCACACTGGAACGATTGGAAAAATTTGGCATTTCCACCACGCTGGTGATGACCGTGCTACCCGGCATCAATGAAGACCAAATCGGCGAAGTGATTCAGCATGCCTTGCAATGGAAATGCGTACGCGGTGTGACTTTGCAGCCTGTGAGTGAGGTGGGGCGGAAGACCGTGCAAGGGCAGAACAAACGCCTCACCGTGAGCGGTATTCGCCGCGCGGTGGCGGAGCAGTCGCAACTTTTTACCAAGGAAGATGTGGTACCCGTGCCTTGCAATCCAGATACGTTGGCGATGGCCTATGCGCTCAAACTCGGTGGCAAGGTTATTCCCCTTACTCGCCATCTAGGGCCGGATGCTCTACTGGCTGGGCCGCGCAACACGATCGTATTCGAGCGCGACCCCGCACTCAAAGATCAAGTGTTTAAACTCTTCTCCACCAACCACTCGCCAAAATCACAAGCCTCTTGTCTGTCCGACTTGTTGTGTTGCCTACCCAAAGTGGCTGCGGCAAAACTGGATTACGAAAACGTCTTCCGTGTCCTCATCGTGCAATTCATGGATATCCATAACCTTGACCTGCGCGCCGTGAAGAAATCCTGCATTCACTTTGCCCAGCCAGACGGGAAGTTGATTCCGTTCGAGTCATATAACCTTTTCTACCGGGGGCGGAAAATTGATCAGACAGACATGATCCGAAAAGAAATCTCGGCAGATACTTTGTTACGTAAGTTTGATCCGCGAAGGCTCGGATGAGCTTGCACCTAGTATTTTTTTCGCTTATCTGACATTGTTGGGGTTCGTGCCTCACCCCAGCCTACGATTCAAATTTAAACGATCATGGATAACCACACCGCGCTAGACCCCACCCGCAGCATCGTCGTTGAAGCCTGTGCGGGCAGCGGCAAGACTTGGTTGCTGGTGTCGCGGGTGGTGCGGCTGTTGCTGGCGGGGGGGAAGCCTGCCGAGATTCTGGCGATCACCTTCACGCGCAAGGCGGCGCAGGAGATGCAGCAGCGGTTGCATGATTGGTTGCATCTGCTGGCGGTGGCGGATGACGAGAAAGTGCGCCAGTTTCTGCGCGAACGGGCGCTGGCCGAGGCGGAGGTCGAAGCGGCTTTGCCGCGCGCGCGCGCCTTGTTCGCCGAGGTGTTGCAGGCCCAGCCGCCGCTCACCATCAATACCTTCCACGGTTGGTTCATGCAGTTGATGCAGCGCGCGCCGCTGGCGGCAGCACCCGGCGGGGTGAGTCTGCTGGAGAAGACGCAGGCTTTGCAGGACGAGGCGTGGCGCATGTTCGCTGACCAGTTGGGCGATGCGCCGGGCAGTGTCACCGAGCAGGCGATGCAGGCGCTGCTGGCCGAGATCGGGCTGCACAGCACGCAGGCGCTGCTGTTCAAGTTCGTCGCGCTACGCAACGAGTGGCAGGCGTATGTCGCTGGGCAGGGCGAGCCGGTGGATTGGGCGCTGGCGCAGTTGCGCGACGAGTTGGAGATCGACGAATCGCGCGATCCGGTCGCGGAGTGGGCGCAGGATGGTCGCAGTGAGCAGGCGGTGATGGCGTTCGCTGGGCAGTGGGCGGCGGGCGGTACGGCCAAGCAGAAAGAATCGGCGAGTGCGCTGGAGCAGGCGTGGACGGACAATGTGGGCGAGGCGCGCTTTGTCGCCGTGTGGGCGCTGCTGTTCACCCAAAAGGACGAGCGGCGTGCGCTGAAATCGACCGCTAAGCAGAACGCCGATGCCTTCCTTCTTGCACGCGACGCGTTGTTCGCCCAACTCGAAGCCCTGCGTGGTGAGCTGGACGACCGCAAGGTGTACGCCATCAACACTTACGCGCTGCGCTGCGGCGCGGCCTTGCTGGACTGTTACCAAAGCCTGAAACAGCGCCAGCAGCAGATGGATTTCGGCGATTTGGAATGGCAGGCGGCACGTCTGCTCAACGACAGCGACCATGCCGAATACATGCAGTACAAGCTCGACAGCCGCTACAAGCATGTGTTGCTGGACGAGTTTCAGGACACCAACCCCTTGCAGTGGCAGATCCTCAAGGCGTGGTTCGCGGCGGCGGACGCGGTGGATTCGCGCCCGACCATCTTCATGGTGGGCGATCCGAAGCAGTCCATCTACCGCTTCCGCCGCGCCGATGCGCGCATCTTCGACGTGGTGCGCGAATTCCTGCAAGAGCACTACGGCGCGGCGCATCAGAAGCGCAACGTCACCCGGCGCAACGCGCCTGCGGTGCTGGCGGCGGTGAACGGCGTGTTCGAGGGGCAGCCGGTATTCCACGATTTCGTCACGCATGAGTCGCACAACGTCGGGCTGCCGGGCTACGTCGAGGTGCTGGAATTGGCGCAGGTGGAGAAGGCCGAAGCCGAGCCTGCGGGGGCGTTGGTGTTGCGTAACCCTTTGCTGGAAGCCAGAGCGGAGAAGGGCGGCAGCGCGCGTGAGGCAGAGGCCGAACAGTTCGCCGCCAGGGTCGCCGAGATCGTCGGCAACTGGCATGTGCATGACGAAGACGGCACGGTGCGCCCGGCGCAATACGGCGACCTCATGGTGTTGGTGCGCAAACGCACTCACCTCGCCATCTACGAACAGGCACTGCGCCAGCGCCATATTCCCTTCGTCACCTCACGGCGCGGCGGGTTGCTGGAGACGCTGGAAGCTCTGGACTTGCAGGCGCTGCTGACCTTCCTCATCACCCCGTTCGCCGACCTGCAACTGGCGCAGGTGCTGCGTTCGCCGCTGTTCGGCTGCGGGGATGGGGAGTTGCTGCAACTGGCTGCGGTGGAGGAGGGGAGCTGGTGGCGACGCTTACAGTTGTTGGTCGAATCGGGAACTTCGTCACCCCTGTTGCAGCGCGCTGAGCGTCTGCTGCGCAACTGGCTGAACCTCGCCGACCGCCTGCCGGTGCATGACTTGCTCGACCGCATCTACTTCGAGGCCGATGCCATGGCGCGCTATCGCGCCGCCGTGCCGCCGGAGTTCCGCGAGCAGGTGTGCGCCAATCTGCAAGCCTTCTTGCATATCGCGCTCAACGTGGATGCGGGGCGCTACCCGAGCTTGCCGCGCTTTTTGCAGGAGCTGGCCGAGCTGCGCGCCGCCAGCGACAATGAGTCGCCGGACGAGGGCAAGCTGGGGGCGGTGGGCAACGCGCTGCGTTTCCTGACCGTGCATGAATCCAAGGGGCTGGAAGCGCCCATTGTGTGGCTGATCGATGCTAACGACGCGCGTGAGAAATCCGACAGCTACGGCGTGCTGCTGGACTGGTCGCCGGATGAAAAACAGCCCAATCACTTTTCCCTCTACACCACGCAAAAGGCGCGCGGAATCAAGCGGGACGCGTATTTTTCGGCGGAAGAAAAACTGGCCGAGCGCGAGGCGATGAACCTGCTCTACGTCGCCATGACGCGCGCCAAACAGGCGCTGCTAGTGAGCGGCAATGAAAAATTGAGCGAAGGTTCGTGGTACGGGCGCATCGCAGCGGCGCTGGATGCTTTGACGGTGGCGGGCAACCCGTTGCTGCGTGAGGCGCTGAGTGTGGCGGAGACCGTTGCGGTGAGTGCGCCCGAGGTCGATGCGGCGCTGACTCGCCCCATTCCCACCGGCCAACGTCGCGCCAGCTTGAGTGAAGCGCAACGGCGTGGCATCAAGCTGCACGCGCTGTTGCAGCATCTGGCCACCGACACTCCTCGCCCACTGGGAGAGGTGGTGAGCGGTATCGCGTTGAGTGATGCGGATGCCGCACTGCTGCGATCACGCTGCAACCTTTCCACCGCTGAGCTGGAAGTCTTGCTGCCACAAGCACAAACTTTGCTGGCTCAGCCACACTTGCACCGCTTCTTTGATCCTTTGCAATTCCAACGAGCCTGCAACGAGCTCCCTTACGTCAGCGCCGACGGCGAGCTGCGCCGCATCGACCGTCTAGTCGAGTTCGATGACGAAGTGTGGGTGCTGGATTACAAGATGGGTGAGAGCGCAAATCTGTCGCGGCATACTATGCAAATGGAGCAGTATCGGGCTGCGATGCAGACGGTGTATCCGGCTAAATCGGTACGCTGTGCCTTGTTATTTGCCGATGGCTTGCTTCACGAGGTGGTGACAAGCTGAATGTGAATTCTGCTTGCGAAAAATAACGGGGCGTCAATTGACGCCCCGTTATTTTTTGTTGAAGAGATTATCTCAATGCGGCGATGAAAGCAGCGAGTTGCGCAATTTCTGCTTCGGTCGCACGTCCAGCACCCTTGGCGGGCATGGCCATAGACTTGTTCCAGCCAAAGCGTCCACCTCTCGTGATATTGCTTGCAATAGTGGATGCGCCATGGGCATCACTCTTGTATTTGTCGCCCACTTTGCGCCATGCAGGGCCGATCTTATCGGCATCGATTGCGTGACAGGCCAGACAACCACTCTTCGAGGCCAATGACAAGAATTGATCTTGAGAGAGTGTTGCCGCTGCTGCTGGTACAGGAGTTGGTGTGGGAGCAGGTGTCGGTGCAGGCGTCGGGCTTGGAGTCGGGGTAGGTGTGGGCGCTGGAGTTGGTTTTGGCGCAGGAGTAGCGGGTGTCGCTACCACCTTCGGCTTGGTAGGTTCAGGAGTCTTCAATGCTGGCTCTGGCTTTGTAGCGGCCGGTGCAACCTGCGCGGGAGCAGGCTTTTCTGGTTCTGAGACCGGAGCAGTAGGTGTTGCTACCGGCGCCGCAATCGATGCTTCGGAAGCAGGCAGCGGAGCGCTGGCTTCTGGCGCTACAACAACCGGAACTGCCGGTGCTTCTGGCGGACTGGTTGGTTTGGAGCAGGCAGACATTCCTACGGCTGCGGCTAAGATGGCTAAAGTGAGTGACTTGTATGCGGGCATTGCGTTCTCCTTAACGTAGGTCAATGGCAAAGTTACTGATGGGTATTCTAACGTTGTAATGCTGCGTTTGCGTGGGTTTATCTGTACAGCTATGTGGTTATAGGTGTTGTTCGCAGTAGGGGGTTTGCCTATGTCTTTAGGCATATAGGTGCATATTTGGCGTGCTGTTAGAATCCTTCCCATATGAGTGGATCGGTAGAAGGATAAACCGATCCCTATTTCGAATAAGTCGCCTTAGTCAACAAGGGAATCATAAAAACAAGTTCTATCACGAGAGCAGCTTTAGCCTCGTTGACGAACGCCCATAACTTGCGTCACTCAAAAAAACAGTCCTGAACTACCTGACAATGTGCCGGGTTTATCCGTCTAAGTAGATGTGCAGTGTTGTGTTGTAAAAATCGGGCAGATAACTTCGCCCACTTAACTTGAAAGGGGATGTGATGAAAAAAGTATGTTTGGTCTCTTTGTTGGCAGCAGCATGTATCTCGTCGCCCGCGATGGCTGATTCAACGAAAGATGCGCGTGTCGATGCTGTTCTGAAAGATATCGGTTACAAGTACGAGGTGGATGCAGACGGTGATGCCAAGCTGACTATGGGGGGATTGTCGGATGGTCGCTCCCAGCTCCTGTGGGTGAATGCGAATACCAATATTTTGGGGGAGTATGAGTCACGCGACTTGTGGTCTATCGCATATTTGTCTGAGCAGCCCCTGCCTGACGAAAAGGCCAAGATGCTCTTGGAAAAGAATGCCAGTTACAAGGTCGGCTCTTGGTCGCTAAAGAAATACGGCTCTCGATATGCAGCCGTATTTACGGTTCAGGTTCCTGCCAATGCGGATAAGAAGGCCGTGAATGCGGTGATCATGGCGGTTGCGCTGACAGGGGATGCAGTGGAGAAAGAGCTGACAGGAAAAGATGACATGTAATAGGACGGAGGCTACAAGCCTCCGTTTTTATTTGGCGGGTTTTCGTGTGATGAAGGTAAAGGAGAAATTAAATGAACGTATCTAAACAGTTGGGATTAGCTTCCGTTGTGGTTCTCGCGTGTATTGGTAATGCTTGCGCCGAGGAAGCAAAAGCGGCATCGCCACAATCCATGGCTGCAAGCACTGAGCAGGCGAATTTGATCAATCGTTTAATCGCCTACGGTGATGCGCGCCATGATCCGATTTTGTTGTTGGCCGCTGCCAAGATGCAGAGATCATTGTCAGAGTCGAGCGCCCCGTCATCTACGGAGAGCACCAAAACTGAAGACGTGCTCCAGCGGGCGAAGAAAAACTCCAGCGGTAGCAAGGAAATCGCGGCTCTAGCCGAGGATATCAAGGCCTCCAAGACCAAGGACTATAACTCGTATCCGTATAGCGGAAACTACAACTCGTTCCATGAACAGCTGCGTCGAGCTTATTAATATTTGAAGCGAAACATGCCACTCATTTGGATATTCTCTTGCAGGTGAGTGGCAGACCCGAGGGGATTTAGCGACAAGGGGCTACCCATAGCAAAAGCTAGGCTATCCAAGTTCACGGTCGCAATGGAGCAAAGTGCTAAGTGAGTTTTGCCATGAAAGAAGGCGTGAAGTATGTGCTGGTCGAGATACCAGAGTCGGAAGATATTGCTCAAAGACTTACTCAAGTGGGTTTGAAAGGCACGATGTTGGGATATGCCAGCCAAGAGGTGTCAGCTGAGTTGTTCATGGCCGCCCCAGACTTGCGCGATGCATTGGCTGTGCTCAACTCATTTTGCAATTCAACCAGTGTCTATATGAGCGTTCCTCCCATTTTTATGGAGCGGGCAGACTCAGCCTTGAATAAAGCGCGACGGAAGTGATGCTGGCGAGCTCAGCTAGATTACTAATCTCAACATATAGGTCGAAAATGATTCTCAACGGGGAGAGAACAATGAAAATTTCCAAAGTAATGACTGGATTGCTGGTGGTGTTGGCGGTTTCTGATGCCTGGTGTGTGGAGGTGAATCCAGCCGAAATGGTTGCCGCTCATAATCGTTGGCGCGCTCAAGTGGGTGTGGGCGAAGTGACCTACTCACCAACAGTGGCCGCTTCGGCTCAAGCGTGGGCGGAGCATCTGAGGGATACCAATCAATGCAATATGCGCCATTCGAGTGGCAGCTATGGCGAGAATCTGTTTTGGGCGGGTGCTTGGTCGAATGGACCGATGCAGGATATTTCAGATAAAGAGGTGGTTGATAGTTGGGGCAGCGAGAAGAAGGCTTACACCTACTCGGACAACAGCTGCGCCGCCGGGCAGGTGTGCGGTCATTACACGCAAGTTGTCTGGAAAAACACGACAACGATCGGGTGTGGCGTGGCTGTGTGTAGTAACAATACCCAAGTTTGGGCATGCCAATATGAACCTTCAGGGAACTGGGTGGGGCAAAAACCGTATTAATTTCCTGACGAAAACGGGATGGCTACGTCTAAATTTAGCCCTCGCTCGGAGGGCATTTTTGAACTCGACAAGGAGAGCACAAATGCCTATCAAGAAAAATATTTCTGTACTGCTACTCAGCATCTCGGTGGTACTCACGTCAGGATGCGCCTCGACACTCCAACAGTTACCAGTGCGTACAGGCACGATCAATACTACGGCTCAGTCAGTTTGTAAGGAATTCAAACCCAATGTGGGTGGTGCTGTCGTAGGAGCCGCTGCCGGTGGGGTTGTTGGCCATCAAATTGGTAATGGCAATGGCAGACGCGCCGCTACTGCACTAGGTATTTTGGCCGGAGCATTGGCGGGAGCGGCGGCTGGCGGCACCGAAGTGAATGTGCCTTGCGCGATACTCTTCATAACTGATGATGATACCGGTGAAAAATTCACTACTAAAGCTAAAGGGCAATGGAAAGCGGGTATGAAAACTCAGTTCTCTGTTAAGTCGGATGGAAAGGTTGTTCTACGCTGAAGTTTTCGAGCTGCCATAGAGTTGCAGACTCAAGCCTGACACAGCCGCTTTGCATTCGTCTAAGTTGGTGTGGTCTTGCAAATAGTGTTGATCGATAACGAGGAGAGGTTTGATGAGTAAAAAATGGATATTGGGGATGGCTCTGCTAGGCATGTGCGGCGTGGCGATGGCAGGCGAACAGATGGCTGCGTCTGAGGCAAATCCTGCTGCGGTATCGTCGCCCACTTTGGTGGTAGCAAGTGAAATGACTCCGACGACGCTGGAGTCCATATTCACTCAAGCGCTCTTCAAAACGAGCCGCCTTGAGAGTGGAGACCTGTCTGTTCAGTTTGGGGCGGGGGGTGGCAGAGCAACGGTTCATATCGACCAAGCTCATCAGCTGCTTCGTTACTACAGGGTATATCGCTTTAAAACCTCGGCAACGGATACCCAGAAGCTAGAACTGGCGAATAGAATTAACCGAGAGATCATCATGGTGCGTGCGTATATTCCCAAAGGGCAAGCGGACACCTTGGTTGTAGATTACTTTCAGTCCTATGACGAGGGCGTGACCAGATACCAAATCGCTTCTACCGCGCGCTACTCTATGGATGTCGCCATGACGGCGGTCAATCAAATGGATGAGGACGACATTGTCAAATAGCCCATATCTAGGCGATAGACTTCCCGTGAGCAAGACAATCACCAAGGGGTGTTACGTGATCGCGCTGATGTTTGGCGGATATTACCTGCTGCGAGTGTTGATGCTGACGATGCTGTTTCTGTTGCTCTGGATCGATGGTTCGTCAAACTCCCTGACTTTGATGTTTGAGCTGTTCCGTAGTCCCTTGGTCTGGAATTCCGGTCAGGAGGCGATGCTGTCCTTGCTGGACGAGGTCAATTTGTATCTGTTGCCATTACAGGCGGTAGCTGGTTTTTTTACTGTACGCCGCTGGACTCGCGGGCTGGGAGGCAAAGGGTGGCATCCAGTGAGATTGTCGTCATCCTGGCTGTTACCCGTGATGAGCCTCACCATGTTAGCCATGACGGTTTGGGCGTCTTTCCTGCTACTGCCACCTAGTGAAATCGTGCGCCGTGCACTATGGGTGTGGCTCATCGTCGATACGATGCTTGGAGCGTTGCCAGCCTTCGCCTTGATCGCTAGCGAGTTGCGTGAAATACAGGGGCTGTGCCGGTTACGTGGCCAGCAGTTTTCTTCGACGGTTTGATAGGAGGGTGCGATGCGCTACGTTTATGCAACTTTAACGATGGCTGCCATGATGCTGAGTAATGCCAGCTTGGCCAACAGCGATGCCCCCAAAGATGGGGAGGCGAGCCTGAGAGGTATGTGCGTTCAAATCGTGCAGGACATCAATGACTATTCAGGCCGACAAGTCGCTACCTGCTTACCTGCAGCTAGTGTGAAGAACGGTCAGCCTGACCTGCTGATGATCGTGTCTAAGGCGCACTTTGCAGAAGAAAAAATGCGCACCATGTGGGTGGGTATTGCCATCGCCATGGCAGCGCAGGCCGCTGAGGATTTCGCAGGAAGTGCTCCGCCACTTAAGGCGGTGATGATCGATCAAGCGGATAAAGCCCGGAGCAGTTTGGACGAGATGAGGCTGTGCACAGTGTCGATTCCTGAGGCGCAGTCCTTGTTGCAGCGCCATCAGTCGGGTGAGCTTAGGCGCTGGAGCGAGGTGTATCAAAGCAGCAGCTGCCATGCTCAGGCTACCGCAAAAGCCCAATAGCACCAGAAGCGGCTGGGTGTCGAGCGGTGGGCGAGGTTGATATGGGCAATCAAAATACATCACTTTGGTGGAAGCGTTACCCAAACAAGGACGCGATTGGGGGGCGTGATGCGTGGGCTAGCGAAACTCCCGATCCGCGCTTGGCCATAGGCACGATGGTGCGGCTATGTGGCAAACCTGCTAAGGCGCGACAGGTTTTACGCGTGGAGTGGCACAGGTATCGTCACCGTTATGTGTATGAGGTTGAAGTGAGTGGCTGTGCGTATTGGTTTTCCGATCAGCTCATGCTGGACGGGAGCGATCAGCCACTGGTGGAGTTGCCTCAGCCTAGCATATGGCAAAAGATTAAAACCATCCTGAAAGCGAGCTAATGATGCACTCATTCGAGATCAATTGGGGAGTGGTTGCCGTAAGCGATGACCATGCGCATGTCAGGCAGACATATGCGCTGTGGCCCGCGCCGGTCAATGATGACCAGTGTTTTGCCGAGGCGGGCTTTAGTCATTTTCAATCTGACGATGAAGGCTGGTCGGAGTCGCACTGGGATGCGCAGGCGGAGATTTTGCAACAGCGCGTGCTTTCGGTACTGGCTGAGCTTGGCCATGCCGTTGTATTGAGTGAGCCATTAGTCGAAGATCGTTCCCTTTTTCGCTTTTGGAAACCAGGCGAACCACTACCTGTGGCAGAGCAATTGCGCTGGCCGATTTTGAACGACAGTCTGCCAGAAGTGGTCATCCGTTTCGGTTCTGCGGTTGAGCTGTGTGCTGGCTCAGGGCACGAGTTGTACTGGATCAGCCGATTGCCCGATTGCCCCGTGAGCTTTGAAACGTTGTTGGCTCAGCTTGCGGCGGGCTGGCCTGTAAAACAAGTACAGCTGGACTGGAGCAAACTGGGTTTCAATCCGGTGAGTTGTTCAGCGCCCCCGGAAATTTTGACAAGCGGTACTGTAGGATGAGCACGTCCCTCATCATTATTTGAACTTTTACAGAGAACTTCATGACTCGCCCAACGCCAATACAAAAATTGTTCGCACTATTTATTGTGCTTTTCACGGTGCTTGTCTCCCCCTCCGTCTTTGCATACACAAATGAGGGAGTGGATGCCTACAACAATGGAGTCCTTGCCTACCAACAAGCTAATTACACATCTGCATTCAACTATTTCCGTATCGCAGCCGAGCAAGGTGTGGATAAGGCCCAGTACAACTTGGCGACAATGTATGAAAGCGGAGAGGGCGTAGCTCAAAGCAAATCGAGTGCCCTCTACTGGTATCGTAAAGCGGCAGATCAAGGACATAGAGATTCACAGGTAGCCCTTGCCGATGCATACGATAAGGGCGAAGGTGTTACACGCGATGCTGCTACTGCACTCCAGTGGTACCGCAAGGCTGCTGAGCAAGGAGATGCTGAGGCACAAGTTAAAGTTGGCATCTCGTACGTCGAATCGATGAATTATGCTGAAGCGCGCAAATGGTATCAACTGGCCGCGAGCCAGCAGGAAAATGAATACGCCCGCAATTACGCCCGCAATCAAATTGCCGAGATTGATCGTTACAACGCTGAACGTACAGCCCGTGAAAACGCAGCTGCCCACAATGTGCCACCGCGCGAAAAAACCTACAGTGAGCTGGAAGCAGAAAGGGAAGCTGCCGACCGGAACTGCAATTGGGACTGCAGGAAACACAAAACTGAACTAGAAGATAGAAGGAGAAATTTATGCTCGAACACCTCAGATCCTCTTGCGAGAGCACTTAATGGTTGCAATCACTAGCACTCAATTGACCGGTAAATCTTTTTAAGGAGACTTTGCAATGAAACTCACATCCTCCACACTAGCACTGCTGTGTACACTGGCGCTTCCGCTTTATGTGCATGCAGAGGCAAACAATCAGGCTACTCAAACGGGGCTGCCCATGGATTTTTCAAAGTTCTCTAACCCGCCAGCCGAATACAAAAACAATCGGGTTGTAGTGCCCAACACGCCAGAGATTGCAGAGCGCAGGAGAATCAGGATCTCTCCCGTAGAGCGCGTTGAGCCCGATGTATCTGCCCCCGCCGCTGCCAACAAGCCAGTAACCCCGTAGGATACCGATAACAAATGCCGAGCTTAGGTGGGTGTGCCACCCCTGCGCTACCCCACCGAATTGCAAGCCCATTGTTTGCTGGACTATCGCCGATTGCACGACTCATGCTCTGCTTGATGAGTCAGGTCAGGTCTATAACTGGCAAAGGTGAGTCACCCCAGCCTGTGCAAAACAAGGGTGTTCAAAATTTCGAGCTGGAAAAATAATCGTGGCTGCACCTGATACCTGATTGTGGATTCCGTCTCATGGTTCATATGACTGAATGGCAGTGAAAGCGTGTGATATGAGTAATGACAAAGAACGATCTCAAGCACCGCTTACGGCGACGGAGCAGGCTGAAGTTGACCAGCGCGTCAGTCAAATACTGATCGATTATCCCGCTGAGCCAGACTGGCTCTTGGTGGATGACGCAGTTTTGATTGAGCTGGTATTTTGCGCTGATTGTGAACCCTATTTTGCGGATGTGGCGCTGGCCGAGCTGTCCCGTCGAGAGAATTCGGCGGTGGGCGATCTGTGCATATTTTTACTGAAAGAGCAGGGTGCGCATAGTGGTTTGAAAGCGCAGGCGATCAGTTTGCTGCCTGATACGCACTTGGCATTGGGCATGGACGAGTTGCTGGATTTGATCCGTTGGTGCGATGCTGAGATGCTGGAGAGCGTGGTAAGTGCGGTGCATGAAAAGCTACAGAATGACCTGCCCAGCCAAGTGCGCAGTCATCCATTGGTCGGAATAATCAACTCGTTATCGAGCCGCCGAGAGGCGATCTATTTTGCCGGTAGCCTGAGCAAAGATGAGTTTATGCGGGCCAATAAATTGGCCGCGCCGACTAGGATATCTTGGTCAAAGTTCATGTTGGGATTAGGCGGTTGGGCCATCGCCTGTGCTGTCTTAGCCGGTCTGGGCAGATTGGAAACACCGGCCATTCTGATGTGCTTACTCGGCTTGGCGTTAGTCTGGATGGGGTGGAGGCTAGAGAGCGAGCAGGCTTTGCTCTGGGAGCGCAACCCAAATTGTCGAGGGCATGTCTTCGGGGTGATCGGAGAAGCGGGCATCGACGCTTATGGCGAGGATTTCTGGCGCTTCACGGCCTGGCCCAAGCTGAGCCACTGGGCGACTTCGGGCGACGAGCTGCTGGTGGTCGTCTCGCTCATCGAAGCACGCGCGTTTCCAGCCTCGTTCTTCGCTTCATCGGCTGACTATGAGCGTGCCCGAGCACGGTGCGCTGATAATCTGAAATCTTTGTCCGAATCGTTATCAACTCGAACATGACCTCCGACCGAGTACAACGCATTCTGCAAGCCTATCCGACCGAGCCAGACTGGGCGTTGGAGGACGATGCAACGCTGATCGAATTGGTGCAAGGCCACGCGCAACAGCCTGACTGCGCCGCTGCGGTGTTGCGCGAGTTGGCGCAACGCCAGCACGCTGCCGTGGGCGATTTGAGCTTGGCGCTGCTTGTGGCGCAGGATGCCGACAAATGGGTAAAACTGGAGGCCTTTCGCTCGCTCCCCACCACACACATGGCGCAAGGCTTCGAGGCGGCGCGCGACCTGGTGGATAGTTGTCCGGTGGTGGTGCTGGAGATGTTGGCAGCGGCTGTTCACGAGATGTTGCAGGGCGACATGCCCGAGGTGCTGCGCAACCATGATGTGGTAAAAAAACTAGGTGGTGGTCGCTATTGGGGCGATGACGGCGATGGCAACGTCATCCATTTCGCCGGTAGCCTGACGCGGGATGAGTACTTGCAGGCAGAGCAGTTGATATCGGGTAAAACTCTTGTTGCGTGGCAGATCGCGTTGTTCCTGTCCGCTTGGGCGTTGCTGGCTGGCGTGTTGACTTGGCTGAACCAACTTCCAATCCCAGCCATGATGATGTTGCTGCTCGGGCTGGCGCTGGGCGTTATCGCTAAAATCTGGTACGGCAAGGCGACCACTTGGGATCAGAATCCCGACTATCGCAAGCATTATTACGGGACACTCAGCGAGGCGGGCATCGACACCCACGGCAGCAACACTTGGCGATTCTCACCGTGGTCGGAATGGACGAGCTGGAATGCTGACGATGACATGCTGGTCGTGCTGTCAACAGGCGGTGCACGCATTTTACCCGTGTCGCACTTTGCCTCATGGGCTGAATGGGAGGTGGCACGCGCTTTGTGTGCACAGCATTTAACAAAAACGGAAACTAAAGGGGACGAAATTGAATAAATATCTTACGCAGGGACTGTTGGTTTTGATTCTGGCTAGCGGGTTGGTGGGGTGCGAAACGCTTACCCCGTATCAGAAAATGGACAAGGCGGTACGAGAGGGTAATGTTTCAGCGGCTGCGGAAGTGATTCGAGGTGGTTTCCGGCCAGACCCACGAGAAGCGTGGCGAAGCGGAGCATTTCTTGCACGTGCCGCAGAGTACAGCAAAAAAGATATGGTGGAGTTGTTGTTGAACTCTGGCTATCCGGTTGATGCGCAAGATCCCTATAAGTCAACTGCAATGCTACAGGCCATAACCTACGGCAAACTTGACGTGGTAAAGCTACTGCTGGATCGGGGGGCCGACCCGAACCACATGACTGAATGTGGGGAGATACCCTTAGGCAAAGCTGAAGAAATGCTCCACCAAGTGGACAATGCACCTGCCACCCGAAAAGAAAATCAGGCAGAAATGGTCAGATTGTTGAAGGCCAAGGGAGCAAGTTATTCAGTCAAATCCAGTTGTAATCGGACACCATTGTTGAAAGCAGCTTTGGGCGGTGAAGATTGTAGGTTTAAGTACGAAAGGATAGCGAGATACTACGAAAACGACATCAACGCCACTGACTGTGAGGGAAATACAGTTCTTCATTATGCGGCGAGATATAACGAATTTTGGGAGTCGTTTCAGAACACATTAATTTACAAAGGCGCGAATCAAAATGTAAAAAACAAACTCGGCTATGCGCCAAGGGAGTACTGGCCGATCTTGTTGGAAAAATCTCGGGCCAAGGATCAAGCCCTTTTAGAACTGTCGGAACGGGCTCGACAAGCGGGGGAAGCTGCGAAGCACGCAGAATTCGAAAAGCGATATGCGGAAGAGGCTGCTCGTAAAGCCCAAGGTCCCAGCGTTTGGGAGCTGAATGCGGAAGCGGCAAGCAAGAAACTGAAGGAAATGCAAGCGGATCACAGCCATAAAACAAGCCCTTATTACGGAACTGGTTGTAATGGCAGTTCATCTTGTCGTTGATGATTAAGACGGTCAGCAATAACGCACTATCACTTATGGACGCGCTGAGCAACTCAGTTTTTTGTTGATCGATCAGCGCGTCTGGTTCAAATGAGCACGTCCCTCATCATTAGTTGAACTTTTACGGAGAACTTCATGACTCGCCCAACGCCAATGCAAAAATTGTTTGCTCTCTTATTTGTGCTTTTCACGGTGCTCGCACGCCCTGTCCTTGCATATACACAAGTAGGATACGATGCCTACAACAAGGGAGTCCTTGCCTACAATCAAGCGGATTACCCTTCTGCATTCAACTACATGCGTATCGCAGCCGAGGATGGTGTGGCTCAAGCCCAATATAACATGGCGGCAATGTATGACAACGGAGAGGGCGTAGCACAAAGCAAGTCGAGTGCCCTCTACTGGTATCGTAAGGCCGCTGATCAAGGGCATAGAGATTCGCAACTAGCTCTCGCTAAGGCATACGAAAATGGCGAAGGAGTTACGCGCGATGCAACTGCTGCACTTCAGTGGTACCGCAAAGCTGCTGAGCAAGGGGATGCTGATGCACAAGTCAAAGTTGGTAACTCCTATACCGAATCGATGAATTATGTGGAAGCCCGCAGATGGTATCAACTGGCCGCGAGCCAGCAGGAAAATGAATACGCCCGCAATTACGCCCGCAATCAAATCACCCAGATTGATCGTTATGAGCGTGATCGAGCAGACGACTATGACAAGCGCGTAGTAGAAGCACGCAAGAGAACGCAGGAAGCCGGCAGGGCAGCAACTGAAGCCTATCTTGCCCGACACAATCAACCCCCCAGCCCCAGCGCTTGGGAACAGAGTAACGAAGCGGCAAGGAAGAAACTGAAGGGGATGATGGATGATCACACCTACAAAACAAGCCCTTATTACGGAACTGGTTGCAATGGCAGTGCATCTTGTCGTTGATGATTAAGACGATCAGCAATAACGCAGTGCAAAAATCGGCGGCTTAAGAGGTTGCGAACCTGAGCCTGATACTCAGTGAGCTAGTGCGTCTAATCAGTCATGGTTGATGAAATAGAGTGGCATCGTAGTAAATTTTCTAATGCTCATGGTGGAGGTGGTATGCGGTTCGGTTTTATGTTGCTGGTGTTGATGTTTGCGGGTGTGGCGAATGCCGCCTCCGTGCACGAACAAGCGGGGAATATTTTTTATGTTGGGGATGATGGCGTTTCACGGCAATTGACTTCCCTGCGTAGTGACAGTGAGCCGATCCTGTCGCCGGATGGGCAGACGGTGGTGTTCGGGCGAGCCACGCGCCAGAAGGCACCGGATAGCGAGGAACTGGAAAGGGAACTCTGGATTGCCGATATTTCCGGCAAGCAGGTGCGCCGTCTATTGGCGACGCATTATGACGAAGCTCTCGAAAAAACACTCACGCAGATCAACAACTGGAAGTTTTCTGCGGATGGAAAGCAGTTGTATTTTTTGAGTGTCGCATGGGCGGTTTCCAATGCCCTGCATGTGCTGGATCTGGCCAGTGGCAAAGAGCATTACATTACAGACGCAAATGATGTGCTGGTCGTAGGCAAAGGAAAATACGCCAACCATCTGGTTGTGGCTAAGCATAAATACTTCAAGGCGGGCGGCTCATCGGACTATTACTGGTTGATTACCCCTCAGGGCAAAGAAATCAGGAAAGTGGGCGAGGATGACGAACAGGCAAAACGGTTTGTTCGGAAGCAGGAAGGAAAGCGTTAAGGACACGTTGCTTATCGAGCTGCTCAGATGCGGCGATGCAACGAGCCAAGCCCTAATAAGCACGAACGACAAAAATGGATACTGGCCATTTAGCTGCCGACGTGTCGATGGTGAGGAAAACTACACATAATGGCGGTTCAATAATTTCGATGAAAAGGGGACATGCAATGAAAAGATTCATCTCTGGTTTGTGTTTGTTTGCCATGCTGATTGGCACTGATTGACGCGCCACACATGATAGTCGTTGCAGCGGAACTGACTCCCGCAGTGATCGAACGGGTGCTCAGGCAAATTGATCGCCAGGGTGCGCTGCTTAGATGTTCCTTGCTGCTGTGGGTGGATGACAACCTTTGAACTGTTTTAGAGAGAGGTGATGGATGAGCCGAATAACTTCATTTGATATCGTCGCCCCGCGTGGCAGTGCCGCGCAGTTGGTGCGGGCCGTGGCAGAGCATCTGGTGGCGGCAGACCGAGCCAGATTGCTGCGCGCGCTTGACACGGGGGTGGAGCAGCTTATGGGGCGCGAGGCGCGCAACGACTACGATTCGCGCTTGGATTGTGATCTGTGTCTGACCTTTCTCTTCCCGCCCGATGAGCCCTTGCGTGTTTTTCAGAGTGAAAGCCAGTTTGCCGGTGACGCTGACGCTGCAGCAGGCCGGGTCGCCGTTGAGTGTAGCTGGAGCGGTCTAGACTTTGGGGAATATTTTGTGAAATTTCATGCGACTTCGTTCATATGGGACATCTGCAACTTGTTTTTCGTGTCGTCCTCGGTGCTCGACAGCTTCATCGACATAGCGAAGCAAACGCCGGGCGCAACGCTGGCGAGATACGATGATGTGCTGGGGCGCCACGACTTGATCTGGCGCGCGCCCGATGCTGCTGCCTATGCGTTGAGCTGTCCCAGGGCGGCTGAAGCCAGCCGGACTGATCAAATTTGCTGGGAAATACTCGATGCCATCGCATGAACACCGCCCAACGGCGTGGTGGAAACGCTATCCAGGGGACGAGAACCGTTGCAGAGCTTTGAAGCTGATTTGTCGGCTGATGCAACCGAGTTATAGAAGCCGTAAAACGATTCATACAGCATCAACAAGGTAGGCTCAATGGGCTTGCGACTAACGAAGGGAAAACTTATGAAAACAGCAGGTTTATTTCGCGTATGCACGGTGACTCTTGCTTTGCTTGGCGCAAATTTGGTGGCTGCACCGTCTTTTGCCCAAGAGCAAGTGAGCTACGCCCAGGGCAAGGCCGCGTATGCCAGCAAGGACTACGCGGCGGCTTACAAGATTTTTAAAACGATGGCCGACCAAGGCGATGCGTCTGCGCAAAACGCCTTGGGTGTGTTTTATAAGCGAGGCATCGGTGTGACGGCGAATTTAGCCGAGGCGATTAAATGGTTTCAACTGGCGGTCAAGCAAGGAGACGCCAAGGCGCAAAGCAATCTGGGTGGCATGTATCTCCTCGGTGAAGGTGTCACCAAAGATGTTACTGAGGCGGCAAGGTTAATTCGACTCGCCGCTGACCAAGGGGATGCTGAAGCACAGGCTAATCTGGGGGTGTTGTACCGCGATGCTGAAGGGGTCAAACAGGATTACACCGAAGCGGCGAAGTGGTTCAGGCTGGCAGCGGATCAGGGCTATGACAATGCACAACTGAATCTCGGTTCGCTGTATTGGAATGGTCTGGGCGTACCCAAAGATATCTCGCTAGCCATCCAATGGTATCGCAAGGCCGCCGAACAGGGCTTGGTGCTTGCGCAGGTTGAATTGGGAAATGATTATTCATCAGGCAGGCATGTGACGCAGGATTATGCCGAGGCGCTCAAGTGGTATCGATTGGCCGCAGCGCAGGGCAGCGCTGAAGCAGAGCACAGATTAGCTGTGCATTATTACTCCGGATGGGGAGTCGCCAAGAATTTGGGCGAGGCGGTGAAGCTGACCCAGAGTGCGGCGCAAAAGGGGTTTGCCAAGGCGCAATATAACCTCGGTGCCATGTACGAACATGGCGAAGGCATAGCGCAGGATGATGTGCAGGCGGTGAAATGGTACAGGCTGGCAGCAGAACAGGGGGACTCGGGTGCTTTGCGTAATCTGGGGGGGATGTATGAGATGGGGCACGGTGTCCCAAAGGATGACGTGCAAGCGGCAAAATGGTATGAAAAAGCCGCAGAAGCGGGCGATGCGACCGCACAAAACAAGCTGGGGGTTTTCTATTCACAGGGACGGGGCATCAAGCAGGATGATGTACAAGCGCTCAAGTGGTTAAAACTTGCAGCAGCACAAGGAAATGTCGAGGCGCAATCCAATCTGGGGGTGATTTATGAGAACGGTTACGGCGTACCCCCTGATGTTGCAGAGGCCATCAAGTGGTACAAGCTTGCGGCGGAGCATCGACACATAACGGCTTACAACCGACTAGGCGACATTTTCAATAATGGTGCAACTGGCATCAAGCAGGACTACACCGAAGCCCACAAATGGTATCGCCTAGCAGCTGAACAGGGCGATGCCAGCGCACAACAGATGCTGGGGGCGCACTACCTTAAGGGCATCGGAGTCGCGGTAGATGCTACTGAAGCGCTGAAGTGGGAAAAATTGGCGGCCGCGCAGGGATTTCCCTCGGCTGAAAATGATCTTGGTTACATGTACCTGAACGGAGTCGGGGTGCCTCAGGATCGAGCCGAGGCGATGAAATGGCTCACCTTGGCGGCTGAGCATGGCAACGAGCGTGCGCAGAAGACCTTGGCACAGTTGAAAGAGCACGGAGCAAACTGAAATAAGTGTTGGACGAGATTGCGTGCACATTGTGCGCGCAGCGCTTGTCAAAAGTATCAAAAAGGCGAGAAAACTGAAAAATCTTACAAGGAGTTATGTCATGAGAAAATCACAATGTCTGCAACTGGGGTTAATGGTATTGGCACTTGCGCTGGCGGGGTGCGCTTCGCCGGAGCATCGTTATATGGAGTCGGGGATGAAGAAGAGAAATAACGGTGACCGGCAAGGCGCTATGAGTGACTATAACAAAGGGATAGAGTTGGGGCGAAAGTCTGAGCATCCAGACCACGATGCCATGAGCTACATGCATTCTGATCTGGCGTACTGGAAGTGTTACGAGCTGAACGATCCTCAAGGCGCAATGGAAGATTATAGTGAGGCAATTCGGCATGACGAACTTCGTGGATATGGCTTGAGTCATCTTCACAGCAATAGGGCTAAGTGTATGGAGGAGAAGCTAAACGATTTTGCGGGTGCTAGGGGCGACAGGCAGCTGGCAAAGGAGTACAGCAGGCAATTAGACAAACGGATAGAGGCTGATAGGGCGGAGGAGAAGAGGAGGCAGGCAGAGGCTGCTCGCGCCCCAAAAACCCAAGAAGGCCCAAGCGTTGGGGAGCTGAATGCGGAAGCGGCAAGGAAGAAACTGAAGGGGATGATGGAGGATCACAGCTACAAAAATACCCCTTATTACGGAAATGGTTGCAATGGCAGTTCGTCTTGTCGTTGATGATTATGCCAATCGGCATAACGCACTGAAAAAATTGGTGGCTAAGGAGGGTGTTGTGGAAAGTCAGAGTTGGGTTGTGCGTTGGTCGGGTGTGTGTTCTGCCTTGGGGCTGGGCATTAGCCTGTTTGCAGGCGGTGCGTTTGCCGAGGCATGGGGGGCGGGCGTTACGCCTGTTTATGCACCGGATTTCGAGCCGGGTAGCGTTCAGGCGGTCAAGCTGACGGAGTGCAACATGACCCCCGGCATGGTGTATTGGGCGGGCGGGCAGGCGAGTGCGAGCTGTGCCGGCTATGACATTTCCCTCGCCAGTATCTCCAAGACGAACAAGCATGCTGAAGAAGAGAGCGAGGCGGGCACGCATGTGGTGATTAAACTTCAGGAAAAGGGCAAGGCTGCGGCGAAAGCGGTGTTGAAAATGGCCTCTTTCCCCGGAGGCGAGTTTGTCGATTTGGCCTACTCTGCCGACTTGAATGGTGATGGTAAGCCAGACTTCGTGATCGAGACCAGCTCGCATGGCAACGGTTTGGCGGGTGAGTTTGGCGGCAGACTCTTTCTGCTTTCAAGTGATGACGGTTATCGCTATTTGAGCAAATCTGGCGTAATGAGCGACTCGCGCATTGTGCGTTTTGCCAATGAGTCGGCTGCTACTCTGATATTGCAGCGCATCGCGGAGCCAGCCGGACCGGATGGTCCGACTGCGGTGCTGAGTCGCGACGGCAAAGAGCATAGCTACTTCATTTTCGACCTTGTTCAATTCGATCCTGCGTCCCCCAAGGGCGCGAAGCTGAACAACTCGCAGGATGCGCGCTTCCCCTTCTGGGCGCAGTACACCAACAAGCCCCAAAAATCGGAAACGACCCTACTTACGCCCGCCCGCAAAAAAGCCTTGTGGCACGATCCCGTGGCAAGTGCTGCCGCTGGTAAGCTGGTAGCACGCTGAGAGGGCGAGAACGTGACCAGCCAAGTGGGTGATGTCGCCATGCAAGCCCGTGCAGAGTTGCGGCTACGGCTGATGATCGAAGCTTCCGATGAAGATGGGGTGGCTGCGCTCATTCCGAGTATCGAGACGGGTTTGTGCGGCTTGGCCAGAATAGCCACTTGGTCATGTGAGCGTTATTGGAAATTCCCCAAGCTGTTTGATTGCGATCTGTTATTGGCGCCGGAAGGTAGCCCATCGGCGGCGTTTGATAGGATCTTAGGCTTGGCTACCCACTGGCAGCGCTACGATAACGACGACGAAGCCGCCGACCGGGAAGCTATTTGGAGCCGGAATGTTACGCCCGATGGCATGTTCATCCATCCCCAGATCGAGTGGGTGCAGATGAGCCAGCATCCCGAATTACCTAGAACTACGGTATGAGCAGAGCGCTTTCAATGCTCTGCCTGTGTTTGCTTACTGGGCTGTGCCACGCCCAAGCGAATGAGGCGTACTTTGATGCGAGCACTATCCGAGCTGCGGACTTGCCGAAAAATCCCCCGACGTTTTCCGATTACTCCGTCCCCGTCTTTGTGGGAGAACTGGCCGAGCCGGATGTCAAATCCCACCCGCGCTCACGGCTGTTCAGAAGCAAAATCCGAGAAGGGGCGAAGCGCGGCCCTAACTTTGCCGGACACTACACCATCGTCGGTTGGGGCTGCGGGTCGAGTTGTGGCTCCCTAGCCATCGTTGATGCGACAACGGGGCAGGTCTTTCACCCAAAAAATCTGGACGCCATAGACAACATCAATGTTGATTACGATGCACTGGAGGGGAGCGATGAGTCGCTGATCAAATATCGTCCAGATAGCCGCTTATTGGTAATCATCGGCGGGATCAACGAAGACCCCAAGCTGCGAGGTATCTCATATTTTGTTTGGGAGCATGACAAGCTCAGACGTGTCCGTTTTGTTCATAAACCGTTTGAGGTCAAGTGAGTCGATGGCTAGCTTCCTTTTTGCGTCAGTGAGGTAAGAGTGATGATAGTTGATCGGTGGGTGTTGACAGTATTATGTGCACTGATGATCGGCGTGGTGCAGGCTGGCGACTTGTCCAAGGCCGATGAGGAAGAGTTGCAGCGGGCGAAGCAGTTGAATGCACAGGTCCTCGAACTGTACCAAAAGGGTGACTATCAAGGGGCGGCTACGCTGGCTGAGCAAACTCTGGAGATTCGAGAAAAGATCCTTGGCCCCCAACATGCTGCGACTGCTACCAGCCTGAACAATCTGGCGGCTGCGTACAAAGCACTCAAACAATACGATAAAGCGTTGCCACTGTACCTGCGTGCCTTGGAGATTCGTGAAAAAGTCCTTGGCTTCGAGCATACCGCTACGGCTCAGAGTCTAAGCAATTTAGCGGTGTTATATGAGGCCACCGGCCAGGACGAAAAATCGTTGCCGTTGAGGCAGCGTATTCTGGCGATTCGGGAAAAAACGCTAGGGGCAGAACATGGAGAGACGGCGGCCAGCCTGAATAACCTTGCGACTCTGTATGAAAAACTGGGGCAACGCGACCAAGCCATGCCCTTGTACCAGCGCGCAGCAGCCATCAAGGCCAAGGCGTCTGGAGCGGAGAGTGTCGAGACGGCCCAGCAGCTAAATATCCAAGCACTTACTTATAGGATCCAAGAGCAATACGACAAAGCTTTGCCTTTGCTGTTACGTGCCCTTCCTATCTACGAAAAGACGCTTGGGGCAGAGCATCCCGAGACCGTTGGATGTCTCGATGATTTGGCAGGTTTATACGTAAAACTGGTCGAGTATGAGAAAGCGCTGCCTTACTACCAACGCGCCTTGGCTATCCGTGAAAAGACACTGGGCCCAGAGCATTCCGAGTTGGCCGAGACTCTGAACGCGCTTGCCAAGCTGCATGAGGAAATGGGGCAGTACAGTGGCGCGGCTCCTTATTATCAGCGTGCCTTGGCTATCCGCGAAAAGACGCTGGGACGAGAGCATGCAGATACGCTGCTCAGCATGAATGATTTGGCAGGGTTGCACTACAAGTTCGGACAGTATGACCAAGCCTTGCAGCTTTACCAGAGGGTCTTGTCTGTGCGTGAAAAGACGCTAGGCCCGAATCACTCTCAAACTGCCGTCAGCCTCGAAGGGTTGGGGCTGGTATATGCGGATCTAAGTCAGTATGACAAAGCCCTGCCCTTGTATCAGCGAGCCTTGCAGATCCGGGAAAAAGCATTCGGCTTGGAGCATCCCACCGTCGCCTCTAGCCTGAACAATCTGGCAAGTTTGTATCGTTCACTTGGCCAGTATGAGAAAGCGCTGCCCTTATACCAGCAAGCCTTGGCTATCGACGAAAATGCGTTGGGCAAGGAGCACCCAGATACCGCAACCGACCTGAACAATCTTGCGGCTTTATTTGATGACCTGGGGCAGTACGACAAGGAGATTCCGCTGCTCCTGCGCGCGCTGGCGATTCGTGAAAAATCGCTCGGTGCAGAGCATCCATCCACAGCTACCAGCTTGGGCAACTTGGCAGGCTTGTACGAAACGCTTGAGCAGTATGACAAGGCACTCGCGCTTTATCAGCGTGCTCTGTCGATCCGAGAAAAGTCTCTGGGAGCCGAACACGCTGATACGGCTATCAGCCTGAGCAATCTTGCCATGGTGTACAGGCGACTCGGGCAGTTTGATCAATCTTTGCCTTTACTCCAGCGTGCCTTATCCATCCGAGAGAAAGTGTTTGGACAAGAGCACGAAGATACGGCCAATAGTTTGAGCTTTCTTGCCTTCTTGCATGGTATTCAGCGCCAGCCTGTCGAATCTCTGGCGTACTTCAGGCGAGG
Organism: Ferriphaselus amnicola; assembly: GCF_000974685.2. NCBI lineage: Bacteria > Pseudomonadati > Pseudomonadota > Betaproteobacteria > Nitrosomonadales > Gallionellaceae > Ferriphaselus > Ferriphaselus amnicola. Next base: position 922,664 of record NZ_AP018738.1, read on the forward strand.
TGAACATGCGATCGGCCTAGTCATCGAGCGTGCCTTTTCGATCCTGACCGAGCAGGAAAAGTTGGCTCTCGTGCAGGGAAATGTGTGGAGTTACCACGGCATGCTGTCCCTGATCCACCGCCAGTTAGCCAGCGATCCAGCGGCCATTCGCGCTGGCCTCGATTTGGTGCTCTCTCGCAAAGGCATTGTGTTCGATGCGCAAGCGCGCCAGCAAGACGCCATCGCCCGCAGCCTCGACCCCGAGACCAAGAAGCTGTGGGATGCGCTGTCCAACCAGCGCAGCGAGTTAGCCAAACTGATGCAGAGCAAGCCTGAGACGCTGGGCAGCGAGGCGTATCAGAAGCGCATCGCTGACTATCAAGCGGCCATTACCCAACTGGAAAGCCAACTCGCCAGCAAGAGCGCCCTAGTGGCGCAAGAATTCAAACAGCGCACGGTCACCAGCCAAGAAGTTGCCAATACCTTGGGCAAGAGTGGCGTACTGGCCGAATTCGTCAAGATCCAAGACTACGACTGGGAACATGGCAAATGGTCTGACACCTGGCGCTACCTAGCCTTCATCCTGCACGGTGACGGGAAGATCCAGCTCGTCGATCTGGGCGAAGCCGGTGCCTTGGAATCGACCGTCCAAGCTGCGCTCAAGCCCATCGGCCTCGTCGGCAGTTCGAATGACCAACAACAAGACGCTACCCGCAGCCTGTATCAAACCCTGTGGCAACCCATCGCTGCAGCCGTGGGCGATGCCAACAAAGTCGTATTCAGCCCAGACGGCCTGCTGAACCTCGTCCCCTTTGCCGCGATGCAAGACGACAACGGCCACTACCTGATCGAAAGCCGTCAGATCAGCTACGTTACCTCTGGCCGAGATCTCACCAAAGGAGATTTAGGCATCAAACCGGAAACCGAACTCTATCTGGCGGCCAACCCGAAATTCGATCTTGCAGTCCAAGTAAGCCCGACACCTGCCAGCGAAGAGTTGACACGGGGCGCGGTACGCTCCGCCGGATTCGGCCTGCACTTCAGCCCCTTGCCCGGCACCGCGCAAGAAGCCGAGCAAGTCCCGAGCTACCTGACCGGCAAGCACACCGTCCTGACAGGGAAAGAGGCGACCGAAGACTCTGTGCTGAACATTCGTCGCCCTCGCGTCATGCACCTGTCCACCCACGGCTTCTTCCTCGCCGATCAAGCCTCCATCACACAAGGCACCCGAGGCGCATCACGCATCGACTCAGAGCAGCCCCAAACTCACCATTCCGATAGCGCTTCCGCCTTACCCGCAGGCTACGAGAATCCGCTGGTACGCTCCGGCCTCGCCTTTGCCGGAGCCAACCACGCCGGTGATGCCAAGGGCGGGCGCGACGGTTTGCTTACTGCTCTTGAGGTGTCCGGCATGGACTTACACGGCACCGACCTCGTCACTCTGTCTGCCTGCGAAACGGGTAGAGGCGAAGTTAAATCCGGTGAGGGCGTGTTCGGCCTGCGCCGCGCCTTTGCTCTGGCCGGAACGGCACACCTGATGATGAGCCTATGGCCGGTAAGCGACGACGTCACCGCTCAACAGATGCAGCGCTTCTACCAACTGTACGGTAAGAAAACCAACCCTGCTGCCGCGCTAAGACAAGCCCAGCTGGCCACCATCGCCGAGCTACGCAGCAAAAAAGGACAGGCCGAACCTGCCCTGTGGGCGCCGTTCATTGTGCAGGGGTGGTAGCTACCAACGTGTCGAGGGTGAGAAAACCGTTTTGAAGGAAATCACATTGAGTCCGCCAAGCAATAAAAGTACATCGTTGGAAACACCCCTCGGTAGATTGTCTTTTGGCATCAAGGCCGATGCAGGAGAGGTTGATAATTTCCGTGTTTCGATACGCCCTGTTGATCGCGAGATGCCGTTGGGAATGAGCGTCGATGGCTGTGCGGCGGTGTTGTTCGAAGGGTTGTCGTGTTCGGCGTTTGAAAATCTGGAATTTTACTGTCAGTGGGATGACTTGAAACAGCAGGGGATGGCGAACTCCGGGGAGTCATTAGAGGCATGGGAATGGGAGTCTAATGGCAAGCTGGTGATGATAGGTACGGAAGATTCGGATCGGCTTAACGAGCGCCTGAATTATCAAGGCCAATCTACCTGTGAAAATATTTCGGTTGCGATGGCGGACAACGCAATATCCGTTCGCCTCGAAAAATTTGCAGCCGGCAAAATGTTGTCGCTGCACTTTTTGGTGGCCTGGAACCCGTCACCTGAACCAAGCTCCTGTTCTTGTTGGTACGCCGTCGAAATGTCCCATCAGGAATTGATCGAGTCGTTAAATCCCACCGAAAAATCGTGGGACAGGTTCCCACACATAGCGAAAAAGATCGGTGCTGCACTTTACTATCGGGTGGGGCCGATACATGAACCTGAAGTCACCCCGAACTTCAGCTACGTTGAGTTCACAGGCCGATTCGATCATCAGGAGGGGGCAAAGCGCTACCTGCTGTGCTCCTATGACGGGTGTTGGGCAGTTTGCAGTCATGTGGAATCTGATGAGAGAGGTATCAAGCTCCAGTTCGTGGACTGCGCCGAGATCGCGGCGAAGTTGAAAGAATTTTATGGGATCAATGTGATGAGCAAAGCGGAACTGGAAGCGGAATTCCAGTTAACGCCGGATCTGCCCTATATGTGTGACAGTGATCTTAAATACTGGAAACCGCAGACGATGGGCTCGGCTTTGTTCAACTGGTGGGATTGACGAGCCATGACTATGCATGCACGGATAACAAGCGTCATTGTTCACCTGATCGGGCTGATCGTGTGGGGAGTCGGCTTTGCCACTCAAGCGCAAGATATTCAGAGTGGTTTGCCGTCGGGCAGCGAATTCCGCGACTGCGCTGATTGCCCGCAGATGGTGGTCGTTCCGGCGGGCAGTTTCCTAATGGGCTCGCCGTCCGATGAGGCGATGCGAGAAGAAAACGAAGGGCCGCAGCACCGCGTGACTATCGCCCGTCCGTTTGCCGTGGGCGTGTATGAGATCACCTTTGCTGAGTGGGATGCCTGCACGGCCGACGGCGGTTGCAACGGGCATCATCCGTTTGATTACGGATGGGGGCGGGGAAGCCAACCAGTGGTCGATGTCAGTTGGCAGGATGCGCAGGCTTACCTTACGTGGTTGAGTCGAAAAACCAGCCAGCACTATCGCTTACTCACGGAGGCTGAATGGGAATACGCCGCGCGTGCAGGCAGTTCCACTGGATATTATTGGGGAACAGGGGCTGGGCAGAATAATGCCAATTTCAAACACTGCGGCAGCGTATCGGATGGCAAGCAACCCGTGCCAGTCGGCAGCTTTGCGCCAAATGCTTTCGGCCTCTTTGATATGCTTGGCAATGTGTGGGAGTGGGTGGAGGATCGCTATCACGCCAATTATCACCGCGTGCCCAAGGATGGCCGAGCTTGGGCGGGCGGTGAAGCTATGCGCGTGGTACGCGGCGGTTCGTGGATGAACGAGGCCGATGAGTCACGCGCTGCTCGCCGCGATGCCAGTGCTGCAGATGGACGTGGGGAAAACAGCGGTTTTCGCGTGGCCAGAGAATTAAAGTAAGGGGAGCGATGGATGCGCTATTCAACTCGATTTTTGATTATGTTGTCCCTCACTTTGTTGCTGCCTGCCGCGGCAAATGCGCAGCACTACACCTACGAAGGCACCATCACTTTTCTAGAGTTGAGCGGCAAGGATTGCGGCGAGGTCAAGGAGGGCGATAGCCGTCCCTATACCTTGGCTGTCGGTGTGCAAGGCACGCATATCACGGGCTACAGTCTATTGCAGGGCGCTGACCCCGGTCGGTTTTCTGGTACAGGCACAGAGAATCTGAGCGTTGAATATCCTGACCCCTTGCAGTCCACAGGGCATGGCATCAGTTTGCTTGGACTAGCGAGCACTAGCCTTATAGGCGAGTTGCGAGAGAGAAGATTGCGATCTGATGAGGCGGGTTGCAATCTGTCACGCGGCCAGATATCGGCTCGGCAGAGGGCCACGAGCGCAGCGGCGGAAGTCCAATTACGGCAACTGGAGACGGACTTTAACAACGCACGCGAGGCTGATGTGGCGCAAAAACGCGCACCAGCAGCCTACGCCGAGATACAGCGCTTGCTGCCTCAAGCCAGTCAGGTCGCAGCGCAACAAGATAGCGATCCGCAGCAGGCACGGGCGCTGTTCGACCAGTTGCAGCCTTTGTTCGATCAGGTGTACGGCGCGCATAGCTTGCCGGCTTACACTAATCTGTCGGCGCGAGCCAAGTTCGCAGAACGCGGCGGCGACCTACATGGCGCTTTCGAGTTGCGCAAGCTGGCGCTACAGATCGCCAGCAAGTCATTGCCCGGGCAGCTCGCTCTCTCTAATTACAACCTAGCCGATGTTATGGAAAAACTGGGACGCAAAGAAGAGGCTGCGGTGTTCTTTATCGAGGCGGCTGCGGCTGACGAGAAGCAATATGGCGCGCAGCATCCCGAGGTGGCCAACGATCTACTGCGGGCCGCCGATGTGCAGGAGGCTTTGGGGCGGAACGAACTGGCGTTGCAGAAGTACGAACGGGTGCTGCGGATACGTCAACAGACCGCCGGGCCGGACTCCTCAGAGGCGGCTGCGGTTATGTGGAAGCTGGCGCAACTGCTGGGCAAGATGGAGCGGCAAGAGCAATCCTTGAATTGGTTCCGCCAAGAGTTGGCTATCACAGAAAAGCTGCGGGGCGATGGGCATGCGGATACGGCTTCCAGCCTAGAGGGAACGGCGGGTGCACTGAGCAAACTAGGGCGACACAGAGAGGCGTTGCCGCTGCTGGAGCGGGCGTTGGCGATACGTGAAAAGGTGTACGGCGAGGAATACGCCGATACGGCAAGCAGCCTGCGTAACCTTGGCTGGGGTTATCACAATGCTGGGCAGGATCAATTGGCATCGCAGTTCGCCCAGCGTGCGCTGGCGGTCGATGAGCGGGTATTGGGCATCGCGCACCGAAATACAGTGAACGATCTGAACGATCTGGCATTGATCTACAAATCCATGGGGCGTTTCGAGGAAGCTTTATCCGCCCAGCAACGTGCACTGGCGGGCTATGAAAAGGTATATGGCGCGGAACATCCGGATGTCGCGGTAGGGGCGACCAATCTGGCGGATATCTATCTGGTGACGGGGAAGTACGTCCAAGCTTTGCCCCTGTATCAGCGAGCACTGGCGATCAACGAGAAGGTGCTGGGGCCAGATCATGTCGGCACTGCCGTTACGCTGGGCAATCTCGCGCTCTACAACAAGACTGTCGGCGAGTATGAGCAGGCATTGGCGTTGTATCAGCGTGCGCTGGCCATCGATGAAAAGGCACTAGGAGCGGAACATCCAGCCACGGCTTCAGACATGAACAATCTGGCCAGCCTGTATGTGACGCTGGGGCGATATGCGGAGGCATCGGATCTGCATCAGCGTGCCTTGGTTGTGAGGGAGCGCGTGCTGGGAAGCGAACATCCGGAGACTCGGATCAGTCTGAACAACCTTGGCACCCTGCACGAGATGCTGGGTGAATACGATAAGTCCCTTGCCTACCATGCGCGGGCGTTGTCCATCGCAGAGCGGAGCCTGGGAAGGGATCACCCGGAGACGGCAGCCAGCCTGAATAATCTGGCGACGCTGTATGCGGAGATCGGCCAGTTCGATAAAGCCCTGTCGATGGCGCAACGGGTGGTGGATATCTACCAGAGGTCGTTGGGAGCGCAGCATGCGCTGACGGCGACCGCGCTGGGGAATCAGGGCGTCATCTACGAACGCAAGGGCGATTACCGACAGGCGCTGGAACTGGCACAACGCGCTCTGTCCATAAGTGAAAAAGCCTTGGGGGATGAACATGTCGATACCGCCGCCAGCCTGAACAATCTGGCCACGCTGTACTGGCGGCTGGGCGAGCATCAGCAGGCCGTAGCCAGTTACCAGCGCGCGCTCGCAATCAGCGAGAAAAAATATGGTGCCGAACACGCCGAGACCGCCGTGGTCATCAATAATCTGGCGATGGTGTATGGCGACATGGGGCGGCATGACGAAGCGCTACCCTTGCTGAACCGCGCCTTGCGCATCCGCGAGCACACGCTGGGCGACGGGCACAGATATACCGGCAATACGCTGGGCAATCTGGCTTTCAGCCAAGCGGCGCTGGGGCGCTATACGGATGCACTGGCCTCGTTCAGTCGGGGCAACGCTATCGCAGACAAGGTTATCGAACGGGTGTTCGCGGTCGCCAACGAGAAGGACAAGCTGGCCTATGTGCAGCAGCAGGAATGGGGTTATTTCGGCCAGTTGTCGCTGATCCACCAACATTTCACGCATGACCCGCAGGCTTTGCGGCAGGGGCTGGATCTGGTGCTCGCGCGCAAAGGTATCGTGTTCGATGCGCAGGCCCGACAGAACGAAGCGTTGGCGGGCAGTCTCGATCCCGCTGCGCGTGCGTTGTGGGACGAACTGGCCAGACAGCGCGCCATCCAGTCCAGGTTGTTGCAGAACAGGCCCGGTGAGCTCAGCGCGGAAGCCTATCAGCGCCAGCTGCGTGAGCTCGATGACAGGATAGACGGATTGGAGCGGCAGCTTGCCGGGAGGAGTGCGCTGGTCGCCGAGCAGCTGAAACAACGCGGCATCACCAGCGCGGTGCTGGCTGGGCACCTGCCTGCCGGGGCCGTGCTCGCCGAATTCATTCGCATCGATGATTTCGACTGGCAACAGGGAAAATGGGCGGGTACTCAGCACTATTTGGCCTTCCTGCTTCACCCCGATGGCCACATAGATCTAGCCGATTTGGGAGAGGCGAGTGCGTTGGAAAGCGATCTCCAGTATCAACTCAGACAGCTCGACCGCATCGGCCTCGACACCGATCTACAACTTGCTGCTACACGCAAGTTGTATCAGATGCTGTGGCAACCGCTGCGTAAATCCGTTGATGCCGCCGATACCGTCATCTTCAGTCCGGATGGCTTACTCAACCTCGTGCCGTTTGCCGCCATGCTGGGAGAGGATGAGCGCTTCCTCATCGAGCGTCGCAATGTTGTTTATGTCACCTCGGGGCGCGAACTCGCCAAAGGCGATACCGGTATCAAGCCAGATAGTCTGCTCTATCTCGCTGCTAATCCCGCATTCGACCTCGATTCGCGGCTTGTTCCGTCGGATAGTCACTCTGCCAACGTCACCCGCGCGGCGGGCTTCGATCTCCAGTTCGGCCCCTTACCCGGCACGCAGCAGGAAGCCGACTACATACCCAGCGTGATCCGGGGCAAGCAACGCATTGTTACAGGGAAGCAGGCGACCGAAGCCTCGGTCCTCGCTGCGGGTCACCCCAAAATCATGCACCTCGCCACCCACGGCTTCTTCCTCAGCGACCAGTCGCGGAGCGGCCCCGGCACACGCGGTGCGATGGCACTGCAGGACACGGCTCAGGCCACGGCCCGTACTTCCTCCGGTCATGAGAACCCGCTCGTACGTTCCGGCCTTGCCCTAGCGGGAGCGAACTATGCCGGTAAAGCCCAGGATGGGCTAGACGGCTTGTTGACCGCCCTCGAAGTCTCGGGCATGGACCTGCACGGCACCGATCTCGTCACTCTGTCTGCCTGCGAAACGGGTAGAGGCGAAGTTAAATCCGGTGAGGGCGTGTTCGGTCTGCGTCGAGCTTTTGCGCTGGCCGGCACCGCACACCTGATGATGAGCCTATGGCCGGTAAGCGACGACGTCACGGCGCAACAAATGCAGCGCTTCTATCAACTGTACGGCAAGAAAACCAACCCCGCCGCCGCGCTAAGACAAGCTCAACAGGCCACCATCGCCGAGCTACGCAGCAAAAAAGGACAGGCCGAACCTGCCCTGTGGGCGCCGTTCATTGTGCAGGGATGGTAGCCACTAACATTTTGATAGGTGAGGAACGATGAAGTCTAAATTTCGCGTAATTGCATTGAGCTTGATGGGGCTTATGGTTGTTGGCATGGGCTATTGCACTAGCAGCTTTATCGGTGCCGAGGCGCGGGTTAAGGCGATGTGTGAGCAAATCAAGCCCGGTATGCCGATTGCTGAGCTTCAAGCCTTTGGATTGGAGCACGGTTTAGGAGGGCTGCCGTTTCCTCAGTCAGGCATTAATTTTATGGTTGAGAAGAAAACTGCGGGGCGCTTCGGTTGCAAAGTTGTACTTGAGGCTGGGGTAGTAAAGGACGTTGCCTATCAATTTTCAGACTAAGCAGATGGGTTGACGATTCCGCCACCCCATCCGCACGCCTGATAAAAGAGGGGCTGAAAGCGTCTAAAGTGGACATTCTTTGTATGCAGTTGGCATCGCAGGCATTACAGCTCGTCGTTTGGAATAGTTCGCGTAGAGTGTTGGCTACACATAATTCAGTTCGGTAGTTTTGATAAGAGGAGTTCTATGATGAAAAGGTTAGCGCTAGGTATGTGTTTGTTCTCCATGCTGATCGGCACGGCTGCTGCGGCATCCGTGCGAGAGCAGGGCGGAAATGTTTTCTATGTCGGCGACGATGGGCGGTCGCTCCAGCTCACGAAAAGTAAGAATAATGGCGGTGCCGTATTGTCGCCGGACGGGCAGCGAGTGGCCTATCTGCATATCAGACCCAAGAATGAGCGAGATCACGAGGTATTCCGGGGTAAGGAGATCTGGGTGGTGGATGTGACGGGCAAGAACGCCAAGCGCTTGTTGAAGACGCGGATGGTAGATGAGGATGCCGAAGATGCCGCTGAAACTAGGCTGGCCCAGTTCAACTCACTGGCATTCTCTGCGGCGGGTGATCGACTGTATTTTCTCAGTGAGGGATGGGTGGAGCAGGATGCACTTCATGTTCTTAACTTAGCCACGGGAAAACAAAAATTTCTTACTGGTACAAACCAGTTCATTGTCATTCCTCGCGGGCGCTATGCCGAGCATCTTGTGATTGACGATAGGTGTCACGAAGATTCGGCTGGAAAATCTGGTTGCTCCTTTCTGATAACTCCCGAAGGCAAGGAGGTGATGTCAGTGGGCGAGGAGTGGGAGCAGGCGATGGCGTTTGTTAAGCGTCAAGAGGCTAAGAAGAAGTAATGAAGCTGAAATCAATTGGGGGCTCGTGCGGGATCACGATGAGCAATAAACGACCTCTGCCTCGCTATGTCTTTCGATACTTCTTCGATCCTGGCTCGGGCATTTGCCTGTGGTCAGACAATGATACGGCCAGAGAGAAATTTGATTATCCCGTGGAGCTGAGTGACCTTGGGCTGTCGGATGATCTTTTGCGCCAAGCCGTCGATCTCCTCGCGTGGTACGACACATCTATCGACTGGAGCTATCCTTCCAACCCATCGCCTTGGCCTGAGAGTGAGGTCATTCGGTTTCGTGACGCATCTCAAAATCTCCTTTCCGTGCTTCGCCTAGAGCTGGGCCCAGAATTTGAAATCCGTGATGAATCCTCGTTATCTTTGGCCAGAACGGCTCCGGAGGGAGCATGAAAACTCAGGTAGCGCAGGAAAGTGACGACGCCATATTCACACTCACGCTGCAAAACGACGCGACTGATCGCTTTTTTTGGCTTCAAGACAAAAGAAGCGGTACGGTCTATTTTGAAGCCGAAGGCCAATATGTTGGCGGTGACGCCATCGTCAAGGAATGCACGGTGATGCGCGATGGGTTGCACCTCGGACTTTCGTCGGGAGCAATCGTGAGTTTCTATTTTTGCAGCCTGTCACTTCGAGAATATCTTGGGGTCGTCAGCGCGTTGAAAAAGCTATATGCCGCCCGCCCGGTAGTTCTGGAAGTGTTTGATGCATAAAATTCCGCGTGGCCGCTTCAGTGGTCACCGAAGGCTCTTAGTGCCGTGCCCACATTGAGGTGATAAACATGAAGACTGATTTTGCAATCGCCATACAACCGTCGCAGCGGTCAATTTCCGTGGGGCTTAGTGCTACTGTTGTGCACGTGGTTTATCCGCAGATTTTGGTTGCGTAAAAAGGATTGAGTCGGCGCAGATCTATTCCTGAAAGGGTTCTTTTTGATCGGGAGCTGACTAGCTCAAGCTGTGAGCAGGTGAACAACAGGTATGTGAAAATGGCGATTCAGTGAGTGCAAATTAGGTACGGGAGATGAATATGAAAAACGGTTTTCTGATGCTGGTGATGGTTGGTATGTTGATGCCCGTCGGCGCTCAGGCCGAGGATTGGCTGGTTACACCTGAGGAGGCAAGAAAGGAAGCGGTCATGCAGGCGGATGGAGTGGTCTATCGAGGGCGTTCGGCCACGGTTCCCAATTCTCCGCAAATCAGTTTGGTGAAGCCGGGTAATAAGTTTGTCAAAGCTCCGTTCGATATTGTGGTGAGTTTTTCGGCCAGTGATGGAGCAAAGATCGATCCGGCAAGTTTTAAGGTGCTATATGGTTATTTCAAAATGGACATCACCCGTCGTGTGGCGCAGCAGGCAAGTGTCAGCGGGGAGGGGGTGGTAATTAGTCATGCCAATATTCCGAGTGGCAAGCATCAGTTGCTGTTGAATGTGACGGACAGCATGAATCGCACAGGGGAAGCCGAGATTCAAATTGAGGTGGAGTGATTTGGGGCTAGACTGATCGGGGGGCGATGTCTCTGCGCAGAATCAAAGTCGTAATGGCTTCACCGTCATGACGGCGGCCAAATCATCTTTCCACAGCGCTGGGTCTGCATCCACGAACAGCTCGATCTCGTTGCCGTCCGGATCGGCCAGATACAGAGACTGACTCACACCGTGGTCGCTCATGCCGATCAGCGCCACGCCGTGTTCCTCTAGCCGCAGCTTCCAAGCACGCAACTCATCCAGCGAATTCCCTACCTTCAGCGCCACGTGATATAGCCCGACCGCATTCGGCGCGGGGGAGGGCGCTTGCTCGCCCACTTGCAACAGGCCGATGTCGTGGTGATTCGTCCCAAAAGAAAAGAACGCCATCGAATCGCGGTAGCGCATCACCTCCTTGATACCTAGCACCTCGCGGTAGAACGCAGCGGTACGGTCAAGGCTGCGGACTTTTAGGACGATGTGGCCGATAGCTTGGATGGGCATGGTGGTTCTCCTACTTGGTAGGGTGGGCACACCGTGCCCACGCGGATGTGATTGCTCGATCAACGATGGTGGGCAGAGGGCTGCCCACCCTACAGGGCTTTGCAGTGGGTTGAACGGAAGTATTTTTCATCATAAATAAAGGGCAGCTTTCGCTGCCCCTCATTTCAATCATCAACCAAAGAACTCTTTCACTTTATCCATCCACGACTTCGCCCGTGGACTATGCCTAGCGTGGTCGCCGCTGCTGATGGCTTCGAACTCGCGTAGTAGTTCTTTTTGCCGCTCGGTCAGGTTGGCCGGCGTTTCTACCACGACATGGCAGTGCAGGTCGCCGAAGGCGTTGCTGCGCACGCCCTTGATGCCTTTGCCGCGCAGGCGGAATTGCTTGCCGCTTTGGGTTTCGGGCGGAACCTTGATGCGCGCAGTGCCGTCCAGCGTGGGGATGTCGATCTCGCCACCCAGTGCGGCGGTGGAAAAGCTGATCGGCATTTCGCAGTGCAGGTCGTTGTGGTCGCGTTGGAATACGGAGTGCGCTTTGAGGTGGATGACCACGTACAAGTCGCCCGCCGGGCCGCCATTCGTGCCATGTTCGCCTTCACCGGAGAGCCGGATGCGATCATCGTTGTCCACACCTGCGGGAATCTTCACCGACAGCGTCTTGTGCTGCTTGACGCGCCCTGCGCCGTGACAGGTGCCGCACGGTGAGGTGATCTGCTTGCCGCTGCCGTGGCAACGCGGACACGCTTGCTGAATCGAGAAGAAACCTTGCTGCATACGTACTTGGCCTTGGCCGTGACAGGTGCCGCAGGTAGTGGGGCTGGTGCCCGGTTTCGCGCCCGAGCCGTGACAGGTGTCGCACTCGGCCATCGTCGGGACGCGGATCTGCGTTTCGGTACCGCGCGCGGCTTGCTCTAGCGTGATCTCTAGGTTGTAGCGCAGGTCAGAACCGCGATGGACATTGCTGCGTCCGCCTGCTCCACCGCGCCCACCGCCAAAGATGTCGCCGAAGATGTCGGAGAAATCGAAACCTTGCGCACCTGCACCGCCCGCACCGAACGGACTGCCGCCGCCCATGCCACCGGCCTCGAACGCCGCATGGCCATACTGGTCGTAGGCCGCACGCTTTTGTCCGTCGGACAGCGTTTCGTAAGCCTCCTTAGCTTCCTTGAAGTGCTCCTCCGCCTTCGGATTGTCCGGGTTGCGGTCAGGGTGAAACTTCATGGCCAGCTTTCGATAAGCTTTCTTCAGCTCATCCTCTGAGGCATCACGGTTCACTCCTAGTACTTCGTAATAATCTTTTTTGGACATGTTCAGTTACCACTGAATAGTAGGATGGGTTCCGCATTGCGAAACCCATCGTATATTGCTATCGATGGGTGTTGCTTTACTCAACCCATCCTTCAGCGCTGGTTAATTACTTCTTATCCTTCACCTCGGTGAACTCGGCATCCACCACGTTATCGTCCTTCTTGTGGTCGTTGCATTGTTCGCCGGGTTCGCAGCTGCCGCAGCCCGCGTCGCCACCTTGTGCCTTGGCTTGCTCGGCGGCGTACATCTTTTCGCCCAGCTTTTGTGCGGCGGTAGCCAGTGCTTCAGCCTTGGCTTCGATGGCATCCTTGTCGTCGCTCTTCACCACTTCTTCGGCTTCTTTCAAAGCTGCTTCGATGGCGGACTTTTCGTCGGCGGTCAGTTGTTCGCCGTATTCCTTGAGCGACTTCTGAGTCGAGTGGATCAGGCCGTCGAGTTGGTTGCGGGCAGACACCAGTTCCATCGTTTTCTTGTCTTCGTCGGCGTGGGCTTCAGCATCTTGCACCATGCGTTCGATCTCGGCTTCGGACAAACCGGAGCTGGCCTTGATGGTGATATTGGCTTCCTTGTTGGTAGCCTTGTCCTTGGCGGAGACGTGCAGGATGCCGTTCGCGTCAATGTTGAAGGTCACTTCGATCTGCGGCATGCCGCGTGGTGCAGGCGGAATGTCGGACAGGTTGAACTGGCCCAAGCTCTTGTTGCCGGATGCGACTTCGCGTTCGCCTTGCAGCACGTGGATGGTTACGGCGGACTGATTGTCGTCGGCGGTGGAGAACACTTGCGATGCCTTGGTCGGGATGGTCGTGTTCTTCTTGATCAGCTTGGTCATCACGCTACCCATGGTCTCGATGCCCAGCGACAACGGAGTCACGTCCAGCAACAGCACGTCCTTCACTTCGCCTTGCAACACGCCACCTTGGATACATGCGCCAACGGCGACGGCTTCGTCCGGGTTCACGTCGCGGCGTGGGTCGCGGCCAAAGAATTCCTTCACCTTCTCTTGCACCTTGGGCATACGGGTCTGACCGCCGACCAGAATCACGTCGGCGATGTCGGAAATCGATACGCCAGCGTCCTTCATGGCGATCTTGCACGGCTCGATGGTGCGAGCGATCAGATCTTCCACGATGCTTTCCAGTTTGGCGCGGGTGATCTTCACGGCCAAGTGCTTAGGGCCGGTCGCGTCAGCGGTGATGTAAGGCAGATTCACTTCGGTCTGTTGCGCGGAAGACAGTTCGATCTTGGCCTTTTCTGCTGCGTCCTTCAGACGTTGCAGCGCCAGCATGTCCTTCTTCAGGTCGATGCCAGATTCCTTCTTGAACTCTTCCACCAGATGTTCGATCACGCGCATGTCGAAGTCTTCGCCGCCGAGGAAGGTGTCGCCGTTGGTGGACAGCACTTCGAACTGGTGCTCGCCATCCAGTTCAGCGATGTCGATGATGGAGATGTCGAACGTGCCGCCACCCAAGTCATACACCGCGATCTTGCGGTCACCCTCTTGCTTGTCCATGCCGAAAGCCAGCGCAGCAGCGGTAGGCTCGTTGATGATGCGTTTCACTTCCAGACCAGCGATACGGCCTGCGTCCTTGGTGGCTTGGCGTTGGCTATCGTTGAAGTAGGCCGGTACGGTGATGACCGCTTCGGTGACTTCTTCGCCCAGATAGTCTTCGGCGGTCTTCTTCATCTTGACCAGCACTTGCGCGGAGATCTCAGGCGCAGAGATGTCCTTGTCGCGCACCTTCACCCAAGCGTCGCCGTTCTTGGCCTTGACGATTTCGTAGGGCACCATGCCGATGTCCTTCTGCACCATCGGCTCGTCGAAACGACGACCGATCAGGCGCTTCACGCCGTACAGCGTGCTCTTTGGGTTGGTGACCGCCTGACGCTTGGCCGACGCGCCGACCAGAATCTCGCCATCTTCGGTGTAAGCGATGATGGACGGTGTGGTACGCGCGCCTTCCGCGTTCTCGATCACCTTCGGCTTGCCGTTCTCCATCACGGCCACGCAAGAGTTCGTTGTACCCAAGTCAATACCAATGATCTTTCCCATTTTATTTCCTTTCAGTTGAATTGGTTGATTCCGATGTCGCCCAAGATGGGGCGGCTTCTTTGTATTTCAAGTGTTCTTTTTAGTGAAGGGAGAAGAGGGAAGGGGGAAGGGGGAAGGGTAAAACCTCGCTCACCTGATTTGGAGAGAGGGTTTGCACTCTTCTACTTCCCCCTTGAGCGCCAAGGGCGCGATCCCTTCCCGCTGTCAGCCCTTCGACACCATCACCAGTGCCGGACGCAGCACGCGCTCGTTCAGCGTGTAACCCTTTTGCATCACGCTCGCCACGGTGTTGGCGGGCAGTTCGCTGTCGATCATGCCGATGGCTTGGTGCTTGTGCGGGTCGAGCTTCTCGCCGACCGGGTTGATCTCTTTGATGTTGAACTTCTCGAACACGCTGGTGAGCTGTTTCAGCGTTAGCTCCATGCCACTCTTGAAGCTCTCCACGTTCTCAGTGGTCACGGCCAAGCCAGCTTCCAAGCTGTCTTTCACCGCCAGCACTTCGTTGGAGAAGCGCTCCACGGCGAACTTCTGCGCCTTACTCACGTCTTCGGAGGCGCGGCGGCGGATGTTCTCGCCCTCAGCCTTGGCGTACATCCAAGCGTCGTAATGCTCCTGCGCCTTGCGTTCAGCGAGTTGCAGCAGCTCTTCCATGCTGGGGGTGGTGTCGGGGGCTACGGTCTGTTCGGTGGTGGGTGCGGCAGTTGCTTCGGTGTTTTCCATCGTGCTCTCCAAATAAACGTGGAGGCAAGATGGGCATATTTTTTTCTGTTTCAAGAGCCGATGGTAAATATTTTTTCCCGCATGAGATAATCCACGACCGCGGGAGCCTTCTGCTATGCCTGCTGTGAAATTGTGACAACTCATAAAAATTACCACTGGCGTATCGCCGGATTCTATTTTTTCTACTTCGCTTTCGTCGGCATGTTCGCGCCGTATTGGGCGCTGTATCTCAAGTCGCTGAGTTTTGGCGTGATCGAGATCGGCATGTTGATGTCGGTGCAGCCAGTGATGCGCATGGTCGCGCCTAGTCTGTGGGGTTGGCTGGCCGATCACACCGGCGACCGATTGATGGTGGTAAAGCTGGCGGCGGGATTGAGCGCACTGACGTACTGTGCAGTGTTTTTCGTGTCGGGGTTCTGGGGGATGCTGCTGGCGCTGGCGGCGATGAGTTTCTTCTGGAGCGCGTCGATGCCGCTGGTAGAGGCGACCACGCTGACCTACCTCGGCAAACAGTCGGCGAACTATGGGCGTCTGCGTTCTTGGGGATCGGTCGGCTTCATCGTCGCTGTAGTGGGCTTGGGTTATGCGCTGGACTACATCGCTATCCGCTGGCTGCTGTGGGTGGGGCTGGTCATCATGGTCGGCATCTTTTTGTTCGCCCGGTTGATTCCGCCGACCGAGACGGAAGCTCATCATAGCGACGAGCAGCCAGTGTGGAGCATCGTCAAACAACCGCAAGTGCTAGCGCTGTTCGGTGCCTGCTTTCTGATGGCGCTGGCGCACGGGCCGTATTACACCTTTTACACCATCTATCTGGTCGATCACGGTTACAGCAAGGGCGCGGTCGGTGCGCTGTGGGCGCTGGGGGTGATCTGCGAGATCGGCGTGTTCTTCCTGATGCCTTGGCTGCTGTGCCACGCCACGTTGCCGCAGATACTCACGGTGAGCTTGGCGCTGGCGGTGTCGCGCTTCCTGCTGATCGGTTGGTGTGTCGATTCCTTAGTGTTGGTGCTGCTGGCGCAAGTGTTGCACGCTGCGACGTTTGGGGCCTTTCATGCGGCGGCAGTGGCGCTGGTGCATCACTATTTTCGTGGACGGCATCAGTCACGCGGGCAGGCGCTGTTCGGCAGCTTAACCTATGGTGCGGGCGGTACGCTGGGTGGCTTGATTAGCGGGCCGTTGTGGCAGCATTGGGGCGCATCTCTGATGTATTCGATGAGCGCGGTGATGGCGTTGCTGGGTGTGATGCTGATGCTGTGGAAGTTGCGCGTGGTCGAAACGGCAAGGGAGTAGTTCCACCGTCCCAAATGCGGGCATAATGAGCGCCGTTTGTTTTGGACTGAGCGCACGTAACCATGATTGACACTTCGTTGAGCGACTGGCTGGCGACGCCGCAGGGGCAATACCTGCTGGTACGCGAACAGGCGTTCTTCGACCATGCCGTGGCCGACATCTTTGGTTTCAATGCCGTGCAATTGGGTTTGCCGCAACACGAATTTCTGCGCAGCAGTCGGATGCCGCTGCGTACTGTGGCGGGCGACGAATCCGGCGTGAATCTACGATTGTTGCCGCAGGAGTTGGCACTGGAAACCGATAGTCTCGATTTGCTGCTGCTCCCACATGTTTTGGAATTCAACGATGATCCGCACCAGATACTGCGCGAGGCCGAGCGGGTGTTGCGACCAGAAGGTGAGCTCATCATCAGCGGCTTCAATCCGCGCAGTTTGTGGGGGATGCGCCGAGCTTTGGGGGGGCGTGAAGGCTATCCGTGGCGTGGTCAGTTCATCGCACTGACGCGCTTGAAGGACTGGCTGGCGCTGCTTGGTTTCGAGGTGACGGGCGGGCATTTTGCCTGCTACGCACCGCCTTTTGCTAGCACTCAATGGTTGGAGCGCTTCCACTTCATGGAGCCGTCTGGCGATCGCTGGTGGGCGGTGTGGGGTGGCGTATATTTCTTGCAAGCGAAGAAGCGCGTCCCCGGAATGCGCTTGATCAAACCGCGCTGGAACGAGGGGTTGGTGAGCAAACTGCTGCCGGTGGCACCCAAGTTGAACCGCGATGTAACCCAACAGATACAAGAAGATGACTGAAGAGATCGTAGAGATATTCACTGATGGCGCATGCAAGGGCAATCCCGGCATCGGCGGCTGGGGTGCGCTGTTGCGCATGGCAGGAAAAGAGCGCGAGTTGTGCGGCGGTGAGCGCCATACCACCAATAATCGCATGGAGCTGATGGGCGCGATCTCGGCACTGGCGGCGCTCAAACGCCCCTGCCACGTGCGTCTGCACACCGACTCGAAATACGTGCAGCAGGGCATCAGCGAGTGGGTGGTGAACTGGAAGAAACGCGGCTGGAAGACCTCCGACAAGAAACCGGTCAAGAACGAGGATCTGTGGCGGCGGCTGGATGAGCTGGCAGCGCAGCACCAGATCGAATGGTTGTGGGTGAAGGGGCATGCTGGGCATGACGGCAACGAGCGCGCCGACCAGTTGGCCAATCGCGGCATCGAGGAACTAGGGAGGGGCGCATGAGGCAGATCGTACTCGACACGGAAACCACCGGCCTCTACCCTGATCGCGGTGATCGCATCGTTGAAATCGCGGCCATCGAGTTGTGCGATCGGGCGGTCACCCAGCGGCGCTTTCATCGCTACATCAACCCCGAGCGTGACGTGCCGGAAGAGGCGGCGCGCGTCCACGGCCTTACTTGGGAGCGTTTGCAGGATGAACCACTGTTCGCCGACATCGCGTCCTCGCTGCTGGAATTCATAGACGGTGCTGAGATCATTGCCCACAACGCGCCGTTCGACGTGGGTTTCATCAACAGCGAGTTCGCCCGAGTCGGGCTGAATAAAGTCACGCACTATTGCCCCAGCGTGATCGACACGCTCAAGTTGGCCAAGGAGCTGCATCCGGGCAAGAAGAATAATTTGGATGCGCTGTGTGACCGCTACTTCGTCGATAACTCGCATCGCACCTTGCACGGCGCGCTGTTGGACACCGAACTGCTGGGCGAGGTCTATCTGGCGATGACGCGCGGGCAGGAGAGTTTGCTTGGTGACGAGGAGTCCACATCTGCGACTACGCAAGCAACTGTCATCGATAACCAACCTCGTCCGACCTTGCGAGTGCTTTGTGCCAGCGCAGAGGAACAGGCGTTACACGCACAGCAACTTGCTGACATCGACAAAGCCAGCAAGGGAAAGTGTCTGTGGCTTAAGTTGGAGGATCCGGTGTGATACAGAATGCGCTGCGGAAACTCAGCTCGATTATCGGCTTGATGTTGCTGGCTTACTCAGCTGTAGTGGGCTATTTTTGGTTGCAACAGCGTCAGTTGGTGTTTAACCCAGACGCGATTCTGCTGACTACGCCTGCGCGTAATGGTTTGAAATATGAAGAGGTACGCATCATTTCCGGCAAGGAGATGGAGCAGGGCGAGCTAGTGAGTTGGTGGATTCCTGCAGCTGCACCGAATGCCCCGACCATCCTGTATTTTCATGGCAATTCCCGCAACATCAGCTTGCGTCCCGAAGTTATGCGAGGCATGCATGAGCTGGGTTATAACCAATTGCTGGTGGATTATCGTGGTTATGGTCACAGTACCGGCGGTCCGCCTTCCGAGGCTAAGGTCTATGAGGATGCTGAGGCGGCATGGAACTGGTTGATCAAGCAGCGACATGCTAAGCCTGCTCATACCTTCATCTACGGCCATTCTCTGGGAGGCGCCATTGCTGCCGATCTGGCTGTGCGGCACCCAGACGCGGCAGGGCTGGTGATCGAAAGTTCGTTCAGTTCGATGGCGGCCATGGGCGAGAAGGATTACGGCTTTTTGCCGATCAAGGCTGTGTTGAACCAGAAGTTCGATACGGTGAGCAAGATCAGCCAGTTGAAAATGCCGCTATTGATTTTGCACGGCACGAACGACCAGAAGATCCCTTGGCAGATGGGGCGAGAGTTGTATGAGCATGCTCCGCAGCCTAAGAAACTTATATTTATCACCGGCGCTGAGCACAGCAATATCCCCAGTTTTGCATGGTTGGAGTATCGCGCGGCCTTGAGCCAGTTCGTGCAGCACAGCGCACGTTGAATCTAGGCGTCGGTAGATTCCGGCACGCGCTCGACTTGGAACAGATGTACGCGGCGGCTGTCTGCGCGTAGCACCTTGAATCTCAAGCCAGCCAGCATGATCTGGTCGTCGCGCTTGGGTAATTTTCCGAAAGCCTTTACCGCCAGCCCGCCCACCGTGTCGCACTCCTCGTCGCTGAAGCTGCCGCCGGTGGCCTCATTGAAATCAGCGATCTCGGTCGCCGCCTTGACCCGCCACACATTGCTTGCGTCGGCGATGATGTTGTCTTCGTCCTCGTCGAAGTCGTATTCGTCTTCGATGTCGCCCACGATCTGTTCCAGCACATCCTCGATCGTCACCATGCCAGACACGCCGCCGTACTCATCGGCTACCAGTGCGATGTGGTTACGGTTGCTGCGGAATTCGCGCAGCAGCACGTTGAGGCGCTTTGATTCCGGCACGAACACTGCCGGACGCAGCATGTCGCGCACCTCGAAATTCTCGCCGGCGTAGATGCGCAGCAGATCCTTGGCCAGCAGAATGCCGACGATGTTGTCCTTGTCGCCGTCGATCACCGGAAAGCGCGAGTGCGCGGTCTCGATCACGTAGGGCAGGAACTCGTCCGGCGGCAGGCTGATGTCGATCACATCCATCTGCGCACGCGGGATCATGATCTCGCGCACTGGGCGTTCGGAAACGTGAATCACGCCTTCCATCATGGACAGCGCGTCAGCATCGAGCAGGTTGCGTTCGTAAGCGTGGTTGAGGACTTCGATGAGCTGGTCGCGGTCTTCAGGTTCGCGCAGCAGCAGGGTGGACAAACGTTCAAGCCAGGTCGGCTTGTTACTCTCGGGGTCGTTCATTGCAAATTCATGGGGTTACGGCGTAGGGCGCAGGATACCCTAATTTGAGCATCAGCGCAGTCTCGCGCGCTTCCATTTCCTCAGCCTCTGTATCGGTCTCGTGGTCGTAGCCTTGCAGATGCAGTGCCGCATGGAGGCTCAGGTGGGCGTAGTGCGATTCCAACGATTTACCCTGTTCGATAGCCTCTTTCTCCACCACGGGCGCACAGATCACCACATCGGCATACAGCGGGTCGTTGTCGTCATAAACAAAGGTCAGTACATTGGTGGCATAGTCCTTTTCGCGATAGGCAAGGTTAAGGGCACGGCCTTCGACTTCGTCCACAATGCGCAGGGAAACCTGTACGTCCTGTTCCAGCGCGCGCTGGAACCAGCGGCGGAATTGCGGCCGGGTTGGCAAATCGGAGGAGTGGCTGGCGTACTGAACAGCGAGAGATAGTTTGTGCATGCGTCATATTTTATTGTTTTTTGGCCAGCCATTCCAAGAATTCGTGTGCTGGCATGGGGTGGGCGAAACCGAATCCCTGGCCGAAGTCGCATCCCGCCAGACGAAGGGTCTCGGCCAGTTCGGTCTGCTCGATGCCTTCAGCCACGGTCTTTCGGCCAAAGGTCTGCGCCAGTGCGATGATGCCTTCCACGATAGCCTTGTCGCCGTCGTCATTCAACATGTTGATGACGAACGACTGGTCGATTTTCAATGTCTCAGCTGACAGCTTGCGCAGATAGGCCAGCGAGGAATATCCGGTGCCGAAATCGTCCAGTGCAAAGGTCACACCCAGTTCTCGACACGCGTTGATGGTCTTTGAGGTCTGCTCGATGTCGGACAGCGCTGCAGTCTCTAGCACTTCGATCTGCAGAGAGTTGCGTGGGATGTGAGGATGGTTTCGTAGCCGACGCGCTAGTTTGTCGACGAAGCCTGGCGATTGCAGGTGGTGAGCCGAGATGTTGACACTGAGCTCCAGCACTTTTTCTTGTTGATGCCAGCAATCTAGTTGATACAGCGCGTTGTCCATCACCCATTCGCCGAGCTGAATTTCTACGGATGAACTTTCAATCAGTGGTAGGAACTGCTTTGGCAACAGCATTCCTTCCTCCGGATGATGCCAGCGGATCAGGGCTTCTGCACCCGTGGTGGTTCCAGTGGTCAGATCGATCTTGGGCTGGAAATACAGTTCAAACTCTCCGTTCTCCAGTCCTAGAGCGACCCGTTGTCGCGAATTGTGCTGGCTGCGTACCTGTTGATCGTTGTGGGAGTCGTAGAGGTGATAGCGGTTCTTGCCGTGCTGCTTGGCGATGTACATGGCTTGGTCGGCATGTCGCAGCAGCGTGTCGCCATCCTCGTGGTCAACGGGGTAGAAGGTGACCCCAAGACTGGCGGAAACCTTGGCTACGTTGGTGCCGACCGGGACGGGCGTGCTGACGGCTTCCAGTATGCGGTCGAGTACGAACAGACATTCTTGCTCGTGGCTGAGCTCGTTGAATAGCATCACGAATTCGTCGCCTCCCAAGCGAGCCAAGGTGTCATCGGCACGCAAGATGGCCTGCAGGCGATGCGAGATGACGATGAGTAGTTGGTCGCCGGTTTCGTGGCCGAACTCGTCGTTGACCTGTTTGAAGCCATCCAGATCGAGGTAGCACACCACCAGTATCTTTCCGCTGCGCTGGGCACGTACGATGGACTGGTTCAGGCGGTCGGCCAGCAGGCGCCGGTTGGGTAGACCTGTCAACATGTCGTGGTTGGCGACACGACTCAATTCAGCCTCGTGCGCTTTCATGCGGCTGATGTCGGAGAACACGCCGACATGGCGCTGCTTGTGGCCTTGCTTGTCCTGTATCACCGAAATGGACAGCAGCTCGGCATAGAGTTCACCGGACTTGCGACGGTTCCACATCTCGCCACGCCATGTCAGGTTGCGCTCCAAGGCTTCCCACATTTCCGCGAAGAAGCTCCGGGCGTGGCGGCCAGAGCTGAGCAGACGCGGGTTCTTGCCGATCACCTCTTCGCGCTGGTAGCCGGTGATGCGGGTGAAGGCTGGGTTGACGTCGGTGATGGTGTTGTCAGCATCGCTAAGGATGATCGCTTCCTGACTGGTTTCGAACACGCTGGCATAGATACGCAATGCTTCTTCGGCTTGTGTGCGTTCTGAGATGTCCATGCCCACACCAACGAGGTAGTTCGCACCGTTGATGTTCGTCAGGTGGCCAGAGAACAGGTAGGGATACTTTTTCCCTGACTTGGTTCGGAATCCTGCCTCTACCCGGGCTGATCCATACTTGAATACGTCGCTGATTCGTTCTGCGATGAGCTGACGATCACTGCCTTCGAACAGGTCGAGGGCGGTGATGCCGTCCAGCTCCGCTTGTGTATAACCGCTGACCTCGAGGAAATGCCTATTCACCTTGAGGAAGCGGCCTTGCGGATCGAGCAGGTAGAAGATGCCGGGCATGCTGTTGATCACATCATCCACGAACTGTTTCTCCTTTTGCAGTTGCTCGTGGGCTCGGTTCTGTTCAGTGACATCGCGGCCAATGGCCAGCGCGCCGATGATGTTGTCATCTTGGTCGCGCTCTGGGACGAGGCGGATGAAGTGGCTCCGCAGCTCGCCGTCGGGGGCGGGGAGCGACATCTCTATCGTGGCTGGTTCACCCGTGCGTACCACTTGTTCGATCAGCCGCTGGAAAGCATGTGCGGGTGCGTAGTCAGGGTGGGCCGCTGCGGTGACCTTGCCGATCTCTGGGCGAATGTCCTGGGCGATGCTGGCGACGAAGGCGGGGTTCATGTAACGCACCGCGCCAAGGGCATCGTAGCGCACCATGTTGTCTGGCATGTGATCGGCCAAGGTGCGGAACTCTTGCTCGCTTTGTTGCAGGGCTCGGTGGGCGGCCTCGCGTTCCAACTCGGCAGCGGCACGCGAGGCGACGATCTTGAGGAGTTGCTCGATCAGGTTGGGGTCCCGCATCGGTTTGCCGTCGAGCACGGCAATCAGGCCGATGGCACGGCCGTCGGCAGCCCACAGCGGGATGCCGGCATAGCTCTCCACACCCATGTCGACGAGCAGGCTGTCGTTCGGGAACTGTCGCTGCACCTGCTCCGGGTAGCAGCAGAACTGGCTACTGACCACGTTCGCACAGGGTGTGCCGGGCAGGAGGTAGCGGATGTTGGGGGCGATCTCACCCCGCGCATACAAGGCTACGGTCTCGGCATACTCCGGATCGTCGCTTAATTTGTCGATGATGACGTAGTCCGTGCCGAGTGCTTCGCCGAGATATCGGGCGAGTGCGTCGAGAAACTTCTCGGAGCCTTTCCAGCCTTTCTGGGATACGAAATACAGTGCATCCTCGATGCGTTTGCGCAGCGTAATGTCGCGGGCGATGCCTAGCACGCCTATCATTTGCCCACTGTTGCCGTGCATCGGGGTCTTGATGGTCTCAAGCAGTTCACGGTGGCCATCATCGGCGTAAGTGACCCATTCCTCGTTAACACTTGGATGAGGCATCTCGACTGCATGACGATCGAACTCACGGAAAGCATCTGCGATCTCGCGGGGCATGAAGTCGTAGTCGGTCTTGCCGACGATGTCGGCCTCCCTTGCACCGAAGAAACGCTCAAAACGGTGGTTACAGGCAAGATACACGCCGTCTAAATCTTTCAGCCAGACTAGGTCCGGCAAGGTATTGATGAGGGTGCGCAGAAAGTTTTCGTCGACCCCATCGCGCATGTCGGTGTTATCGCTCACCAGTGTCTGAGTTAGGTCATGCTCACTCAGCAGGCCAGCCAAGAGCCCGTATTTATTCACCATCACCAGATGACGCACTTTATGCACGAGCATCTTTTCTGCAGCCTGGTTGATCGAGGCTTCGTGTGAAATGGTCAGCACAGGGGCGGTCATCACTGCGCCCAGCGTAATGTCGGCGGCTGGCATACTCCTGGAATAAAAGCGCACGACATCCCGTTCGGTGACTATGCCGATAGGCTTCTCGCCTTCGATCACCACGACGCAACTCTTACGCTGCGCCTGCATCAGATCGAGTGCTTGCATTAGGCCGGTTGCAGGTGGCAGGGCGATTGCCGATCCTCGGGCGAGAGAGGTGACTTTACGTCGTCCTGCTAGTGCAGAGAGATTTAGGTAGTGGCGAAAATCCGTTTCGCTGACTACACCGAGCAATGCGTTGCTGTCATCTACGATTGCCAGATGGCGAATTCCATTGCGACGACAAAAGTGATAGGCATCCAGGATGGCGGTGGATTGCGGCATGGTGATGACGGGCGCTGACATGACTTCGCGCAAGGCGGTGCTTGGCGGGCAGCCAGATTGCATAGCTTGCAGCATGTTGCGTTCGGTGACGATGCCGAGTGGATGGCTGTCTGCATCAGTGACCAATATCGACGAGATACGCCGCTCGGACATGCTGCTTGCTGCCTGAGCTATCGTATCATCGGGTGATAGGCGCACGACATCCCGTGTAGCAATTTCTAGTAGTAGCGTGGGTTGCCCGTTACTACCCGAGTGAGACGGTTGATTCGTCATGGCATTAGGCATGATTTCAATCCAGTTTTGTTCACCTTGCGCCTCCTGTACGCTGCTTGCGGACCTAAAGGATTATCCGAGTGTGTCGCGTCAGTCTAGTGCGACACTATTCGGGAAAGTATCTCTCAACCAACTCCTCAGCCGTCATTGGCATCGCTAGCAAGAAGCCTTGGGCGATGTCGCAGCCTAAAGTTTTCAGCACTTCTAGTTGTACTTCCGTCTCGATACCTTCTGCGACCACACTGAAACCCAAGGTCTCAGCCATGGCCAAGATGGTTTTGGCGATGGCCTGGTCGTCGGCATCATGGCCGATTTCACGCACGAACTCTTGAGGGATCTTCAGTTCATTAATCGGCAGTTTACGCAGATAAGCCAGCGACGAATAACCGCTGCCGAAGTCGTCGATGCTAATCTTGACTCCTAGCGATTTGAGTTCCAGTAGCACTTGCTGGATGCTGTCGATGTCTTCCGTCAGCGCACTCTCGGTTAGCTCCAGCATCACTTGGCTGGCATCCAAACGATGCTGACTGAGTAGGCGCAGCATCATCGCGGGGACGTTGCCCCGGCGGAACTGTTCAGCAGAGATGTTGATCGAGATCTGCGGAATGTCATACCCTTTCTTGAGCCAAGCAGCCATTTGTTTGCAGGCAGTCGAAGCGATCCACTCACCCAAATGATCCATCATTCCGATCTTCTCGGCCAGTGGGATGAATTTGGTCGGGGAGATTTGGCCATCTTGATTCCGCCAACGGGCTAGTGCTTCGACACCGACCATGCGTCTGGTGGCGATGTCCCATTGCGGCTGGAAGACGAGCGAAAGCTCTTCGCGACGGATCGCGCCACGCAGACCGGTCTCTAGCTTGAGGCGTTCGTCGGCAGCCTGCTTCAGCTCCTCGGTGAAGAAGTGATGGGTGTTCTTACCGCCGTCCTTGGCCTTGTACATCGCGCTGTCGGCGTTCTTGAGCAAGGTCTCAGGATCAACGCCATCATTAGGGTAGAGGCAGATGCCGATGCTGGCCCCCGGATAGACGTTCTGGCGACCGATGGAGTACGGATGCAGCATGGATTCGGCGATGCGCTGAGCCGTCATCTCGGCTTCGGCGACCGTGGCATCCTCGATCAGCAGCGCGAACTCATCACCACCGAAGCGAGCGACCGTGTCTGGTCCGCGTACGCAGTCACGCAGACGCCGCGAGATCTCTTTGAGTAACTCGTCACCTGCCGCATGGCCCAGCGAATCGTTCACCACTTTGAAGTTGTCGAGATCGACGAACAGCACAGCGAATGTGCCATCGTCACGCACGGTATGCGCGATGGCCTGACGCAGCCGGTCTAGGAACAAGGTGCGATTCGGCAGGCCGGTCAGTTCGTCGTGGGTGGCGAGGAACTCGACACGGCGCTGGGATTCCTTCACCACCGAGATGTCGCTGAAGATGCCGACGTAGTTGACTATATCGCCTTGAGTGTCACGCACGGCATTGATGGTGAGCCATTCCGGGTAGGTGTCGCCGTTCTTGCGTTTGTTGACGATCTCGCCTTGCCACCAGCCTTGGCTGAGCAAGCGTTCCCATAGGTCGTGGTAGAAAGTGGCTTCGTGTCGCCCAGAGGACAAGATACTGGGCGTTTTGCCGATCACCTCTTCGGCTTCGTAGCCGGTGACTTGGGTGAATGCGCCATTGACGGTCAGGATGGTCTGACTGGCATCGGTGACCATGATGCCTTCACCCGCGCGGTCGAATACACGGGCAGCCAGCCTGAGTTGATCTTCCGCGCGCTTGTGTTCGCTGACATCCATGGCTTGCGTGCAGACGCTGTACACCTCGCCATCTTCGGCCAGCAGCGGGAAGCGTACGGAGTGCAAGAAACACTCTCTGCCCGAGGGGAAGATGATCTGATCTTCGAATTCCAGCACGGTTTTGTGGCGTACCACTTCCAGCTCCTTGGAGCGGAAATCGTCGGCTTGCTTGCGCGGAAATACTTGGGCATCGGTTTTGCCGAGCACGTTAATGGCCTCGACCTCAAAAAAGCGTTCGAACTGGCGGTTGACGAACTCATAGCGTCCGGCTAAGTCTTTAAGGGCGACGATGGCGGTCGAATTGTTCATGATCGCCAACAGTATTTCGCGGTTCTTGCGTACTTCGCGTTCTGCCGCCAGCCGTTCAGTGTAATCCAGCATCACGATGATCGCGCCGCGATGGGCTCGCAACTTGGTCTCGTAGGGCGAGATGTGCAGCAGGTAATGGCGCTCGTTAGAGAAGATATGCTCTTCGCTGATATGGTTGGATACGATCGCCTGCTGTACCACCGACGAAAAGTCCTTCATGCCGACGGGGAGTCGCAGTGCGGGGATCACTTGGCGAAGCGATGCTTTAGACAGTGAGAACAGCGCGGCGGCAGGGCTGTTGAAGCGAGTGACTTCCAGATTCTCATTGCAGACCAGAATAGGGAAGCCGACGCTGTTCTGGATATTCTCCAAGTCGTTTAGTAGATCGGCCAACTCAGTGGAGCGGACTTGTAGCTCCTCGTTTACCGTAGTCAGTTCTTCGTTGGTGGATTGCAGTTCCTCGTTGGTGGACTCGAGCTCTTCATTCGACGATTGCAGCTCTTCGTTGGCGGCTTGCACCTCTTCGTTGAGCGCCTGCATCTCCTCGTTAGAGGTCTCTAGCTCTTCAATCACGGTTTGCAGGCGTTCCCGCGTAGAGATCAGTTCGTCTTCCAGCTCTTGTACGTTACGCCCTTCTGCCGACAGCGAGGAGGATGGCGCGCCTTCTATAACTTGCACTGCTTCTGGCAAAACCTCGAAGCAAACCAGAAACAGCGGTGTGATGGTATTGAGCAGCTCCAAGGGGTGCACGGCAATGCGCATGTCGTGCTTGGTTTCTCCGACTTTGATGGTATGTGGCCTGCCGACGGCGGATTCTTGTTTGTGCTCGGCGTGATGCTGCAAGATTTGTAGGTCGGCGCGCAGTTCTCGCCTCAGCAGATGTTGCAGATTGAAATTGGGCTTGCCGGCTACTACGGCGAGATAAGCGCCGACGTCGCCATGAATCTGCAAGATGTCGAACGAGTTGTTGATCAGCACCGATGAGGGCGCATAACGTCGCATGGTCTCTTCGACAAGGCGGCGCTCGGCATCTGGTGGCTGAACTTTGCCCGTGGTGCGTTCGTTACCGTCCGGCAAGCGGAACGACGGGATGGTAAGGCGGGAATCTCCGATACGTCGCCGGTAGATGCGTGCTGTCTTGTCAGCGACATCAAACAGTGCATCCTGCTGAAATACACCTTCAGACTTGCCCAGAAAGAGCAATCCACCTGGATACAAGCTGTAGTGGAAGGTGGCCAATACTTTGGATTGCAACTCGTTTTGCAAGTAGATCAACATGTTGCGGCAGCTCACCATGTCCAGCCGCAGGAAGGGCGGGTCTTGCACCAAATCTTGTCGGGCGACCACTACCATGTCGCGCAAGGTGCGGGACACTTCGTAGCGGTTGCCGACCTTCTGGAAATGTCGCACCACTAGGCTGGGATCTAGATCTGCCAGTGCGCTTTCAGCATAAGAGCCCTTGCGGGCGATGCTTAGGGCATTGAGGTCGATGTCGGTGGCAAATATCTGGATGCGGAACTGGATGGCGTTCGGGCCCAATATCTCGGACAGGAGAATGGCAACGGTGTATGCCTCTTCGCCGGTGGCACAGGCTGCCACCCAGATGCGAATCTCGTCACCCGGTTGCTTGGTCTGCACCACGCCGCGTAGCACATTACGTAGCGCAGCGAACGACTCTGGGTCGCGGAAAAAGGCGGTGACGGAGATCAGGATATCCTTGCCGAGATGTTCCAGTTCTTCCGGGTTGGTGTCGGCCAAGGTCAGATAGTCGTTGAGGCTGGTGATGTGGCAAGCCGCCATACGTCGCTCGATGCGCCGCCATAGCGTGCCCTCCTTGTAGCCGGAAAAGTCGATGCGCGTTTGTTGCTTTACCTTCATCAGCAGCTTTTTCAGCGTCGTGGCGGCTACCGGAGCCTCTCTTGCGACAGTGACCGTGCCGTGCGAGCGGGCGATGATGGCGATCTCGTTGGCAATGCCTTCAGGCGATAAGATCCAGTCAACGCAGCCCGTATCGATCGCGGATTGCGGCATCCCCGCATATTTGGCGGTCTGCGGATCTTGCGCAAAGGTGTAGCCGCCAGCTGCTTTGATGTCGCGCAGACCCGCCGCACCATCGCTCCCTGTGCCGGACAAGATCACGCCGATGGCATTCTCGATCTTGTCTTCAGCCAGCGAGTTGAGGAATACATTGACCGATGGGCGTGGAGTGGCTTCGCGAGGGCCTTCGATCAGGACGAAACCGCCATCCTTTAACTTGACGTTGCAACTGGCGGGAGCGACGTAGATGGTGTCAGGCTGCGGGTGTAAACCGCTTTCGACCTCTGTTACCGCCATTGCCGTCTCGCGCCCAAGCAACTGCACCATCATGCTGCGGTGGGTGGGCGAGAGATGCTGGAGTACGACGTATGAGATACCGAGGTCGGTAGGCAGGGCGGCGATCATGCTGGACAGGGCTTCCAGCCCGCCAGCAGACGCGCCAATTCCGACTAGGTAGGGGCGCAGCGGCTTTTCTATTGAGTCAGCAGAGAGGGCGGCGGTTTCACTCGGGGCGTTCAAAGACGTCTTGGTTTTGTTCTTGGCGAGCCGCACCATTTCATACTCCTGTTTCGTTGGTCTTGGCTTCTACAACAAGCCCCGCTCATCATGATAGCAAACTTACTTACAGCGCTCTGTGCGTCAACGCACTGAGTGCGCCATGAGAGTTATGTATGCTGGCGCACGGAAGCGAGTGGAAGTTGTGTGTAAGATATAGTGCGTATAGATTGACTTCCGTAATCAAGCCGAACAACCGCTCCCCACTGAAAAACATGCATCACGAACACTATATTAAGCAGAATAAATTGTTGGCCGTATTGCCAAAAGAAGAATTGAGAAGCTTGACTCCCTATCTTGAGTTGGTATTGCTTGACTCGGGAGAGACTCTTGCCGAGTCGAACAAGTGCAGCAATTTCGCATATTTCCCGATTGACAGCACTATCTCGCTTTACTACCGGCTTGAGAGTGGCGAAGTTTCCAAAATCACCATGGTAGGTAATGAGGGAATGTTCAGTGTCGCGCATATCATGGGTGGAGAGACTCTCCCTTATTTCGCATCCATAGAAACCACCGGGCATGCTTTCCGAATCGAGCGGAGTGTGCTGAAAAAGGAGTTTCTGCGTGTGGCTGCGCTACGCCAAACCTTATTGCTATATTCACAGGCGGCGATGACCCAGATGGCACAGACTGCTGTTTGTGGCCGTCATCACACGCTCAATCAGCAGCTATGCCTGCACCTATTGCTGGTGCATGACAACTCGCTATCCGATGACTTCGTCCTGACACACGAGGCTATTGCCCATATGCTGGGCGTGCGCCGTGAAGGTGTGACGACTGCGGCGGGAAAGTTGCGAGAAGATGGCCTAATTGACTATAGGCGTGGCCATATCAAGGTGGTGGATCGCAGCGGTCTGGAGAAGCAATGTTGCGAGTGTTATCAGGTGGTGCATAGAGAGTTCTACCGACTTTTGGGATATTGATCGGTTTATTGACGATTTATTCGTGTTTCTTTTCAGTCCTTACGATTTCTTGCATCGGTAGGTGATGCAAGAAATCTGTGGTGCTGCGTTCATGTTTGCGTGGCTAGTTCGCCGCGCAGGGTGTGTGCCCAGACTTGGGTGATGCGCACATCCACGAAGCGGCCAATCATGCCGGGCGAGCCGACGAAATTGACCACGCGGTTGTTGTCGGTGCGGCCAGCCAATTCTTGTTCGTTCTTCTTTGACAAGCCTTCGACCACGACGCGCTGAACGCTACCGACCATGCTTGCGCTGATGGTGGCTTCTAGTTCGCCGATGCGGACTTGCAGGCGTTGCAGTCGTGCCTGTTTGGTCTCGTGCGGTACTTCGTCCGGCATGTCGGCGGCAGGAGTTCCGGGGCGAGGGCTGTAGATGAAGCTGAAGCTGGCATCGAAGCCGACATCGTCGATCAATTTCATGGTGGCCTCGAAATCGGCGTCGGTCTCGCCGGGGAAGCCGATGATGAAGTCCGAAGAGATGGAAATGTCTGAGCGGGCCGCGCGCAGACGGCGGATGACGGACTTGTATTCTAGCGCCGTGTAGCCGCGCTTCATCGCCGCAAGTACACGGTCGGAACCGCATTGCACTGGCAGGTGCAGATGGCTGACTAGCTTGGGCGTGGTGGCGTACAGGTCGATCAGGCGTTGCGTCATCTCCTTGGGATGCGAGGTGGTGTAACGGATACGCTGGACGGCGGGTAGGGCGGCGATGGCTTGGATCAGGAAAGCGAAGTCGGCGATGTCGCCGTCCTCCAGTTCGCCGCGATATGCGTTGACGTTCTGTCCCAGTAGGGTGATTTCGCCCACGCC
Organism: Ferriphaselus amnicola; assembly: GCF_000974685.2. NCBI lineage: Bacteria > Pseudomonadati > Pseudomonadota > Betaproteobacteria > Nitrosomonadales > Gallionellaceae > Ferriphaselus > Ferriphaselus amnicola. Next base: position 953,721 of record NZ_AP018738.1, read on the forward strand.
TTGTGCCGTTAGCATCTCGATCTCACGCATCACGTCGGCGAACGGGCGTGAAACCTCGTCGCCACGGGTGTAGGGCACAACGCAGAATGTGCAGTACTTGCTGCAACCTTCCATGATGGCGACGAAAGCCGTGCCAGCCGTAGTTTGCGGAGCGGGTAGGTGGTCGAATTTCTCGATCTCAGGGAAGCTCACATCGACTTGCGAGCGGCCACTGGTGCGGCGCGCAGCGATAAGTTGCGGCAAGCGGTGCAGCGTCTGCGGGCCGAATACTATATCCACATAGGGTGCGCGCTTGACGATGGCATCGCCTTCCTGGCTGGCGACGCAGCCGCCCACGCCGATGATTAGGTTGGGATTGGCGAGCTTGAGTTCGCGCACCCGGCCTAGGTCGGAAAATACTTTTTCCTGCGCCTTCTCGCGCACCGAACATGTGTTGAACAGGATCACGTCGGCATTATCCGGCGTAGTGGTCGGTTCCATGCCCTCGCAGGCGCGTAGCACGTCCGCCATCTTGTCCGAGTCGTACTCGTTCATCTGGCAGCCGTAGGTTTTGATATAGAGTTTGCTTGTCACGGGAAGGCTCGATTTGGGCGGCGCTCAAAGCGCTCGGGGGCGGTATTAGACCCTGATAATCTTTGGGATGCAATGCCTCATCTTCTCGTGAAAATCGGGCGAATTTTTAATTTAAGCTGGCAATTAGCGAGCAGGTTAAAAGGCTCATGCGGTGCTAATAGCCTTACAAATCTAAAGGCTTAGAAAAGATGCGACTATTCCTGATTAAAATACTCATATAATGCGCAACGATTTACTCGGCTATTGTTCGGGCTGAGACTTCATAACTTATTAAATCAGGGGGAAATAATGTCCATCATCGCTACAATTTCTGCTGCGGCAACCGTTTTAATTTTTATCGGCTTCTCCATCTTTATGGTTACTCAGACCTTTAAGAGCTGAGTAAGTAAGTCATGGGGTGACTAGTCACCCCAGCTCCCCTTGAACTTTAGCTTGTCTGCGCTGTGTCGCCGGACTAATTATTCTATGGAAGATTATTTTCCGTGGAAATAAATTGTGCTAGGATTGCCACCGGTTTCAGGAGTGTCCGTTGTCAATTCAAGGAGGAGATAAATATGGCTATCATCGCAACCGTTTCAGCAATCGGTACAGTAATTATCGCTGTGGGTTTTTCTTTGTTCATGGTTAAAGAAACACTGTCCAGCAAGTAATCCAAGCGATGGCTGTACCGCAAAAAACTCCAGCTAGTCTGGAGTTTTTTGTTTATTCGACAACTTATTGGAGATTGTATGTGGCGTAATTCGTTCACTCATTTTGGTGTGATCTCACGTGTTCTGCATTGGGGAATGACGTTGTTGATTATCGTAGCCCTGCTTGGTGTGGAGTTGCATGAGCTATTCCCTAAAGGTACCGAGTTGCGAACTGCCCTGATGACGGCGCATTTCCAAGCTGGTCTATTGGTGTTTGCATTGGTTTGGGTCAGATTGCTCAATGCTGTTACTGATCGTGCGCCACGTATTGAACCTGTCTCTACCGTGGGTAAGGAGAAACTTGCGGCACTTGTGAAGTTCGGGCTGTATTTCTGCATGATTGCACTGCCTGTGCTCGGCGTGCTGAATATGCAAGCGGCAGATAAGCCCTTGGCATTCTTCGGAATGGCGTTGCCGGTTATGATCGATGTCAACAAGGTCATGGCTCACGACTTGAAGGAGCTCCATGAGACGATGGGCAATGTCATGATCGGGTTGATTTTGCTGCATGTGGTTGCCGCATTTTGGCATCACTTTGTCTTGCACGACACTACGCTGCAGCGGATGCTGCGCCCACGTTAACTAAGCTTTTACTCCGAACTGCCGATACATGACTCAAGGGTGCGTTACCCAGTTTAAGCAGAAGGAGGTGCATCATGGCTATCATCAAAATGGATATGTGCAGCTACGAGGTCGAGCGTGGTGCTGTGCTTGAGTCTGGTTGCGGCGATGAGTGTGTGAAGGCTAGCTGGGAGCCAGCGTTGCAACTTCAACAGATTGGCCTTGTCGAGCGTTGTACTGAGCTGCCTGCTGAACTGGCTGGTGTCAATGTCGAATCCTTTCTGGAGCGGATGTACTCTTTCCAGAGTTGAGTTTCAGCTCCTGAATACGGGCCGACAGAGATGTCGGCCCGTATGCTTGATGCGCTAAGCATACAGTCTGATTTTTCTCGAATGCAAGTTAAGCTACGCACTTCCAATTACCGGAAATCGTCTATGCGCATACTCCATACCATGATCCGTACCGCCGACCTTGATCGGTCGATTGCTTTCTACACTCAAATCTTGGGCATGAAGTTATTGCGTCGCAAAGACTATCCCGAAGGTAGATTCACCTTGGCGTTCGTAGGCTATGGGGATGAGGCGGAGTATGCGGCCATTGAGTTGACCCACAACTGGGACACACAAAGCTATGACCTAGGTACTGGGTTCGGTCATCTTGCGATTGAGGTGGATGATGCTAGTTCTTACTGCTCGCAGGTCAGGAAAAATGGCGGTCAGGTGGTTCGAGAAGCAGGTCCGATGAAGCATGGGAGCACGGTGATTGCATTTTTGCGTGACCCAGACGGCTATATGATTGAACTCATCGAGAAAAAATCCTGACCATTGTGACTTCAAACGGAGCCTATTTCCGTGATCATTGAGACATTCGGTGTGGCTTGGGCGAAAGCAGGTAATTTAATTCTATCTTGCGGTGCAAAAGTGTTATTGTGCGAGCCGTCGCATGTCGTGACGTTCTGTGTAACTTAGAGTATTCGAATGAATTTCCACTCTCACGCTCGAAGCAGCTTTGCTTTGAATGCTGATAAGCAAAAAATCACCAACCATGAAGACGTGGTAAGTGTTTGCCGACACATTTTCGGTGTGGCTTTTTGCGGGGAAGTAAAAAACAAAAAAGGAACGTACATTTCATACGTTCCTTACATTGTTTGGTGCCCAGAAGAGGACTCGAACCTCCACACCTTGCGGCACACGGACCTGAACCGTGCGCGTCTACCAATTCCGCCATCTGGGCATGCAGCCTTGCTGAGGGCGCGAAATATAATTGTTTGAGGAATAGCTGTCAATGACCAAGAAGAAAAAAAGTGTGCGTGAGTTGGATCCGTTTCTAGAGCGCGAACGGGAGCAGTATGAGAATCCGTTACCGAGTCGCGAATATATCCTGCAAATTCTGAGCGATCAGGGTGCGCCGGTCAGTGAAGAGTCTCTGTATGAGCTTTTGCATATAGAGTTGAGCGAGGAAACATTGTTCTCTCGCCGCCTGCGTGCGATGGAACGCGACGGGCAGCTTATGCGCAACCGACGCAATGCGATCTGCATTGTCGATAAGCTAGATCTGATCAAGGGTAAGGTGCAAGGCCATCCTGATGGTTTTGGCTTCCTAGTGCCCGAAGATGGCAGCGGTGATTTGGTGCTGTCCGCCAAAGAGATGCACAAGGTTTTGCATGGCGACACGGTGATGGCGCGGGTTTCCGGCCAAGATCGCAAGGGGCGTCGCGAGGGTCATATCGTGGAGGTGCTGGAGCGAGCCAACTCTCGCGTGGTCGGGCGTTTGTATGATGAACACGGCATTCTGTTTGTCGTGGCGGAGAATCGTCGCATCTCGCAGGATATTCTGGTGGCACCAGGCGGAGCGGGCGAAGCCAAGGTGGGGCAGGTCGTGGTGCTTGAGATCGTTCAACATCCGAATAAGCACGCGCAGCCTATCGGTAAGGTAGTCGAGGTGTTAGGCAATTACGCTGATTCGGGCATGGAGATCGAGATCGCGCTGCGCAAGCACGATCTGCCCCACGAATTCCCGCATGCGGTGGAGACGCAGGCTAAGGGTTTTAGCCAAACCGTGTCCGAGGCTGACTGGGCTGGTCGCGAAGACATCCGCCATCTGCCGCTGGTCACCATCGACGGCGAGACCGCGCGCGACTTCGATGACGCTGTTTATTGCGAACCTAAGGGTAAGGGCTTCCGTCTGCTGGTCGCCATCGCCGACGTCAGCCATTACGTGCAGCCGCACGATGCCTTGGACAAAGAAGCGCTGCTGCGCGGCAATTCGGTTTATTTCCCGCGTCGCGTCATCCCCATGCTGCCCGAGGAATTGTCCAACGGTCTGTGCTCGATCAACCCCGCTGTAGATCGGTTGTGCATGGTGTGTGACATGGAGATCACCAGCGCGGGCGAAATCCGCCGCTATCGTTTCTATCCTTCGGTGATGCACTCGCACGCGCGTTTGACCTATAACCAGGTCGCTGCGATGTTGGAGGTGCCGGATGGTGACGAAGCGCAGCAGTTCGCTGCCGTGTTGCCGCACCTTCAGAACTTGCACGAGCTGTTCCAGAGGTTGCTGGCGGCCCGCGAGAAGCGGGGTGCCATCGATTTCGAGACGGTCGAGACGCAAATGATCTTTACCGATCAAGGCAAGATCGAGCGTATCGTGCCGGTGAAGCGTAACGACGCGCATCGCTTGATCGAAGAATGTATGCTGGCCGCCAACGTCTGCGCGGCACGCTTACTCGAAGAGCACAAACATCACGTGCTGTACCGCTGTCACCAAGGCCCGACACCGGAGAAGCTGGTTGCGTTGCGCGAGTTCTTGGGCGAGTTCGGTTTGCAACTCGGTGGTGAAGACGAGCCACAGGCAGGCGATTACTCCAAGGTGCTCAAACGCGTCAAAGGCCGTCCCGATGCGCCACTGCTGCAAACCGTGATGCTGCGTTCTTTGCGCCAAGCCGTGTACGACCCAGAGAACGTCGGCCATTTCGGACTCGGCTACGAGGCCTACGCCCACTTCACTTCGCCCATCCGCCGTTATCCTGACCTGTTAGTGCATCGCGCCATCAAGGCCGTGTTACAGAAAAAACAATACCAGCCGGGGCAGGCGTGGGAAGCGCTGGGCGAACATTGTTCGATGACCGAGCGCCGCGCTGACGACGCCACCCGCGACGTGGAAGCCTGGCTGAAATGCTTCTATATGCGCGATCACCTCGGCAGCGTGTTCCCCGGCACCATCTCGTCTGTCACCGGCTTCGGCCTGTTCGTGTCTTTGGACGATATCTACACCGAGGGCTTGATTCACGTCTCTGAGTTGGGCGAAGACTATTTCCACTTCGATTCTGCCCGCCACCAGATGCTGGGTGAGCGTAGCGGTCAGCGTTATCGTTTGGGCGACCGCGTGCGCGTGCGCGTGGTCCGGGTGGACATGGAAAGCCTGCGCATCGACTTCGTGCTGGATGGCGCGCCGTTGCGCTACGGTAATCCGGGTCAGACGGATGCTCCAGCACCCAAAACAGCAAGTAAACCTGCCGCCAAGAAGAGGAAGAAATAATGGCTGATCTGCGACTGATCCACGGCTTCCATGCCGTCACCGCGCGCCTGCGACAACGCTCTGATAGCGTCCATGAAATCTACGTGCAAGCCGACCGCCGTGACCAACGCGCGCGCGACCTGCTTAAACAAGCTGAACAGCAAGGTGTTCGCGTCATCATGGTGGATGGCAAGCGTCTGGACGGGCTGGCCGGTGGCAATCGCCATCAAGGCGTTGCCGCCCGCGTGGATGCCAGCCAGCGCGTGCAACATCTGGAAGATGTGCTCGATACGCTGGAAGACGTGCCGTTGTTGCTGGTGCTGGATGGCGTGACGGATCCGCACAATCTAGGCGCGTGTCTGCGTAGTGCGGACGCTTTTGGTGTTCATGCCGTCATTGCGCCCAAAGATAGAGCCGTCGGCATCAATGCTACGGTGGAAAAGGTCGCCTGCGGCGCTGCCGAGACCGTGCCCTACATCACCGTCACCAACTTGGCACGCACTCTCAAGGAATTGCAGGAGCGTGGCATCTGGGTAGTTGGCGCAGCAGGGGAGGCGACCACCAGCCTCAACGAATTCCGCCACACCGGCCCGCTGGCCTGGGTGCTGGGTGCTGAAGGCGAGGGGCTGCGCCGCCTTACCCGCGAAACTTGCGACGAGTTGGTGAAGATACCGATGATGGGCAGCGTCGAAAGTTTGAACGTCTCGGTGAGTACCGGCATTTGCCTGTTTGAAACGAGACGGCAGCGGGCAGCTTAGTCATGTCGAGGGGCAAGCCTCGCGTTGGGAGAGCTGTCGTCCAAGGTTCTGAGGAAGTCTGCTGTTGTCGTCATCCGACTTGAGATTTCTTCTGCACAAGGCGGTGTTTGATCGGGGTGTTTGAGCTAAACTGATTCCCGAGCTTTCAGAAATTGCTAAGAAGGCTTGAAGTAGTCCTGACAATTTTCAACGGGCTGCGTCTTAACCAGTGTGGGCGACTTGCTCATGTTAATTATCCTAAAGGAGTAGGCAAAATGAAGAAAATGTTGACGGGTGTTTGTCTGACTAGCGTGCTGTTGGCAAGTGGCATCAATCTGGCACTGGCCGAAGAGGCTAAGAAGGATATGGGGCCTTCTCCTGCTGTCATCGAGCAGATGGATGTTGCGAACAAGCTGATCGCTCTGGGTGATGCGCGCAAGGATCCACTGTTGCTGATCGTAGCAGCGAAGTTGCAAAAGACTCTGGGCGCAGAAGCGGCTAGCACGCCTACGCAAAGTACCGCTACTAATGATGTGTTGGATCGTGCTAAGAAGCTTTCCGCTGGTCGTAAGGACTTAACTGGGATCGCTGACGACGTGGCCGCACAAAAGACCAAGGGCGGTTATGTTGACTCGATGACTGGTCAGTATCGTTATACGATGTAACGAAAACGATCATGCTGCCTTCCCATTCTGAGCGTTGGATGGGAGGGCGCATCGAAGAAGCATTGAGTCGTAGTTGGATGATAAGACCGCCTATATGGAGTCATGACATGCATAGAATGCTGATTCAACTGGTGGGGTGTGTGTTGGCTCTGAATGCTGACTATTCAGTTGCAGAGGAAGCGATTCATCCTGCATCGGCCTATTCACCCGCAGTGATTGAGCAACTGGCCATGGCTAACAAGTTGATCGCTTTGGGCGATGCTCGTAAAGATCCCTTGCTTTTGATTGTGGCGGCAAAGATTCAGAAAAGTCTGGATGCAGACGTTGGCAATACTCAAGCGCACAGTACGATGATTGAGGAGGTGCTTGATAGAGCGAAAAAATACGCTGGAATCCGTAAAGATTTAGTCAATATTGCAGATGACATCGCGGCTATGCGCAGCAAGAGCTATCGCTCGGATTGCGCTGGCTTTCAGCGAGGTCCTTGCAACGAAGCTGTACTCTATTAGTAACCAGACGAGCGACCAGCTTTTGATTCCGATTGAGGTATGCAAATGTTGAGCTTGCGCTGCGTTCGAGTTTTTCTTCTCACATTATTGTTTATTCCCGTTACCGGCTTCGGAGCAAGTGATTAGTGCACTGGAAAAATCACCTTTCTTCGCGATCAAGTAAAAACTCGTTACGAAAAGGTTATGGGATGCGATATTTTGTTAGTTGCTTAAGCTTAGTTATAGTTGGCCTGCCTTGCATTGTTCATGCAGATAGTTATTTCTATGCTGGCGAAGTTACTTTCCTAGCGTTATCGGGTAAGGACTGTGCGGGACAGAACGTAGGTGATAAACGCCCTATCGAATTGGCTTTGGAGGTCAATGGTAAGCACATCACCGGATTCAGTGAAATCAAAGATGCAAGTCTTGGGCGTATAGATGGAAATAATGCTCACTCGCTTGCTCTTGAGTATTCTGATCCAACCATTGCAGATGGTCATGAAATTAGCCTACAAGGCATAAAGACTCCCAGCTTATCTGGAGAATTGCGCGAGCGAAAACTTAAGCCTGACGAGGACGGTTGCAACTGGTCTCGAGGGGAGATTACTGCAAAATTAATGCCTCGCACTGCCGAAGCTGAGGCGCATTTACAAGGGCTGCCAGCAACCTTTAATGCAAGTAGAGACGAACATGTCGCATGGCGGCGAGACCCCAAAGCCTATGCTGAAATCGCACGGCTATCTCCCGAAGTTATTCAGGCTGAATCTGCAGATTCGGAAAACCTCCAAATTGCAGTTGCTTTGCGTGAGCAACTACAACCCCTATATGAAAAAACATTTGGTATAGACCATCCGCAAAGCGTGGGAAATATCGATCGACGTGCCGAACTATTAGAAAAGATTATTGAGGCTACTCAAAATCCAACAACACTTCAATTTGAAACTGTACTGAAATTACGCGAGCAACTGCAATCGCGTTTTGAAAAGCTTTATGGCACCAATAGCGAACAATGTTTGTACAACATAATTTTGCGCGCCAACCTATTGAGAGAGTTGCATAAAAGTGCTGCCGAATTGGCGTTGCGCGAGCATATTCTTAAAGTTGCCCAGGAAAACTTTCCCAATGTGGTTGCTATCTCTGCTTTTCATCTTGGCGAAACGCTGGAAAAGCTTAACCGCAAGGAAGACGCAATTGCCGCATTTGGCAAAGCTATAGCTGCCGATGAAAAGCGTTATGGGTTGGATCATCCAGAAGTGGCTACTGATTTGAGTAGTCAAGCACGCTTATATTCTGACTTGAATCAATTTGCTAAAGCATTGCCTTTGCTTCAACGTGCATTGGCGATTCGCGAGAATGCTAATGGATTGGAAAGTGTCGAAACGGCTCGTGCTTGCAGTAACTTGGCGCATGTCTATCATTCAAACGGTCAGTATGAGTTGGCATTGCCACTTAACCTGCGTGCACTTACTATACGTGAAAAGGTGTTAGGCAGTAACCATGAAGACACGGCTGAGAGTGTAAATAATTTGGCAGTGTTGTACGAGGGCATGGGGCGTTATGAGTTAGGGATTGCATATCAAAAACGACGTTTGGCAATTGCTGAGAAAAGTGATGGTTCAGACAGTCTTGAGACAGCGCATAGCCTGAATAATTTGGCCGCCATGTACGACAAAATGGGCTTGTATCAGGAAGCCTTGCCACTTTGCCAGCGTGGTTTGTTGATCCGTGAAAAATTGCTGGGTTCAGATCACACTACGACAGCGGAATCGCTCCAAATTTTAGCTAGAATTTTTGAGAGTCAAAATCAACTTGATAAAGCATTGCCCATATATCAACGCGCACTAGCGATACGTGAAAAAACATTGGGAGCCTCCGCCCCTGATACTGCAACGAGTTTAGGTGCATTAGGTAGCCTATACCTCAAGATGAGCCTGTACGAGAAAGCGTTACCTCTACTTCAGCGTGCTTTAAAAATTAATGAGGAAGTTTTTGGGGGTTCACATCCTGAAACAGCTATCAGCTTGTTTCAGCTTTCACGTTTGTATGCAGATGTAGGAAATTACGATCAAGCCATTCTTTATGCACAGCGCTCGCTAACAATAAGTGAGACAGCGCTGGGAGTGATGCATGCTTATACCGCTAATGCACTGGATCATTTGGCGAATTTGTACGGAGCCCTTGGACAACACGCGCAAGCCATTCCCATGAAATTGCGTGCATTGGCCATTCGTGAAAAAGTCTTTGGTGCAGAAAGTGAGATGGTCGCAATTAGCTTAAATAACCTAGCCTATTCGTACCGCGAGATGACTCAATACGATAAGGCACTGCCGTTATACCAGCGAGCTTTAGCAATGAAAGAAAAAGTGCTTGGTCCTGAACATGCAAGTATCGCGATAAGTCTGAATAACCTGGCTGAAATTTATGTGGCTCTAGGCCAGTATGATAAGGCCTTACATTTAAATCAGCGCGCCTTGGCGATTCGAGAAAAAACACTTGGTGCTGAACATATAGATACAGCTTCCAGCCTCAATAATTTAGCAACCCTCTATTTAGAGCTCGACGACTATATTCAAGCTTTGCCGCTACTTCAACGGGTGTTGGCGATTGAAACCAAGATACTTGGTGAAAGTAACATCAGAACGTCAACAACGCTAAATAATTTGGGCAACGCATATTATTATCTGGGGCGATACAGCGAGGCATTACCGTTGTTTTTAAAAGCCTTAGCAATACGTGAAGAAGTGCTGGGTAATACTCATAAAGACACCGCACTGGCTGTGATAAATCTTGCGGGATTGTATAAGGCAACCGATGTCCTCGATAAAGCGCTTCCACTATATCAACGTGCTTACCTAATTCTTCAATCTGCGAACAGTCCTGATATTTTGCAATCAGCCCAACGTAGTTTAGGCAATTTTTACGCTGCTCAATCCAACCCATCTGCAGCCATTTTCTATCTAAAAAGCGCCGTAAACACCATGCAGTCCATCCGTGCCGATTCAAAGGGGTTGGACAAAGGTTTGCAGAAATCCCTGCTCAAGAAAAACGAACAGGTATATAAAACGCTTGCTAACCTACTGGTTGCTGAAGGTCGTCTGGCCGAAGCACAACAAGTTTTAGCTATGCTCAAAGAAGACGAATATTTTGACTTCATTCGGCGCGATGCTAAAGCTGATACACGCGGCATACGCATGAGCTTCAGTGGCGCCGAGAAGCCCTATGCCGAGCAACTGGACAAACTGGGGAGTGAGGGGGCTGCACTAGTTGATCAACTCAATGCCTTGAACAAACAAGCTAAGCTCGGCTTGACTCCTGAGCAGGAACAACAACGTACTCAAGCTGCCAAACAACTCGATGCGCAAACCAAACAAACCCAAATCGTTCTTGATGATTTGCCACGACAATTACCAGTCGCACAGCAACGGCAACTCGCCCAGCAGCATGCTGAACAGGTCGCCCTGGCGGGTGGTGTGCAGCAACAGCTGGGTCAACTCGGACAGGGAGTCACCCTGATTCAATACCTGTTGCTGGGAGACAAGATACAAATCATCCTGACTGATGCCAATCGGCAGATCGCCCGCGAGGCTCCTCTGGGCGAAGCGGCGCTGTACCCCAAACTCGTTGCGCTGCGCAAAGCTTTGGAAGACCCTCGTCTTGATCCACGTCCTTGGGCGCAGGAACTTTATCAAAGTCTGATCGCGCCCATCGAGGCCGACATCAAGACCAGCCGAACTCTCATGCTGTCACTGGATGGTGCGCTACGCTATATCCCATTCTCGACCCTATTCGATGGGCAGCGATATTTGGTTGAGCGTTATCGTTTGTCAATCTACACAGCGGCAGCTAAAGACAAACTCACCGCAGCGGCGAATCCGCAATGGACGATCAGCGGTCTAGGAGTGACTCAAGCGCATACCGGCTTTAGCGCCTTGCCCGGTGTTCAAGTCGAACTGGCGGGGATCGTCGGTAAGAACGGGATTCCCGGAGAGACCCACCTAGATCAAGAGTTTACCGCTGAACAAATGCAAGCCAGCCTGAAACAAGGCAATCCGGTGTTGCACCTCGCCAGCCATTTTCAATTCACGCCGGGAACCGAGGCCGACTCTTATTTGTTGCTGGGCGATGGTAGCCACCTCAGTCTCAAAGACATTCGTCAGGGAGACTATCCTTTCGGACAGCTGGACCTGTTGACCCTCTCCGCTTGCGCTACCGCCATGCACGGCGGACAAGAGGCTAATGGCAAGGAGGTCGAAGGCTTCGGCGCACTGGCGCAGATCAAAGGCGCAAAAGGTGTGCTCGCCACCCTATGGCCTATCGCTGATGCCAGCACCGCACAACTGATGCAGACTTTATACCGTTCGCGTCAGCAGCAACACCTGAACAAAGCTGAAGCGTTACGCCAAGCACAGCTTACTTTACTTCACGGTAGCAGTACGAGTGTCAATCTGGCCTCAACTACTGAACGAGGTGCGGAGCGACTGGAGGGGAGGGCGACCTCGGCCAGCGAGGCCCCGGCTTTTGAGGTGAATGCCATGGCCCCCTTTGCTCACCCGTACTACTGGGCTCCATTTATATTGATGGGGAATTGGCTGTGATCCGTCATCAATAGGACGGCGGACTAGACGGCGATGGAGATCACTATCAATGCCAATAGACATTTGCAGCTAAGCCTGATTGAATTGGCCGCTGTTCGTCTAAAGGGTTAGTAAAGTAATCAGGCTGTGGCAAAGGTAGGTTGGACGTGGTTTGCATTTTCGGTTGTGTCTGTAGATAGGTGAGGGGGGGCGTATGTTGCGTAATATTTCTATAGTTTGTATGGTGCTCGTGGCTTCATGGGTTTCCAGTGCGCAGGCATCTACGGGTTATGCACTGATTGTCGGTGTGTCGCACTATCCATCCTTGGATGAGCGTATGCAGTTGGATGGCCCAAAGTATGACTCTGAGATGGTTGCTGCCTACTTGAAGAAGCAACGATCAGGGCTGTTCCGTCAGGAAAATATCAAGGTCTTGGCCGATGGTATTTCTGGTGCCCAAACACCAACCAAGGCAGCCATCCAGCGGGGTATGGATGCGATCGCTAGCAAGGCGCTTGAAGGTGATTTCGTTTATTTACACTTCTCTGGTCATGGCTCTCAGCAACCGGCAAGGCAGGGCGATCTGAGTGAGACTGATGGTCGAGATGAGTTGTTTTTGCCAGCAGATATTGGCGCTTGGGATGACTCTGTCGGTACGGTAAAGAATGCTCTAGTGGATGACGAGATCGGCCAACTGATTGGCAATATTCGCAAGAAAGGTGCGTTTGTCTGGGTGGTATTCGATAGCTGCCATTCTGGGACGGTCACTCGTGGTGCTCCAGCGGGCGAGGATGTGCATATGAGAAAAGTCGAGCCGTCAGCCTTGGGTATCCCACAGGCAGCCATGGATGCGGCAGATCGGAATGGCACTAAAACTCGCGGCAAGGGCGCAGCACCGGAGTCTTCCTTTGTGAAAATGGGAGACAGTTCAGGCAAGGCTGGAGGGTTGGTCGCGTTTTATGCGGCTCAGTCCACCGAGCAGGCACCTGAAATGCGCCTGCCTCAGGGCGAGGATGGTCGCCTACCGCATGGCTTATTTACGTTTACCTTGTTGCAAACAATCACAGAGCATCCGGGGATCACCTACCGGCGTGCGGCGCAAGAGGTGTTACAGCGCTATTCTGCTTTGAATATGGATCGGCCTACCCCGTTGTTTGAGGGGGATATGGACTCAAGGGTGTTCGGCAGCAATCAAGTGGATGAAAAGCCGCAGTGGCCGATTGAAAAGCGAGGTGGCGAAATCCGTATCCCCGCAGGAAATCTCAGCAGATTGTCGTCCGGTTCAATCGTGGCTTTCCTCGATTCCCCTGGGGCGGACGAGAAAAGTGCTGTCGGATATGCGAAGGTAGTGAATCCAACCGCGATGGAAAGTGTCCTTCAGCCGATCGAGTATCGAGGCAAAAAAGCGATTAGCCCTAATGCTCTGCCAGAGAACGGGTATGCCCGTTTAGTTGAGCAAAAAATGGATCTTTCCTTGCGGGTGGCTAGGCCAGAATGGAAAGATACGTATCCGAAAGAGGCGCGCGAACGCATCCAAAAGATCATGGATAGCCTGAAGCCGGAAGAAGGCAGCGGCTTGAGGTTGCAATGGGTGGACGTTGGGCAGCCCGCAGATATTCGCTTGGCTTATGCTCAAGCGGGAAGCGAGCAGGAGCAGCTTTGGTTGTTGCCGCCCACGGGTAATCTGGTGACGGCCGGCGCTAATAAAACCCCCTCAATCATCCTGAAAGGGAAAGATGATGCTCAGTTGAAACTGGCGCTGCTCGATAATCTGACTCGGGTCGCCCGCGTCGTTAACCTGTTGCGAGTCAGTCAGGGCATGGGGGCAGGCTCCAGCGCGATGGAAGTGATGTTGAAGGTTAAGCGCAAAGCAGACGGAATTACCCGTGAGCTTTCCGCGACATCGATCCCGTCGCTGTATCCTGGTGATGAGGTGCATCTGTTGGCCGTGAATACAGGCAGAAAGCCAGTTGATGTGAATGTGCTGTTCGTGGGGAGCGATTACTCAATCAGTCACTGGTATAAAGAACGTATTCATCCCAATGGCAAGCTAAGCACCGGCTTGTTCCGCGTGAGTGCAGATTCCTTTGGCAAGGAACGAGTGATTGTTGTAACCAATGAGGCGAAGCCTGAAAGCGAAGTGGTGGACTTGAGCTTTTTGGCGCAGAAGGCCATGCCAAAGACACGTGGAAATGCGCTGACCGGTATGGGGGCTTTGTTGCAGGAAGCAGGATTCGGTGGTGTGAAGACACGAGGCGTTGAGCCGCTGGGCGGAGCAGAAGAGGGCGGAGCATCTTCGATATTGCAGTTCATTATTGATACTGCCGCCTCGTTGGACATGTAACATGTAGGGCTGTATTTACAGCTATTTTGAGATGAAATATGACTGAACAGCCGTTACCTGAAGAGTGCCTGAGGTGGATCGCACAAGGCGGGGTGCTTGCAGATAGAGGGATGGAAATCCTGTTTCGCACCTATGGCTCCCGCGTCAAAGCGTTCTTTCGTCGTCACCGTATGAGTGATGAAGAGTCAGCTGACTTGTTGCAAGAGACGTTCATCAAGGTGTATCGCTCTGCCGATAAATTTGAGGGCCAATCGAAGGCAAGTACTTGGCTATGGGTCATCGCAAGAAACTGCATGCTGGATTATCTGCGGAGCAAGCGACCAACCGAGTCATTGGACGAAATGCTGGATGCCGATATGTTCGAAATTGAGTCGGTGTCCGGCTCAGTTTGCACTACAGAGCAAATCGGCCTTCGCGATTGTATTCAGCGTGGATTTGCCGCCTTTGGCAAGGAACACCCAGATCGCGTCCAAGTCATGCAACTGGTCGTGGTTGAAGAGTGGGATATGGAGGATGTGGCGAAATTCCTTGCACGAACTCCTGCCGCTACGCGTGAGTACATCTCTCAATGTCGAAAGCGTTTGCGTCAGTTTCTTGATCCCTGTCGTGATTTGTTGGAGGCTTAGCCGTGGTCGATGATAACAAACTACATGCGTTGGCTGATGATGACGATGCTTGGCTTGCCTCGCTGAGTGGTCGGGCGCGTCCGTTAGAGGGCGATCGGGAGGTGCAGGTATTGCGTGACCTCATGATCGAGAACGAAAGGCAGAGTGCCAGCCGTGAAAACGTCGAACACGATTGGCATCAGCTTCGCTTTGCGTTGAAACGTGAAGAACGCATGGTGCGTCCACGATGGTTTAATGGTGCGCAATTCGCTCAAGCGGCGATGTTGCTAGTGGCCATCGTTGGGGTTTACCAGATAGCCCCACGTGAGGATGCTTCTGTCCTCGTGTCGGAGGTGAGTGATGAGCCGATCATGCGCGGCAAATATACACAGGAAATCTACTCTCCCGAGCCTTCGGTTTTAGCTAAGCAGTGGTATGGTCGCTTGCAAGAACTCCATGTGCCCGTGCAATTGAAATCTACCGCAGAGTCAACGGAGCTTAAAGTCGAGTTGACCTATCCTGTACCTGAAGCCGTTCGAGACGTGTTTGCTCAAGAGGAGATTCGTTTGCCTGAGCGGGGAGATTTGTATTTGCTTTTCTATCAACAGGCAACAACTGAGTAGGCCGTATCAGTTAGTGCTATTCGTTTCGTTTGCTGCCTGTTGTGTTCCAACATCATTGGGTTTCCAGCGCTTGAGTAGCAGGGCATTGCTGACGACAGATACGGAGCTCAGTGCCATTGCAGCTCCCGCAATGACGGGATTGAGCATGCCCAGTGCGGCTAGTGGAATCCCTAATACGTTGTAACCGAAGGCGAAAAATAGATTCTGACGAATCTTGGCGAGTGTAGCTCTAGATAGGTCCAGTGCGTCGGCTACGCCCATCAGATCATTGCGCATGAGGGTGATGTCTGCTGCTTCGATAGCGATGTCGCTGCCGCTCTTCATCGCAAAGCTCACATCAGCGGCAGCGAGGGCAGGCGCATCGTTGATACCATCGCCCACCATGCCGATCAATTTTCCTTTTGATTTCAGCGCGTTCAGGTGTGTGGCTTTATCTTGTGGGAGCACTTCTGCGCGGAATTCAGCGATGCCGACTTGAGCAGCGATGGCGGCAGCCGTCTCGTGATTGTCGCCACTGAGCATGATCACGCGTATCCCCAGCGCTTGTAAACGTGCCACGGCATCGCGGCTACTGGCACGTACTGGGTCGGCCAGTGCGATGAGACCTAGCGCGCTACCTGCACGCACCACGGCGATGACTGTTTGCCCGCGACTGCGCAGAGTGCTCAACGCGATTTCATCTAGGGTGATCGCTTGTTGCTTGATGAAGTCGGGCGAACCGAGCGAACAGGCTAGGCCAGCGACGTTGCCGTACAAGCCTTGTCCCGTAGCTTCACCAAAATCAGTTACGTTGGCTAGCGCGATTCCGCGCTGTGACGCTGCTTCTGTCAAAGCACGCGACAAGGGGTGGGATGAATGTTGCGCGAGCGCGGTGGCAGTCGCCAATAACTCAAGTTCGGCGACTCCGGCTGCAGGTTCAAGGGCGATGACTTCGGGTTTACCAGCGGTCAGCGTGCCGGTTTTATCCACCACAAGTACGCTCAGCGTATGGGCGCGTTCAAGGGCGGCGGCATCGCGGATCAAAATCCCCGCCTGTGCTGCGCGCCCAGTGGCGACGACCACAGCGGTGGGTGTCGCCAAGCCGAGCGCGCAGGGACAAGCGATGACAAGTACGGCGACGGCGTTGATGAGCGCAACCGTGAATCCAACCCCCAGCCACCACCAGACCACAAAAGTGAGGGCAGCGATGCCTAGTACCGAGGGTACAAAGATGGCGGAGATCTGGTCGGCCAGTTTCTGTATGGGTGCTTTAGAGCCTTGGGCCTGCTCGACTAGGCGGATGATGGCAGAAAGCTGGGTGCGTGAGCCAACAGCGATCGCTCGGCAACGCAGTAAACCTTGCTGATTGAGCGTCGCTGCGTAGATCCTGTCACCACTCTGCTTTACGCGCGGCAGGCTTTCGCCGGTGAGCATCGCTTCGTCTAGACTCGATTGCCCCTCCAGCACGATGCCATCCACCGGCACGCTTTCGCCGGGGCGGACGACGAAGATATCGTCAGGTCGTAACTGGCCGACGGATACGTCCAATGTTTGGCCATTGCGCTCGGTATGCGCTAACTTAGGTTGCAGATTGAACAGGGATTCCAGCGCGGCGGAGGCTTTGCCCTTGGCGCGTGCTTCCAGTAGCTTTCCCATCAGCACCAGCGTGATGAGGGTGGCGCTGGCCTCGAAGTACACCGGCTGATCGAGTTCCAACAGCCACACCGCGCAGCTCATGAAATAAGCTGCGCTGGTGCCGAGGGCGACTAACACGTCCATATTGCTGCCGCCGCTGCGAAGAGATTTCCATGCGCCAATATAGAAGCGACTACCTGCCCAGAATTGAACGGGTGTGGCGAGTAGCCACGCCAGCCAGATCGGCAACATGAGGTGAGCGTCAACGAGCATTCCCACCATTTCCAGTAGGAGCGGCAAGGTCAATGCCAAGGATAGAAAAAATTGCCACTGTTCGTGGCGGAGGAGCTTGAGGCGATCTTGTTTTTCAGCGGCGAAATCGCGCGCTGGGTGTGCATCAAAGCCCGTCTTGCGCACGGCTTCGAGCAGGGTGTTGACATCAGCTTGCGCAGGGTCGAAGGTCAGGCTGGCTTTTTCGGTGGCGATGTTGACCACGGCGCACACGCCAGGTAGCTGATTGAGTGATTTTTCCAGTCGGGCGGAGCAGGATGCGCAGCGCATCCCAGTGATCTGCAGTTCGGCGTGGTCGGTATTGGGTGATGTCATGATGCCTCCACGCCGATTATGTCACGGATGAGTTACATCGGTTGTTTCACGCTGACGGCTCCTCGAATCTGCCCCGGAGCGTAACCTGTGGCTCGATCAAATGGATACTCTTCAGCCAAGCGAGCTTTTACGTTTTCTGGGATCTGCTCGGAGCTGCCATGGCAGCTGACACATCCGGGTTGCAGAGCGATCGCTTTCATGAAGCGGAAATACTTTCCGGCAGGCTCTTGCACTACCTCAGAAAATTCGATGGTTTCGGGTTTTTCTCCTTGGGAAGCACGTACCTCAAACTCCTTCAGCACCTTTTGCTCCCAAGCGTCTGGGGTGCCCAGTAGAGGATTGCGCACTTTGAGCGAAACTCGGCTTAATTTCAAACCCTGTTTGCGCGAAATATCACCAGCCATCTTGGGTGCGATCTCTTTGCATACTTTGATGGCAGACTCCGGCCCACCTTCGGCTACTGCTTTTTGATTTTCAGCGACCAGCTGCTTCAAAAAGGGCATGGCGATTGCCTTGGCCGACTCAGGCGAGGCATCTCCAGCCAAAGCCGGCAGAGAGAACGTTGCTACGATTGCGCTAACCACTAATTTTTTCAGCATGATTACTCCTTATCAAAAAAAGACCCGACAAAGGGAGGGGGTTGTCGGGTCAGGGGTGCCTTTGCAGGCAGGGGAACTTACTTCTTCATCGGGCAGGTATTCATGCCCAATATCGGATACAGCGGGCAAAACTTGAACAGTCCGGTAACTAGAGGTACAACGCCGATCCAGCCCCATGCGCCGATGGTGCCAGCCAGGGTCAATGCGATTAGTGCAACACCTGCAACGATGCGCAAGATACGGTCGATACCACCTACGTTTGAACTCATGGTCATGCTCCTCTGGTTTGGATTTCGAAGACTGCAAGATACGTTCTCATAGCGAGTCTGTCTGTGAGCTAAGTCACATAACTTGAACTGTTTTACGCTTCCTGTTTCAATCCGAGCCTTGGATGAGGGGATTGGAATGAGTGATACTACGCAAAAACGCATCGGTATTATTGGTGGTAGTGGGGTTTATGACATTGAAGGACTCGCTAATACGCGCTGGGAAAAGGTCGAATCTTCGTTCGGCGAACCTTCCGACGAACTGCTGTTCGGCGAGTTGAATGGGCTGGAGCTAGTCTTTCTGCCACGTCACGGACGCGGTCATCGCATCCCTCCTTCCGAGATCAACTTCTGCGCCAACATCGATGCGCTCAAGCGCGTCGGCGTGACCGACATTCTCTCGGTCAGCGCCGTTGGCTCCTTGCGGGAAGACCTCACGCCGGGCACGTTCGTCATCGTCGATCAGTTCGTCGACCGCACCTTCGCCCGGACTAAATCCTTCTTTGGTAATGGCTTGGTCGCCCACGTCTCGGTCGCTAAGCCGGTGTGCTCGCGCCTAGGCGACCACATTCAAGCGGCCGCGCAGGCGGCGGGTATCAAGACGGTGCGCGGCGGCACCTACCTCGTGATGGAAGGCCCGCAGTTCTCCACGCTGGCCGAATCCGAGCTGTACCGGCAATGGGGCTGTGACGTGATCGGCATGACCAATATGCCCGAGGCCAAGCTCGCCCGCGAAGCCGAGATCTGCTACGCCACCGTGGCGATGGTCACCGATTACGACTGCTGGCATCCCAGCCACGATGCGGTGACGGTGGACGAGATCGTCAAAGTGCTGCTGGCGAACGCCGACAACGCACGCACGCTGGTGAAGCAAGCCGTCCCCGCCATCGGCGCGGATGCCTGCGCTGACGATTGCGCCTGTCGTCGCGCATTGCAACATGCGGTGATGACGGCCCCAGCGGTGCGTGACCCAGCGCTGGTCGAGAAACTGTCGGCTGTGGCAGGGCGAGTGCTGGCGAGCCAGCCATGAGTGAATCGCAACTACGCAGCGACCTGCTGGAAACCTCGCGCCAGATGCTGGCTTGCGGCCTCAATCGGGGCACGTCCGGCAACGCCTCGGTACGTTGCAGCGAAGGTTTCCTCGTTACGCCATCGGCTTTGCCGGTGAGCGAGATGATGCCCGATAGTCTGGTCAAAATGACGCTGGCGGGCGAAGTGATCGGCACAGGCAAGCCTTCCAGCGAGTGGCGCTTCCACCGTGACATCCTCGCCGCCCGCTCCGAAGTCGGCGCGGTGCTGCATGCTCACTCTACTTTCGCTACCACGTTGGCTTGTCTGCGCCGCGACGTGCCAGCGGTGCATTACATGATCGCTCTGGCGGGCGGCAGCACAGTCCGCTGCGCGCCGTATGCGCTGTTTGGATCGCAAGAGCTTTCCGATCACGCGCTGTATGCGCTGCAAGGTCGCCGTGCCTGTCTGCTCGCCAATCATGGGATGATTGCGCTCGGACACGACCTGAACGAGGCACTGGCCGTGGCGCAGGAGGTCGAATTTCTGTGCGAGATATACTGGCGCACACTGCAAGTAGGCGAGCCGCAACTTCTGACTGCGCAGCAAATGGCTGATGCTCAGCAACAATTCAACGGCTACAAAAGCCCCAACGCAAAGGACTGACCATGGTCATCAAATCGAAGATACGCACCATCCCAGACTATCCGCATCAAGGCATTATGTTCCGTGATATCACGACCTTGCTGAAAGATGCGGACGGCTTTTATGCCACCATCGAAGCGCTGGCGAATCGTTACCGCGATGTGAAGATCGACAAGATCGTCGGCATCGAATCGCGCGGATTCATCATCGGCGCGCCGCTGGCCTATGCGCTGGGTGTTGGTTTCGTGCCAGTACGAAAAAAAGGTAAGTTGCCGTCAGTCACCATCGGTCATGACTACCAGCTGGAATATGGCACGGATCGTATCGAGATCCATACCGACGCGATTTCCTCAGGCGAGCAGATTTTGTTGGTCGATGATCTTATCGCCACTGGCGGTACGGCTGAGGCGGCGGTCGCGCTGATCCAACAGGTTGGCGGTGTGGTGGTGGAATGTGCGTTCGTCATCGACCTACCGGATGTGGGCGGTCGTAAACGGTTGGAAGCCAGAGGGCAGACAGTATTTACGCTGTGCGAGTTCGAGGGCGACTAAGTCTGATCGGCCGACTCGACGACGGCGTGCGAGTCGCAGCCGATACCTGCTGCGATCCGGTTTGTGCAGAACCTAGCTAGCGGAGCATCGAGTTTGGTGGGCAGCCAGCGTACGTGGCGCGTCGGATTGGTCACCATGCCGCACACGTAGCGAGTGGATTCGCTGTGCCATTCCAGCGCACGGCAGCTTCCCTTACGTTGCCATAGGAACACCCAAGCGATCGGGCAGGGTTCGGCAGCACAACAGACGCCACAACCGTTGCAACGCTCACCCAGTGCGGGCTTGGTCGGTGCATCGCGGTGTAATTCGATGGTTTGTAGGGTGATCTTCATTGTGGGCTATGGTATTACGCCATGTGATTTCGAGCCAGTGCGGCTTGAGATGCCCTTGAAATCTGAATGACATTTTAGAGTGAGTGAGATGAAAGTTGAGACTTTGCGCTGGTCGCACAATCAATTGGAAATGATAGACCAGCGAATTCTGCCGGCCGCTTTTGAGTATGTGAGCTACGACTCGGCGTCGTCGGTGGCGGAGGGCATCCGCAGTATGGTCGTGCGTGGTGCACCCGCTATCGGCGTGGCAGCGGCGTATGGTGTGGCGCTGGAGGCGTTGCGTTTGCAGAGTGAATCGATGGCAGATTTCAACATAGGTATGGATGCTGGCTTTAGCACGCTAGCGGCTAGTCGTCCAACTGCCGTGAACCTGTTCTGGGCGCTGGCTCGGATGCGCGGAGTGTGGGAAAGCGTCGCAGAACAGTCATCTGCGACGGTCGCGCAACGATTGCTGGCCGAGGCGCACGAGGTATTGGCCGAGGATATTCGCATCAACAAGGCGATGGGTGCATACGGCGCGGCACTGCTGCCAGACGGTGCGCGGGTGTTGACGCATTGCAACGCGGGAGCGCTCGCCACGGCGGGATGGGGCACGGCGCTGGGGGTGTTTCGCTCGGCTGTCGAAGCCGGTAAAAATATCTCGGTCATCGCCGACGAGACGCGCCCTTTCCTGCAAGGCGCGCGGCTAACGGCGTGGGAAATGGTGCAGGAGAACATCCCCGTCACCCTCATCACCGACAATATGGCGGGCTACATGATGGCGCAGGGCGAGGTGGATGCCGTGGTGGTCGGCACCGACCGCGTCGCGGCTAACGGCGATGTGGCGAATAAGATCGGCACATACATGGTGGCGGTGCTGGCGCGGCGACACGATATCCCGTTCTACGTCGCCTGTCCGCTATCGACCATCGACATGAGCATTGCGAGTGGAGCGAGCATCCCCATCGAAGAGCGTTCAGAGGATGAGGTGAAGGGTTTTCGTGAAACGCACTGGGCGGCGGAGGGTGTGACGATACGCAATCCAGCCTTTGATGTGACACCCGCAGAGTTGGTGACGGGCTTGATCACAGAGCGAGGGGTGATTCTCTGTCCCGATGCGCCCAAATTGCGCGAGCTGTTCCGCTAGGTGGGCAGCTGCTGACCAGACTGTATAATGCGCCGCTCAAGGCCATGTGTAGTGCCGCGCCATCAAGGAAAACCATGTACGAAGTTCGCCCAGGACAGTCTGTCGAGTTATTGAAGGAGTTGCACATCCTCACCCGCGACGGGAAGATGAATCAGGATTCGCGGCGCAAGCTGAAGCAGGTATTCCACCTATATCAGTTCATCGAGCCTTTGTTGCAGGAGATACGCCAGCAGGGCTCTGATGTCCGGCTGGTCGATCACGG
Organism: Ferriphaselus amnicola; assembly: GCF_000974685.2. Classification (NCBI taxonomy): domain Bacteria; kingdom Pseudomonadati; phylum Pseudomonadota; class Betaproteobacteria; order Nitrosomonadales; family Gallionellaceae; genus Ferriphaselus; species Ferriphaselus amnicola. The sequence continues at coordinate 976,105 of NZ_AP018738.1, forward strand.
GGCAGGGAAGTCCTACCTCGGCTTCATTCTGTATGACTTGTTCTTCAAGGCGCTGGAAGATGGTTCGCACATCTACGGTATCGAGACGCGGGAGGAGCTGGTACAGCGTTCGCGGGAGTTGGCGGGGAAGCTGGGATTCTCGGGCATGTCCTTCCTTGATCTCTCAGTGGCTAATTCTATAAATTCCAATAAGTTACCTGATGAAATTGATGTGGTTACTGCACTACATGCGTGCAATACAGCCACCGACGATGCGATCCGTTTTGCGCTGGCCAAGCGCGCACGCTTCATCGTGCTCGTGCCGTGCTGTCAGGCCGAGGTCGCTGCCGTGTTGCGCAGGAACAAGGGCTCGGCGTTGAAGAATCCGCTGTCTGAACTGTGGCGGCATCCTATACACACCCGCGAATTCGGCAGCCATCTCACTAACGTGTTGCGCTGTTTGCAGCTGGAAGCGCACGGCTATCAAGTGACGGTGACTGAGTTAGTGGGCTGGGAGCATTCGATGAAGAACGAGCTCATCATCGCTCGCCATCAGGATCAGCCACGCAAACAATCTGCCGAGCGCTTGGATTTCATGTTGGAATCGCTCGGTCTGAGCGAACTACGCGAGCGCTTCTTTACTCCCGAGCAAGGAATACCACGATGACTGAAAACAAACCTAATCATTATCAGCGCATAGGCGGCGAGGAGCGGGTGCGGGCCTTGGTGCAGCGCTTCTATCAGGTGATGGACGAGTTGCCGGAATCTTATGGCATACGCAAGATGCACCCTGAGAACCTCAAAACATCGGAGGATAAACTGTTCAAGTTCCTGTCAGGCTGGATGGGCGGTCCGCAACTCTTTGTGCAGGAATATGGACACCCCTTGTTGCGTCAGCGCCATTTCCCATTTTCCATCGGCAAGGAAGAGCGCAATCAATGGCTGATGTGCATGGACATCGCTCTGCGCGACACGGTGGCCGATGAGGGGTTGCGACAGGAGTTGACCGTGGCCTTCGTCAAAGTCGCCGATCACATGCGCAATCAGCAACACTAGGCCGGTCTAATCTACCGTTGTCGTGTCCGTCTGTTGCGGGGCGGGTGTGGCCGCTTGCAGCATGTGCTGACGGCTATCGGGCGTTTCCAAACTAATTCGCCCCAGCGCGCCGTCGCGGTAGTCTTGCAATAGTGTCAGTGCCGCCTTTTCCAGGTCAGCATCGCCGCCTTTGAGGCGATAGCCGCGTCGCTGGGCGACAGCTTCGATCACCGAGACACCATCCATTCCGTCCACGGAAAACTTGTAGCGCTGGCTCAGCAGGGCGGAGTAGCGCGCCAGCAGGATGTCAGCTAGAAAGGTCGCCACCTCTTCGTCGATCACCGCATTGCGGCCAATGGCATGGCTGGCAGCCAGCATCAGGCCATCGCTAGGGTGTTCGATCTTCGGCCACATCAGCCCCGGCGTGTCGATCAGCGTCATGCGCTCGTTTAGATCGAAACTCTGCTGGCTTTTGGTCACGGCAGGCTCGTCGCCGACATTGGCCACGCGGCGCTTGAGCAGCGCGTTCATCAGGGTGGATTTACCGACGTTGGGGATGCCCATGATCATCATGCGCAAGGGTTTGAGTGGTGTGCCACGATGCGGGGCCAGCGGCAGGCACAGGCCGGGAACCTTCGCGACATCGCCGGGCTTCTTGCACGACAACGCAACAGCCTTGACGCCGGGTTGCGCGTTGAAATAATCCAGCCAAGCCTTGGTCACGATGGGGTCGGCCAGATCGGCCTTATTCAATATCTTCAGACAGGGGCGCTGCCGGTGCAGCCGCAATTCACGGATCATCGGATTGCTGCCTGCTTCGGGTACGCGAGCATCCAGCACCTCGATCACAACATCGATACGCTCCATCGTTTCGGCGGCTTTCTTGCGCGCCGATGTCATGTGACCGGGAAACCATTGGATAGCCATGCTGGAGTGTCAGAGGTTGGGGGAGTACATTTTACCTTGTTTGACGTGTTCGCTTCGAGCAACCATAATCGTCGCCTGCCATTCTGCCTAAACATGCCATGACCCTTATCCGCCAGCAGGATTTTATTGACAGCGTCGCTGATGCCTTGCAGTTCATTTCCTATTACCACCCGCAGGACTACATCCACGCGCTGGCTGAGGCGTATCGCGACGAACAGTCGCCCGCTGCCAAGGATGCGATGGCGCAGATTCTGACTAATTCGCGCATGTGCGCGCTGGGGCATCGGCCTATCTGCCAAGACACCGGCATCGTAGTTGCCTTTGTGAAGGTGGGGATGGAAGTGCGCTGGGAGGCAGAGCTGAGTGTGGTCGAGATGGTGAATGCTGGCGTACACAAAGCTTACTTGGCTTCGGATAATCCCTTGCGTGCATCTATCGTCAGTGATCCGGCGGGGAAGCGTAAGAATACGGGTGACAATACCCCAGCGGTGGTGCATATCGAGCTGGTGCCCGGCGAAAAGGTTGAGGTGAGTATCGCAGCCAAGGGTGGTGGTTCGGAGAATAAGACACGTTTTGCCATGCTGAATCCTAACGACGATGTGGTGGAGTGGGTGGTCAGTCAGTTGCCGGGTATGGGGGCGGGCTGGTGTCCGCCGGGGATGCTGGGCATCGGCATTGGTGGCACGGCGGAGAAGGCGATGCTGCTAGCCAAGGAGTCGCTGATGCAATCCATCGACATGGCGACGCTGAAGGCGCGCGGCGCGCAGAATCGGCGGGAAGAGTTGCGCATCGAGATATTCGACAAGGTGAATGCACTGGGTATCGGTGCTCAAGGTCTAGGCGGTCTGACTACGGTGCTGGATGTGAAGATTCTCGATTACCCGACTCATGCAGCCTCCAAGCCGGTCGCTATCATCCCCAATTGTGCGGCGACTCGGCACGTCGATTTCGAGCTGGATGGCCGTGGCGTGGCCGAGTTCACGCCGCCTGACATCGCAGATTATCCTGATGTGCATTGGCATCCCGCTGAGGATGCGCGGCACGTCAATCTAGACGGTTTGACCGGCGCCGATATTGCTGAATGGCAGCCTGGCGAAACGATCTTGCTTTCGGGAAAACTGCTCACTGGACGAGATGCGGCGCACAAGCGCATTGCTGATTTGCTAGCGCGCGGCGAGAAACTGCCGTCTGGCGTGGATTTTAATGGCCGATTCATTTACTATGTCGGCCCGGTTGACCCCGTGCGTGATGAAGTCGTGGGGCCTGCAGGGCCGACTACCGCGACACGCATGGATAAATTCACCGAGATGATGCTGGCGCAGACTGGCTTGATCGGCATGGTAGGGAAGTCGGAACGCGGATCTGCTGCCATTGAGTCCATCAAGAATCACGGCGCTGTGTATCTGATCGCAGTCGGTGGTGCGGCGTATCTGGTGGCGAAAGCCATCCGTAGTTCGCGGGTGGTAGCCTTTGCCGATCTGGGCATGGAAGCGATCTACGAGTTCGAGGTTGAGAACATGCCGGTAACGGTGGCGGTGGATGCGCGGGGACGTTCTGTGCACAACATCGGCCCAGCTGAGTGGAAACAGCGCATAGGTATGATTCCGCTCAAGGCGATATAGAATTCTTTCGGCGCGCATTGCGCGACGATAAACAGTTTGGCGGGTCTCCCCGCATTGCGACATGGTGAACCTGGTCAGGTCCGGAAGGAAGCAGCCACAGCCAATCGTTGCAAGTGCCGGGGGTAAGGCTCGCCTCCCTTTTTGCAGTTGGGGTCCGGCGGTTACGGGCTCATGTTCAACCTACGCGAATTTAGCCACTCTTAACGGTTCCGACCTTGTCCGCCTCTTCCGTTCTAGCTCGAAAATGGCGCCCGCGCAGCTTTGCTCAACTAGCTGGGCAGGAGCATGTGGTGCGTGCGCTATCTAATGCGCTGGAGCAGAATCGCTTACACCACGCCTATCTGTTCACCGGCACGCGCGGCGTGGGGAAAACCACTATCGCGCGTATCTTCGCTAAGTCGCTCAACTGCGAGGCTGGAGTCACCGCGACACCGTGTGGTGTATGCGGTGCGTGTACCGAGATCGACAGTGGACGGTTCGTTGATCTGATCGAGTTGGATGCGGCCTCTAACACCCAAGTGGACAACATGCGCGAATTGCTGGAAAGCGCGCTGTACACGCCGACCGCTGGGCGCTTCAAGGTCTATATCATCGACGAAGTTCACATGCTGTCGAAGTCGGCCTTCAATGCCATGCTGAAGACGCTGGAAGAGCCGCCTGCGCACGTCAAATTCATTCTTGCAACGACCGATCCGCAAAAGATTCCGGTCACGGTGTTGTCACGCTGCTTGCAGTTCAATCTCAAGCAACTGCCACCGCAGCTTATACTCAAGCATTTGCAGCAGGTGTTGGAGCAAGAGGGGATCGCTAATGAATCAGCGGCACTAGCTCTGATCGCGCGCGCCGCGCAGGGCAGCATGCGTGATGCGCTCAGTTTGATGGATCAGGCCATTGCATTCGCGGCGGGCAACGTCAGTGAAGCGGTGGTGCGTACTATGTTGGGAGCAGTGGATCAGGGTTATCTCTATGATCTATTGCAAGCTTTATTGGTTGGAGAGGGAGCTGAGTTGCTGCGCGTCGCCGATGCTATGCAGAGCCGCAGTATTGCGTTTGAGGCAGCCTTGCAGGAGCTGGCCAGTTTGTTGCATCGTATTGCGCTGGCACAGACTGTGCCGCAGGCTATCGCTGATGACGAGCCGGAGCGCGCGCGCTTGCTGGAACTGGCGCAGGCATTCAGTCCAGAAGAGATCCAGCTGTACTACCAGATCGCTATCCACGGGCGTAATGACATAGAGTTAGCACCAGACGAATACGCTGGTTTTACCATGACTCTGCTGCGGATGCTGGCGTTTAAGCCAGCTGGTGCGCGAGCTTTACCAGAACGAGCAGCATCTGCGACACTGATGCCTCGACCTGCTGCGACCGTGGCTGAGCCGACTGAGCAAACACGTGCCGAACTTGTGGTTCAGGAGACTGCTCCGATAAGTTATGCTGCAGCACCGGTTGCGTTGGCTGACGGAAAACTGGATTGGACGGCGCTGGTCGGGCGTCTGAATTTGCAGGCGATGGCGCAGGAGTTAGCCAAACACTGTGTGCTAGAAAACTACGCCGAGGGTGTGGTGGTGCTCAGTCTTGCGCCACAGCGAAAGTTGCTAAATAGCAAGATGGCCCAGGATAAGTTGCAAGCGGCTTTGAGCGATCATTTCGGATTGGCGGTGCGCTTGCAGGTCAATCTGGGGGTGACTAGCGATAAGGTGACTCCGGCTGCGGTCGAACAGCAGGTCAAACAGTCACGCCAGCAGCAGGCGGAAGCATCTATCTTGAGCGACAATTTCGTGCGCGAGGCGCAGGAGCAGTTCGGCGCGCAGATCGTAGAAAATTCAATCAAACCCATACAACAACAGTGATTCGGAGGAAGTGGCAATGATGAAGGGCGGATTGGGCGGACTGATGAAGCAGGCGCAACAGATGCAGGCCAACATGAAAAAGGCACAGGCCGAACTGGAGACCATCGAGGTCGAAGGCGTGTCCGGCTCTGGCATGGTGAAAGTAGTGATGACTTGCGGGCATAACGTGCGCCGCGTGTCACTAGACGACAGTCTGCTGGCGGACGACAAGGATATGCTGGAAGACTTGATCGTGGCCGCGTTGAATGACGCGATGAAAAAAGCGGCGACTACGACTCAACAGCGCATGAGCGGATTCACGGCTGGCATGAATCTGCCCCCTGGTCTGAATCTGCCATTCTGAGTCGATGAACACGCCTTCCAGCCTTGAAGCGCTGATCGAAGCGTTGCGCTGCCTGCCGGGCGTCGGGCCAAAATCTGCACAACGTATGGCTTACCATTTGCTACAGCGGGACAAGCCGGGTGCTTTGCGTTTGGCGCATTCGCTGGGTTCAGCGGTGGAGAATCTGCGGCACTGTGCGAAGTGCAACAGCTTTTCGGAAGAGGAAGTCTGCGTGCTGTGTAGTTCTGGTAAGCGTGACGACAGCTTGCTGTGTGTGGTCGAGATGCCGGCGGACTTGCTGATGATGGAACAGACGCAATGTTATCGCGGCATGTATTTTGTGCTGATGGGGCGCTTGTCCCCGCTGGATGGCGTGGTGGCGCGAGATTTGCCGCTGGATAGATTGATTCGGCGTGCGCAGGAGCAGTCTTGCGAAGTGATTTTAGCAACCAATTTCACCGTGGAAGGCGAGGCTACCGCACATTATCTGGCGACTTTATTGCGGGCGCAGGGAATTAAGGTGTCACGCATCGCGCGCGGATTGCCGGTAGGCGGAGAGTTGGAGCATGTGGATAGTGGAACCTTGGCACAGGCAGTGCTGGAGCGGCGCGAGGTGAGAGAATGAATGAAGAACAGCAAGGCGAACGGTTGCAGAAGGTACTGGCACAAGCCGGTGTCGGTTCGCGCCGCGAGATGGAGGAGTGGATCACTGCCGGGCGCGTGACGGTCAATGGCGAAGTCGCCACGTTGGGTATGCGTGTCCACGAAGGCGACGAAGTGCGCGTGGGTAAACGCTGGATCAATGTGAAAGCACCGGGCGCTGAGCTGCCGCGTGTGTTGTTGTATCACAAGCCTGAAGGTGAGATCGTCAGCCGCGATGATCCAGAAAAGCGTGCCACCGTGTTTGACAAACTGCCGCGTTTGCGCGGTCTAAAGTGGACGGCTATCGGTCGCTTGGACTTCAATACCAGCGGATTGTTGATCTTTACCACGTCTGGCGAATTGGCCAACCGACTGATGCACCCACGTTTTGAAGTCGAACGTGAATATGCGGTGCGCGTACAGGGCGAGCTGACCATAGAGCAGACCTTGCAGATGACTAAGGGTGACGGCATCGAGCTGGAGGATGGCGCGGTAAAATTCGAACGCCTCACCGACGAAGGTGGAGAAGGCTTTAACCATTGGTATCGAGTGATGCTGAAGGAAGGGCGCAACCGCATCGTGCGCCGCACTTTTGATGCGTTGGGCTTGCCCGTCAGTCGTTTGATTCGTGTGCGTTATGGCATTGTTAATCTGCCGCCGAGTATCAAGCGCGGCAAGATGGCAGAGTTGGGTGAGGGTGAGGTTAAACAGATCATGGAGTGGGCGGGATTGACGATGGAGTCAGCGGTTCCCGTGGCTCCTGTTGTTAGTACTCCAGCTAGCAAGTTACCTCGCGCAGGTGGAGTCGGCCCCAAACGAGATGGGGAGGGGAGGGGGCGATCAGCTGCGTCAGCAAGAGGTGGAGTCCCGTTACGTGGGAATGCTAGTAAATTCAGAAGTAAAGCTAGATAGATTGAGGAAAATCCGCCAAGAATTCTCTGCTCATGGTTATAATTCGGGGAGTTGGCAGAGCTTGTCAGTAATTTATTATAACTTGGGGAGGTAATTCATGAATATTCATAAGAGTGGAATGGTCGCGCTTGGATTGCTGATGGCATCCAATGCCGCGCTTGCAGGTAACTGGGTTCGTGATGAGGGTGAGAAATCTATAGGTGCCACCTTTTCCTACGCTAGAGCGAATCAATTCTGGAATCAGAACCGAGTGCAAGTCCCCTTTGGTTGCGGTACGCACGATAATGTTGGGCTAGGGCTGAATGCTGAATACGGTATGTCCTATCATTACACTTTGATTGCGCAAGCAGGCCTGCATAAGATTTCATGCGGCCCCAATAGTGTAAGCGGTTTGGGTGATGTCGCTGTCGGTGTACGTGGTCGCATTGACTCAATGTCCAATGGCAAAGCGTGGGAATTGAAACTGTTGGTGCCTGGTGGGTACGATGCTGCCGCGCCAGTCCGTTTGGGCTATGGTGAGGTCGGTCTAGAAGCTGGGGCCTATTTCGGCCCTGCGTTTGATGCCTATGACGAAGACCCTTACAAGCCAGGTTATTTCCCTAAGCTTGATAGTTATTGGGAGTATGGTGGGTTTACCCGTGTTTGGACGGGCGCTCCCGCCCCCGAAATCGCAGGTCACGTCAAATGGAAACACGCCCTGTCGGATACTTGGAAGATCGGCCCAGCATTGAATGTACACTGGACCTTAGGTAAAGGTCAGCCTCAGTTCCAGAATATCTTCGCCAACCGTTTGGCCTATTCCCGTTCGGTCATCGTAGGGATAGAGTTGAGCACCTTGATTGGTCCCCGTACCTCCTTTCATATCACGCCTCAAACAACGATTTGGGGAGAGAATGCTGCCAAGTCTGTGGGGATTTCTGTCGGTATCAGCAAGGCATTCAAGTAATTTGAGTGATGAAGTTATTTGGAGTTAATCAATTGCGAAACGGCGGCAGCGTGCTCGTCGCCGTTTTTGTTTGCGCGGTCGGCTCTTGCCAAGCTTTGGCGACTGAGCCGCCTGCCGACTTTCCTTTTTTGCCCAGGTCTAAGCCTTACTTGACCTCGGTTGCAGAGGGTGAAGAACAAGCAGGCTCGAAGCAAGCGGCGAAAAGCTCTAAGGCAAGCAAGCAGAAGAGTCCTAGAGCAACAAGTTATCTCCAAAAAGAGGCTAACGAGGAGGCTCTAGGCTTCAATCTGGATGCTAATAGTGACTCGAAGAATCTTGAATACATGGGGCCTTTTGGTCAGATTCTCTATGGCCCGTTGCCGATGGCAAGTATCGAGATGGAAATGGATGAAGACGAGTCCGTTCTCCTGTTCTACAAGCCTGCCCACGACGGTTCCAGTTTTCCCGCTTCCTTAGTCAAGGATGGAGAGCAGCTTAAAGGTAGAGTGTCGGTCAAGGGTAGTTCTACACGTGGCTTCATCAAGAAATCTTTGCTGCTTAAATTGGACAAAGAGACTAAAGGTGACTGGTACGGTTACCGTAAGATTTCTCTGAATTCGATGTCCACTGACCCCAGTATGTTACGTGAGTGGCTATCTTGGGATTTGGCGCGAGCCTCCGGAATGAATGTATTGAACAGTTTCTATACGCGACTGTATATCAATAAAAAGTATATAGGTCTGTTCTTGTTCACCGAGTGGGTATCCCCGGAAGTGTTTGATCGCGACGGTTTGGGGACTGATGGTGAGTTGTACCAGCCAAATGACTCCACTCACTGCGGTGATTTGAGTGCGGCTTCGTTGAATGGAGCAACTCAGACGGCCGGCAAGAAGATAAATCGAGGGACGAATTGCTATGAGAAGTACTCTCCAGCAGATGGTAACTTAGCCAATCTTGAAAAGTTGGCCAAAGGCATTACATCAACGCCAGAAGGTTCGTTCCACCGATTCGTCGACGCAAATTTCCATAACGACTCCATCCTCAATTGGATCGCCGTCAATGGCATGGTTGGTAATGGGGACACCTACAACAAAAACTACTTCCTTTATTACAGTAACAAAGTTGCCCAGTGGGAAGTGATGCCTTGGGACTTCGACTTATCCATGGGGCGGAGCTGGGATCCCTATCTCGCTAAACCTCGTGATGTGTTTAATGACAACTTTGTCTATTACTACACCCCAGACATAGGATTCCCAGGTCAAGCTAAAACTCGAGTGTTGGAAGACCCTATCTTGCTTGAACGCTTGAAGAGGCGGATTGCACACTTATTAGGGATAGGCGAACCCTATGGTGATTCGCGCACGTACGGCTGGTTTTCACCTGAACGAGTAGCGGCGAGAATCAATGCCATCCAGAACTATACGATTCAGGATGCGCAGCAAGATCCATTCTCGAGCAATCGGATATACAGCTACGAAGAACAAGCTGACGCGATCAAATATTTCGTGCTGGCACATTATTCTTTCCTCAAAGCTACGACCGTGGGTGAAAACACGAATTGGCAGTACACCTATGATCCTAATCTCCCCATGGTTCCGGCCCCGACAGTCGCAAGTATGATGAGTGCTAGTTGGACCGCTCAACGTTCAGGCTATGAGCGTCCCTTGGTCGATAAGACCACAGGTAGGATCACTAGCGTAGTTAAAGTCCGCTCCATCTCGAAGCCGATGACGATAACCTCTACTGTTTTGAGTTTCCAGCCACCCAAGCAATTACCACCGGGAAGATCTGCCAATCAGTGCTTGAACCGGTCTTGGGAGCTAACGACCAAAGGGACATCGCCTATCGTTGCCGATGTGACTTTTGAGTATCTGCAAGAGAACTCGCAAAACAGCGAGGCGAGAGGTTTAGCTGGTGAGCAAAAGGATCTTCAACTTTGGCTGCTGGACGGCGATGCGTGGAACCCTCAGTTCACTCGTACCAACTCCCTATCCAAGACACTCTCTGTACGTAATCTGAGCGTGCCAGCTAATCGTACACTTCGATTCGTGGCATGCGTTGATGCGCCAGATGAGGCGGCTAAGCAAAGCACTGGTGCGACACCTCCCAAGGAAGTCACCGTGCAGAATCCTACGGTAAAGGCTTTCAAGGGTTTCTTCGAGAGCTTCAAACGAAAGTAGATTGATCGGTGCGTCCGATCATTATCGGCACCGCACCCTTCTAGGGAACCCAACATGACAGACACTCCATCCTTCCGCAGTGGCTTCGTGGCCATCGTCGGCCGCCCCAATGTGGGCAAATCGACGTTGCTCAATCACCTGATCGGCCAGAAGATCAGCATCACTTCGCGTAAAGCCCAAACCACGCGCCATCGTATCCACGGCATTCGTACCGACGAGGATTGCCAATATGTGTTCGTGGACACACCGGGTTTCCAGACCAAGCATATGAGTGCGCTCAATCGAGGCATGAATCGTGTGGTCAACACCAGTCTGCGCGATGTACAGGTCGTGCTGTTCGTGGTTGAGGCGCGCCATTACGACGAACGCGACCTCGAAGTGGTAAAACTGTTGCCAAAGGACGTGCCGGTGATTCTGGTGGTGAACAAGGCTGACATGCTCGATGACAAGGCCGAGTTGTTGCCCTATATCCAAAAGCTGTCCACTGACTTCACTTACGCCGCCATCGTGCCGGTAAGTGCCCGTCAGAACAAGCATCTGGATACCTTACTACAAGCGGTACGCGAAAAGCTACCCGAAGGCGAAATGATCTACGCCGAAGATGAGATCACCGACCGCAACGAGCGTTTCCTCGCTTCCGAGATCCTGCGCGAGAAAGTCTTCCGTTTCACGGGCGAAGAACTCCCGTATTCGGTCAGCGTGGTGATCGAGCAATTCAAGCTCGACGGCAAGCTGCGCCGCATTAATGCCGCCATTCTGGTGGATAAAGAAGCGCACAAGGCCATGCTCATCGGTAGCAAGGGCGAGAAACTCAAAGAGATCGCCACGCAAGCCCGCCTCGACATGGAAAAGCTATTCGACGGAAAAGTCTTCCTCGAAGTGTTCGTCAAAGTGCGCAGTGGTTGGGCGGACAGCGCGCAGATGCTGCGATCACTGGGTTATGAATGACCGCGACTAAACAGCGCGTTCAGGAGCAGCACGCCTTTCTGCTGCATAGTCACCCGTTCCGCGAGACCAGTCTCATCGTGGAAATCTTCAGTCGAGAACATGGCCGCTTGCCCATCGTGGCGCGTGGCGCTCGTCGTCCACGCGCGGCTTTGCGCGGTGTGTTGATGAGCTTTCAGCCGCTGCTTTTGTCGTGGTTCGGCAAAGGTGAGGTAAAAACCTTGCACAGCGCCGAGTGGCAGGGCGGTCAGCCGCAGTTGCAGGGCACGGCGCTGATGTGTGGTTTCTACCTGAACGAGCTTTTGCTTAACCTACTGGTGCGCGACGATCCGCACGAAGCCCTGTTCGAATACTATCGACTCACCTTGCATCGTCTGGCGCATGAGGAAGACCACGCCGCCACGTTGCGCTGCTTTGAAAAACATCTGTTGCAGGAACTGGGCTACGCACTTGCGTTGGAGCACGAAGTCGGCAGCGGCAAGCCGATTGCGCCGGATTCGATTTACCGTTATGTTGTCGAGCGCGGTGCGTTGCCAGATGAGACCACTCAAGAGGGCTTGCCGGTGCGAGGGAAAACGCTGCTAGACATGGCCGTCGATGATTACCGCGATCCGCTGACGGCGCAACAGAGTAAGCAATTGATGCGCGTGTTGCTGAATCACCATCTGGGCGGGCGGGCGCTACACACGCGCGAACTGATTAAGGACTTGCAAAAATTATGATGAAACTCGGACTCAACATCGACCACGTTGCCACCCTGCGTCAGGTGCGAGGTACCAACTATCCCAACCTCGTGCGCGCTGCGCTTATTTGCGAAGAAGCGGGAGCGGATGCCATTACCCTTCATCTGCGCGAAGATCGTCGCCACATTCAGGATGCTGATGTCGAGGTGCTGCGCGGGATGTTGCAAACGCGCATGAATCTGGAGTGCGCCGTCACCGACGAGATGATCGCCAACGCGTTGCGCATCAGGCCACACGACATCTGCCTAGTACCGGAGCGCCGTGAAGAGCTGACCACCGAAGGTGGGCTGGATGTGATTCGCCATTTTGATGCGGTACGCGTCGCCACTGCACTATGCACGGCCGCCGGTATCCGCGTTTCCCTGTTCATCGACCCAGATGAGCAACAGCTCAATGCCGCCCGTGCAGCAGGCGCGCCGGTGGTCGAGATCCACACCGGCAAGTATGCCGATGCCGACAGCGTACCCGAGCGCGAGTATGAGTTGGCGCGCATCCGCCAAGCCGCTGCCCACGGCCACGCACTCGGCTTGCAGGTCAACGCAGGTCACGGGCTCAACTATCACAACGTCCAGCCCATCGTAGCCATTCCACACATTGCTGAGCTCAACATCGGCCACGCCATCATCGCCGAAGCCGTGTTCATCGGTCTGGATGCGGCGGTGAAGAAAATGAAAGCGCTGCTGGTTCCGTGATCCTCGGTATCGGTACCGACATCGTCGCCGTTGCGCGCATCGAGGCTGCCATTGAGCGGCACGGCATTGCGTTCGCTGAGCGCATCTTGAGTGCGCACGAACTGCCGGAGTACTCGGCTCATGCGTATCCCGCTCGTTTCCTTGCAAAACGATTCGCTGCCAAGGAGGCTTTCGCCAAGGCCACTGGCTTGGGCTTGCGCCAGCCGGTCACCTTACAAAGCATTAGTATCATCCATGATGAGTTAGGCAAGCCAGGATTTGCCTTTGATGATGAGCTGAACGTTTATCTTCAGCAGCGAGGTGCTGTCCGCAACCACCTGAGTATCAGCGACGAACGCGAAACCGTCGTGGCGTTCGTGGTGCTGGAAGGGCAAGGGTAAGCCGCCAGTGAGGCATCTGGTGCAGCGGAGCCTAGTAAGCCCACGTTGAATCTCGCTGTGTTGGTCAGTATGCGGCGATCTCCACCTCATACAGTCCGCCGATCACCGTGTACTCATCTTCTCCCTGCAACATCCCCGGCAGCAAGCTCGTGTAGCAGAACAATTTTGACAAGGGCACTTGTGTGGTGAGCAGGTAATCGCTGAATTCGACGGTTATGTTCAATCGCCATCCGGCTCCACAATGCGTATCGGGCGCGTTCCAATCTTTGCACCCGTAACTTCATCTACTGCCACAGCTTTAATTTCTGTCCCTGTTTCTGCATCTAGGAAGCGCACCAATTTACCTCCGCCACGATATTGGCGTCCCCACGTACCAATCATGAAGAGCACCGGCAGAAAATCTCGACCCGCAGCCGTCAGCAGATACTCCTCACGCGGCGGGCGCTCTGAGTAGAGCCGTTTTTCCAGCAATCCTTCCTCCGTCAATGTTGCTAGCCGCCGAGTCAGGATCGTGGGTGCAATGCCCAAATTTTTTCGGAATTGGTCAAAGCGAGTGAGGCCGTTATGTGCATCCCGGAGAATCAATATGCTCCATGTATCACCAATGGAATCAAGGCTTCGCGCGATTGGACAGGGTTCTTCGAGAATATTTTTCATAGTTAATACTATTTTAGTAGTGACAAAGTATCAATTCGATAGTAACATGACTATCAATTCGATATCTACATGACTTTCGATTCGATAGTAGCACTTTAACGACAGACGATATACCCCACAAGGCGATATGAAATGAACAAGAACGATATTTGGGATGCACTGATTTCAGGAATATCTTCCGGCATTGGAGGGGGAGACTCACTGGCACTTAAACAGTCGGAGGGCGTTGACTTATCAGTGGCCGTCAAGGTCGCACTCAATAACTAATGAAGGGAATTGCCATGAAATTTCAAGGCGAAATTGAATACACCATTACAGAACATTCTTCCGAACACGTACTGGCGGAAATGCCGGTACGGGCGGGCATTCTCAATCTCGATGGTGTTGTAAACCACGGCGCAATACTGTGGTTCGCTGATGCGTGTGCGACGTTGCTCGCGCATGGCGAAGATGAGTCCACGACCGCTGTGGAGGGATTTCTGACGGGCATTAGCATCAACGCGGACATCGTTGGAAACCAGCGGGATGGCGTACTGAGAGCTTTATCCAAGTTCATCAAAAACGGGAGTGAACTGAATACCGTGCACACCATCATCACCGGCACCGATGAGATGCTCATTGCCGACATCACCACCCGTTACATCGTAAGCAAGTAGTCGTTTTTATTTTTCATTTTTTGAAAGGAACTGTCATGCCAGAATCAAAAGTAATCGTTGTTACCGGAGTGTCATCGGGAATTGGCCGTGTAACAGCCAAAAAATTCGCCGAGCGCGGCTACCAAGTGTTCGGTACGGTGCGCAATATTTCCAAAGCCTCTCCGTTGCCGGGCGTACAACTCGTCGAGATGGATGTGAGCGACAACGACTCCGTCAAACGCGGAATCCAATCTGTTATCGATAAGGCAAAACGCATCGACGTGCTCGTCAACAATGCAGGAGTCGCCATGCTTGGCGCGGCGGAGGAAACATCGATTGACGAAGCCAAGTGGATGTTCGACACCAACGTGTTCGGCATCCTGCGCACCAGCCAAGCAGTGCTTCCGCACATGCGCGCGCAACGCTCCGGCAGAATCATCAATGTAAGTTCGGTGCTGGGTTTCTTGCCCGCCCCCTATATGGGACTGTATTCGTCCGCCAAGCATGCCGTTGAGGGAATGTCGGAGACGCTGGATCACGAAGTACGCCAGTTTGGAGTCCGCGTGTCGCTCGTTGAACCCGGCTTCACGAAGAGCAACCTCGACACCAATTCGCCCCAAGCGGCCAACAAAATCTCCGCATATGACACTGATCGCGACAGCGTTTCGCGCGGAGTTGCCAAGAACGTTGGCAGCGCCCCCGAACCGGATGGGGTTGCAGACACCATCGTCAGCGCAGCGCTCGGCTGCTGGCGTATGCGTCATACCCCGAAGGGACAGGCTTCGCTATTGAGCAAACTGCGCCGCTTCATGCCCGCAGGCCCCGTCGATCAAAGCCTCAGGAAATCTTTCGGCCTCAAGTAAGCATTTAACCAAACAAGGAGAGTAACTATGCAAATCAAAAATGCTGTTGTCCTCGTTACCGGGGCTAACCGTGGCCTGGGTCAGGCCTTTGTCAACGCACTGCTGCAAGCGGGTGCAGCCAAAATCTACGCTGCTGCGCGCGATCCTGGCAGCATCACCCTCAGCGGCGTAACCCCCATCAAGCTGGACATAACCAACGCATCCGACATTGCCGCAGCCGCCGTACGCTGCACAGACCTGACGCTGCTGATTAACAACGCAGGCATTTACCGCAACACCGCATTCCTCGCAGCAGACAGTGCTGATGTCGCACGCGCCGAATTGGAGACCAACTTCTTCGGCCCGCTGATGATGAGCAAGGCTTTTGCCCCAATTTTGAAAGCCAACGGTGGCGGTGCCATCGTCAACGTGCTGTCGGTATTGAGCTGGCTCAACATCCCAGCTGCGGCCACCTACAGCGCATCCAAGTCCGCCGCATGGTCACTCACCAACGGCCTGCGCAATGAGTTAAGTGCGCAGGGCACCCAAGTGGTAGGCGTGCATGTGGGCTTTATGGACACCGACATGGCCAGCGGCGTGGATGTGCCCAAGGCCGCCCCGCTGGATGTGGCGCGTCAAACGCTATCTGCGCTGGAAGCCGGACAAGTCGAAGTGCTGGCGGATGATTTGAGTCGCGGCGTGAAGCAGGGGCTATCGGCTGGCGCATATTTGGGGCAGGCAGGCTAAGGCTTCGCGGCTCTCAAAAATTTAAAACAAACTCATACCCACAATGGAGAATCACATGAACATAAGTAAAAAATCTCACCTAAAAAATATTTTGCTGTCGATGGTTGCCGCGCTAGCAATTAACCAAAGCGCATTGGCAGGAAATATTGATTACACCACGACCCCAAATCATTACCTGTCAGTTGAGGGTAGCAAATATGCTTACCGCACACTGGGCGAATCAAATGGCAAACCGGCACTTGTGCTGTTTCAACATTTCACCGGGACGATGGATGACTGGGACTCTGCGCTGATCAATCGCCTTGCAAACAAACGTCAGCTTTACATTTTTGACAATGCGGGCGTGGGGGCTACGGAAGGCACTGCCCCGGATAACATTCCGGCAATGGCAAAAAATGCAGAGAAATTTATTGATGCTTTAAAGCTGAAGAAAGTCGACATTCTCGGATTTTCCATGGGCGGCAGTATCGGTCAGCAAGTATTGCTTGATCGCCCCGACCTAGTGAGAAAAGCCATTTTGGTTGGCACCGCACCGCAAGGTTACACAAGCGAAGGCGGCAAGGAATTACCGGTAGTGATGGAAGAAGCATTCAAAAAAGCGGGCGAAGCAAAAACACATCCCAAGGTATTTTTATTCTTTACAGAAACAAGTGAAGGACAAGCTGCCGCCACCGAATTCCTGTAAAGAATAAGCAATCACACTGTGGATGCAGAGAAACCAACCTCAGAAGCCACAACCAATGCGCAAGCCACGGCGATTGTCACTTGGGGAAGAATGCCGAGTAATCTGGCAGCACTTGAAAAGGTAAAGCAACCCGTTTTGCTGGTGAATGGTAGCAATGACGTTATGGCACCAACCAGCATGTCGTTCGAGTTATTCAAGCACTTTCAAAATGCACAGTTGAGCCTTTATCCAAACTCCGGTCATGGTGCGTTGTTCCAATACAATGACTTGTTTGTATCTCAGGTAGACACCTTCTTGGATGCTGCGCATTAAGTAGAGGTTCAACTAAGCGCGCGCCCTCGGAATCTTGAAGTGGCGCGCACCAATATCAAGACATCTCGAAACGAGATTCAATATTTCAGAGGAAAGTTCCATGATGGAAGGAAATGACGGTGACCTGCTTTATCTGGACGATATTCAAGTCGGCCAAAAATTCGGCAGCGCCAACTACACCGTGGACGAAGCTCAAATCAAAGCATTTGCCAGTCAGTTCGACCCGCAACCTTTTCACCTTGATGATCACGCTGCCCGGGACACGTTGTTTGGCGGGCTTGCCGCCAGCGGCTGGCATACCGCCGCCATCACCATGCGCTTAATCGTGACCAGCAGCGCGCGCTTTGCAGGCGGTATCATCGGAGCCGGTTGCGAAATCAGTTGGCCCATTCCCACACGCCCCGGGGATGTTCTGAGTGTTGAAAGTGAAGTGTTAAGTGTGTCGGCATCACGCTCTCGTTCCGAGCTCGGCATTGTGACCATTCGCAACAAGACGCACAATCAAGTAGGTGAGGTCGTGCAGGTGATGACAGCCAAGCTAGTGGTTTCTCGAAGGCCTGTTGCGAGCGCCAAGAGTTAATGTAGACGCTCGGATAACTGCGGCGTAATCAATACGCCGCAATACTCACCTCATACAGTCCGCCGATCACCGTGTACTCATCTTCTCCCTGCAACATCCCCGGCAGTAATTTCGTATAACAGAAAACTTTTGATAGAGGCACGCGTGTGGTGAGCAGATGGTCGCCGAATTCATCGGCACGTTCGCGGTTGGCGGTGAATGAGTTAAGACTATTCAAGAGGACCACGCGCCGTTTTTTATCCAGAGTCAGTAAGGTTTCATGCTCATCCATCCGGTTCACGCCCCGATACAGGGTGAGGTGATGCTGGCTGGGATATTGGCGAGCTAGCTCGTACTGGCAATAACTGTAAAGTAGGTCGAGCTGGGATTCTAGGCTGTTGGTTCCATATAGCGCAGCGGCACGCATTTCCAGATAGCCGCGGTAAGCATCCCCAGAAAAGTCGCGTATCACGCCGCCGTGATGGCGTGGCAACAGCCCAAAGCGTGACTCCACCCAGCCCTTTAAGGCAGCACCTTCCCGCCCATCTGCATCAAAACTCCAACCGCGCATCAAACGTAGGTAGTCAGCCTTCTGACGGCTAGTCGTAGTCAGCGCGGAGTAGCCAGCTTGCTCGGGCTGCTCCAACCAGAAGGCCGCATTCATGTGCAAGTTAAATGCGTGGGCGCGCTCTCGTGCATCGGGCAATTTATCTAGCAAGCCAAACAGGCCGTGATGAAACTCCGCAACGCCATCAAGGTACAGCGGGGCGGGGTCATGCTGGAAGCTCAGGCTGCCAAGGATAGTGGCGGGTAGGTTGCAACGATTGATGGGGAGCCGCGAGCTGCGTGGCAGAGTAGGGCAGGGCGTTGTCGCCACTCCTACAAAGGCGGGGGATTTGTTATGTTCCACTGCTGTTAGTGTGGCTTTATGTTGGTGGTTGAATCAATTAAATACAAAGGGTTAGTGTTTTTTTGTGTAGGTGGCACAGTGTTTGCGATGTTAAGAGTGCGAGCGACAGTTTTTTCAATCGCACCTTCATTTTGAAACTCTCAGGAGACTAACATGGCTCTGCGTCAATGCGCAATTTACGGGAAGGGCGGTATCGGTAAATCGACTACCACTCAAAACTTGGTAGCTGCTCTGGCCGAATCTGGCAAGAAAGTAATGATCGTTGGCTGCGATCCGAAAGCTGACTCAACTCGTTTGATTCTGCACTCGAAGGCTCAAAACTCCGTGATGGAACTGGCTGCTGAAGCGGGTTCTGTTGAGGATCTGGAATTGGAAGACGTGTTGTCGGTTGGTTACGGCGGCATCAAGTGCGTTGAATCTGGTGGTCCAGAGCCTGGCGTGGGTTGTGCTGGTCGTGGTGTGATCACTGCGATTAACTTCCTGGAAGAAGAAGGCGCGTATGACGACGAACTCGACTTCGTGTTCTATGACGTGCTGGGCGACGTGGTGTGCGGTGGTTTCGCGATGCCGATTCGCGAAAACAAGGCGCAAGAGATCTACATCGTTTGCTCCGGCGAAATGATGGCGATGTACGCGGCGAACAACATCGCCAAGGGCATCGTGAAGTATGCGAACTCCGGTGGCGTGCGTCTGGCTGGCCTGATCTGTAACAGCCGTAACACTGACCGCGAAGACGAACTGATCATGGCGCTGGCCGAACAACTGGGCACACAGATGATTCACTTCATCCCACGTGCTAACGCTGTGCAACACGCTGAAATTCGTCGTATGACCGTGATTGAATACGATCCAACACACAAGCAAGCTGACGAATATCGTGCTCTGGCTCGCAAGATCGTGGATAACAAGAAGTTCGTTATTCCGACTCCGATCACCATGGACGAGCTGGAAGCCTTGTTGATGGAATTCGGCATCATGGAAGCAGAAGACGAAAGCATCATCGGTAAAGCCGCTGTCGCAGCTTGATAGAGGTGGTCGGGTTGGCCGCAAGGCCGCTCGATAAGTCTGTAAATGACGTTGGGTATGCGGTTAATCCGCGTACCTGACCCACTCAAACCCTGACGGACTCCACATATTGGTGGGTCATTAAAGGAGAATGAAATGACAACACTGACACGCGAAGAAACCGAAGCGCTGATTCAAGAAGTGCTTGAGGTTTATCCAGAGAAAGCAAGAAAAGACCGCGAAAAACACCTCGCCGTCAACGATCAATCTATCGAACAGTCCAAGAAGTGCATCACCTCCAATCGCAAATCGTTGCCGGGTGTGATGACCATTCGCGGTTGCGCATACGCTGGTTCTAAGGGCGTGGTGTGGGGCCCGATCAAGGACATGATCCACATTTCACACGGCCCGGTCGGCTGCGGTCAGTATTCCCGCGCCGGTCGCCGTAACTACTACGTCGGTACCACTGGCGTGAACACATTCGGCACGATGAACTTCACTTCCGACTTCCAGGAAAAGGACATCGTGTTTGGCGGCGACAAGAAGCTCGCCAAACTGATCGGCGAGATCGAACTACTGTTCCCGCTGAACAAGGGTATCTCCGTGCAATCCGAGTGCCCGATCGGTCTAATCGGTGACGATATCGAAGCGGTTTCCAAGAAAGCGGCCAAAGAGATCGACAAGCCTGTCGTTCCAGTGCGCTGCGAAGGTTTCCGTGGTGTGTCGCAATCTCTTGGTCACCACATCGCTAACGACGCGATCCGTGATTGGGTCTTGCCACGTCGCGAAGGCAAGCCATTCGAAGGTACACCGTATGACGTAGCTGTCATCGGCGACTACAACATCGGCGGCGACGCATGGTCTTCTCGTATCTTGTTGGAAGAGATGGGTCTGCGCGTGGTTGCGCAATGGTCCGGCGACGGCACCATCGCTGAGATGGAGAAGACACCTTACGTCAAGGTCAACCTGATCCACTGCTACCGTTCGATGAACTATATCGCGCGCCACATGGAAGAGAAGTACAACATCCCTTGGATGGAATACAACTTCTTCGGCCCCACCAAAGTCGCTGAATCGCTGCGTGCCATCGCTGCACTGTTCGACGACAAGATCAAAGAAGGTGCCGAGCGCGTCATCGCCAAGTATCAACCTTTGATGCAAGCCGTGATCGACAAGTACAAGCCACGTTTGCAAGGCAAGCGCGTCATGTTGTACGTGGGTGGTCTGCGTCCGCGTCACGTCATCGGTGCTTACGAAGACTTGGGTATGGAAGTGGTCGGTACCGGTTACGAGTTCGGTCACAACGACGACTACGACCGCACCATCAAAGACATGGGCAATGCAACCTTGCTGTATGACGATGTCACCGGCTTCGAATTCGAAGAGTTCGTGAAGAAGGTCAAGCCCGACCTGGTCGGCTCCGGCATCAAGGAAAAGTTCATCTTCCAAAAGATGGGCGTTCCTTTCCGCCAGATGCACAGCTGGGATTATTCCGGCCCGTACCACGGTTATGACGGCTTTGCCATCTTCGCCCGCGATATGGACATGACTTTGAACAATCCGTGCTGGAGCAAGATCACCGCACCGTGGTTGAAAAAAGCTGAGCCGGAAGCGTTGAAAGAAGCAGCGTAAGCAACATGGGGGCGACCTCGTGTCGCCCATCATCAAACTATGCCGGCATCTGCATATGAGCAGTGCGGCTAAGGAGATAGATATGCAACAAGTTGACGACATCAAGCCTTGTTATCCATTGTTCCGTCAGGACGAATACAAGGAATCCATAGGTAACAAACAAGACCAGTTCGAAGAGCGCCATGAATCTGCCAAGGTTCAGGACACCTTCGAGTGGACGACCACGATGGAATATCGTGAGTTGAACTTCAAGCGTGAAGCGTTGACCGTGAATCCGGCCAAGGCCTGCCAACCTCTGGGCGCGGTACTGTGCGCGCTGGGCTTTGAAAAGACTATGCCGTATGTGCACGGTTCGCAGGGCTGTGTGGCTTACTTCCGTACCTACTTCAACCGTCACTTCCGCGAGCCTATCTCGTGCGTTTCCGACTCGATGACTGAAGACGCAGCTGTGTTCGGTGGTCAGAAGAACATGATCGATGGTCTGGAAAATGCCAAGGCGATCTACAAGCCAGAAATGATCGCGGTCTCCACCACCTGTATGGCCGAAGTGATCGGTGATGACTTGAACGCCTTCATCCGTAACACCAAGAAGGCGGGCAACATCCCTGAAGATTTTCCAACTCCGTTTGCTCACACACCATCGTTCGTGGGTTCGCATGTTACGGGTTGGGACAATATGTTCGAGGGAGTGATGCGTTACTTCACGCTGAACACCATGGAAGACAAGGTGCCCGGCAAGAACGGCAAGATCAACATCGTTCCCGGTTTCGAGACTTACTTGGGTAACTACCGCGTCATCCATCGCATGCTGGACGAGATGGGCGTTGCACACACCATGCTGAGCGACCCGACCGAAGTGCTGGATACTCCAGCGGACGGCCAGTTCCGTATGTATGCAGGCGGCACGACGCAAGACGAAGTGAAGGATGCAGCTAACGCTACCACCACCTTCTTGCTGCAACCGATGCAACTGGAGAAGACCAAGAAGTACGTTGACCTCACTTGGAAGCACGAAGTACCGAAGCTGAACATTCCGATGGGTCTGGAGTGGACCGACGAATGGCTGATGAAAGTTTCTGAAGTCACTGGCAAGCCTATTCCAGCCTCGCTGGTCAAGGAACGCGGCCGTTTCGTGGACATGATGACCGACAGCCACACTTGGCTGCACGGCAAGAAGATCAGCCTGTACGGTGATCCTGACTTCACGCTGGGCATGACCAAGTTCCTGACTGAACTGGGTATCGAACCGCTGCACGTGCTGTGCAACAACGGCAGCAAGAAGTGGACGAAGGCCATGCAGAAAATGCTGGACGAGACCCCTTACGGCAAGAACACCCAGTTGTTCGCAGGCGCTGACTTGTGGCACTTCCGTTCGCTGGTGCTGACCGAGAAGCCTGACTTCATGATCGGCAACAGCTACGGCAAGTTCATCCAACGCGATACCTTGCATAAAGGTAAAGAGTTTGAAGTGCCACTGATCCGTATCGGCTTCCCGATCTTCGACCGTCACCACCTGCATCGCGCCACCACCTTGGGCTATGAAGGTGCCATGCAAATGCTCACCACACTGACTAACGCAGTGCTGGAGCGTCTGGATGATGAGACTCGCGGCATGGGAACCACCGACTACAACCACGACCTAGTACGTTAAGGCAGGACTGAGTAGCGAGAACTGAGCGCTGAGTGGGTATGGCAGTTTTACTCAGCACTCAGAACTTATCGCTCAGTACTGAAACTCAAGGAGTTGCAATGGCAAACATCATGATCCAGCGCGGCAGCAAGACAGAGTATGTGTTCTATCTGCCTAAGCGCGACCTCGAGGACGACATTGTTTCGATGGAGTTCAACACCCCAGAGAAGTGGGGTGGCGAGATCAAGCTGAACAACGGCGGTTGCTATTACATCGAGCCGCAGCCTGCGCCAGCTAGATTGCCGATCTCCTTGCGTGCTAAGCGTCTGGATGCGGCGGAATGAAAATGAAACAGTCAAGTTGGAAGGTGGAAGAGGCAAGGGTGACTGCGGTTATGGGTTTCCTCTTGAGTACCTCAGGTGCGCTCCTTGTACCTTGCACCTTTCCCTGACCTAAAGGAGAACTATCATGGCAATGAAAATCCTCACCGACTTGTGCACTTCTTGTGGTGACTGCGAACCGGAGTGCCCAACCGCCTCCATCAGCACCAAGAAAGGCATGTACTTCATCAGCGCGAATGATTGCACTGAATGTGAAGGCGAGTATTCCAAGCCGCAATGTGTGAAGGTCTGCCCGATCAAGGGCTGCATCGTTCAACTGGCTGCATAGCAACTCTGATCGCCTTTCGTGACCGAAAGGCGATCACCCAACAATAGATGAGGAATCCGTATGACTAACGGCATCATCACCAAAACTGCCGCTCTGCGCATCGCGCTGGCCGCTCGTACCTTATCCGAGGTGAACATGGGCGGGTTAGTGGCCAAGCTGGGCGACCATCTGGGCTTGCCCATCACCGAAGACAAACTTGCCAAAGTCACTGTAGCTGATATCAAGCTCATTCTATCTGGCGAAGAGACGGTCGATCCTGATGTCGATGGTGCAACGATCAAGCTGGCGGTGCGCCACCTGTGGGGGCAGAGCAATGAGGCAGATAACTTGCCCGAGTTGGACAGCTACACGGAAGGCGACCTTCCCGGTAGTCTGCGCGTTGCTGTCGCTTCCAACACCGAAGAGAATCTCGATGGTCACTTTGGCTCCTGCCCACGTTTTCTGATCTATCAAGTAGCGCGTGAAGAAGTTCGCTTGATCGAGATTAGACCGACCGTCCTCGCTGACGAAGCCGAAGACAAAAATGTCGCTCGTGCAGAGCTCATCAACGACTGCCAGATCGTCTATGTGCAATCCATCGGTGGCCCAGCAGCAGCTAAAGCAGTGCGTGCCAATGTTCATCCAGTGAAAGTGCCCGAAGGCGGCAAGGTGCGCTACACCTTACAACGCCTACAGCGGGTACTGGATGCACCACCGCCTTGGCTGGCCAAGATCCTTGGCGTGGAAGCGAAGTCGCTGAGACAATTTGCCGAGTCAGAAGATGAGTAGCCCGATGATCGTTCCTGAGACACTGGACAGTATCGCGAAGATCGCATCTTCATTTTCGGCGATGAATGACGAGGCGATGGCTCAACTGAAAAGTCGCTGGCCGGACCTGCGCTTTACCTTCTGCAATGATGACGATATGCCCGCTCGCATGCCGCCAGTGTTGCAGGGCGAATCCTTCAATCTTTACTTAGTGAGCGGTAGCGAACATTGTCTGAGTTTGACCAACGATCCGCTACAGGCCATTGGCGTGGTGGTGGCGAGCGTAGACGAGTCTTAATGTATCGCAGACAGAAAAATAATCACGGGCACGCAAGTGCCCGTTTTATTTGGTAGGTGATTGTCGTGTTTCTCACGCACCAAATTGTGAGTCGAGCATAAGTCGAGTGCAAGCTCCCAATTTTTATAGTTTGTACTACTTCAATTATTCAATGGCTTATGTGGTTAAGTTGAAAGAATTCAAAAGTGGTATTACTCTTGCTTACCGTTAGGTGGTGATAGGTTATAACGCGAGGTCATTGTGGTTCAATCGAATGTGAAGAAAACTATTCCGGGGCGCTTCCCGCAATTCAAAATTGCTAAGGGAAAGCGCTGGGATCATCTGGAGTTGTTGGAGCGCATCGACGCATCGGGCTCGATTTCATCCGCAGCGAGTGCGATGGGCATGAGCTACAAGGCTGCCTGGGAAGCCGTTGAGGCAATCAACAATCTTTCCGAGCAGCCCTTGGTCGAGCGCAAAACTGGCGGGCAGAAGGGGGGCGGAACAACGCTCACCGTGTATGGCCGTCGGGTGGTTGGCGCGTATCGGCGGTTGGAGCAGGAGCGAGAACATGTGCTCAAAACGTTAAGCCGCATCATGGATGACTTCGATGAGTATTACCATTTAATCAGGAGATTCGATATGAAAACGAGTGCGCGCAATCAATTTTTGGGATCGGTGAAAAGCATCAAGCTGGGCGCGATCAACGCCGAGGTGATCGTGGACATCGGCGGCGGCGATACGCTGGCAGCGGTCATCACAAACGAGAGCGTTGAGCATCTGGCGCTCACAGATGGTGTGGAAGTGTATGCGATGGTGAAAGCACCTTGGGTGATCGTGACGACCTCCGATGGCTTCAAGACCAGTGCCCGCAACGAGCTGCACGGTACGGTGGTGCGCTGTCAGGAAGGCGCGGTGAATGGCGAAGTCATCATCGAACTGGCGGGTGGCAAGAGCGTGGCAGCGGTGGTGACCAATGACAGCATTCACTCGCTAGGCTTGGCCGAAGGCGTGAAAGCCTGCGCGCTGATCAAGGCGTCCCATGTGATTCTGGCCGTCAACGCGTAAGGAGAGCGCAATGAGGATTTCCATGACCAAACTACTTGTTGGCTTGCTGCTGAGCGCGCTGGCACAGATCGCACATGCCGAAAAGATTACCGTCGCAGCTGCCGCCGATCTGAAGTTCGCAATGGACGAAATTGTCACCACCTTCAAGTCGTCCAATGCGGGTGACGAGGTGGAGGTCATCTACGGTTCGTCCGGCAAGTTCAACACCCAGATGCAACAGGGTGCGCCGTTTGACTTGTTCTTCTCCGCCGACATTGCCTTCCCTCGCGAATTGGCGAAGAACGGCCTGGCGGCTTCCGAAGTAAAGCCTTACGCTGTCGGCCGCATCGTGCTATGGAGCGCCAGCATGGATGCGAGCAAGATGACATTGGGTAGTCTGACCGATTCCAAGATTACCCACATCGCCATCGCCAATCCGCAGCATGCCCCCTACGGAAAGCGTGCCGAGGAAGCATTGCGCTCATCCAGCTTATGGGAGAAGATCGAGTCCAAACTGGTCTATGGCGAGAACATCGCCAACACGGCTCAGTTTGTGCAGACCGGTAATGCGCAGGTCGGCATCATCGCCTTGTCGCTGGCGGTGAATCCCGAACTGTCGAGCAAGGGCGGATATTACCTCATTCCCGATATGCTTCATGCGCCGCTGGAGCAGGGATTCATTATCTGCAAACGAGCCGAGAACAGTGCATTAGCCAAACGCTTTGCCAATTACATAGGCAGCAAGCCGGCGCGCGCCGTGATGACTAAATACGGGTTCGTGCTGCCCGGCGAAGCCGTGCGTAAGTAGGCCGCGGTCAAGTGGTCGTCCATTTTTTGATCGGGGATAGTAATGGGTTTGTCGGGCGGTGACCTGCAAGCAATCTGGCTGACTGTGCGGTTAGCCAGTGTCGTCACGCTTATCCTGCTGCTGGTCGGCACTCCCATCGCGTGGTGGCTGGCGCGTGCACGCGGCAGGTGGAAAGGGCCAGTCAGCGCGATAGTGGCCTTGCCGCTAGTGTTGCCACCCTCGGTGCTCGGTTTCTACTTGCTGTTGGCGATGGGGCCGAATGGCCCAGTTGGGCATCTTACCCAAGCCCTGGGCATTGGTATGCTTCCGTTCACCTTCTGGGGGTTGGTGGTGGCCTCGGTGTTCTACTCGCTGCCTTTCATGGTGCAGCCTTTGCAAACGGCATTCGAGTCTATCGGCGACCGCCCGCTGGAAGTAGCCGCGACCTTGCATGCTTCGCCGCTGAATATTTTTTTTAGCGTTGCGGTGCCGCTTGCGTTGCCGGGTTTCCTCACCGCCGGAATTTTGACTTTTGCCCATACTGTGGGCGAGTTTGGTGTGGTATTGATGATAGGCGGCAATTTGCCGGGTATCACGCGGGTGGCCTCGGTGCAGATTTACGACCATGTGGAGGCATTGGAATACGGACAGGCGCACCATCTTGCTGCTGTGATGCTGATCTTCTCCTTTTTAGTGTTATTGGTGCTTTACGCATGGCGCCCCACGCCTAGGAAGGTATGACGATGAACGGTATTCGTGCACGGTTTGTGTTGCACCGCGACGATTTTAAGCTGGAATCGGAATTCACTGCTCCCGCACTAGGCATCACTGCTTTGTTCGGTCCGTCCGGTTCCGGCAAGACCACATTGCTGCGCTGCATCGCAGGGCTCGAACGTGCGCAAGGTTCGTTGAACGTGAATGGTGAAACTTGGCAGGATGAACAGACCTTCGTGCCCGTGCACAAACGCCCGCTGGGCTATGTGTTCCAAGAGGCGAGCCTGTTTCCGCATCTGTCGGTGCGCGCCAATCTGGAGTATGGCTACCGTCGCACTCCTGCCTCTGAGCAAAGAGTGAAGCCGGAGCAAGTCATCGACTGGCTGGGGCTGGCGCATCTGGTTGAGCGCCGTGACCCGGCGCAGCTTTCCGGTGGCGAGCGTCAGCGCGTTGCTATCGGTCGTGCGCTGCTCACCAGTCCGCGTCTGCTGCTGATGGACGAGCCGCTCTCCGCGCTTGACTCCGCCAGCAAGCAGGAGATCTTGCCGTATCTGGAACACCTGCATCGCGAGCTGGAGATCCCCGTGTTCTACGTCAGCCATGCGCTGGATGAGGTCGCTCGGCTAGCCGACCATTTGGTGCTGTTGCAGCAAGGCCGCGTCATCGCCAGCGGTGCGCTGCACGAAACCCTTGCTCGCCTTGATCTGCCTACCGCGCATTTCGACGATGCTGGTGTGGTGATCGAAGCTGAGGTCGCTGCGCATGAAGAGCGCTATCACCTGACCCGCGTCGATATGGTGGGCGGACAGCTTTGGGTAGGTTTACTCGATCAACCCATCGGTAGCTCGGTGCGTGCTCGGGTGTTGGCGCGCGATGTCAGCCTAGCCACCCAGATGCCGCAGGGCTCCAGCATCAGCAACATCCTGCAATCAACCATCCTTGAGCTGAGCGACGAAGGTGCGGACAAGGTCAATGTGTTGCTGGCAGTGGGCGACTCGCAACGCCTACTGTCGCGGATCACCCGCCGCTCTCGTGATCTACTGGGGCTGGAAGTTGGCAGGGTGGTGTACGCGCAAGTGAAGAGCGTGGCGTTGATGCAGGGGGAGAAAAGATGAGTTATCTGGCGTTAAGTGATGAGGAATTGCTGCGCTTGTTGAGCGACGATGTGCCGTGTGGCGATCTCACGACCGAGACTTCGGGGATCGGGCAACAAACCGCACGTCTGGAATTCCGTGCGCGGCAAGACATGGTGGTGTGTGCCATTGAAGAAGCGGCGCGGTTGTTCACACTAAGTGGAGCGACAAGCGATGTGCATGTCTGCTCCGGTCAGTCCGTCAGCCAAAGTACATTGTTGCTTGAAGCGCAGGGCACAGCGCAGAGCCTGCACCGTGTGTGGAAAACAGCGCAGGTTCTGGTGGAGTGGGCGAGTGGCATCAGCACGTCTGCCGCCGCGATTGTGCAAGCAGCCGCGCCCGTTTCGGTAGCCTGCACGCGCAAGAATGTGCCGGGAACTAAGGCGCTTTCAGTGAAGGCCGTGCGCGCGGGTGGCGCCACCATGCATAGGCTGGGTTTGTCGGAATCATTACTTTTGTTTGCCGAACATCGTTTGTTCCTGAATGAGACTCAGACGGCTACCGTCGCGCGCTATAAACGAGCCGAACCGGAAAGGAAGTTGGTCGTTGAGGTCGCCAATGTCTCGGAGGCGATGCTCTGGGCACAGGCAGGAGCCGATGTCCTGCAAGTGGAAAAATTCACTACCGAGGCCGTGGCTGAATGTCGTGCCGCATTGGATCTTGCAAAGCTGCAAACCAAGCTTGCGGCGGCAGGTGGTGTCAACGCGGTCAATGCGGTGGATTATGTGCGCGCAGGCGCAGATTTTCTGGTGACGTCCGCACCATATACGGCACCACCAAGAGACATCCAAGTGAACTTTTTTCTTGCTTAGTCCTTAGGCTCATATCTTGCTCTCCATCTCCAACGAGCATCCAACGTGTCGGGATGCTGATTATCGGGAGGGGAGGGCTAAATGAAATTGCGTATCGAGCGGCCTTATGTCGAGGCCATGATCAAAGCATTTCCGCGACTGGACGATTTGACGGAGCAACTGCGCTTTGGCAATAGTGCCGAGGTTGCATTCAGCCAGTTGGCAGATGAGGAAGTGACTTTCTTGCGTGAGATTTATGGGCGTGGTGACGCAGATCAGCGTGCCCGAGCGGCACAGTTGGGTACTCTGCAACACGCAATGAACGATGAAGGCCCGCGCTTTGAGGGCGATGACCTTGAGCCGCTGGTTCCCGCCATTGCCAATTTTCTGATCAAGGATGCGATTCGAGGTTGGCTGTTCAGCGCCGCTATCACGGGCAAGCCTACTGCGTGGGTAGTGACCCGGATCGACTTCACTCCGCCTTCCAACGATGAAGCAGGTCGCGTCCTGATCGAGCTAAAAGCCAATGCCAAAGGTCGCTTGGCCAGTGTCAATGTGATGTTCCTGCCCCGTGATTTGGGAAATCGAACCGTGGCTGAGATCTTTGCGGCCAAGGGTTACATTAAAGAAACGCCGGAACTGATTCGCAACTATGACGAGGCGGCTAGGCGTTATTTTGATTGGCGCGGGCGCTATGGCGCACAGTTTTCAGGTCATGGCGTCGGCTATTACGCCGAAAATCCCACCGCCACCCACCGCGATACCGATTGGGCGCGCAAAGACATCGTGGTGATGTCCTCTGGCGGGGGAAGCGCACGCTTGGTCAACGATGAGGGCATCCTGACCGACCGAGTATTGGGGCTCGACAGTAACGGCGATATTCTCGGACGCTATTTACGTCGCGCCTCGAAAAGTCTGCGTTTTAAGTCGGATGATGAAGTAGAGAAGCTGCAAGCCGAGATGCCCAAGGGCGTTTTCACTCAGCTGCCCGTGCATTTTTACATGCTCATGTTTCATTTGGAGCTGCATCACTACCTATGGGTGCATGTGAACGATATTGAGCCGTATGCATATCAGCCCGCGTTGAAAAACAAGTTGATCCTGCCGGAAGAGCAGACCGACCTGATCGATATTCTGACCGCCGAGATGGACGTACTGATGGATGACATCATCGCAGGCAAGTCAGGCGGAACGACGGTGTTGTGTGCCGGCCCTGCAGGTGTGGGAAAAACGCTGACAGCGGAAGTGTATGCCGAGATAATCAGACGCCCCTTGTATCGTGTACATTCAGGCCAACTTGGGCTCAATGTCGCGGCGATGGAAGTCGCCCTGAAGGATGTGTTGACCCGTGCGCAGCGTTGGGGGGCGGTGATGTTGATCGATGAGGCGGACGTGTACATTCGCCGCCGGGATGACAACATTGCCACCAATGCTGTCGTCGGTGTCTTCCTGCGCGTGTTGGAATATTTCAACGGCCTGCTGTTCCTTACCACCAATCGTGTTGACGACATCGATGAGGCGATCATTTCACGCTGCATCGCGTTGATAAAGTATCACCAGCCGGATGCGGAGGCGCGGCGACGTATCTGGCGAGTGATGACCGAGCAGTTCGACTTGAAGGTGGATGAACGCCTGCTGTTGCAATTGGCTGACCTTTTCCCCTCGGCTTCGGGGCGTGACATCAAGGGGCTGAGTAAACTGGTATCCAAGTATTGTCATCAAAAAAAGGTACCGCCGAATCTGGAAGCCTTCAAGCGCTGCTCCGTGTTTCGCGGGCTAGAGTTTGAGAAGCAAAAGGTTTAGCGCGAATGGATCGAAAGAGGAGAGTGCCGTTGATTGAACTTGGTTTTGCCCGCGCAGAGGATCTGCCACGACTCGCCGACCTACTCGCTGAGCTGTTCACCCTCGAAAGCGACTTCCAGCCCATGCGCGACAAGCAACTGCGCGGCCTGCGCCTGATCCTCGACAACCCGGCGCTGGGGCAGTTATTCGTGCTGCGCGTCGATGGCGCGGTGGCTGGCATGGCCAACGCCCTCATTACCGTCAGCACGGCGGAAGGCGGACGCGTGGTGTTGCTGGAAGACGTGATTGTCAGTCGCGCCCATCGCGGCGGCGGGCTAGGGCGGCAATTGGTCGAACAGGTGCTGGACTGGGCGCGTCAGCAAGGCTACCGCCGCATCACCTTGTTAGCAGACCAAAATAACCACGCCGCTTGGGTGTTCTACCGCAAGCTGGGTTTCGAGGCTTCGCAGATGGGCGTGTTGCGCAAAGCGTTGTAGTGGATGATGCAGGTATGCGACGATTTGCCGCGCGACAATATGTCGCATTCCCACGGCAAACATTTATCCCTACACTATCTGAAGTTGATCATATGAATGGATCCCCGTCAGTATGAAAATCACTAAACGATTCTCGATCAAACGCACCTTGGCTTGGGAGATTTTCTTTGCCTTGTTGTTCAAGGGCGCACTGCTGTTTCTGTTGTGGTGGACCTTCTTCTCACACGCGCCCAGTAAGGATGTCATCGCCGCAACGGTGGCAGAGCGCATCTCCGGCAGCGCTCATGATTTTTCATTAATTCCAAGGAGCGAGCCATGATTGATCCGGCTGCCGTTGACCTTGCGCGGTTGCAGTTCGCCATCACCGCGCTGTACCACTTCATTTTCGTGCCGCTCACTTTAGGACTGACGTTCCTGCTGGTGATCATGGAAACGGTCTATGTCATGACCGGCAAGCAGATCTACCGCGACATGACCAAGTTCTGGGGCAAGCTGTTCGGCATCAACTTCGCCTTGGGGGTGACGACGGGGCTGACCATGGAATTCCAGTTCGGCACCAACTGGGCGTATTACTCTCATTACGTGGGCGACATCTTCGGTGCGCCGCTGGCGATCGAGGGGCTGCTTGCCTTTTTCCTCGAATCGACCTTCGTTGGCCTGTTCTTCTTTGGATGGGATCGACTGTCAAAAGTCGGGCACTTGACAGTCACTTGCCTAGTGGCGATCGGCTCCAATCTATCGGCGGTATTGATCTTAATCGCTAACGGCTGGATGCAGAACCCAGTCGGTGCGGAGTTCAATCCTGTCACTATGCGCATGGAAATGACCAGCTTCTGGGATTTGGTGTTCAACCCAGCGGCACAGGCCAAGTTCGTGCATACCGTGTCGTCCGGCTACGTGACGGCTTCGGTATTCGTGCTTGGCATCTCGTCCTGGTATCTGCTCAAGGGGCGCGATCTGGAGTTCGCACGCCGTTCTTTCCGTATCGCCGCCGCGTTCGGTCTGGCTTCAGCACTGTCGGTCGTAGTATTGGGCGATGAGTCGGGATATGCCGTGACCGAGCACCAGAAAACTAAGCTCGCTGCGATGGAAGGCATGTGGAAGACCGAAGAGGCACCGGCTGGACTGACGGTGTTCGGTATTCCCGACGAAGCCAATCGCACTAACCATGCCGAGGTGAAGATCCCTTATCTATTGGGGCTCATCGCTACCCGTTCCAACGATACCGTACTGCCCGGTATCGACCAGCTAGAGGTCACCCTCAAGAAGCGTATCGAGAGCGGCATCATCGCCGTAGCCGCGCTCGAACGTATGCGCAAAAACAAGGCCGATGTCGAGGCAGCAGAGCTATTTTCTGCCCACAAGGTCGATATGGGTTACGGTTTGTTGCTGAAGAAATACACCGAGGATGTCACTCAAGCAACGCCAGAGATGCTGATGCAGGCAGTGGGTGATGCGATCCCGCCAGTCGCGCCGCTGTTCTGGAGTTTCCGCATCATGGTGGCCTTGGGGATCGCCTTCATCGCCCTGTTCGCCATCGCCTTCTGGTCGTCCGCGAAGAATTCCTTCGAGAAGAAACCTTGGCTGCTGCGCTGGGCGCTGTGGTTCATCCCCATGCCTTGGATTGCGACACAAGTGGGCTGGATCGTCGCCGAAGTAGGGCGCCAGCCGTGGACGGTGCATGGCGTGCTGCCCACACATCTGTCTGTCTCTAGCGTGACCTCCGGCGAAGTGATGTTGTCACTGGCGGGCTTCTTCACTTTCTACACGCTGCTGTTGGTAGCTGAACTGTACCTGATGTTCAAGTACGCCCGCCTTGGGCCATCCAGCCTCGGCACAGGCGCTTACCACTTCGAGTCGAGCGGCGGCATGACTAAGGGAGCAGTGTCTGCTCCCGTTCCCAAAAAGGAGTATTAGCATGTTCGATTACGAGACACTCAAACTGATCTGGTGGTTGTTGGTTGGCGTGTTGCTGGTGGGCTTTGCCGTAATGGACGGTCACGACATGGGGATGGGCGCTTTGCTGCCCTTCGTCGCCAAGTCCGACAGCGAACGTCGCGTACTCATCAATAGCGTGGCACCGCACTGGGATGGTAATCAAGTCTGGTTCATCACTGCAGGTGGTGCCATCTTTGCAGCATGGCCGCTGGTCTATGCCACCGCATTTTCCGGTTTGTACTTTGCCCTGATGGCCGTGTTGTGGGCGATGTTCTTTCGTCCTGTTGGCTTTGACTTCCGCAGCAAAGTAGCCGATCCGCGCTGGCGAACCGCGTGGGATTGGGGGCTGTTCGTCGGCTCGGCCATCCCTGCGTTGTTGTTTGGCGTGGCTTTCGGCAACGTACTGCTTGGCGTACCGTTCCACTACGATGACACCATGCGTTCGAGCTATACCGGCACGTTCTGGGCATTGCTCAATCCATTCTCCTTACTGGCCGGATTGCTCAGCCTGTCGATGATCGCCTTTCACGGTGCGAACTACCTCATCGTGCGTACCGAAGGGGTGATCCAGCAACGTGCCAGCCGTGCTGCGTTGATCTGTGGCGGACTGATGGTGGTGGTGTTCGCCGTGTGTGGCGTTCTGGTCGCGAACATCTCAGGCTATGTGCTGATCTCCGGCCCCGCAGCAGGCGTGATGCAAAGTCCGCTGGATAAAGTGGTGGAGATGCAGGCAGGAGCCTGGTTCGGTAACTTTGCCAAAATGCCGCTGCTATGGATCATTCCCGCCCTCGGCTTCATCGGGGCGCTGGCGGGCATGTTCTTTGCAGCGAAACTGAAGGGTGTGTTTGCATTCGTTTCCAGTTCGGTAGCGATGTTAGGCGTGATCTTCACCGCTGGGATCGCCATGTTTCCCTTCGTGCTGCCTTCCAGCTCGATGCCCGCGCACAGCTTGACCGCATGGGATTGCGTATCCAGTCAGCGCACACTGGGCATCATGTTCTGGGTGGCGCTGATCATGACTCCCATCGTGATCGCCTATACCGGCTGGGCCTACCGCATCATGCGCGGCAAGATCACCGTTGCGCACATCGAAGCTAACGATCATTCACTTTATTAAGAAAGGGAACATCATGTGGTACTTCGCTTGGGTACTTGGAGTCTCAGCCGCCGTGATGGTGTCGGTGCTTAATGCTATGTGGTACGAGGCGCAGGAGTGCGCAAAAGAAGAGGCACGTTGATAGGTTGTTAAGCAGCGGCCCAGCGTGCTGGTTGCGCTGGGCCGCTGTGTTTTCTGCGGAACCTCTCTAGTGGGGCAAGGGCAAGCTGACTTCGAAACATGCGCCGCCTGTGTCTCGCGGCAGACAGCGCACTATGCCGCCGTGCCGCTCTGCGATCTGGCGTACCAGCGCCAGTCCAAGACCATGACTCCCTTCCTTTTCGCGGCTCCCCGCCGGGCGGTAGAACGGTTCGAAGATGCGTTCGCGCTCTTCGGCTGCGATGCCTTTGCCATTGTCGCAGATGCGGATGACGGCGCGTTGCGCGTTCCGCTCCAATTCCGCTTGCACCGTATCGCCTCCGTGTCGTCGCGCGTTCTCTAGCAGGTTGCGCAGCAGGCGGCGCAACAAGCGCTCGTCACCGTTGAGCGTGAGCGGCACGGCTTCGTAGCTCGCGTCGTTGCGCGCGCATTCTTCCGCCAGCAGGGCAGCGAGGTCGATCTCGTCGGCGTGCAGCGGTTCGCGCGTCGTGTCCAGACGGCTGGCGAGCAGGATCTCTTCGATGAGCTGATCCAGCTCGGCGAGGCTTTGGCGCATCTCGGCTTGCAGTTCCGGCACGGGGTGCTCGGCCTGCATCTCCAGCGCCAGACGGATGCGCGTCAGCGGCGAGCGCAGTTCGTGCGAGGCGTTGGCCAGCAGTTGTTTGTGCGCGCCGAGTAGCGATTCGATGCGCTCGGCGGCGAGGTTGAAACTCTTCGCCAGCGAGCTGACTTCGTCGCAGCCGCGTGTCTCGACGCGGGTGTTGAAGTCGCCCGCGCCCAGTGACTCCACCGCCTGTTTCAATCCCTCCAGCCGTTTGGTCATCCGGCGCGTCATCGGATAGGCGACTAGTGCCACCACCAGTCCGATCAGCGCCAACGTCACGATCAGCGGCAGCGGGGTGTGCGGGCGGTCGTGCTGCGGCTGCGCCAGCAACCAGCGGCCATCCGGTAGATGCATCGCCCAAGCCGAATCGCGGTCGGGGCGGCGCAGCCAGTCGTTATCGCGCGCGTCGGCTGCGGGTGGCGGCAAGGCTTCGCCAGTGTGCGCCAGCAAGCGATGGTCGGCGGCATATAAGGAGATGCGCGGCAGCGAAGGGCGAGCCAGCTTTTCCAGCACGGCCTGCTGCTGCGCATCGGGCGCATCCGGTGTGGGCAGCGCCAGCACGATTACATCGCGCATGGTTTGGAACAGTTGGTTCTGCGGCGAGTTCTCGCCCTGAAAATGGAAGAACGCGCCCGCCGACACTACCAGT
Source organism: Ferriphaselus amnicola (assembly GCF_000974685.2). Lineage (NCBI taxonomy): Bacteria > Pseudomonadati > Pseudomonadota > Betaproteobacteria > Nitrosomonadales > Gallionellaceae > Ferriphaselus > Ferriphaselus amnicola. The sequence goes on from NZ_AP018738.1 coordinate 1,011,760, forward strand.
AGCGCCAAGCTGCCGATCACGCCGAGATAGATTTGGAAATACAGTTTTTTCATGCGCCGCGCTCCTGTTCGTCCTGACTGCGGGCGAACACATAGCCTGCGCCACGCAAGGTGAGGATGCGGCGCGGATGCTTGGGATCGTCTTCGACGGCCGCGCGTATGCGCGAGATGTGTACGTCGATGGTGCGGTCGAAGGCTTCCAGCGGCTCGCCCTTCACTGCATCCAGCAACTGTTCGCGGCTCATCACTCGGCCCGGTCGTTCGGCCAGCGCGAGTAGCAGGTCGAACTGGTACGAAGTCATCTCGCAGGGCTTGCCATCCACCCGCACCAGCCGCGCGCCACGGTCGATCTCCAGCCTGCCGAAGCGCAGCACATCGCTGTTGCTCGGCGTACCGCGTCGCAAGATGGCCTTGAGTCTAGCCAGCAACTCGCGCGGCTCGAACGGCTTGGGCAGATAATCATCCGCGCCCATCTCCAAGCCGAGAATGCGATCCATCGCCTCGCCACGCGCGGTCAACATCAGCACCGGAATGGAGGAGAACACGCGCAACTGGCGGCACGCATCCAGCCCGTCGCCATCCGGCAACATCAAATCCAGCACCAGCGCGTCGAACGACGCTTGCTTCAACGCGAGCAGGCCGGGCGCGATAGCATGGCGCGCCGCCACGCTGTAACCGGCATTGCCCAGATACTGCTGCAACATGGCGCACAAGCGTTCGTCGTCGTCGATGATGAGGATGCGATGGTTCATGTGAGACTCCAAAAACGATGCCCCGCATCATACCAAGTGGCATGGATGCGGGGCGAACGACGTGTTTAACCGTGATGCATCCAGCCGTGGCGCGACTCCATCTTCTCAGCCAACTTGGCGCGTTGCTCCGGAGTCAGCACCTCGGCGACCTCTTGCATGGTCTGCGTTGCCAGCTTGCTCGCCTCGTCGGTCAGCTTGATCTGCTCAGCACGCAACGCCTCGATAGCTACTTTGTCTAGGCTCGCCGCCGACATCAGTTTGCGCATCTGCACATGATTGTCGCGTAGCTTCTCGGCCAGTGGTGCGCCTTTCTCCAACGAAGCCTTCACGATGCCGGAAGCCTTGGCTTTCTGCGCATCGTTCGCCTTCACCTCATCCAGCAGATGCTGCATGCGCTTGTCCGCGAACTTGCTCGCCAGCTCTACATTCAGCGGCTTGCCGGACATGAACGCTTGCGGTCCGCCATGCCCCATGCCCAGCTCGCAGGCATACGACTTGCCCGCAAAGAAACCTAAGCCGAATACCAGCATGACACCGAGTATCTTGCCGAAACAGCGACCGCGATGCCCGCCATGGCAATGACGCTCATCCCGCTGACTACCGCAGCAGCGGCTCTTGCTTTCGTTATTGGAATCTTGATGGGTGGTTTGTTCGCTCATGTCGTTCTCCTTGATGGTTGACACCGCACCGTGTGTGGCGGCTGGGTGCTACTTTATGAGCCGCGCGTTGCTGCCGTTTGTGGGGAAGGTAAAGATTTGTGTAGGAGCGCGCTCACAAACGAGCTGAGGAGCGAGGTTGTCCCACTGTGGCATAGGAGTCGGTGGGATTCCTGCCAGACGAATCTGGGGCAAACAAGTTTAGGCAGAGGGCACGTTGCCTAGACAAACTTCGGCGCTCAAGCGATCAAGGTTCTGCTCGTTGGCGGGTTCCAGAATGTGGCGCATCGCGTTGGCGAACGAGGCATCGGCAAACACCTGTTCCCAATGCACCAAGGTACCCTCGGCGGAAGGTTCCAGTGTGATGGTGAGGGTGAAGTGGGGCAGACAGGTGTGCTGGATGACGACTTGTCGGTCAGCTTCGATGCTGAGGAAGACAGATTCGTTGGGATACTCCTTGCCGTCCGGGCCGATCATATCGAACAACCACCGGCCACCAGCTCGAAACTCGAACACGTCAAAGCGATTCGAGAATCCGCTCGGTCCCCACCAACGGGCGAGACGGGCAGGGTCTTGCATGGCGGCAAAGACGGCGGAAGGTGTGGCGTGTAGCTTGCGGGTGTTAGTGAAGGTGTTCATGGGTGCGATTCTAGTTTAGAAAGCCTGGGAAAGCTGGGACGGACGACGGTATTCGCAGGCATCACTCCGTAAAAAGTTCGTCAGCCACCGGCTCGGCCGCCTTGCGAGGTCGCCCGGACATGCCCGGCGTGGCACGCCTGCCGATCGCCTTTGCCCCCTGCGCAACCAAACGTTCATTACCTAGTGCGAAATTACCATTGCTTGCGCGCCGGATCTCATCAACCAGCCCAGGCTCCAACTCACTTCGGAAATATTGTCATGACTTCTTATTCACATCCTTATAAGCCAACATGTCGAGTAGGTACTCCTCTTTCTCAGGAGTGAAACCACACGTATGGACCCATTCTTTAGGATTCTCGTAGGTTCCGAATAACATGTCCCACCACACGATGTCGCCGTAATTGTTTTTGTGGCGATCGAATTGATGGTGGATCCGATGCATTTCTGGGCGCTGGAACAGGTAGCCAACCCATTGCGGAGTCTTTACATTGGTGTGATAGAAAAACTCACCAATGGCAGTACAGAACGTATAGATCGCCCCCGCTTCGATTGACAGGCCAAGTAAGGTATATACCAATAGACTACCAAGAATGGAGTTAACAACCATCTCACCAGGATGCTTATAGAAGGAAGTGATAACCTCAAGGCGTTGTGGACTATGGTGGATCTGATGAAAGCCGACCCACAGAAAGTCAACTTCATGACGCCATCTATGCCACCAATAAAACACAAACGTAGCGATAAAGTACGCGATGCAGCCGCCGACAGCAGGTGAAACATAATTCGACAAGTTAAAGACTGCCCAAGAAGAGAACCAAATCTCCCAGGTGTAGCCCGCCAGAATCACCACGCCAAGTTGAACTGCATTGATAAGCAAGACTCTGACTGGCCACGTCTTCACATGGGGCAGCTTCCAACCAGGGATCATTCTTTCTAAGACATAACAACCTACGAATATGGCCAATATGATCTTGAGCATAGATTTTCCTAAAGGGGTAGGGCGGCAAGTAACAGGCTAGGGCTCGGACTCATTAGGTGCCCAACGTTTGAGCTAACCGGACCGTTGCGGCGTGAGGCTAAAGGCCCAGAATGAAATGGCGGGCCTTTGGCCGCACGCCGCAATGGGTCCGGTTGAGCGAATGGTTAGGCCGCATTGCATTGAATTTTTATTGAAGCGTGGTGAAGAGCCCGTGAACCAAGTGTTGCACTTGAATTCGAATTCCGGCCGGTGCTGCAATGTGCGATGGCGCCAAAAGACTGCGCCAAGGCTGAACGAAAGAGCGGCCCACACTACAGCAAGAAGTGCGGCGGAGCAACAAGGGCCGCGCCGACAGACTGATTGCGCGGCGCAGCGCGCCGGCGCGAAGCGCCAACGACGAACTGGCATAGGGCAGCGCCAATGAAGCGGGCGATGCTGGAAACGCACCGGCGTTGAACCTTCTTTGCTTCGATGGTTGACCGAAGCGCCCAAAGTACCTTTCGGGAACCGAAGGTGCCGCCGAAGCGCTTGAGGAGAAAAGCAAAACGGATTGCATTGAAACTGAGGCCTAGGATCTGGCGGGCGTGACAGGTGCAGCAGATGTATTCAAAGCTGAGCTGCGATTTGCGACGGCGTTCAAAGTATGCGGCCTAACGAATGAAAGGGACTTCCCCGTCCCGAAGGAGCGGTGAAGTTACCGCGAACGGCATCAAAAGTGCCAAGATGGAAATGGACGTTTTCATCTAAACCGAACAGGAGGGGAAAGTCATGAGCATTATCACGATTGGGATCGATCTTGCCAAGAATGTTTTTGCAGTTCATGGCGTTAATGAGGCTGGACGAGCCGAGTTGGTCAAGCCGAAGGTGTCGCGAGATCAGTTGTTGCCACTGATTGCCCAGTTGCCGCCATGCGTGATCGGCATGGAAGCCTGCACGGGCGCGCATCACTGGGCGCGGCAGTTCCGGCAGTTTGGTCACACCGTGCGGCTGATTGCGCCGAAGTTCGTCACGCCGTACCGGATGAGCGGGAAGCGCGGCAAGAATGATGCGGCGGATGCTGCCGCCATCTGCGAAGCCGTCACCCGCCCACAGATGCGATTTGTGCCGATCAAGGACGAACACCAGCAAGCCACCCTTACCCTGCACCGCACCCGGCAGGGGTTCGTCGAAGAACGGACCGCGTTGTACAACCGGATACGCGGATTGATTGCCGAGTTCGGCATCATCCTGCCGCAAAAGGTCGAACGCCTGCGGCGAGAGATCGGTGCACATCTGGAAGACCTACCAAGCTGGGCCAACCGCTGTGTGGGCGACATGCTTGAGCACGCCGACCGGCTGGACGAACGCATCCACGAATACGACCGCGCCATGGCCGAATCGGCACGCGCAGACGACCGCTGCCGCCGCCTGATGCAACTGCCGGGCATCGGCCCGACCAGCGCCACTGCACTTGTCGCCAGCATCGGTCACGGCCACGACTTCAAGCATGGCCGCCAGTTGGCGGCTTGGCTCGGTCTGGTTCCCGGCCAATACAGCAGCGGCGGCAAAGCTAGGCTCGGACGCATCACCAAAGCCGGCGACGGCTACCTGCGAAGTTTACTGGTGCTGGGTGCGCGCGCCGTGCTCAACAGCCTCGGAGACAAACAAGATCGCCACAGTCGCTGGGCCAGAGCCCTCGTCGAGCGACGTGGCTACTGGCGCGCCACCATTGCCATCGCCGCCAAGAATGCCCGACTGTGCTGGGCGGTGCTGACCTACGGCGAAGCGTTCCGGCTCACCGCCGATGCAGCCTGAACGGCCAGCAAAAACCGACTATAGCAAAGGGAGGAAACGAATCACGGCAGGACGAACGTCGATGATGTGAGCGGGTTGGACCCGCGCGGGGTGAACCTGATCAATTTACAGGGGAGATACACAAACCCGGCTAACGAATGAGGCCCCCGCGCGCGTCTTTCATCAGGGTCCGAGCAATAGGCTCAACATGACCGGTTGTAGTTTGGCAGTCCTTCACCACCTCGCATCGGCAACGAAAGTCAGCAAACGTGATCAAGAGAACAGTAGAGACAAAAACCTAAAGACCAACCGGTCAGTTGCAATGACGGGGAAGCCCTTGTAGTAATTTAGACGACAAAATAATGAGTCGGCAATGTCGTCTAAATCGGGTGTGTCTGTCAATGAGTTGTTGAAAAATCCCATGTAACCAGCTTGTTACTATAACTTTGGATATAGGCCATCCGATATAGGCGGCCTAAAAAAGCGCGGATGAATGTCCAGGTGGTTTCTCAGGTCTGGGCGGTTTGTCTGCGGACTCCGCTGTGCTAGTTCTTGGTTTCCAGTTTGTCGCTCTGGGTGAAGGTCCAGGTGCGGGTGATGCTGAGGATGTCGGTGTCGCGGCGGATGTCGGGGGGGAAGGCGGCGTAGGGGGCGGCCATGGCGACGATGCGTTTGGCGGCGTCATCCAGCACGGCTTGGCCGGAGGAGCGGCTGACTTCGATGTTTTCCACGCTGCCGTCGCTGCGGATGGAGACAGTGAGTTGCAGGCTGCCGAAGATGCGTTGACGGCGGGCTTGCTCGGGGTAGTTCAAATTGCCGACGCGTTCGACTTTGGCGCGCCAGTCTTCGACGTATTGGGCGAAGCGGAATTCTTGCGTGCGTGCGCCGATGAACTTGCGGCGGGGTAGCTTCTGGTAAGCCTCGAAATCCTTGCTGATTTGCGCTTCTAGGCGGGCGATCTCTAGGCTGCGTTGCATCAGATCCTCGCCGCTGCTATCGCCGACTTGCGACTGTTTGGGGTTATGCCCACGATCAACGGCGGTGCGGCTCTTAAGCTGTGTCATCAGCTTTTTGTTTTCTTGCTCCAGTTGTTGTTGGCGCTGAGTGGCTTGCTCTTCGACGAAGTGTTGATCGTCTGTCAGCGTGGGTAAGGGACTTTTGGCCTGACGGTCAGCGGTGGTGTTGCCGCCGCCATCTAGATTGGCTTGCGCCAAAGCATCGGCCTTGTCGGGGCGAGATTTGGATTGGCTGTTGACTAGGGTGACTTCCAGCGGTTGCAGCGCGTTGAGGGCTTTGCGCGGGTCGGGCAGAACTAGGCCGACGCCGAATAAAGCAAACCCGTGCAATAGCAATGAAAAAGCAATACCGATAGAAATCGGAAGCTTTAGCATTTGCACGAGTTGATAACGCATTACTCGGCGACCTCCACGGTGGCGACGTAACGCGCGTCAAAACTCAGGTCGAGCAGATCGACTGCGGTGATCTCTAGCGTGACGCGGGTGTTGGCAGGTAGTTCCGGTAGGGAGGGCACGCGACCGATCAATGGGATGCCGGCGAAGCGCACCAGATTCTCACGGATGAGTTGCGCTTCGATCTGTTGCACGTTCTCCTGCTGCAGCCAGCGCAAACACCAGTAGCGTTCCATGTCGCGCTGGAAGTCGGCGTAGATGCCGTACATCTGATCGAAGTCGCGCATGGCGGCGAACAGCATCGTGTCGTTGCGCACGTAAGCGGGCTCTTCGCCGCGCAGCAGGGCGATGAGTTGGCGCTGGTTGAGCAAGTCCACATAGCGGCGCAGCGGCGAACTCGACCAAGCGTATTGAGCCACGCCCAAGCCTTGGTGCGGCGCGGGCACGCTGCTCATCTTGACCTTGCCGTTGTTCTGGGTGCGGTAGATGGCGGTGTAGTTGTTGTCGGCCAGCTCTTTGCCCCATTCGCTGTTGACGAAGATCATCAGCTCGGACACCACCTTGTCGATGGGCGAGCCCCGCCGACGGGTGCCGATGATGACGCGGTCATCCACGATGTCGAAGGTGTAATCGACTTGCTGGTTGCTGTTGTCGGCCGACTTGCCACGTCGCGCTTCCAGTTTCTGCGCCAGTTGCCAGAGCAGGGTGAGTTCGGGCGCGTAGGCGTAATCCAGTCGGCCAGCGGCCAGCGATTCCTCGTTGAACAGCGGCTCAAGCGTGTCGTGGCGCAGGTTGGCGGCGATGTGCAGGCGTTCGAGGCGGCTCTCGGTCGCGGTGACTTCCAGCGTGTCGGCTTGCACGGTGAGGTACATCGACAACGCGGGGCAGACCCGGTCAGCGTTGAGCGTGAACACTTCGACCACCGAGTCCGGCAGCATGGTGATCTTGCCGCCCGGCATATAGACGGTGGAAAGTCGCGCCATCGCTAATTCGTCGCCGGACGAGCCGCGCGGCATGCCCAGCGCAGGGGCGGCGATATGCACGCCGATGCGCCAGTCGCCAGAATCCAGTTTTTCCAGCGAGAACGCATCGTCGATCTCGGTGGTGCTGGCATCGTCGATGCTGAAGGCGGTGACGGTGGCCAGCGGCAGCTCGTCCCAGCTGGCGAGTTCCACTGGCGGGAAACCCGTACCCTTGGGGAAATGTTCGGTGAGAAAGCGTTGCAGGTGGTAATCCTGCGTGGACGGAATCGCGCCGCAGCGGTGCAGCAGATGGGCGGCGGACAGTCCGGTAGCGGCGCATGCGGCTTCCAGTGCCTTGACCTCGATGGTGTTGCGATCCGGTTTGTACAACAAAAGTTGCAGCTTGCCCGCTAGTTCTTCTGGCAACTCGAAGCGGCTTAATGCTTCGGTGTAGCGCGCTTGCTGTTCAGCTAACAGCCGCTTCTTCTCGGCTCCCGCCAGCGCGGCTTTCAGCGCTTCCGGCGGCGCGGCCTTGTAGCGGCCTTTACCTTTCTTGTAAAAGTACATCGGCGCCGAATGCAGGCGGATCAGCGCACCAGCCGCTTCCAGCGGATTCGGCGCGTGGCCGAAATACTCGGTCGCCAGTTCCTCGAAACCGAACTCGTCCGGCGGGCAGCATTCCCACAGAAAGTCGGTGTCGATGTCGGCGGCGGTGGCCTCGGCTTGCGGCATGAACTCGTCCAAGGCCGGGGTAGGGAAGCGCAACATCACGCTGGTCGCCTTGATCTTGCTGCGTTTGCCAGAGATGCTCTCGACTTGTAGCGAGGTGGTGTTGTCGGCGAAGAGCGTGCCTACCTTGAAGCCGCCGTCTTCTTCGTAAAGGATGTTCATGGGGGATGGAGTGAAAACAGTGCGCTGATTATATCAGGTGCGCCGTACTGCAAAGGAAAACGGCGGAACCGGTTGCCCGATTCCGCCGTTAATTTGAGGCGGGGTGGCTTACTTGAGTGCCAAGATCCAGCTCACCATTGCCTTGATGTCAGCATCGCTGACTTTGGCGGCTGTCGGCGGCATCTTGCCGCTGAAGGAGCCGGATCCGCCACTGCGAACCTTGGCTTCCAGCTTGGCTTGTGCATCAGCCTTGCCAGCGTATTTGGCGGCTACTTCCTTGAATGCAGGGCCCATCACCTTTTTGTCCACGCTGTGGCACATCGTGCAGCCAGATTTCTTTGCCAGAGCTTCGCCGTCTTCTGCCTGAGCAACGCCAGCCATCATCAAACTTGCAACCATACCTGTCAGAATCAGTTTGTTCATTTCCATCTCCTTACGTTGTGTAACAAAAACCATGCGTCCGATGCGACTAATCTTCTCAGTCGCTACTTCATCACATTTTGCTAAAAATTGCATTATCTAAATGCACAGGATCAACCTCAAAATAGTTGAGCTTAAATGGCCTCCAACGCTGCATTGAATGTGGCACTCGGGCGCATGGCTTGTGAGGTCTTGGTGAAATCGGGGCGATAGTAGCCGCCCATCTCGACCGGTTTGCCCTGCGCTGCGATCAACTCGGCGGTGATTTTGGCTTCGTTCTCGGTCAGCGCTTGAGCCAGCGGTGCGAAACGAGCTTGGATCTCTTTGTCAGCACTCTGCGCGGCCAATGCCTGCGCCCAATACATGGCGAGATAGAAGTGACTACCGCGATTGTCGATCTCGCCGACTTTACGTGCTGGCGACTTGTTGTTGTCGAGGATGCGTGCGTTGGCGGCATCCAGTGTGTCGGCCAGCACTTGCGCGCGGGCATTGCCGAACTTGTGCGCCAGATGTTCCAGCGATACGCCCAGCGCGAGGAACTCGCCCAGCGAGTCCCAGCGCAGGTAGCCTTCTTGCTGGAACTGCTGCACATGCTTGGGTGCAGAGCCGCCCGCGCCAGTCTCGAACAAGCCACCGCCGTTCATCAGCGGTACGATGGACAGCATCTTGGCGCTGGTGCCCAGCTCCAGGATGGGGAACAGGTCGGTGAGGTAGTCGCGCAACACGTTGCCGGTGACGGAGATGGTGTCCAGTCCGGCGCGGATGCGCTCGATGGAGAGCTGGATGGCCGCTTCAGGTGTCATCACGCGGATGTCGAGGCCGCTGGTGTCGTGATCTTTCAGGTATTTCTCGACCTTGGCGATGACCTGAGCGTCGTGTGCACGGTTCGCATCCAACCAGAAGAGGGCGGGCGTGCCGGTCAGGCGCGCACGCTCCACTGCCAGTCGCACCCAATCTTGCACCGGTGCGTCTTTGGTCTGGCAGGAACGGAAGATGTCGCCTTGTTCGACCTTCTGCTCCAGCAACACCTTGCCCGCTGCATCGACTACGCGCACGCTGCCTGCGGCGGCGATCTCGAACGTCTTGTTGTGCGAGCCGTATTCTTCGGCTTGCTGCGCCATCAGGCCGACGTTCGGCACGCTGCCCATGGTCTTGGGATCGAACGCGCCGTGCTTCTTGCAATCGTCGATCACCACCTGATAGATGCGCGCATAACAACGATCCGGGATCATCGCCAGCGTGTCGTGCAGTTTGCCGTCGGTACCCCACATCTTGCCGGAGTCGCGGATCATTGCAGGCATGGAGGCATCCACGATCACGTCGGACGGCACGTGCAGGTTGGTGATGCCCTTGTCGGAATTGACCATCGCCAGCTCGGGGCGGCTCTGATACACGGCCTGAATGTCGGCCTCGATCTCGGCGCGCTGTGCTTCCGGCAGGCTGGCGATCTTGGCGTAAACATCGCCCAGACCATTGTTGACGTTCACGCCCAGCGCCTTGAAGGTGGCCGCGTGCTTGTCGAACACGTCCTTGTAATACACCGTCACCGCATGGCCGAACATTATCGGGTCGGACACCTTCATCATGGTGGCCTTCAGGTGCAGCGACAGCAGCACGCCCTGCGCCTTGGCTTCTGCCATCTGCGTTTCGTAGAAGTCGCGCAGCGCGCGGCGGTTCATCACGCAAGCGTCGATGATCTCGCCTGCTTTGAGGTCGGTCTTTTCCTTTAGTACGGTGACGCTGCCGTCGTCGCCGACGAACTCGATACGCACTGGGCCTGCCTCCGCTACCGTCACCGATTTCTCGCTGCCGTAGAAATCAGCCGCGCTCATGTGCGCCACGTGTGTCTTGGAATCCGCCGCCCATGCACCCATCCGGTGCGGATTCTTGCGTGCGTATTGCTTTACCGAGGCAGCCGCGCGGCGGTCGGAATTGCCTTCGCGCAGCACCGGATTCACCGCACTTCCCAGCACCTTGCCGTAACGCGCTTTGATCTCTTGCTCAGCGGGAGTTTGTGCTGTCTCTGGATAGTCCGGCACTTGGAAACCCTGCGCTTGCAATTCCTTGATCGCGGCCTTCAATTGCGGAGCCGATGCGCTAACATTCGGTAACTTGATGATGTTAGCTTCTGGTTTCAGCGTCAGCTCACCCAGTTCAGTCAGTTGATCTGCGACTTTCTGAGTTGAGGTGAGTTGTTCAGGAAAGTTCGCAAGTATGCGTCCTGCCAAGGAAATGTCGCGCGTCTCAACGGCAACTCCAGCGGCTTTGGTGAATGCTTGCACAATGGGAAGTAAAGAGTACGTTGCCAGTGCCGGTGCTTCGTCGGTCAGGGTATAGATGATTTTTTGGGTCGCCATGTGAGTTCTCGGAGTTGCCTTGCTAAATAAGGAAATGAAATGAGTTGCATCCTGCTGTTCAACAAACCGTATGGCGTGATCTGCCAATTCAGTCGAGACGGACTGCATCCGACGTTGGCCGATTATATCGCCGTTCCCGACGTTTATCCCGCTGGACGTTTGGATACCGATAGTGAAGGGCTGTTGCTGCTCACGGATGACGGTAAGTTGCAACATCGCATCACCGATCCGCAGCATAAACTGCCCAAGACTTATCTCGTACAAGCAGAAGGTGTGCCTGATGAGGCGGCGCTGGAAAAGCTGCGGCGTGGCGTGATGTTGAAAGACGGTTTGACGCTGCCTGCTGAAGCGAAATTGATCGAAGAACCTAGTCAACTTTGGCCGCGAACCCCGCCAGTGCGCTACCGTAAAGAGATCCCGACAAGTTGGCTGGAATTGACTATCCGCGAAGGGCGCAACCGCCAAGTTCGACGAATGACAGCGGCGGTCGGCTTCCCCACCTTGCGCCTGATTCGCTGGCGCATCGGCGATTGGTCGCTGGATGGTTTGCCGATGGGGGAGTGGCGTAAGGTATAATGCGCGCCTTCCAGATTAGCAATAGGGGCTTGTATGCCTATTTATGAATATCGTTGCAGTAGTTGCGGTACACAGAAAGACGTGATGCAGAAGATGAGCGATGCCGTGCTGACCACGTGTCCTGAATGTGGTCAAGAAACGTTTAACAAGATGCTTTCCGCGACGGGACTTCAGTTCAAGGGCAGTGGCTATCATGCGGCGAACAATACTCCGCAGCCCACATGCTCGCCATGTGCCGCTGCTGGTTCGTGCCCGATGGCAGGTAACGCCTAGTGAAAAAATACCTTATCACTGGCCTGTTGGTGTGGGTGCCGCTGGGGATCACACTGTGGGTGCTGAACTTCACTATCTCTACGCTAGACCAGAGCTTGTTAGTGATTCCGGCTGCACTTCAGCCGGATGTGCTGCTGGGCGTGCATATTCCCGGCTTGGGCGTGATCCTCACGTTTGCGGTCGTATTGACCACCGGCGTGCTGGCGCGCAATGTGTTCGGGCAGCGGCTGCTGCATTGGGGTGATACCGCACTCGCTCGCATCCCGTTTGTGAGCAGCATCTACAAGGGCGTGAAGCAAGTCAGCGATACCCTTTTGTCGAGCAACGGCACTTCGTTTCGCAAGGTCTTGTTGGTGCGCTACCCACATCCACAAGCGTGGTCGCTGGCATTTCAGACCAATGTGCCGGGCGAAGTCTCACGTTTGCTGGACGATGAACACGTCGCCGTGTTCATCCCGACGACGCCTAGCCCAGTCAACGGCTTCTATTTCTTCGTGCCTAAAGCCGAAACCATCGAGCTGGATATGAGCGTCGATGCGGCGTTGCGGTCTATCGTTTCCATGGGCGTGGTCGCTGCTGCGGAAACCGCTGTCCCTAACCAAATTTCCTGAAATTACTCATCTGAATAGCACTATGCGTACACATTACTGCGGACAAATCAACACCGCCCATTTGGGCAAAATCATCACTCTGTGCGGCTGGGCGCATCGCCGCCGCGACCACGGCGGGGTGATCTTCATCGACCTGCGCGACCGTGAAGGTCTGGCACAAGTTGTGTGCGACCCGGATCGCGCTGAGATGTTTGCCACTGCTGAAGCGGTGCGTAGCGAGTTTGTGCTGCGCATCACCGGCAAGGTGCGCCGTCGTCCAGAAGGTACGGAGAATCCCAATCTGCCCAGCGGCGAAGTCGAGATCATCTGCCAAGAGATCGAAGTGCTGAACACCGCCGTCACGCCGCCGTTCCAGTTGGATGACGAAAACCTGTCCGAAAACGTGCGCCTGACCCATCGCGTGATTGATCTGCGTCGCCCACAGATGCAGAAGAACATGCGTTTGCGCTACGAGACCGCGCGCGCTTTCCGCCGCTTCCTCGATGACAAGGGTTTCATCGACATCGAGACACCGATGCTCACCAAATCCACGCCGGAAGGCGCACGCGACTACCTCGTACCGTCGCGCGTCCATGCCGGTGAGTTCTTTGCGTTGCCGCAATCACCTCAATTATTTAAGCAGTTGCTGATGGTGGCGGGCTTTGATCGTTACTATCAATTGACCAAGTGCTTCCGAGACGAAGATTTGCGCGCCGACCGCCAGCCCGAATTCACTCAGGTCGATATCGAGACTTCGTTCATGAGCGAAGAGCAGATCATGGAGTTGACCGAAGAGATGATCCGCACCGTGTTCAAGGAAGTGCTAGAAGTCAGCCTGCCCAAGAAATTCCCGCGTATCACCTATGCTGAAGCCATGGCGCGCTTCGGCTCGGACAAGCCGGATATGCGCGTGACACTAGAGATCACCGAAGTCACCGACGCGTTGAAGGATGTCGCGTTCAAGGTGTTCGCTGGCGTGGCGAATTCCGAAAATGGCCGTATCGGCGCGCTGCGCGTGCCCGGTGGCGCGACGCTGACCCGTGGTGAGATCGACGACTACACCAAGTTCGTTGGCATTTACGGCGCCAAGGGCTTGGCTTATATCAAGGTCAACGATGTGACTCAGTTGAATGAACACGGCCTGCAATCGCCCATCGTCAAAAATCTGCATGAGACCGCACTGGCCACTATCATGCAGCGCACTGGCGCGCAAAATGGCGATCTGATCTTCTTCGGTGCGGACAAGGCCAAGGTGGTGAACGATGCGCTGGGCGCACTGCGCACCAAGCTCGGCCACGAAAAGGGATTCACCAACGGCAAGGCGTGGGAGCCGATCTGGGTGGTGGACTTCCCGATGTTCGAGTACGACGACGAAGCCAAGCGCTGGAGCGCCTGCCACCATCCGTTCACCTCGCCTAAAGATGAGCACATCGAGTTCCTCGAAACCGATCCGGGACGTTGCTTGGCCAAGGCTTACGACTTAGCGCTCAACGGCTGGGAGATCGGCGGCGGCTCGGTGCGTATCCACAAGGAAGCTGTGCAGAGCCAAGTGTTCCGCGCGCTCAACATCGATGCAGAAGAAGCGCAACTCAAGTTCGGCTTCCTGCTTGATGCCTTGCAATACGGCGCGCCCCCACACGGCGGCTTGGCCTTCGGCTTGGATCGCATCGTCACCATGATGACCGGCGCCGAATCCATCCGCGACGTGATCGCTTTCCCCAAGACACAACGCGCCCAATGTCTATTGACTCAAGCGCCGAGTGCCGTGGACGAGAAGCAGCTGCGCGAACTTCACATCCGCCTGCGTCAACAGGTGCAGACGACAGTGGAAGTGAATAAGGAGTAAGTATGATGGCGCACGGTTTCCGCGCGCTACTACTGCTGGGGCTGCTCTTCGCACTCCCAGCTGGGGCTTGGCAGTTCTTCACGACTGAAGCTGCCAAGCCCTCCATCGCCGTCTCTGCACTCTCTACTGAAGCCCGCGCCACGCTGCAACTCATCAAGCAAGGTGGGCCGTTTCCTTATCCCCGTGACGGGGTGGTGTTCGGCAACTACGAGCATCTTCTGCCCAAGCAGCCACGCGGCTATTACCATGAATACACCGTGAAGACGCCGGGCGAGCATGGTCGCGGCGCGCGGCGCATCGTGTGTGGGGTGGTTCCTGAGTGTTATTACACCGGCGATCATTACCAAACATTTCAGCGGATTGATGAGGGAAGGTGATGGTGCGTTCAACGGTAAATCCCTCTCAGCCTCCCTTGGATCTCGAAGGGGGCCGTTCTGGCTCGGCTCGTTTTGACGTGGAGGTGAGCGGGCTGGATAAATCGGCCTTTATAGCTACCATCGCCCATGCTGTAGGTGTTCCCGCTAGCTTTGGAGATAACTGGGATGCGCTGGCGGATGGGTTGCAGGATTTGTCCTGGTGTCAGGCATCTTCCTATGAACTGGTGCTGCGCGGTTCGGCGGCGTTGAGTGAGGCTGAGTGGGCGATTAGCCGCGAGATTTTCAGTGACACCGAGCAGTTCTGGCAGGCGCAGGGCAAGTCGTTTCGGGTGAAAGTCGAAAGCTGATGCCCTACAAGCAGCCGATCTCTGCGCTCATCGTCATCTACACCCCACAACTGGAGGTGCTGTTGCTGGAGCGTGCCGATTATCCCGATGCTTGGCAGTCAGTCACTGGCAGTCGCGACGGCGAGGAGTCGCTTCGCGAAACCGCGATCCGCGAGGTGGGCGAAGAAACTGGCATAGCCGCCACTCGCTACGCACTTACCGACTGGCAGCAGCAGAACGTCTATGACATCTACGCCAAATGGGTACACCGCTACCCGCCCGGTACGACGCACAACACCGAGCATGTGTTCGGACTGGAAGTGCCGGAAAGACTGCTGGTGACGCTCTCGCCGCGTGAACATCTCAGCTACCAGTGGTTGCCTTGGGAAGCTGCGGCGGCTAAAGTGTTCTCGCCGAGCAATCGGGCGGCGATCCTTGAATTACCAAAACGAGTCATCCATGTCTGAACAAAAGATTTCCATTGCTTACGACCACCCCGATGCTGGGCAGACTTGTTGCAGCACGGCGCAGGCGTGGGCTCGCACGCCGCAAGAGCCTGCCGCCGATGAAAAGGCCGAGCTGATTTCGCGTATCAAGCGTCTGCTCAAGGAGCAGGATGCTGTGCTGGTGGCACATTATTACGTGCATCCAGACTTGCAAGACTTGGCCGAGGCGACCGGCGGCATCGTGTCGGATTCACTGGATATGGCGAACTTCGGCCATCAGCATCCGGCCAAGACCATTGTGGTGGCGGGCGTGCGTTTCATGGGCGAGACTGCGAAGATTTTGAATCCCGAGAAGCGAGTGCTGATGCCCGACCTTGAAGCGGAATGCTCGCTCGATCTTGGCTGCCCGGTGGACGAATTCGCCGCGTTCTGCGACGGACACCCTGATCGCACCGTGGTGGTCTATGCCAACACTAGCGCGGCGGTGAAGGCGCGCGCCGATTGGATGGTGACCAGCTCGATCGCCTTGCCGGTGGTGCGTCATCTGATGGAGCAGGGCAGGAAAATCCTCTGGGCACCCGACCGTCATCTCGGCAGCTACGTGCAGGAGCAGACTGGTGCAGACATGTTGCTGTGGCAGGGCTCGTGCATTGTGCATGACGAGTACAAGGCCAAGGAACTGATCGAGATGAAGGCGGCGCATCCCGGCGCGCTGGTGCTGGTGCATCCCGAGTCGCCACGTGCGGTGGTGAAGTTGGCCGATGTGGTCGGCTCGACAACCCAGCTCATTTCGGCAGCGCAGAAATCGGTTGCGCAGGAATTTATCGTCGCTACTGACAATGGCATCCTGCATAAGATGCGCACCCTTTGCCCCGACAAAGTCTTTCTTGAAGCGCCTACCGCAGGGGCAGGTGCGAACTGCACTAGTTGTAGCCATTGCCCGTGGATGGCGATGAACGGACTGCGCAACCTAGCTGAGGTGCTGGAAAATGGTCGCAACGAGGTTCATGTTGATCCCGCCATCGGCCTGCGCGCCAAACAGCCGATCGAAAAGATGTTGGAATTCGCGCGCCAGATCAAACTGCCGACGCGTGGTATTGGTAACGCCTGAGCAGTTGGCATCGAAGAATCTGGGGGTAGGGCATGGTAAGCAATAAGACACCGCATCACCGAAGTGCAGGTATGAGCAAGCAGGCGATCCATGATTCGCTAACCAATCACATGATTTACTCCAGCGGCAAATCATGTATCAATGCCACCACCCGTGACTGGTTTCAGAGTACGGCTTACGCTGTGAGAGATAGGCTGGTCGAACGCTGGATGGAAACCATGCAGCGCTACTATAAGCAGGATGTAAAACGCATCTACTATCTTTCTCTGGAATTCCTGATGGGGCGGACCTTGAGCAATGCCATGCTCAACTTGGGAATAGACGAGCCGTGCAAGGCGGCGCTGTATGACTTGGGACGGGATTTTGAGGCTGTTGCGGGAATCGAACCGGATGCAGCATTGGGTAACGGCGGCTTAGGGCGTCTTGCCGCGTGTTTCTTGGATTCGATGGCGACACTTGATCTGCCCAGCTACGGTTACGGTATCCGTTATGAGTACGGCATGTTCCGGCAGAGCATCGAGAACGGCGAGCAGGTGGAGCATCCCGACAACTGGCTGCGCTACGGCAACCCGTGGGAGTTTCCTCGCCCTGAGGTGCTGTATCCAGTGAAGTTCCACGGGCGCGTGGTGGAATACAAGCATGAAGATGGTGTGGTACGTCATCATTGGGTGAGCACCGACGATGTGATGGCCATGGCTTACGACACGCCCATCCCCGGTTTTGGCAGCAACACGGTCAATAATCTGCGCCTGTGGTCGGCCAAATCTTCGCGTGATTTCGAATTACGCTATTTCAATCAGGGCAACTACATTCAGGCTGTTGCAGACAAAAATGAGTCGGAAAGCCTGTCCAAGGTGCTTTACCCCGACGACTCTACTGCGGTGGGGCGCGAGCTGCGTCTGAAGCAGCAGTATTTCTTCGTCAGCGCCTCTTTGCAGGACATGCTGCATCGCTACAGGAAAACCCATACGGATTGGTCGCAGTTGGCGGAGAAGACCGCAGTGCAGTTGAACGATACGCATCCGTCCATCGCGGTCGCTGAAATGATGCGCTTGTTGGTGGATATTCATCGCTTGCCGTGGGATCAGGCATGGGGAATGACCACGCGTATTTTCTCCTACACCAATCACACGCTGATGCCGGAAGCACTGGAAACTTGGCCGGTGTCCGTGTTCGAACATCTGCTGCCGCGCCATTTGCAGATCATCTACGAGATCAATCACCGCTTCTTGCAACAAGTCATGCACCAATTTCCCGGCGATGTTGACCTTTTGCGCCGCTTGTCGCTGATCGACGAGGAGCATGGGCGGCGGGTGCGCATGTCGCACCTAGCGATTGTCGGTAGTCATGCGGTGAATGGCGTGGCTGTGCTGCATACCGAGTTGATGAAGCGCACTATTTTTTCCGATTTCGAGCGCATCACCTCGGGCAAGATCGTCAATATGACCAACGGCATCACGCAACGGCGTTGGTTGAATCAGGCCAATCCCGGTTTGGCGGCATTGATCTCAGGCAAGATCGGGCAAGACTGGTTGACGGACTTGAGGCAACTGGCAAAGCTACGCGAATTCGCTGGGGATGAGGAATTCCAGGCGCAGTTTCGCAGCGTCAAGCAGGCGAACAAGGAGCGTCTCGCTGAATTGATTCTGGAGCGTCTGGGCATCGACGTTGACCCGAGCTCGCTATTTGATATCCAGATCAAGCGCCTACACGAGTACAAGCGGCAACTGCTTAACGTGTTGCACGTCATCACCCTGTACAACCGTATTCGTGCGGGAGCGCAGGACATCGTGCCGCGCACTATCATCATTGCGGGCAAGGCCGCGCCTGGTTACGCGATGGCCAAACGTATCATTCGGCTCATCAATGACGTGGCGGCGACCGTCAACAATGATCAGCAGATCGATGGCAAGTTGAAGTTAGTGTTCATCCCCAACTACGATGTGTCCAACGCTGAGATCATTGTCCCAGCAGCGGACTTGTCCGAACAGATTTCTACCGCAGGGACGGAAGCCTCGGGCACTGGCAACATGAAGCTGGCATTGAATGGCGCACTGACGATAGGCACGCTGGATGGTGCGAACATTGAGATACGCGAGGAGGTCGGCGCTGAGAACTTCTTCCTCTTCGGCCTGACGACGGGCGAGGTAGAGGCGCTGCATCAGCGAGGATACGATGCCGCCAGCTATTACCACGGTAATGCGGCGTTGAAGCAGGTGCTGGATATGATCTCCTCCGGCTACTTTTGTCCTGACGAGCCATCGCGTTATCACTCGGTAGTCGATGCGCTGCTTCGGCACGGTGATCACTTCATGCTGCTAGCGGATTATGCGGCTTACGTGGACTGTCAAGATCGGGTGACCGAGTTGTATCGCGATCAGGCGGAATGGGCCAAGCGTGCTATTCTCAACGTCGCCGGCATGGGTAAATTTTCCAGCGACCGCACCATCCTTGAATATGCAGAGCGCATCTGGCGGGTCGAGCCGATCGTGCCGGAAACGGCGTTGAGCAGGAAAAAGATGTAGCCCCGCGGTAGGTCGCCGCCTCGATCGTCGGCTGGGTTAGGATGTCGCTCTCGGCTAGTCGAATTCAAGTGTGTTTAATATGCTGAATATCGCCACCTATAATATCCACAAAGGCTTCTCACATTTCAATCGGCGCATGGTGCTGCACGAATTGCGGGAGTGTTTGCGTTCGCTGAGCGCCGACATAGTGTTCTTGCAAGAGGTGCTGGGCGAGAACAGTCTGCATACGCGTCGTTTCCACGACTATCCGACATCACCGCAACATGAGTTTTTGGCGGAGCAGCGTTGGCTACATTTTTCTTATGGCAAGAATTGCGTGTACGACGCCGGGCATCACGGCAATGCGATCCTGAGTCACTTTCCTATCATCGCTACCCATAACTGCGATATTTCGGCGCACCGCTTCGAGAGTCGCGGCTTGCTGCACAGCAAAGTGCAGTTGCCGAACCGCGATGTCGTCGTGCATTGTTTCAGTGTGCACCTAGGCCTGTTCGCGCGCGGTCGGCGGACGCAGTTGCGCGACATGGTGCAGTACATCGCGCACGCCGTACCGGAGGGCGAGCCCATCATCATCGCTGGCGATTTCAACGATTGGCGCAACGAGGCGAGTGGCATTCTGGGACGAGAGCTAGGGCTGCATGAGGTGTTCGAGCGGCTGCGTGGCAAGCCTGCTAAGAGTTTTCCCGCAACCGTGCCGGTGTTGTCATTGGATCGTATCTATGTGCGCGGACTGGAGGTGGCGGAGGCCAAGGTTCATTTCCAGCATCCTTGGGATCGCATCTCGGATCACGCAGCCCTGTCGGCGGTGTTGCACCTACCATGAGCGATACCTTTGAGGTCGCCGGACATACTTTGAACCTGCTGCGCAACGGCGAGGAATACTTTCCCCGTTTGATTGAAGCAATCGGAGCGGCAGAGCATAGCGTATATCTGGAGTCCTATATCTTCGCGGCCGATCAGGAAGGACGCTGGGTAGCCGAGGCCTTGGAGCAGGCGGCGAGGCGCGGTGTGCGCGTCCACCTGTTGTTAGATGGATTCGGTAGTGCGGCGTTGCCAGAGCATTGGGTCGAGCGGATGCGCGCAGCGGGTGTGACGGTGCGTTGGTTCCGGCAGGAGTTTGGGCGTTTTAACCTGCGCCGGCACCGCTTGCGTCGCTTACATCGGAAGCTGGCGGTGGTGGATGGGCGGATCGGCTTTGTCGGAGGCATCAATATCATCAACGATGTTGCTCCCGGCAGTGAGTCGCCGCGTCTTGACTATGCCGTGGAAGTCAGCGGCCCAGTGGTGCATGACATGCACGCCGCTGTTCGTCGCTTATGGGCGCTGGTGTCTTGGTCACAACTGCGCCAACGCGGTGATCGTGATGCATTGCCGCGTATGTTGAAGTCCGATACGCGCCAGAAAGTCGCCTTCCTGTTGCGCGACAATCTGCGCCATCGGCGCGACATCGAGCGCGCTTACCTTAAAGCCATCGGACAGGCACAGCACGAGATCGTGCTGGCCAATGCCTACTTCCTGCCAGGACGAAAGTTTCGCCGCGCCTTAGTGAGCGCGGCTGAGCGTGGTGTAAGGGTGGTGTTGCTGTTGCAGGGAAGGGTGGATAACTGGTTACAGCACTATGCTTGTCGCGCGCTGTATGGCCAATTGCTACATGCAGGAGTCGAGATCCACGAATACCATGCCAGCTATCTGCACGCGAAAGTCGCGGTGGTGGATGGGCAATGGGCGACGGTGGGTTCGAGCAATATTGACCCTTTCAGTTTGCTACTGGCGCGCGAGGGTAATCTGGTAGTGCGTGATGCAGCCTTCGCCGGTGAGCTTCGTGCCAGTTTGCTGGAGGCGTTGACGCATGGCTCACATCGTATCGAGGTTCATCAGTGGCTTAAACTGAATCCATTGTTTCGATTGCTCGCTTGGGCCAGTTATGGCGTGGTGCGGGTGTTGGCTGGCTGGTCAGGCTATATGCGAGCTGGGGGCGAGATTTGATGCGTAAGCCAATCATTCTTAGCCAGACATCAGTCCTCGATTGACCGTTATCTAAGGAGCTTTGTCCCACTGTTAAGCTAGTGTATATTGCCACATAACTAGTAAGGACTTTCCCTAACCCCCCCATGCCATGACCAAACTGTTCTACTTCATCAAGCGAGTAACCTTGGGGCGACTGTTATTGACGCTGTCGATAGTTTCCATGATTTTGGCGTTGGTGCTGCTTTTTGTTTTGTCGGGCGTGGTACGTGACCGCGCTGTCCATGATCTCGCTCGAGACGAGGCTAAGCAGACTTCGAAGTTGGTGTTCCAGAGCCTGTATTCCGCTATGCGCAAGGGCTGGAACAAGGACGAGATCAAGGAGGTGATCGGACGGCTCAACAAAACCATGCCTAGGCTCGACATCCGTGTATATCGTGGCGAGATGGTCGCTCATCAATTTGGCGCCATGGAGGGCGAGGGCGAGGTCATCGCCAAAGATCCGATGCTGATGCAGGCGCTGACGGATGGCAAGGACTTGATGGAGTTTACGAACGAGCACGAGTTGCGTTACATCTATCCCGTGCGAGCCACAGCAGAATGCTTGGTTTGCCACACTGAGTCTCATGTCGGGGCAGTGCACGGGGTGATCGACATCACCTATCCGGTCAGCGAGATCAAGGTGTCGCTGACTTACCTGATCAACTCTATCGTCGGTTATACCTTGTTGGTGATGGCAGTGGTATTCATCGTGCTCTACGTCACGTTACGCTATCTGGTGGCGCAGCCGATCGCCGAACTGGTAGATGTCATTCAGCGCATCACCCACGATATGGATCTGTCGCATCGGATCAAAGGAGGACATCGTATCGTCGAGTTGCAACGCTTGGCAGAATATTTCAATCATCTGCTTTCCACCGTGCAGGAATACAACGAGCGTATGGAGGAGTTGGCGGTGCGCGATCCGCTCACTGGTCTGTATAACCGCCGCAAGTTTGATGAGTTTTTGGAGTATGAGATCAATCGTGCTTTGCGCCATGAGCATAAATTCTCCATCATCATGGCCGATCTCGACGATTTCAAATTCGTCAACGACACGTATGGCCACCCAGTGGGCGATATGGCGCTTAAGCAGATGAGCATGCTGCTTGAATCCTCCTTGCGTAAAGGTGATCTGATGGCGCGTTTGGGGGGCGACGAGTTCGCGATCATTCTCCCGGAAACATCGCCCGAACAGGCCTTGTTAGTGGGGCAGAAGCTGCATCGTGCCTTGGCTGACGAGCCGTTCGATCTGCCCGTAGGGAAAGTGGGTTTGTCTGCCAGCTTTAGTGTGGTGAGTTTTCCCAGTGATGGCGCCACCAACACCGAGCTTCAAACGGCTATGGATGTGGTGCTATACAAGGCCAAGAATCATGGGAAGAATCAGGTTCTCACCTCGGATAGCGACCCCGATGGGGCCGAGACGAACATCTTCCGGCGTGGAGATTTCCTGCGTCGTGCATTGATGGAAGATCGTATCGACGCCTTCCTACAGCCGATTGTTTCGGTGAAAGATGGCGTGCCGATGGCATTTGAAGCACTGGCACGCATCCGCGATGGCGAGCGCTTGATCGCCGCTGGGCAGTTCATCGAGGCTGCCGAGGAACTGGGCATGATCCGTGAATTGGATATGCGCGTGTTCAACAAAGGGCTGGCACAGTTGCAAAGCATGGCTCATCAATACCCTGAAGCGAAAATGTTCTTCAATCTGTCCGCTCGCACATTCGCAGACCTTGATTGGGTACGCTCCATACCCGAGCAAGTATTGAAGATGGGTATCCCTTGCCAGCGTATCGTTCTGGAGATCACAGAACGGGAAGCTTTGCCGCATATGGGGACGGTGAAGGGAGTGATCGACGAGTTGCGTAGCAAGGGTATTGCCATTGCGCTGGACGATTTCGGTAGCGGCTTCTCTTCTTTCCTCTACCTCAAATACCTGACGGTGGATTACGTCAAAATCGAAGGCGGCTTCGTGCGCCAGATGGCTATGGATGAGCGTGATCGCATCATGGTCCGGCACATCCATCAAGTTGCCAAAGAGTTTGGTTTACAGACGGTTGCCGAATTTGTCGAAGATGCTGAAACTGCTGCTATCTTGGCGGAAATGGGCGTGGATTACGCCCAGGGTTATCACTTTGGTAAGCCGGTTGCCTCGGTCTGATACTTAGGCTCTTGTGTAACAGGCAATACGAGCAAACTCTTCAACGCCGAGGTTTTCGGCGCGTAGTTGCGAATCGATCCCTAGTTTCTCAAAATCAGCTTCGTTCAGATATGCCTTCAGCGTGCTGCGCAACATCTTGCGGCGCTGACCAAAAGCCGTGCCGACGATGGCGGAGAAACGCGCCTGATCCTTCACTAGTAGTTGATTCACCGGCAACGGGATCATGCGCACGATAGCGGAATCCACCTTGGGGGCCGGGCGGAAGGATTCCGGCGGCACGTCGAGCAGCTTCTCCATGTAGAAGCGCGCCTGCAACATCACCGACAAGCGCCCGTAAGCTGCCGTCGAAGGCTCCGCCACCATGCGTTCCACCACCTCGTTCTGCAACATGAAGTGCATGTCGTTCACGCGCTCGGCGTAGTCGGCGAAATGGAACAGCAACGGCGAGGAGATGTTGTAAGGCAGATTGCCGACGATGCGCAGCGGCGCAGGCAGCGTGGCAAAATCAAACTTGAGCGCATCACCCGCATGGACGGTGAGCTTGGCCTGCGGGTAGTCAGTGTGCAGCCGCGCAATGATGTCACGGTCGATCTCCACCACATGCAGATGATTCAAGTGCTGAAGCAGCGGTCGCGTCAGCGCCCCCAGCCCAGGGCCGATCTCCACCATCGTGTCGGCAGCCTCCGGCCGGATGGCGCGGACGATGTCGGCGATGATGGCCTGATCAACTAGGAAGTTCTGACCAAACTGTTTTTTTGCTTTATGTCCGCTCATGTTGAGCCATCTCCTGTGCGACTTTGATCGCTTCCAATAAGCTGCCCACCTCGGCTTTGCCCGTTCCCGCCAGTTCCAGCGCGGTGCCGTGATCGACCGAGGTGCGGATGATGGGCAGGCCCAGCGTGATGTTGACGCCTTCGCCGAAGCTGGCGTGCTTCAATACCGGCAAGCCCTGATCGTGGTACATCGCCAGCACGGCATCGGCTTCTTTCAGTCTATGTACGGCGAACAGGGTGTCGGCGGGCAGCGGGGCAGAGATGTTGAATCCTTCGGCGCGCAGCTTGTCCAGCACGGGGGTGATCACCTCGATCTCTTCGCGCCCAAGATGGCCGTTTTCACCTGCGTGGGGATTCAGCCCAGCGACAAGGATGCGCGGGTTTTTCAGCCCAAAGCGCCGCTGCAAGTCATGGCGCAAGATGCGCAGCACGGCTTCCAGCAAAGGCTGGGTGATGGCATCTGATACTTCGCGCAGTGGCAGATGCGTGGTGGCCAGCGCCACGCGCAGATTCCCTCCTGCCAGCATCATCACCACTAACGGTGTGTGTGTCAGTTCGGCGAGGAATTCGGTGTGGCCGGTGAAAGGGATGCCTGCATCGTTGATGACGCCCTTATGTACCGGTGCGGTGACCATGCTGGCGAACTCGCCGGATTGGCAACCCTGCGCGGCGCGGGTGAGTAGCTCCAGCACGTAGCGGCTGTTGGCTGGGTCGAGTTTTCCTGCTTCCACTGGTTGTGACAGCGGGATGTGCAGGACGGTGAGTTGGCCGGGTGTGCTGCGAGTCTCCGCGTGCGCGACATAATCAAGCAGCGTGACATTCAGCCCTAATTGCTGTGCGCGCTCTGCCAACAGTGTTTTATCCGCCAGCACCACCAGCGGCAAACCGTACCCAGCTAGTTGCAGGCACAGGTCGGGACCGATGCCTGCGGGTTCGCCGCTGGTGACGGCGAGCAGCTGCGATTTAGTGCTCAATGCGATATTCGACGAAGGCGCGGTCACGCAGTTGACGTAGCCAGTCTTGGTAGGCTTCGTCGGACTTGAGCGCACGGATGGATTGCTTCGCTTGTAAGCGCTTTTGCTCCACACTCACATCCTGATTGCGACGTTCTAGCACTTGGATCAGGTGGAAACCGAAGCCTGATTGGATCGGGGGGCTGACTTGGCCTATCGCTGTCGCATTCATGCCGCTCTCGAATTCAGGCACAGTGTCGCTGGGTGAAAGCCAGCCGAGGTCGCCACCTTTGGATGCGCTACCGTCTTCTGAATTGAGCTTGGCTTGTTCTGCGAAATCCGCGCCGTTATCGAGCGCGCGTTTGACTTCCAGCAACTTGGCTTTGGCCTCTTTCTCGGGAACAAGCTCGCTGGTGCGGATCAAGATATGGCGGACATGCGTTTGTGTCACGACGACGGCTTGGTTCTTATCGCGTCGTTCTAGCAGCTTGATGATGTGGAAGCCGTTCGGACTGCGCAATACCGAGCTGAATCCACCCAGCTGAATTTTTTTCAACTCTTCCATGAACTGAGGGGGAATGCGCTCGGCCGGACGCCAGCCAAGATCGCCGCCGTTCAAGCCGTCCTTGGCATCTGAATAACCCGCCGCGACTTGGGCGAACGAGTCACCACTCTGCAATTTGCTGATGGCTTGTTCGGCACGCTGTTGACTGGCGCGAATAGCAGCGGCACTGGCTTGCTCAGGGACACCGATGAATATGTGAGCCAAGTGGAACTCCTCGCCCTTGTAGCCTTGGCGCTCTTGATTGGCAAGGAAGCTGTCAACCTCGCTTTCGCTGATGACGGTCTTGGCATCTACCTCGCGCTCACGCAATCGAGTGGCTGCTATTTCTGCACGGATCTGTTCGCGGAATTTCGAGAAATCGGAACCATCCTGTTCGACGCGAGCGCGGAACTCTTCGAGTGTATCGATATTGCTAGACTGTGCGATGCGCTGCAGTGTGCGATCCAGCTGGGTGTCATCGATGCGGATGCCTGTTTCTTTGGCGAACTGCGACTGAAGTAGATCGACGATCATCCTTTCCAACACCTGTTTTTCCAGAATGTCAGCTTCAGGCAGGGGCGTTCCTTGTTTCTTCAGTTGCTTAGTGGCGTTAGCCAGGCGCTCATCCAACTCGTTCCGAGTAATCACGTCAGCGTTCACTACGACTACGATTTGGTCGATCGGAGCCACTTGCTTTTGTGGATCGATGGCATGTGCCGGACTGGCACTTATTGCGGTCACTAGGCAGGCTAGGAGTATCTTTTTATACATATTCACTTTCTATAGGTGCTAATCGTACAGATTCGGTAGCGATGCACTGTTGGGTGGCTGATTCGTTTTTGTATAGCCGGGAATACTTTGACGCAAGGTTTGCAGTGGATCAGGTCCAACTTTCACTAGGCCATTCAATTCCAGTTGCAGGAAAAATCCTGTGGATGCCTGTGCAGTGGACACGGCGAATCGTTGTGCCACCATCCGTATAGTCCAACAGTCCTGATTATACTCAAGGCCGGCCAAGCCCTCTACCAAGCGATTCTCATGTAAGGAGAAATTAGTGCGAACCACGCTGCCCCAGCGTCCATAGAGCGGCCATTGAGCCGACACATTGATGTGGTCGATAAAGTTGTTCGGGATGTTGAGCGTATTACGCATGAAGCGATAGCCGAAATTGAGCACCTTGCCTGGTTCCGGCTGATAACGCGCCGAGGCGTTGAACAATTCGTTGCGAGCTAAACTTGGATTGTATTGAAGTAGGCTATCCATCGACCACGTGCGGCTTGCGCGCGCCGAGAAGCCCAGCAAAATATCAGACTTGTTGGTTGTGCCTGTCGGAATCGTTAGATTGACTTTAGGCGAGATGGAGCTGAATCGTTGTCCTAGGATGAAGCGCATCCGTTCTTCGCCACTTTCGCGGTCGAGCAGGCGAGACGTCAGCGCGGTGGTTACTTGATTGGCATCACCCACTCGGTCACTGCCGATGAAGCGGTTCTCGCTGAAAATCTGGTCGAAATTAAATCCGGCTTGTGCCGTATCAAACACCGGCAGTCGGCTTTGGTCGCGATAAGGGATGTGAACGAAGTAAGCGCGCGGCTCTAGGGTCTGGATGTAGTTCGGATTCCACAGAGAGGTCTCTTGGTCGAAGAACAGTCCGCTATCCAAGCTGATGATGGGTAAAGAGCGAGTCTGATTGGCTGGCAATTGCGCAGCATTATTCGCACCCATCGAATATGTGGTGCTATGAAAGCCGATCTTTGGCGTTACGAACACGCCGGGGCTGGAAATCAAGGGGTAACTGATACTCGGATAAAGCACTACGCGCTGTCCATTCACCGCCGTAGGGTGGCTGAAATCGACGAACTCACTGTTGAATTTGAACGTTCCAGTTGCGATGGGATGAAGCGCGTTCAGGCTGATCTGGGGCGTGCGGTGATAGGGGACTACGACCAAAGCAGCGGGATCTTGCAGAGTCTGAAACCGCTGCACGCGCATCTGGGCGTTCCACCACCCGCCATCATTGTAAGAAAGCACACCTTCGCGCAATAAGTTGATTTGACTAGCAGAGTTGATCGAATCAGATAAGTCGCGGAAATAACTATCATCTGAAACGTAGTTGTAGTTGATCGCCCCTAAAAGGTTTGCGGGCAGTGTCTGCTGATGTTTTAGACCAAAATACGTGCGGCTTGTCTTCGTCAACATATCCGACGGGAGCACGTTCAAACGGACTTCGCCAGTATAGCTGGGCTGAAGATAGCGGAACTCGTTGTTAAGTAAAATCCCTCGCTTTTGCATCACGCGTGGCGCCAGCGTCGCATCCATATTGGGGGCGATGTTCCAGTAATAGGGCACGGTCAGCTCACTGCCGCCCTTGGTCGTCGCACCGAATACGGGGCCGAGAAAGCCAGATTTGCGCTGGCTATTGAGTGGAAAGTCCATCCACGGCGAATACAAGAACGGTACGCCTAGCCAACTGATCGTGACATCCCTAGCTTCACCGATCTGAGTGCCTTGGTTGATGTTGAGCGTGCCTGCCTTGAGTATCCAGTCTTCTTTGTCGGCCGAGCAGGTCGTGTAGGTCGCGTTCGACAAAGTGTAGTTTTCCCGGCTGGCGATATGCAGAGACTCCGCCTGACCGTGAGCATTCGTTTCACCTAAATTGTACCGAGGGTGCGGCATATCACCGGTACCCGTCTTTAGGTTGAGGTGAAGTTCAGGGCCGAGCAGGGTGTTTCGGTTCTGATCGAATCGTATTGACCCAGTGGCATGCAACTCCTGTGACTGTTGCAGATACAGCAAATAGTCTGCCCATACACGCTGACCTAGCCTGCGCATTTCGACATGCCCCGTCGCTTCGAATTGCGAATCCTTGACCCCCTTAATCTGGTCCGCATACATGAAGAGCGGTGTCGCTTGTGTGGGCTTGGGCAAGTCTAGTAGGCTGCGAGTCGGCTTGAGGACGAACGCATGCTCGTCCGCCAGCACGGGCGGAGTGAACGATAGCAGCAGGAGGAAGACGACGGGCTTGGAGCGGAAACGCATATTGGGCATTCGAATAAGGGTGCTAAAATCGCACAAAACCACGATTAAGGCAATTGATAATGCAACGTCAGAAACAGCTTTCTACTTGGCTCTCCAGCGTACACCCCAATAAAACCTTCACTCTTGCCCCAGCTTCCGCCGATGCCAGCTTCCGCCGATACTTTCGTGCGACTTTTGCTGACGGTACGACTCAGGTTGTTATGGATGCTCCGCCTCAGCATGAGGACTGCCGTCCGTTTTTGCATGTTGGCAGCTTGTTCGAGGCGGCGGGTGCGAATGTGCCGCATGTCTATGCGCAAGACTTGGAACAAGGTTTTTTGCTGCTTTCCGATTTGGGTAGTACAACCTATCTTCAAGCGTTGAAGGCTGACAATGCTGCTGAACTTTACGGTGCGGCGACCGACGCTTTGCTCAAGATCCAACTGGCTTCACAGCCCAATGAGCTGCCGCCCTACGACGAAGCCTTGCTGCGTCGTGAACTGAACTTGTTTCCCGAGTGGTACATCGGCAAGCATCTGGGCAAGACGCTCACCGACAAACAAAGCCACACTCTCGAACGAGCCTTCAAGGCCATCCTCACCAACAACCTAGCGCAGCCTTGTGTTTACGTGCATCGTGACTTTCACTCGCGCAACCTGATGCACGTTGATACGAACAATCCTGGGGTATTGGATTTCCAAGATGCGGTGTACGGCCCGATCACCTACGATCTCGCCTCGCTGTTCAAAGATGCCTACATCCAATGGGAAGAGCCGCAGATCATGGACTGGCTGATCCGCTATTGGGAAAAGGCGCGTAAGGCCGGTTTGCCCGTGCGCGAAGATTTTGGCGAGTTCTACCGCGACTACGAAATGATGGGCGTGCAGCGCCATATCAAAGTGCTGGGCATCTTCGCGCGTTTGTACCACCGCGACGGCAAGGATGGCTACCTGAAAGACATGCCGCTGGTGTTCGAATACCTGCACCGCGCCTGTGCCCGCTACATCGACCTCAAGCCGCTGCTCAACCTGCTCGACGAGTTGCACCCGAACGACGTGCAGGAAGGGTATTCGTTCTGACCATGAAGCTACGCTTTCCCTCACCCGAGCGTGTGTTGTTGGGGCGCAAGCCACCTACAACCACGGCCTACTCCTTGCGGGTACAACCCTCTCCCACAAGCGGGCGAGGGGGCAAACGTGAAAGTCATTTGTAAATGCTGGCGATGATTTTAGCGGCGGGTCGCGGCGAACGGATGCGTCCGCTCACCGATCACACACCCAAGCCTTTGTTGCCAGCGGGCGGCAAGCCGCTGATCGTTTGGCACATCGAACGCTTAGTGCGAGCCGGTATCACTGACCTTGTCATCAACCACGCCCACCTCGGTCAGCAGATCGAAGACGTCTTGGGCGACGGCAGCCAGTTCGGCGCAGCCATCCGCTACTCGCCAGAAATCACCGCCTTGGAAACGGCGGGCGGCATTGTTCAAGCGTTGCCCTTACTGGGTGATGAGGTGTTTGCCGTCATCAACGGCGACATCTGGAGCGACTACGACTTCGCCCGTCTGCCCGAACGTGCGCGCCAACTGGGATCCAGCGATGACCTCGCTCATCTCGTGCTAGTGAACAATCCCGAGCACCACCCCAGCGGCGACTTTCCGCTACGCGACGGACGTTTGTTGCCACCTCATGACTCAGCACTCAGTACTCAGCACTCCAAATTCACCTTCAGCGGGATCGGCCTGTATCGCTCCGCGCTATTTTCAGGGTTGACGCGCGGTGTCGCCGCTCCGCTTGCGCCTTTGTTGCGCAACGCCATTGCCGAAGGACGCGTAAGCGGTGAGCATCACACCGGCTACTGGCTGGACGTGGGCACCCCGCAACGCTTGGAAGCGTTGGATCAGAAACTACGTAAGACTTAGGAGCCTCACACCATGCCTCTTACGCAAGCCAATCGCTTTGTTCTGAGAAACATCAAGCACGTCGAAATGACCGGCGTGCTTATGCGTATCTTCAGCTTCTCGTTGGTGAGTTGGATGGGGCCAGCCAGCCCGTTCATGTTCGTCTGGACGTTCAACACCATCGATGCCGTGATGCTTTCCTGGTGCGCGCTGCTCAAGAAAGATGCGGCCTACACCACGCTCAATATCTTCTGGGTGATGGTGGGCTTGGTAGGTATCCTCCGTGCAGGCGGTTGGTTGCATTGAGCCTGCATCCGCAATAACCGAATCGGATTATCATCCAGCCATGACATCAAAGATCTACGCCGAACGTCGCTTGCGACTGCAAACCCAGATGCAACGGGGCATCGCCATTCTTCCCACTGCGCTTGAGCAAGTGCGCAACGGCGACGCGCACTTTCCCTTCCGCTTCGGCAGCTCGTTTCACTACCTGACAGGTTTCGACGAACCTGAGGCGGTACTGGTACTGATTGCGGGTGAAACGCCGCAGTCCATCCTGTTCTGCCGCGAAAAAAATCTGGAGCGCGAGATCTGGGACGGCTTCCGCCACGGCCCCGAAGCGGCGCGTGCGGCGTTCGGTTTCGATGCTGCTTATCCCATCGCCCAGCTCGACGAAAAACTGATCGAACTGCTGGGCGACCAGCCAGCGGTTTACTACCCCATTGGCGCGGATGCGGTCTGGGATGCGCGTCTGCTGCGCTTGCGCGGCGAGGTGCAAGCAAAGGCGCGTAGTGGTGTCAGTGCGCCGGATACGCTGCGTGATGTGCGCGGACTGCTCGATGAGCTGCGTCTGTTTAAAGATACCTACGAGTTGGACGTGATGCGCCGTGCCGCCGCTATCTCCTGCGACGCACACCGCCGCGCCATGCGCGCCACCCGTCTCGGCTCGATGGAGTACGAGATCGAAGCCGAGCTGCTGCACGAATTCCGCCGCCGTGGTGCGCAAGCTCCCGCCTATACCAGTATCGTCGCCGGAGGTGCCAACGCCTGCGTGCTGCATTACGTCGGCAACGACCAGCAGCTCAAGGACGGCGACCTGCTGCTGATCGACGCGGGTTGCGAGTTGGACGGCTATGCCGCCGACATCACTCGCACCTTCCCAGTGAATGGTCGTTTCAGCGCCGCCCAGCGCGACGTGTACGAGATCGTCCTCGCCGCCCAATCAGCTGCCATCGATGCGATCCGTCCTGGCGCGCACTGGAATGTTCCGCACGAAGCCGCTGTACGCGTCCTTGCACAAGGGATGCTTGATCTTAAATTGCTTTCGGGCACGCTTGACGGCGTGCTCGAAAGCGAATCCTACAAACGCTTCTACATGCACCGCACCGGTCACTGGCTGGGCATGGATGTACACGATGTTGGCAGCTACAAACTAGGCGGCGACTGGCGTCCACTCCAGTCTGGCATGGTGCTCACCGTCGAACCCGGCTGCTACATCCGCCCAGCAGACGACATCCCCGAAGCCATGTGGAACATCGGCATCCGCATCGAAGACGACGTGGCGGTGACGGAATCCGGATGCGAAGTGCTGACGGGGGCTGCACCGAAATCCATTTCCGAGATCGAGGAGATCATGCGTCATGAGTGAGAACTACGACATCGCCATCATCGGCGGCGGGCCGGTGGGGAGCACGTTGGCATTGGCTTTGCGCGATAGCGGGCTGAAGATATGTCTGCTGGAGGCGCGCGACTTTTCGCCTAGCAACGACCCGCGTGCGCTGGCCTTGTCTTATGGCACGCGCTTGTTGCTGGATAAGCTGGGCGTGTGGGCGGCGCTGCCGCACGTCTCGAGTATTGGCATCATCCATATCTCGCAGAAGCAGTCGTTCGGGCGGGCGGTGTTGCGGGCGAGCGAGATGGGCGTGCCGGCGCTGGGGCATGTGTTGCCGTATTCGGCATTGCAAAACGGCTTACAAGCGGCGGTGCTGGCGAGCGGCCTCACTTGCATCGGTGGTGCGGCGGTGACGGCGTTGGACACGGGGGCGGAAGTGGCGACCATCCGTTATACCCACGATGATTCAGAACATGTCATCACGGCAAAGCTGGCGGTGGTGGCTGATGGTGGACGCCTGCTCGAAACCAGCCATCCGCCTGAGGTGCATGACTACGGGCAGAGTGCCGTCATCGCTCATGTGACGTGCGCGCATCCTAAGCTGGACACGGCTTTTGAGCGTTTCACCACGCAAGGGCCGGTGGCCTTGTTGCCGTATCACGATGGTTACGAGCTGGTTTGGACGGCGGCGCACGACCAAGCGCAAGCGATGCTGGCGTGGGACGAGGCGACTTTCCTCACTCGCCTGCACGAGCATTTTGGTGATCGCGTCGGCGCATTCACGGCCGTTGGGCCGCGTTCCTGCTATCCGCTGCGACTGAAGCGCGCTCCGCAAACCACGCTGCCGCACTCTGTTCTGTTGGGCAACGCGGCGCAAACCATGCACCCGGTGGCGGGGCAGGGCTTCAATATGGGTATCCGCGATGCGTGGGAGTTGGCGCAAGTGATCTTGCGCGCCGCGCCTGAGACGCTGGGTTCGGCGACGATGCTGTCCGACTACCAGCGCTCCCGCAAGATCGACCGCAACGCCGGCATCCGCTTCACCGACGGGCTGGTGCGCATGTTCTCGAATGACCTGCCGCTGCTCGGTAACGCGCGAGGGCTGGCGCTTTCGGTGCTGGATTGCGTGCCGCTGGCGAAACAGTTTGTTGCCAAACGCATGATGTTCGGAGCGAATGGCTGACACGCACTTGGCCTTACAGCGATGACGTTATGCGAGTGCTGATTTTACCCTTGATATTGAAATGGGATTCTTTGTCAGAATCAGCGCTGGAGTTTTCTACATGGATGCACGTAATTTAATCTAGGAGTTAGCCCCAAGCGCTTGACAGGACTAGCACCTATCCATAACATCACGCCCCTTTCCGTCCACCTGAAAAACTGGATACAACTTGTCAATTGACGCCATAAAAGAGCTCCTCGCTTCCGACATGTCTATTGTCGATAGTGTGATTCGCGACCGACTGCATTCGGACGTGGCGTTGGTCAATCAAGTCGGCGAATATATCGTCAACAGTGGAGGCAAGCGTTTGCGGCCAGCGCTGGTGGTTTTGTCAGCCAAGGCCTTTGGTTATCAGGGGAAATTTCATTACGATCTGGCGGCGGTCGTCGAGTTCATTCATACGGCGACCTTGTTGCACGACGATGTGGTGGACGAGTCTGACCTCCGTCGCGGTCGTGCCACAGCCAGTGCGCTGTTTGGCAATGCCGCCAGCGTGCTGGTGGGTGACTTCTTGTATTCACGTGCTTTCCAGATGATGGTGCAAGTGAACGACATGCGCGTGATGCAGACTTTGGCCGATGCGACCAATCTGATCGCTGAAGGCGAAGTGTTGCAACTACTCAACTGCCATGACGCCGACGTGGATGTCGAAAACTACATGCGCGTCATTCACTGCAAGACCGCTAAATTGTTTGAAGCTGCGATGCGCTTGGGTGCGATCTTGGGCAAAGTCGATGCCGCACACGAACAGTCGGCGGCTGCTTACGGCATGCATCTGGGAACGGCATTCCAACTGGTCGATGACGTACTCGACTACTCCGCTGACGAGCAGGAAACCGGAAAACATCTAGGTGATGATCTGGCCGAGGGCAAGCCGACCTTGCCGCTGATCTATGCCATGAAACATGGTACCGCAGAGCAGGCTGGCGTGGTTCGACGCGCTATCGAAGAGGGCGACATCGATAGTTTCCCGCAAGTGTTGGAAATCATTCGTCAGACCGGCGCATTGGAGCATACTCGCCAACAAGCGCAGCGCGAGGCGGAAGCGGCGTGCGCGGCACTGGCGAACCTGCCTGAATCTTCGTTCAAAGCAACCCTGATCACGCTGGCGAACTTCTCGGCCACGCGGCAATTCTAGTCACTTTCTTTCGGTTGAAACGAGGGTAGGGCAGCGTGCCCACCCTCGTTTTACTACCGCCTCACGAGCTGCAAGACAACATCGAGCAACCCGCTTTATTCACCGCCCAAGCCGGACGCTTGGCCGTGAGTTCAGGCGCGATGTTTTCGTCGTAGGGCTGCCGTGCGGCTTGCATCAGCGTTTCAAGCATGGACAGATCGCCGCGTTCAGCGGCATCAATGGCTTGCTGTGCCAGATAGTTCCGCAATACAAAGCGCGGGTTGACCTGATTCATGCGAGTTCGCCGTGCTGCGTCGTTTTCCGTTTGTTCTGCAAGCCGAGCAACGTAGCGCTCCAGCCACGATTGGAACAAGTCTCGGTGATTTTGGAACAGCGACTCGTGGTAGAACGCCACGCGCAACACCTCCAGATCGGGGGCGAGCTGTTTGATCTCAGCCAGTACACGGAAAAACTCGGTCATATCGACTTCGGCGCGCTGCATCAGCTCGAATACCGTCTCCACCAATTCTGCGTCCCCCGCCTGCCAACTCAACCAACCAAACTTGGCGGCCAACATGCTAGACAAACTAGACTGGAACGTAGCATCGAAATGAGCGAGTCCGGCATCGAGCGCGGAGCGTGCAGGGGCAACTGGCATCAAGGCTTCGGCTAAACGCTCCAAGTTCCAGCGCGCCACCACCGGCTGCTGGGCAAAACAATAGCGCCGCATCTCAGCGTCCGTAGTGTTCGGCGTCCAGCCCGGATCGAGGTTATCCATCCAGCCGTAAGGCCCGTAGTCGATGGTCAGCCCCAAGATCGACATATTGTCAGTGTTCATTACGCCATGCACGAAGCCCACACGCAGCCACTCCACCATCAGCCTCGCCGTGCGTTCGCAGACTAAGTGGAACCAAGCAGCGAAGCGTTCGGCGGGCGCACCGCTGATCTGCGGAAAATCGCGCTCCAGCGTGAAATCCAACAGGCGTTTTAACAGCGGCAATTCGCCACGCGCAGCCAAAATCTCAAAATGCCCAAAGCGGGTGAACGAAGGCGCGACACGGCACACGATCGCACCCGGCTCTGGGCGTGGATGGCCGTCATAGAACATATCGCGGATGACCTGCTCACCCGTGGCGATCAGACTCAAGGCGCGCGTCGTGGGCACGCCCAAATGATGCATCGCCTCGCTGCACAGAAATTCGCGGAGCGAAGAGCGCAACACGGCACGGCCATCTGCACGGCGCGAATACGGCGTCGGCCCCGCGCCTTTGAGCTGAAACTCCCAACGCTCACCCGCCGCATTGACCACTTCACCCAAGCCTATCGCGCGCCCATCACCCAACTGCCCTGCCCAATTACCGAACTGATGCCCACCGTAGCGCGTCGCGTAAGCGCTCATCCCCGGCAACAAGCGATTGCCCGAAAACGCCGCTAGGAACTCATCCGAATGCACCTCGGCCTCACTCAGCCCCAACAGCGCCGCGACTTCAGCTGAGTGAGTCAGCAGCTTGGGTTGAGCAACAGGCGAGGGCGGCACTGCCGCCCAGCAAACATCCGGCGTTTGCCGCGAATGCGCAGCACCAGCGGTATCGCCGGGCAATTCACGGATGAAACGATTATCAAAATTGAGCGGGATCATGGCAGGGTCTTCGGGTCACTGACAGCCTAAAGCTGGACGGAATCAGTATAACTTACCCGATGGTTTTAGTCGGGGATGCCATGAATAGAAAAGGCGACCGAAGGGTCGCCTTTGAGGTGGTGTTAGCAACCTCGAAAATCGTGGTCTGCGCCGAGTTACAGCTATTTCGATAGGGGGGCTGCAAGTTTGGTTTCTTGCACGCCTTTTTGACCGTTGACTTCATCAACTAACTGTAGTTTGGTACGGAAATAAAGAATTCCCATTTTCATTTCCTGCCACACGTAATATAGCTTTCCGGCTGCTGCTTCAAAGGTTAGTTCAGAGGTGTTTTCTGCTTTAGACGTCAGAGTGTGAGTGCCAGGCCGAACTTCGGTATAGATATACGTGTCAGGCGCTGTTATTCCTAATGGTTTACCATCAAGATCGACTTCAATTTTATATGCACTACCCATTTGCTCATTGCGGTATACATAAACTCCAGCAACGTCAGGTTTGGCGGCGAATTGCTTGGCTTGTGCATCTTGGGTCGGATCAGCCATTTTGACGGAAGCGCAGCCAACTATTGCGAGTGACAAGCCTGCAACAACAAGTAATTTTTTTAACATAACAACTCCCTTGATTAATTAACCCACAAACTTTTTTTTGCCGAAAGATACCAGTGAAACCGGGGGCTCGGTTTTTCCGTCCACTCATCTGTCCTGATGACGCGATTCTATCTGCACGCTTCAAATCAACCTATATGCTGAAAGATATAGTCTTTCGACCTACTACCGCTGACACTCATCACAGTAAAAGCTAGACCGTTGGCCCTGTTTGATCTGAATGATCGTGCTGCCGCAGCGGCGGCAGGGGGCGCCGGTGCGGCCATAGACCCAGTAAGTTTGTTGAAAGTAGCCGGGTTGGCCGCTGGCATCGACGAAGTCGCGTAGGGTGCTGCCTCCTTGGGTGATGGACTCGGCGAGCGTTTCACGAATAGTCTGGGCGAGGGTGGCACAGCGGGCTTTGGTCAGTTTTCCTGCGGGCAGGGTGGGGCGGATGCCCGCGCGGAACAGGGCTTCGTTGGCGTAGATGTTGCCGACGCCGACGACGACCTGATTATCCATGATGACGAGTTTGATAGCGGCGCTGCGGTTGCGGGTGGCGCGGTAGAGCGTATCGCCGTCGAACTCGGTTTCCAGCGGCTCCGGCCCTAGTTTTGCCAGCAGCGGATGCGTCGCCGGATCGCCGATGTGCCACAGCACGGCACCGAAGCGGCGCGGGTCGCGCAAGCGCATGAGTTGGCCGCTGGCGAGCAGCAAATCGAAATGGTCGTGCTTTTCCGAGGGCGTTGCGGCATTCAGGATGCGCAAGCTGCCGGACATGCCGAGGTGCAAGATGAGCGTGCCGTGATCGAAGCTGGCCAGCAGGTATTTGGCGCGTCGGGTCAAGCGGCGCAGCGTCTGACCGGTGAGCAGAGCGGGCAAGTCAGCGGGAATCGGCCAGCGCAGTTGCGGGTGGCGGATGATCACGCCGGTGATGGTTTGCCCAACGAGGTGGGGCGCGAGACCGCGCCGCGTGGTCTCGACCTCGGGTAACTCAGGCACGGCGCCGCCACCACATCCAGCCGCCGATGCCTGCCAGCAGCAGCGGCAACACGAGCAACAGCGTTGTGCCGATGGTGGTGAGCTGGGTTCGGCTGAGTTGCAGGTTGTCGTCGCGCACGGCGCGTGGGCGAGTGACGATCAGCGCATCTTCCGCCGCCAGCCAGTTGATAAGGTTGGTGCCGAGGTCGAGGTTGCCGCCGTTGCCGGAAAAACTGTTGGCGAGGAAGGAGCCGCTACCGACCACCACGATGCGTTGATCACGCTCGTTGATGTTGCGACTGAGCGCCAGCGCGATCACGGCGGGGCCGGGTGTGTCACGCGACTTGTCGAATGCGATCTTGCCCAGCGGCAGACTGGGCGCGACCCAGCCACGCGGTGCGGCTTCGACCAGCACGCTGTGCTTCCAGCTTTCGTTCTCGTCCCACACTAGCGCGCGGGCGAACGGGAACACGGTGATGAGGCTGAAATCGCGGGTGGTCGCGTGCGGCGGGTAGGCCGAGGCCAGCGCCCAAGTGGCGGGGGCGCGTTGTTCGACGGCGGCGGGGTCGATCACGTAGCCGGGTGTGAGCACCAAGCCCAGCTTTTCCGCCAGCGGCTCCAGTCCGTGCAATGGTTCATTATCCAATAACCACAACACGTTACCGCCATGTTCTAGAAAACGCAGCAGCTTTTCGACTTCGCCCGGCATCCAGTCAGCGCGCGGCTGGCTAATGGCCAGCAGCTTGGCGTTGTCGGGCACGTCCTGCGCCAGCGTGAGGTTGAGCGGGCTGAGGCGGAAGCCGTTCTGCGTCAGCCGTTTGCCGAATTCGCCGAGGTCGTGATTGGCGATGCCATCCAGCTTGCGTTCGCCGTGGCCGTCCACATACATGATGAGCTGGTTTTTGCGATGCGCTAGGCGCAGCAACAGGCTGGTCAGCGTCTGCTCGTTCAGTGTGGTCAGTCGCTCATGCCGCCCATCGTATTCGACCAGCATCTCGCCATTCATCTGCGCTCCGGCTTGTCGCGCCAGTTCCGGCTGCTTGCTCGGGTCGATGAAGGTCAGCGCGATGTCGGTCTTGTAACGCTGGTAGAGCGCGATGAAGTCGCGCACCGGCTGGCGCAGATCGCCGTGTTCCGCATCTTGCTCGGTAGCGAACACGGTCAGCGCGATCTTGCCCTTGAGTTGTTTGAGCACGTCCACACTGGCAGGAGACAGGCTGTTGGCAGTGTTCTGCGTCCAGTCCCACACGCGGTGGTGCTGGCTGGCGAACCAGCCGAGGGTGACCAGCATTGCCAGCAGTGCGGCGAGTAGCAGTCCTTGGAGTTTGGCAGAGGTCGGGGGGATTTTCATATCAGCCTCGACGTAGTGCGCGGATGCGGCACACCGACAGTTGCAGGAACGCGGCGGTGAATAGCAGGAAGAAAGTGATGTCGGCGGTGTCGAACAGGCCGATGTTCAGTTTTTGGAAGTGTGCTACGGGCGACAGCTCATGCCAGATCGCGCCTTCGTCGGTGGCGCTCACGTCGATCACCCACAGGCCGAGCAAGACCGCCAGTCCGCCGATAGCGGCGACGATGGGCTGCGCGGTGAGCATGGAGATGTATAAGCCGACCGCGACAAAGCTCATGGTGAGCAGCAGCAGACCGAGTAGGTTGGCGGCGAGCAAGCCTTTATCTAGCGAGGTGCCGATGCCCAGAGTACCGACCATCGCCAGTTCGGCGGCGACCAGCAACATGAGGAAAGTGAGCAAGCCGAGGAATTTTCCCAGCACCAGTTGACGCGCGGAAACGGGCGAGGAAAGCAGCAGTGCCAGTGTCTGGTTGCGGCGTTCTTCTGCGAAGGCGCGCATGGTGAACAGCGGTGTCAGCAGCATCAGCAGCAAACCCAGCATGTTGAGCAAAGGCGCGGCGACGGTGATGGTCACACCGGGCGGGTTGGCGAGTTGCGCCAGTTGCGGTTGCAGTTGCAGCCAGGCATCGAGGCGGGACAGGAAATTCCATGCCAGCAGAAATTGCAACACGCCTAGCATCAGCCAAGTAGAGGGCAGGGCGAACAGGCTGCGTAGTTCGCGGGCGGCGAGGGTGCGTATCATGGCGTGACCTCCGTGGTCAGTTCCACCAAGCGATCTTCCAACCCGTCGTGGTCGAAGGCGCTGCGGTCGGCACTATAGACTTGCTTACCTTGGCGGATCACTTCAACGCGATCGCACAGCGCGGCGACTTCGGGCAGCAAGTGCGTCGAAAGGATGACGCTATGCGTGTTACCTAGTTCGCGGATCAGGGCGCGTATCTCGCGCAACTGCGCTGGATCAAGGCCGACGGTAGGCTCGTCCAGAATGATGACGTCCGGCTCATGGATGATTGCCTGCGCGATGCCGACGCGCTGCTGATAGCCTTTGGACAGCGTGGCGATGATCTTTTTGCCCATCGCGCTTAGCCCGCAGCGGTGCTTGGCGTGGGCGACGGCGGCGTGAACCTTGGCGGTGGGTATCAGCCGCAAGCGCGCAGCAAAGGCTAAGTAAGCATCGACCGTGAGTTCTTTATACAGCGGCGGCATTTCTGGCAGAAATCCAAGCTTGGCCTTGGCCGCTTGCGGCTGGAGTAACAGGTCGAAGCCGGAAATGCTGATCTCGCCGCTGTCCGGCGTGAGTACGCCCGCCAGCATCTGCAATACGGTGCTTTTACCCGCGCCGTTGTGACCGAGCAGACCGAGCACTTCGCCGCGATGCAGCGTGAGCGTCACGTCGTGTACGATCTCGCGCTTGCCGATGCGGCGCGATAGGTGCTGAGCGTTCAGGGTGACGTCGGCAGTGGCTGGGGTAGAGTGGCTCAAGAGATGCGGCAATAGTTGTGGGTTAGGTGGAATATAACCTAATATGTCGCTTCGCATCAAAACCTCGACATCATGGATTTTAAATACACCGCTGTTTTATCCGCTCTGCTGCTGACTGCCTGCGCGCAAGCTCCGAAGCGCGAGGTCGAGCCGCCTGCGCCGCCGGTCGAAAAGATCGTGAAGGAGGAGCCGCAGCCGACGTTGCCGAATCAGGATCTGACGGCTCCCATGTTGTATGAATTCATGTTGTCTGAGTTAGCCAGCCAGCGCGGCCATAATGATCTGGCGGCGGCGACATCCTACGATCTTGCCAAGAAGACGCGTGATCCTCGGTTGGCTAAACGTGCAGCGCAATTAACCTTCGGCACCGGTCAGATGGATAAGGCGCTGGAGGCATTCCGCTTATGGCAGGAGCTGGAGCCGGATTCGCCGCTGGCGCAACGCATGTTCGTTACCTTGCTGGTGAGCGGTGGCCGTTTGAGCGAAGCGCAACCGCATATTGCTGACATGCTAGTCAAAGATAAGCCCAATGCTGGGCGTACGCTGATGCAGCTCTATCCGATGCTAGCCCCGTATCCCGATAAGACTATGGTTCTCGACTTGCTGCGCGACTTGACGCAGCCGTATCCAGAATTACCTGAAGCACATTACTTGATCGCGCAGGCCGCCAATGCCAAGAGCGAGCGCGCGTTGGCGCTGGACGAGATCCGTGTTGCGCGCAAGTTGCGTCCCGATTGGGAGGCGGCGGTGATCTTCGAGGCCTTGTTATTACGTGAACAGCCGTCGGAAGCAGCGGCTAAGCTCAAGGAATTTCTGGCGACCCATCCTGATGCACGTGATGTGCGACTGAATTACGCACGCACGCTGTACGAGCAGAAGAAGTGGGTGGAGTCGCGTATCGAGTTCCAAAAAGTGCTGGATAACGAGCCGGGTAATTCCGAGCTGGCGTTTGTTGTCGCGGATATTTCGATGCGCTTGGGTGAGCTGGATAAAGCTGAAGCCCAACTCAAGCAAGCGCTGGAAAAAGGCAACAAGGATGAGAATACCCTGCATTTTTATCTTGGTCAGTTGAACGAAGCGCAGCAACACGACGCGGAGGCGCTCGGCGATTACCGTGCGGTCAAAGCGGGTGAAAGTCTGTATCCGGCACAGTTGCGCATCGCGTTTCTGCTTAATAAGTCGGGCAAGCTGGACGAGGCGCGTGAGCAACTGCATCAGATTCAACCGATCAATAACCAGCAACGAGTCACCGTGGTGCTATTCGAGGCGCAATTGCTACGTGATGCGCAACAATATGAAGCCACCTATCAGGTGCTGAATAAAGGTTTGGAGAAGCTGCCTAAGCATCCCGATCTACTCTACGAAACTGCGATGGTGGCGGACAAGCTGGGCAAATATGCGGAGTCCGAGCAGTTGTTGCGCAAGCTGATCCAGATCAAGCCGGATCATGCCCATGCGTATAACGCGCTGGGTTACAGCATGCTGGAGCGCAATGAGCGCATCGACGAGGCGGTGTCGCTGGTGGAAAAAGCGCTACAAATCGATCCGAACGATCCCGCGATTCTCGATAGTGCCGGTTGGGGCTATTTCCGTCAGGGTGATCTGAATAAAAGTCTGAGCTTCTTGCGTCGAGCTTATGCAGCTACGCCTGATCCCGAAGTGGCAGGGCATCTTGGCGAAGTGCTGTGGATGAATGGCGATAAGGCTGAAGCGGAAAAGATCTGGGATGAGTCGCTTAAAGCGAACCCAGGTAACGCTCAGCTTGAAGCTACGATCAAGCGCGTTAAGCACTTGTAGGTCGCCTAGTCTTGCGCGCCGCTTGGGTTCTCGTTTTTGTCCTGCTGTTGCAGGCCTGCGTTCATGCACCACAAGTGCCGAAGGCAGCGAATTTGACGCAACATGACCTTGCGCAGTCTTTCGTACTCAATGGGCGGATCGCCGTGAATCATCACGGCGAGCGCTCCACAGTCAGTCTGCGCTGGGTGCATAAGCCGGGTAGCAACGATATCTTATTACTTGCGCCGCTCGGTATCACCTTGGCCCACATCGAACATACGGCATCAGGTGTTTTGCTGGAGGCGAGCGGCAAACAGTACCGCTCACGCGATGTGGAAACTTTGATGGATGATGTGATCGGCTGGCATCTGCCGCTGGACGAAATGTACACGTGGGCGATGGCGCGGCCATATCCGCAGTCCCCCTTCGATGTGGAAAGCAATACCAATAAGCAGATCGTTTGGCTGCGGCAGGATGGTTGGGAGATTCGTTATCCGCGCTATCAGAGCGATGCCGAGGATAGCTTGCCGCTGAAACTGCTGTTAAGGCATAACGACCTTGACCTGCAATTGGTCGTGGATGAATGGGAGTTGGGTAGTCATGAATGACATGAGTAAGCTGACGGCGACTGCACCCGCTAAGTTGAATCTGTTCTTGCATGTGATCGGGCGTCGTGCCGACGGTTATCACTTGTTGCAAACCTTGTTCCGCTTCATTGATCTGGCTGACACCCTGCATTTCACTGCGCGTAAAGATGGCGTGGTGCGCCGCGTCAATGAGGTGGAGGGGGTACCAGAAGCGTCTGATCTGGTGGTGCGAGCCGCGCGTTTGTTGCATCGTGAGACTGGTTGTACGCTGGGCGTGGACATCGAGGTCGAGAAATGTATTCCGATGGGTGGAGGTTTGGGCGGCGGTAGCTCAGATGCGGCGACCACTCTGTTGTCACTGAATCGCTTGTGGGGCTTGGGGCTGTCGCGAGATCGTCTGATGGAACTTGGGCTGACCTTGGGCGCAGATGTGCCTGTATTCATATTCGGTCAGAACGCCTTTGCCGAGGGGGTGGGAGAGCGTTTACAGCCTTGGAATTTGCCTGAATCTTGGTATGTGGTGCTGTTTCCGCCAGTGAATGTACCGACATCTGTAATTTTTTCACATCCAGAATTGACACGCGATTCGATTTCGCTGACAATGCGCGCCCTTGAAACAGCAGCTTGGCATAACGATCTACAGCCAGTTGCGTGCAAGATGTTTCCCGAGGTCGCGCAGCACCTTGAATGGCTAGAAAGATTCGCTCCGGCGATGATGACAGGCTCTGGTGCGTGTGTGTTTGCCGGGTTCGCCAGTGAGGCGAAAGCGCAGGCGGTGTTGCAGCAATTGCCGTCAGCGATGCGTGGTGTGGTCACGCAAGGATTATCCCGTCACCCATTGCATGATTGGGTGAACGATTAGAAGTTTCTTGGGGAGTCGCCAAGTGGTAAGGCACCGGATTTTGATTCCGGCATTCGTAGGTTCGATCCCTACCTCCCCAGCCAGTTTCGATGGGCTTGGCAGGAATACTGTTCATGCCCATTTTTATTTCCGTGAGAGGTACACATGTCCCGCGACATGATGGTAGTCACTGGTAACGCCAACCCCCGTCTTGCAGAAGCAGTCGTTCGTCATCTTGGCATGGAGCTTGGTCAGGCCAATGTCGGTCGTTTTTCCGACGGCGAGGTGATGATCGAGCTACTGGAGAACGTACGCGGTAAAGACGTGTTCGTACTTCAGTCCACTTGTGCGCCCACTAACGATAGCCTGATGGAAGTGATGGTCATGGTCGATGCGCTCAAGCGCGCTTCCGCTGGCCGTATCACTGCCGCCTTGCCCTATTTCGGCTACGCCCGCCAAGACCGACGTCCGCGCTCTGCTCGCGTCGCGATCACGGCTAAGGTGGTGGCTGACATGCTGACCGGTGCAGGTGTCGATCGCGTGCTGACGATGGATCTACATGCCGATCAGATCCAAGGCTTCTTCGATGTGCCCGTGGATAACATCTACGCTGCCCCAGTGCTACTGGGCGATGTGCGCAACAGCAACTACGAGAATCTGATGGTGGTTTCGCCCGATGTCGGTGGCGTAGTTCGTGCCCGCGCATTGGCCAAACGGCTCGAAGCCGATTTGGCGATCATCGACAAGCGCCGTCCAAAACCTAACGTAGCCAAAGTGATGAACATCATCGGCGATGTTGCCGGTCGTACCTGCATCATCATGGATGATATGGTTGATACAGCGAACACCTTGTGTGAAGCGGCGGCTGCGCTGAAGGAAAAGGGCGCATCGCGCGTGGTGGCTTACTGTACCCACCCGGTATTGTCGGGCCCCGCCATTAGCCGCATCGAGAATTCGGCGCTGGACGAGTTGGTTGTGACTGACACGATTCCTCTGCGCCCAGAGGCGCAGGCTTGCAAACGTATTCGCCAACTGAGTGTGGCCGAGCTGTTGGCTGAGTCGATACGTCGCATCCACGCCGAAGAATCGGTGAGTTCGCTGTTCTTGGATTGATCTTTCGTGGCGATCATGTTGATTGCCGCACAA
Source organism: Ferriphaselus amnicola (assembly GCF_000974685.2). NCBI lineage: Bacteria > Pseudomonadati > Pseudomonadota > Betaproteobacteria > Nitrosomonadales > Gallionellaceae > Ferriphaselus > Ferriphaselus amnicola. Next base: position 1,056,349 of record NZ_AP018738.1, read on the forward strand.
CCCGAAACGCTCTGGTCGCGGAGCGTTTCGTTACAACTGGAGAAGTAAAATGACCATTGAAGTGATTGCAACATCCCGCCAAGCGCAAGGAACGGGTGCGAGCCGCCGTCTGCGTAATTCGGGTCGTACCCCTGGCATCGTTTACGGTGGTGGCGACGCTGTCCAGATCGAACTGGATCACAACGATCTGTACTACGCACTGCGCAACGAAGCTTTCCACGCTTCCGTGCTGTCGCTGAGCGTGGACGGCAAGAAGGAATCCGTGCTGCTGCGTGACTTCCAAATGCACCCGTTCCGTCAGCAAGTGCTGCACATCGACTTCCAGCGCGTGGACGCAGGCAAGAAGATGCACGTGAAGGTGCCTCTGCACTTCATCAACGCTGACGTGGCTCCTGGCGTCAAGCTGGGCGGTGGCATCATCAGCCACGTGCTGAACGAGTTGGATGTGGCCTGTCTGCCAGCTAACCTGCCAGAGTTTGTCGAAGTCGATCTGTCCAAGCTCGAAATCGGCAAGTCCGTGCACGTGTCTGACCTGAAGCTGCCTAAGGGCGTAGAAGCTGCTGGTCACCACCACGCATCTGATGCGGTAGCAACCATCCAAGTACCGCGTGGTGCTGTGGAAGCCGCCGCTGCAACCGCTGCTGAGTAATTAGCCCAGCACATTGAACGAACAGCCCGCCATGGCAACATGGCGGGCTGTTCGTTTTTGGACTCCGTGAGCAGTGCTAAGTAAAAGAGCGGGGATGAAATGTCTCGATTATTGCTTGTCCATAATCGGTTGATAGAACATCACTTCGTTGCGGCCACTTTCTTTGGCCCAATACATGGCGGTATCGGCATTTTTTAGTAGCTGCTCGTTACTGACTCCATGCTCTGGATACAGCGCGACTCCCGTGCTGGAAGAGATGTGAAGAGTGAGCGTCGCTACATTGAATGGCTGATTCAACGCTGCGCGAATCTTTTCCGCTACCTGCTTGGCATCTTCGGGAGACTCAACCATCGGCAGCAAAATGACGAACTCATCACCGCCGATACGCGCAACGGTATCTGACTCCCGGACACAGGCTTGCAGGCGTTTTGCTACCTCTTGGAGTAGTCGATCGCCGATGTCGTGGCCGTGACTGTCATTGATGGGTTTGAATCTATCCAGATCGACGAACAGCAACGCGGCTCGTTCCTTGTCTCGTTTGGCTGAGGAAAGAAGTTGCTGCAACCGGTCTTCGAGCAGTAAACGATTGGGCAAGTGGGTGAGTGGGTCGTGCTGGGCGGTAAACTGAGTTTGAACATGCTCGATATGGCTTTCCGTGACATCGACGCAGGAGCCGATATAGCCCAAGAAAGTCCCCTGTTCGTCAAAGCGTGGGGTACCGTGGTCGGTCAACCAACGATACTCGCCGTCATGACGGCGAAGCCGGTATTCCATGACGAATTCCTGCCGTGCATCGAAAGCCGTTACATAGGTATCTAGGCAGCGCTGCAAATCTTCGGGATGTACTCCTTTGGTCCAACCGTTGTCCAATTCCTGCTCCATGCTATGCCCGGTAAATTCTAGCCAGACCTTGTTGAACCAGTTGCACAGTTTGTCTAGCCCAGACATCCAAATCAACACCGGCGCGCTGTTTGCCAACGTGCGGAAGCGGCTCTCGCTTTCACGTAGCGCATCTATGGCTTGTTTAGATTCGGTGATGTCACGGCTGATTCCGAATAGGCCGATCACGTTTCCTTCGGCATCGAATAGCGGCCATTTATTTGTGCTGACCCACCCCGGATTACCCGCAGCATCGTAATAAGGATCAACCTTGTTCAGTAGAGGTATGCCTTCGCGGAAAATCGGCAACTCCTCCTCGTAGTAGATTTGCGCGGTATCTTTGGGGAATACTTCAAGATCGTGTTTGCCGACCATATCACGCCAACTGGTGTGGCCGGTGATGTTGGCCAGTGTTTGGCTACAAAAGCGGAAGTGGCTGTCCTTGTCCTTGAAGTAGATGAAATCACTGGTGTTTTCCAGAAATGAAACAAAATCAAGATTTAGCTCTTCGAGTTTTTCTTCAGTGCGCTCGTGTTCATTGATTTCTGCTTCAAGCCGTTGGGTGAAAGCATGCAGCCCGTCGGTCATCCTGTTGATGGATTGCGCAAGATCGGCAAACTCGTCATTGGTGTCAAATGCGATGCGGTGTGACAAATCACCTCCAGCGATGATTCTTGCCCCGTCGTGAAGCGGTATCAGTCGTCTGCGGATCATATTGCCGAGAGAAAGTGATGCCAAGATAGCCAGAGTAGCCACCGATAGGGCGAATACGCTGGTGACGATGAGCAGCCGCTGGTATTCGTGATCGACCCGTCGCGAGCAGGCTTCGTACAACGTTGTCGCCGAGTCACGAACTGACTCGGCTTTCAGCAGGAGCTGGCTGGAGAGTCTGCGGTCGAGCTCTTCGTAAACACGGCGCTTGTTTCCGCTGATCGTTTGCAGCGTACGGTGGTTGTCAACGATGCGGTGAAAAAGTGGCGCAGTCTCGTCGATATGTCCGCGCAGCTGTTCCAGCGTCTGTAGCTCCTCTGTATTGTGGAATTGAAGTCGTGCTTTTTCTAGCAGACGGTCGGACTCTCGCTTGCTTTCATCCCACTGAATGCGTGTGCGGTCTTCCCTATGAAGAAAATACTGGTCCCTGAATGAGGTGCGCTCAAAGAAATTGACCAGAATCGTATTAGCTACAGCTTTGTCGTTCTCAGCACGTTTGAATTCGTCAAAAGTCCAAGCCAGTATCGCCGACATGATCAATAGCCCAACCGTTGTGGCTGTTGAGCTGATCCGTAAGCGGGTGGAGATGCGCATGGGAAGTCATCGGCCCATTTTGACTGCTTCAGGTTTGACTTCTCGCAGGCTGTCAAGATGAAGGTAGTCCATGTAGTTGGGCATCACGGTTTGGTCAGTCAATCTGTTCTTCATCGCCCATCGTGTCTCGTCTTCCAGCGTGAGCAGCAGCGTGTGGTCTTGTAGTACACGATAGTTGAACGCGCCCCAGACCTTGCTGATCAAACTCTTGTCAATTTGGGTGTGGGCCGACATGATGGACTGCGCCTCGGCTGGATTCTTTGCCACGAATTCTTCAGCCTTGATGAGTGCGCGGAGGAAGCGTTTTACTGTCTCTGGATTCTGTTTGACGAAGTCCTGCTGGCAGGCGATGTTGAACGTCTCGGTGTAGATATCCCGATCATAAAAAATGACTCCACTCTTCCCCAGTTGCTGGATGATTTGGGTCAGCGGATAGTTCCAAGTGGAAGCCGCGTCTATTCTTTTTGCCACGAATGCATCCTGAAGTTCTTCTGGCTTCAAGCTGATGGGTTTGATGTCATTGCGCGTGAGGCCACTCGCGGTCAGGAAGGAGTCGAGGAAAAAGTCCGAGGTGGTGCCGGGTGTGTAGGCAACTTGTTTGCCTATTAGATCGCTGGGTTTAGAGATGCCCGCATCTTTTCTGGCCACGATGGCATTGTTGGTGGTGCTGGCTTCGATGTTGGCAATCACGAAGATATTTTCGCCTTTGAGCACACTGAACATGACGGGGGTCTCGGCAACGGTCGCAAAATCCGCTTTGCCCTCAGTGACTGATTGCAAGGCCGCTTTACCGTAGGTATGCATCAGCGATTCGACGATTAGGCCTTCCTCGACAAAATAGCCTTTTTCTACCGCGATATGCACCAGCGTACTTTGCGGCTGGTAGGTATAGGCAATGGTGATCTTTTGCGGCTGGAGTTTTTCGGGTTGAGACCTTTCGCATCCAAGCAGTGCTGCCAGTAAGGAAATGGCAAGGATAATTTTGCTCATGAACTACTCCTCCTAATGCTGCTTTTTAATACGTCGCCCTCTTTGTGGCGGCTCTTTGGATAGTGCACTCGCAGTGATCAACCGCGAGTTGTGGCTAATTCCCAAGCAGGTGTTTCACTAGCTCTCGCTCTTCTAATAATTCACGGTGGCTGTCGAGTTGATGTTTATGTCCTAACTCGCTGATTTCTAATCCTTGTACGATCTGGTAATGGCCGTTCCGGCACGTGACCGGAAAGCCATAGATCACGCCCTCTGGAATGCCGTAGCTGCCATCGGATGGTACGCTCATTGTGACCCAATCGTTGTGATGTGAATGCAGCATCCAGTCGTGGATGTGTGCGACGGCTGAATTGGCTGCGCTGGCAGCACTTGATAAGCCGCGAGCTTCGATCACTGCTGCGCCGCGCTTCTGTACTGTCGGGATGAATTCGTTTTCTACCCAACCTTCCCATCCGTTCTGACGTAAGACATCGATCACCTTTCGTCCACGTATCTCGGCGTGGGAAAGGTCGGGGTATTGCGTGCCGGAATGGTTGCCCCAGACCACCATCTTCTTGATGTCTTGGATAGGCTGGAATAGCTTCAGCGCGACTTGGGTGATGGCGCGGTTGTGATCCAAACGCATCATCGCGGTGAAGTTGCACGGAGCAAGGTCAGGTGCATTCTTCATGGCGATCAGCGCATTGGTGTTCGCGGGATTGCCGACTACCAGCACCTTGACGTGGCGGGCGGCGACTTCGTTCAGGATGCGTCCTTGCTCGGAGAAAATGACCCCATTGGCTGCGATCAAGTCCTTGCGTTCCATACCCTTGCTGCGCGGGCGGGCGCCGACCATCAACACCACTTCCGCATCGCGGAAGGCGATACGGGGATCGTCCGTGGTGATGACTTGTTGCAGGGCAGGGAAAGCGCAGTCTTCCAGCTCCATCGCTACCCCACGCAAGGCAGGCTGCGCCTGTGGCAGATCGAGTAATTGCAGGATCACCGGCTGCTCGCGTCCGAGCATATCGCCATTGGCGATTCGAAATAGAAGGTTGTAACCGATCTGGCCAGCTGCACCAGTGATGGCAACGCGGATGGGGGCTTTCATTAGCTTCTCCAGCGAGGAAGGTGAGCGTTCATTTTGCCAGCCTTTACCCGAGTCGCATAGAGTAAGCGAGGCTTAGATCGTCCTGTCGTTGAATCTATCGACGACTACATATGCTTGCAGTCAACCGCTTGTATCAACAGTAGGAAGGGGGAGTGATTGACTTACTAACTATCCTGATCAAATTGTTCGTGTGTAATACCGACTTGAAATATGACCGCCGGTCAGGATATGATGGCGGCGTTTTTTGACCGAAAGTCAAACTTGGCTCGTCCCGCCATCAGTCTTGAAGAACGCGAGTTGCGCAGCGCCCAGTTGCTGGATGCTGCGGTGTCATTGTGGCTGCAAAATCCTGAACGTATTCCGAGCGTTTCTGAGGTGGCAAAACGTGCAGGCATCGCCAAGGGGGCGGTCTATCTGTATTTCAAGAGCAAGGAAGATCTCCTGCTGGCGGTGCATGAGCGGCAGATCGCGGTGTATTTTGATGCCGTGGTTACACGCGCCCGCTCTGATGTGCCTATGGGTTTTGATACCATCATGGAGCTGACTTCACGTCATCTGGTTGAGCAGCCCGTTTTCCTTCCTTTGGCAACGCTGATCGCTGGGTTACTGCACAAGGGAGTGACACCGGAAATCGCGCTGGAATTCGAGCAGCGCATGGCGGAGCGTCTGCGGCTCGCGGGTGGGTTGTTGTGTCGCCATTTTAGATTGCCTGACGAATTGAGCGGAGTGCGCCTGTTGATGCGCTCATTTGCTTTGATTCTGGGACTTTGGCAGTTGATCGGCAGTGAGCAGCCGATGTGCATCGGCTCCGAAGTCTCGGCCATGTTGTTACCTGACTATCCTTCCGAACTGCACGCTGCGTTGAGTGCGCTGTGGAAGGGAACTTTGAATGAGGACTCGAATCATGCGTAGTGCGCCATTCCTGTTGATGTTGCCATTGCTGGCTGCGTGTGGGAAGCACGCCGATCAGCCGGAGCCGATCCGACCTGTCAAGACGCTGGTGATCGGCGTACATGCGGACGACTCGGGTATGGCGCTGCCCGGAGAAGTTCATGCTGTTCACGAGAGTCCGCTGGCCTTTCGCGTCGGTGGAAAAGTATCAGCGTGTCTAGCCAATCTGGGCGATACCGTCAAACACGGACAGGTGTTGGCACGGCTGGAGGCGGCCGATTATCAGCTTGGTGCTCAATCAGGTGCGGCCAGCGAGAGCGAAGCGCGCAGCAACCTGACGTTCGCCGAAGCAGACCTAGAGCGTTACCGCAAGTTACGCGAACAAGGCTTTATTTCATCAGCACAATTTGATCAAAAAAAACTCGCCGCCGATGCGGCTCATGCACGTTTGAAAGCGCTGCAATCCGGTCACGAAGTGCAGTCGCGGCAGTTGAGTTATACCGCGCTGACGGCGGATCACGAGGGTGTATTGACGGCTGCCGACTGTAATCCGGGGCAGGTGGTCGCCATCGGACAGCCGGTGTTCAAGCAAGCACAAGGTACTGAGCGTGAGATTCAGATTTTCTTGCCGGAAGGCGCCATGCCGACGTTCAGCAAGGCCGCGAAGTTCAGCGTCAGTTTTAGCGCTTTGCCCGGCAAGCTCTACCAAGGAAAATTGCGTGAACTGGCTGCAGCCGCTGACCCCGCCACGCGTACCTATAGCGCACGCATCAGTTTGCAAGAGAGTGACGCTGCGCTGCGCTTGGGTATGAGTGCCAGTGTGAGTGTGCAGTCAGATTCTGGGATGATCATGCGTTTGCCACTGGCAGCGGTGCTGAGCTACGACAGCAAGCCGCACGTCTGGAAAGTCGATAAGGCGCAGACCGTACATGCGGCGGCGGTAACCATCTCCGGCCTCGACGGCAATGAGGTGCGCATCGCCAGTGGCTTGTCAGCCGGTGATGTGGTGGTGGTCGCTGGGGCGAATCTGCTGCGTGAAGGCCAAACTGTGCGGTTGATGCCATGAGCAAGCGCGGCAATCTGACTGCACTGGCGCTCGGTCAGCGTGAACTCTCTTGGTTTTTCATCGCGCTGATCGGCATCGCTGGGCTGTTATCCTATTTTCAACTTGGGCAGCGCGAAGATCCTGATTTCACATTCCGTGGCATGGTCGTGCGTACGATGTGGCCGGGCGCGACCACGCAACAGGTGGACGAGCAGGTGACGCAGCGCATTGTCAAGAAGTTGCAGGAAGTCCCGTATTACCTTGAAGCCTTCAGCTACTCACGCAGCGGCGAATCCATCATCATCCTTAAGTTGCAAGACAACGCGCCCCGAGATCAAGTGTCCGACCTGTGGTATCAGGTTAGAAAAAAAGTCGGGGATATCAAGCACACCTTGCCACCGGAAGTTCAGGGGCCGAGTTTTGATGACGAATACGGTGACGTGTTCGGCTCCATCTACGCGTTCACCGGCGATGGTTTTTCGCTGGCTGAGTTGCGAGGCTATGTCGAGCATGTGCAAGCACATTTGGTCAATCTGCCCGATGTGGCCAAGGTTTCTTTGATCGGCGTGCAGCCGGAGCAGATCAGCATCAATCTATCCAATCAGAAGTTGGCGACGCTGGGTATCCCGCCCTTGGCGATAGCCCAAGCCTTGCAGCAGCAGAATATCGTGCAGGATGCCGGGCGGCTGCAAGCGGGGGATTTCTCGGTGCCGTTGCGGGTGCGCGGCGAGTTCCAAAGCCTAGATGAGCTGCGCGCCATGCCCTTGCGCGTGAAAGGCCGTACCTTGCGTTTGGCTGATATCGCCGAGATCACGCGTGGCTACCAAGATCCACCCGAGATCACCATGCATTATGCGGGCAAGCCGGCCATCGGTCTGGCGATCTCGATGAAACCGCGCGGCGACGTGCTGCGCTTAGGCCAAGATTTGAATCGCGAGATGGATGCGTTCCATGCTCGATTGCCGATAGGTGTTGAGTTCGCCCGCGTTTCCGATCAGCCTGCGGTGGTGAAAGGCGCGGTGGGCGAGTTCATGAGCTCCTTCCTCGAAGCGGTCGCCATCGTGTTGGTTGTCAGCTTCGTCAGTCTCGGCCTGCGTGCTGGGCTGGTCGTGGCTGTGACTATCCCGTTGGTGGTGGCGGCGACCTTCTTGTTGATGCGCATCTTCCATATCGACCTGCACCGTATCTCCACCGGCGCTCTCATCATCGCACTGGGTTTATTGGTGGACGACGCCATGATCGTGGTTGAGATGATGGTGCGCAAGTTGCAGGAAGGTTACGACAAGACTAAGGCGGCGACATTTGCCTATTCGGCGACCGTGTTTCCCATGTTGTCCGGCACCTTGGTGACGGCGGCGGGCTTTTTGCCCATCGGTACCGCACAGTCATCCACCGGCGAATACACGTTTGCGATGTTCGCGGTGGTGACTATCGCCCTGATCGTATCTTGGGTGGCTGCGATCTTTGTCACGCCGCTGGCGGGTTACTGGTTGCTCAAGTCTCACGCCGGACACGGCCATGAAGTCTTCGATACCCCGTTCTACCGACGTTTGCGTGGCGTGATCGAGTGGTGTCTGGATAATCGCAAGCGGGTGATATTAGCGACGCTGGGATTGTTCGTGCTGGGTGCGGTCGGCATGAAATTCACCGAGAAACAGTTCTTCCCATCTTCCAATCGAGTGGAGTTGCTGGTGCAAGTATGGCTACCGGAAGGTGCCAGCATTCGCGCTACCGAACGTGAAGCGGCCAAGGTTGAGGCATTGCTCTCGGCGGACAAGGATATCGTCAGTTACGTGACGTATGCTGGCTATGGCTCGCCGCGTTTCTTCCTGTCGCTCGACCAACAGATGTACCGCCCTAACTTCGCACAGCTCGTCGTATTGACGCGCGATATGCCGGCACGCGAGCGCGTGTTGGCTAAGCTGAAAAAGTCGTTTGATGATGACTTCCCCGGCGTGCGTGGCCGCGTGCAGCGAGTTCCACTCGGACCGCCCGTGACGTATCCGGTCGAATTCCGTGTGCTGGGTGATGATTTGCCTACACTGAAGAAGCTTGGCGATCAGATGGCAGAGTTGATGCGCACTGATGTGCGCTTGCGCGACGTGCATCCAGACTGGGGTGTGCAGACGCCGATGCTGCGAGTGGATGTGGATCAAGATAAGGCGCGAGTGGCAGGTGTGACCTCGCAGGATGTGGCGCGCACCTTGCGCAACGCCGTCGATGGCTTGCCGATCGGCCAGTTCCGCGAAGCCGACCAGCTGATCGACATCGTGCTACGCGCTCCCGCCAAAGAGCGCGAACAGCTGGAGCAGGTGAGTGCTTTGCAGGTGCCGAGTGCGTATGGCGGCACCGTGCCGTTGGCGCAGGTGGCACACATCGCCTACGTGCTGGAAGAGCCGATCATCTGGCGCAAGAACCGCGACATCTCGCTCAGCGTGCGCTCTGACATCATCGAAGGCGTACAGGCCACTGATGTGGCGATCGATCTGAACCAGAAGATGGATACGCTGCGCGCTAAGCTGCCGCCGGGTTATCGCATCGAGGCGGGCGGGGAAATGGGCGAGAATTCCGGCGCGCAGGATTCTATCAATGCCGGCATGCCGCTGATGCTGGCGGTGATCCTCGGCGTGTTGATGATCCAGCTCAAATCGCTATCGCGCACGGTGATGGTCCTGATCACCGCGCCGCTGGGCATCATCGGCGTAGCGCTGGCGTTGCTGGTGTTCCACAAGCCGTTCGGCTTCGTCGCCATGTTGGGCACGATCGCACTGGGTGGCATGATCATGCGCAACACGGTGATTCTGATCGACCAGATCCGGCAGAACAAACTGGAGGGCATGACACCCTGGGATGCGGTGTGCGATGCCACTGTGCGTCGATTCCGCCCCATCATGCTGACTTCGGCGGCAGCGATCCTAGCGATGATCCCGCTCACCCGCAGCGTGCTATGGGGGCCGATGGCTTATGCCATCATGGGCGGCTTGCTAGTCGCTACGCTGATGACCGTGCTGTTCGTTCCCGCGCTGTACGCCAGTTGGCACAAGGTGCGGCGCACGGTCTAATGCTTGCCTAAGCGGGCGCTTTACGATTTAATGCGCCCGCATTATCTATTTGGAGTAACCATGAAATTGATTGAAACCCTGTTTGAAGGCGCGCTGTGGAACAGCCGATTTGTGATTCTGGTCGCTGTGATCGGTAGTTTGTTGGCCAGCTTGGCTATTTTCTACATGGTCTCGGTGGACGTTTCCATCTTGTTGCAACACATTTTGCACTATGGTTCCAGCGAACTTACCGCCGAGGCTCGCAAGGTCTTGCATGATTCGACCGTATCGCACATCGTTGAAGTCGTGGATGGTTTCCTGTTGGGAACAGTGATGTTGATCTTCGCGCTGGGTTTGTATGAGTTGTTCATCAGCGACATCGATCACGCCGAAGGCAACAAGTCTTCAAGCAAGATTCTGGTGATTCATAGCTTGGACGATCTCAAGTCTCGTCTGGCGAAGGTGATCCTGATGATCATGATCGTTACTTTGTTTGAAGAAGCTCTGAACATGAAGCTGGAGTCACCGATAGATCTGCTCTATATGGGCGGGGCGATTGCCCTAGTGGCAGCGGCACTTTATCTGTCTCATGCGGGCGATCACCCCAAGGTTGCCCACGGTGATGATCAAGGCGATGGACATTGAGGAAGCTGGCTTTATTTTGTGCTGCACTGTTACTAGCCGGTAGTGCTTGGGCGGGGGACTTTAGTTTCACCGACATCCACGGCAAGCCGGTCAAGCTTTCTGACTATCGTGGGCGCTGGGTGCTGGTCAATTTCTGGGCAACCTGGTGTCCGCCATGCCTGCGTGAAGTCCCTGATTTGATGGAGCTGCATCGCACTCACAAGGATAAGGACTTAGTGGTGATCGGCGTGTCACTCGACTCAACCCGCGAGTCGGTCAAAGAGTTCGTCAGCAAGCACGCCGTAAACTATCCTATCGTGGTCGGTGATTACAAGCAGGCTAAACAAATCGGCGAAGTCGAGGTTTTGCCTACCAGCTATCTATACGATCCCCAAGGTAAGCAGATCAGCTATCAACCCGGCATCCTCAGTCGGGAGGATGTCGAAAGTTACATCCGTTCCAAATCCGGGAAGGCCAACTAAACGCGGGACATACGGAGCTAGGGCGAAGGGCAGAGTCCATTCGCCCTAGCCGATTAGGCGATCTTGCATACCTCGTCGAACTCCAGTCTAGGATTGCGGGGATAGACTCCAGCGCTGTCGCCATAGCCAAGGTTGCACAGGAAATTCGATTTCACGTTGGTTCCGGTGAAAAATAGTTCATCCACTAGATCATTGTTGAAGCCTCCCATCGGACCACAATCCAATCCCAACGCCCGTGCGGCAATCATCAGGTACGCGCCTTGCAATGTGCCACCACGGAAGGCGTTGGTAAAAGCGACTTGCTCGTCGTAGTCGAACCAGCTGCGTGAGCCGGGTGCATTGGGGAATAGCTTATCCAGCTTCTCGTAGAAGTGCAGGTCGTAAGCGATGATAGCAGTGACTGGAGCAGCCAGCGTCTTGGCGCGGTTACCTTCGGCTAGGGCAGGAGCGAGCTTGGCCTTGGCTTGCGGCGATTTGACGAAAACGATGCGAGCTGGACAGGAGTTGGCCGCAGTCGGCCCCATGCGAAAAGTGTCGTATAGCTGGTGCAACAGCGCATCAGGTACAGGTTTGTCCTGCCAAGCGTTATGGGTGTGCGCCTCAAGAAAGAGTTGATTGAGGACGGCTTGGGGCAGAGGTGTACTGGTCATGACGGTCTCCGGTTCTTGGTGTGGCTTAATTACAATGGCTCATATTGTCTCACCCTTCAGGGTAGTTGACTATATTGCTCTGGTAAGGTTGAATCGCGACATCGATAACTTATCAGGAAACGTATTATGAATATTCCCAATCGTGATGGTGATGGCTATCTCGTCGATATGAGCGACTGGACTCCAGAGATCGGTCGCGCTATGGCCGAGGCCGATGGCTACGAGTTGAACGACAAAAAGTGGGAGCAGATCATGAAGGCGCGCGAATTCTTTGAAGAGTTTGCGGCGGTGCCCCCTATTCGAAAATTCGCCAAGTACCTTGATGAAGACCAAAAAGATGTATTCGACTTGTGGATGACCGGGCCGATGAAACCCATCACCAAGTACGGTGGCATGCCAAAACCGACGGGTTGTGTTTGAACGGTAGTTGGTCGGAGTGAACGAAGTCGAACCACTACCGATTCACGCTTTATCTGATCGTCCAATGCTGCCAAGCGCCTTTGACCATGTTGGGGTACTCGGCAGCTCCTAGGCTTCCGTTGTAGCGCCCCAACGCGCGAAACAGGTCGCCGTTCTCCTTGTCCAGATAGTGACGCAAGATGGTGCAGCCATAGCGGAGATTGGTACGCAGGTGAAATAGATTGTGTTCGGGGGTTCCGATCTGCTTTACCCAGAACGGCATCACCTGCATGTAGCCGCGCGCACCTGAGCTGGATACGGCGTATTTGCGAAAGCCGCTTTCCACTTCGATCAATCCCAGAACCAATTGCGGATCCAGTCCTGCGCGGCTGGCTTCGTAATGCACGGTGCTCAGAAAATCGCGGCGGGCGAGCTCGTCTGGCACGCGTTTGGCGAGGCGAGGTGACATGGCGTTAAGCCATTGCTCGGCCGCTTGCGGGCTGGAAAACACGGATTGACTTGCCGCATGGTCAGAGATGGCGCGCTGCATCATCGCCTGCACGCTGGCGGAAAGCTGCTCTTCCGCTTGCGCCCCAGCTTGCACAACGGAAGCCTGTGACAGGCAGAGGATGGTTAGCAGTCCTCTGCCCAGCCGTTTTAGGCGCATAGTTTCGCTTGGGTGAAAGCAACGATGTCAGTCAATACAATCTCTTGCTTCTCGCTGTCCCGACGCCCTTGATACTCGACTTTTCCTTCCTTCAGTCCACGGTCGCCCAAGGTGATGCGGTGCGGGATACCGATCAGTTCCATGTCGGCGAACATCACGCCGGGGCGCTCGTCGCGGTCATCCAGCAGCACTTCAATGCCAGCGGCAGACAGGTCGGCGTAAAGCTGGTCGGCAGCAGCACGCACGCCTTCGTTCTTCTTGTAGCCGATGGGGCAGATGGCAAGCTGGAACGGAGCCATGCCAGCGGGCAGGGTGATGCCGCGCTCGTCGAAGTTCTGCTCGATGGCCGCGCCCACGATGCGTGACACGCCAATGCCGTAACAGCCCATTTCCATCACTTGCGATTTGCCGTTCTCGTCGAGGAAAGTGGCACTGAGTGCTTCGGAGTACTTGGTGCGCAACTGGAAGATGTGGCCGACTTCAATGCCGCGACACAGCTCCAGATGGCCCATGCCGTCCGGGCTGGCGTCGCCAGCGACGACATTGCGCAGGTCGTGGACGTTGGCTTCATCCAGATGTACGTCACGGCCGAAATTGGCTCCAGCATAGTGGAAACCATCCTCGTTTGCACCGCAGATGAAGTCGCTCATGGCGGCAGCAGAGCGGTCAGCCAGCACGCGCACGGTAGCTTTGATTGGGCCGATGTAGCCGGAGCGACATCCGACGTGACGGTGGATATCTTCATCACTAGCAAAGCGGAATTCGCCACCCAACACCTTGCTGGCCTTGATCTCGTTCAACTGATGGTCGCCGCGCAACAGCAGCAGGGCGAACTGGTTCTCGGCATCCATCACGGCGATGGCTTTAAGCACTTGTTGCGCGGAAACGCTGAAGAAGCTAGCAACCTCTTCGATGGTCTTTTGTCCGGGGGTGATGACCTTCTGCAATTCTTGTGTGGCGGCGGCGCGTGGTTCTTGCGGTGCGATGGCTTCTGCCAGTTCGACGTTGGCGGCGTAATCGGAAGTCGGGCAGAACGCCAAGCCGTCTTCGCCGGAATCGGCCAATACGTGGAACTCATGCGAGCCATCGCCGCCGATCGCGCCGGTGTCCGCTGCTACGGCGCGGAATTGCAGGCCGAGGCGGGTGAAGATGCGCGAGTAAGTGGCGTACATCACGCGATAGGTCTGTTCCAGACTCTCGTAGTTTGCGTGGAAGGAATAGCTATCCTTCATCATGAACTCGCGGGCGCGCATCACGCCGAAACGCGGGCGGACTTCGTCACGGAACTTTGTCTGAATCTGGTAGAAGTTCAGTGGCAACTGACGATAGCTCTTCACTTCGCGGCGGGCGATGTCGGTGATGACCTCTTCGTGCGTCGGGCCAAAGCAGAACAGATTGTCATGTCTATCCTTGATTTTCAGCATCTGTGGGCCGAACACTGCCCAGCGGCCAGTCTCTTCCCACAGTTCGGCAGGTTGCACGGCGGGCATCAGCAGCTCGATGCCGCCGCTCTTGTTCATCTCTTCCCGCACCACAGCTTCCACCTTGCGGAGGACGCGCAGACCGAGTGGCATCCAAGTGTAAAGCCCGCTGGAGAGGCGCTTGATGTAGCCAGCTCGCAGCATGAGTTTGTGGCTGGGCAGCTCGGCTTCGTTGGGAGCTTCTTTGAGTGTGGAGATGAAAAACTGGGAAAGACGCATGGCGGTTTCGTTTGGATTGGATAACGGAGGCGCATTTTACCGTGAAAGGACGGGCTTTTGCCTTTTCAGAGTGACCGAAATGTGGAACAATTCGCCCACTTAAATAATAAACAGTGGGGCGAGCATGATAGACCGTGACGGTTATCGCCCAAATGTCGGCATCATACTGACGAACGCTAAGAATCAGGTATTTTGGGGGAAGCGGGTACGCCAAGATTCGTGGCAGTTTCCGCAGGGTGGCATCCAGCACGGCGAGACGCCGGAGCAAGCGATGTACCGCGAACTGCACGAAGAAGTGGGTCTGCATCCTAACCATATCAAGATTCTCGGACGCACACGCGACTGGATGCGTTACGAAGTGCCGCAGCATTGGGTCAAACGCGAGTGGCGCGGTAGCTACAAGGGGCAGAAACAGATTTGGTTTTTGCTGCGGTTGGTGGGGCGGGACTGTGATGTCAGTCTGCGTGCTTCCGATCATCCCGAGTTCGATGCCTGGCGCTGGAATGATTACTGGATCGAGATGGACAGCGTGATTGAATTCAAGCGCGAGGTCTATTGCATGGCGCTGAATGAGTTAGTGCGCTATTTACCGGCGGTGCGAGTCGCTGGGCGAGCTGAATCATCCAAACGAGTTTCAAGCAGTTGCTAACCCTGAATAACCAAGGAAAATCATGAACAGAGAATATGCCCCACTTGCTGCATCCCGTTTGAAGAGTGGCTCCGGCTTTGCCCGCCCGACGCAAACCTTGCCGGAACGAGTCACGCTAGAAAGCAAGGCATCCGACGTGATGACCAATCTTCGCAGCGTTGGCGTGATTACGGTGCGTGCCAAGACCCAGATGGATCGCGCTAATGCCAAGATGATCCGTTACGGCGTGCGTACCTTGCTGGTGTTGGATGAACATGAGAAAGTCGCTGGGCTGATCACTGCTCAAGATGTGCTTGGGGAGAAGCCGATGCGCTTCCTGCAAGAAGTCGGCGGTACGCATTCTGACATTCTGGTCACCGATGTGATGACTCCCGAAAACGAACTTGAAGTTATCAAGTTGGCAGATGTGTTGTCTTCCAAAGTGGGGCACATCATCGCCACACTGAAAGCAGCGGGTCGTCAGCATGCTATCGTGGTGGATGAAGATGTCAGTGGACACCAAGTCGTCTGCGGGCTGTTCTCTGCAACCCAGATCGCTCGCCAACTGGGCCTAAGCTTGCAAGGATACTTCGAAGTCGCTCGCACTTTCGCTGAGATCGAAAAAGCGATCGCATCCGCTTAATTTTGATTCCCGTGGTTCCTGCTTGTTTGGCGGCTATGTGTGGCGCCATCCTGATTTGTTCTTAGGTAACATTATGATACGTATCAATAAGGTCGCTGTACTGTGTTGCTTGGTTTCACTGACGGCTTGTTCCAGTATGGAGTTGCCATCCATGGGCGGTATGAGTGGCATGTTTAGTCGCGGTGATGTGATTGAGGTTTCGACCAAACATCGTCCTAACCCTAATGCTCCATTGACTAAATTTTCAGCGACCATTCGTCTGGGACAGTTCACCGATGATCGCAAGGTTGGGGCAAATACAAGAAAGATCGGGGTCGGTGGGGGCAATGTCGCAGGATTGACCATCGATGACATCGTCATCTCTCAAGACGTTACTGCTCTTGTTGCTGGCACGATGCGAAATCGGCTTGATGATGCTGGATTTACAGTCTTTGAGGATCGTGCCGCCAATGCGACCTTCGAGCTATCGGGCGTAGTCAAAGAACTGACTCTGAATGTAAAAATTCGAGATGAGGTCTTGATCGGTATCGAGCTTACTGTCAAGGATGTGGCATCTGGCAAGGTGGTGTGGTCCGGTCTAGTGATGGAGAAGAATGATCGCTTTGCCGGAGTCTCCGGAAATAACCGTGCAGATGTTGCTGAGTACCTGAGAAACAGCTTGTGGTTGGTTGCAGGCAAAGGAACGGATGCAATTAGTGCTAGCTTGATGGCATCTCGTCCAGAGTTGTTCAATTTGACACCCGGCACACGACCTGTCCCTGGGGTGACTGTGTATGTGGCTCCGACAGCACCTGCAGTTCAGGCGGCATCACCGGTAGCTCCCGCTTATCAAGGTGTGGTCATGCCTGCTAAGGTAACTGCACCGCCATCTGCTTATGCTCCCCGAGCAACAGCAACTACAGGTTTATTGGTGGTCAACACTAATCCTGCGCGAGCTAAGGTTTATGTGGATGGAGTCTATTTTGGTTTGTCACCCTTGCGCGTAGAGGTCGATCCAGGCGTACATGCTGTTAGCGTCAAGTTGGAGGGTTACAAAATGGCCACAGAGAAAGTGTCGGTGCGGCGTGGAGATAACACAGAAATGGAATTGCCGCTTGAACGTTGATTGCTTGTGGTCACTTCAAAAGAAAACCCGCTGCTAAAGCGGGTTTTCTTTTGCCACGTTAGGCTGGATAGATGGCGCCGAGGATGCACGGGTGTGCCGCACCCGTGACGATGGGCAGGTTGCTGGGTTCGCGGTGGCAAGTTTGGCGAGCCAGCCAGGCAAAGGCGATTGCTTCCATCCAGTCTGCATCGATGCCCAGCCTATCTGTTGGCGCTATATAGCAGGCGGGTAGGGCGGTTTTCAGATAAGCCACGAGTGTTGCATTGTGAGCTCCACCACCGCACAGCCAAATTTCCTCAGGTGCTGTGCAATACTTTGATATTGCATCAGCAATGCTTTGTCCAGTAAGTCCGAGCAAGGTAGCTTGAACGTCAGCGGGTGACTCGGTTCCTTGTAGGTGGGCTTCGAGCCAAGCCATGTTGAATAAGTCACGTCCGCTACTTTTGGGTGGGGGGGCGGCAAAGAAAGACTCTGCCAATAGTGTGTCTAACAACTTTGGCAGAATTTTCCCGCTGGCTGCCCAGTCCCCATTACGATCATAGGCTACACCGTGATGGCGGGCGATCCACGCATCCATTAGCAAATTGCCGGGGCCGCAGTCGAAACCTATTGTTGCTTGCCCTGGCGAAAGATCAGTCAAATTGCTGATGCCACCGATATTTAGAATGATGCGATGAGTCTTTGCGTGGCGCAGTATGCGATCATGAAAAGCGGGAACTAGGGGGGCGCCTTGCCCGCCTGCTGCTATGTCGCGAGATCGGAAATCTGCAATAACGTCGATGCCGGTAAGCTCAGCTAATAGCGCCGGGTTGTTGAGCTGTATGGTGTAGTGGTGCTCGGGGCGATGGCGGATGGTTTGGCCGTGGCAACCGATGGCGCGTATTTTTTGAGACTCAATGCCAACTTTATCGAGCAGAGCATGAGTTGCTGTAGCGTAATCGTGCGCTAACTGCTGACCAATAAGTTGAGCTTGGTGTAACTCATTCTCGGATGAGCTATGCAAAACCAGCAACGCGTCTTTCAGCGGCTGCTGGTAGGGTTGGTAGTAGCTGGTAATTAGCCGAGGCGTAACTTGCGAGAGATCAACTAACGCACAATCTATGCCATCTAAGCTGGTGCCGGACATGATGCCGACATAAAGCTCCGAACCAGTCACTGAGCAAGGGTTAGTCTAGTTTGGCTAGGCTGACATCACGCATCAGGCCAAGGCGAGAATACAAGCTCCGATTTGAATTTTCGAAAGCAGTCTTTTGGCTGGCGCTGATTGGTTTCGCATCTGGCAGAGCAACGCGCAGCGGATCGCGCTGTACGCCATCGACCTTGAACTCATAGTGCAAGTGAGGGGCTGTAGCCAATCCGGTCATGCCTACATAGCCGATGACATCGCCTTGGCGGATATGTTGGCCTTTGTGTATTCCGGCTGCAAAGCGAGACAAGTGGCCATATACCGTGCGGTAGCGACCCTGGTGATCCACCTCGATCACGTTGCCGTAACCATTTTGCTTACCGGCTACAGACACGACTCCATCCGCTGTGCTCTTAACTTTGGTGCCGGTTGGAGCGGCGTAATCCACACCCTTGTGAGCACGAACCTTGTTCAGCACTGGGTGTAGGCGGGCTGAACTAAAGCCTGAACTGATGCGAGAGAATTCCAGTGGTGAACGCAGGAAAGCCTTATGTACGCTCTTGCCGTCCGGCGTGTAATAGTCTCCGTGAGTTTCGTCGCTCTTGAAATAAACAGCACGGTAGGATGTGCCTTGATTGATGAATTCAGCGGCGAGAATGCGACCTGTGCGCACTGGTTGGCCATTGCTGAATGTCATGTCATAAATGACGGAGAACTTGTCGCCTTTAGCCAGATCGTGGTGAAAGTCGATGTCGCCGCCAAAAATATCAGATAACTGACTGGCGACCGCATCGGGCAGATCGGCTTCATCTGTTGCTGCGAAAAGGCTGGACTTGATCACGCCGGTGCGCAGGAAGGTGCGCTGCTCCACCTGTGCGGCTTGCGTGGAAACCTTGAATCCGTCGCCCTCGCGTTTAATCGCCACTTGAGCGCCGGCATTGCCGGTGAAGCGTAAGGCGATTAGGTCGCCGTCAGCTGTAGTCTCGGCTTGGATCTGTTTGCCTGGAGCGAACTTGCGGAAGTCGGCTGCTTGGGCGCTCTTGCGCAGGAATGCGCTAGCGGCCCCATCGGAAACGTTTAGTTTTGTCAGCAGTGCATCTACGGTGTCCGTGCGGGACATTTTCTCGTTGCGCCAAAAGGTGGCAGCAGGTGCCGCAGCTTCGGCCGCAGGCAGGGTGATTTCTTGGGAAATGGTTGCAGCGGGGGTAAACTGAGTCAGGCTTTGCGGCATTACACCGAAGGCGGTAACTACGCCCAGCAGGGGTAGAGTGGAGACGGCTACAAACCAGCGAATCTTAGATTTGCGTTCTTGAGTCAGGATGTTTTGAGTTACCATTCGCGCTCCCCGTTTCACCATGCTTGACCGAATAGTCGAGATGCCTTGGTGATCCAAGGCGCGACTCTACCAGAAAAACCTCGGCGGTCAAACTGTAATCTGCCGCTTCTGGCTTGATTTTGCTATGGAATCGGGAGAATCGCCACCCTTTCTTGGGTGGCTAGGTTGAACATAACGACGAATCGAACACTATGCAACAAGAAACACTCGAACTGATCAAGCGCGGCTGCGATGAATTGCTGCTGGAAGAAGAACTTAAACAGAAGTTGGCGCAAGGGCGCCCGCTGCGTATCAAGGCCGGCTTTGATCCAACGGCTCCCGATCTGCACCTTGGACACACCGTCTTGCTGAACAAGATGCGCCAGTTGCAGGACTTGGGGCACCACGCTCTTTTTTTGATTGGCGACTTTACCGGCATGATTGGTGATCCCACCGGCAAGAATACAACCCGCCCGCCGTTGTCGCGCGAACAGGTATTGGCTAACGCGCAGAGTTACCGCGAGCAGGTATTCAAAGTGCTTGATCCTGCAAAAACTGAAATCGTATTTAACTCTACTTGGATGGATCAATTCAGCGCGGTTGATCTGATTCGTTTGGCCGCGACGCACACGGTGGCGCGGATGCTGGAGCGCGATGATTTTTCCAAGCGCTACAAGGGGGGGCAGCCTATCGCTATCCACGAATTTATGTATCCGTTGGTGCAAGGTTACGACTCCGTCGCACTCAAGTCTGACATCGAACTGGGGGGGACCGATCAGAAGTTCAATCTGCTGATGGGGCGCGAACTGCAAAAGCATCATGGGCAGCCCGCTCAGTGTGTATTGACCATGCCGCTGTTGGAAGGTCTGGATGGCGTGAATAAGATGTCCAAGTCGCTGGGGAATTACGTCGGCGTGACTGAAGCGCCGAACGACATGTTCGGTAAGCTGATGTCGGTGTCGGACGAGCTGATGTGGCGCTATCTTGAATTGCTGTCGTTCCGTCCGATGACCGAGATCCGTGGTTGGAAAGATGAAATCGAGGTCGGACGAAATCCTCGTGACATCAAAGTGTTGCTTGCTCAGGAAATCGTCGAGCGCTTCCATAGCCGTCAGGCAGCAATCGATGCACTGGCTGCATTCGAGGCGCGTAGTCGCGGTGAGATTCCCGATGAGATGCCAGAAGTCTCGGTGCAATCCACCAATGGCAGTATCGGCATCGCCCATCTGCTCAAGCAGGCGGGGCTGACACCGAGTACCTCTGAGGCGAATCGCTTGGTAGAGCAAGGTGGAGTCAAGTTGGATGGCGAGAAGATCGGCGACAAGGGATTGCAAGTCGCCGCAGGCAGTGCGGTGGTTGTGCAGGCGGGCAAACGCAAGTTCGCTCGCGTTACTATTCAATAGGTTGTGGGTTGATCTTATGGCGAATTCTGTTATTCCCGTCATTGCTATCGACGGCCCGTCTGCCTCAGGTAAAGGCACGGTCGCTCAGCGCGTTGCAGCGATTTTGGGTTTTCATTTTCTTGATAGCGGTGCCTTGTATCGTTTGCTTGGCTTGGCTGCGAATCAGCGCGGTGTAGCGTTGACTGATGAGTCCGGATTGGCGCAACTAGCTTTGGCGATGGATATTCGTTTTGAGGGTGAAGCAATTTGGCTGTTCGGCGCTCCGGTAGGCGATGAATTGCGCTCTGAACATGCTGCCGCTGCCGCATCCCAAGTGGCAGCACTACCTGCGGTGCGCGCTGCGCTGTTAGACAAGCAAAGGGCATTTCGCCAAGCGCCGGGCTTGGTTGCCGATGGGCGCGATATGGCCTCGGTGGTGTTCACCGATGCGGTTTGTAAAGTATTTTTGACGGCTAGCGCCGAAGCACGTGCGGAAAGACGCTATAAGCAGTTGATAGGCAAAGGGATGAGTGCTAATATCGCGCTCCTTTTGCAAGAGATACGTCTGCGCGATGAGCGCGATAGCCAGCGTAGCGTGGCACCTCTTCAAATAGCGCCTGGCGCGGCCCTGCTGGATTCGACACCGCTGAGCATCGAACAGGCTGTGGAGGAAGTGCTGGTACGGTACCGTGCGGCGTGTAAGGAATAGCTGATTCTTGAATCAGTGTTTAGGACCTGTGGCGAGCCCTTCGTCATGGGATGTGTAACTAACCCCCGCTCACACCGGGTTTTGCTTGGAAATCTGTAAATGACTACTGCCGTATCCGAAATGGAAAGTTTTGCCTCCCTGTTTGAAGAAAGCCTGACGCGCAAGGAAATGCGTGCTGGCGAACTGATTACCGCCCAAGTGGTGCGTGTCGATCATAACGTCGTCGTGGTGAATGCGGGTCTTAAGTCTGAGAGCCTGATCCCCGTCGAAGAATTTTTGGACGACCAGGGTGCAATGGAAGTCAAGGCTGGTGATTTCGTCACCGTTGCCATCGAATCGCTGGAAAACGGTTTCGGCGAAACTCGTTTGTCCCGTGAAAAAGCTAAGCGTCTGGCTGCATGGCACGAACTCGAAGTCGCTATGGAAGAAGGTCAGATCGTTTCCGGCTACGTCAGTGGCAAGGTCAAGGGTGGTCTCACCGCTCTGGTCAACGGTATCCGTGCTTTCCTGCCTGGTTCGCTGGTGGACATCCGTCCAGTTAAGGATACGACTCCTTACGAAAACAAGACCATGGAATTCAAGGTCATCAAGCTGGATCGCAAGCGCAACAACGTAGTGGTGTCCCGCCGCGCTGTGCTGGAAGCGACCCAAGGTGCTGATCGCGAAGCCCTGATGGAAAACCTGAAGGAAGGCGCAATCGTCAAGGGCGTGGTTAAGAACATCACCGACTACGGTGCGTTTGTTGACTTGGGCGGTATCGACGGTCTGTTGCACATCACTGACTTGGCATGGCGTCGCGTGAAGCACCCATCCGAAGTGTTGACTGTTGGCGACGAAGTCGAAGCCAAGATCCTGAAGTTCGACCAAGAGAAGAACCGTGTTTCTCTGGGCATCAAGCAAATGGGAGACGATCCTTGGAATGGTCTGGCTCGCCGCTATCCGGCTAGCACCCGCCTGTTCGGTAAGGTGACCAATCTGACCGACTACGGTGCATTCGTTGAAATCGAACAAGGCATCGAAGGTCTGGTTCACGTTTCCGAAATGGACTGGACCAACAAGAACGTACATCCTTCCAAGGTCGTTGCTCTGGGCGACGAAGTAGAAGTGATGATTCTGGAAATCGACGAACAACGTCGTCGTATCTCTCTGGGCATGAAGCAGTGCCAGTCTAATCCTTGGGACGATTTCGCGATCAACCACAAGAAGGGCGACAAAGTACGCGGTCAAGTCAAGTCCATCACTGACTTCGGCGTGTTCATCGGTCTGGAAGGCGGCATCGACGGTTTGGTTCACTTGTCCGACCTATCTTGGTCGCAGCCTGGTGAAGAAGCCGTGCGTGGCTACAAGAAGGGCGACGAACTGGAAGCTGTGGTTCTGGCCATTGACGTTGAGCGTGAGCGCATCTCCCTCGGCATCAAGCAGATCGACGGTGATCCGTTCAGCGGCTTCGTGGCTGGCCATGACAAGGGCGCGATCGTTAACGGTATCGTCAAGTCGATGGATGCTAAGGGCGCAGTGATCGGTTTGGACGGCGACGTTGAAGCTTACCTGAAGGCTTCTGAAGTGTCGGCTGACCGTGTTGAAGACATCCGCAACCACCTGAAGGAAGGCGACACCATCAAGGCCGTCATCATCAACGTGGATCGCAAGGGTCGTGGCATTAATCTGTCCATCAAGGCGCTGGATCGTGCTGAAGAAGCAGCTGCTATGCAGAAGTTCTCTTCCGAGAACCAAGCGAGTGCTGGCACGACCAACCTGGGCGCATTGCTCAAGGCCAAGCTGGACACCAGCAAGGCTGACGCATAATCGAGGTGTGACATGACTCGTTCAGAACTGATTGCCAACCTAGCAGAGCGTCATCCGCAACTGTTGGCCAAGGATGCGGAACTGGCGGTCAAGGTCATCCTTGACACGCTGGGCGAAACTTTGGCTAGCGGTGGTCGCATCGAAATTCGCGGCTTTGGCAGCTTTGCGCTGAACTATCGTCCACCCCGCCAAGGGCGCAATCCCAAGTCGGGCGACAAGGTGCAAGTACCGGCCAAGTATGTCCCGCACTTCAAGGCGGGCAAAGAGTTGCGCGAACGGGTAGATTACCCCGCCAAGTAACTCTGGCAAGCAGTAGTGATGAGCGGCTCTATCGTAAGATAGAGCCGCTTTTCTTCGTGGGTACGAGTGCGCTCCGGCCAACGAGGAGTTTGTTAGATTTAGTTTCGGTCGAAGCGAGTAGATCCTGCGAGATATTCGACTTTATCGAAGGCAGCTAGGGAGGTGTTGATGATTCGACCTGCGTGATTAGTGTCGGCGGCGGCATCGACGATCATGCGTGTGCTGGCGCAGATACGCAGCGCTCCGAACGACGTGTCATCACGGCTGCCACAGGTTACGGGTTGTCCCACGAGAAAGCGCCTTCTGGCATGGGGTGATTGATCACCCGCATCTCGTTGTAATAACTGGTACATGAGCCGAGTTTCATCCAGCGTAAACGCGGCCCCTGACTTGGGGTGCCTTAGTGAGAAGGGAAAGATACTCTGGATATGCCCCCAATCATCAGACTCGACCTGAAACGGGCGCTCTAATTGCGGCACAGGGAGGGCGATACATAGCGGACTGCTCTTCAGTCGAGATTCCATCGCCGTTGCAAACGTACTTAGCGCTTGGCTGATAGATGATCTGGGAAGTTGACTGAAGGCGCGAAATTCTTCTAAAGCTGCTTGCCAGCGTAGCAGCAAGCCAAAATTTGGGGACTCGGGCTCGGCGGTCGTAGCCTTCAAACGAGCAGCACTAGTTTCTGGAATCAGCAGGGCACCGGAAAAGCTAGGGCCACCAATGAACTTGGAACCCGTGATTGCGACCATAAAATCCAACTCCAGATAGCAGCGTAATGTGGCGGGGGTGAAACGGAACTGGCAGGCATCGACGAGGACATCACACTGTTGCGGCCAGCGCTGGTGCAGTTCGGCAGCAAGCGTTGGGCTCGGGGCGATAAGGCCGGTCTTGGAGACATCGACCAACACTAGCAACAGGTGCCGCCCGGCGGCAATGACCTGTTCAGCGTGCCGAGCGAAATCCGCGTCGATCTCGCTCGTACTGCGCGGCGTGCCATCGGCCAAGCGCAATGCGATAGTGCTTACCTGATTGGCAGGCGACGACATGGCCGCTACGACATAGCTACCGGTTTCCGCCTCTTCCACGGTAAGGGTGTGCATCGGCTTACCCACGGAGTTCGCCACTCGGCGGGCGGCAGCTTGGTGCGCGTCGGTACCCGACGCGGCAAGCTGTAACTCCAGTCCAGATAAATCGCCAAGTCTGCACAGACTCAGCAACTCACGGCGGATAAGTGTACTTTCACGCGCATAGACAAGCTCAGCTGACTCTTTGCGCAAGCCAGCTTGGAAGCGTAGGTGTAGCAGCTTGCTTGCAAGGTAGGCCGGCTCCGAGATAGGCGAGGCGGTGGATGAGCCGAGGGCGATCAGCCCCGAGTCCGGCAATACAGGGCATCCGTAGCGATTCAGTTCGGTGTTTGGATCTCGTCGTAGTCGCTCGTCGCCTCCCGCCACCAGCATTTCATGCAAAGGCAGCAGACTCTGGTTGCCGGTGCGGAGCGGGCGACTAAGGACGACTTCCATGGGCGATTTAAACTGGACGTTTTGCCGCATCCAGCAACAAGCTGCGGAAGGCCGCGAACACTTTATGCATCTGCGGCTGTTTGTAGGGGAAGATGTCCACAGGATCCATCGAATGCACGACCATCGACGTGTCCACCTCAAAGATCAGCAGCTTGCCGTCATCGGTTTCAGCGCAGTCGATACCCAGATAGTCCAAGCCCATGCGCTCGTGGATCGCGGTGAGCGCTGTTTGATGACGGCAGGCAAATTCGCGGTCGAAATGAACCATGGCGAATTCCTCTTCGGCGCGCTTTTCGGCACTTTCAGACATACCTGCGTTGAGATAATGAATCATCCAATGGCTAGAGATCGCCAAATGTGCAAGATAAGGTTTGCCGGCGATCAACGCGATGCGGTATTTGCGGAACTGGCCGTCGGCATTGCGGTAGTCCACAAAACGCGAGATGAAGAATTCGTGCTGAGTGGCGTTCGTCAGATAGACACCCACATCGGCAGGCCCATCAAGCTTGTCCAATCCTTGGCCTGCATGCGAATCCACTGGGCGCACGATCAGCGGATAACCGCCGTCTAACCAAGCTTCAGGTGATTGTCTCTGGATGTTGAGTGCTTCTAGTGTGGCGCGTTCAACGCGGAGGGTTTGCGGGATCACCACGCCGGGAGCATCGTGAAGTAGGGCGTACACACCGTCACGCGACAGGTGCGAGATGGAGCGAGGCAGATTCAGCACAGGGCGCGGCCAATCGCGCAGTTGCTCCTCTAATTGATGTAGCAGGGGCAGATTGGCATCCGACTCACCGATACCTACGAATAACACATCGTGATCTGGCACCTGCTCGGAAGCCGGTAGGCCCTCTTTGAGGAACAGCAGATCCAGTTGAATATCTGAGCGCTCCAGTAAGAATTCCAGCGGAGTATTCGCCATCATGTCGCCAGGTGACATCAACGCCAATAGACGTAGTGTGGGCTTTTCGTGTGTAGATAGGGTATAGAGTTGTTGTATTTCAATAGCTAGGCGCTGTATCTGCAAAGAAAGTGTTCGTTTTCCCATCAGTAACATCACTGAGGACAAGTCCATCATCGTGTTGGCATCACTAGGATGTTCCTCTGCTCGTTTGAGCAGTTGCTGCCCGATCGGCGCGAGGTCGATGCCAGCCATGACCATGCGCGTGAAAGCGGCTTGGCCGATGAGTGGAGCGGGGTGCGTTAAGTGCCTTGCGTTCATGAGGTTACCCAGCGTGATTCACGTTCGCATCATAGCGAGGGCGCAGAGTAGGGTCGTTTCGATCAGGCTGTCAATATCGGTGCTATTCGTACGATGGTTGACGATGGCGGCGCGTATCGCTAACGCTCCATTTAGTGTCGTGGTCGAGGGAGCGACGCGCCCTGATTCCTGTAGCCGAATGGCAAGCTCAGCATTGAGCCGATTCAAGCTGGCCGTATCGGAATTCGGGAAACGATAGCGGAAGCACACAACATTGAGCGCAACGGGCGCTAACAGCTCCAGTTGCGGCGTGGCCGCGATCCGTTCTGCTAAGTGATTTGCCAGCATGCAGGTACCGGAGATCATCTCTCCCAGTTGGGCTGCGCCGTAAGTTTTCAGTGTGAACCAGACCTTGAGTGCGCGAAACCCTCGCGACAGATCCGGGCCGAAATCGCAGGGCCAAGGTGAATTGGCGGCGATTCCACGCGTCTCTCGGCGCAAATAGGCGGCAGGCGAGGCAAAGGTGTGGCGATGCAGCTCAGCGTCGCGCACCAGAATGAAACCCGCATCGTAGGGGGCTTGTCCCCATTTGTGGAAATCGAAGGCGATGGAGTCGGCTCGGTTTATGCCGGCTAGACGTGGCGCGATGTCGGGTGACAACATGCCGAGCGCTCCTAATGCTCCGTCGATGTGCAGCCACAGTTTTTCACGTTGGGCGATGTCGGCGATCGTGTCCAGATCGTCGATCGCGCCGACATCCACCGTGCCCGAAGTTGCGGCGATGAAGAACGGCGTCAGCCCAGCCGCGCGGTCGGCGGCGATGGCTTGCTCCAGTGCGGCGGTGTTCATTTGGAACTGAGCGTTCAGCGGGATCAGCCGCAGGGCGGCACTGCCGATGCCAGCCAACTCCATGGCCTGAGTGATGCAGCCGTGTGCCCCCGCCGAGGTGTAGGCGACAAGTTGATGATTCTTTAAGCCATCTATACGCACAGCCTC
Source organism: Ferriphaselus amnicola (assembly GCF_000974685.2). Classification (NCBI taxonomy): domain Bacteria; kingdom Pseudomonadati; phylum Pseudomonadota; class Betaproteobacteria; order Nitrosomonadales; family Gallionellaceae; genus Ferriphaselus; species Ferriphaselus amnicola. The sequence goes on from NZ_AP018738.1 coordinate 1,083,492, forward strand.
GCCCAGCGCGGAGGTTCGTGCCACCAGCAAGGCGATAAAATTTGCCAATGAAGCGCCGGTGACAAACAAGCCGCTGGCCGTTTTAGGAAATCCGAAAAGTTCGCGTACCCAATGCAGGATCTGTTTTTCTACCTCGATGGGCATTTGGTCACGTCCGCCTAGATTGGCATTTAGTCCTGCCGCCAGCATCTCGGCGACCATGCCCACCGGTGTACCTCCGCCATGCACCCAGCCCATAAAACCTGGATGTGCATTGCCGACGGCATAGGGCAGGACTTCCTGCATGAAGCGCTGATGGACCTCGGAAAGTTCGGCAGGTTGTTGCGGTAGAGGCTCACGGAAGCCTGCTCTCAGCTCCGCGGGGATGGGTTGCCACACTGACCGCTCGCGTAGATGCGCCTGATAGTCCAGCATATCGTCTAGCATTTGGTGCGACTGGGCGCGGAAAGTATCCCAGTCTTCGGGGTCGAGCGAGTGACTGTTGTGTTCGTTGTTCATAGGGCGGGATGCTACGCGAATGCGCCGTCCTCAGGTAGCGTCACCCCGCAGATATTGTTGGCGGCGTGCTTCGGGGAAGCGTTCGATGGCGTAGCGCAGCAGCGTGCGCGGCAGGGTGTGCTGACGCGGGAGCAGGAATGCTTCCTCGACTGCCTGATCACGTTTGCCCACCTCGCGCAACATCCAGCCCACCGCCTTGTGCATCAGATCGTGAGTATCGCCGCAGAGCAGGGCGGCGAGGCGTAAGGTGTCGTCGAACTGGTTCAGGCGGATGAAGTGAAAGGTGGCGATGATGGCGATGCGCCGCTCCCACAACGAGTCAGAAGCCGCTAGCTCATACAAGCGACTGCGCGGCTTGTCCGCCAAGTAATGGCCGACGATGTGTGGTGCCGAAACATCTACTAAATCCCAGTTGTTGATGTGATGAGTATGGTTTAGGTAGGTATCGTAAGCTTCTGATCTATAAGCTTCTGATCCGCGAAGATAGCACTGCATCAGCAACAGCAGCGCAAACAACCGCTCTTCGTGAAACTCCGAAACTAGCAGCGCTTTAATCACTTCCAGATTGGTATCTCGATGCTGCTTCGCCAGCACCCGCAACACCGGTACCTTGATGCCTAGGAACTGATCTCCGGCGCCGTATTCTCCGGGGCCAGTCTTGAAAAAGCGTTGCTGAATAGTGGCGACCTCAGGTGAGGCGAGCGAGCGTAGAAGCGCACTGAGAGAGTTAGGCATTGTTATTTTCATTTAAACGAATCTGATTCCGGCCATTCTGTTTGGCTTGATACATTGCCGTGTCAGCCGAGATCATGATTTCCTCGGCGAGTACATCATGATCCATGAATAAGGTAATGCCGATGCTGGATGAGCAATGGTGTTCGATGTGAACTCGGGTACCGTCCTCTTTGATCTGCGTGAGGAAATAGTTCTGCTCTAACGCGGCACGGATCTTTTCTGCAACGAAGTGTGCTTGCTCGGTCGATGCGCCATACTCTGCGCTCAACTCATTCAATAAAACGACGAACTCGTCACCTCCGAAGCGCGCCACGGTGTCCATTTCTCGCAGGCAGTTGCTGATGCGCTGGGCCGCTTCAATCAATAGCAGATCGCCCGCCGCATGGCCGTATAGATCATTGATCGGCTTGAAGTTATCCAGATCGAGGAACATCAAGGCTCCATAGATCCCTGACCGCTTGCTGGCTGCCATGCTTTGAGCTAGACGATCCTCAAGCAGGCGACGGTTGGGTAAGTGGGTCAGCGTATCGTAGAAGGCAAGCTCTCGTAGCTGCTGAGTGGCATCATCGATCCGACTTTGCATCAGGTCTCGCTCGGTGCGAAGCTCCGAGGTCATTTGGTTGATTCCATCCGTCAGAGTACACAGTTCAGTGATACAACTGGATAAGTTGACTCGGCTATCCAGATTGCCACTACCTATGGCTTTGATCGCATGGCTTAACTGCTCTACGGGAGTGGTGATGCGTCGATTGGCCAGCAAGGTCAGGAAATAGGTAAAGATGATGAATATCAGGCTGGCAGATATCGAGATCCAAAGTAATTTCGACTTAAGACGCTCGGTACTGTACTTACTTAGCTGTACCAAAACGGTTCCCACCTGACGATAACTGTTCTTGGACTCAAGACTATCGAGCATGATCTGAGAGCCTAGAATCGGCTGGTAAATCAGAATAATCTTTCCATTGTCGTGAACGGGATCATAGTAATCGACATGTTGAAGTAACTCCTGTGCCGGTGGCTTGCTTGTGTCAGCCGGAATGACAACTGCGTTCCCAGCAGGATTCGCCAAGGCGCGCCTGAGGTCTGTTAACACAGTGAAATTGTCATCCAAGATCATGATGCTGACGACATCTGGTTCCAGTAGCGTTTTTTCGGCTAGTTCACGTAGCGCTTCTTTATTACGGGAAAAAACGCCATATTCGCTACCTGCAGCGATTTGTCGAGCAATCAACTTACCTCGTTGAATAAGATCGCTATCTAAATCTTTGAACCGATCATTCAGGTAAAAGGTTTCCATACCGATCGCCATGATGAGTAGCGGAAACAACGATAGCCAAGCTACATGCCGGCCTATACTGTGCTTCGCACCGAACATCATGGCTTCACCTGCATTTCTTCGAGCAGCATTTTCAACGATTCGGCGGCCCTTATCCGAATGTTCATGGCTCGCGCAACATCTTGATTGATGTCGATGGAGTATTGCCGAGAATACTGGGGATCGGGCAAAGTCCGCGATTTAGCAAAGCCCGACGTGATGGCAGCGGCTTGACTGGCTAGTTGCTCCGGCGTAGCGAACAAGGAGTATAGAGCACCCGCCTTGACATAGGGCTGCGAGAAGCCGACCAGTGGAATGCCATGTCGATAACTACTCAGCAGGATGTTTCGTATCGTATTGGGACCGTAGATGAGATTGTCGGGGGTCGCCAGCAAGATATCGCAGTGATCGAGAACCTCTTCCATATCCGTAAACAGCGTGTCGGGCGAGCGCAAGACTTTGGCAAAGAGCGAGTAGCCTTGAGTGTTTAGCAATCCCTGCAATGTGCGCAAGTCAAGGCGGGATGATTCGGAGTAAAGCACGCCTACTCGTCTTCGCTCCGGCACGGCGATACGCAGCAGCTCGACCTGACGGCTCCAAGGTTGATCGATGTAGAGGGCCGAGAAGGTTTTGTTTTGCGCGCGCCTTGACTTTACTTCGTCCTCATACGCATTCCGAGGCACCATGGCGAGTAGCACAGGTGTCGTGGTTGCCGAAAGGCTGACACGTTTGGCGGCTGGCGAGCCCACAGCGATGACCAAATCAGCAGTGGACGTTTTATCTGAGTAGTTCTCGATCTTATCGATGACTTCGGTGCGGATTCCACTCGGCAAATTTTGGAGGAAGGTATCTGCAAAGGCTAAGTAAGGTGCATTGTTCCCACCCAAGACCAGCAATACACGCATCTCTTCCGCTGCCAAGGCAGGAAAGGCTACCAGTGAGAGCAACAGAAAGATCAACCGCATTCCGAGTCTCATGTGAGCGACGAGTTCGGACATTTTGCCTATCACCACTTCAGCGTCAACGTAACGTAGCCACGACGATTGAAGAGATTGTTGGCGACGTATTCGGTATAACCCCGATTGAATAGATTCTGGATGACTAGGGCTAACTCTCCCTTACTTTCCCCTCTGATTCGGAAGGGGTGGGCGAGACGCATGTCGGTGCGCTTTTGCATCATTTGAACATCGGTAGCGCCACGATCAAAAGGTTGCATCATTCCTTGTTGGTAATAGGACGCGCTGAAGATCAGGGCATCATTCAGACGATGGGAATAAAGCAAACTACCGCTGTTTTTGGGAATACTCGCTGATAGGGCATCATTCGTCCAAGGCGCGGCAGAACGGAACGTACCATATCCAGCTGCCGCAAGCGCAGGCCCATTGCTGCTTGCCAGCTCGTGGGCGAAGTTGATGGTCAACTCACTGTTCTCATTGAAGCTTTGCTTGATCGTCGCTTCGAATCCTTGATACTCGGCAGACATAAGGTTCACAAAGGTCGAGGTGGCACCACTCCAGAAGATTCCATTGGTGACTAAATCACTGAAGATGCGCATATCCAATCGGGTCTTGGACTCAACAAATTCGCCGATATAGCCGATCTCTCTGGAGATCAGTCTTTCTGGCCTAATGCCTTGAGAGGTTGCTGTGGCATTCATGACGAAGAGTTCGCCGGGTTGCACGGCAGGTAGGTTGGTCTCCATCAGCGCTGGGGTGCGATAGGCGACCGATGTGCCCACGCGGAATGTATGGTGCGGCGTGAAATGGTAATTGAACGCGATGCGAGGAGACAATTTTTCTACAAGGGCTTCCCCGTCATTGCAACTGACCGGTTGGTCTTTAGGTTTTTGTCTCTACTGTTCTCTTGATCACGTTTGCTGACTTTCGTTGCCGATGCGAGGTGGTGAAGGACTGCCAAACTACAACCGGTCATGTTGAGCCTATTGCTCGGACCCTGATGAAAGACGCGCGCGGGGGCCTCATTCGTTAGCCGGGTTTGTGTATCTCCCCTGTAAATTGATCAGGTTCACCCCGCGCGGGTCCAACCCGCTCACATCATCGACGTTCGTCCTGCCGTGATTCGTTTCCTCCCTTTGCTATAGTCGGTTTTTGCTGGCCGTTCAGGCTGCATCGGCGGTGAGCCGGAACGCTTCGCCGTAGGTCAGCACCGCCCAGCACAGTCGGGCATTCTTGGCGGCGATGGCAATGGTGGCGCGCCAGTAGCCACGTCGCTCGACGAGGGCTCTGGCCCAGCGACTGTGGCGATCTTGTTTGTCTCCGAGGCTGTTGAGCACGGCGCGCGCACCCAGCACCAGTAAACTTCGCAGGTAGCCGTCGCCGGCTTTGGTGATGCGTCCGAGCCTAGCTTTGCCGCCGCTGCTGTATTGGCCGGGAACCAGACCGAGCCAAGCCGCCAACTGGCGGCCATGCTTGAAGTCGTGGCCGTGACCGATGCTGGCGACAAGTGCAGTGGCGCTGGTCGGGCCGATGCCCGGCAGTTGCATCAGGCGGCGGCAGCGGTCGTCTGCGCGTGCCGATTCGGCCATGGCGCGGTCGTATTCGTGGATGCGTTCGTCCAGCCGGTCGGCGTGCTCAAGCATGTCGCCCACACAGCGGTTGGCCCAGCTTGGTAGGTCTTCCAGATGTGCACCGATCTCTCGCCGCAGGCGTTCGACCTTTTGCGGCAGGATGATGCCGAACTCGGCAATCAATCCGCGTATCCGGTTGTACAACGCGGTCCGTTCTTCGACGAACCCCTGCCGGGTGCGGTGCAGGGTAAGGGTGGCTTGCTGGTGTTCGTCCTTGATCGGCACAAATCGCATCTGTGGGCGGGTGACGGCTTCGCAGATGGCGGCAGCATCCGCCGCATCATTCTTGCCGCGCTTCCCGCTCATCCGGTACGGCGTGACGAACTTCGGCGCAATCAGCCGCACGGTGTGACCAAACTGCCGGAACTGCCGCGCCCAGTGATGCGCGCCCGTGCAGGCTTCCATGCCGATCACGCATGGCGGCAACTGGGCAATCAGTGGCAACAACTGATCTCGCGACACCTTCGGCTTGACCAACTCGGCTCGTCCAGCCTCATTAACGCCATGAACTGCAAAAACATTCTTGGCAAGATCGATCCCAATCGTGATAATGCTCATGACTTTCCCCTCCTGTTCGGTTTAGATGAAAACGTCCATTTCCATCTTGGCACTTTTGATGCCGTTCGCGGTAACTTCACCGCTCCTTCGGGACGGGGAAGTCCCTTTCATTCGTTAGCTAAGCGATCACGCTCATACATTCCACCGGTGTTGATCAGCAAACTAGGCGTGATTCGCCATTCATCATGGGCGAATACTCGCCATTCAGCGGAATTGATCGATGAGGACGCCGCAGGGGCGATAGGAGCTAGGCTGCTGAGTTGACTCGCTACTTGGTCATAACGATAACCTGCACCATAGACCAGCCGATTGGCTGGCGTAAGTGCCACCGTATGCTGCACCTCGATCTCATCCCGTGCGCTGTTCACAGACTGACGTATCGATTGGGGTATCAACGCGGTCAGGAAGTCTTCATGCTGATCATAACGGATGTGGTTGTAACGCAGACTCAGCTCCGAGTTGTCCGCCAGCAATCTAGTCCATCCCAGTTGCAGAAAACCTGAGTTCGCATACAAGTCATGTATCGGATTCGATAGGCTGTCTGTCCAGCCCACATTTTTTACGTTGTGGTTGTAGCCGAGCTGAAGATCGAAATTATCGACAGCATTCGGATGGTAGTCCGCACGATAGTTCAACATGCGTGACCGATTGTCATCGAAGCTATTATTGAGCGTACCGATTCCGATGAAAGCTGGATTAGTCTGATTGCCCGGCTGAGAATTAAGGTTATCGAACCCATGATCGGAAATGCTGGCGAGACTCACGCGGTAGTCGAGCATTTCACCGCGTTTTCCGAACCGCGCGATCACATCGTTTACACCTTTGTCGCCACGCCTGACCGAAACGGTCGCGCCATTCACATCTCCTGCACCCTGAGTGATGATGTTAATCACACCTTGCGTCGAATTGGCACCATGTGAAGCTGCCGCCGGGCCGCGTATCACTTCGATCCGCTCAATGTCATCCATAGTGATTGGCAAGGTGGACCAATCCACCATACTTAACGGTGGCATATAGACGCTTCTGCCATCGATCAACACTTGCATGGAGCGTGCGTACTGATCGGGTGATCCGTGATAGCCGACAAAAGCGTGATTGCCCTTGTAGTAGCTGACGTACATACCAGGAACCAGCTTGAATAGATCCGGAATGGAGCGAAAGCCAGATGCATCGATCATTTTCCGATCAATGACCGTCATCGCATTCGGGGCTTCAGACAAAGGCTGAGTCAGGCGAGATGCACTTAGAACGACCGGTAGTTCCTGATAGTAATCCAGCTCGTTTGGCGCTTCAGTTGCATAGGCTTTTCCACTGCAAATGAGTGTAAGCAGAGCAATGGCAAGAGGCCTGAGTTTCATGTTTCCTTTATGGTTGCAGGCAGGAAAGATTGCAGATTAGAAAGAAACGACATCAGTTATTTCGTCAGCGAAGAACAATACTTTAGCAGTTTACCTGCGTCCGCCCAAAAGCGATCCTAGCACCCCGCGTATCAACTGCCTCCCGACTTCTGAGCCTATCGTCCTAGCTGCACTTTTCAAGATGGCTTCGCCCACACTTTGCGGTTGACGACCAGAGCGGCGAGGAGTGCTGGAATCGTTGCCAAAGATGCCACCCAGCATACCGCCGAGACCACTTTCTTGTTGGGCAGGGGCAGCCTGATCGGCTTGGGCCGCGCGGCCTTTGATGAGTTCGTAGGCAGATTCGCGGTCGATGGCGGCTTCGTAATGCCCAGCGAGCAGTGAGGATTGGATGACTTTCTGGCGCTCGGCGGCGGTGAGTGGGCCGATCTGGGCTTGCGGCGGGACGATGAAAGCCCGTTCGACCACGGTGGGGCGGCCTTTTTCGTCCAGCAGCGACACCAGCGCTTCGCCCACGCCGAGTTCGGTGATGGCGGCTTGTTCGTCCAGTTCGGGGTTGTCGCGCATGGTCTCGGCGGCGGCGCGCACGGCTTTCTGATCGCGCACCGAGAAGGCGCGAAGGGCGTGCTGTACGCGGTTGCCGAGCTGCGATAGCACCTTGTCTGGCACGTCGGCTGGATTCTGAGTGACGAAATACACGCCTACGCCCTTGGAGCGGATCAGGCGTACCACTTGCTCGACCTTGTCCAGCAGGATGGCAGGTGCGTCGTTGAACAACAGATGCGCCTCGTCGAAGAAGAACACTAGACGTGGTTTTTCCAGATCGCCCGCTTCCGGCAGGTTTTCGTACAGCTCGGACAGCAGCCAGAGCAGCAGGGTGGAATAGACTTTGGGCGAGTTCATCAGCTTGTCGGCAGCGAGGATGTTGATCATGCCGAAGCCTTGACGGTCGGTCTGCATCAAGTCATCGATGTTCAGCATTGGCTCGCCGAAGAAGGCTTCTGCGCCCTGATGCTCCAGTTCCAACAAGCCGCGCTGGATGGCGCCGACGCTGGCGGTAGAGATGTTGCCGTATTCGCTGGTGAACGATTTTGCATTCTCGCCCACATACTGAATCATCGCGCGCAAGTCTTTGAAGTCAAGCAGCATCATGCCATTGTCGTCGGCAATCTTGAATGCCATTGTGAGCACGCCTTGCTGTACTTCGTTCAGATTCAACATGCGTCCCAGCAACAACGGGCCCATGTCCGAGATGGTGGCGCGCACTGGGTGGCCTTGCTCACCGGAGACGTCCCAGAATGTCACTGGGTAGGCGCGGTTCGTGTAGTCCTCAAGCTGAAGTTGTTCGACGCGCGCCTCGACCTTGGCATTGCCGCCGCCCACCTTAGCCAAGCCGGAGAGGTCGCCCTTGATGTCGGATAGGAACACTGGCACACCGATGCGGGAAAACGATTCCGCCAGCGATTGCAGGGTGACGGTCTTGCCCGTGCCAGTCGCGCCGGTGATGAGTCCATGGCGGTTGGCCATCTGCGGTAACAGCACGAGTTCGTGGTCGGAATTCTTGGCGATCAGCAGCGGTTCGGTCATGGCAGCAGGGCGTTTGGGTTGGAATGCCGAAAATGATACCATTGCGCGCAATTATTGAACGGAGAGCATCATGGCAGGACACAGCAAATGGGCTAACATCCAGCATCGCAAGGGGCGTCAGGATGCCAAGCGCGGGCAAATCTTCACCCGACTCATCAAGGAAATCACTGTGGCGGCCAAGTTAGGCGGCAGCGACCCCGACACCAATCCGCGTCTGCGTCTGGCGATGGAAAAGGCCTACGACAACAACATGCCCAAGGATAACGTCGAGCGTGCGATCAAGCGTGGAGCGGGCGAACTTGAAGGTGTGGACTACATGGAGCTGCGCTACGAAGGTTACGGAATCAACGGCGCAGCGGTGATGGTCGATTGCATGACCGACAACAAGACGCGCACCGTGGCCGATGTGCGCCATGCCTTCACAAAATACGGCGGCAACCTCGGCACTGACGGTTCCGTTTCCTTCCTGTTCAAGCATTGCGGCTATATGGTGTTCGCGCCCGGCACGGACGAGGATGCGCTGATGGAAGTGGCGCTGGATGCTGGTGCGGAAGACATCGTGAACAACGACGACGGCAGCATCGAAGTCATCACGGCCCCACATGATTTCGTGACCGTAAAGCAGCGTCTGGAAGCCTCCGGCTTCAAGCCCGAGATGGGCGAAGTGACCATGAAGGCCGAAACGGAAGTTACGTTTACCGGCGACGATGCCGTGCGTATGCAGAAACTGTTGGACGCGCTAGAAGACGTGGGCGACGTGCAGGAAGTCTATACCACCGCTGTGATCGAAGAGTAAGCGGTGATAACTCGCATCCTCGGCATCGACCCCGGTCTGCGCATCACGGGGTTCGGTGTCTTGGACAAACAAGGTCAGCAACTTAGCTACGTTGCCAGTGGCTGCATCAAGACGCCCGATGGTGAGTTGCCAGAGCGGCTGAAGGTCATCCTGTTATCGTTGGGCGAGGTCATCGCCTTGCATCAGCCACAGCAGGTCGCGGTGGAAAAAGTATTCGTCAACGTCAATCCGCAATCCACTTTACTGTTGGGGCAGGCGCGCGGTGCGGCGATCTGTGCGGCGGTGTCAGCCCATTTGCCGGTGGCGGAATATACCGCTCTACAGGTGAAGCAATCGGTGGTGGGAAATGGCCATGCCGCCAAGGAGCAGGTTCAGGAAATGGTGAAACGACTCTTGAATCTCTCTGGAACGCCTAGCCCTGATGCGGCCGATGCATTGGCTTGCGCCATCTGCCATGCCCATGGTGGCATGGGGCTGGGGGGGCTGGCTACCAAGGGCTTTCGAGTCAAAGGCGGGAGATTGATTTGAATCTGCACATAACGAAGGAGTAGCACGATGCCACCTCTAGAGCCCACTCTCGCTGCGTTTGCCAATCCCTTCGTACGCTATTTTGCAGCAACGCGACCTGCATTCCTTACGGCTAGTTTGACTGCCGCCATACTGGGGCTGGCGACCGCGCGCCATTCCGGCATCGTCTTGGATGCAACGCTGGCTACGGTGACCTTGCTGTTTGCGGTGTTGGCGCATGCCGGAGCAAACGTGCTTAACGACTATTACGATGCGCTGAATGGTACTGATGCAGCTAACACCGAGCGCATCTTCCCGTTCACCGGCGGCAGCCGCTTCATCCAGAACGGTGTGCTGACGCGGGCACAGACGCGCAACTTCGGGTTTTCTCTTCTGGCGGCGGTGGCGCTGGCAGGGCTCTGGCTGATGGCGCAAAGTGCACCGCAGTTGCTCTACATAGGCCTGCTCGGTCTGCTTGTTGGCTGGGCGTACTCTGCGCCGCCACTGAGTCTGAATAGCCGAGGCCTAGGCGAACTGTGTATCGCCGTTGGTTTCAGTCTGATCCCAATCGGTGCGGACTTTGTGCAGCGCGGCGAGTTTGCCCTGTTTCCGGTGATTGCGGTGGTCAGCTACGGCCTGCTCACGGCGAACCTGCTTTACATCAACCAGTTCCCAGACCGCACAGCCGATATTTCCGCAGGTAAATTGCACTGGGTGGCCCGACTGCCCGTGACGCAGGCTCGTTGGGGTTATGTGTTGATCGCCGCATCTGCTTACTTTTGGCTGGCTGGGGCAGTTATCATGCACGCCTTGCCGCCGCTGGCGCTATTGGGCATGCTGTCTGCGCCGCTAAGTTTCAATGCAGCGCGCCAATTGTTGCAACACGCAGCTCAGCCACAGCAGCTTGCCACCGCCATCCAGGCCACTATCGGTGCGATGCTGGCGCATGGAGCGCTGGTGTCGGTGGCGCTATTTATCGCATAAAGGAAAATCGTGATCGGTCGTCTCACCGGCAATGTGCTGGAAAAAAATCCCCCACAAATCCTGCTCGACGTGCAGGGCGTAGGCTATGAAGTCGAAGTGCCAATGAGCACCTTTTACAACCTGCCCGCGCTGGGCGAGCGGGTGGTGTTGCTGACTCAGTTCATCGTGCGCGAGGACGCGCATCTGCTGTACGGTTTTGGCACAGACGACGAGCGCGTAGCCTTCCGCCAGTTGCTCAAAATCAGCGGTGTCGGCCCCAAGTTAGCGTTGTCGGTTCTTTCTGGCTTGAGTCTAGTTGATCTGGCGGATGCTGTTTCCCGCAAGGAGACTGGGCGACTGACCAAGATACCCGGCGTCGGCAAGAAAACCGCTGAGCGCTTGATTCTCGAACTGCAAGGCAAATTCGCCACTGCGCCGACAGCCACAGGCAAAGCGGGTAGCAGTAGTTCTGCCATCAGTAGCGACATCACCAATGCGCTGCAAGCGCTTGGCTACAATGAGAAAGAGGCTGGGTGGGCGGCGCAGCAATTGCCTGCCGAAGTCAGCGTTTCAGATGGCATTCGGCAAGCGCTTAAATTACTATCCAAAGCATGATTCACACCGACGATCTTACTTCTGGCTCCCGCCTGATCTCGCCTGTGCCTGTTTCGGTCAGGGAAGAGGCGCTGGAGCGCGCGCTACGTCCTAAGCAACTCGACGAATACGTCGGGCAGGAGAAGGTTCGTGGGCAGCTATCGCTATTCATCGAGGCGGCGAAGATGCGGCAGGAACCGCTGGATCACGTGTTGTTGTTCGGTCCGCCGGGGCTGGGCAAGACGACCTTGGCACACATAATTGCGCGTGAGATGGGGGTGAATCTGCGCCAGACCTCGGGGCCGGTGCTGGAGAGGGCAGGGGATCTAGCAGCGCTGCTGACCAATCTGGAGCCGAACGATGTGTTGTTCATCGACGAAATTCATCGTCTGTCGCCGGTGGTGGAGGAAATTCTGTATCCCGCGCTGGAGGACTATCAGATCGACATCATGATCGGAGAGGGGCCGGGGGCGCGCTCGGTGAAGCTCGATCTGCCGCCGTTTACACTGGTCGGCGCGACCACCCGCGCTGGGATGTTGACCAATCCCTTGCGCGACCGTTTCGGCATCATCGGGCGGCTGGAGTTCTACACGCCGCAAGAGTTGCAGCGCATCGTGATGCGCTCGTCTGGGCTGCTGGAGATGAATCTGTCCGACGACGGTGCTTTGGAAGTGGCGCGCCGTTCGCGCGGCACGCCACGTATCGCCAATCGTCTGCTACGCCGCGTGCGAGATTACGCCGATGTGCGCGCGGGCGGTGATGCCAGTCGCAAGGTGGCTGATGCGGCGCTGACCATGTTGGATGTGGATGCGCAGGGGCTGGATCTAATGGACCGCAAGTTGCTGCTCACGGTGATCGAGAAATTTGCTGGCGGGCCCGTTGGCGTGGATAACCTCGCGGCTGCTATTGGCGAAGAGCGTGACACCATCGAAGATGTGCTGGAACCGTACCTGATCCAACAGGGTTACCTGCAACGCACGCCGCGTGGACGCATGGCGACGGCCAACGCTTGGCTGCATTTCGGCTTGCCGCAACCGGGTAATCCGGCCAATAAGGAATTGTGGAGTGACTGACACACAACCGTATTCTTTGCCTGTTAGAGTCTATTTCCACGATACGGATGCAGGCGGCGTGGTCTATCACGCGAATTACGCGAATTTCATGGAACGTGCACGGACTGAGTGGTTGCGCGATGTCTATGGGTATAATCACGCCGCGATGATGAAGGAATTGGGCGTGGCCTTCGTGGTGTGCTCGATGAAACTGGATTTTCTCAGGCCGGCGGTGTTGGATGATCTGTTGCAGGTGACGGCTGAGTTGAAGGAGATTGGACGCAGTCGGGTGACGATCCACCAGTCGGTAAAGCGCGGTAGCGAAACGCTGACAACGGCTGAGATCCATCTGGTGTGCGTGGATATTTCGGCATTCAGGCCCGTGGCGGTGCCGGATGTGTTGCGGAATCAATGGAAGGATTGAAGGAAAAAGCATGGAAGTTACTCAAGATCTATCGTTTATTACCTTGATTGGAAATGCCAGCGTACTGGTGCAACTGGTGATGGGTTTGCTGCTATTCGTGTCGCTGCTGTCGTGGTGGTACATTTTCCAGAAGATGTTCGCGGTGCGTTTGACCACCAAGCAGAGCGTGATCTTCGAGCAAGCATTCTGGTCGCATGATGACCTAGAGGTGCTGTACCGTAATGCGCTTTCCTCACGGGAGAATGCGGGTAGTCTGGAGCGCATCTTTGCTGCAGGCTTTGAGGAATTTAAGAAATTGAAACGCAAGTCGGGTATGGACGTAAGCGCGGTGATGGATGGTACGCGCCGGGCTATGCGAGCAACTTATCAGCGCGAGATGGATCATCTGGAGTCGCATCTTTCCTTTCTGGCAACGGTCGGCTCAGTCAGTCCTTATGTCGGTCTATTCGGTACGGTGTGGGGCATCATGAACGCCTTCCGTGGGTTGGCGAATGTCGGTCAGGCAACGTTGGCACACGTCGCGCCCGGCATCGCCGAAGCTTTGGTCGCGACTGCGATGGGCTTGTTCGCGGCGATTCCTGCAGTGGTAGCTTACAACCGTTACGCGCATGAGATCGACCGTCTTTCTACCCGCTTCGAGAGCTTCATGGAAGAGTTCTCCAACGTGCTTCAGCGGCAGCCGTAAGTTTAGGAAGGACAGCCATGAGAAGTCGCTCCTCGCATCGTCCGATGAGTCAGATCAACGTCGTGCCGTATATCGACGTGATGCTGGTGCTGCTGGTCATCTTTATGGTCACCGCGCCGATGATGAATCCAGGGCAAGTCGATCTGCCCAGCATCGGCAAGGCGCTCACGCCGCCCACTGCGCCGCTAGAGGTCATCATCAAGAAAGACAACTCCTTAGCCTTGCGCGACCATGCGTCTGCAGATGCCGAGCATGAGGTGTCTAGCGAAGAGATGGTTATTACCATCAAGCAGAAGCAAGCGGCGAACGCCGAGCAGCCGGTGGTGATCTCCGCTGACAAGAATGTGCGTTACGAAGAGGTCATCAAGGTGATGGACGTGTTGCAAAGGCAGCAAGTGAAAAAAGTCGGACTGCTGACGCAGAGCAAGTAAGCATGGAATTGACTTACCACCAGCCCAATCGGATGCCAGCCGCGATGCTGGCATTGCTGGTACACACCCTGTTCTTCGCCCTGCTGTATTTTGGAGTGGGCTGGCACTCTGAACAGCCGCAAGGGATGACGGTGGATATGTGGGATGCTTTGCCTGCGGCGACGTCTGCTTCTGTCGCTGAGCCAGCTCCTCGTGAACCTGAACCTGTTGAGCCACCCAAGCCGGTGGTAAAGGAAGTCGCTCCGGCCAAGCCCGAACCGATCAAGGCCGAGATCGAACTTAAAGATAAGAAAAAGCCGCTTGAAAAAGTGACTGAAGTGAAAAAGCCAATCGAGGTGGCTAAGCCCGTGCCGCCAAAAGTCACCGAGACGATGAGGGCAGAGCAGGCGGCCAAAGCTGAGATGGAGCGGGTTCGTGCAGAGCGAGCCGCAGCCGAGGCGGCACAAGCGGCGGCAAATGGTCGAGTGGTCGATGAGTTTGTGGCCAAAATCATCGCCAAAGTAAAACGCAATATCGTGATGCCACCTGATGTGCCAGATAATGCCAAAGCCGAATTTGATGTGACCCTGCTGCCAGGGGGCTCCGTTCTTAACACCAAGTTGGCAAAGTCCAGTGGCAATGTTGCTTATGACAGTGCTGTGGAGCGCGCCATACTTAAATCCCAACCGTTACCGTTGCCACCTGACGCTTCTTTGTTCAAGCGGTTCCGTGATTTGCATTTGGGCTTTAAGCCCGTGGAGTGATAGAGATGATTATGCGTACGCTGACGATATTTGTCCTGTTGATGGTTGTTGCGCCCGCAAAGGCGGCGTTGAACATCGAGATTATCGGGGCAGGTGAACGACAGATTCCGGTGGTGGTGGTGCCATTCGCTGGTGAGGAGAAGTTGCCAGTATCGATCAGCAGTGTGGTTTCGGCTGACTTGGCACGCACTGGCTTGTTCCGTCTCGTTGATCCGGCCGGAAAAGCACCGCATCAGCCAGCTGAGGTGAATTATTCCGAATGGAGTGGCGTGGAGGCGATCACGATCGGTAATGTGGTTGCTCAAGCGAACAATCGATTGGAAGTCCAGTTTCGCTTGTTAGATAGTGTCAAGCAAGTTGAGCTGGTGGGGCAGGCGGTGGCCGGCAAGGATGCGCAACTGCGCAACATCGCCCATCGCATCGCCGATATGATTTACGAAAAACTGACAGGGGTGCCCGGTGTGTTCAGCACTCGTATCGTCTATGTGAACAGGCATAAGGGCAAGTTCAAGTTGATCGTGTCGGATAGTGATGGATTAGGTGAGCAAGTTATCCTGCAAAGTGATGAGCCGATCATGTCACCAGCATGGTCGCCAGATGGCAGTCATCTGGCTTACGTCAGTTTTGAGTTGGGGCATGCATCGGTGTTCGTACAGTCTTTGGTGACTGGGCAGCGTATGGTGGTGGCGAACTTCCCCGGAAGTAACAGTGCACCGGCTTGGTCACCTGACGGTACGCAGTTGGCCGTTGTTTTGACTCGTGATGGAAGCTCCCAAATCTACCTGTGCAAGCCGGATGGTAGTGGCCTCAGACGACTCACTCACGGTGATGCGATCAATACTGAACCAAACTTTTCTCCTGATGGGCAGTATCTACTGTTCACCTCGGATCGGGGTGGTAGTGCTCAAATATATCGGATGTCGGCTGAAGGGGGCGCTGCACATCGACTTACTTTCGAGGGAGGTCAGTCGTTCTCGCCGCGTCACAGCCCAGATGGCAAAGGATTCGTATTCACCTATCGAAATGGTGGGCGTTTCTATATCGCGACCGAGGACTTTGAGACCAAGCAAATGCAGGTGCTAACGGATGGCGGTTGGGAAAAGCGTCCGAGCTTTGCTCCCAATGGCAAGCTCGTGCTGTTTGCATCAGATGCCCTAGGTCGTGGTATATTGTCCACCGTTTCCAGCGATGGGAAGGTCAAACAGCGTATGTCGGCACAAACGGGTGATGTTCGTGAACCCATGTGGGGGCCGTTTTTGAACCAGTAACTCTAATTAGAGGGGAAGTAAAGATGAAAAAGATTGCATTGAGTGGATTGTTGCTTAGTTTATTGACGGCATGTGCCAGCCAGCCGAAGCCTGTGGCTCCAGTGGAGAAGGCGCCAGTTGCAGATGCAACTACAGTCAAAGTGGGCACAGCCGAAATCGATCCTTTGGATGACCCTAAGACAGGCTTGACCTATCGCAGCCTTTATTACGCACTCGACGTGGATGTGATTCAAGACGCAGATAAGCCCTTGGTTGCCGCCCATGCCAAGTACTTGGGTTCGCACCCGGCGCGTACTGTGCGACTTGAGGGTAATGCCGACGAGCGTGGTAGCAATGAATACAACTTGGCTCTGGCTCAGCGTCGTGCCGATGGTGTGAAGAAGCTGCTGTTGCTGGGTGGTGCCAAGGAGGGGCAATTGACATCGGTAAGCTACGGTGAAGAAAAGCCACGTAATACGAGCCATGATGAAGATGGCTGGGCAGAGAATCGCCGTACTGATCTGAATTACGCAAAGTAATACGCCTTATGAATTTGCGTGCCTTGTTGCTGATGGGTTGCTGCACATTCGCCTTGCAGGCGAATGCCGGTATTCTTTCCGATGACGAGGCACGTAAAGGCGTTCAGGCTCTGAACGAACGCGTCCAGAAGCTAGAGGATGCGCAGAAAGAACAGACTAGGTCGCTGCTCGACCTACAAGGCCAAATTGAGGCACTCAACATCGAACTGAGGAAGATGCGAGGTCAAAACGAAGAACTCGTTCACAATCTCCAAGATGCCGAGAAGCGGCAAAAAGATTTCTATATCGACTTGGATAGCCGTCTGAGACGATTTGAAGTTGATCCAGCGCAATCCTCTTCTCCAGTGGCTTCTGCGACTGGTGTAACAGATGACCCATTGCAAGAGAATCGTGCCTTCGAGACCGCATTCAGCTTACATCGCGCCAAGAGCTATCAGGCTGCTATCAATGCGTTCCAAGAGTTCCAGCGTAAATATCCCAACTCCGTGCAGTTGCCCAATGTATATTTCCTGATGGGAGATTCATTCATGAGTCTCAAGGATTATCCGAGTGCGGCGATGACGTTCCAGACTTTCTTGGACGTTGCACCAAAGCAACCTAAGGCACCTGAAGCGCTATTGCTCATTGCGACAGCTCAGCAAGAAATGAAGCAACCTCTGCTTGTAAAGAAGACGCTGAAGAAGCTTGTTGTCCAATATCCAGATAGCGAAGCCGCTGCCAAGGCCAAGGAACGTCTGGCCACACTCAAGTAAGGAGAGGACGAATGTCCGAACCTGATACTCGCGCATCACTGCGCATCACCGAGATTTTCTATTCATTGCAAGGCGAAACCAGTCGTGTCGGTTTGCCGACCGTATTCGTGCGGCTTACCGGCTGTCCCTTGCGCTGTACTTATTGCGATACCGCTTATGCTTTTACTGGTGGGCGATCCATGCTGTTGACCGAGACCCTTGCTGAAGTAGCGCAACATGGAGCGCGCTATGTCACCGTCACGGGCGGCGAGCCGCTGGCACAGAAGAACTGTCTGCCTCTGCTTCAAGCCTTATGCGATGCGGGTTACCAGGTTTCGCTAGAAACGAGCGGCGCGCTAGATGTGAGTGGCGTTGATGCACGTGTGGCCAAGGTCTTGGACATCAAGACACCGGCGTCCGGTGAGTCGGATAAGAATCTCTGGGGTAATCTGATCTCTTTGAATCCGCAAGATGAGATCAAATTCGTGTTGTGTGACGAGATCGATTATCTTTGGGCAAAACAAGTGCTGGACGAACATGCCTTGGCTTCCCGCTGCGAGGTGCTGTTTTCACCCGCTCAAGGCCAGCTTGACCCGACCGTGCTGGCAGATTGGATCTTGCGCGACCACTTGCCGGTACGTCTACAAGTACAACTGCACAAGCTGCTTTGGGGCAATCAGCAAGGCAAATGAGAAAAGCACTCGTACTCCTCTCTGGTGGACTGGATTCTGCAACCGTGCTCGCCATCGCGCGCGCTCAAGGTTTTAGTTGTTATGCACTCAGTGTGGACTATGGTCAGCGTCACCATGCTGAATTGGCAGCAGCACAGCGTGTAGCGCAAACACTGGGGGCAAGTGAGCATCGCATCATCCACATTGATCTGACCAGTTTTGGCGGTTCGGCATTGACCGATGACACGATTGCCGTGCCCGAGCATCCGAGTGCGGGTATTCCGCTGACTTATGTGCCTGCGCGCAACACCATCATGCTGTCGCTGGCGCTGGCTTGGGCCGAGGTGCTCGGCTCGCAGGATATATTCGTAGGCGTGAATGCAGTGGACTATTCCGGCTATCCGGACTGCCGTCCCGAGTACATCAAGGCCTTCGAGGACATGGCCAACCTAGCCACCAAGGCCGCCGTGGAGGGGCATCGGCTGACCGTTCATGCTCCGCTTATTGCGCTTTCCAAGGCCGAGATCATTCAGCAGGGCATCGCCTTGGGCGTTGATTACGGCACGACAGTTTCCTGTTATCAGGCGGACGAACAAGGCAGGGCCTGTGGGGTTTGCGACTCTTGCCGCTTGCGCGCCGCTGGTTTTCAGCAGGCTGGCGTGGCCGATGCCACCCGCTATTGCAGCAAATCACAGTAGTGCCTGAACATGGACAAGCCGACCGAGCAGGAATCCACCAGCGATAATGGTTGGCTGTCACTGGAGCTCCTCAAGGCTGTCACGCCGGTGCTGTTGCTGACCCTATTGGTGCTGGTGGTCGGCTACAAATTCATCGATCCCGCTCCGCCCAAGAAAATAGTCATCTCCGTTAGTCAATCGGAAGGCAACTATCAGGCCTTCGCCTATCTCTATGCCGAGCTGTTGAAGCGCGAAGGCGTCACGTTGGAGATACACCAGTCACAAAGCGAGGCGGAAAGTCTGAAACTGTTGCACGAGCCGAAGTCTGGCGTGGATCTAGCGCTCATCCAAGGTGGTGTGGCCTCGTCCGAGCCGACCGTGGGACTGGTGTCGCTGGGCAGTTTGTATTACCAGCCAGCCTGGGTTTTCTGCCGCTGCGCTAAGCCTGTGCGTCATCTCACAGAGTTGAAGGGTAAGCGCATCGCCATCGGTACCTACGGTACGGGTGCGCGCGTGGTGGCCGATGCCGTGATGGCTGCCAGCGGGCTGGACGATACGAACAGCACCTTGCTCGTGCTGGGTGATGACGAAGCGGCACAGGAGCTGCAACAAGGTCGAGTGGATGCGGCCTTCTTCCTCGACGTGCCGCACTCTCCACTGATCCAAAGTCTGGCAATGGACAAGCACCTGCGCCTGCTCGACTTCACCGAGGCTGAAGCCTACACCCGCCAGCTTTCCTTCTTGCACCACTTGAAAGTGCCGGACGGTGGCCTGAGTCTTGCTGCCAACTTGCCAGACAACGAGGTGAATCTGCTTGCCCCAACCGTGATGCTGGTTGCGCGTGACTCGTTTCATCCCGCGCTGGTGTATCTAGTGCTCAAGACTATTTCTCAGGTCCACGGTGGGGGAGGGCTGTTCAATGCTCCTCACGAGTTCCCCTCCGCCCAAGGCACTGATTTTGCACTCAGTGAGCAGGCGGCCTATTTTTACAAATCCGGCCTGCCGTTCCTAGATAAGTACCTTCCATTCTGGGCGGCTACGTTCGTCAACCGGATGTTGATCCTGTTGTTGCCTCTGCTGGCGGTGATTTACCCACTGAGCAAAGTCGTGCCGTCGATCTATGTGTGGCTGGTGAAATCCAAGATTTACAAGCTCTACGGCGAACTGCGCTATCTAGAGACCCAGATTCGCCTCAACAGCAAGCCGGACGCTCCCTCCCGCCACCTAGCCGACCTCAAAGCCATCGAGGATCGGGTCAACCAGCTCAAACTCCCCAACGCCTTCGCTATGCACCTGTACGAATTGCGGGCGCACATCGCCATGGTGCGGGGGCAGATTCAATTACGTGAGAGCAAGCTGCTGTAGCTTGCTGGTCACTATCTGTTTGTTCAGCGCGAGGAAGGGTAGGCTGGGGTGAACTTGCGAACCCCAGCAGGGCAATTTGTTTCGGGGGAAATGCTGGGGTTCGTACCGCACCCCAGCCTACCGAGCTTTTGGATTTACTTAGTAGGCTTGTCTAGGAGCGTCCTAGGCGGTACATAGCCAGACAACTCATGGCACGGGCGTACATCCTTCATCTCGGAAATGAGCTCGGGTAGCTTATCGTGGGCATCACTTTCTTTGGATTCTACGATTTCTCTCAATTTCGAAATGGCACGCTCTACAGTCACCATCTGGGGCTTTTTGCAATTGGTGTGACCACACTCGATGCACCTGTATTCGTCAATCCGACGCAGAGCATCAATTGGTTTTAGGCTCGAATCCATTCTATCCTCCGTGCTTGCAAGTGTAGGGACTTCGTTCGGCGTATCAGGTCGCAGATAGTACTGCAGATAGTGTGGCTATTCCATGCATTTTGCACCAGCACATAAAATGCGTGCGCTGATGGCTGACTGGTTCAGGGGGATAGTCTGAACGGCGTGGGCAACGCTGTGCTTCTCCCACGCCGTATAACGAAATCAGGTAATCACGGTAGGCTGCTCACGTCCGGTTCTGGTCTTCAGTTCCGACAGTTGCAGCGCAATCCCGATCAGCTCTTTCAACGCTTCCTGCGCGTCCAGTCCGTGGCGGGAGACGTCGGCTTCATAGGCTTCGAGGTACACACGCAAGGTCGCGCCTTCGGTGCCGGTGCCGGAGAGACGGAAGATGATGCGGGAGCCGTCGGCGAACAGGATGCGGATGCCTTGCTTGGTGCTGACGCTGCCGTCCACTGGATCGGTGTAGCTGAAGTCGTCGCAGGTGGCGACGGTGTAGTTGCCGAACGCCTTGCCAGTAAGCGTGGCAAAACTATCGCGCAGATGGCTCATCACACCATTGGCGGCCTCGGTGGGCAGTCCTTCGTAGTCGTAACGCGAATAGAAGTTGCGTCCGTACTTGGCCCAATGTTCACGCACGATGGCTTCGACGGATTGCTTGCGGGCGGCGAGGATGTTCAGCCAGAACAACACGGCCCACAGACCATCTTTTTCGCGCACATGGCTGGAGCCAGTGCCGAAGCTCTCTTCGCCACACAGGGTGACGCGGCCAGCATCCATCAGATTGCCGAAGAATTTCCAGCCCGTTGGCGTTTCGAAGCAGGGGATATTCAGTGCCGCTGCTACGCGGTCAGCCGCTGCGCTGGTAGGCATGGAGCGAGCCACGCCAGCTAGACCATTCTTGTAGCCGGGAATCAGCGTGGCATTCGCGGCAAGCAGGGCAAGGCTGTCCGATGGGGTGACGAAGAAATGATTGCCCAGAATCATGTTGCGATCACCGTCGCCATCGGAGGCGGCCCCGAAATCGGGCGCACCGTCGCCATACATGATCTCGACCAAGTCATGAGCGTAGGTCAGGTTCGGATCGGGGTGACCGCCACCGAAGTCTTCCAGTGGCACGCCATTCATCACGCTGCCCGCCACCGCACCCAAACGTCCTTCTAGAATAGCTTGGGCGTAGGGGCCGTTGACGGCGTGCATGGCATCGAACTTGATACGGAAGCCACTGGCGAGCAGCGCACGGATGGCGGGGAAATCGAATAGCGACTCCATCAACTCAGCATAATCGTTGACTGGGTCGATCACTTCAACTTGCATCGTTCCCAGAGTCGAACTGCCCAAGGTGTCGAGCGCAACGTCTGCCGCATCGAAGGTTTTATAGCTGCTGATGGTTTTGCTCTTGGCGAAGATCGCCTCGGTCACAGTTTCGGTGGCCGGGCCGCCGTTGCTGCTGTTGTACTTGATGCCGAAATCGCCGTCTGGGCCGCCGGGGTTGTGGCTGGCTGAAAGGATGATGCCGCCGAAGGTCGCATATTTTCGGATCACACAGGAGGCGGCTGGCGTAGAGAGAATGCCGCCGCGTCCCACCAACACTTTTCCAAAGCCATTGGCAGCGGCCATCTTCAAAATGATCTGGATCGCCTCGCGGTTGTAGTAACGCCCGTCACCGCCCACGACCAAAGTCGCTCCGGTCGGGGCAGAGATGCTGTCGAAGATGCTTTGTACGAAATTCTCTAGATAGTTTGGAACTTGGAAAGCTGGGACTCGTTTGCGCAGACCGGAAGTGCCGGGTTTTTGATCGGTGAAAGGCTGGGTGGAAACGGTGCGGATACTCACGAAGCTGCTCCTAGCTGATAGTCGAATCGGCATCATATCACTGCCTAATCAGCTCGTGAGTTATGCGAGGTCAATATCATTCAGTGACTTTACGCACAGACGCTCCCGCGCTTTGCCCGTATCTTGCAGCTCCTTATAACACCCTTTGGAGATTCACCATGTTTAATAGCCGTATCGGATTGATTGCAGTCATTTTGTGGGTGGCAACTGCCGGTGTGTTTTCCTGGTTTTTTGTGCACGGCAATACCGAAGTCGGTAGCGATGGCCGTAATGCCATCGTATTGGAAGCAGGTGAGCGGAGTCTGATCTTGGGGGAGATGCGTAGCCTATTGGTTGCGACTCAAGGTGTGGTTCAAGGCATACAGCAGAATGACATGAAACACGTGGCGCAGTCTGCTCGTGCTGTCGGCATGGCATCGGCAGTGGATGTGAATCCAGCCTTGATGGCGAAGCTGCCGTTGGAGTTCAAGTCGTTGGGCATGAGCGTTCACCACGATATGGATGACCTAGCGGCCGCAGCGGAAAGCGGCAAGCCTGCCCCTGAGCTGCTGGGGATGCTATCGACTACGATGTCCAAATGCGTCGCGTGTCACTCAGCCTGGCAGCTAAAAGCCAACTGATCCTCCGCTGATTGATGACTTCATCACGAAGAACATGAGAGCGAGTTTTGGCGGCGAGCTAAGGCGCAAGCTGAAGCTCGCTAGCCGTGCAAAGCGCCGTGCTTTGTAAAGTATCACCTCCAATATCACCTCAGCTGAAAATCAGAAAGCTCATCCGCGCTGAGGTTGACATCCATCTTGTTGCAAACCCTACAACGACCAGTATGCGTCGAGTTCCATACACGTGGGTTGGGCAATTTCAAAGTTATCATATCAATATAATCATATAGCTGCGTCAATCATGTAAGTTGGCACAGTGCTTGCGATGAATCAGACACACACCACTGATTAGGAGCTTAAACATGATTAACCTGACCCCCAACGCAATCTCTGCGGTTGAAAAATTCATCAAAGGTTCGGATGTTCCCGTTGCTGGGCTGCGCATCGCCATCTCAGGTGGTGGCTGTTCTGGTTTTCAGTATGGAATGTCGCTGGAGCAAGCCAAGAATGAAGATGACACCATCTTGGAATACGGCGCTGTGACTTTGCTAGTCGATCCTTTGTCAGCTCCGCTGCTGGAAGGTGTGACAGTTGATTTCGTCGATAGTCTGAGTGGCAGCGGCTTCAAATTTGAAAACCCGAATGCCAGCTCCAGCTGCGCGTGCGGTTCCTCTTTCTCAGCCTAAGGATAACGCCATGTGGGATTACTCGGACAAAGTTAAAGAGCACTTTTTTGAGCCGCGCAACGCAGGCCCGCTGGAAGATGCCAATGGCGTCGGCGATGTTGGCTCGATCTCCTGCGGCGATGCGCTGCGCCTGATGCTTAAGGTCGAACCTGAGACCGACATCATCCTCGACGCACATTTCCAGACTTTTGGCTGCGGCTCGGCGATCGCCTCCAGCTCCGCGCTGACCGAGATGATCAAGGGCAAGACGCTGGACGAGGCGCTCAAAGTCTCCAATCAGGATATCGCCGACTACCTCGACGGCTTGCCGCCGGAAAAGATGCACTGCTCGGTGATGGGACGCGAGGCGCTGCAAGCGGCCGTGGCCAACTATCGTGGCGAAGTGTGGAGCGACGATCACGAAGAAGGCGCACTGGTGTGCAAATGCTTTGCCATCGACGCCGTGTTGATCGAAGACACTATCCGCGCCAACAACCTCAGTTCGGTGCAAGACGTGACCAACTATACCAAGGCGGGCGGTGGCTGTTCGTCGTGTCACGAAGGCATCGAAGAAATCCTAGTCAAGGTGATGAGTGAACGCGGCGAAGCATTCAAGCCAGGAACCCCGGCTAAAGAAGAGGCCGCACCTGTCGGTATGACCAACCTGCAGCGCATCAAGAAGATCGAAGCCGTGCTGGAATCCGTGCGTCCGCAACTGAAGCGCGACGGCGGCGACATCGAACTGCTGGATGTGGACGGCAAGACCATCTACGTAAGCATGACCGGTGCGTGTGCGGGCTGCCAGATGGAGGCACTGACGCTGCAAGGCATTCAGCAGAAATTGATGGAAGAGCTGAAAGAATTCATCAAGATCGTGCCGACCAAGGCCGGTGCATTGAGCCGCGCTGCTTGCCAACCTTAAACAAGTAATGAGTGCAGAGTATCGAGTAAAGAGCCCTCGGCCTAGCACTCAGAACTCGGTACTCAGCACTCAGAACTGAAAGGAATTGAGAATGGAAGGCATCTATTTCGACAACAACGCCACCACTCGCGTAGATGAGAAGGTGGTGGAGGCAATGCTGCCTTATTTCACCGAGCAGTTCGGCAACCCCTCGTCCATGCACAGCTTTGGTAACAAGGTGGGCCTTGCGATCAAAAAGGCGCGGATGCAAGTTCAGGAGTTGCTAGGTGCAGAGCATGACTCTGAAATCATCTTCACCTCCTGCGGCACCGAGTCGGATTCCACCGCGATTCTCTCCGCCTTGAAGGCGCAGCCCGAGCGAAAAGAGATCATCACAACGACCGTCGAGCATCCCGCCATTCTGACCTTGTGCGCGTACCTTGAAAAAGAAGGTTACAAAGTGCACTACCTCAAAGTGGACGGTAAAGGTCGCCTCGACTTGGACGAGTACAAGAAATTGCTGACCGATCAGGTGGCTGTGGTGTCGGTGATGTGGGCGAACAACGAGACCGGCACCTTTTTTCCGGTGGTTGAGATGGCCGAGCTAGCCAATGCGGCCGGAGCGATGTTCCACACCGACGCGGTGCAGGCCGTGGGCAAAGTGCCGCTGAATCTGAAAGACACCAAGATCGACATGCTGTCGGTGTCTGGTCATAAGTTGCACGCGCCCAAAGGTATCGGCGTGTTGTATCTCAAACGAGGCGTGCGCTTCCGTCCCTTGCTGCGAGGCGGGCACCAGGAGCGTGGCCGCCGTGCGGGTACCGAGAACACCACCTCCATCGTTGGTTTGGGCAAAGCGGCTGAGATGGCGCTGGAAGCGATGGCTTTCGAAAACACCGAAGTGGCACGTCTGCGCGACAAGCTGGAGGCGGGCATTCTGGCGAAAGTGCCAAGTTCTTTCGTCACCGGCAACCCCGATGATCGGTTGCCTAACACCAGCAACATCGCCTTTGAATACATCGAAGGCGAGGCCATCTTGCTGCTGCTCAACAAATTCGGCATCGCTGCGTCGAGCGGATCGGCATGTACTTCCGGCTCGCTCGAACCTAGCCACGTGATGCGTGCGATGGGTATTCCTTATACCGCCGCCCACGGCACGGTGCGCTTCTCGCTGTCGCGTTACAGCACCGAGGCCGAGGTGGATCGTGTGATCGCGGTCGTGCCTGAGATCATCGCTCAGTTGCGCAAGCTGTCGCCGTACTGGGATGGCGATAAGCCTAAGGCTGAGCCGGACAAGGCGTTCGCGCCGACTTACGCCTAGGTCAACATCATGTTCCGCTCCATCATCATCGATGACACCACCCTGCGCGACGGCGAACAGACCGCTGGGGTGGCGTTCACGCTAGAGGAGAAGCTGGACATCGCGCGCCAACTCGATGCGCTGGGCGTACCGGAGCTGGAAGTCGGCATCCCGGCGATGGGAGAAGCGGAGCGCGACAGCATCAATGCCGTCGCCTCTCTTGATCTGAATGCCAAGCTGGTTGCTTGGTGTCGCATGTGCAAGCCGGACATCCTCGCTGCAGAGTTGGTCGATGTACATCTGCTCGACCTGTCGATCCCGGTGTCCGATATCCACCTGAAGAAAAAGCTGGGGCGCGACCGCGACTGGGTGCTGGAGACGATCTTCGACCTCGTGCCGTTCGCCAGCGAACAGGGCATGGGCATCATCCTAGGTTGCGAGGACGCATCGCGGGCCGATCCCGAGTTCCTGTTGCGCGTGGCTGAAGCGGCGCAGGCGGCGGGTGCTCAGCGCATCCGTATCGCCGACACGCTGGGCGTGATGGAGCCGTTCGGCGTACACAAGCTCATTTCATCGCTACGCAGCGCAGTGGACATCGAGATCGAGATGCACGCGCATGACGACCTCGGGTTGGCCACCGCCAATAGTCTGGCCGCTGCGCTAGCGGGAGCGACGCACATCAACACCACGGTCAACGGGCTGGGCGAACGTGCAGGCAATGCGCCGCTGGAAGAGGTCGCCTTGGGGTTGAAAAAACTCTATAGCATGGACACTGGCATCGATCTGACCCACTTTCCGGCGCTGTCGCAAGCGGTCGCTGCCGCTTCCGGTCGCCCAGTGCATTGGCAAAAAAGTCTGGTCGGTGAGGGCGTGTTCACCCATGAAGCAGGATTACATGTCGATGGTCTGCTCAAAGACCCCGACACGTATCAAGGCTTCGATCCCAGCGAAGTCGGGCGCAGCCGTAAATTGGTGGTGGGCAAGCATTCTGGAACCCACGGTGTGATCGCCGCCTACGCCTGCATGGGACTGAATCTGAGTCAGGCCGAAGCCCGCGCGCTGCTGCCTGACATTCGTAGTTTTGCCGAACGTGCCAAGCGTTCACCGGCGGATCAGGAACTGCTGTTCATGTATCAGCGCTACATCGGGCGCAGTGCGCCAGGTGCGGTGCACTAAGGTGAGCAACATGGAAAAAACCATTCCCTTGGTCGCACAGATGGAGGCCGAAGTCCCTAGCAGCCACTTCGCTGCATCGGCATTAAGGATCAGTCTATTCACTCTGCTACGCGAAGATGTCAGCTGCGTGTTTCAGCGTGACCCCGCTGCACGTTCGCGCTTCGAGGTGCTGACCACCTATCCGGGGGTTCACGCCATCTTGTTGCAACGCATCGCGCATCGGCTATGGCGATCTGGGCTGCGTTATCCCGCGCGGCTGCTAGGTTGGTTCGCACGGCTGCTCACCAACATCGACATCCATCCGGGGGCGACCATCGGTCGGCGTTTCTTCATCGATCACGGCGCTGGCGTGGTGATCGGCGAGACCGCCGAGATCGGCGACGATGTGACGCTGTACCACGGCGTGACGTTAGGCGGCACCACTTGGAACAAAGGTAAACGTCATCCGACCTTGTGCGACGGCGTGGTGGTGGGCGCGGGAGCAAAGATATTGGGTGCGATCACCTTGGGCGAGAATGTTCGAGTCGGTGCGAATTCCGTAGTCGTGAAGGACGTGCCCGCCGAGCGCACCGTGGTCGGCATTCCCGCCAAGATTGTGTTACGCACCGAAGAGGCCAGTGCTGACAACATTTACGGCATCAACCTCGACCATCACCTGATCCCCGACCCGGTCGGGCGTGCCATCGCCTGCCTGATGGAGCGCATCGAAGTGCTGGAAGGTCAGCTGCGTAAACACGGTGACGCGGTGGATGGTCAATGTCGGACGTGTGAGGCGGACGATCTTTGTGGTACGGAAGTAGCACGTAAACTCAGGAAAGAATGACGATGGACCTGCTCGATTTTGAACAAGCCGAACTGTATTTCGATGAGCCGCTGGCACCCGAGATCAGCGACCTGATCGTCTTAGCAGCTGCGAATTACGGAAGCGAAAAAGCCGAAAGCATGTTGCTTAGAGCCAGCTTCCTCGCCCCAAGACACCTCACGGTATTGGTTGCCTTATATCGCTACTACTTCTACCAGCATCGTCTAGAGGATGCTTTGTTGGTGGCAGAAAGCACGTTGGCGGTGGCTGGCGAGCGGCTCGAATTTCCAGACACGTGGGCGTATCTGTGCGAGGCCAATGTGGGTGCAGGCGTGATGCGTTCGATGGGAATGGTGCGCTTCTACTTGATGGTGCTCAAAGCCACGGGATACATCCACTTGCGCTTGGGAAACCTAGCTACTGGCCAAGCGATGCTGGAAAAACTGGTGGAGCTGGACAGCCACGACCGCATCGGTGGGAAAGCCTTGCTAGAGGTGGTGTATCAATCAACGGTCAATGATGAAACTAAGGAAAGGGGTAGGAAATGGACGAACTGACACTGGATGAGGCGCTAGAAGAGTTGGTATCTGCCGAGGATTTTCTCGATTATTTCGGCATTGAATACGACCCTTCGGTGGTGCAAGTGAATCGCCTGCATATCTTGCAGCGCTATCACAATTACATCGCCAAATCGGTGTTGCCCGAGCTGGAGTCGGCGCGCCGTCTGGTCTATATCACGACGCTACAACAGGCCTATCAGGACTTTGTGATTTCGGATGCCCTGACCGAAAAGGTGTTCAAAGTGTTCCACATGCATGAGCCGCAAACAAAGTTCGTGCCTCTGAGTTCGATCACGTTGAACAAGCAAGATGCTGCCTAAATACGAATTTGGCGACGAAGTGCGCATCGTTCGCAACGTGCGCAACGACGGCACCTATCCCGGTATGCCACCGGGACAGCTGCTGGTACGGCGCGGCTCGACCGGTTTCGTGATGAACGTTGGCACCTTCCTGCAAGACCAGTTGATCTACACCGTCAACTTCCTCGAACTTCAGCGCATCGTGGGGTGTCGAGAGGAAGAGCTGATCAGTATCAACGAACTGTGGGTGCCCAGTAAATTCGAGAGCCGCGAGAAAGTGCGCAGCCGGATTACCTTAGCCGTACGAGGTGAGGTACGCGTAACTCCCGGCGCTGAAGGTGAGATTTTGAAAGTGCTGCGCGACGAAGTCCTCGGCGTACAGTATCAAGTCATCTTTCGAGATCAGGTGTTGCAAGTACCCGAGTCAGCGTTAGAGGCGACCCAAGTTTATGAGGATAAGGAGCCGTGATGTCACAACTCACTGAACCTGCTGTCGCCTATCTGGCATTCAAGGCAGCACAAAAGCTATACGGCAAGGATATTTCAGCATTGCCACCCAGCGAATTTGAGCGAGTGCAGAGCATGGCAAAGAATCAGCATGAGCTGGAAGCACGCGTGCTGACCGCCCCCGAAGCACGAGATGCGATGGTGCCACCTTCTACGCTGGATGCCGCGATGCAGGAAATACGCGGACGCTATCAGAGCGATGAAGAATTCGACAGTGATCTTGCACGCAATGGTCTGGACGAAGCCAGTTTTGCCGCCGCGTTGGAGCGAGAGCTGCGAGTCGAAGCCATTCTGGAAAAAGTAGCGACCGAGTCGAGTAAAGTCACGGATACGGATGTCGAGTTGTACTACCTGTATCACCCCAACCAATTCAGGCGACCAGAGACTCGGTTCGCGCGCCACATCCTGATCACCATCAACGAAACTATCGCCGAGAATACCCGGGTGACAGCCCGTCTGCGTATCGAAGCCATCGCCATGCGCTTGGCCAAAGAACCGCAACGCTTCGAGGAGCAAGCCCTCAAACATTCAGAATGCCCGACCGCGCTGGATGGCGGAAAACTGGGCGACCTACCACGCGGCAAACTATTCCCTGTGTTGGATAGCGCCTTATTTGAGATGCAAGCAGGGGAGGTGAGCGGCGTGTTGGAATCGGAACTCGGTTTCCACATCCTGAGTTGCGACGCAATCACCGAAGCCAATGTATTAACGATCAACGAAGCCCGCCCACATATCCGCAGCGTGCTAGAGAAAAAACGAAAACGGGCTTTTCAGCAGGAGTGGCTTAAAAATCTGAGAGTAGCGAAAACAGCTGGCTGACCCTTCTGCGAAGGCTAATCCTCCAAGGGTGGACAGTCAGTATTGAGTGATTGGTTGGATTTTGTCGCTCTAAATTCGCTTGATTCAATCACCTTGCAAAAGATATGCATGAGGTCTGGATCAAGCTTTTCCCCAGCTTCTTCATGCAAGATCGCCATGATTTCTTCGTGGGTTCGCGCCTGATGGTATGACCTTGTCACCGCCATTGCGTCGTAGCTGTCGGCGATGGAGATGATCCGGGAACAGATCGGAATGTTTTCGCCTGCAAGCTTGTCTGGATAGCCCATGCCGTTGTAATGCTCGTGGTGGTGACGAATCAATATCGCAGCCTGTTGCGAGCCTTCGAGCTCTGTGGAGAGCATGATTCTTTCTCCGATTTCGGAGTGCTGTTTCATGATTGCCCATTCAGCGGTATCAAATCGAGCAGGCTTCAACAGGATGTAGTCAGGTATTCCGATCTTGCCGATGTCGTGGAACGAAGAGGCAATGTTGAGAACATTCATTTCATTATTCGTCAGACCACAATGCTCTCCAATCTTCTTGGAAAGGCCATGCACACGTTCGGAATGAAGTCGCGTTAAAAGATCCCGGTAACCCAAAGCAACAGACAGGGCTTTGGTGTACTTGAGCAGGGAATTGAAAATCTGATCGTCTAGTTCCATGAGATATCCTCAGTGAATCTATCGTACCGGAGAATGAGTCTTGAGCTAGTCGCGCAATGCCGCATTCATTTTCGAGGCGATTATCATACACCTCTCGCACTTTATTGCTTGCAGGCCGAAACAGATAACACACAGGGAAATGAGGTTGAACGACGAGTTGGGTCGAGGTGACACTCAACATCTCTGGTCAAGAAATTTCCTAGTCAATGGCAAGGGAACACTTCTCGATCTCTCCAGCGCGGTCGATATGTTTGAGCGCGTTTTCTATGACCTCTTCAGTCAATTGATCAGCAACAACGATCATATATGGCGAAGCGTAATGAATCTTGATCTGCGTTCCATCTATCCAGTCGCCACAGGCCGCTAATGCTTTTGGAGTCATAAAATAGCACCAGCGGCGGGTTCCATTCTCAAGCTCCAAGATTACCTCAATACCGCCCGAGTCTTGGGAAGACAAATCATCGTCAATGGTGAAGGTGGAAAGCATCGAGATCAAGGCTCCGGTTTTTTCATTTCGTGGAGAGCTAACCGGCGTACGTTAGCGCGTCCGTGTTGATTAAAGGGTTAGGCTTATGCATCGAATTCAAGGCAGTGCAAGCCACACCGCTTTGCAAGGGAAATGACGGGTTCTGCTCGTTCTCGAGAGTTGAAGAAGCAAACGTTCGTGTCATCCCATGAGGCCACGAAAATGCAGTCATATTCTGGAAGTAGAACAAATTGCGTGGACGATTTACGAGGATCGGAGCGACATTGGCTAAGGAAGCCAGATTTGTCGAGATACTTCTTGATCACCAACTTCGATTTGCGCGGCCACCGACCGCGCCACCTTACGGTGAACACCTCAGTAGAATCAAACAACGCTTCCCAATGCCCAAGAAACTTCCGATCTCGTTCAGCACGCTCAGGTCCTGCGTAGCAGTCCATCAAATGCCACTCGCTTTCATCATGCAGCCAATGGTCAAAAACCGATATAGCAAAGCCTCCCATCGAATGGGGCTCTTTTTCATGCACAGCTTGAAGCTCAGGGAACTGGCGTCTCAGCGTATCTTGAGCCGCTTGCCCCAGAGATTGGAGCATTTTCATGTGGTTATGCCGGAATTTTTTCATGCGTGAACTCGAAGTCACGGAAGACAATTCTAAACTCGGCGGTTGACACGAACAGCATCCGCACCTCAATGCCTCCATTCACCTTCTCGATTTCCCAATAGCCAAGCGCCCCAAGTTCCTTCTTCACACATTCCTGCCTTGGGAATTGCTGTTCAAACTCTGATACGTCTCTAAATTCGAGCTTGTAGCGGACCGGATCGTAAAACTCCAGATCCATTCCGCTCAGCTCCAAGAAAAGCGTCCCTTCGGGGAAGTTGGAGTGGATTCGCTTCACTTCGGAATCGTGAAGGGTATAGGCAGAGTGGAGGCTCACAAGTGCGGGTGGCAATGCCGACTGAATCGACGAGATATATGCCTCGTACTTGTCAAAGAGAGGCTGAGCCTCTTCACAGCCATTTTCCCACCATTCAGTCGTAAAGTATTTCACTGTACCTCCAAGGTAGAACGTAAAGCTAACCGGCGCTGAGCGGTTTTATTGCGCAGCGTTCAAGGCATGAAAGGCGCGAAGTTGAGCGCCGAGTTAAGCCGCAGACTAGAGTTCATCGCGCAACCGCTCCCGCGCCTCACGCAACAACTCTGGATAGCCTTCATCAAACGGCATGGCTAGGTGCTTTTCAAAAACGCAGCAGAGGTTCCAGAGTGCCCGTTCTTCAGCTTGATCCTCGATGCCCAATTTATCCGTGTTGCTAAATCGTTGAAGAAACTCGAACAAAACAATAGCTTCGTCGGAAGTGATCGTAAATTGGACATCAGGTTGATCTTCGGGCGCCATTTGCTTGTTGCCTAACGAATGAAAGGGACTTCCCCGTCCCGAAGGAGCGGTGAAGTTACCGCGAACGACATCAAAAGTGCCAAGATGGAAATGGACGTTTTCATCTAAACCGAACAGGAGGGGAAAGTCATGAGCATTATCACGATAGGGATTGATCTTGCCAAGAATGTTTTTGCAGTTCATGGCGTGAATGAGGCTGGACGAGCCGAGTTGATCAAGCCGAAGGTTTCGCGAGATCAGTTGTTGCCACTGATTGCCCAGTTGCCGCCGTGCGTGATCGGCATGGAAGCCTGCACGGGCGCACATCACTGGGCGCGGCAGTTCCGGCAGTTTGGTCACACCGTGCGGCTGATCGCGCCGAAATTCGTCACGTCAACTGGAGGTGGAAAACCGTGGTCTGTCCCCGCTTATCTAGGCTGCATGCGAGTTCAGTGCGGACGGTTGATAAGTTCGCGGCTGACGAACAGAGCTTTCCCGTGGCTGAAGGAACCGTCCGCCAGTGACCAGAATGGCATCTGCGTATAGAAGACCAGCGAGATGGCCGCCAAGGAAGGAAACTTTTCAAAGCTGCGCCGCGCGGCTTCTCTTGCCTTCTGCACGTCTTCCTCGGTCCTGAAGCCATAGAGTGCAAGGACGACCACGTTTCCTGTGGCTGCGTGGTGAGCGTATGACCTTCCACCTTCTACTGGCTTTTCCAAGGAAAGTTCCGGTAGCCCGCCAAGCTCCATTGCAAAGTATCCGGCGACCGAATCAGCGAGTTGCTTATTTTGGGAAGTCGGCTCATCTAAGAGAGACCACCCCACGAGACTTAAGAACGCCGCTGCCACGGCGAGCTTAGCAAGCGAAAGTGGTTTCATGCGGATCAACGTGGAAATGAGCGGCCTGCGCGGCTTTTCGCGCAGGCCGCTCGATTGATAGGTTAGCCATCACTTCGCCAACTCCACTTTCACTGTGTCAGATACAGTG
The DNA here is from genome assembly GCF_000974685.2 of Ferriphaselus amnicola. Lineage (NCBI taxonomy): Bacteria > Pseudomonadati > Pseudomonadota > Betaproteobacteria > Nitrosomonadales > Gallionellaceae > Ferriphaselus > Ferriphaselus amnicola. Next base: position 1,116,915 of record NZ_AP018738.1, read on the forward strand.
GCGGTAAGCGAGTGTAAAAACACAGCCTTGATTCCCTTCCATTCTTCAGCAAAGACTGGCTCGCCGCGAACAAGCACCCAGGCGGGGGACTTCAGAGATTTGACGATCTTTTCCTCGACTTCAGAAACCGAGAGCGTGGGTAGATGCAGCGTAATGACGAAGTGCCCTGTTGGCTCAGCCTTCAGCAGTAGCGGCTCGACCAACGGTAGCTGAGGTGCTACCTCGAAGAGATGTTGTTCACAGAACCATTCGAGCGTTGTTGCACCATCCGCCCGTTGGCGGACTGAAACATCTTCTACCTTCCCAACCCACATAACAATCTGACCATTGACTATTGGCCCCTCGGAAACATGACGCGCGGTAACTAAATAGTCGTCGCTTGGCACCGAGAACTCGCTCAGGTCTTTTGCGCTGGCCACGGTAGTAACCAGAACCATAAGAAATGGAAGCAGGCGCGTCATGATGATGGCTAACGAATTAAGGGGCGCGCCGAAGGCGCGACCCGCTTGAATGACAGGTTAGGGTTATAGACACCCAGCGCGTCTTTCGCTTAGTCATCGTGCCCCACAAACGGCGGGTAGTCTGGATGGTTCTCTCCCTGTCGGATGAACGCGCGATCTGCTGGTTGTTCCGGCTGGGAACTACTAGCCAGCACGAAGTGAACTACCGCCGCGCCAAGTATTGGAATGAGCCAGATGAGCGCAAACTGAGATAGTTTTTGAACTCGGCTGTACTCCACGGCTTTAGCAAGCCTAAATGTAATCCACACTTGATATGCACCGACCAACAGCAGGACAGATGCAGCAATGAAGAATGGGAAATTCATGAACACCTTATCGTAGAGTTGAGGGGCGGCGCGCTTTTGCGCCGTCCCTCTCGAACGGCGGGTTAGCACGCATTTTTCTGCTCCTTGGCGAAACGTTCACTGAGAGATGAAAAATAAGCAATCGCCAACACAGCGCCCCAAATGGTAGCTGACAATTCAGTTAATGCGTTAGCCCACCCTGAGGCCAGGGTAATACCAAAAAATGGGTAAATCACATAAATCAAAACTGTAGAGTAGAGGGATAGCATGCGTGCCCACCTCTTGAAAAAAAGCAGTCCAAAAGCGCTTACTAAAGCCATGAGCAGGAGAGTTACCAAGAGGGCAAGCCACAGAGGATTTTCGGATATGGCGGGTGTTTGTACGTTTTCATATGCCTGCGTCAGTGAACTAGGGATCAAGTTTGGGATAATGGCATCAACCGCTGCTGATGCAATATCGAGCAGAACAGAGAAAATTATTAAACTGCGAAAAGTTGTCGGTGACATATTTTGCTAACGTTGGACATGAGGGGCCGCCGATAGGCGGTCCCTCTCGATGGAAGGGTTGGGCGTCATGAGGACCGCCTTTCTTGAACCTTTGCAAACAGCTCGCCGAGCGTAAGGTTTTCGCTCCAAACGCTTGAGAACTGCAACCCGTACTTTGCTTCGATGTCTTTGGCGAGGGTTTCCACCTCAAGCGCATCCGGTGTCCAGCGGCTTGGATATAGCGTCCGGTAAACTGACAGAATTTTGTCGTCGGGACTGAACTTCAGCTTTTCTTTGTTCGGGAACGCGAATGCTTCGGCAAAGAGCGCCAAGAACTCGCGAATCTCAGCCTTTGGTGCAGTGGGGAAGGCACTGCGCCACCCTCGACCTTGGCACGCTCGATCACCGAATTGTCCAGGTAAGCGGCCCATCGAGGCACAACCCAATAGAACGGCTATTGCGAGCAGAAACATGATGGTTAAGGTGGACATGATTTATGGCGCCCAACGTGCTAGCTGAGGGGCCGCCGGAGCGGCGAAGCCGCGGAGGGAACCGAGAAGCGCAGCTTCTCGGCGGTCCCTCTCGAGCGGCGGGTTGGGCGTCTGGCGGTCATATGTCGACCTCACCACGGATTAGCTCAACGGTTGGCTTAGCAACAGCCATCACTTCGGCAATCGTAGGCGGGCTACGTCGATAGGCCAGATTAAGCGATGCAAGCAAACGGCCACCGTCAACGAGTTCAACCACAAAACCTCTCTGCGCCGCGAGGGCTTGTTCTTTGGTCACTCCGCGAGTGAAATGGGACGAAGTGACAAGCAGAGAATTGGTGGCGCCATTGATTGCCATTGTTCCAATGAGTTCCCTAAGGACACGCACGCCAACCTTGTTCTTGGTGTGTTTGACCTGGGCGTAAACATCACCGTGGTCGTTATGATCAACGATGACGTCAATGCCGCCATCCTTTGATCTTGCGGTCACTCGGGCGTCGTAACCGAATTCGCGGAACACGCCCTTGGTCACGTCTTCTAGAGCAGCCCATGCGGTTGAAGAACCGCGACCAAGTAGATGCGCTTCAATCTCACTTTCGAGGGCGGCCAACTGCTGCTCATCTGGCCCGGAAGAAAACGTGCGTAGAGCGGCACCTGTTGCGGTGAGGATTCGAATTGCACTGTTAGGTAACGATCCGCATGAACTGTCCCAGGTGTCATTGGACGCAAACCACCAGCCGCAAGACTCGCAACGCATTACCTTGATGTACTGGGAATACCTTCGGCCGTCAGATTCATCCTTCCGATCAGTGACCGAGAGCGATGGACTGTTTTTACAGCATGGGCAGGCACTGTTCCCAAACACTGCCGACAAAAGAGGAGCGGACTGGGTTTGGCTTCCGTACTGCCAGATTCGGGAGTTCATGCGTTAGACGCCCAACGTGTAGTTAAGCCGCGCCGATAGGCGTCGGCTTGAACGTAAGGTTATACATAAGCCTTACGCAAGAAATAAAAGCCCAGCCTCCGAAGAGGCTGGGGTGATACCGACTAAATTAGAACCATAAGCAGAAAGACGATTAGCTGTAACTGCCTATGGCTCAATTTAGCCTTGATGGTTAGCTCTATCATTGGATTAACCTTTGAATGAGCGGCCATCGGTGCACCTCAGGCCGCGCATAAGAAATGTGGCCTGCGGGATTTATATAGCGCCTTGCTGGGCGCTTGCTCTTGGCTTACCGCGAATGGCCTTGAGCGGCGGCTTGTTCTGCAAACTTACTGGCACAGCCTCGGGATAGCAACAGCACAACCGTTACGTCCATTGCAGAATACGCACCTTAAGCGGTTTACTAGACCGCAGCCATTGGGGGTAGTAACCCCAATGTTCGTTCCCCACATGCGGCTCTGTGGGGCTTATGTATAACGTGAAGGTAAGGGGCTGCGCTTTAGCGCAGTCCCAGCCAGAAGGGCGAACTTGACCGTAGGGTTAGGTGGCATTGTGATACCACTCTGGCGGCGGCTCTTTGGCAGACCACCCCCAGTCCACAAGACAATTAATGTAATCCGCAGGATCAATCGGCAAGTGGTGTTCTTCAGCAAGCATTGATGAGCATGCGAACCCAGCACTTATGGCCTCAGCAAACGCGTCTCGCACGTACTCCACGTCAATGAGCATTCCACGTTCGCTTCCGAATTGCGGCAGGAGGCAGGCAAACTCGTAATGCCCGTTCTTGAGAGGGAACATAAAAGGGCCAACGAACTCAATTTTCAAAGCATGAGCGACTGTTTGCCATTGTTCTCGTAAGAGGTCGCGGTCGGTCATATTTGTGGCCGCCTAACGAATGAAAGGGACTTCCCCGTCCCGAAGGAGCGGTGAAGTTACCGCGAACGGCATCAAAAGTGCCAAGATGGAAATGGACGTTTTCATCTAAACCGAACAGGAGGGGAAAGTCATGAGCATTATCACGATTGGGATCGATCTTGCCAAGAATGTTTTTGCAGTTCATGGCGTTAATGAGGCTGGACGAGCCGAGTTGGTCAAGCCGAAGGTGTCGCGAGATCAGTTGTTGCCACTGATTGCCCAGTTGCCGCCATGCGTGATCGGCATGGAAGCCTGCACGGGCGCGCATCACTGGGCGCGGCAGTTCCGGCAGTTTGGTCACACCGTGCGGCTGATTGCGCCGAAGTTCGTCACGCCGTACCGGATGAGCGGGAAGCGCGGCAAGAATGATGCGGCGGATGCTGCCGCCATCTGCGAAGCCGTCACCCGCCCACAGATGCGATTTGTGCCGATCAAGGACGAACACCAGCAAGCCACCCTTACCCTGCACCGCACCCGGCAGGGGTTCGTCGAAGAACGGACCGCGTTGTACAACCGGATACGCGGATTGATTGCCGAGTTCGGCATCATCCTGCCGCAAAAGGTCGAACGCCTGCGGCGAGAGATCGGTGCACATCTGGAAGACCTACCAAGCTGGGCCAACCGCTGTGTGGGCGACATGCTTGAGCACGCCGACCGGCTGGACGAACGCATCCACGAATACGACCGCGCCATGGCCGAATCGGCACGCGCAGACGACCGCTGCCGCCGCCTGATGCAACTGCCGGGCATCGGCCCGACCAGCGCCACTGCACTTGTCGCCAGCATCGGTCACGGCCACGACTTCAAGCATGGCCGCCAGTTGGCGGCTTGGCTCGGTCTGGTTCCCGGCCAATACAGCAGCGGCGGCAAAGCTAGGCTCGGACGCATCACCAAAGCCGGCGACGGCTACCTGCGAAGTTTACTGGTGCTGGGTGCGCGCGCCGTGCTCAACAGCCTCGGAGACAAACAAGATCGCCACAGTCGCTGGGCCAGAGCCCTCGTCGAGCGACGTGGCTACTGGCGCGCCACCATTGCCATCGCCGCCAAGAATGCCCGACTGTGCTGGGCGGTGCTGACCTACGGCGAAGCGTTCCGGCTCACCGCCGATGCAGCCTGAACGGCCAGCAAAAACCGACTATAGCAAAGGGAGGAAACGAATCACGGCAGGACGAACGTCGATGATGTGAGCGGGTTGGACCCGCGCGGGGTGAACCTGATCAATTTACAGGGGAGATACACAAACCCGGCTAACGAATGAGGCCCCCGCGCGCGTCTTTCATCAGGGTCCGAGCAATAGGCTCAACATGACCGGTTGTAGTTTGGCAGTCCTTCACCACCTCGCATCGGCAACGAAAGTCAGCAAACGTGATCAAGAGAACAGTAGAGACAAAAACCTAAAGACCAACCGGTCAGTTGCAATGACGGGGAAGCCCTTGTAGTAATTTAGACGACAAAATAATTTGGTTGAAGTGTCGCCTAAATCCGGTATGCTTGTCAAAGAAAAGTTAAAAAACCACATATAACCAGATTGTTACTATAACTTTGGATATAGGCCATCCGATATAGGCGGCCTAAAAATTCGCGGATGAATGCTCAAGTAGTTTCTCAAGATTCGCCCAAGCTGCTCGACCGGATGCGGGCGGAGATCCGCTTGCGCCACTACAGCATTCGTACCGAGCAGGCGTATGTTGATTGGGCGCGGCGCTATATTCTGTTTCATGACAAGCGCCATCCTCGGGAGATGGGGGCTGAGGAGGTGCGGGACTTTCTGTCGCATCTGGCTACTGAGCGCAATGTTTCGGCCTCGACGCAGGGGCAGGCAAAATCGGCTTTGCTGTTTCTGTATCGGGAGGTGCTGCATATCGAGTTGCCTTGGCTGGACGAGGTGATTTCGGCAAAGACGGCCAAGCGCTTGCCGGTGGTGTTGACGCAAACCGAGGTGCGTCATCTGATCGGTGCAACTTCGGGCACAATGGGAATTATCGTCAGTTTGTTATATGGGACGGGGATGCGCTTGCTGGAAGCCTTGCGCTTGCGGGTGAAGGACGTGGAGTTCGAGCGTCGCGAGATTATTGTGCGGCAGGGTAAGGGTAATAAAGATCGGGTGACGGTGTTGCCGGAAAATCTGCTGTTGCCACTTAAGGCGCATCTAGAGCGGGTGAAGGCGTTGCACGAACGCGATTTGGCGGAGGGATTTGGTGAGGTGCAGTTGCCCGATGCACTGGAACGGAAATATCCCAAGGCGGGTAGGTCGTGGGGTTGGCAGTTTGTGTTCCCCTCGGTGTCTCGCTCGACTGATCCGCGCTCCGGTGTGATTCGGCGGCATCATTTGTATGAGGCTAGTGTGCAGCGGGCGGTGCGCGAAGCGGCCAAGCTGGCTGAGATCGCTAAGCCGGTGTCTCCACACACGTTGCGCCACTCCTTCGCCACGCATCTTTTGCAAAACGGTTACGACATACGCACGGTGCAGGAATTGTTGGGCCACAAGGATGTGCAGACCACGATGATTTACACGCATGTGCTTAACAAGGGCGGGCGCGGTGTGGTCAGTCCGCTGGATCGCTGAGTGGCTTAGCGATATTCTGGCCCGGCTGGGGTAGTATCGTTGGCGTCCAGTATTTCGACGGAAATTTTTACATTCGTGTTGATGTAGCCTTGGTCGTTGGTTTTTCCCATTAGCAAGAATGCGGGGGGGGAAACGTCGATCTGCGGCCCTTGGCATTGCCTGCTGCGTTTGTTGTCCGAGTGCGAGGCAGGGCAGAAATCGGTGATGTAGAGCACCATCGATGGGGTGGCTTTGGGATATTTGCCTACTTGTCGGGTGAGTTCATCGACATACACATTCGGTAGGTAGTTGTTGATGGGCGGTACGTTGTGATTGATCTGCGAGAGTAGGGATGGCTCGCCCTGCTGGCCGCAGTATTCGGTAGTTAGGCATTTGATCCGGACTTTTCTTCCACAGAGTTGCAAATTTTCAGCGCAACTCGGTTCGCCATTCCCATTGCTTGCACATTTTTTCATGCCCAGTAGTGAGGTCGAGTCGCTGGGCGCGAGATGCCAAAGGAAATACTCTCCGCTGTGGTAGCGCATGTCGCCGACGGCGTTGTCGCATGCGAGTCCGCCGAAACTGTCTGACAAGGGGCCTGCGTTCGAGCGCCATTCGCCATTTTTGCGGTAGGTGTTGTCGGTGGTGTTGATGATGGTCATGCGCATGGTGTCGTGGCGATCCCAGCCATCGGTGGTGCAAGCACTGAGCAGTAGCAGGAGGAGTGAGCCTGTTGCTAGGGTGAACTTGGACCGGTTGAGCGCGGGGAGTAAGGGGCCGAACTCTTGGCGTATGTGGACAGTGGCAACTTCACTCATGGAAACGCGGCATCTCATGGTTCGGGCGTGTGGTGGTTCGGTGGCTGGGGGATTGTGGGCGGTAGCCGTGCAAGTGGACGGACTTTAGGGGCGGAGCGTTGAGCTGTCAATCGTTGCGCTGGGCGCGCGGCGCTAAAGGCCGCTGCGCTTAGCGGCGGGTTCAGTGTATTCTCTGGTCTGTTTGTAATTTAAGTCGAGGGACGTATGGGTTTGGGGCCAGTGATGCTGGATGTGTTGGGCAAGGTTTTGACGGCCGAGGACGAGGCGCGCTTGCGTCATCCCTTGGTGGGCGGGGTGATCTTGTTCGCGCGCAATTACGAATCGCCGTCGCAGTTGTGCGAATTGACGGCGGCCATTCGGGCGGTACGTACTCCGCCGTTGTTGATCGCGGTGGATCACGAAGGCGGGCGAGTGCAGCGTTTTCGTACGGGCTTTACGCGCATTCCGCCGATGCGCGAGTTGGGCAAAGTGTGGGATGCGCATCCCAAACGGGCGAAGCATCTGGCGCAGCAAGCGGGTTTCGTGATGGCGGCTGAGTTGCGCGCCTGCGGAGTGGATTTTAGTTTTGCGCCGGTGCTGGATATGGACTACGGCGTGAGCACGGTGATCGGTGATCGAGCTTTTCACTCCGAGCCGCAAGCCATCGCTGAGTTGGCGCACAGTCTGCTGCTGGGCTTGCGTCAGGCGGGGATGCACACGGTGGGCAAGCATTTTCCCGGTCACGGTTACATCGCGGCAGATTCGCATCTGGATATTCCAGTGGATGAGCGCAGTTATACCGACATCGAAATGGCCGACCTGATCCCGTTCCGCCAGATGGTGAATTTCGGGCTGACGGCGGTGATGCCCGCGCATGTGATCTATCCCAAGGTGGACCCACGCCCGGCGGGATTCTCGCCGGTATGGTTGAAGCAAGTGCTGCGCGGCGAGCTGGGCTTCGAGGGTTGCATCTTCAGCGACGATCTGTCGATGGAAGGCGCGACGGTGGCGGGCGGCATCGTGCAGCGGGCGGAAGCGGCGCTGAGTGCCGGTGCCGATATGGTGTTGGTGTGCAATAAGCCCGAATCGGCGGACGAGTTGCTGGCTGGGCTGCGGTATGAGATGCCGGCCACCAGCAAGGCGCGACTCGCTCACATGCGGGGCGGGGCGCATCCACCGTCGCAAGCACAGTTGCACGAGTCGCCGGAGTTTCTGACTGCGCTGCGCGAAGTGAGCACCATCGGGATACAGGATGGTGATCTGGCGCTGTCATAGGCTTTGCCATTTCTCCAAGCTGTTGCGATAATCGCGGCCAACATCCAATAACAACAAACATCGCCATGAGTGAATTGCAAATCAGTCTGCTGGGCATCGGGATCTTCGTGGTGCTGGCCGTATGGACTTACGGGTGGTGGCAACAGCGCCAATATCGTCGTCGCTTCGGCGAAGTGTTCGAGAAGAAGCGCGACGATGTGCTGCAACCGAATGCGCCACAAGAGCAGGACCGTAGTGGGGAGAGCCAGTCCGAAACCACTCCCGAGGTCGCCGTGGAAGAGGTGGTGCAGGCGCTGGCCGACGAACCGGTTCGCAATAGCGCTGCCAATGAAGGCTGCGCTTTGGTGGATGCCAGCAGCGATTACGTGACGCTGATCTACCCCGGAACACCTATCGGTGTGAGCGCGTTGGCTCCGCTATGGCAACAGCGTTTCGACTTCGGCAAGCCGGTCAATGTCTGCGGATTGAATTCTTCCAGCGGACAATGGGAGCGCGTCATTCCCGAAAGTCCATTGCTCTATGATTCTCTCAAGTTGTCTCTGCAACTTGTTGATCGTACAGGATCAATTAGCGAAACTCGCATCGCTGCTTTCCGTGAGCTGATACAAAAGATCGCCGCTGACATGTCGGCGGAGGCTGAGTGTCCAGACGTGGCCGAGGCGGCCAAACGTGCGATCGCGTTGGATGCGGTGTGCGCCGAGGTGGATCAGATCATCGGCCTCAATCTAGTGCCGCGTAGCGACCGCCAGTTGCTGGGCGCCGAGATCGTCTATGTCGCCTCGCAGAACGGGTTTACCTTGCAGGCCGATGGTGCGTTCCAGTTCTTGGACGGGCGTGGCCTGACGCAATTCAGCCTGAGCAATCTGGATAATGTGCCGTTCCAGCATCATCTGCTGAATCAGATGTCGTTCTCTGGCCTGACCTTGCTATTGGAAGTGCCACGTGTGGAAAATCCGGTGGAACGTTTCGACGAGATGCTGGAAATGGCCAAGGTCATCGCTGCCAGTTTGCGCGCCAACGTGGTGGACGATCGCCGCAAACAACTAGGCGACGAGGGCATCGCTATCATCCGCGAACAAGTGGTCGCCATCGAGCAGACCATGCTGGGGCAGCAGATCATTCCCGGTAGCTCTCAGGCGCTGCGGTTGTTTGCATGACCGACATCGCTGCGCGCATCGCGCAACTGCGCGCTGAGATCGAAAGACACAGCCACCAGTATTACGCGCTGGACGCGCCACTCATCCCCGATGCCGAATATGACCGCCTGTTCCGCGAGTTACAGGCACTTGAAGCCGATCATCCCGAGTTCGCCTCTCTAGATTCCCCCACCCAACGCGTCGGCGGCAAGCTGCTCGATGGCTTCGCGCCGGTGCTCCATGCCGTGCCCATGCTGTCCATCCGTACCGAGACCGACATCAGCGACGGCGGCGCGCTGGCCTTCGATGGCCGCGTCAAGCGCGAGCTGGAACAGCCGGACGCTGAGATCGAATACGTCTGCGAACTGAAGTTCGATGGCCTCGCCATCAACCTGCGCTACGAGCACGGCGTGTTGGTGCAGGCGGCTACGCGCGGCGATGGCGAGAGCGGCGAAGACGTGACCCAGAACATCCGCACCATTCGCCAGATTCCTTTGCGCTTGCAAGGCAGCGCGCCACCCGTGCTTGAAGTCCGCGGCGAGGCTTACATGGCGCGGCGCGACTTCGAGCGTTACAACGAAAAGCAACGCGAACTGGGCTTGCCCACGCTGGTGAACCCGCGCAACGGTGCAGCCGGCAGCATCCGTCAGCTCGACCCAGCATTGGCGGCGCGCCGCCCGTTGTCGTTCTTCGCCTACGGTTTGGGCGAAGTTCAGGGCTGGGAACTGCCCGCCACCCACAGCGGAATCTTGGAGGCATTAGCGACTTTGGGCGTGCCGGTGTGCGAAGAGCGTGCCGTGGTGCGCGGCGCTTCAGGCTTGGTGGCTTTCCATCAGCGCGTTGCCGAAAAGCGTGATGCGCTGCCGTTCGACATCGACGGCGTGGTCTATAAAGTCAACAACCTGACGCTGCAAGCACGGCTGGGCTTCGTCACCCGCGAACCGCGCTGGGCGGTGGCGCACAAATTTCCGGCGGAGGAACAGCTTACCGTGGTGCGTGACATCGACATCCAGGTCGGGCGCACCGGCAAACTCACGCCGGTAGCCAAGCTGGAGCCGGTGTTCGTCGGCGGCACTACGGTTTCCAACGCCACCTTGCACAATGAGGACGAGACGCGGCGCAAAGACGTGCGCATCGGCGACACGGTGATCGTGCGCCGTGCCGGCGACGTGATCCCAGAAGTAGTGGGCGTGGTGTTGGATCAGCGTCCCGCCGATGTCGGTGTGCCGTTCGATCTGTTTCAGCGCCTAGATGGAAAATGCCCGGTGTGCGGCAGCCATATCGTGCGCGAGGAAGGCGAGGCCGACTGGCGTTGTTCCGGTGGCTTGTTCTGCCCAGCACAGCGCAAGCAGGCCTTGCTGCATTTCGCCGGTCGTCGCGCGATGGACATCGAAGGTCTGGGCGATAAGCTGGTGGAGCAGTTGGTGGACGGCGACTTCGTGCGCACACCGGCGGATCTTTTTACGCTGAACCTGACCATACTCGCGCAACTGGAGCGCATGGGTGAGAAGTCGGCCAACAATCTGCTCGATGCCATCGAACGCAGCAAGCAAACGACGCTGGCACGTTTCATCTACGCACTCGGTATCCGTAATGTTGGAGAGGCGACGGCGAAGGATCTGGCGCGCCATTTCGGTGGGCTGGATGGCGTGCTGCAAGCCAATATCGAAGCCTTGCAACAGGTACCGGATATTGGCCCCATCGTCGCGCAGAGTATTGTGGCTTTCTTCGGCGAACCGCATAATCTGGGCGTGGTTCAGGCCCTACGCGATAACGGGGTGAGTTGGCCAGAGCAGGTGGTGATTCAGCAGACTACGCCCTTGCAAGGCTTGACCTTCGTGTTGACCGGTACGCTCGCGACGATGTCCCGAGATGAGGCAAAAGAACGATTAGAGAAGCTGGGGGCGCGCGTCAGCGGGAGCGTGTCGAAAAAGACCAGCCATGTGGTTGCAGGTACGGAGGCGGGAGGAAAGTTGGACAAAGCGCAAGAGCTCGGGATAAACATCATGAACGAGTCGCAGTTTATTGACTTCCTTAGGAAAATCGAGAATCAAGATGAAACATAAAATCACTAAAGCAGTCTTTCCGGTGGCGGGTATGGGTACCCGCTTTTTGCCCGCAACCAAGGCGAATCCTAAAGAAATGATGCCAGTGGTGGATAAACCACTGATCCAATATGCTGTGGAAGAGGCAGTCGAGGCGGGCATCACCGACATGATCTTCGTCACTGGGCGTAACAAGCGCTCGATCCCTGATCACTTCGATAAAGCCTACGAGCTGGAAGCGGAGTTGGCGTTGCGCGGCAAGACCGAGCTGCTGCGCGTGGTGCAAGAAGTGATCCCCAAGAACATCAACTGCATCTACATACGCCAGACGATGGCGTTGGGGCTGGGACATGCGGTGCTGTGTGCCAAGCCGGTGGTACAAGACGAGCCATTCGCCGTGCTGCTAGCCGATGACTTGCTGGACGGTGTACCCGGCGTGACCAAGCAGATGATGAGCGTGTTCGACAAGCATCAATGCTCGATTCTCGGGGTCGAGAATGTTCCGTTGGAAAATACAGGTAGTTACGGCATCGTCAGCAGCACGCCGTTCGAACCGCGTCTGGAAAAGGTCAATGGCATCGTGGAAAAGCCGAAACCTGCCGTCGCGCCATCGACCTTGGCCGTGGTCGGACGTTACATCCTGACACCGAGCATCTTCGATCATCTGGAACGCGTCAAACCGGGAGCTGGCGGCGAGATTCAGCTGACCGATGCCATCGCCGAACTGATGAAGGAAGAAAACCTACTGGCTTATCGCTACGACGGCGTTCGTTACGATTGTGGCGATAAATTGGGCTACCTCAAGGCGGTCGTTTCTTTCGGCCTCAAGCATCCCGAATTCCACGACGAGTTCGCCACTTTCCTCAAAACGGTCAGTTGATGATCTCTGCCCAGCAAGCGCACAACTACTTGCAGCAGGCCGAGGTCATTTGTCCGGCGGACGAGGTTCAGTCGGCGGTGCGTCGGCTGGCGCAAGAGATCAAAGCCCAGTTGGGTGAGACCCAGCCGCTGGTGTTGGCCGTGATGGGTGGTGCGGTCATCTTTGCTGGGCAGTTGTTGCCGCAGCTCGACTTCCCGCTCGACTTCGATTACGTCCACGTCTCGCGCTATGGCAATCATCAGCAAGGTGGTGAGCTACACTGGAAAGTACAGCCACAGCATGAAAAGCTGAAGGGTAGGGTGGTGTTGGTGCTGGACGACATCCTCGATGAAGGCGAAACCTTGGCGGCGGTGAAACAGCGCGTGCTGGCACTGGGCGCAACTGCTTTCTACTGCGCAGTGTTCGCCGACAAGCTGCACGGCAGACCTAAGCCCTTGTATGCTGATTTTGTGGGCGTTGAGTTACCCGACCGTTTCGTGTTCGGTTACGGTATGGACATCCACGGTGCTTGGCGAAATTTGCCTGCCATCCACGCTTTGAAGGAGAACTAACATGCTGGCGATTTTGGGCGGAACTGGGCTGACGCAGTTGACGAATCTGGAGATTACTCGTCGGCAGGTGATGCGCACGCCCTACGGCGAGCCGTCCGGCGCGTTGACCTTCGGCACCTTGGGTGGGCATGAGGTCATCTTTCTGGCACGTCACGGCTATGGCCACACCATTGCACCGCATCTGGTGAACTATCGCGCCAATCTGTGGGCGCTCAAGCAGGAAGGAGTGAAGCGCATCGTTTCAGTCGCTTCGGTGGGCGGCATTCGCGCCGATTTGGTGCCCGGCACCTTGGTCATTCCCGATCAGATCATTGACTACACCTACGGACGTGAATTCACGTTTGTCGATGGGACGGATCGGGCGGTGACGCATACCGATTTTACCCAGCCCTACACCCAATCTTTGCGCTCCAGAATCCTGGCCGCCTCCCGTATCGCGGATGTGTCCTGTTTGGATGGTGGCGTGTATGCCGCCGTGCAGGGGCCGCGTCTGGATACCATCGCCGAAGTGAATCGTTTGGAGCGCGATGGTGCAGATATGGTCGGCATGACGGGGATGCCGGAAGCGGCACTCGCACGCGAACTGGGCTTGAGTTACGCCACCATCGCTGCCGTGGTGAACTACGCTGCTGGCCGTGGCGATAGTTGCAACGGGGTGAATCTGGACAACGTCGGTAAGGTCGCTCAAGGTGTGATGGCGCATGTGCGCACGCTGCTCGAGTGCGTGGTGGAGTGCGATGGCGATTAGAGACGTCTTGCGCATGGGCGATGCGCGACTGTTGCATCGTGCCGAGGAAGTGGATGCGTTCGACACGCCGTACTTGCACGAACTGCTGGCGGACATGCGCGACACCATGCGGGCGCTCGACGGCATCGGCCTCGCGGCTCCGCAGATCGGCGTGCAGTTGCGTGTGGTCATCTTCGGCTGCGAACATACTCCACGTTATCCTGATGCACCGGCCATTCCCGAGACCGTGCTCATCAATCCCTTGCTGTTGCCGCTAGGCGATGAGCAGACCGAAGGCTGGGAAGGTTGCCTGAGTGTGCCGGGGCTGCGTGGTAAAGTACCTCGTTTCGATCACCTGCGCTATCGCGGCTATGACCAGTACGGCAGTTTGATCGACCGCACCGTGAGTGGCTTCCATGCGCGTGTGGTGCAGCATGAGTGCGATCACTTGGATGGTATCCTCTATCCGATGCGCATCGAAGACATGAGTCTGTTCGGCTTCAACGATGTGCTGTTCCCTGAAGCGGATAAACGCAAAGAGCACCCATGAGGCTGGACGCATCCGCACGTCATATCTATGCCTCGTTCATCTGGGGCTGCGTGGCTTTGGTCGTGGTTTTCATCGTTGGCACGGTCGGCTATCGCTTGCTTGGCGGGGAGCATAATTCCTGGGTCGATTGTTTCTACATGACGTTCATCACCATCGCCACCATCGGCTTTGGTGAGATTGTGGATTTATCGAACAATCATTACGGACGCCTGTTCACGGTATTCATCGGTTTCGCTGGGATCGCTACGCTGACCTACTTGCTGTCCACGGTCACCGCGTTCATTCTGGAAGGCGACCTCAATCTTGCTTGGCGGAGAAAGAAGATGCAGAAAAAGATCGAAAAGTTGCAAGACCACTACATCATCTGCGGCATCGGTCGGGTGGGTAGCAATGTGGCTCATGAACTGAGTGCGACGGGGCGGCGCTGTGTGATTCTCGATGAGGCGATGCAGAATATCGACAACTATCTGGATAAGCATCCAGAGCAGTTGTTCTTGCACGGCGATGCCACGGATAACGATCTGCTGATCGCGGCGGGGATACATCGCGCCAAGGGAGTGTTCGCGGTGGCGGCGGACGATAGCAAGAATCTGGTCATCAGCCTGAGCGCCAAGCAACTCAACCCGACGGTACGCGTGGTTGCACGTTGCCACGATGTGAAGAACGTAGAAAAGACGCGCCGTGCCGGTGCTGACGAGATCGTTTCGCCTGACTTCACCGGCGGCCTGCGTCTAGTCTCTGCGATGGTGCGCCCGCAGGTGGTGTCGTTCTTGGACGAGATGCTCAAGTCGGATGACAACTTGCGCATGGAAGAGATCACCATTCCCAGCGCGCTTTCTGGCAAACCGTTGGCCGTGCTGTATCACGGCAACAAGGATTGTGTCGTGCTAGCAGTCAAGCACCTCGGCCACTGGCAGTTCAATCCGCCGGCGCAGCATCCGGTACAAGGAGGGGATGTCCTGATGGTGATGACCACGCCGCAAGGTAGATCGCGGGTGGAGGAGTTGCTGGCAGGGGTCAGCAACGATTGATTGCGGGACGTGCACTGCGGCTAAAGCCCAAAGTGAGCGTGCGAGGCAAGGGCTGCTTAATGTCCTAAATTGAGCGGGAGCAGAACGCTCCCGCTACCTTGATCGGAATCTAAGGTCAGATTCCGGCGCTACGTTCCGCCGACTGCACGGTGTTGGCGACCAGCATGGTGATCGTCATCGGGCCGACTCCACCGGGCACGGGGGTGATCCAGCCAGCCACTTCTTTAGCCGACTCGAAATCCACATCGCCGCACAGCTTGCCATCCGCCATGCGGTTGATACCCACGTCGATCACCGCTGCACCCAGCTTGATCATGTCGCCAGTGATCATCTTCGGGCGACCCGTCGCCACCACCAGAATGTCGGCATCGCGGGTGTACTTGGCGAGGTCAACGGTCTTGGAGGTGCAGATGGTCACGGTGGCGTTGTGCTGCAACAGCAACAGCGCCATCGGCTTGCCGACGATGTTGCTACGGCCCACCACCACGGCGTGTTTGCCTTCGATGGACACGCCACTCTTCTGCAACAGCACCAGCGAGCCATAAGGCGTGCACGGCGCGAAGCGCATGTTGCCGGTAGCCAGCGCGCCGACGTTGATCGGGTGGAAACCATCGACATCCTTGTCAGGACTGATGGCGTTCAGCACCTTGTCGCCGTCGATGTGCTTGGGCACAGGCAATTGCACCAGCAGGCCGTGGATCTTCGGGTCAGCGTTCAACTCGGCGATCTTGGCCAGCAGGGCAGCTTCGGAGGTGTCGGCGGGCAGGGCGATGTGCTCGGAATGCAGACCAAGCTCAGCGCAAGCCTTCACCTTGTTGGCGACATACACTTTGGACGCCGGGTCTTCGCCGACGATGATGACCGCCAGTCCTGGCGTGATGCCGCGAGCTTTGAGCGCGTCGGCGCGAATCTTCCATTCGGCGCGCACTTCCTGCGCAATGGCCTTGCCGTCAATGATGCGCGCGGTCATGTCTTAACCCTTGTAGTTGGCAACGCCGCTGGTGATCTCAGCGTGGGCAGCTTCGATGCCTTTCCAGCCCTTGACCTTGACCCATTTGCCCTTTTCCAGCGACTTGTAGTTCTCGAAGAAATGCTGGATCTGTTGCAGCAGTTGCTCAGGCAGATCATCGATGCTGTTCACGTTCTGGTACAGCGGAGTCAGCTTGGTGACCGGCACGGCGACCAGCTTGGCATCGCCACCGCTCTCGTCGTCCATGTCCAACATGCCCAGCGCACGTACGCGGATCACTGCGCCGTGTACTAGAGGGAAGGGGGTGATGACCAGCACGTCAACGGGATCACCATCGTCCGCCAAAGTGTTGGGGATGTAGCCGTAGTTGCAGGGGTAGCGCATCAGAGTGGAGACGAAGCGATCGACGAACAGCGCGCCGCTTTCCTTATCCACTTCATACTTAACTGGATCCGAGTTCGCGGGGATCTCGATGATGACGTTACATTCTTGCGGCAGATTCTTGCCGGCGCTGACATTGTTCAAGCTCATGCTATTTTCCTTAATGATTGAGGGGAGGGTTATTGTTGCTGGGGAGCCGCCGATTGTAGCGGGCTACCCAGCGGGTTGGTTAATGCTGCCGGTAGATCGACGCGCTTGGCGACGGCGAAGCGCTTGGACCAATATTTCATGCCTAGATAGGCAACCTCGACACTGCTGCCATGCCACGGTGAGTGGATGAATTTCCCGTCACCGACATAGATGCCCACATGCGAGATGCTGCGCTTGACGGTCTTGAAGAACAGCAGGTCACCGGGTTTGAGCTCGTCTTTATCGACTTTGTCGCCGACTTGGCTCATATCTTTGGATGTGCGCGGCAGGTTCAGATTCAGGTTGGTTTTGAACAGATAACCGACGAAACCGCTGCAATCAAAACCAGAGTCGGGTGTCGTCCCGCCTAGGCGATAAGGCGTACCGATCAAATCAGTCGCTTTGTTCAGTAGATTGCCGATGATGCCGTGCCTAGCATCCGCATCCTGCTTGGCAGTCAGCGCAGTCGCCAGTTTCAACTCCGATTCCGTACTTGCGTTGGGGGCAGAGTCTTGCGGAGCGGCCACCGTTGTACGTGCCAACAGGCACGAAAACAATAGCGTAGCGAGGAAGATTCCGCTTTTCATCATCGGGTGGATAGAACGAGGAGCGCGTCTGGGAATGTCGCCATTTTAAGCGATTTCGACCACCCCTGGCAAAGAATCCTGCCGTACTCAAAGCGTGCTGCTGCTATCATTCGCGCCAACTTTGGAGGCTGTATGTACAAGACAATCGAAGACTTTGTGGGAGCGACACCGCTGGTGCGTTTGAAGCGCATTCCCGGCGATACTTCCAACGTGATTCTGGCCAAACTGGAAGGTAATAATCCAGCGGGCTCAGTGAAAGACCGCCCGGCGCTGTCGATGATCACCCACGCCGAAGCGCGCGGTGAGATCAAGCCCGGCGATACGCTGATCGAAGCCACGTCCGGCAACACCGGCATCGCGCTGGCGATGGCCGCCGCCATGCGCGGTTACGGCATGATCTTGGTGATGCCTGAGAACCAGAGCATCGAGCGCCGCCAGACCATGCGCGCCTTTGGTGCGGAACTGGTGTTGACACCGAAAGCGGGCGGCATGGAGCTGGCGCGCGATACGGCTGACAAGCTGCGCAGCGAAGGGCGCGGCATCATCCTTGACCAGTTCGGCAATCCAGATAATCCGCTGGCCCATTACGAAGGCACCGGCCCTGAGATTTGGCGCGATACGCAAGGTCGCATCACCCATTTCGTCTCAAGCATGGGCACGACGGGTACCATCATGGGTACCTCGCGCTTTCTTAAGGAACGCAACCCCGTCATCCAGATCGTCGGTGCGCAGCCGGAAGAGGGCGCGCAGATCCCCGGTATCCGTAAGTGGCCGGAGGCTTACCTTCCCAAGATATACAGCTCGACCAACGTTGATCGCATCGAGTATGTCAGCCAAGCGGAGGCCGAGGATTACACTCGGCGGCTGGCGCGGGAAGAGGGCATCTTCTGCGGCATTTCGTCCGGCGGCGCACTCGCCATCGCCCAGCGCATCTCGCAGCAAGTCGAGAATGCCACCATCGTGTTCATCGTCTGCGACCGTGGCGACCGCTACCTTTCCACGGGCGTGTTCCCAGAGTGAAACGAGATCGGCCTAGCCGGTTATGACAGGCCAATCTCGCAACGCTCTCGCTCAGCGGGACGTCTTGCTCGGTGTCGTCTTCGCGCTGCTCGCGGCGGTCGGCTTTTCAGCCAAGGCGATTCTGGTGAAGCTGGCCTACCTCGACCACGTGGATGCGATCACGCTGTTGGCTTTGCGTATGGTGTTCTCGGTACCGTTCTTCATCGGCGTGGCGATCTGGGTACGCCGCCAACATGTCGCACCGCTGAATACACATGACCGTTTGCTGGTGTTGGGGCTAGGTCTGATCGGTTACTACTGCTCCAGCTTCCTCGATTTCCTCGGCTTGCAATACATCTCCGCCGGTTTGGAACGACTCATTCTGTTCCTCTACCCGACCATGACGGTGATCCTCGCCGCCGTGCTCTATCGACGCGCCATCGGCAGCAAAGTCATCGCGGCTATGGCCTTGTGTTACGCGGGCATCGCCTTGGTGTTTCTGCACGATATCGGCGTCAAAGAAGGCAGCGTCGTGCTGGGCGCCTCGCTGGTGTTCGCCAGCACTTTGTCGTATTCGATCTATCTGGTGGGGGCAGGGCATGCCATCCTACGCATCGGTGCGATGCGCTTCACCGCCTATGCCATGGTGGTGGCGAGTATCGCCAGCCTGTTGCAGTTCGTGGTGATGCGGCCGCTGAGTGCGCTCGACTTGCCGTTGCGCGTGTACGAGCTTTCTTTGGCGATGGCGATCTTCTCTACCGTGCTGCCGGTGTTCATGCTGTCGTTCGCCATCCGCCGCATCGGCTCCGGCAGCACTTCGCTCATTGGCTCGCTCGGCCCGGTCAGCACCATCTACATGGCTTATATTTTCCTGAACGAGCGCATTTCGCTGCTTCAGATCGCCGGGTCTGCGCTGGTGCTGTGCGGGGTGCTCATCATCAGCTTGAACAGTAAGAAAGAGGGCTGACGGCGCGGCGGTCGAATGGGTATTTTGGGGTAAACTTGCGCATCTTTTACACCTGCGAAATACAGTCATGGCCCAATACGTAATGTCGATGCTCCGCGTGAGCAAGATCGTTCCTCCTAAGCGTCAGATCATCAAGGATATTTCTCTCAGTTTCTTCCCCGGCGCCAAGATCGGCCTGCTCGGTCTGAACGGCTCCGGTAAGTCCACCGTGCTGCGCCTGATGGCGGGTGTGGATCAGGAATTCGACGGCGAGATCCAGCGCGAGCCGAACATCCGTATCGGCTATCTGCCGCAAGAGCCGGTGCTGAACCCTGACTGGACGGTGCGTCAGGAAGTCGAATCCGCGCTGGGCGAGGTGATGGAAGCGCAAGCCAAGCTGGATGCGGTGTACGCCGCCTATGCCGAGCCGGATGCCGATTTCGACGCGCTCGCCACCGAGCAAGCCCGCCTCGAAGCCATCATCGCCACCTCCGGTTCGGACTCCGAACACCAGATGGAGATCGCCGCCGACGCGCTGCGCCTGCCGGAGTGGGACGCGGTCATCAAAAACCTGTCCGGCGGTGAGAAGCGCCGCGTGGCGCTGTGCAAGCTGCTGCTGGAAAAGCCCGACATGCTGTTGCTGGACGAGCCGACCAACCACTTGGATGCCGAATCCGTCGAATGGCTGGAGCAATTCCTGGTGCGCTTCCCCGGCACCGTGGTGGCCGTCACCCACGACCGCTACTTCCTCGACAACGCCGCCGAATGGATTTTGGAACTCGACCGTGGCCACGGCATCCCGTGGAAGGGCAACTACTCTAGTTGGCTCGACCAGAAGGGCGAACGTCTGGCGGTGGAACAGAAGCAACTCGACGCCCACGCCAAGGCGATGAAGCAAGAGCTGGAATGGGTGCGCCAGAACCCCAAGGCACGTCAGGCCAAGTCCAAGGCGCGTATCGCTCGCTTTGAAGAACTGAACTCGCAAGAACACCAGAAGCGCAACGAGACGCAGGAGATCTTCATCCCCGTCGGCGACCGTCTGGGTAACGAAGTGATCGAATTCGAGAACGTCTCCAAAGCCTACGGCGACCGCCTGCTGATCGACAACCTAAGCTTCAAGATCCCGCCCGGCGCCATCGTCGGCATCATCGGCCCCAACGGCGCGGGTAAATCCACTCTGTTCCGCATGATCACCGGCAAAGAGCAGCCCGACAGCGGCACCGTCAAGATCGGCCAGACCGTGAAGATCGCCCACGTGGATCAAGCGCGCGACACACTGGACAGCACCAAGACCGTGTTCGATGCCATCTCCGGCGGCAACGATATTCTGACCGTGGGCAAATACGAGACCCCGGCGCGCGCCTACATCGGACGCTTCAACTTCAAGGGCGGCGACCAAGCCAAGATCGTCGGCCAACTTTCTGGTGGTGAACGCGGACGTCTGCACTTGGCGCAGACCCTCATCTCTGGCGGCAACGTGTTGCTACTCGATGAGCCTTCGAACGACCTCGACGTGGAAACCCTGCGCGCGCTCGAAGATGCGCTGCTCGAATTCGCCGGCTGCGTCGCCGTCATCTCCCACGACCGCTGGTTCCTCGACCGCATCGCCACCCACATCCTCGCCTGCGAAGGCGATTCGAAGTGGACGTTCTTTGACGGCAACTATCAGGAATACGAAGCGGACAAGAAGAAGCGTTTGGGTGAAGAGGGCGCGAAGCCTAAGCGGATTCGGTATAAGCCGATTAGCCGGTAAAATCGACGAAGATAATTTCGAATATTGATTTAGTTATGAAATACGAATTGAGGCTATATGATTAACTCACCACACTCATTACTCGAGTTGATTCACTCCGGCAAGATAGTGCGAAATCTATCTGATCGTGAGTTATTAAAGCCCGAGGGGGTAGGCTTTGACTTATGCCTTTCATCTCTTTCAAGTGTAGGTTCAGGTGGTGGCAGTTTGAGAACTGCAACTAGAAGAACCCCTGAGGATGTATTGGTTCAGGAAAATGAAAACAACTGCTTCTATCTGGAGTCAGGCCGTACATATTTGGCTACCACTACTGAAGAGTTTGATCTTCCAACTGATCTTGCAGCAGTTTTCTTTCCGCGTAGCACCCTTTTCAGAAGTGGCGTGATATTTCAATCTAGCGTATTGCCAGCAGGCTATGTTGGCCCAATGGTTTTCTCATTAACTAATACCCATTATGAAACTTTTGAAATAGAAAAAGGGGCACGGTTTGCCCATGCGGTTTTTCTTTCGGTAACGGGAGATGTCGGCCTGTACAAGGGGCAGTGGCAAGGTGGGCGGATTTCTCAGCCTCTTGATGAAGGGCAAATCTGATGAGTGTCTTGCAGATAAAAGGCCGAACAACAAATTCCCAAGATGTATTCGATAAATATTCGCTATCAAGTAATAGCAATATTTACACAACAGCAGCAGCTTCTAACATTGAAGAGTATTCGATTGAACTTAGTCTTGGTGATGGCTGGAATGATAATTATTCAATAAGTGATAAAGGATTAATTCGGGTTGATGGTTCAATTGTTGTAAAAGGACATGGATCAATTGTTGTGGAAGTAAAGGAAGAAATTAGGGTTCCTCACAACAGATATGGAATTGTTCTTCCGACGGGTAGTCTTTTTTTATCTCGAGGAGTGTTAGTGGCTTCGGCAAAAGTTGAGCCTGCATTTATAGGAAAACTGAAGCTCAGATTGTTTAATACCACCAGCCAAAAGGTTGTATTAACGGAAGGCGAGAAGCTTGGCTCAGTAATTTTCTTTCCTACTGAATCAACTAAAGTACATAACGCAACTTATCGCACGAGTGAAATTTCTTCGGTGCCGAAAAGTAAAATATCCGAAATGAATAAATGGTTTGGTGCAAATAAGACCATTTGGATTGGTTGGTTGGTGACGATGATTTCTAGCTCGATGTTAGCCTTCTTCCTCTCGTATGTTTTTTATTACAAGCCCATGCTCCAATTGCAATCCACACAACAGAATCAAGTTGAGAATGGCAAGCAAGATGCGATAAATGAAAAAGAAAAACAGCCAGAATTACCAGAATTAAAAGCAGCTCAGAAGCCATAAACAATCATGATCGTTATTGAAAAAAACCTTGAGCAATTGTCCGCACAATATTCAATTTGTGACATGGCACTTGTAGATGAATACTCATTAAAAATTTAGATGGGAAGCTTTTGTTTCCGACCGAAATTTCCTCTTGAAAAGAAGATTGTGTACGAATCCCACCCGAGCCCATCCACAATATTTTCTGATCGAGAAGAAATACAACAAAACCTCACTCTTAAACCTGGGCAACAGGTAATTTCTTGCAGCAAACACAAATACAAAATCCCATTAGATTATTTTGGATTAGTTCAAACCAAAGGGACTTTGGCCAGGCTTTTTGTTTCTGCTACATGTAACGATGGTCAAGTGGAGCCAGGGTTTGATGGCTATGTGACGCTTGAAATAATAAACAATTCGCCGTGGGAAATTGATATACCCGTTGGTAGTGATGTCGCCCAACTGTATTTGGTCAAATGTGCAAGCCCGGCTTCTAAGGCTTATCACGGAAGATATGCCGAAAAGTCAAAAGAAGGGCCGACTATTCCAATTTTTAAAAAATAGAAGCTAATGGGGTCAGCATCGAATGAACAATCGGGGACAGACCACGTTTTCTGAGCCCGCGAACAATCGCACATTAAAAGGGTCAGCTTCGAATTAATTCTCAAGTAATTGAGATGCGAGATCCAAGCAGAAGAATAATGCGATGCTGATTCCTTGAATCTGGTTTTCGCCACATGCTGAAATGGTTTACCTATGCTTATAAAGAAGCCAGACGATAAGACCCGTGACATGGAGTTTCTAAAGGGGCTTGCCGCCCGTCCGGATGTTTCCGCAGATGTTCGCAAGAACATCGAGCAGGAGATTCGCTACATGCAATCAGGCATGAGGGGTGAAGCCGAAGCGGCATATGAAATGGACTTTCATTTTGGCGCTTCGAAGAACTGGATGCTTATCCATGATCTGCGCATCGAGTGCGAAGGGCGTGTCGCCCAAATCGACCACCTCATGCTGAATCGCTTCATGGAGATTTATGTCTGCGAGAGCAAGCGATTCTCGGAGGGGGTTGGTATCAACGAGCACGGGGAATTCTCGGCATTCTATGGCGGCAAGCCGTATGGTGTGCCATCCCCCCTTGAGCAGTCCGGTAGGCTGGGGTGAGGTACGAACCCCAGCGCTCTCTGTGAACCCCGGCAACTTTGAACCTCGGTAATATCGTGCTCACGGTGCGTAATGCTGGGGTTCGTGCCTGAGCGTCGTTGCCGCCGCTTTAGCGCGGCTATACAACGACGGCCTACTCCTAGTGGGTACACCCCAGCCTACGTTGGCTAAGCCGCAGCCAATCGATGCATGCCTCATTCACAATCGAAGATGACTGGACACCCCAGGATTCGGCTGCTGCCGAGGTCGTGATAAAACTAGAAAATGATGAGAAAATAAATCTCTATAAATAGCCCCTTATACGGAACCCAACATGCTTGAAACCACATTGGAATGGCTGTTGCGCGGCTTCGGCGCATTCTGGATCGTCGGCAGCGGCATCGCCTTCCACAAGGCGCGCGAGGCGGCGCTGATGGACCAAGTGCTGGGCGCCCTCGCCGGCACGCCGGAAGACCCCTTGGTCACGCGCTTTCTTTTCGTCGGGTCGGTGCTGACCCTGTTCAGCGGCATGGGCCTGGTGCTGGCCACGGCCTGGGCGTTGCTGCCGCTGGTGCTGCTGGTGAGCTCGCAGCTGATTTACTTCGGCCTCATGCGGCGCAAGCTGGCACGGGCGCGGACCGAGGAGGAGCGGGAAGAGGCGCGGGTACAGGCCTCGACCCGACGAGCCTTCAAGCTCTCGGTCGCGCTGACGCTGGCTGCCGGGGTTGCCGTCTGGCTGGGGCGCTTCAACTGGTGAAAATAATTTTCAGGTTTCTGCCCCCTCACCAGCTTGCCCATGTATTGGAGACCACGATGGACAGGAATAATAATAAGGGACAGACCACGTTTTCTGAGCGAGAGGAATCAAAAGGGGCAGCATCGCAATCGTTTGTTAAAGAATCAGAATGAAAATTTCAGTTCCCTTCCTCTTTCTCATCCTGCTTGCCGCGCTCCCGCTCACCGTCACTGCGGCAGAACCTGAGGTGATCTACTGGAACTCGGATGCGGGCAAGGTGTTGCGTGCCCGGATCGCGCCCGATGAAGATTACTGGCAGCTCATTCCCTGGTTCACGAATCAGGAGAACCAGACCTATTGCGGTGTGGCCAGCGCGGTGATGGTGCTGAATGCGATGCCGATTAAGAAGTCGGTCGATCCCGTCAATGCGCCGCATGCCTATTTCACGCAAAGCAATTTCTTTACGCCGGAGGTGGTGAAGGTCATCAGTCCGCAGACGGTGCGCAATCAGGGCATGACCCGCGACGAGATGGTGAAGACGCTGCTGCGGCATGGCGTGAAGGCGACGACTGTTGCGGGCGATAGCGTGGATGAGTCTGCACTGCGTACGCTGGTGCAGAAGGCGATGGGCGATGACGGGCAGTTTGTGCTGGTGAACTTTTTGCGCGAGGCCTTGGGGCAGGCAGGCGGGGGGCATTGGTCGGTGTTGGCGGCCTATGATGCGCAATCGGATCGTGCGCTGATTCTCGATGTGTCGACGTACATGTACGCCCCGGAGTGGGTCACCATCCGTACGCTGAGCAAGGCGATAGACACGCTGGATACCACCAGCAACAAGGCGCGGGGGCTGGTGTTCGTATCGCAATAGTTTTCAAGGTGACTGAAACATTTGGCGACAGAGTGCTGTTTTTCCTAGCCCTCGGGGATAGCCTCCATTGATCCAGTCAATGAGATTGTTCAGTCTGTGGCCGATTAGTTAGGAGGTAAATTGTGGATCATTTCGAAGCTGGTGTGGACAAGTTGGCAAGTATGCTAGGGGCGGAGCGGGCGCAAGCGATCGTGGCGCGTTTTCGTTCGCTGAGCCCAGTGTTCGAGCAGGAGGCGATTTCGGTGGTGTTCGGCCGCACTTGGTCGCGTGATGCGCTGGATGTGAAGACACGTTCGCTTTGCAGCATCGGCATTTTGTCTGCTTTGGGGAGGCAGAATGCGCTCAAGATCGTTTTCGAGTTGGCACTCAGCAATGGGGCGACGCTGGAAGAGATTACCGAGGCTTTGTTGCAGACCGCTATCTACGCGGGTTATCCGGCGGCGCTGGATGCGCTGACGACGTTGGAAGCTGTGCTGGTTGAGATCGCGGCACGCGCCGAGAAGAAGGACTAGATGCTCACTCGGTTAGTGAAAATAATCGAGGGCTGGCCACGAATCAATTTCCCCGCCACTTTTTGAGTTCTTTGTATTCCGATGTATCCCCTCCATTCTGAAAAAAACATCATTTCCTTCCTTGCGCATGACGCGCAGGTGGAGGTGCATCGTCATCATTGTTTTCAGATCTTGCTGGGTATGTCTGCGCCATTCGATAGCGATATCGGTGGGGTGCTGCACACTGGGCGGCGTGCGTTGGTCATCAATCAGAATGTGGCGCATGCCTGCAACGGGCTGGGCGGTAGTAATCTGATCTTTTTTATCGATGCGGAAAGCCGCACTGGCTGGCAGTTGAAGCAGTTGTTAGATGGTCAGCCTATCCTTGATCTGACAGACATATGGCTAGAGGTAAGGCCGCATTCCCCCACGATGGATGAGATGCGTGCATGGACGCATGAGCGACGCTTGGCAGTGGCCGAAGATGCTTTGGCGTTGGTGACGGCCGATATGCAGCCGATGACTGCCCGCGATAGTCGTGTCGAGCAAGCGATCACGTGGGTGGAGCAGCATCTGCACGAGAAGATCGGCTTGCCAGAGGTGGCGGCGCATATCCATCTTTCGCCAGAGCGCATGCGGCATCTGTTCGTGCAGGAGGCGGGGGTGTCGTTCTCGCAGTTCCTGGTGTGGAAACGCATCAAAGCGGCCATCGTGTTTGCCGTGCGCGATGGGGCGAATCTGACAGAAGCTGCCGCGCGTGCGGGGTTCGCCGATCAGGCGCATTTCTGTCGTTTGTTCAAACGTACCTTTGGCATCCCAGCTGGGGGCTTGCTGCAGAATAGCCGTTCCATTCAATTCATCCATCCGTCGGTCAGTTAACTTCCTTCTCGCGGGCGATAGGGGCGCTGTGTCCTTCGCCGCTTTGGGCTGCTCATCGCATTGCGAGGGCATCCCATGTGACCAATATCCATAGAAGGGGATCTGACATGTTTAAGCTATTCAATCGATTCGTTTTGGCTACTTGTGCCGTGTTGCTGTGTGCGGCATCTGTCGCGCAGGCGCAAGACGTGCCGCAACTGAAAGGGCGCTGGGCATCTGCCGCGCTAGAGAATTACGGCAGCCATTTTGCGACGCGTACGTTCAAGTTCACGGATAAGGAGTGGAAGGTGACTTACCGTGCGTATGCAGATGCACAGGGAAAGCAGCCGCTGTTCAGTTTGGATGTGGGCGGCTTCTATGTGTTGGGGCAAGCTTCTGCTTCGGTGGCTGGTGCATTCGAGGGGATATTTCCGGCGAACCATCGCCATGTGACGGCGGAGAGTGATGCGGGTGTGGGGATGTTTGCCAGCATGGGATGCACGCTTGAGAAAGGTAAGGCTCTGCCGCTGGTCGGCCAAGGATGCGGTTTCGTGCCGGGCATCATGCAGGCGATGGGCGAATACGATCTGGTGGCTTTCAAAGATGGGCGAATCTATTTTGGTGATCGTGCGGGTGATTTGACCAAGGCACGTCCAGTCGCGCTGACGTCGTATCCCTTGGTTCGCCAGTGAGAGGACGCATATGACGAACACTCAAGACAATGCGCGTTCCATTCTGGTGATCGGCGCGACGGGGCCGACGGGTATCGAGATATGCAAGCAGGCGCTAGCGGCTGGCATGAAAGTGCGCGTGTTGGTGCGCACCCCATCGCGCTTGCCTGCCGATCTGTCGTCACGATTGGAGGTGATGCAGGGGGATGTGCTGAACAGCGATGCGATGATTGCCGCGACGCGCGGGATGGATGCGGTGGTGAGCGCGCTGGGCACACCTTTGCAACGCACACCGGTGACGCTGTTGTCACGCGGAACGCAAAACATCATGCAAGCGATGGGGCAGACGGGAGTGTCGCGCTTGTTGTGTATCACTGGCATGGGAGCGGGGGATAGTCGCGGGCATGGCGGGTTTTTGTATGACCGAGTGATCCTGCCGCTGCTGTTAGGTCAGATCTATATCGACAAGGACAGGCAAGAGCAGCTGGTGCGCGCGAGCAATCTGGATTGGACGTTGATTCGTCCTGCGTTCCTCACCAATGGGGTGAAGACGGGGCAGTATCGATGCATCGGTCAATTCGAGAAACACGACCGTATGGGCAAGATATCCCGCGCGGATGTGGCGCATTTCGTGGTGCAGGAGTTGCAGCGCGGAGAGTATCTGCGGCAGGTGGCGAATCTTTCGTATTGATGCGCCCCACCTTGCATTTGTGGGCAGATTAGGTAGCCATCCGCTTGAACCGTAAGGTTTGTTTTGAATCGACAAGGGGTGAGCCGCGGTCTTTTTGTCCTCCTCCGAACGTATTCATCGCCCGTAAGGGCGATGTTCTTTTCTAGGATGAATCATAGGGGACGTAACACGGTTTTCTGAGCTATGAAGTCATCGATCTACATCAAACGCATCGTCATCATCGCCGGGACGAACGGCGCGGGGAAGACGATTTTCGCGCGCGAGTTCCTGCCGACCGATGCGGAATTGCCCAATTTCGTGAATACATAAACAAAGGCATCGAAGTCGAATTGCTTAGTGCGAGGTTGGCTCGACTGAAAATGAATTCAACTCCGATACCTTCAGGTTTGTGATGGTTCGCCAGCCTGAACAAATGAAGGTGGTTCGTGGGCTAATTCATAGGGGTTGCTTCAAAATAATGCCCTTGTGTATTAAGCACTGCAATCGCCGCCTTGAATTGCATCTCTTCCGTAAATTCAACCCGCTTCCCGGTCTTATCAACGTAGTAAGATTTATCACCGTCATTGCCCAGTTGGGTTACTTCTTCCAATCCGGCAAAACTGCAAAAATCCAACCCTATGTTCCGTATTTGTGTTTCCTTTGCACGTTCGATAATTTCATTGCGTGAGTGCATTTCTTCAATGATTTCGCCTTTTTCATGATTATCCATGTTGACGGCACTCATTTTGGTTTTATACATTCTTTCCGAGATTCCTTGGCTGGTATTTGACATGATGTACATTCCTTTTCTAGTAGATGCTAGTTAACTGAAATCCAACTTGCATGACACAGAACTGTTTGGAGGTCATGTAACGTCAATTTATTCTTATAGCCACGGTGAAACTGTGCGTTAACGCACGAACGAAAGGTACTGGCGCGCTGGGCGTTGATCAAGTCGGGGTTTTCGCGCAGGCTTGAAAAGGTCGATCGCATCAATCCCAGCCGCAGACGCAAAGGTGAGCGAGGCATCTGGCAACGGTGCTATTGGGAACATCAGATACGCGACGAACACGACCTGACGCGGCACATCGATTACATCCATTACAATCTGGCCGATTGGGGAATGAACTGGGTTGCAGCTGAACCGCTGCATTGCGGAGCACCGGTGTAGCCCGCAATCATTATTGCGCCGGATGTATTTCTCATCCCGCTGTTTCCCGCCGAGCTATCTGATACGAATAAACTGGAAGCAAACTGATGACTATGAACAAACTGGAACTCGCACGCGCCCTAGTCGGCACCTTGCCGTCTGGCCGCGACGGCCTGTTCAATCCGTGGGTGGATCATTGCCCGCATGACGCCGACGGCAACGGGCCACAGCCGAAGTTGCAGCGCCTAGCGCAGCATTTGGATTGCGACCCGTTGTTCATTCTCGCTGGTGAAGCGCCGGGTTATCAGGGCTGTCGCTACAGCGGCATCGCTTTCACCAGCGAACGACTGCTGGGAGAAGGTGCCATTCCGCGCATCCCGGCGCTGACTCAGCGATTGTCCACGCGCCGCCTGCCGTTCTCCGAACCTTCTGCAACCATCGTGTGGAAGACCCTGTATCGCCTAGGCATCGCGGAACGCACCCTGCTGTGGAACGCGATGCAACTGCACCCGTATCGTCCAGACGACCTCTGGTCCAACCGTACCCCAACGCCGCAAGAGATCAAACTGGGCGAACCTGCCATGCGACTGCTTGTCGAGACTTTCCCGCAGGCCAAGATCGTTGCCGTCGGCAAGAAAGCGGAAGGGCTGTTGAGTGACATGGGTGTATGCACCACCGGCACCGTCCGTCATCCGGCCAATGGCGGCGCGACCGAATTCGCACGTGGCCTTCAAGCGTTGATCGCGGGATGACACTCATCTGGATAAGTAGTGACAGCTCGCGTGGGGCGCAACCGTCATTGCACCGGATGTTTATGTATCTATATCTTCGAGGGGCCGAACGGGGGGAATGCTGGAAACAATTGTGGACTAAGGGTGGAGCAAAAGTGGCTAGACCTTGGAGTGCCCCCGCAGTCTAGCCAGCCAACGCACAAGCCAAGTCGGCTTGTCCTGGACTTGTCTTATTTCGCTGTGCGCGTTGCTGAAACCTCGACTTCAACGCGACGATCGGGTGCTAGGCAGGCGATCAACTCCTTGCTGGCTTTCTTCGCTGCTTTTTTCGGGCTGACGCAATCTTCTGGCTTGGTCAACGGAAATGCGCCATCGACACCGCTCGCTGAGATCTTGTCGGCGGGAATGTTCGCAGACTCGATCAGGTAGGCTTTTACCGCCTCAGCGCGTTGCGTTGACAGTTTCAGGTTGTATGCATGTGAGCCGATGCGGTCTGTGTGGCCGGTGACCGTGATGACGGCGTAGTTAGCGCCGCGCAGTTCTTCTGCAAACTTGTCGATGGCCAGCTTACCTGTGGGTTTGATGGCTGAACTGTCGAAATCAAATAAAGAATCAGCCGA
The DNA here is from genome assembly GCF_000974685.2 of Ferriphaselus amnicola. Taxonomy (NCBI): domain Bacteria; kingdom Pseudomonadati; phylum Pseudomonadota; class Betaproteobacteria; order Nitrosomonadales; family Gallionellaceae; genus Ferriphaselus; species Ferriphaselus amnicola. The sequence goes on from NZ_AP018738.1 coordinate 1,147,167, forward strand.
GGAGTCTGCGGCAAAGATCACTTTCCTTGGAGGCGGGGGCGGCGGCACGACAATCGGTTCTGGTGCCACTTCTTGCGGTTCAGGCGCTAATGCGACGGGTGTCGGTGTTTTTACGCCAAAACGATAGACCAGTCCCAATGAAATCAGGTCGATGTCGCCGCGATTGCCGACGGCATCATTGATGCGATAGCGTTCGGCTTCGGCGCGCACGCCAACAGCGGGGGACAGCGCATACTGAAGTCCCACGCCAAATTTGTAGTTCAACTCGCGTTTGCTGGGGGTGGGGTTGAGTACGATCACCGCTCCCGTGCCTCTGAACGTGTCGCGGGCTTCTGCGTAATTCATGCCGACTCGGCCAAAAGCGGAGAATCGGTCGGTGATCGGCAAAATACCGAGCGCGTCCAGATTCAAGCCCTTGAGTTTGATATTACCCGCCAGTGTTCCTAGCGGGAGGGTGGTCGAGGTGAAGCCAAACTGTCCTAGGTCGAAGTAGCCACCCTCAAAGGCGAAATTTCGATTTACCTGATACCCGCCATAGAGCTTGAAGCCTGTGTCGCGATTGTTGTCGATGATCGAGGTGGAGGTCAGCCCCACCCCGCGCAATTGAGCCGCGATTCGTGCATTGTCGATATTGGCGCGGGATTGGCCGAGATTAGCACCGCCATACCATCCTGAGTCTTCCGCTACTGCCAACGAGCCGTTAAGCATCGCGCATCCCAACAGACTTAACGTGCCTACTTTTTTTGCTATTTTTTTCATGGTTATCTCCATAAGTTGTGCTGCGTAGGTGATGCAATTCGATGTGTGGTGAAGGTCGGCGCAGCTAAGCAGCCGACCTTCGGGGCGATGAGTTACGGAGCCGGTACGTTGATGATGGTGTTCACCAGAGTGACCGAAGCATTCAAACCTAACGCTCTACCATTCAATGTTGTTAGCACCGTGTTGCCTGCGGTCGAGAATGTGGCTCCAGCAGAGGCGATGATCGTCCCGACCATGGTTCCGCCACCTGCGCCATTGATCGTGGCGGCACTGCCCACTTGCCAGAACACATTTTTGGCTTGAGCTCCATTCACCAGCAGCACACTGCGCGCACCTGTCGGCCCAGCGACACCTACGGTGAGCGAGCTCGCCATCTGGAACACCCAGACTGCGTTCGCATTACCTTGAGCATCAAGCGTGAGGTTCGCGTTGGAAATGGCGAACGTGCCGGGTACGGACGTGTAAATTCCCGGTGGAAGAGTGCGTCCACCCAACTCACCCGCGCCGATACCCGCTCCGCCGCAGCTAGGGCAGAGGGCTATGTTCGACACGTCGATACCTCCGGGAAGAGCAGCCGGCTGCATATTGGTGTAAGCCGTATTCGCTGCTAATAGTCCAGCCGCAGCCGCTGCACCGGGAACTGACCCTGGAGGAGCGGTCGCCGAGTAGATGGTTCCATTCACAGTGCCGATGTTGAGCGGAGTTTCAGTGTAGATTCGCCCGCCAAGATCGTGGAACCCAGTGAATAGCGTCGAGGCTGCCGTGGTGGCCAGATCGCCGTTAACTACGGTGAGTATCCCCTGATTAGTCATTCCTGCATTGCCGCCGATACCGCCGAAAGGCGCGGCAGCACCGAGCGCAATCGGTGCCAGACAAGCACCTGTCGCTGGTACCACGGTGAATGTCCAAACGTAGTCGAGCAGCATCGTATTGCCCGGGATCGCCATATCTCGGATGCCAGTGAGGCCGCTCTTGAGTGTTGCGGTGTAAGTCACACCCGCAGTAAGTGCAGCAAGTGGCGTGAACGTTGCGATCCGACCCGTCGTTACATCCAGCACCACCGATGCCGCTGTCACGGGTGTCAGTCCTGGCCCAGTCAGGGTGAATGTGGCGGAGTTGACCGTCAAAGGATCCAGTCGAGCACCCGAGGGGACGGTGAATGTGGCATTGACGGACGCGTTCGGACACACCGCCGCAGCGGCTGCGAGTGGGTTAGTGGAAAGCACCGAAATGTTGGCGGGTGGCGTTGCAGCGACGGTAGAGAACGTCCAAACATAGTTACTTGCTGCGGGCAGCGCGGCCTGATTTCCGGCGAGTGCATTACCCGCGATATCCGTCGCCGCCGTGGTGATTGTGGCGGTGTAGGTTGTGCCGGTGGCCAGAGCCGCAGTGGGCGTGAATGACGCGGTTCTAGCTGCATAAGTGACCGTACCCGCAACAGCTACCGCTCCCGGACCTGTCACGTTGAAACTGGCGGCAGTGATCGTGGTTGGGTCCATATCTTTGGTGAAGATGGCCGTGATCGCAGTATTTGCAGGTACACCTGTGGTCGGGCCAGGGATCGTGGTTACCGGCGCGGTCAGCGACACTCTAGGGCGCGTGATGGACGGCGCGACTCCCGTGGTGAACGTCCAGATATAGTTGCTGGCGGCGGGTAGTGGTGCTTGATTGCCCGCCAACGTATTACCAGCAATGTCGGTGGCGGCCGTGGTGATCGTGGCGGTATAGGTGGTTCCAGCTAATAGTACGGCGGTGGGTGTAAATGTTGCCACTCGACTGCCGACCGCGTAAGTCACCGCACCGGCGACGGGGGTTAAGCCCGGCCCCGTCAGCGTGAAGCTGGTGCCCGTGATCGATGCGGGAGCCATGTCTTCGGTGAAGGCGGCAGTGATCGCTGTATTGGTAGCTACCGCCGTTGCACTGGGGACTGTCGTGGCTGGAACCGTGAGCGTTACGCTAGGACGCAGCGTGTCTGCTGCCAGACCGGTCGTGAATGTCCACACGAAGTTACTTGCCAAGGCCAGACCTGTCGTGTCTTTAGCTGCGGTGCTTATCGTCGCACGACATAAGGTATTCGCTGGAAGATTGGAGGCGGCGGGCAGGTTAAGCGTAGCCACATTACCTGTAGCCAAATAACTCACCGTACCAACCACGGGTGTTGCCGTAGGGCAGGCGAGCGTAAAGCTACCGGTGAGTGAGGTGAGCGCCATCGGCTTGCTGAAAGCCGCTGTGATGATCTTGGTGTTGACAGGCACGCCGACGGCATTCGCTAGGGGGGCCACGGAAGTCACTGTCGGTGGAATGGGAGGAACGGGTGGCGTGACTCCGGTAGTGAATGTCCAGACATAGTTGCTGGCAGCGGGTAATGCGGCTTGATTACCCGCTAATGTGTTGCGCGCGATGTCTGTGGCGGCCGTGGTGATCGTGGCGGTATAGGTGGTTCCAGTTTGTAGAACGGCGGTGGGTAAAAATGTTGCCACTCGGCTACCGACCGCGTAAGTCACCGTGCCGGCGACGGGGGTTAAGCCCGGCCCCGTTAGCGTGAAGCTGGTGCCCGTGATCGATGCGGGCGCCATGTCTTCGGTGAACGCGGCAGTGATCGCAGTATTGGTAGGCACTGCCGTTACACTGGGCGTCCTCGTGGCTGGAATGGTGAGCGTTACGCTAGGACGCAGCGTGTCCGCCACCAGACCTGTCGTGAATGTCCACACGAAGTTACTCACCAAGGCCAGACCTGTGGTGTCTTTAGCGGCGGTGCTTATCGTCGCACGACAGACGGTATTCGCTGGAAGATTGGGAGAAGCAACAGGTAGAGTAAGTGTAGCCACATTGCCTGCGGCCAAATAGCTCACCGTGCCAACTATCGGAGTCGCCGCAGGGCAGGCGAGCGTGAAGCTACCCGTGAGGGACGTGGGTGCCATCGGCTTGTTGAAAGCTGCCGTGAATATCTTGGTGTTGATAGGCACACCGACGGCATTCGCTAGGGGAGTCACGAGAGTCACCGTCGGTGGAGCGGCGGGGGGCGAGGCGGTCGCGCCGCCCGTGCCTAAAATCGAACTTCCGCCACCTCCGCATCCTGCGCCCAACATCAGCAGCAGTAATGACGCGTACCACCTGAGTGGTTTCGTAATACTTGCAAATCTATTCATGACTTTCCCCTCTCTTCGGTTACCGAAACTTCGGTGCGATCACTGGCCGTGTGCGGCCAGTCTTAGTGTTTACCTGGGGCAACTCTAGAATTCATCTGAATAGCGAACTCATCGAACTCAGGCAACACCGCACCCCCGTCATCGTTATCCACCTTTCGCTACATGCGCTCCGTTCGTTAGCGCACATACCGCGCGTTTCACATATTTGGTATCTACGGATCCTCTGCATGGTCAGTCGTTCGACAAGTGCACAAACTGTGCGTCTGCGCACATACAGTGGAAAATCATTGCGGTAGCTTCGCCTCCTGATTCGGGACGCCGTCCACACGGCTCCCGTGCTTACATCGGAAATACACGAATGCATTTCCGTTAGCCGTCGGTGGACTCACACGCTGGCGCTTTACTTAGGGTTGCCTCATGCCAGTTTTGTATCGAGTTCCTGCTGCCAATAGCCTGCTGGCTGCCTTGCCCGGCAAGGAATTTGAGCTACTCAAGGCCACTCTGGAGCCTATCCCGCTGACATTCGGCGACGTGATCTACCTGCCAGGCGAGCCGATCGAACATGTGTATTTCCCAACGGATGCTCTGGTGTCCTTGCTCACGCAAGTGTCCGGGCATCAGGCGCTGGAAGTCGGTATGGTCGGCCACGAAGGGATGTTGGGGATACCGCTTGCCTTAGGCGTTAGCCACTCGCCGGTGTGTGCTTTGGTGCAGGGCACGGGCACGGCGCTGCGGATGAGCTCGGCGCATTTTCGAGATGAATTCCGGCAGAGCACTTTATTGCAACGGGAGATCAATCGCTACACCTTCGAATTGATGGTGCAACTGACGCAGACTGCGGCCTGCAACCGCTTCCATCGTGTCGAAGAGCGTCTGGCCCGCTGGTTACTGATGACCCGCGACCGTGTGCGCTCTAACCAATTCCATCAGACTCAAGACTTGCTGGGCAACATGCTGGGCGTGCGCCGCGTCGGGGTCACTAAAGCGGCGGGTGCCTTGCGCGAACGTAAACTCATCACTTACAACCGAGGCGAGATCAAAATACTGGATGGCATCGGGCTGGAGGCGGCTGCCTGTTCGTGTTATCAGGTCATCAAAAACATGCACACTTTGGGGTGACCGGCGCTCAGTGGACGAGCTGATTGATCTCGATGATGGGCAGCAGGATGGCGAGCACGATCAGCAGCACGATGCCGCCCATCACGAGGATCATCACCGGCTCCAGCAAGGTGAGGAATACGGTCAATCGCCGCTCCAGTGCTTGAGTCTCAAGCCGAGCCGCGCGCTCTAGCATCTGTTCCAATTTACCGCTGATCTCGCCGCTGGCGATAAGGTGTATCAACAGGGGCGGGAACGCCCGCGTTTCACCCAAAGCGAGTGCGAGGCTGCTGCCTTCACGTACCCGTTCGATGGCGCGTTCGACCGCTGCGCGCAACACTAGATTGCTCATCACCTGTGCGCCGGAGGCCAGTGCGGCAAGCAGTGGTACACCGCCGCCGACCAGAATGGCGAGCGTGCTGGCGAAGCGTGAAGTGTTGATGCCGCGTATCAACACGCCGAGCATCGGTGTTCGTAGCAGCAGTGCGTGCCAGCGGTGACGGTTGTCAGCGCGGCGCAACGCGGCGTGAGCGGCAGCGTAAGCTCCAGCAAAGATGAGCAAGAGGTACGGCCAAGCGGTACGCAAAAAGTCGCTCAAGGTGATCAGCGCGCGCGTCAGCCAAGGCAGCGTTTGGCGCGATTGCTGGAAGACTTGAACCACTTGGGGAACGACGTAGATCAGCAATCCGGTGACGATCATGATCGCCACCACCGTGACGAGGACAGGGTAGAGCAGGGCGAGGCTGGTCTTTTGTTTCAGCGCCTGATGTGCATCGAGATAATCGGCTAGATGTTGCAACACGGTGGCCAGCGCCCCCGACTCTTCCCCGCCGTGGACTAGCGCGCGATAGAACTCCGGGAAACTCTTCGGGTAAGCGGCCAGAGCGCCCGCTAAAGATTGTCCCGCAGTCACCTCCGTCTTCACGCCGATCAGCGTCTCGCGTGTCATCGGCGCGGTAGCCTCTTCGATCAAGGCGTTAAGCGATTGCTCCATGGTCAGCCCAGAGGCTAGCAAGGTAGCCAATTGCCGCGTGACTAAGCTGAGCTCGGCGGCGGCAAGCCCGCGCACCCAGTGTTGACGGGCGCGCTCACGAGCGTGAACCTGCTGGAGCGAGGAAAGTAGCAAGCCCTGCGCGCGCAATTGCGCCCGCGCCTGCCGAGCGGTGTCGGCTTGGATGACACCGGAGACTGTCCGATTGGATGTGTCCAACGCTTGATATTGAAAAGCTTCCATGGCGCTGACTACTCGCCGGTGACGCGCACGACTTCTTCGAGACTGATGATGCCGAGCGCCGCTAGGCGCATCCCGTCATCCCGCAAGGTGCGCATCCCGCGCGCTTGCGCGTGCGTTCGTAGCGTTTGTTCTGAAGCGCGGTCATGCACTAAGCGCCGTAACTCATCATCCACCATCAGCAATTCGTAGATGCCGGTGCGCCCTCGGTAGCCGCTGCGATTGCAGGCAGGGCAACCTTGTGCGGCGTAGAGCGTGCCCGCAATCGGCGTGCAGCCGAGTATTCGCAGTTGTGCGGCATCAGCGGCGTAAGGGCGGCGGCACGCCAAGCACAAACAGCGTACCAGCCGTTGCGCGCCCACCCCGATCAAACTCGACGCCAGCAGGAACGGCTCCACGCCCATATCGACTAAGCGGGTGACGGCGCTCACGGCATCGTTGGTGTGCAGCGTGGCGAACACTAGATGGCCGGTGAGGCTGGCTTGCACCGCGATCTGCGCGGTCTCAAGGTCGCGGATCTCGCCGATCATCACCACGTCTGGGTCTTGGCGCAGGATGGTGCGCAAGGCGCGCGCGAAGGTCATCTCGATCCGGGCGTTGACCTGAGTCTGATTGATGCCGTCGAGGTCATATTCGATCGGATCTTCGACGGTCATGATGTTGAGCGCCGCCGCATCCAGCCGAGACAAGGCGGCATACAGCGTGGTGGTTTTGCCAGAGCCGGTCGGGCCGGTGATGAGTACGATGCCATGGGGCTCGCGGATCAGCTTGTCGATCTGCGTCAGGGTTGCCTCATCCATGCCTAGACGGGTTAGATCTAACCGTCCGGCTTGTTTGTCCAGCAAACGCAGCACGATGCGTTCGCCGTGTCCGGTGGGAATGGTGGACACGCGCACATCGACGGGCTTGCCCGCGATGCGTAAGGCGATGCGCCCATCTTGCGGCAAGCGTTTTTCAGCGATGTCGAGTTGCGCCATGATCTTGATGCGCGAGATGATGGCACCATGCAGCGCCCGCGCTGGCTCGATCAGATCGCGCAGTGTGCCGTCGATGCGTAAGCGCACCACCGAGCGCGTCTCGAAGGGCTCGATGTGGATGTCGGATGCGCCATCGCGCAAGGCTTGGGTGAAGAGCGCATTGATGAGGCGGATCACCGGTGCATCATCCTGACTTTCCAGCAAATCTTCGACCTTGGGTATCTCTTGCAACAATCTCGACAGGTCGAAGTCTTGCGCTAGATCTCCAGCTAGCGCCGCTGCGCCGACATCTGCGCCGTTGTAAGCGGCGGCGATCAGTGTGTCGAATTCCTCAGCATCGATGCGGCGGCAGTGCAGAGCTACGCCCAACACTCGGCGTAACTCAGCGAGGGCGGACGCGGGAGCGCCAACTCGCACCGACACCTCGGCGAGTGCATCACTCAGCGTCGTGATGACCACGCCGTTGGCTTTGGCGTAGGCATAGGGAACCAGACTGGTCGCAGGCTTCATTAGTTGCTGCCAACCTCGGTCGATAGCTTCAGTCCGATCTCGGGCGGTGGTGGGAGTGGAGGCAACGTGGGCGACTCCATGTCTGGCAGAATCAAGTCGTGAGCTAGTTTGACTTTCTTTTGCTCGCCGATGATGTAGTCGTAGCGCTCGCCAGTGAAGGTGTCGGCGCGCTGGGTGTCGCGTACCAGCGTCGGTCGCAAGAAGATCATCAGATTGGTTTTGCTGCGGGCGCGGGTCTTGTAATTGAACAAGCCACCCAGCAAGGGAATGCTGCTCAGCAGCGGTACTCGCTGCATCCCGTCGCTGACCGTGTCCTGAATCAAGCCGCCGATGACTACGATCTGACCATCATCGACCAATACGGTCGAAGCTACCGCGCGCTTGTTGGTGATGACACCCGCCGCATTGGTGGTGTCCTGTAGGCTGGATACTTCTTGGTAGATTTGCAGGCGCACGGTGCCGCCTTCCGATATCTGTGGCTTGATGCGCAAGGTCAGGCCGACATCGCGCCGCTCGATGGTCTGGAACGGGGTCGGGGTGGTCGCCGCGCCGGTGGTGGCGTACTGGCCAGTGATGAAGGGAACATTCTTGCCAATGACGATGGCAGCTTCTTCGTTGTCCAGCGTCAGCAGCGTCGGCGTGGACAGGATATTGGCGTTGGCATCCGTCTCCAGCGCGCGCACCAGCAGCCCGAGATTAAGTATCTGCCCGACCCCAGGAATCGTGATCTGCCCTTTGACGATGCCGATGTTCAAGCCACGTCCAGCCGTGGTCGGATTCTGCGACACGCCGATGATGTTCTGCCCCGTCGTGCCGAAATTAGTGCCGCCGAACACCTGCGCATTGGTCTTGCCCAAACCGCTCAGGTCTTGCCATTGCACGCCGAATTCGGCGGCTTTATCGGCGGTGACTTCAGCGATAAGCGCCTCGACATAGACCTGTGCCCGACGCACATCGAGCTTGTCCAACACAGCACGCAGATTGTTGTAGATGGCATCTGATGCGGTGATGATGATCGAGTTGGTGGCGGGGTCGGCTTGGATGATGCCGGGTGATGTCGCAGCGGCTTGAGATGATCCCGTGCCGAATGTGGCAGAAGCACCGAGGCTTTGCACAGGTGCGGGGTTGCCTAGCGTCGAGGAGATCGACGTGCGCGCAGCTGCACTCGAACTAGCCTCGCCCTGATAGATAGCACGCAGCGTCTCGGCCAATTTCACCGCTTCGGCGTTTTTCAGATAGACGACGTGGATGTTGCCACCATCACTGGTCGGGGTGTCCATCAGTGCCACGAACTTGCGTAACTGCGCCAGTCGCGCAGGATCACCTGAGCGCACGATCAGGCTGTTCGAGCGCGTGTCGGCAATCACCGTGAGGCGTTGTTGCGGCTCGGTCTGCGACAACGCGGCTTCAGCGAACAAACGACTGACGGTTGCGGCCACATCCACGGCTGATGCATAGCGCAGCGGTATGACTTCGGGCTCGTTGCTGTTCGGCAGGTCGATCGAGGCGATGATCTTTTCTAGTCGCCTCAAATTGTTGGCGTAGTCGGTGATGACCAGCATGTTGCTATTTTGGTAGGCGGTGATGGTGTTGTTCGGCGCGATCAGCGGACGCAGGATAGGCACCATCTGCACCGCCGATTCGTATCTCAACGTGATGATTTTGGTCTGGATGCGATCACCCGAGCCATGCGCGATCTCGCTAGGCCCGTAGGTGGAGCTGGGGTTCAGCTTGGCATCGGCTTCGGGCACGATCCTCACCAAGCCGTGATCTTCGATGACTGAAAAACCTTGCAGACGTAGCGCAGAGGCGAAGGCATCGTACACAGCGGAGCGCAGCATCGGCTTGGTCGAAACGATGTTGATCGCACCTTTCACTCGCGGGTCGAGCACGAAACTCTTGCCGGTGATCTCGCTGACCACTTTGACCACGCCTTCGATGTCGGCGTTGACCAGATTCAGCGTTACGGTGTCAGGCCCAACGGGTGCCTGGGGGCGGTTGGCTATCGGTGCGGCAAGGGCAAGTTGCACCGCAGCATCGGCAGACCACGCGGGAGCGCTGCAAAGCACCATGCCTAGATAGAGCATCTCCAGCGGGATAGGGTGCAGCTTCATCATTTCTCCTGACTTTTTATGCGCTACGCGGCAGCTGCTTAGGGGGTGAGCTTAGGTACGGGAGGGCCGCTGGGTGTCCACTCCAGTGTTTCGCGGTTGCCGGCACGCTCTAGGGTGAGGTGGTCGGTCGCGACCTCCACTAGGCGGATGCCTGGCGCGATCTCGTCACCCTCACGCACGGCGACCACCTGCTTGGCGATCTGCAACACGGCATAGCCGCGCCGTCCGGGGGTGGCGGCTACGATGCCAAGCAGCCGAATGCCCAATCCCGAGGCTGGGGCAAGCGTGGGTGCATCTGCCACACCAAACAGAACGCTGGCCGAGTTGTTCGATTCGGCCACAAGCTCGACCACCATTGCGCTTTGCTTAGGGCTCGGCGTCAACCATGCCCAAGTCCAATAGGCTGCCACGACGCTCAAGCCCATCAACGCCGTCACGGTGAGCAGAGCGACGGCGGTGGTTTGAGCAATATCCGGTCGATTCAGGGCGGGTAAGCGCATTTTTCGTGGCGGCGTAATGAAGTACGTCAGCATAGGGAGAAACAATTCCGGCGTATGTGCGCTAGCGAACTGAGCGAGGCGAATGGCTGCGGATAATCCGAAACTGGCCGGAAGTGACTCGGCCAGTCAAGGGAGTGGATGAAGTGAGAAATAGACAGCGTGGTTTTACCTTGCTCGAAGTGATGGTCGTCGTCGTGATTCTTGGGATACTTGCCGCATTGGTGGTACCCAAGATCATCAGCCGTCCGGATGAGGCACGGGTGATGGCGGCGAAGCAGGACATCGCCAGTCTGATGCAGGCACTCAAACTGTATCGCTTGGACAATCAGCGCTATCCAGTGACTGAGCAAGGATTACAAGCACTGGCGAAGCAGCCGACCACCGCCCCGATCCCTCTTAACTGGAAGCCGGGTGGCTATGTCGAGCGTCAGCCGAAAGATCCCTGGGGCTATCCCTACCAATATTTGAATCCGGGCAGTCACGGTGAGATCGACATTTTTAGCACCGGAGCAGATGGGGCATCGGGTGGCACAGGGAACGATGCCGACATCGGTTCATGGATGCTTTAGCTGATGTCAAAACTCATTAAATCAATCGATTGCTGTCGTGGCTTCACGTTGATTGAGTTATTGGTCGTGCTGCTCATCATGGGCCTGTTGATCGGCTTGGTCAGCGCGGTAGCGCAGCCGGATGAAAAAGCGCTGTTGCGCGTCGAGGCCGAACGCTTAGCCCAATTGCTCGATCTGGCCGCTACCGAATCGCGTTCCTCAGGTCGTATCCTCGCGTGGACGGCTGATCGATCCAGTTACCGCTTCTGGCGTCAAAGCGAGGATCAACGCTGGATGGTGATCGTGGACAACGACCTGCTACGCGCTCGTGCATTGCCGCACGGTATGGCGATCTCAGCACTGTATGTGGAAAACCATCGCGTCTCAGAGTCGATGCGAGTGGAGTTCGATGCCGAGGGATCGGCACTAGCCTTTCGGCTCGAACTTAGCTTGGGTGCTGCACGCCTGACGGTGGCGAACTCGCCCCTAGGCGAGGTACGGGTGATGCCAGAAGGAGGGCGGGCGAATGCGAAATTTGCAGCTCTATAAGCGAGGATTCACCTTGGTCGAAGTGCTGGTCGCTTTGGCGATTGTTTCGATCGCACTGCTGGCATCGTTGCGAGTGGCAGGTGCGGCAACCAACAGCGCGAGCGATCTGCGCGCGCGACTGTTTGCTAGTTGGGTAGCCGAGAGTCTATTAGCTGAGCAGCGCGCCCGCGGAATTTGGCTACCCGTCGGGTTGCGGCGCGGTAGCGAACGTCAAGGCGGCATGGACTTTGTTTGGCGTGAGGAGGTGGTGGCAACGCCGAATGCAGCTTTCCGGCGTGTCGATGTGCGGGTGTTCACAATCGCCGATGAGTCGTACGCACTGGCGCATCTGGTCGGTTTCATCGTGCAACCCGTAGCAGGCTCGCCATGAGGCCACGTCCACACGGTTTTACCCTGATCGAACTGCTCACGGCGTTGCTGATACTGGCTTTATTGGCGCTGATGTCGTATCGAGGGCTGGCTGCCGTGCTCGATACTCGTTCGCACCTTAGTCAGGAGTCGTCGAAATGGCGGCAGGTGAACGCCTTCTTTGCCCGCTTCGAGCGCGATATCCAACTGGCTGCACCTCGCCCGACACGCATCGAGACTGGCTCAGTTGCCGCGTGGCTGGGACGTCCCGATTCGAAGCTGGGGGCTCATTTGGAATTCAGTCGCTTCGCGACCAACGAAGGCATCGATGCACCCAGACGGTTGGCCTACCATTTGAACGACAAGCAGGAGATCGAGTTGTGGCTGTGGAACGGTCTGGATGGCGCGCCGGGGCAATTACCCGAGCATCATGTTGTGCTCACCGGGGTGACTCGATTCGAGCTGCACTACCTTGCGGCTGACCTGACTTGGGTGGATACGTGGTCAGCGACGCAGAGCAATTTGCGCACTCTCCGTGCCTTGCGGGTACGCATCTTCCTCGCCTCGGGCGAGGAGATCGTCCGCGTATTCGGGCTGGGATCGTGAGAGCGCGCCAAGCAGGTGCCGCCATCGTCCTCGCTATGGCCGTGGTCGCACTATCCGCGTTGGCAGCGACTGCGATGATGAGCGCGCAGAGTGTGTGGGCGCGGCAGAGTGAGCTTGCTGCCGATCATATTCAAGCGCAGATGTTGGTTCAGGTAGGCGTGGATTGGACGCGCGCCGTGTTAAGTGATGATAAACGAGTCAGCAATGAGGATCATCTGGCGGAACCGTGGGCCTTGCGTTTGCCGTCGATACCGGTGGAGAACGGCAGCTTGCAAGGGCATATCGAAGACCAGCAGGGCAAGTTCAACCTCAACAACCTGATCCAAGACGGCAAGATCGACCCGTATCAATTGGCGCATTTTCAGAGACTATTATCTACGCTGAGTTTACCCCCGGCGTTGGCTGAGTCGCTTGCCGACTGGATCGACGAAGACAGCGAGCCACAGCCGCAAGCCGGAGCCGAAGATGGCTATTATCTGGGCTTGCAGCCACCGTATCTGGCTGCGAATCGACCTTTGATCGACGTGGCCGAACTGGCGCTGGTACGTGGATACGACAGCAAGGTGCGTACCCGTCTGCGTCCCTATATCTCGGCTTTGCCATTCACTACCCCCGTCAATGTGAACACCGCGTCAGCTGAAGTGCTCGCTGCGGTGATCGATGAGCTAGATCTGCAGGGGGCACGTGCCCTGGTTGTCAGGCGAGATCGTGCGTATTTTCGTGACTACTCCGAGTTTCTTAATCAGCTTCCCAAAGGTGTGATCGCCGCCAGCGACAAGGTGGCTTTCGCAAGTGACTATTTTCTAGTACAGATGCGCGTCTCCATCGGCAGTGCTCAGGCGCGTAGTACTGCGCTATTGGTACGAACCGATACGGGCTGGACAGATGTACTGTGGCGCAAGATGTTATGAGCGTGCTGCGCATCTACGGCAATTTGTTAGAACCGGCACTGCACTGCCGCTGGGCTTTGTTCAATGCCGGAGCGGAAGCGATGCTTGGGGACGGGCAACTCGCCGATCTTCCCAAGCACGCCGAGCGTTGCCAGTTGCTGCTTCCCGCTGCGCAAGTACTGCTGATGCGCGCGCGTATTCCTCACGGAGCCAAGCGTCATGCCAGCTCATTGCTGGCGTTTGCGCTTGAAGAGCAGACCGCTAGCGAGCCGGACACCAATCACGTTAGTTACTTGGGCGCAGTGGGCGATGAGGATGTGCTGGCCGTGATCGACAAGCGCGGCTTGGCCACTTGGCTGGCTGCTCTGAGTGCCGTCGGCGTGGTGGTGGATGAAGTGCATTGCGAGACTTTGCTGCTGAATAGGAACGTAGGCGAGTGGAGTTTGCAATGGAACGGCAGCGAAGGGATGGTGCGCACTGGCGAGTTCGAGGGCGCAGCAACCGATATGGGCGACCGCGACTCGCCGCCGATGTTGCTGGGTCTGTTGCTTGACGAAGCCAAAACTCAGAATGCTCTGCCGAGTTCGATCGCACTTTATGTGAATGCGCCGGAAGCTGTGCCGGATTTGCAGGTATGGCAAGCGAAACTGGGCGTTGACTTACGGAATGCCGGTGTTTGGAATAGCGGGTTGGCTGTGTCAGAGACAACTGTCAATCTGGTACGGCCACCGCGTCGTTGGCGCGCATTGTCGGGGTTGACGACGCGGCTGCGTCCGGCACTGTGGATCGTGGGGGCGACCTTGCTCCTGCACACCGTGGCGCTGCTGAGTGATTGGGCCTTGCTCGCCAGCCAGCAGCGCAGCATACGGCAGCAGATGGTCACTCAGTTCCGTCAGACCTTTCCCGATGCGGTTGCCGTGGCCGATCCAGTGTTGCAGATGCGTCGCAAACTGAGCGATGCGCGTCATGCGGCAGGCCAGCCGGACAGCAGTGATTTTTTGCCGATGATCGAACGGGTAGGGGCTGTCATGCAGACGCTGCCGCTGGGTAGCGTGCGAGCGGTGGCCTACGAATCTGGGCGGATGACGTTGGAACTCTTGCCGCAAGAAGTTGAAACGGGACACGCTATCGAAGCGCGTCTGCGTGAGCGTGGTTTGAAGGTGGAATCGCCCGCCACCGTAGGCACGCAGCGGGTAGTGATCGTGAGTGCGCCATGAAAATCCAGTGGCTGCGATTTTGGCAATCACGCGCTCCTAAGGAGCGCAGAATCATCGCGTATGCAGGGGCGATTCTGCTGGTGTTGAGCTACGTTTGGCTTATGCAACTAGGCTGGACAGCACACGTGCGCTTGCGTGCGAGTGTCACTGAGTTGGCAGCGCAAGCCCATCGTTTGGCGCAGCAGGCGTCAGAGATCGAGCGTTTGCGCCTAAGCGCGTCTCCCACCGCGTCGGCAACCGATCTGCGCGTGATCGTGCAAGCGCAAACCAACGCAGCTGGGCTGGCTCAAGCGCTGGTCAAACTGGATGCGCCGGATGCGAATCAAGTGATGGTGGTGTTCGGAGCTTTACCGTTTAAGGCATGGCTTGATCTCTTGGTCGGTTTACAAGCGCAAAACGTGCGGCTAGCAAGCTGTCGTATCGAGGCATTGTCCGCGCCTGGCATGGTCAGCTTGACGGCGACCCTGCAACGCACCGCCCAGCCATGAAGCGTTGGCAGTGGGTATCGATCGGATTGGCGAGCTACGCGATCAGCTTGATGGTAACTGCCCCTGCGATCTTGCTCGAACCGGCACTCCGAAATCTCGGCTATCCGCACCTTCGACTACTTGCGGCGCAAGGCACGGTGTGGTCAGGCAGCGCGACTTTAGAGGTGCTAGGTTCAGATGAACGCAGCGGGCTGAGCAAGGCGTTGGCTTGGCAGGTGTTGCCACAGTCGTTGTTGCTTGGACAGTTGCGGGTGATGGTCACGATAGATAGCTCGCAAACATTTCCGCTGACATTGACTTACTCAGGCTGGGCGCTGGAGCAGGCCGAACTGCGTTTGCCTGCGGGGATCATCGGGCTGAACGTAGAGCGGCTCGCCCCCTTGGGGCTGACGGGAGACTTGTTCGTGCACATCACGACTCTTTCTTTTAAGCAGAGGCAACTGCGGGGCAACGCTACGGTGCAATGGCACCATGCAGGGTCGGTGCTGACACCTATCTCACCCTTGGGTGACTACCAGTTTGATTGGCACAGGCGTGACACGCGTACGCAGATCGCGCTGCGTACCGTGCAAGGCGAGTTGCAGCTTGAAGGGCAGGGGAGTTGGGCTGCGGGGGAGTCAGCAGACTTTCTGGTGCTTGCCCAAGTCCCACCGCAACTTCAGCCACAACTCGCGCCGCTGTTGCGCCTGATCGCGCTGGAACGTGAGGCTGGCGTGTTCGAGCTTCAGTTACGGTGAGCTTGCAAGCAGGATCACTTTGCAGTCTTAACCACCAAATGATTATTCACGTCCTTGACACCGCTCACCGCTTCAGCCAGTGACTTGGCCTGGTCGCTATTCTTATCGCTATCCACCGTGCCGCTCAAGGTGACCACGCCTTTGACGGTATCCACGCTGATCTGCAAAGTCTTGAGACCCGGCTCGGCAAAGATGGCGGCTTTGACCTTGGTTGTGATCTCGGCATCACTGATCGCCACACCCGCCTTGTCGCTTTGTTCTTCGATCTTATCGGATGTCTTTTCGGCACTTTCGCTGATCTTGTTGCCGACATCCTCTGCGGCCTGATCCAGCTTTTTGCCCGTGGATTCGGCGTTCTCGTGCTTCTCACAAGCGGCTAGGCCGGCGACCAAAAACATCGAGAGTCCAATCAATTTGATGCTGTCTGCTGTCTTCATGGTGATTCCTTTCGCGGTTGATTTAAGGAGAGCGGATCGTCTGTCAAATCTAGCTGATCGCTTAACCAGTTGTGGTTATCCGCTGTAAGTCTTCCGCTCTCTGTGCGCTGTCGCACAGAGAAGCAGAAAGGGAAGGAAGAGTATCGGTTCTGTGCTCATCCTTAGTCATGGATAGGGCGCGTCTTTACCGACCCTCAACGGGGATTTCCCTCTACGGTCGGTTCAACTCAATCATTAGGAGACACAACATGAACTGGGATCGTATCGAAGGTAACTGGAAGCAATTTAAAGGCACCGTCAAACAACAGTGGGGCAAGCTCACCGACGATCAGCTAGACGTGATCGCAGGTAAGCGCGATCACTTGGCGGGGAAGATTCAAGAGACCTACGGCGTCACTAAAGACGAGGCCGAGAAGCAGTTGACGGCTTGGCAAGTGCGTCAAAAGGAAGCCGACGCGAAGCACGCAAAATAACTCGTCAGGGGTGCAAGCCCCTAACTACCGATTGTGGAGGTGTGAAATGAGCACAAGATCAAGATTATCGATGAATGCAGTGGCCGTGGCCGCTTTGCTTGTATTGGCGGGATGTTCTGGCATGAGCGCACGGGAAAAGAACACCGCAATCGGCGCTGGTGTCGGTGCGGTAGGCGGAGCCATCTTAACGGGTGGTAGTACGGTCGGCACAGTCGGTGGCGCAGCAGTCGGCGGCATCATTGGGCACGAGATCAAGAAATAGGCTGGCTGCACCTGTGACGCGGGTGGTTCGCCCTTACTAGGAGATTAGCAATGGAACAGTTATTGATAGCGATGATTTTGGCCATCGGTATGAGCCCTGCTTTGGTAGGGGCGACTGACATTGGCGCCTCGATCAGCATAGGCCAACCCGGCTTCTACGGTCGCTTGGATATTGGTGACTATCCGCCGCCACAGTTGATCTACCGTCAGCCTCGGTATATCGAACGAGGTGCAATGGAACGGCAGCCGATCTATTTGCGGGTACCGCGCAGTCACTCCAGAAACTGGAAACGACATTGTCGTCAGTACAACGCCTGTGGCGAGAGGGTCTATTTCGTGCAGGAGGGTTGGTACAACCGCGAGTACGCGCCCCGTTACCAAGAGCGCCATCACGGTCGCGGCGGCGAGCAGCGAGCAGAGCATCCTGAAGGAGGGTGGAGTGACCGTCACGGTGGCGGGCGTGAGCACTAGAAATCAAACGTGTAGTCGGCTCAACTGTGTTCGTTAGCGTACAGACGAACATCTTGACAGACCACAAGATGGAATCCTCAGACAACTCAATGGATGAACGAAATGAAAAACCTCTACTACCTCAGATCGTACCAAATGATGAAGCGGCTTAGCCTGCCAGTCGCTGCCGTTGCTTTAGTGGCGGGCTGCGCAAGTTCACCTCCCGCGCCTACTGAGCAAATGATTGTGTCTAGGATGGCTGTGAGTAATGCCATTAGCATAGGTGGCAATGAATACGCGCCTGTGCAGACTAAATCAGCGGTGGATAAGTTGGAAGGTGCCGAGCGTGCTGCCACTGAGAAGAACTATGGATTAGCTCGACAGCTCGCTGAACAGGCTCAAGTGGATGCGCAACTGGCGGCATCGACAGCTCGAGCAGCCAAAGCACAAAAAGCGGCGGATGCACTACGCGAAGATAACCGCGTATTGCGCCAAGAGATCGAACGTAAAACCCAGTAATCACGACGGGAGTCATCATGAAAAGCACACTAAATTTTCCCTTGGCACTGATTACCGTCGCGATTCTGTCGGCCTGTGCCTCCACCCCGACCGTCAATCCGGTATTGGCCGATGCGCATAGTTCCTATGACCGTGCACGCACCAACGCCCAAGTCACCAGTTTGGCGACGGCTGAATTGAATGAAGCCGCTAGCTCGTTGAACAAGGCCGATGCGGCTGCCAACAAAGGTGGTGCGACGACTGAAGTTAACCACTGGGCGTATGTCTCCAAGCAGCAAGTTGGTATTGCGCAGGAAACAGCCAAGCGAAAGATGGCGGAGCAAGCGGTGAATAACGCCGGTGAAAAGCGTAACGAAGTTCGACTGGATGCCAGAACGGCTGAAGCCGATGCCGCTAAGCGTCAAGTAGCGATTGCGCAGGGTACGGTGGATCAGCAAACGGCGGAGTTGGCCGCCGCTGGTGCGAATGCCGAGCGCGATCGAGCAGTCATTGCCGCGCAAGAGCAGCAACTCAAGGAACTGAACGCTAAAAAGACCGAACGTGGTTTGGTGATCACGCTTTCCGATGTGTTGTTCCGCACCGACAAGTCGCAACTCGAACCGGGTGGTGTGCGCAATGTGCAGAAACTGGCCGCATTCCTGAATAAATATCCGCAGCGCAAGGTGTTGATCGAAGGCCACACGGATAGCAAGGGTAGCGACAGCCACAATCAGGGACTGTCTGAGCGGCGTGCTGATGCTGTGCGCGTTAGCTTGATCGACAGCGGTGTGGGCAGTGAGCGTATCGCCACTAAGGGCTACGGCGAAGCCTATCCCGTAGCCAGCAATGGCACGGCCAGCAGTCGTCAGTTAAATCGTCGCGTGGAGATCATTCTGTCCGACGCCAACGGCAACATTGCACCACGATAGTTTGAGCCTCAAGGAGAAGCAACATGCCATTGAGCACGATCATTGTGATCATTCTGGTGTTGATGTTGATCGGTGCGATTCCGACTTGGCCGCATAGCCGCTCTTGGGGATATGGCCCCAGCGGTGGTCTGGGCTTGGTGCTGACCATAGTCATCATCCTATTGCTGCTGGGGCGTTTGTGACTTGCTTCAGAACATACGTCAAAAGCTCAATCAACCTTATGTTTAATCAATTATTTTAGGAGACCGATCATGAAACAACTGAAATTTATCTCTGCAATCCTGATGACTTTTGTACTGCTGTATTCCATGGGCTGCGCCTCCACGGCAACGCACGAGGGCACCGGAGAATACGTCGATGACACGGTCATTACCACCAAAGTGAAGGCCGCCATTTTTAGCGACGATTCATTGAAATCTGCCGAAATCAATGTCGAAACCTATAAGGGCGTGGTGCAGTTGAGCGGCTTTGTCGGCACTCAACATGACATCAGCAAGGCGGTCGAAGTCGCCCAAAGTGTCAAGGGTGTGCAGTCCGTCAAGAACGATATGCGGGTCAAGTAGGGCTGGCGATACGCTTCCAGATTCTAGCGGGATGGTGGGCGTATCGCAAAGTAATGGGCGGCAGAGTCTGTCGCCATTGGGTAAACACGATTAACAAAAACAAGGAGTTGAATCATGGATGCAAAATCTAGCAATTTGAATGCAATCATCGCACCTTCCAAAGACAGATTCATGGATGAGATGCGCATCGTGGTAGCTGATGCAGAAGAGCTGCTGCAAGCTACGGCAAACCAAGCAGGAGAAGGCGCAGCCGTCGCCCGTGCACGTATTCAAAAGAGCTTGAAGGTTGCCAAGGATAGATTGATTGAGGCCGAAGCCGTGGTGATCGAACGCACTCGTCAAGCCGCCAAAATCACCGATCAATACGTGCATGAGAATCCTTGGAAGGCGATTGGTATCTCCGCCGGTGCAGGTGTGATCATTGGAATGCTGATCGCCCGTCGCTAGTCATGTCTGAATCGTCGGGTCTGTTGGAGTCGCTACAGCGGATGGTGGGTACCTTGATCGCCATCGGCCAGTCGCGGCTGGAACTACTGTCCAACGAGATGGAAGAAGAGCGGTTGCGGGTAGAGCAGATGTTGCTCTATTGCAGCATCGCTCTTTTCTTCTTCGGGCTGTCCATCATGTTGCTGACGGTGTTCATCGTCGTGCTGTTTTGGGATAGCCATCGCTTGCTGATATTGGGCGGCTTGGCCGCATTATTTGCCTTAGCTGGGCTCATGCTCTGGGGCGGTTTGCTTCATGTGGCAAGATCAAGAACCAAACTCTTCTCGGCCAGCCTGGCCGAGTTGTCGAACGACCAAGACAGCCTAGCTTCTCGATCATGAAACAGCGTATGGCTGAACTTGCTGCACGCCGGCGCGTGCTTCTGGCAGAGATCGAATCCCAACGCATCGAAGTCGCTGAGATCGCCGAACAGTGGCGAGCTCCCTTGTTATTGCTGGATAGCGGATTGTCAGCCGTTCGCTTTGTACATAATCATCCCGGTTGGCTGGCAGGTAGCGCACTCGCGCTGCTGATTTGGCGTCGTCACGGACTGGTTGGCTTAGCTCGCGAAGGATGGCGGTCATTGCGCCGTTACCCTGCAGGGATTTCCTTAGGTTTGAAATACCTATCTTGGGTATTGCGTTTTCGTGGCGAGGCACGCGAATCGCTCAATCGTTGAGGGAGAGTGTTGTGAATGCTACGCGCAAGATTGCTTTCTGGTTGCTTGGAGTCGTGCTCCTAGTTGGCCTGACCGTATCGGTCACGTTTTGGAGTTTTCAGCAGATCGAAACCGCGAACGAGATGCGCAGGCATACGCGCAACGTGCTGAATAACGCCAATGAGCTGCTTTCCATCTTAAAGGATGCCGAGACTGGACAGCGCGGCTATATGCTCACCGATGATGAGGCGTTTCTGGAGCCGTATCTGGAGGTGAATGATGACATCCAAGCACATTTGAAAGCTTTGCGTAGCATCACCAAAATTAGCTCGGCACAACAGATTCTGGATGCGCTCACGCCCTTGATCGATGCCAAATTAGCCGAGATGGCGCATGTCATCGAGTTGCGTCGTAATCATCAGATGACGGCATCGCTGGCGATCGTAGCCAAGGGCAACGGCAAGCGTTTGATGGATGCGATTCGTGCTGAAATCGGCAGCTTCGTTCAAATCGAAGAATCAGCACGAGAGCAGTACGAGGCTGAGTTCCAGTCAAAAATGCGTCTGCTATTCCTCCTGATTATCATTGCCAGTCTATTAGGTGTGCTGTTCACCCTGTCTTTTGCCTACCTGATGTACCGCGACAGGCAGCATCAACTACAACAGCTCGTCCATCAGGAAACCCAACACCTGCTTGAAGTGCAGGAAGCTAGCAATCTACAGTTGCAGCAGCTCAACTCCGCTTTGCAAGTCAGTGAGGAAAAGCTCGCCGTCACACTGTATTCCATCGGTGATGCGGTGATCGTCACTGATTCCGTTGGGCGGATCACGTTTCTCAACCCGCTCGCGGAACGGCTGACCGGTTGGCAATATGCAGAAGTCAGTGGACGTCCGGTGGATGTCATCTTTCACATCATCAATCAGGAAACACGCCTGCCGAGCACGATTCCAGTCAAAGAAACGCTGGCCTTGGGAACGGTACATGGCTTAGCCAACCACACGATACTTATCGCCCGAGATGGCAGCGAACGTTCTATTGCCGACAGCTGTGCGCCGATTCGTGATCGTGATAACCAAGTTGTCGGTGCGGTACTGGTGTTTCGCGATGTCACTGAAGAATATGCTGCGCAGCAAGCTTTGCGCGATAGTGCCGCGCTGATCCAGAGCATATTCAACACGGTGGCGGATGGCATCATCACGCTCGATGCCAGCGGTGGCATCGTCGAAACGGCTAATCCCTCCGCCGAGCAGATGTTCGGCTACACAGCCGTCGAGCTGATCGGACAACATTTCGGGATATTGATCCCAGAGTTGGATCGCCGTCAGCATGACGAGAGCTTGAGTACCAGCGACGAGGCTTGGAGTATCGGCCTAGGTCGAGAAGTCATCGGTCGGCGCAAAGATGGCAGTACGTTTCCGATGGAAATGGCGATCAGTCAGATGCTGCTGGCAGGTAAGCGTCACTACACCGGCATCCTGCGCGATCTGACTGCAAGAAAACAGGCTGAGGATACTTTGCTCAAGGCCGGTGGATTGCAAAGTGCCATTTTCAACAGCGCCAATTTCTCCAGCATCGCTACCGATGCCAAGGGCGTGATCCAGATCTTCAACGTGGGGGCGGAGCGCATGTTGGGCTACACCGCCGCCGAAGTGATGAACAAGATCACGCCTGCGGATATTTCTGACCCGCAAGAGCTGATCGCCCGCGCTGAAGCGCTCAGTTTGGAATTGGGCACGCCGATCACACCGGGTTTCGAGGCACTGGTGTTCAAGGCTTCGCGTGGCATCGAGGACATCTATGAGCTGACCTCGATCCGTAAAGATGGCAGCCGCCTGCCAGTCGTGCTTTCCGTCACCGCCTTGCGTGACGACCAAGATGCCATCATCGGCTATTTACTGATTGGCACCGATAACACCGCGCGCAAGCAGGCGGAGGCTGCTCTGCTTAAAGCCGGAGCCTTGCAAAGTGCCATTTTCAATAGCGCCAACTTTTCTAGTATTGCCACGGATGCCAAGGGCGTGATCCAAATCTTCAACGTGGGCGCGGAGCGCATGTTGGGCTACACCGCCGCCGAAGTGATGAACAAGATCACGCCTGCGGATATTTCTGACCCGCAAGAGGTGATCGCCCGGGCTGAAGCGCTCAGTTTGGAATTGGGCACGCCGATCACACCGGGTTTCGAGGCTTTGGTGTTCAAGGCCTCGCGTGGCATTGAGGATATTTATGAGCTGACCTATTTCCGCAAAGATGGCAGTCGTTTTCCCGCTGTGGTGTCGGTGACTGCCTTGCGCGATGCGCAGAATGAGATCATCGGCTACTTGTTGATCGGCACCGACAACACCGCGCGTAAGCAAGCGGAGGATGCATTGCTTAAGGCTGGTGCGCTGCAAAGTGCGATTTTCAATAGCGCCAACTTCTCTAGCATTGCCACGGATGCCAAGGGCGTGATCCAGATTTTCAACGTGGGTGCGGAACGCATGTTGGGTTACACCGCCGCCGAAGTGATGAACAAGATCACGCCTGCGGATATTTCCGACCCGCAAGAGGTGATCGCCCGCGCCGAGGCGCTCAGCCTGGAGTTGGGGACGCCGATCACGCCTGGCTTCGAGGCTTTGGTGTTCAAGGCCTCGCGTGGCATTGAGGATATTTATGAGCTGACCTATTTCCGCAAAGATGGCAGTCGTTTTCCCGCTGTGGTGTCGGTGACTGCCTTGCGCGATGCGCAGAATGAGATCATCGGCTACTTATTGATCGGCACCGACAACACCGCGCGCAAGCAAGCGGAGGAAGCCTTACTGAAGGCCGGTGCGCTGCAAAGTGCGATTTTCAATAGCGCCAACTTCTCTAGCATTGCCACGGATGCCAAGGGTGTGATCCAGATCTTCAACGTCGGCGCGGAGCGCATGTTGGGCTACACCGCCGCCGAAGTGATGAACAAGATCACGCCTGCGGATATTTCTGACCCGCAAGAGGTGATCGCTCGCGCCGAAGCCTTGAGTAGCGAACTCGGCACGCCCATCACGCCGGGCTTCGAGGCGCTGGTGTTCAAGGCCTCGCGCGGCATCGAAGATATCTACGAGCTGACCTACATCCGCAAGGACGGTAGCCGCTTCCCCGCCGTGGTGTCGGTCACGGCCTTGCGTGATGCGCAGAATGAGATCATCGGCTACCTGCTGATCGGCACCGACAACACCGCACGTAAGCAGGTCGAAGCCGAACAGAAGCAGCTTAGTCAGCGCCTGCGCGACCACCAGTTCTATACCCGCTCCCTGTTCGAGTCCAACATCGACGCGCTGATTACCTGCGATCCCTTTGGCATCATCACTGATGTGAATAAGCAGATGGAGGCGCTCACCGGTAGCACTCGTGATGAGTTGATCGGTGCACCGTTCAAGAGCTACTTCACTGATCCTGAGCGTGCCGAGAAGGCCGTCAAGGTCGTGCTGCGCGAGAAGAAGGTCACCAATTATGAGCTGACCGCCCGCGCCCGCGATGGCAAGGAAACCGTGGTCTCGTTCAATGCGACCACTTTTTACGACAGGGATAGGCGCTTGCAGGGTGTGTATGCCGCTGCGCGGGACGTGACCGAGCGCAAACGTATGGATCAGGTGTTACAGGAAAAGAACATCGAGTTGGAAAGCTCGCGCTCGGTGGCAGAAAAGGCCAATTTGGCTAAGTCTGAATTCTTGTCCAGCATGAGTCACGAGTTGCGCAGCCCGCTCAATGCCATTCTCGGTTTCGCGCAACTGATGGAATCCGATACCCCTCCCGCGACGCCCACGCAGAAGGAAAGCATCAACCAGATATTGCAAGCTGGATGGCATCTTTTAAAGCTAATCAATGAGATACTGGATCTTGCTAAAGTGGAGGCTAGGCAGTTGCCTTTGTCCGAAGAGCCGGTATCGCTGGCTGAGGTGATGCTCGAATGCCAAGCCATGATTGAGCCGCAAGCCCAGCAGCGCGGCATCACCATGACCCTGCCCAAGCCTGGGATCCCATACTTTGTCAGTGCCGACCGCACGCGCTTGAAACAAGTGTTGATCAATCTGCTTTCCAATGCCATCAAGTACAACATCAAGAACGGTACCGTGGTGGTGGAGTACACCGAGATCACCAAGGGACACACTCGGGTGAGCGTGCGTGACAGCGGTGCGGGTTTGACGCCTGAGCAATTGACCCAGTTGTTCCAGCCATTCAATCGGCTCGGTCAGGAGGCCGGAGGAGAGGAGGGTACGGGCATCGGGTTGGTCGTGGCGAAGCGATTGGTGGAGTTGATGGGCGGGGTGATCGGGGTGGAAAGTACGGTAGGGGTAGGCAGTGTGTTTTGGTTCGAGTTGCTCTCGGTCACCGAGCCTCGCCTGATCTTGGATAGCATCGAGACTGTCAGCTCAGCTCAGCCACATGTGGCGCGCAATGGGGAACGACACTCATTGCTTTACGTTGAAGACAATCCGGCGAACCTTAAGCTGGTGCAACAGATCATCGCCCGCCATCCCGACATCCAACTACTGACGGCGGTGAACGGTAACAGCGGTATCGAGATTGCCCGCTCAGCGTTACCCGATGTGATTCTGATGGACATCAATCTGCCCGGCATCAGCGGTTTTGAGGCGATGAAGATATTGCATTCAGATCCCGTGACGGCACACATCCCCGTTATCGCGATCAGTGCCAATGCCATGGCGTTGGACATCGAGCGTGGCAAGAGTGCCGGCTTCTTCCGCTATATCACCAAGCCGATCAAAGTGGATGAATTCATTGCGGCGCTGGATCTGGCTCTGGCGTACGCTCACCGCAAACCCGGCCTAGGTAGCTAGGCGAGATCATGGTCAGCGCTGCCGACATCCTGAATGCGCGCATCTTGATCGTGGACGATCTCGATGCGAATGTTCAGCTCCTTAACCGGATGCTGGTCGCGGCGGGTTACACCTCGGTCGAGTCCACCACCGATCCACTCGCCGTCTGCGAATTGCACCGCAACCGCGCTTTCGACTTGATTCTGCTCGACCTCAAGATGCCGATGATGGATGGATTCCAAGTGATGGAGGCGTTGAAAGAGAACGAGCTAGAAAGTTACTTGCCCGTGCTGGTGATCACGGCACAGCCTGAGCAGAAATTGCACGCGCTACAAGCGGGCGCCAAGGATTTCATCAGCAAACCGTTTGACTTGCCCGAAGTGCTGGTGCGAGTCCACAACATGCTCGAAGTGCGCTTGTTGCACGACGAGAGCAAGCGCTACAGCATCGAGCTGGAACATAAGATCGACGAAGTCGAAGCCAGCCGCGAGTTGATTCGTCAGCAAAGCGTCGAGGTTCAGACGCTCTACGACAAAGTCATCGCTGAGCAAAAGCGATCTGTCGAGTTGAGTATGCAACCGGGAGCGATGGTCGGTGTGGAGAAGGAGGAGCGCTTGGCTACGCCTTGGTTTCGCAGCTTGTGGCTCCGCCATCCTTGGCTACAGGTCAATCTGCTGACCGCCTTCGCGGCCGCTACCGTAGTCGGGATGTTTCAATCGACCATCGACCGTTTGTTGATTCTCACTGTATTTTTGCCGATCTTGGCCGGTCAGTCCGGCAACACTGGCAGTCAAGCACTGGCGATCACCTTGCGTGGGATCACTTTGGGTGATTTGAAATCAGGCAAGGAACGGCAGTTGGTGAAGAAAGAAGCGCTGTTGGGTTTGCTCAACGGCGTACTCGTCGGCGTGGTTGCAGCGATCGGCATGTATGCACTGGCAACGGCCCAACATGTACCCAAAGCAGGGCTACTTGGACTCGTAGTGCTGCTCGCCATGATCGTCAGTTGCGTCATCAGCAGTATCTGTGGCGCGCTGGTTCCCTTGATCCTCAAGCGGATCGGCGCCGATCCCGCCACGGCCTCCAGTATTTTCCTCAGCACGGCGACCGATGTGGTGAGCATGGGTATGTTGCTTGGGCTGGCAACGCTGATGGTGCGGTGACTTATGAATATCAGGGAGCAAACATGATAAGTGCAAGCGACATCCTAAACGGCAAGATCCTGGTCGTTGACGATCAACAGGCGAATGTCATGCTGATCGAACGCATCTTGCGCGGGGCAGGTTATGTTTCGATCACCTCCACGATGAATCCCACTGAAGTCTGTGAGTTGCATCGCGAACACCATTACGATTTGATTTTGCTTGATCTACAGATGCCGGTCATGGATGGATTCCAAGTCATGGATGGCTTGCGGGAAATCGAGACTGGCGATTATCTGCCCGTACTGGTGATCACCGCACAGCCAGACCACAAGCTGCGTGCTTTCCAAGCGGGCGCGAAGGATTTCGTCAGTAAGCCATTCGAGATGGCCGAAGTGTTGGCGCGGGTGCGCAATATGCTGGAGGTGCGCTTGTTGCATCAAGAGCTGCACAGCCACAACGAGTTGTTGGAACAGCGGGTGTTGGAGCGTACCGCCGATCTGCAAGAGAGCTATCTGGAAACCATCTTTACCATGACGCGGGCGGCGGAACACAAAGACGAAGATACTGGCGCCCACGTTCAACGTATCAGCTACTACAGCCGCGAGTTGGCGCGGATACTTGGGCAGAGCGAGGTGTTCATCGAGCAAATCTTCTTTGCCAGTCCGATGCACGACATCGGCAAGATCGGCATCCCTGACCATATCCTGCTCAAACCGGGAGGATTTACGCCGGAGGAGTGGACCGTGATGAAAAGCCATTCCGCGATGGGCGCGAAGATCCTTGGCAACAGCAAATCGCCGTATCTCAAGATGGGAGCGGAGATCGCGCTGAATCACCATGAGCGGTGGGACGGTGGCGGTTATCCGAATGGAAGGAAAGGCGAGGATATTCCTCTGGCGGCGCGCATCATGAATATCTGCGACATCTATGACGCGCTGCGCAGCAAGCGCCCATATAAGCCGGCCTTCGATCACCAAAAGGCGGTGCAAATCATCACTCAAGGCGATGGGCGAACCCAGCCAGAGCACTTCGATCCAGCGATCATTGCGGCATTCCATCAGCACGAGGCATCATTTGGCGAGATATTTGAGCTATACACCCACTGAATGCGATGCAACTTTGGCTTGCGTTCGGCACCGCACATACATTGCAGCGTCTGCACTCTAGACTGTGCATCCGCAATGGATAAATTAGGAGTGGAAATGAAAAAGATTCTGGTAGTAGCAGCGCTTAGCGCAGCAATGTTGTCAATGTCCGCCACTGCCGATCCTTACCTTGGTGCAGGGGTTGGTGCGTATAAGACTGACACGAACAATACTTCGTACAAGCTGTTTGGTGGACTTCAGGCATCACCAAATTTTGCTGTGGAGGCGGCCTATAACGATTTTCGGAGTTATCGGGGCGCGAGTGCCGACTCTTGGTCCTTAGCTGCGATAGGCATTATTCCTCTGGATCAGGGGTGGAGCGTGTTCGGCAAGCTGGGGCCCAGCTATAACCGCACACGGAATGTCGGTGGCAGCAATCGTACCGATCTGTTGGCTGGTGTCGGCGTAGGTTTCAATGCAAGCAAGGACCTGACCATACGCTTAGAGTATGAAGATTTTGGCACGTTGACAAACACAGCTGGCGCGATCAACCACAAGGCAACCGCGTGGGGACTTAACGTTAAGTATTCACTTTAATAAATTGTTTTACATAGAAACCGGAAGTGATTCCGGTTTTTGTGCGCCCAATATTTGGCCATATCGTAGTCGATCAATTCATCACCACCTGCGGCATGAAAGATTTCACCGACTCTGTATCAATAGGTCTAGTATGCGGACGTAAGAGGAGGAGAAATGACCGCTATAAAGAAACTCCTAACCCACGCTGGTCGTGCTGATCCTAGGCAAAACCAGATTCTTGCGGCCTTGCCCGCACAGGATTACGCACGCCTGCTGCCTGATCTTGAGTTCATCAATATGCCGCTAGGATGGGCGCTGTGCGAGTCAGGTTGCCGCATGAGTCACCTGTACTTTCCCCTCGATAGTATCGTCTCGCTACTTTATGTGATGGAAGATGGCGCTTCAGGTGAGATCGCAGTCACCGGTAGAGAAGGCTTAGTCGGAATTTCCTTGATCATGGGCGGTGATAGCGCGACGAGCCGAGCCGTGGTGCAAAGTGCTGGCAGTGGTTTTCGTCTCAAATCGAGTGTAATGAAGCGTGAATTTGCTATAGGCAGCCAATTGAAGATTCTGTCTTTGTGCTTCACGCAAGCGCTCATTGCCCAAATGTCTCAAACGGCGGTCTGCAACCGTCACCACACCTTGGATCAACAACTTTGCCGTTGGCTATTGCTAAGCTTGGATCGTCTGCCCAGCAATGAGTTGGTGATGACGCAAGAGCTGATAGCGAACATGCTGGGTGTACGTCGCGAAGGCGTTACCGAGGCCGCTTGCCGATTGCAGCATGATGGCATGATCACCTATCGACGCGGGCATATCACCATCATCAATCGTTCCATGCTGGAAAAGCGGGTGTGCGAATGCTACGCCGTGGTAAAAAAAGAGTACGACCGTCTATTACCTCACTGAGCGGCTTACTTAGGGCTGCCAGCTGACAGAGTTCCTTGGGAGTGTGCTCTACCGCACATACCCGTAAAGTCCACACGCGGATACTTCACGCTGAAATTGTAGGCCAAGTAAGGCAGCCGCCTGACTCGCCATACAACAGCACGTGAGGAGTACGCCATCGTCAAGGATTTTGGATTTGCAGCGCGCACTCGGAGTGAGCCACGCAATGCGCGGGATACCGAGCTGTTACGTTCCGAGCTATTCAGCATCGAGCAACTCAAGCGCCATGCCGTGGCATTGGCGGGAATGCACAAGATCGAACCGAATCCCGGGCCGGACAAGCTGCTGCCTCGCTTGGCGGACAATGCCCGCGTACTGTTGGCCGCTTACGATCTCGTCACCGCAGCAACCACACAGGGAAAGCGCATCGCACCCGCAGAAGCTTGGCTGCTCGACAACTATTACCTCATCGAACAACAGATCGACATGGCGCGGCGACATCTGCCACGCGGCTACAGCCGTCAATTGCCTAGACTGGCCGAGGGTGCAGCCACGGGGTATCCGCGCATCTACGACTTGGCGCTTGAACTGATCTCGCACATGGATGGCCGCATCGATAACGATAACGCCACGCACATCGTCGCCGCTTACCAGACGGTGCAGCCGCTGAAGTTGGGCGAGCTTTGGGCGTTCCCCATCATGTTGCAACTGTCGCTGTTGGAGAATCTGCGCCGCGTCGGGCTGCGCATCGCCCAGCGGCGCGAGGAGTTGGATGCCGCCATCTCATGGGCGGATAGGATGCTCGATACGGCGGAGCGGGAGCCCAAACTACTGATCCAGTTGCTGGCCGAGTTCGCCAATGCCGACATCCCACTGACGGCGCCGTTCGTCGAGGAATTCTATGCACGCCTACAAGCGCATGGTCCGGCGATGCAGTTCGTACAGACATGGGTCGAGCAGAAGCTGCAAGAGCAGGGCGTGACCGCTACGCAGTTGTCGGAGGTGGCTAGCCGCACAGCCGCAGCGAATCAGATATCCATCGCCAACAGTGTCGGCAGTCTGCGATCCATCGGAGCTATCGACTGGAAGAGCTATGTCGAATCGCTTAGTGCGGTCGAGCATATCCTGCGCGAAGACCCGCCCCAGATGTACGCGGCGCAGGACTTTGCTACGCGTGACCGCTACCGGCACGTCATCGAGGACATAGCGCGCAGTAGCACTTGCAATGAAATGACCGTGGCGCGTGAGGCTATCTTGCTGGCGCAAGCTGCCGCACAGCGTTTGAGCACTAGCCATCGCAGCGCCCATGTCGGCTACTATTTGATCGACAACGGCAGAGAGCGACTCGAACGCTCGATCGGCTGCCATCTGAGCTGGCAGGTACGTGCTAATCGCTTTAGTCGAAAATATTGTCTGAGTCTATATTTGGCGCCCATCTTCATTATCACTGCGCTGGCGACAGGTTTTGTGGTCTCGGCCTTTTCCAGTCTGGCGGTGAGTGACTGGCGCTACTGGTTCATGGTGATTGCGGGGCTGATCAGTGCCTCGGCATTGGGGGTGTCGCTGGTGAACTTACTCGCGACGCGCCTATTACCGCCGCGCGTGTTGCCACGCTTGGATTTCTCGCAGGGCATCCCCGACCTTCATCGAACGATGGTCGTTGTGCCGACCTTGCTGAGTAGTGCGCAGGAGATCGACACTTTGCTCGAAGCCTTGGAGATTCGCTATCTAGGCAATCGTGACCCGAATCTGTATTTCGCCTTACTGACCGACTTTCGCGATGCGTCCAGCCGCAGCTTGCCGGACGATGATGCGCTGCTCGCCCATGCCCGCGCGGCGGTAAGCTCACTCAACGAAACCTATCAAAGCGACCGTCCCTGCGTGTTCTATCTGTTCCATCGCCCTCGGGTGTGGAATCCGCACGAACAAGTTTGGATGGGTTACGAGCGCAAGCGTGGCAAGCTGGAGCAGTTCAATGCCAGACTGCGGGGCGAGTCGCATAG
The DNA here is from genome assembly GCF_000974685.2 of Ferriphaselus amnicola. Classification (NCBI taxonomy): domain Bacteria; kingdom Pseudomonadati; phylum Pseudomonadota; class Betaproteobacteria; order Nitrosomonadales; family Gallionellaceae; genus Ferriphaselus; species Ferriphaselus amnicola. The sequence continues at coordinate 1,178,139 of NZ_AP018738.1, forward strand.
TGCGTTCTCGGAGGTGATCGGTGATGTGGCTATCCTGAGTTCGATCAAGTACGTCATCACCTTGGATACCGACACGCAACTGCCGCGCGATGCTGCACAGACGCTGATCGGCAATATCGCCCATCCGCTTAATCGCCCGGTGTACGACGCTGAACTGGGGCGCATCGTCGAAGGCTATGCGATCTTACAGCCGCGCGCTTCGATCAGTCTCACCAGCGCAGGACAAACTTGGTTCGCTAAACTGTTCGCGGGTGAATCCGGTCTCGATCCTTATACGCGTGAGGTCTCCGATGTCTATCAGGACATCTTTGGTGAAGGCTCGTTCATCGGCAAAGGCATCTACGATGTGGATGCATTCCGTCAGGCGGTCGATGGCCGCTTTCCCGAGAATCTGATCCTGAGTCACGACTTGCTGGAGAGCGCTTATGCGCGCTCGGCGTTGGTGACGTATGTCGATTTGATCGAAGAGCATCCGACCAGCTATGCCATCGAAACCAGCCGAAGGCATCGCTGGATACGCGGCGACTGGCAGATCGCTGGCTGGCTGTTCCCGCGCGTACCGGGGCCGCCGAGCACAGCAGGGGAGAAGGCCAAGTGGCAGTCCAATTCCCTCACCGCCTTGTCGATTTGGAAGATTTTTGACAATCTGCGCCGCAGCTTAGTACCGCCGTCATTACTGGCTTTGCTGGTGGGAGGTTGGTTATTCGGACAGGGGCACGCTTGGCTGTGGACGCTGATGGTCCTCGGAGTGGTGCTGTTGCATACATTTTTGGGCACGCTGATCGCGTTGATGCGTAAGGCATCTGAGCGCGATTGGCAAGAGCATCTGCTGTTGACGCTTAGCTCAACTGGCCGTCCCATCATGGTCGCCGTCTTGACCTTAGTGCTGTTGCCTTACGATGCGTTGATCTGCCTTGATGCGATCTTTCGTTCGGGGGTACGGATGCTGTTCACCCGACGTGGCTTGTTGCTGTGGCACATGGGGGCGTATGCCAAACGCAACGCTCTTCGGACGCTGGCCCAATTCTATGTCGAGATGTGGTTCGCACCGGCGCTGGCCTTGGGGGTGCTGTTCGTCCTCGAACGTACGCACCCAGCGGAATTGGTCTATTGCGTTCCGGTCGCTTTGCTCTGGTTGGTATCGCCCGCTGTGGGCTGGTGGATTAGCCGACCTCTGATCGAGTCCGAGCCGGAGTTGAGTGCGACACAAAGGCTATTCCTACAAGCAGCCGCACGCCGAACTTGGCGTTACTTCTCCAAATTCGTCGGCCCGCTAGACAACTGGCTACCGCCGGATAATTTTCAGGAATATCCTGCGCCGGCTATCGCAACGCGTACTTCGCCGACCAATATCGGCATGGCGCTGCTGGCGAATCTGGCCGCTTATGACCTAGGGTATATCTCCTCCGGCGAGTTGTTGCGCCTGACCGACAATACCTTGAGCACTCTGGAGAAATTAGAGCGTTACCACGGCCATTTCTATAACTGGTATGACACGCGTAGCTTGCAGCCGCTGTATCCGCAATACGTCTCGTCGGTCGATAGTGGCAACCTAGCGGGCAGCTTGCTCACTTTGCAGGCTGGGTTGGTGGAATTGAAAGATAGCACGATATGTCCATCCAAATCATTCAATGGCTTATCTGACACATTGCAGGTATTTACCGAGCATCTTCCCTTGGCACTCTCGCCAGAGTTGGCGCAGAAACTCGCCTTCTTACAGGACACCTTGAGTGCGATTAGACTATCCCATGGGCTGACTTTGGCCGTTGTCGAGCGCAAGTTGAGTGAGCTGCACTTGACCGGCGGTCGCCTAGTGGCCTGCTTACCCGCAGACATCGACTTAGATGGCGAGTTGTTCTATTGGGCACAAGCGTTCGACCAACAAGCGCTGGCTTTGCTGGATGACTTGAGGCTGTTGGCTCCTGAGCCGGGATCCTTCCACCATATTCCCACTCTGCATGAGTTGGCTGCTTTGAGTGTAGCGGGGCGAGAGCCCATAAATTCCCATGCGGTCAGTCGCCTCGCCATGATCGATGAACAGGTGGCGCGCTGTGTTCAGTTAGCTACGATGGATTTTAGTTTTCTCTACGATACGACACGTAGTTTGCTGAGCATCGGCTATGACGTGAGTGAGCGCCGCCGTGATCCGTCTTGCTATGACTTGCTGGCCTCGGAAGCGCGTCTGGCTAGTTTTCTGCTCATCGCACAGGGGCAAGTGCCGCAGAAACACTGGTTCATCTTGGGACGCTTGCTGACTAGTTATGCCGGCAAGGTGAGCTTGATCTCGTGGAGTGGATCGATGTTCGAGTACCTGATGCCGCGTTTGATGATGCCGGGTTACGACAACACCCTGTTAGAGCAGACCTGCAAGACAGTGGTGGCGCGGCAGATCGAATATGGCCGTCAGCGCGGTGTACCTTGGGGCATCTCGGAATCTTGCTACAACGCGACTGACATGCATCAGGTCTATCAGTACCGTGCGTTTGGCGTACCGGGTTTGGGTTTCAAGCGCGGGCTGGGCGATGATCTGGTGATCGCGCCGTATGCCAGCGCCTTGGCCTTGACGGTAATGCCTAGAGAGGCGTGCCGCAATCTACAACGTTTGGCCGAGACGGGTTTGCTGGGGGCGTACGGCTTCTACGAGGCCGTGGATTACACGCCTGCGCGCTTGCCGCGCGGCAAAAGTCACGCCATTGTGCGATCGTTCATGGCGCACCATCAGGGCATGAGCCTGCTGGCCTTTGAGTACGCACTGCTCGACCGACCGATGCAACGCCGCTTTATGTCGGCACCTTTGGTGCAGGCTACGGAATTGTTGTTACAAGAGCGCGTACCCAAGAGTGGCAGCACCTTGCATCCACACGCGGCAGAAGCCACCGCTGCAGCGCGTCCTCCCGCTGAAGATGAGGGTGGCATCATGCGCGTGTTCACCGATCCCAACACTCCGATCCCTGAGGTGCATCTGCTTTCCAATGGCCGTTATCACGTGATGGCGACTCATGCGGGCGGCGGTTATAGTCGCTGGCACGATCTTGCGGTGACCCGATGGCGCGAGGATGCCACGATGGATGATTGGGGAACGTTCATCTACTTGCGCGACTGCGCCACTGGACGATATTGGTCGAGTGCGTATCAGCCAACCTTACGCCGTGCCGATCACTACGAGGCGATCTTCGTTCAGGCACGAGCCGAATACCGGCGGCGCGACCAAGCGATCGAAGCGCATACCGAGATCACCGTTTCGCCCGAAGATGATGTCGAGATCCGTCGTGTCACGCTAACTAATCTGTCATCGCGTCCGCGCCAGATCGAGGTGACCAGCTATGCCGAAGTGGTGTTGGCAGCACTGAATGCCGATCTTTCCCATCGCTCGTTCAGCAATCTGTTCGTGCAGACCGAGATACTGCCGACGCGGCAAGCCATCGTGTGCACACGGCGACCGCGTACGCCGGGCGAGCATGCACCGTGGATGTTCCATTTGCTAGCCGCACCCGGTGCGGTTGCTGAAGACCCTTCATACGAAACCGATCGCGCCCGGTTTATCGGACGTGGGCACTCCGTCGCCAATCCACAGGTGCTGGAAAAAAGTCACTGCCCTTCGCCCTTGTCGAACACGCAAGGTTCGGTGCTTGATCCCTGCGTGGCGATCCGTCGCACCTTGCATCTTGCCCCTGACCAGTCGGCGACCCTGCAGATCATCTCGGGCATGGCTCACACCCGCGAAGCGGCTTTGGCCTTGATCGAGCAATACGCAGATCGGCATTTCGTTGAGCGTGCATTCGAGATGTCATGGTTCCAGAGCCAAGGTATTCTGCGTCACATCAACGCGAACGAAGCGGATGCACAGTTGTATGGCCGTCTGGCCACGTCGGTCATCTTTGGCAATCCCTTGCGTCGCGCGGCCCCCAGCATCATTGCCCGCAACCAATTGGGGCAATCCGGTCTGTGGCGCTTTTCCGTGTCTGGCGATCTACCCATCGTGTTGATGCGCATCGGCAACATCAATCGCATCGAGTTGGTGAAGCAGGCGCTGCAAGCTCACGCCTATTGGCGGATGAAAGGACTAGTGGCCGATCTATTGATCATCAACGAGGATTTCTCGGGCTATCGCGCCGTGTTACATGATCAGATCATGGGGCTGATCAACGCAGGGCCTGAGGCCAAGGTGATGGATAAGCCGGGTGGGGTTTTTGTGCTCCGCTCAGAGGAGCTTTCCGAGGATGAGCGCGTGTTGTTGCAAACCGTGGCTCGTATCGTGTTTAACGACACCACCGATACCCTGATCGAGCAGGTGGAGCGGCGCATTTCCGCAGAACGCGTGTCCGACCGTTTAGAGCCAGAGCACATCGCAATCGAGGAAGCCGTTCATCCTTTGCCATCACGTGATCGCCTGTTCTGCAACGGACTCGGCGGCTTTTCGCCGGATGGACGTGAATACGTCATCACGCTTGAGCCTGGACAAACCACGCCCGCACCTTGGGCTAACGTCATCGCCAGTCCCTTTATCGGCACCGTCGTCAGCGAATGCGGCAGCGCCTACACATGGGTGGAGAATGCTCACGAATTTCGTCTTACGCCTTGGCTCAACGATCCGGTGTGCGATAGCAGTGGGGAAGCGCTGTACATCCGTGACGAGGAAACGGGAGTCTTTTGGTCGCCCACTCCCTTGCCGGCGTGGGGGCGCTCCGCTTACGTGTGTCGGCATGGTTTCGGCTACAGCGTGTTCGAGCATGAAGAATCGGGCATTGCCTCTGAGCTGGTGACGTTCGTCGCACTGGATGCGCCGGTGAAATTTGCCTTGGTGACGCTACGCAACCGGTCGAGCCGTAAACGTCGCTTATCGCTCACCGGCTATTGGGAACTGGTGATGGGTGAGTGGCGACATGCCAATCTGATGCACATCGTGACCGAAACCGACCCGCTCAGCGGTGCGCTGTTCGCACGTAATGCCTATGGTCGTGAATGCGCCAAACGCGTGGTATTCGCGCAGGTCAGCGACGATCATTTCAGCGATACCGGGCGCTCAGTGACGGGTAATCGCACGGAGTTCATCGGTCGCAATGGCAACTTGGCTAACCCAGCGGCGATGCGCCGCAAACGCCTGTCGGGTCGGACGGGGGCGGGCTTTGATCCCTGTGCGGCGGTACAGACACAGATCGACTTGGCTGTCGGCCAGGAGTTGGAGATCGTGTTCGTCTTCGGTGCAGCACGCAACACTGCCGAAGCTGTGCAACTCACGCAACGCTTTGCCGGGCCGGGTGGCGCACGGCAGGCGCTGGAAGCCGTGCAGGATTACTGGACGCATACGTTGGGAGCAGTGCAGGTCGAGACCCCCGACTCCGCGCTGGATGTGTTGGTCAACGGTTGGCTGGTGTATCAAACCCTGTCTTGCCGCGTGTGGGGACGTAGCGGCTATTACCAGTCAGGCGGGGCGTACGGATTCCGCGATCAGTTGCAGGACACAATGGCGTTGGTGCATACGACACCTGCGCTTGCCAGAGCGCAACTGATCCGCTGCGCCGAGCATCAATTCCTGCAAGGTGACGTGCAACATTGGTGGCATCCGCCCAAAGGGCAGGGCGTGCGCACGCATTTTTCCGATGACTATCTGTGGTTGCCGTATGCGACGTGCCGTTATGTGCTGACGACCGGCGATCGCAGCGTGCTCGACGAGTCCGTGCACTTTCTGGTTGGGCGTGAGCTAAATCCAGAGGAGGAAGCGTATTACGACCAACCTCAGCGTTCAGCAGAGGCCGCGACCCTTTATGAACACTGCGTCCGAGCGATCAAGCACGGACTCAAGTTCGGTGCGCATCAACTGCCGCTCATGGGCTGCGGCGACTGGAACGATGGGATGAATCTGGTCGGTCGGCAAGGGCAGGGCGAGAGCGTTTGGCTAGCTTGGTTCCTGTACGAGAATCTGCAACTGTTCGCGGGTCTAGCGCGGCAACATGACGATGCAAGCTTCGCCGAGCTGTGTACGGTACAGGCTGAAGCGTTGCGCAGCAGCATCGAAGCCGAAGCGTGGGATGGCGCGTGGTATCGGCGTGCCTATTTCGATGACGGTACACCCTTGGGTTCAGCCAGCAATGAAGAGTGCCAGATCGACTCGATCAGTCAAAGTTGGGCCGTCATCTCCGGCGGCGGAGATCATGCACGGGCACGTCAGGCGATGGCGGCGGTGGATCAGCGATTGGTTAGGCGCGATGCGCAGTTGATCCAGTTGCTCGCGCCACCCTTCGATAAATCCACACTGGAGCCCGGCTACATCAAGGGCTACGTACCCGGTGTGCGTGAGAATGGCGGGCAATATACGCATGCGGGTATTTGGGCGGCGATGGGCTACGCCATGCTGGGTGACCACGAACACGCTTGGGAGCTGTACTCGATGCTCAATCCTATCCACCACAGCAGCCTGCCGGACGATATTGCGCGCTACAAAGTCGAGCCTTACGTGATGTGCGCAGACATCTATGGTGCGGCTCCGCACACGGGGCGAGGCGGCTGGACGTGGTACACCGGAGCGGCTGGCTGGATGTACCGTCTGAGCTTGGAAACCTTGCTGGGTGTGCATCTGCAAGGGCAGAGTCTGCGCATCTCCCCGTGTGTTCCGGCGCACTGGCAGACTTACACGATTCATTATCGCTATCGTGCAACGCGTTATCACATCACCCTCAATCGTCAGAGTGAACCGCCTTTGGCGGCGCCCGTAAGCACGCTTGAGGGCTGGTCAAGAGAGTTAAGTGGGGAAGTGCTGATTCCACTCATCGATGATGGCGAGTCGCATCAGGTCGTTGTGAGCTGGTAGGTCAGCTTGGTAAGGGGCTTTCGGGCTTGCTTTGGGCTGCCGTCTGAAGCGAGCTTTCGAACTCGCTCAATGCCATCGGTTCGCCGAATAGGAAACCTTGAAAAGCTTGGCAGCCGAATTGTTGCAGACACGTCAGTTGTTCTTCGGTCTCAACACCTTCGGCGATCACATGGAGCCCCAGCACTTGCCCCATGGTGATGATGGTACGCACGATGGCAGAGTCGTTGGCGTCACTGGTGATGCCTGCGATGAATGAGCGATCGATCTTCAGTTGGCTGAGTGGCAATAGCTTTAGATAGGATAACGAGGAATATCCGGTGCCGAAATCGTCCATCGAAAAACGGATGCCCAGCGCTTTGAGCGTCATCATTTTGGAAATGGTATCCGCCACATTGTGGATCACTAGACTTTCGGTCAGCTCCAGTTTGAGGCGGGTTGGATCGATGCCGGTCTCGACTAATATCTTCTGCACATCATCCACAAACTCTGGCTGACGGAACTGGCGCGTGCTGACGTTGACCGCTAGCCAGAGTTCACGGGTGAGTGCCGAGACAGACCAAGCCTTGAGCTGCAAGCAGGCGGCGTTGAGTGCCCAGTGACCGATGGGTAGGATCAAGCTGGTTTCTTCGGCCAAGGGAATGAAGTCGCGTGGCGATACCCAACCACGCTCTGGATGCAGCCAGCGTAGCAAGGCTTCTGCTCCGACCACACGTCGTTCACCGTCGATCTGCGACTGGAAATACAAATGGAACTGATCACGCTGGATCGCCCAGTGCAAGGCTTCCTCCATCTCGCTCCTGTCGTCCAGCGTCGTCTGCATCGCCGGATCGAAGAAGCGCAGCGCATTTCGCCCTGCGTCCTTGGCTTTGTACATCGCCATATCCGCCTGTTTGAGTAAGATATCGATGGACTCGCATTGGTCGTGGAACATCGTAATGCCGATGCTGCACGTGCAATAGAACTCGCGCCCACTGAGATCATAGGGCCAAGTGATTGAATCGCGTATCTTCTCGCTCACTTGGCGGGTCTGCATGGCGGCTTCCGCCGCAGTGTTGCTCAACCCTTCCAGCACCACCACAAATTCGTCCCCCCCCAGTCGGGCCACCGTGTCGCCTTCGCGCACATTGGCTTCGATGCGCTTAGCGGCATCAACCAGTAACTGGTCGCCGACGTCGTGTCCGCGCGTGTCGTTCAGATTCTTGAAGTTATCCATATCGAGGAAGAGCAGCGCCCCGAAGTGCCCAGTGCGCTGGCAGCCGACCAGTGCCTGCCCTAGCCGGTCATACAGCAGACGTCGATTGGGCAGATTGGTGAGCGGATCATAGTAGGCGAGGCGACTGCGCTCGGCCTCCGCTTCTTTGCGCTCGGTAATGTCGGTGAGTGCGACGCGCACCGAAGAGACTCCGTCGGCTTGAAAGTGGCGACAGTCGAGCTGAGCGTGGAAGCGCGTGGCATCGTTGCGTTGCAGCAGCAGATCGAAGCTTTGCTGCTGATCGTCTTGCAATGTCTTGATGAAGTGCCGATGCCAACGATCTCGGTCTTCCGGCGCCACCACATATGAGAATCTGCGTGCCAGTAGTTTCTTGCGTACCACGCCTAGCATCAAGGCACCAGTGAGATTCACCGCTTCAATCATGCCGTTGCGCGTGAGCGTAAAGTAGCCGAGGGGAGCAAACTCATACAAATCGACATAGCGGTCGCGCGACTCTTCCATAACCACTTGTGCTTGCTGTAAAGCTTCGTTTTGCATCTCCAATTCGATCTGGTGGACGTGCAGCTCGTGCAACAAAGCATCGGTGGAGGTAGGAGATAGTTCTGGCACTGCCGCAAGCGCCAGCTGTGATTCGGCAGCTGCGCGTAATTCTTTGGCAGCCTGTTCGTTAGATATTTTACTCACACTCCCTCCAAATCCTCGTAATAGACTTCCGAGGTAGCTTGCAGCTTATGGGCGCGTATTCGTTTTGTATGTGCTGTAGCGTACAGTTTGACAAGGTCTGGCTTATGGGTGCCTTCTGTACAGCGCTTGGCTTGGAGGTTCGCTGAGCAGTGCTTACCGAATCGGCAAGTTTCGATGATCTAAACCCAGATTTTCGTGCAAAAGCATTCCCCAAACCGTTCCCTGTTTGGGAGTTATAAAATACGCATAATGTATATTATGTCAAATATGTTTATGTATTGTTTCTGCAGCTATGGGTTGCGGCTAATGACTTCAACCCAACCCTCTTCAATTCTTAGGTTGATATTGATTTAGAGGTAACCGGCGCGTCCTAAGCCCACCACGCACAGTGTGACGATACCGAGTATCAGGTTGATTGCTATCCACTGGCGAATACTTCCGAGAACCCTGCCGGCTTCAGGCCATTGTTGGGTAGCGACCAACGTTCTGAGTTTTCGGTAGCCTGCGAAATATACCCACACAAATATGGCGATCATCAGTGTGCCAAGTAACAGCATGATATGAATGAAGGTCGGGACGTTTACTAAACCACCGTAGCTGGCAATCATCGCTATACCGCTTGCCACCAGTACGACGATCGCACCCCAAACCGCATGTAGGAAGCGCCGAAACACGGCACTCCACAATTGTAAACGCTCTGGGGGAGCCAGAATTTCAACAGCGGCGGGACGCAGGGCTGTGTACGCAAAGAACATACCGCCGACCCACAGGACGGCAGAAAGTAGATGAAGTAGTTTAAGAATGGCCATCAGGATTTTTCCGGTGCGCAACGCTGATCATATACGCCATATAAATTAAAATATAACGGCAACTAATTAATTCATATCAGATTGATCTGATAGCTTTAGTATCCCAAAAATCACATCCAAGCTAAATCCACGTGATTGTAAGAAGCGGATTTGACGAGCATTCTCTTTGGGAGAATGAGCAATCTCTCCAAACTTTTTGCGCCAGACCTCGCGTGCCGTTTCCATCTCATTCGCTCTCAGTTCGGGGATTGCCTCGGCAATAAGCGTGTCAGCGATACCTTTTTGCCGTAGCTCTTGCACGATGCGCTTCGTGCCGAAGCGGGAGCGTTTGATACGCACCGTTTGTTCTGCCGCTCGCTGATCTGATAGCCAACCTTGCTCGGCCAGTTGGTCGAGCAAGGTTGGCACATCATCCTCAGGCTCAGCATAGCGAGCTAATTTGGCGTATAGCTCGACTCGGCTATGTTCACGACGCGCCAGATACTGCATGGCGCGTACATGCAAGCTGGTTTTAGTCTTCTTCGCCACCATTCAATGCCGCCACGCCAACAATGGCACGTACCTTGTTCTCAATCTCATGAGCGATCTCAGGATGAGAGCGTAAGTATTCGCGGGCATTATCTTTTCCTTGGCCGATTTTCTCGCCTTGATAGGCGTACCAGGCACCAGACTTATCTACCAGTTTGTGCATCACGCCAAGCTCGATGATCTCGCCTTCGCGTGAAATACCTTCACCGTAGAGGATGTCGAAATTAGCTTCGCGGAACGGTGGCGCAACCTTGTTTTTAACGACTTTGACGCGGGTCTCATTACCAATGACTTCATCGCCCTTTTTGATCGCGCCGGTGCGACGAATGTCGAGACGCACCGAAGCGTAGAACTTGAGCGCATTACCACCTGTGGTGGTTTCAGGGTTGCCGAACATCACGCCGATCTTCATACGGATCTGGTTGATGAAGATGACCAAGGTATTCGAGCGCTTGATATTGGCGGTCAGTTTGCGTAGCGCTTGCGACATCAAACGCGCATGTAAGCCCATCTGCGCATCACCCATCTCACCTTCGATCTCGGCCTTAGGTGTCAGCGCGGCAACGGAGTCGATCACGACCACGTCCACCGATGCGGAGCGCACCAGCATGTCGGCGATTTCCAACGCCTGCTCGCCATTGTCCGGTTGCGAGATCAGCAGGTCTTCAACCTTGACGCCTAGCTTTTGCGCGTATTGCGGATCGAGCGCGTGTTCGGCGTCGATGAAAGCGGCTGTGCCGCCCAGCTTCTGCATCTCAGCAATGACTTGCAGCGTCAGTGTGGTCTTGCCGGAAGACTCTGGGCCGTAGATTTCCACCACGCGACCACGTGGCAAACCACCTACGCCCAAGGCGATGTCCAGTCCCAGCGAACCCGTGGAAACCACTTGGATGTCGCGTGCCACGTCGCTCTCACCTAAACGCATGATCGAGCCCTTGCCGAACTGCTTTTCGATTTGCGCCAACGCGGCGGCTAGTGCTTTGCTTTTATTCTCGTCCATGGTGATCCGTCCCTTCAAATGATGCTCGATTATGTCATAACAGCTCCGTGCAACCAATTGCACGGAGCATTGGAATGTGGCTTAGTTAGATTTTTTAGTGATTTGCAAAAAGGCAGTTTCGGCTGCCTGCTGCTCTGCATTGCGACGACTACTACCCTCACCTTGCGTGCTTAGTTTCAACGCATCGATGCGGCACTCCACCTTGAACAGCTGAGCATGGGCTTCGCCCTCGATGGCGCTCACGGTATAGGTGGGCAGCGGTAATTTACGAGACTGCAAATGCTCTTGCAACAAGGTCTTGGAATCTTTTCCCAAGGTTTGGATGTCGGTCTTGGCGATGAACGGCACATATAACCCCAGTACGACTTTCTTAGCGGCCTCGAACCCGCCATCCAGAAATACCGCTCCGAATACGGCCTCAAGAGCATCTGCCAAAATCGATGGACGACGGAAACCAGCACTCTTACGCTCGCCCTCCCCTAATCGCAACAAATCACCCAAATATTGTTGCTGCGCCAAAACGAATAGCGTTTGCTGGTTGACAAGGTTAGAGCGAAGTCGCGAAAGATCACCTTCAGGAAGATGCTGGAACGAGTCAAAAAGGTGCGAGGCGATGACGCAGTTCAGCACGCTATCGCCCAGAAACTCTAAGCGCTCGTTATGCTCCGCACTGTAACTGCGGTGAGTCAGGGCACGATTGAGCAACCCAGCTTGAGTAAAGTGATAACCCAGTCTGTGGCAAAGTGCTTCCCGACTCATCGTTGTGCCGAATGTGGATTGAAGTTTAGGACCATACTGATATTACCTGCGACGGGGATGCTGACGGAGTACTCCGCACTTAAGCTGATGACACCACTGCTACGGCTAACCTGAACATCATCGGGCTGGATCGCGTTGATCTCTGCAACTGAAGCACGCCTAGCAAAAGCGATTCGAATGTCATTCTCACTGGCACTCTGCAACTCGGCATCCTCCGCCATAGCTTGTAGTACATGAGTGATCTCGGCGTTCTGCATGTAAGCTTTGATGACGCGCAGACCACCTAACGCTAGGGCAACCACGATCACAGTCGCCACTAGACACCCTAGACACGAGACTCCACGTTCTTTTGCTTTCATAGCTCCTCCCTCTGGAAGAACATCCCTAATGGATGGAAAGGCCGATGCGCTTCAACTCACCAAAATTCATCCAAACCAAGAATGCCTTGCCTACGATTTGGCGATCCGGCACGAAACCCCAGTAGCGACTGTCGCGGCTATTGTCACGATTGTCGCCCAGCATGAAATATTGCCCGGACGGGACTGTACAACGAAAACCCTCGTCGTTGTAGATACACTGATCCCGCCCAGAGAAATCAGCAATCGCATCAAAATGCAGCGGCGGCATCTCAGGGTTAACGAGCATCGAATGCGCATGCTCGTTCAGATTCTCGGTGTAGCGTTCAGTGTGAACGAAGTTCAATCCGCTTTCGACATAGTTGTAATCACCTTCCAGTTTACGAACCTGCTCCACCCCATTGATGAATAAGATCTTATTGCGATACTCGACGGTATCCCCCGGCACGCCGACCACACGCTTGATGTAATCCACAGAAGGGTTCTCAGGGTAATGGAACACCATTACGTCGCCGCGCTGCGGGTCGTTGATCTGCACGATCTTCTGGCTGACGATGGGCAGGCGGATGCCGTAGGTGAATTTGTTCACTAGGATGAAATCGCCCACCTGCAAGGTCGGGATCATCGAACCGGAAGGGATCTTGAACGGCTCGACCAAAAAGGAGCGCAGGAAGAACACCGCCAGAATCACCGGGAAAAAGCTCTTGGAGTATTCCACCCACCAAGGCTCCTTGCCGCCCTCGCGACCGGACTTCAGCACGTATTTGTCCAGTAGCCACACCGCGCCGGTCAATACCAGCAGCGAAAACATGATCAAAGCGAAATCCATTATTTATCCTCAACTTGCAAGATGGCGAGGAACGCCTCCTGCGGAATCTCTACACTGCCCACTTGCTTCATGCGCTTCTTACCCGCCTTCTGCTTCTCCAGCAGTTTTTTCTTGCGTGAGATGTCGCCGCCGTAGCACTTAGCCAGCACGTTTTTGCGCAAGGCCTTGACGTTCTCACGTGCGATGATGTTCGCGCCGATGGCCGCTTGGATCGCCACGTCGTACATCTGACGTGGGATCAATTCGCGCATCTTAGCCGCCACTTCGCGACCGCGATAAATACTATTGGCGCGGTGTACGATGATGGACAGTGCATCGACCTTTTCACTGTTGATCAGCATGTCCACCTTCACCACGTCGGACGAGCGATATTCCTTGAACTCATAGTCCATCGACGCATAGCCGCGCGATACCGACTTCAGCCGATCAAAGAAATCCAGCACGATCTCGCCCATCGGCATCTCGTATTTCAGCAGCACCTGCTTGCCGTGATAATTCATATCGATCTGCACACCGCGCTTCTGCGTACACAGCGTGATCACCGCGCCCACGTATTCCTGCGGCATGTACAGATTCACATTGACGATGGGCTCGCGGATGTCTTCGACCTTGGACAGGTCAGGCATTTTTGACGGGTTATCCACCATAAGCAGCGTGCCATCGCGCATCGCCACTTCGTACACCACCGTCGGCGCAGTGGTGATCAGGTCTTGATCAAACTCACGTTCTAATCGCTCCTGCACGATCTCCATGTGCAGCAAGCCCAAGAAGCCGCAGCGGAAGCCGAAGCCCAGTGCCTGTGACACTTCCGGCTCGTACTGCAAGGCAGCATCATTCAGCTTGAGTTTTTCCAGCGAATCGCGCAGCGCTTCGTACTGATTGGATTCGACTGGGAACAAACCGGCGAACACCTGCGACTGCACTTCCTTGAAGCCCGGCAAGGCCGCAGCGGCTGGCTTGGCCTGATGGGTGATGGTGTCGCCCACGCGCGCCGCTTTCAATTCCTTGATGCCGGCGATGATGAAACCCACCTGCCCTGCGCTCAGGGTTTCGCGATTCACCGACTTTGGCGTGAATACGCCGATGTGCTCGGTCAAGTGCTGCGCGCCAGTCGCCATGAACAGGATCTTTTCCTTGGGCTTGAGCGTACCGTTGACGATACGCACCAGCATCACCACGCCGACGTAGTTGTCGAACCAAGAGTCGATGATCAGCGCTTGCAACGGCGCGGTCGGGTCGCCCTTGGGCGGCGGCACTTTGACGATCAACGATTCCAGTACGTCCTGTACGCCCAGCCCTGTTTTGGCCGAACAATGCACGGCGTCATGTGCCTCGATGCCGATCACTTCCTCGATCTCTTCGATGGCGTTCTCGGGATTTGCTGACGGCAGGTCGATCTTGTTCAGCACCGGAACCACTTCCACGCCCAAGTCGAGCGCGGTGTAGCAGTTAGCCACGGTCTGAGCTTCCACGCCTTGCGAAGCATCGACCACCAGCAGCGCGCCTTCACAAGCGGATAGAGAACGCGACACCTCGTAGGAGAAGTCCACGTGCCCCGGTGTATCGATCAGATTCAGGTTGTAGATCTGGCCGTCGCGCGCCTTGTAACTCAGCGCTGCCGTCTGTGCTTTGATGGTGATGCCGCGCTCGCGCTCCAAGTCCATGGAGTCGAGCACCTGAGCTTCCATCTCACGGTCGGACAGGCCGCCGCACAGATGGATGATACGGTCGGCAAGTGTCGATTTGCCGTGGTCGATGTGAGCGATGATGGAGAAATTTCGGATGTTCTGCATAGCGGAAAGCCGCGCCGTTTAAGGTATCGAATGGGCGCGGATTATACCTTGATGGCGCTGAAAAGTCGGGGCTATCGCCCCGCGAAGTCAAGAGCCTGTGGCTTACGCCACAGGCTGAGTGATCGAAGAAAAAGCGCTGAAATACTCAGGGAAGGTCTTGGCGACACAACCAGGGTCGTTGATGCGCACCGTCCCGCCGAATGCTGCCAGCGAGAAACACATCGCCATGCGGTGATCGTCGTAGGTGTCGATGGCTGCATGTTTCAGATGCGCAGGAGGCGTGATGCGGATGTAATCCGCGCCCTCCTCCACCGTCGCGCCCAATTTGCGCAGCTCGGCCGCCATCGCTGCGATGCGGTCGGTCTCCTTGACGCGCCAGCTGGCAATGTTACGCAGCGTGGTCGTGCCATCTGCGAACAGCGCCGCCACCGCCAGTGTCATCGCCGCGTCGGGAATGTGGTTGCAATCGAGGTCGATGGCGGTGAGTCGCCCCGATACCGGAGCACTTGCCTCCATCCAGTTTGGGCCATGGCTGATTAAAGCCCCCATCTTTTCAAGAGCATCCTTGAATTCGACATCACCCTGCACACTCGTATTGCCCACACCCTCGACCCGCACCGGGCCACCACCAATAGCTCCAGCAGCCAGAAAATATGAAGCAGACGAGGCATCGCCTTCTACATAAATCACACCCGGCGATACATAGGCACTGTTGCGCATGATCGTAAAACTACGCCAATCATTGCGATGCACTGCCACACCGAAACGCACCATCATCCGCAATGTGATCTCAATGTAGGGCTTGGAAATTAGCTCCCCCTCTACCTCAACCAACACCCCACTTCTCAGTATCGGAGCGGCCATCAACAAACCCGTCAAGAATTGGCTTGAGACATTTCCCCTTACGCGTACGCGTCCACCTGCCACCGTGGCCGGTTTGATGCGCAGCGGCGGGAAACCTTTATTTCCCAGATATTCGATGTCCGCACCCAACTGCCGCAGTGCATCGACCAGATCGCCGATGGGCCGCTCGTGCATGCGCGGTACGCCTGACAGCTCATAGCTTCCACCCGACAGCGCCAGCGCTGCCGTGAGCGGACGAAACGCCGTGCCTGCGTTGCCGAGGAACAGCTTAGCCTCCTTTACCGGGAAGTTACCGCCGCAGCCGTGAACTCGGTAGGCGTTATTGCCCAAGGAGTCGATTCTTACGCCCAACGTCGCCAAGCCTTCCAGCATGCGATCCGTATCGTCAGACTTCAGTAGATCACGCACTTCGGTCACGCCTTCCGCTAGCGCGGCCAGTAGTAACACACGATTGGAAATGCTCTTGGAGCCTGGCAGGCGCACGGTGCCGTGCGCGGAAGCCAATGGAGGAAGATCGAGGAAGTTGTCGGATGTCATCGAAGGTGGACCTTGCAACGGGCTAGGCTAAAAAATCAAGGGCGCAATCATACCGTAGAGGCGCGTATGGCGCAGCGCAGACCATCGTTTACTCGTCAGAAGTCGAACACATCGATAGCTTGCTCAGCGGAACAGGCCTTTGAGTTTGTCCTGAAGTTTTGTCTTCAACTCTTGTTTCTTGACCTCGACCTTTTGCTTGGTCGATTCTGAGATCGCCGCCCCGAAATCCAGCGAATACTTGAGGCTGGTGAACGCCCCTTGAACTCGTATCGGCACGGTCAGGCCGGACAGGTTATCTTGCCCGCCCTGTCCTTGCAGCGTTTTGACCAGTGTTGCTTTGGCGAGGTAGTTCATGCTGTCGTTGCCCACGTCGATGTCACCATTGCCGGAGAGGCGCAACAAGGGTGATTTCATCGAAAGATCATCGTTGTGCGCCACGCCTTGAGCGATCTTGAAACTACCTTTGAGTTCGCTGAAGTCGGTCTTTTCGGACGGGTTGCCAGTTTGAGTCTGAGTCTTTCCGACCAAGCTTCCTGCATCGCGCAGCTTCTGGGCGACGTTGATCCCCTTGATCGCACCATCCGTCAGATTAAGCGTAGCGCTACCGTTGAGCCCCTTCTTCAGCGCACTGACGGTAGCGCCGTGAGTCGTCACGTTGATGCCGACGTTGCCGTGCCCCTCCACGGTATCGAAACCGGCGGCATCCTTAGTCAGCGCAGCGACGTTGATGCCGGTCAGCATTTGATTCACGGTAAAGCTCGGCGTGGCGGGCGCAGCGTTCACCGCCAAGCTGCCGCTGACGCTACCTTCATACAGCTTGGCGGAAAACGGTGCGATGTTGAGCAAACCCTTGTGAGCCTTGACGGTGAGATTGATGTCGCGGCTCTTCACCTTGGCGACAGTCAGCGCGCCGATGTGCAGCTTGCCATCCAGACTAAGTTTTCGTAGTGCGGTCAGATCGAAGGGCTTTTCGGGTGTGGTGGCTTTGGGTTTGTCGCTAGGCGGAAAATACAGATCGGCATCGAACTGATCCACATCGACATCGAAACGGATGAATGGATCAGCGAAATCGCTCACGGCCACCTTCGCCTTGACCTGACTTTGTAGCAAGGCACCCGCCAACGCCACCTCAAAGTTCTGCTTGTTGGTATCGAAAGCGAAACTACCGCGCATCTCGCTGCTGACATGCTTGCCGGGCAAGGTTTCGCCGGTGGCATCGAACGCCAGTGTCAGGGCCTTGCTGCCAAACGCCTGAGCGGTGCCGGAGATACTGGGCAAGGTCAGCGTGGCGGCAACGGTATTCGTACCATTCAGCTTGGCGCTGAGCTTCAATTGATCACCGATGAACTTATCGCCTGTCGCTGCGACTTTAGGTGCATCAAGCTGAGCCTCGAATTGATTGCTGCCCTGCTTCCCGCTCACCGAGACCTTCAACTTTTCGGTATTGAACGACTTGGTCGATAGGTCTGCACCGGCATCGCCGCTGGCTTGCAGGCTCAATTCGGTGATGTCGAGCGCGCTGCCACTGGCGCTTAGATTCAGCCCTTCCAGTTGGTAGAGCTTCTTGGCCAGATCGAAGGTCAACGCAGTCTTGCCCTGTAACTTCACATCCAGCTTGGGCTGATTGGCTTGCAAGTGCAGCGACAGTTTTACTGGCGACTTCACGCCGTTGGCGATGCGTCCCGTGGTCAGGTCTAGATCACGCACGGCGTATTCCGCCCCGCTACCTTCATCGCGGTAGATCAGCTCGGTCTTAGCGATGCTCACGCCAGCGATGTCGAATTTAAGTGTGCTCTCGGATGCGGGAGCTTCGCTCTTGTTCAGCAGGTCGTCGATATTGCTCGTGCCGTCTTTGTGCTTGATGAGCGTGGCCTTGAGACCGGAAACGCTGACCGCATCCACCACGGCCTCGCCATGCAGCAGCGGCCAGAAAGCCAGCGCCGCGTGAACGTCCTCGACTGCCGCGAAGGTCTGCGGGTTCTTAAACTCGGACAGCGACACTTTGCCCAGACTCGCGCCCAGCTTGGGGAAGAAGGTCAGCTTGATGTCGCCGTCTAGCTTGAGCGTGCGCTGTTTGCTGTCCTGCACCGCCTTGATGATCTCGGCTTTATAAGCGTTGGGGTCGAAGGTCGCCGCCAGATAACCTGCCGCGCCACCCGCCACCAGCATCGTTCCACCCAAACCGATCAGGGTGTATTTGACGATCTTGTTCATAGATATCCCTCAGTGGCTTGCATGCGACTCATGCAGGCCAGAAAACTTCACACCATAGTATAAGATGAATACGTAACACATTGCTGGAACGGAGAAGGATAGATGCAATCCGATGCTGTCCGCCAAATAGCCTTGCAGGAATGGCACTAGCGCACCGCCGACGATGGCCATGCACAACACGCCGGAAGCGTGTCCGGTCAGTTTGCCAAGTCGGTGCAGCGCCATGCTGAAGATGGTCGGGAACATGATGGAGTTGAACAAGCCGACCGCCAAGATCGCCCACATGGCCAGTGCGCCCTGGCTGAAGATGGCGGTGAGTATCAGCGCGATGGCGCAAGCCGCGTTGAAGGCCAGCGTCTTGCCGGGGCTGACCTTGCGCATTACAGCGAAGCCGATGAAGCGACCGACCATCGCGCCGCCCCAATAGAAACTCACGTAGCCAGCTGCCGTCGCGGGTGCCAAACTGGCGACATCGCTCTCCCCAAGAAAATTCACCAGAAAGCTACCGATGCTGACCTCGCCGCCCACATAGACGAAGATGCCGACTGCGCCCAGCAGCAGGTGAGGATGTGACATCAAGGTCTTGCTGCCATCTGCCAGAACCGTACCCAGGTCATCGTCATCGTGGGTGATCTTGGGCAAACGGGCGAAAGCGAACAGGATGGCCAGCAGCAGCAACGCACCCGCCAGCGCTAGATACGGCCCTTGCACCGTCGCCGCTTCTTTCGCCCGGTAAGCCAATTGCTCGGCAGCGGGTAGCGCGCCGATCTGCTCCGGGCTGAGCAACACGCCGCCCAGAATCAACGTGCCGCCGAAGAACGGCCCGACGGTCGTACCCAGTGAGTTGAAAGCTTGGGTCAGCGTCAAGCGGCTAGACGCTGTCTTAGCTGCACCCAGCACGACGACATAGGGATTCGCAGCCACTTGCAACATGGTGATACCCGAAGCCAATACGAAGAACGCGAACAGGAACAAGGCATAGCCGCTCTGCGCTGCCGGATAGAACAAGGCGCAGCCCGCCGCCGCGATGGTCAGCCCGATGACTGCACCGTGCTGATAGCCGGTGCGTTTGATGAGCGCCCCGACCGGTAGAGACACCACGAAATACGCACCGAAGAAGCAGAACTGCACCAGCATGGCCTGCACATAACTGAGCGTATAGATCGCTTTCAGGTGCGGGATGAGCACGTCGTTAAGCGAGGTCAGCAGCCCCCACATGAAGAACAGAATGGTGACGATGACCAGCGAACGGGTGTTGTTCGCAGCTTCGATATGGGTGGGTCTGGACATGGCTTTCCTCGTTACTTGCAGGCTGACGAATTCTCTTCGAGCTTGCCGACCGTGGCGCTGCTGCCGTATTTCAGCCCGTAACCCAGCGCAAACAAGGGCGCGTAATCGGCATCACCCGCATTGATGCGCGCCTGACACGGCGACTTCGGCCACGAGAATGACAGCGTTCCGCTGAACGGGTGATCGACCTTGCCGTCCGCCTTGCGGAACAGCACATCGGCCACGCCCTTCCCTTCCGACCCCGGCAACCAGGCCGCCACGAAGCTGTCGGACAGGTTCAGCAAATCATTGGCATACACCGGACGACCGGACAGCAGCACGGTGACCACCGGTTTGCCCTTGCCGGACACGGCTTGCAATACGGCCAAGTCTTCGGGATAACGGCTACTGTGCTGCATCGTGCCATTCGGCGCGATGTCGCCCATGAATTCAGCGTAAGGCTTTTCGCCGATCACCGCGATCACCGCGTCGTAGCGGGAAATATCCACGCCCTTGGCATCCACGCTATACGTCACGTGAGCCTTGTCCACGGCCTCCACGATGCCCGACAAGATCGTGTCCGCGTAAGGGAAGTCGCTATTGGTGTTTTCGGTGCCTTGCCAAGTCAGCGTCCAACCGCCGGTCTGATTCGACACGTTATCTGCGCTCTTGCCGACCACGAGTATCTTCTGGTTGCGCGCCAGCGGTAGCACGCCGCCGTCATTCTTGAGCAACACCAAAGACTGGCGCACCGCCTGCCGTGCCAACGCCTTATCCTGCATTACCTCCGCCTTGCCCGCGTAGGGATTCTGCGAGGGTTTGCGCTCGAACATCCCCGCCCGCAGTTTGACGCGGATGATGCGTGACACGGCATCGTCGATGCGCGCCATGGGAATCTCGCCGCTCTGAACCTGCTTGATGGTGTTGGCGATGAACGCCTTCCAGTCTTCCGGCACCATCACCAAGTCGATACCCGCATTGATCGCCTGCGGGCAACTGCTGTTGCTGCATCCCGGCACTTGGGCGTGGCCGTTCCAGTCGGAAACGACGAAGCCGTCAAAGCCCAGCTTGCCCTTGAGCACGTCGGTCAGCATCATCTTGTTGCCGTGCATCTTGCCGTGGTTGATGCCCGCGCTCGTATCGTTCCAACTATTGAACGAGGCCATCACGGTCTGCACCCCAGCCTCCAAAGCGCTGTAATAACCTTGTCCGTGGATGTTCATCATCTCGGTCAGACTGGCGCGTGTCTCGCCCTGGTCCTTGCCTTGGAACGTGCCGCCGTCACCCATGAAATGCTTGGCAGTGGCGATGACATTGCCGTCCTGCTTGAGGTCGCCCTGAAAACCGCTGACATAGGCGCTGGCATAGGTTTTCACCAGCGCGCCATCTTCAGAGAAACTCTCGTAAGTGCGCCCCCAGCGGTCGTCCCGCACCACCGCCAGCGTGGGCGCGAACACCCAGTTGATGCCGATGGCGCGCACCGCTCTCGCCGTCGCTACGCCGATCTGCCCGACCAACTGGGCATCGTGCGCCGCGCCCAGCCCGATGTTGTGCGGATACAGCGTCGCGCCATACACGGCGCTGTTGCCATGAATCGCATCGATGCCCCAGATGACGGGCACTTTCACCGCACTGTCGGTGGACATCGATGCATCGTAATAGCGGTCGGCCAGCGCTACCCACTCGGCAGGTGTCGCGTGCTTATTCTTGCCCGGCCAGCTACTGCCGCCGTTGAGCACCGAGCCGATGTAATACTGGCTCACCTGCTCCGGCGTGATGAACTGGATCTCGGGCTGAGTCATCTGCCCGACCTTCTGCGCCAGCGTCATCCCCGCCACGATCTGCGCGACCCGCGCCTCGATCTGCGCATCTCGGCCGATGGCGCTCGTGATACTCGGCCATTCCGTCAACTGCGCCGCATTCGCTCCTGTCATCATCAGCATCGCTCCCACCAGACCACACTGCACGGATTTGCTCATGGCACACCCTTCCCGAGTAAGCATGGTCGCGAGTATAGGCGCTGGCCGCGAAACGCATCAAGCTCAAATCGCCTAAGCAGCAACGTTCGAGTTGGAATCCCAGACGAGCAAACTGAATACAAGAACTAGCGCTCAGAAAAGGCCCAGGCGAGAGAAACATCCTGAGCATTCATCCTCGCATTTTTAGACTGCCTATATCTAATGGTCTATATCAAAAGTTATAGTAATGGGCTGGTTATATGAGGTAATTCAACTTTACGTTGACAGGTTCCCCCGATTTCGGCGACATTGGTACCAGTTAATTTTGTCGTCTAAATTAGGTTAGAGTACATGACTACCCTTGCCCAGCAACAGGAGAGAGCGGACCGACTAGTCGTGGTTACTCAAAATATCGGCTTTGCATTGTGGCAGCTTCAGGAGTTGGAGGGTGTCGCCGCTGGGTATTTCGTTCTGCTCGTTCAAGCCCAAAAGGATATAGGCCTCGCTGCCGGAAACGCCCTTGTCGAGAAGGCACAAGCCAAGACCTTCGGAGCAACACTCCACAAAATTGCGAAGGCAGGCCTCATCTCTCCTGAAATGGAAGGCCGCTTCGAGAAAATCCTCGCCGAAAGAAACTGGCTGGTTCATCGCTCCCGCGCTGAGAGTCGCAACGCGATACATAATGCCAAAGCAATGTCGGTGCTTGTCGTTCGGCTCGAAGCCATGGCAAATGAAGCCCTTGCCTTGCTCAAGCACATCGATGGAGAAACCACCTCCTTCGTGCAGCAGCATGGAGTATCAACAGACTACGTTGCGCAAGTCTCAAAACAACTATTGGAGCAATGGCATGCCGCAGATGTGCTCTAACCCTGCGTTCGAGGCGACCTGCGAGAAATGCCGCGCAGGCACCCCAACTCCACGTTATACCGATGGAATCGCTCCATGAATAGATTTGCAATCACTTATCATCTTGATGGCTCTGGCTGGGCCAAAGCGCAAGTTCAACTCGGCGGCTCAAATCTTGAGTGCGACATCAGTTACTTCCCAAACGACGCTCTGGACGACTTATCTGGCGCGCTAATCGAGCTGATTATGGCTGTTGGCGAGGATTGCGTCGAAGTAAACATGGACATGGGCACCGAAACAATACGGCCCGACAATCGCCGAAGCGTTGTTTGGCCCGGTGAACCGTGGGCGTATGTCTGGGATCTTGAGTTCGAGCCACCTGACACGCTCAATGTCGTAGTGACATTTCACGAAACATATCCCGACACTGACGAATGTGCGAATCACCATTCGCTTAAAGGCTCCTGCTCATTTCATCAGTTCGCCACCGCGATCGTCGCTGCTCTGGAATCTTTGCTGGTCTCGGAGGGTCTCGTGAGTTACCGAACCAAATGGATGAGCCATGAATTCCCGATGTCACGTTTACTTCTCTTGAAACGGTTTGTTGCCGAATGCTCTGGGCAAGCTATCTCGCAAGAACTAAAACAAAAGTTGGTGGCAAGCAACTGGGAGCTAGATCGTGAAAATCTCTCCACAATTGGGGTATATAAATCGGCATAACCACCGCATCCACCGATCCGGAGTTTGGGTATTGGGGCATCACACGGCGGTGGCCCGGTGATGCGAAACGTTAGGCCGTACCGAACAACCAACCGAGTTATTCGTTAGCCTCGATACACTTCGCTGAAAAATATGAAGCCCTACTCCATAACCTATTTGCTTGTGACATCTATGCTTACTTCATTTTCTTGCATGATGGCACATGCCAAATCACCTGATCTGCAGCCAAACACATCGACAACTCCTACAAAAGAAGTTGTATCGGAGGAAGACATAAAATGGGCTGTAAACCTTCAGAATAATGTCATAAACGGATATAAGGCAAACACTGACGAAATAGCTCGTTACGAAAGTATCTACCAAAAGTACAATGCTTCTAATCAGACACCAGAGCCCACATCAACCGATCTGCAGCCAAACACATCGACATCTTCCACAAAAGAAGTTGTATCAGAGGAAGACATAAAATGGGCTGTAAACCTTCAGACAAAAATTACAAACGGTTATAAGCCAAACACTGACGAAATAGCACGTTACAAAATTATCTTCCAAAGCTACGTATCCTCCATTCAGAAATCAGAGCCCACATCAACTGGAAAAAATCGATAACGCCTACAAAAGAAGCTGAATAACCGGGGATGTACCACGGTTTTCCGTTTCTGCTTTAACTCACCGTACCGCTCCCATTAAGGGTAACTCGCTCCCACTTCGGCGCTGGCGTACCAAGCGTTCAAGGTGGCGGCATCCAGCCCAGCCGACCAAGCGGCGGTATCGCTAGCGAGAACCGGCACATAGCCGCCCTGTTTGACTTCGAAGATCACGCCGCCGCTATCCAACGACAAGACGGCATGCCAAGTGCCCGCTGGCAGTTCGATCACGCTGGACTCTGCGCCCAGCACAGTGCGCTCGACCACGGTCTGTCCTTCAGCATCGAACACCAGCACCACGAAACGCCCACGTAAGGCGAACAGCACTTCCCAGGTGTGTGGATGGCGGTGCGGCAGTACGAGCGTGTCGGGCTCCATGGCGATGGCCAGTCTCTGAACCGGATCGCTTAACTGCTCGTGGAGATTGTGATTGGCACGTAGGCGTGGCGATTGCAGGGCTTGCAGGGCAAGCTGGTCCAAAGCTGCGTAAGTCAGTTGTTTCAAGTCATTCTCCTCAAGATCCGGCTGCCATTTTCCCGCACTTTTACCTGTCGTGCTGATGATACGCACTCCCGCCAGTCACTACGCTCAGACTGGCCGATCTGCTCTACCCCCATCGTCTTGTCCGACAAGATTCAGGCATTGTCGTATTTGCTCCATGCCCTACCCCGCTGCAAGCCGCGCCGATGCTGGAGGGCTCTGCTGGCGCGCTTATTGCGACTAGATGGCTCATCCATCACCACGAGGAGTCATCCCAATGAATAGTGCATTCGATCATATCTTTTCCGGTCTATCTGACGGGAGCGTCGTGCCTTATCTTGGCCCAGGCGCATTGAACGGGGTCATCAATCCAAGCACAGGGAAAGCCATTCCCGCCGATAGCGACAGTCTGATTCTGGCCATGAACAATGGTCAGCCGATGGCACCCAAACTGATGTATGAATTCCCGCGTGCGGCCATGAATGTAGAGTTGAAGCGCGGGCGCAATGCGGTCAACAAGTTCCTCGACGCCACCTATCGCGATACGCCTTGGAGCACTTCGGCCTTGCACGGCTGGCTGGCGCAGCAGAAGTTGCCTTATCTGATCGACGCGAATCGCGATACGCAACTGCAACAGCAATACGCTCACACCCCGCACACGCTGATCGTCGGCGTCGCTCGCATCTCCGGCAAGGAATATCGCTTCCGCCTGTTCCACTACGATGGCACAAGCTATACCCCGATCGAGCAAGAGGCGGTGGATACTCAGCTGCCGATCTTATTCAAACCTTTGGGCACGCCGCTGCCGATCTCGAACTACATTGCCTCCGATGCCGATTTCGTGGATTACATCACGGAGTTGATGGGCGGCTTTGCCATTCCATCCTTTGTGAAGCGTTTACGCCAAGGCAAGCGCTATGTGCTGCTCGGGCAGCGCCTCAACCGTGACACGGATCGGATGGTTTTTTCCGACATCATCTTTGGGGCAGACACACCCGCTGGCTGGGCGCTCATCCCGCATCCAACCGATAAGGAGAAACGCTATGCGGAACGACTGAACATCGAGTTGGTGAATGCCGATGTGGCCGATTTTCTCACGGCGGCACAAGCCTGGAATGGCAGCCTGCAAGCCGCATGAGTAAGTTTCATGCCGTTTGGGATGCTACGCGCCATCCTTTGGGCGTGGACGAACTCGACCATGCCCATCAGGAATTTATCGCGCAAGTGGCGGGACTTATTCAGGCCAGCGATGCCGACTTCCCGCTGCTGTTTCAAGCACTGATCCAGCACACCCGCGAGCACTTCATCGCCGAAGGCCGTTTAATGCGCGAATCCAAATATCAAGGTTTGGGCGTACATGAGGCCGAACATCATCGCGTGTTGGGCGAGTTGCAGCAGCTCAATCGCAGCATGAAGCGGGGACGGATGATGTTGGTACGCGCCTATGTACGGGAAGGTCTGCCCGAGTGGTTCGACACCCATCTGACGATGATGGACGGAGCACTGGTCGCACATCTGAACAGGCAAGCAGCGCGCGATCCTCAGCCAACTTGAGGGCACCCGGATCAGGCCTGGTAATCGGCGCTCAGTTTTACCGAGACAAACTCCGCCCGTGAGGTGGAGTTGTTTTCTTGCAGATTGAGCGCACACCAGTCAGCGAACTCCTGCGGCACGATATGGCATTCAAGTGCCTTCACACCAGAACGCTGAAACTCACGGCGCGCTTTGACGGCCATCGCCTTCCATTTGTCATAGGTCGGCTCAAAACACTGCGGATCGGTAGCCGTGGCTTTTACCGCCGCCCAGGTCTCTTCGGTGTACCACGTGACCCCAATAATCATGGCCTCGCTTCGTTTCTTGGCTTTCAGGCGCTGGTAGAGGGTTGGTTTTTTCATATATGAGGATTGTTGTGAGTAGCTTTTGATCGAGCTAGCTATCCAGTTACATCAGGTAACGGAAGTACAGATAGGCGTGCGAGATCAGGATCGACAGCAACATCAAGGGAAACGCCACCTTCAAGAAAGTAGCGAATCGGATCGGCGCGCCCGCATGTTCCGCGATACCCGCCACCACTAAGTTGGCTGAAGCGCCGACCAGCGTGCCGTTTCCGCCCAGACAGGCACCCAATGACAAGGCCCACCAGAGCGGCATGATCGCTTGTTCGCCGCCCATGGCGGGTGCCATGGATTTGATCAGCGGGATCATCGTGGCCACGAATGGGATGTTATCGACGAATGCGGAAGCGATGGCTGAGCCCCACAGAATGGATAGCGCGGTAGTTGTCAGATCGCCGCCGGTAAAACTCAGCAATCCATGAGCCATCGCTGCGATCAGCCCCGCTTGTTCGATGCCATAGACGGCGATGAACAGGCCGATGAAAAAGAACAGCGTGATCCACTCAACCTCCGTCAGCGCGTGGTGTACGCGCTTGGTTTGTGTCTCAGGGTCGCTGCCGAAGTTCTCTAACAATAGCAACGTGGCCGCGCCGAACATGGCGGTCGTGGCAGGCTCGATATGCAACACGCCGTGCAACATGAAACCAGCGATGACCAGTGCGAATACGAGTGAAGCCTGTTTCAACAATTTCCAGTCAGTGATCGCCTCGATCTCGTTGAAACGCATCACACGCGCCCGATCTTCCGGCAAGGCGACCATGTCTTTACGCCAGTACCACCAGATCGGCAGCAAGGTGGCCAAACTGATCAGTGGAATGATGGGGGTCAGATGAAGCAAGAAGTCATTGAACGTCAGTCCAGCGGCGGAACCGATCATGATGTTGGGTGGATCGCCGATCAGGGTCGCCGTACCGCCGATGTTGGACATGAAGATGACGGCGAACAAGAATGGATAAGGCTTGATCTTCAACTCTTCAGTGATGAGCAGCAGCACAGGCGTCACCAGCAGCACCGTGGTCACGTTATCCAGTAGTGCGGAGAACGTCGCCGTCACCAGTGACATCATCACCAGAATCCCGACCGGCCTCGCCTCTACCTTCTTGGCGATCCAGATAGCGACGAATTGGAATACGCCGCTTTTCTTGGTGATCGAGACGATCACCATCATGCCGATCAACAGGCCCAAGGTATTGAAGTCGATGCCGTGTATCGCAGCTTCCTGCGTCAGGATGCCACACAGGATCATCAACCCACCGCCGAGCAACGCAACGATAGCGCGGTTGATCCGTTCACTGATGATGACGGCATACGTGGCAATGAAGATCGCCGTAGCCAGCCACATAGGATTCATGCCGAATAAGGTATGGATGATGTGAGTTTCACTGTTCATGCTGGAACCTTCTTGCAAACACGGGTCAATAGATCGGTGCCGACGACCATCCCCAATAACTGACCGCTTACCTTATCAACCACGGGGATATCGTTCTCACCTCGATACAGCAACAAAACAGTTTCCAGCAGCGGCGTGTCTGGATAGAGCACGCGCACATTTTTTTCTACTACGTCACCGACCGGCATCGCTCCATGCTGCTGCATCCGTTCGCATAACAGTTCTAGCGTATCGGACATGAACGATAGATCGCTCACTCCCCCTTCAATCAGTACCGCTTTAGGCAGCAACAAAGACAACAGCCGATTCATGCTGAAGATACCGATGTAACGTCCTGTCTCATCGACCACCGGTATGGCCGACAGCCGATTCGACAGCAACATCTGTGCGGCAACTGCAACGCTATCGGTAGCGTTGAGATGGGGCGAGCTTGGGCTCAAGAGTTGGTGGATAGTCATGGCATTCCCTGATGTTTATTCGTCGTCTTCACCTGCTACGCGACGTCGCGGCACCGAGGCAGGATCGGCGGTGATGGCTCGGTATATCTCGATTCGGTCACCCGGTTTGAGTCCGTCATCGAGTTCGGCGACTCTACCAAAAATTCCGACCGCGCAGGTCGAGATGTCGATGCCGGAGAACTTGCGCAGGATGCCGGACTGTTCAATGGCCTGCTGCACCGTGGCATCGTCTGCCACTTCGATGCGCAACCACAGTTGCTGCGAGGGTTCGGAATATGCAACGCCTATCTGCATGATCTCTCCTAATTCGCGGTGGCTTCAGCAGCGGCCAGCTCAGCATGTGCGGCACGACGCTGATCCATCACGCGCTTTGCGGCCAGTAGCAGCCCCACGACCATGAACCCGCCGGGAGGCAGGATCATCAACAAAAAACCTTTGTAGTCAGGCAGGATGGTTGTTTCTAGGAAGGCAAATGCAGGCCCTAGTAACAGATGCGCATTGGCAAACAGGGTGCCACTACCCAACACTTCACGCACACCACCGATCACGACCAAGGCCGCAGTGAAACCCAAACCCATCATCAAACCGTCTAACGCAGATTCAGCTACGCCTGACTTGGAGGCAAAGGCTTCGGCACGCCCGAGAATGGCGCAGTTCACCACGATCAAGGCGATGAATAGTCCAAGCACTTTGTACAACTCATGCGCCCAAGCATTCAAACCCATATCCACCAGTGTCACCAAGGTGGCGATCAGCACGATGTACACGGGGATGCGAACTTCTGTACTGACCCAATGCCGTATGGATGAAATGATCATATTCGATAGGATCAGTACGACCATCGTCGCCAGTCCCATACCCAAACCGTTGGTCACGGTGCTGGTCACGGCCAGTGTCGGACATAACGCCAACATCTGGACGAATACGACGTTGTTGTCCCACAGCCCATCGCGCGTGATGCGGGCGTACTTTTCATTCATGGTCGGCCTCCTGTCTCATCCAGTAGCGCATTACGATTCTGCTCAAAGAACACCAGTCCACCTTTGACGGCCTTGACTACTGCGCGCGGCGTGATGGTCGCACCTGCGAACTGGTCGAACACGCCGCCGTCTTTCTTCACCGCCCACTTCTCGGCTGCGGGATCGGTCATCGACTTACCGTCGAAAGCGAATATCCATCGCGTTTTGGCTGGCTCGATCTTATCCCCCAGCCCCGGCGTTTCGCTGTGCTTGAGCACTCGCACCCCCAATATCTTGCCTTCGCGCGATACGCCCATCACACACACGATCGCTCCCGCATAACCATGTCCGATCACGCGATAGACCACGGCATCGACCTTGCCAGCATGTCGGGCGCGATAGGCAGTCACCTCACCTTCCGCCGTCGGCAACACCAGCGTATCTTGGACGATGTCGTTGTCGTATTGTCCGGGCAACACGATGGCCAACGACTGCTTTAGATCGAGCGCTTCGGCGGCTCGAATGTCACCCTCGGTCGCACCTGACGCGAATGCCAATGCCAGCGTGGTCAGCAAGGCCACACCGCCCAGCGACAATCCCTGGTAACTCAACGTACTACGTAACGCATCCCTATCCATTTCGTTACCCCTTGTTCACCGGCAGCGCTACGCCCTTGCTGTCGCGACCATAAATACGTGGTTTGATGTACTGATCGATCAGCGGAGTGGCCGCGTTCATCAGTAACACGGCAAAAGCGACTCCCTCGGGGTAGCCCCCCCAAGTGCGAATGATCCAAGTCAACAGTCCACAACCGAAGCCAAAGAGGGCTTGTCCGAGCACCGTGTTGGGCGAAGTCACGGGGTCGGTGATGATGAAGAATGCCCCCAACATCAGGCCACCAGAAAGCAGATGCACCATAGGGCCAGCGTAGTGGTTGCCATCGATCAGGTTGAACAACAACGCGGGTACGGCTACGCCCAACAACATGGCGACCGGGGCATGCCAGGTGATGATGCGACGTGCGATGAGGAATAAGCCCCCCACCAGCAGCAGTAGCGCTGCCGTCTCCCCCAGACTGCCGACGCGACTTCCCCACAGGGCATCCAGCGGAGCGTAGTAACCGACCAGCGCCTGATCCAATCCGACACCTCGGGAGAACTCAGTCTTCACGTGACCGAGTACCGAAGCGCTGGCCATGCCATCCAGCGGCTGACTCAGGAACGTGATGCGCAGACTATCCAACCATCCCGGTGATAGCTTTGGCACTGTCCACGTGGTCATCTCCAGCGGGAACGAGATGAGCAACATCACGCGCGCTGCCATCGCCGGATTGAACACGTTCTGCCCTAGCCCGCCAAACAGCTGCTTGCCGATGATGACCGCGAACAGGCTGCCCAGTACAGCAATCCACCAAGGTGCATAAGGCGGCAAGGATAAGGCGAGCAGCCACGCAGTCAGGATGCCGGAGCCGTCCATCAATACTGGGCGAACTTTACGTCCCTGCATACGTACGATGAGTGCTTCGCCTAGCATGGCCGCGAGCAGCGATAACGCCCATAACTCGACGGCTGGCCAACCGTACAGCCAGAAGCCGAACAGCGTGGCAGGCAAAAGTGCCAGTAAAACCGTCGCCATCACTTTGGAGATGGATACCGGTGCATGTGCATGCGGGGAGTGAGCGATGGGGTTCATACAGTCTCCTCGGCGGCTTTTGCCGCAGCTTCTTTGGCCGCTCGCTCTTTCGCCTCACGAGCCGCTTTGCGCTTCGCCGCCGCTGCGGCACGTTCGCGCTCGATGCGAGCCATACGTTCGCTGCGACCCTCAGCCAATTTCTTGGTGGCTTCTTGTTTCAGCTTGGCACGCTCCTGTGCAGCGAGGTCGCCCTTGGCGTAATTGAAGTAATGCACTAGCGGAATATGTGCGGGACAGACGTATGAACAGGAGCCGCAAGAGATGCAGTCTTTGAGACCCAGCGTCACTGCACCCGACAAGTCAGCCGCACGGATATGCGCCGCCATCTCCAGCGGTAACAGCCCTACCGGACACGCCCGCACACAGGTCGAGCAACGTATGCACGGCGAAGCTTCCGCCTGACCGATCTCACTGGCCAACAGTGCCAACACGCCGCTCGTACCTTTTACGACAGGCACACTGGTCTGGGTGAACTGCTGCCCCATCATCGGGCCGCCTAATACTAGGCGCGCGGCAGGTTGTGTGTAGCCCTCGGCGAATTCGATCAACTCCTGCACAGGGGTGCCGATCAGCACTTCGACATTACATGCTGCTTTGATCGCGCCGCCGCTGATCGTCACGATCCGCGAAACCAAAGGCTTACCCAAGCGGATCGCCTGTTGTACGGCATAGGCCGTGGCTACGTTGTGTACCAGCACGCCGATATCAGCTGGGCGTCCGCCCGCTGGAACCTCATGCCCCGTGAGCACTTGGATGATCTGTTTTTCCGACCCCATGGGATACATGCTCGGCATCACTGCGATCTTCACTGCACTACCCTGTGCGGCTGCTTGCATCGCGGCGATAGCTTCAGGTTTGTTGTCTTCGATGCCAACCAATACCTCTTGGGCAGCGACTGCGCTGGCGATGAGACGGATACCTTCAACGATCTCCACTGCACGTTCGCGCATGATGCGGTCGTCACACGTCAGATATGGCTCGCACTCGCCACCGTTGATGATGAGCGTTTTAACGCCGCTATTTCGGCTGAGATTGAGTTTAAGTGCCGCAGGGAACGTCGCTCCACCCAAGCCAACGATGCCTGCAGCAGCAACACGCTCAGCGATGTCTTCGGGCGCAAGTGCAAACGGGTCTTCCACGGTTTCGATAGCGATCCACTGGTCTGCGCCATCGCTCTCCAGCGTGATGGTTGGAACTGGTAGCCCCGAGGGATGTGGGGCGGCATGATTACCCAGTGCCAAGATCGTACCCGAAGTCGGCGCATGGACGGAGCATGAGACCGTGCCCTGCGCCGATGCGATGAGTTGACCTTTCAACACCGTATCACCCACGCTTACCAGCGGAATCGCAGGTGCACCTATGTGCTGTTGCAGCGGGATATACAGCTTCTTAGGCAAGGGCAGAGTACGGATGCTGCCCTGCACCGACATATCTTTGCGCCCTTCAGGATGAACGCCACCGCGCAGGCCGAAAATCTTCATGCTGCCCCCCCTGTCAACGGCTTGTGCCAATACCAAGACTGCAAGGTCACCGGTATCGGTTGTAGTTTGATCGACTCAGTAGGACAGACTTCCTCACACTTGCCGCAGGCGGTGCACGCCTCACGGAAGACCACATGGATCTGCTGAGCCGCGCCCATGATCGCATCCGTCGGACACACCTTGAAACAACGCGTACAACCGATGCAAATCTCTTCCTTGACCTCAGCCATCATCGGCACGCTATCTTGAACGCTCGACAGATCAGCATCCACGCCTAACTTTGCCGCCAGCGCCTGTACCACTGCGCGACCACCGGGCGGGCATAAGGTAACGGGCGCGCTACCATCAGCCAAGGCCTGAGCTGCGCCGGAACAACCGGGAAATCCACATTGGCCGCATTGCGCACCGGGCAGTAACTGTTCGATCTCGGCGATCAGCGGATTGCCTTCGACTTTCAGATAACGAGCCGCGAGCCCCAGCAACAAGCCGAGCGCAACCCCCAATGACGTCAGGCTGATAATGGCAGAAAGCAGCATCTCTTCCCCTTAATGGCCCGCCAAACCGGCGAACCCCATGAACGCGAGTGACAGCAACCCAGCCACCACAAAACCTATCGGTGCGCCGCTGAATGTGGGCGGGACTTGTGCCAAGGCCAGCCGCATACGCAAGCCCGTGAACAACAACATCACCAACGTGAAACCGACCGCCGAGCCAAATCCGTACAGCAGACTGTGCATGAACCCATTCTTTTCCTGCACATTGAGTAGCGCGATACCCAACACCGCGCAATTAGTCGTGATGAGTGGCAAATAAATACCTAACACCTGATACAAACCGGGGCTGAACTTACGAATCACCATTTCGGTGAACTGCACGACTGCCGCGATCGTGAGAATAAAGGCAAGGATGCGCAGGTATTGGATACCCAGCGGCATCAGCAGCCAATGTTCCAGCATCCAGGTCACCGCCGTGGTCAGGGTCAACACAAAGGTAGTGGCCATGCCCATCCCCAGCGCACCGTCCATCTTCTTGGATACGCCCATGAATGAGCACAGCCCCAAGAATTTGACCAGCACTACGTTGTTCACCAGTGCGGTTGAAAGTAGTAACAACAGGTATTCGCTCATTTCGATCATCTCCTGTCCCCTTCATCGCAATCACCATGCCAGCTGAAATCATCTCAAGCTGAAACTCACTAAATCAGCTAGTTGGTGCATCAACGCACCAGAGCGGCGCAGAAAAGTATTGTCGTTGTCGGTTGGCGACACACAACGATGTAGCAAATACGACAACTTAGCGATGTACGTGACATTGAGGCAAAACGAAAAAATATAGGCACGGATATTGCTCGACTAGACGTTGACTGCATTAAACGTGACCGCCATGTCCCAAGCACCGACAGACCACCCCTCACCCGCCGCGACGCATGACGCAGGAGGCGAAGTGCCGTCGCACCTATTCCGCCAAGCCGTGGAGCAAGCAGCGCTGGCGATCTCGATCACCGATGCACGCGCCAACATCTTGTATGCCAATGCCGCATTTGCTCGCACCACGGGCTATGGGCAGGATGAGATCGTCGGCCACAACGAATCCATTCTCTCCTACCGCGTTACCCCTCAGTTGGTGTACGAGACACTTTGGGCGCAAATTCAGCGGCAACGGCCGTGGAATGGCCTACTGGTGAACAAGCGCAAAGACGGCAGCCGCTATCTGGCCGATGTCACCATCACGCCGGTGGTGAACGAAGATGGGCTGACTTCGCATTACCTCGGGATGCAGCGCGATGTGACTGAAGTACACCGCCTTGAGCGACAGGTACAGAATCAAAAGACGCTGATCGAATCGGTGGTGGATTCGGCACAAGTCGCCATCGTGCTGTTGGATGATCGCGAGCATGTCGTTCTGGACAATCAGGAATACAAGAAACTGATCGGCGACCTTGGGCAAGAACCCGTCTTGCGCTTGTTGCCTGCCTTACGCACCCAAATGGGGAGTGCGTTCGATCAAGCGTATGCCAAGCATCTCAACATCGCCGCACGCGAGGTATGTATTCCTATTTCGGGACGACCTGATCGTTGGTTCTCCTGTGCGATTTCGTGGTTCGAGGAGCAAGATGTAGGCGCAGATGCGTTTTACGAACCGATGCGGCGCCACTATATGTTGCTTACCGTTCAGGACATCACCGAACTGAAGCAGCAACAAGAGGCTCTGCGTATCAACAGCGTACGCGCGCTGCTTGCTGAGCAAGAGCGCATTCAAGGTTTACGTGAGACCTTAGCGGGAGCGGTCTATCAACTGGAAACGCCGCTGAATATGTTGAGTACGGCCATTCATTTATTGGAGCGCCGCTTTTCGCCCACATCCTCACCTGCAGGAGCGGGCGATATAACCACCAGTACGCTGGACGAGGCTATCAAGAAGAGCCGCGAGGCCTTAGAAACGCTACGTGCCTGCATCCCCGACCATGCCGTTGCGCAGCAGCAGTTGGTCAGCCTCAATGAGATCCTGTCTGATGTACTCAAACTGGCCACGAGCAACTTGCTGGTTGCAGGCATCGTGGTCGATTGGATACCGTGCGCGCAGCCTGCCGTGGTGCTGGGACATTCTGCGCAGTTGGCTAACTTATTCAAACAATTGGTGTTCAATGCCATCGAGGCAGTGAACGAACGGCGCGGCAGTCAACGCGAATTGCGTATCACCTGCACACCATTATCTGACTATGTAGAGATATTGGTGGAAGACAGCGGCTCGGGCATTGCCGAGTCTTTGCGCTACACCGTCTTTCAACCCTTCTTCACCACAAAAGGTGCCTCTAAACAGCATCTTGGATTAGGCTTGGCGATGGCGCAAGAAGTGGTGACTCGTCACGGTGGCACGATCGACATCGATCCCACGGTCCACATAGGTTGCCGGGTGAGAGTGCAACTTCCTCTGGCCAAGGGGGTGAGCCATGTCTAACGCCCGCACAGAAGGATGGTCAGAACTGGAGCTGGATCTGCTCCGCTCTGAACTTGAGACGCTGTATCAAGTCAGTCGGGTTCTGTCGCGCTCGCTCAACTTCAAAGAGACTCTGGACGGCGTGCTGCATGCGCTGCACGAAGGCATGGCCTTTGAGCGCGGCATGGTCAGCTTGATGGATGCCGCCAGTGGCGAGCTACAAGTGTCGCTGGTTTATGGCGTGTCCGACACCGTCACCGAAGAGATCAGTTACCTGCCTGGCGAAGGCATCGTCGGCACCATCCTCAAAACCGGCAACAGTATTGCGGTCAAGTGCATCATGGACGAACCGCGTTTCCTGTCGCGCCTTGGCATCTATAACCCGATGGGTTCCTTCGTCGGTGTGCCGATTCGTATCGGCAAGAAAGTCGCTGGGGTACTCGCCGCTCAACCGTCGCCCAATGTGTCGAAGGTACTGAGCGAATACCAGCGCTTTCTGGAGATGGTCGCTAACCTGATCGGTCAGAGCGTGCGCCTGTCGCACGAAGTCGCACAAGAGAAGCAAGAGATCGTGGAAGAGCGCGATGTGCTCCGCCGCACCGTGCGTGGCCAGTTCGGCTTCGACAACATCATCGGCCACACCCAGCCGATGCGGCGCATCTTCGAGCAAGTGCGGCTAGTGGCGAAGTGGAACACCACCGTGTTGATACGCGGCGAGACCGGCACGGGTAAAGAGTTGATCGCCAACGCCATCCATTACAACTCACCGCGCGCACGCGGCAGTTTCGTCAAACTCAACTGTGCGGCGCTGCCCGAGACCTTGTTGGAAAGCGAATTGTTCGGCCACGAAAAAGGCGCATTCACCGGCGCTGTGGCGCAACGCAAAGGACGTTTCGAGCAGGCCGAAGGCGGCACGGTGTTCCTCGACGAGATCGGCGAGATCTCCGCTTCGTTCCAAGCCAAGCTGTTGCGCGTGTTGCAAGAAGGCGAGCTTGAGCGCGTGGGCGGCACCAAGACCATCAAAGTCGATGTGCGCGTAGTCGCAGCGACCCACCGCGACCTCGAAGCCGAAGTCGAAAAAGGGCGCTTCCGCGAAGACTTGTACTACCGCCTCAATGTGATGCCGCTCTACCTGCCGCCGCTGCGCGAACGCATGGAAGACATCCCCGACATCGCCCGCTTTCTGGTGGAAAAACTGGGGACGCAACAAGGTCGCCCGCTCAGTCTGACCGATACTGCGATGCGCGTACTGCTGCATCACGATTGGCCGGGCAACGTGCGGGAACTGGAGAACTGTCTGGAGCGTGCAGCGGTGATGACTGAGGGCAACACCATCGACCGCGACACCATTCTGGTCACCGGCATCGAAGAAAAGATTTCCGCCAGTCGTGGCGCGATTCAGAGTCTGGACTTGGACGACCCGAATCTGGACGAGCGTGAGAAAGTCATCGCTGCCTTGGAGCAAGCCGGTTGGGTACAAGCCAAGGCCGCGCGCCTGCTCGACATGACTCCACGCCAGATTGCCTATCGCATTCAGACGCTAAATATCAAGGTAAGGCAACTCTAGCGATACAGGCATGTAACTTGCTGACTGAGTGATAAGGCTGACAAAACCGACAATTCAGCCGACATGAGTGGGAAGCTCAGGCTTCCCTCGCATCCTTAACCTGAAATTTAGAGACCCGATATGGCCATCAAAGACATCAAAGGCTTTTCCGACAAAGCCAAGACAGACCCCGCACTTAAAGAGCAACTGCTCGCCTGTCAAAAGGTGCGCGAGCTACTCACTCTTGCGCGTGAAAATGGATTCAATTTTATCGAAGATGAACTGTATCCGCCCAATGAGCCGCAATTCACCGCCGACCAGCTTTCAGAGCGCATGGCCAAAGCCCTGCTGCGAGCCTAAGCGATGAGTTCCACTCACGTGGAGAACCGGGAGATTTCCCGGTTTTTTGTCACCTACACCGGCGTCAAGCTGCCCTTCAAACTGGTCAACGAATTGCAGCCCAGCGAAGTTGAGAATCGCAATACCTACTTTCGCGGCTACTTCGATGCGCAAGACAGACTCTCCGGCTTCGACAAACTTGCCTACGGCGAGATCGAGCTAAAACACCGCTACACCTACCATGCCAATGGCAAACTTGAGCGGGCTCAGATCACCGATATCGATGGTGAGATCACTGAAATGACATTCGATGCCGAGAACATCGCTGGGTGAATCCAGCCTCGGCCAAGGTCTGCTGGCTGACCTCATTTGCTTGCGAAGCCGTCATTACAAACCCGCAGAATTTTGGGTAGGCTCACCCTACTTTCTCACTGCTTCTCTTCTTAGTGCTCAAGTGCTTCGTGCCAGTTAAGCCACTGTAAGCCTTGCACACGGGAAAATTCGCGCACATTGCGCGTCACCAGAGTGGCCTGATAACGTAATGCCGTGGCAGCAATCAACGTATCGTGCGGACCGATGGGCGTGCCGGCGGCCTCAAGCTCGGCGCGAATACGGGCGGCGTAAGCTGCGCATTCGCTATCAAACGACAAAACCTGCATTGGTCGCAGCAGCGCGGTTAATGCCGTTAGACGTGGATTAGCCGCTTCCGACGGCAAACGTAAAAGACCGTAACGCAGCTCGTACTCCACAATAGCGGGCACGCCAATATCGGCAGGAGAAAGGGCTTGCAGGCGCGGCACTACTTGTGGATCGCCGCGAAAGTAGTAACTGATGGTGTTGCTATCGAGAATCAACATGGCAAGAAATCAAAAGCCAATGCGGGGCAAATCATCTGCCTTCGAGACAGGGCTTTCTTCACGCAAGGGGAAATCGGCAAAGTGGCCCGCCAAAGCTAGACAATCTTGCGGCCACTCATGTCCTGCGTATTTGCGGATCATTTCCGCTACCCAACGGCTTTTCGATACTCCATTGGCCTGCGCGGCCTGATCCACCAGCGCTTGCGTGGCATCATCCAGATATAGCGTGATTTGTGACATGGCGAAACTCCTTACAATGTGAACTGGCAAGTATATTTGCAATTATACTTACTGGAGCCAATTCGTCAAAATTAAGACCGCCGCATCGGTATCACTTATCCCTTAACCGGTTTTCTATCACGTAGTAAGTCAGCTCGGCGTTATTCTTCAAGTTCATTTTTTCTAAGATATGCGCACGGTAAGTGCTGACCGTTTTGACACTCAGCGACAATGATTCGGCAATTTCAGACACTTTTTTGCCAGCTCCGATCAAGCGCAGAACTTGATATTCCCTGTCTGTTGAATTGCACCCAAAACTGACCCACCTAGCGCAGTAAATTGCATCCAAATTTGACCCACGTATAGATACTGTCCTGCTCAATATTTGAGCGGGAACAAACAGGAGTGATCAACGTGGCGATATTAAGCAGCATCAGGCGCTGGCATTTGCGCGACAACATGCCCATCAGAGAGATCGTTCGAAGGACCGGACTCTCCCGCAACACCATCAGGAAGTATTTGACCAACAAAGTCGTTGAGCCCAAGTACCCCAAGCGTAAGACCCCCAGCAAGCTCGACGACTATGCCGTCAAGCTAACTGCATGGCTAAAGACCGAAGCTGGCAAAGGACGCAAACAGAAGCGTAGTCTCAAGCAACTGCACAGCGACTTGGTGCAGCTAGGCTTCACAGGCTCCTACGACCGAGTGGTTGCCTTCGCTAAACGATGGCGACAGCAACAACAAGAACAGGCGCAGACGGCGGGACGCGGCACCTTCATTCCGCTCATCTTTGCACCTGGTGAAGCCTTCCAGTTCGATTGGAGCGAAGACTGGGCCGTCATCGCGGGAGAACGCACCAAACTTCAGATTGCTCACTTCAAACTCAGTCACAGTCGAGCCTTCTATCTGCGTGCCTATCCGTTGCAGACACACGAGATGCTGTTCGACGCACACAACCATGCCTTCGCTGTCTTCGACGGCGTGCCTGCGCGTGGCATCTACGACAACATGCGCACCGCAGTAGACAAGGTCCGACGCGGCAAACAACGCGACGTCAATATCCGCTTCTCTGCCATGGTGAGCCACTACCTGTTCGATGCTGAATTCTGCAATCCAGCTTCCGGTTGGGAGAAAGGACAGATTGAGAAAAACGTACAAGATGCAAGGCATCGCATCTGGAACAAACTCCCCGCGTTTGGGAGTCTGCATGAACTCAATGACTGGCTACATCAACGCTGCCTGTCGCTCTGGAAAGAACTCCCTCATCCCCTACAATCGGAACGTCGTATCGCAGATGTCTATGCGGACGAACATCCTTGCCTGATGGCGCTGTCCTGCCCATTTGATGGATTTGTTGAACACGTCAAACGCGTGTCGCCGACTTGCTTGGTCATGTTCGAGCGTAACCGCTACAGTGTTCCGGCCTCCTATGCCAACCGCCCCATCAGCCTGAGGGTGTATGCCGACAAGCTGTTGTTCGTAGCTGAATCTCAAATCATTGCCGAGCATGTGCGGATGATTTCGAATAAGCATGCTCATGGTCAGACGATCTACGACTGGCGTCATTACCTGAGCGTGCTTCAACGCAAGCCAGGTGCATTGCGCAACGGTGCACCGTTCGCTGAACTACCCGAAGGCTTCAAGCATTTGCAGAACATCTTGCTCAAGCGACTGGGTGGAGATCGGGAGATGGTAGAAATCTTAGCCCTCGTCTTACAGCACGATGAAGCTGCCGTGCTCACAGCAGTCGAGTTGGCCCTAGAGAGCGGTGTGCCATCCAAGCAGCATGTGCTCAATCTGCTGACGCGACTGATTGAGCCTGCACCACCAGCCCCTGTTGATACGCCGGCCCATCTGACGCTCGTGGTCGAGCCGCAGTCTAACGTTAGCCGCTATGACCAATTGAGGGAGGTGCGCCATGCAGCATGAAGCCATGATCACCACGCTCAAGAGCATCAAGTTATACGGCATGGCGCAGGCGGTGGATGAACTGGCTAGCCAAGGTTCACCTGCCTATCAGAGTGCACAAGTGATGTTGAGTACCTTGCTCAAGGCCGAGATGGCGGAACGCGAGGTACGCTCTATCGCCTACCAGATGAAGGCATCCCGTTTCCCAGTCTACCGTGACTTGGCGAGTTTCGACTTCAGCCAGAGCGTGGTGAACGAGGCACTCATCCGGCAGTTGCATCGATGCGAGTTCTTGGATCAGGCACACAATGTGGTGCTGGTCGGAGGCCCTGGCACGGGCAAGACGCATCTGGCGACGGCACTCGGTGTGCAGGCGGTGCAACATCAGCATCGTCGAGTCAGGTTCTTCTCGACCATTGAGTTGGTGAATGCGTTGGAGTTGGAGAAGGCTGCGGGCAAACAGGGGCAGATTGCTAACCGGATGATGTATGCCGATCTGGTGATTCTGGATGAGTTGGGCTATCTGCCGTTCAGCCAAGCGGGAGGTGCATTACTGTTCCACTTCATTGGCAAACTCTATGAGCGCACGAGTCTTGTGATCACGACCAACTTAAGCTTCGCTGAATGGGGCTGTGTGTTCGGGGATGCAAAGATGACAACGGCGTTGCTCGACAGGTTGACGCACCACTGCCACATCGTGGAGTCCGGCAACGAC
Organism: Ferriphaselus amnicola; assembly: GCF_000974685.2. Lineage (NCBI taxonomy): Bacteria > Pseudomonadati > Pseudomonadota > Betaproteobacteria > Nitrosomonadales > Gallionellaceae > Ferriphaselus > Ferriphaselus amnicola. The sequence continues at coordinate 1,218,849 of NZ_AP018738.1, forward strand.
AGTTACCGCTTCAGAAACAGTTCAACTCAATCGGGAAAGGAGGGCAAAAACAGAAAACTATCCACAACTTGAAACGTTCAGAGATAATTCAAGGGTGGGTCAAAGTTCAATGCAATTGGTGGGTCAGTTTTACACGCAATTCAACACCCCGCATCGAGCTAGTGATTCGCATCACCGAGAACACCACCGATCTGCGTGCCAACGAGCATGACGACCTGCTGCAACTGCTACTCGACGAGCGCGCTGGACGCGATTCTTCCGAGCTATGGATGGCTCACATCGTCGCCACCGCCTGTCTTGCCAGTGACCACCTCTGGCAAGATCTCGGCCTGTGGTCACGCGAGCACCTCAGTCGCCTGATGAACGACAACTTCCCTGCGCTGGCGGCGAAGAACGTCCACGACATGAAGTGGAAGAAATTCCTCTACAAGCAACTGTGCGAACGCGAAGGCATCAACGCTTGTCGCGCACCGAGTTGTGAGTATTGCACTGACTATCTGAAATGCTTCGGGCCGGAAGAGTAGCCCGCCTATGATTGCCACCGACCATGCCGTCGCCGCCTATCTCGGCCTCGCCATCGGTGATGCGCTGGGTTCGACCGTGGAGTTCATGACCCCGCGCGAGATCGTGGCGAAATATCAAGTGCATGACCAGCTGATCGGCGGCGGCTGGTTACATCTTAAACCGGGACAAGTCACCGACGACACCACGATGGCGCTGGCTTTGGGCGAGTCTATCCTCAAACAGGGCAAGGTCGATGCGCTAGCGGCGGCGCAGGCGTTCGACGGATGGATGCGCGCCAAGCCCGTGGACATCGGCAACACTGTGCGGCGCAACCTGCTGCAATTTCGCAAGACGGGAAACCCAGCAGCGCCCTACTCCGACCATGACGCAGGCAACGGTGCTGCGATGCGCCTGCTGCCCGTGGCACTGGCCACTCTCGGCCAGCCAGAGGAGTCCGTGCGCGCTGCCAGCCGCGCCCAAGCCCACGTCACTCACCACTGCGCGCTGTCTGATGCAGCCTGCGAGTGTCTGGTGATGATGGTGCAGGATGCACTGCGCGGTGCGAGCAAAAATGAATTACTGCACCGGCACGCCCACCCGCTCGCCGCTCGCCATCCCGAATTCAAATTCCGCGCCGTGCGCCAGCAAAGCAACCCCAGCGGCTACGTCGCCGACACGATGCAAGCCGTATTCCAGAGTTTCTTCGACACGGATGATTTCAGAGGATGCCTGATCGACGTGGTCAATCGAGGTGGCGATGCAGACACCACCGGTGCCATCGCTGGGATGCTGGCAGGCGCGTTGTACGGACTGGAGGCGATACCGAAGGTCTGGCTCGGTGCACTGGATGACAATATCCTGCGCGCTTGCGAAGCCCAAACGCACGCGCTACTGGAAGCTTCCAACACATTCTTAAGCTGAGGCTGTCCTCAAAACAGCGGGAAACTGCTCATCAGGCGGGCTAGGATTTCTCACTCTCGCAGAGTTTCCTTCTTCTTCCTCAATGTGTTGACGACGACATCTCGCGTTAAGTGTGATGCGAAAAGTTCGATGAAGTGATAGGTATAGCCACGCAGGAACTCGTTGCGGCGCAACGCCAAACGAGTCACGTTGGATTTAAGCAGATGATCGAGCGGCAAGCGACGCAGGCGCACATCGCGTTCGGGCACGAAGGCCATCTCTGCGACGATACCAATGCCCAGTCCGAGATCGACGTAAGTTTTGATAACGTCAGCGTCGATGGCAGACAAGACGATGTTCGGCGTCAACCCTTCGGCCTCAAAGGCCTGATTGATCTTGCTGCGTCCGCTGAAGGCGAAGTCATAGGTGATGATCGGGTACTCGGCCAGTTTGGCCAGCGTCAACTCGTCTTCGTTCAATAGCGGGTGATCCTGCGGCACGATCAGGCAGTGATGCCATTCGTAACATGGCAGCGTCACCAGTTCGTCATATTGATCCAGCGCCTCGGTCGCGATGGCGATGTCGGCCTCGCCGTTCAAAGCTTGCTCGGCGATCTGGGTCGGATTGCCCTGATGCAGATTGAGTTTCACCCCCGGATAGCGCTCGATGAACTGCTTCACCACCGGCGGCAAGGCATAGCGTGCCTGCGTGTGCGTGGTGGCGATCGTCAGCGAACCGGTGTCCTGAGAGCGGAACTCCTGCCCCACCAGTTTGAGATTGTCCGCTTCCAGCAACAGGCGCTGGGCGATGTCCAACACCAACCTGCCCGGCTCGGTGATGCTGGCGATGCGCTTGCCGTTGCGTACAAAGATCTCGATGCCGAGTTCCTCTTCCAGCAACTTGATCTGCTTGCTGATGCCCGGCTGCGAAGTGTAGAGCGCGTCTGCCGCCTGCGAGATGTTCAGGTCGCGCCGGGCGATCTCTTGCAGATAGCGTAATTGCTGAAGGTTCATTTTCGTATTCCTAATAACTAAATCGCATTAGGTAATAATACATCAGTCTTTGTGGATTATTAAGTCAGCCTTACCATGCGCGCCATTCACAACCCCCAAGGCAATCATGGACTGGCTCTACACCTTATCAGGCTTCACCGTTGGCCTTATCGTCGGCGTTACCGGCGTGGGCGGTGGCTCGTTGATGACACCCTTGCTGGTGCTGCTGTTCGGTGTCTCACCCGCCACAGCCGTCGGCACCGACCTGCTCTATGCAGCGCTAACCAAGATGGGCGGCAGCTATGTCCACGGCAAGAAAGGTTCTGTGGATTGGCGTGTGGTCAAGCTGCTCGCACTGGGCAGCTTGCCTGCCGCGCTGTTCAGCCTGTGGCTGCTGAAGAATCTCTCGCTGGATGAGAAAAGTCTGAAATCACTCATTACCAGTGTGTTGAGCGTAGCGCTGATCCTCACAGCCTTCGCCTTATATTTCAAACCTTGGCTGCAAAAACTGGGCCGCAGCAAGGATGGCGCTGTATTTGAGCTCCATGCCCATCATCTGACGGGCGCGACGGTGGCAACCGGGGTGGTATTGGGCACGCTGGTGGCAATCTCTTCGGTCGGTGCGGGCGCGCTGGGCGGCGCAGTGTTGCTTTTCCTCTATCCACGCATGGCTACCGTCAAGATCGTTGGCACCGACATCGCCCACGCGGTGCCGCTGACGCTGGTCGCGGGTTTGGGGCACGCTGCACTCGGCACCGTCAATTTCTCGTTGCTGGGCAGCTTGCTGCTTGGCTCCCTGCCCGGCATCTGGATCGGCAGCCACCTCAGCGCCCGCATCCCGGAAAAGGTATTGCGCTTGCTGCTGGCCACCATGCTGCTGATCATCGGCGCGAAACTGTTGTTCTACAAGTAATCTGAAGAAGGATAAGACCATGAGCATCAATCAAAACAACTTATCGGATCTGGAAGAGATCGCCCGCTTCGAGCAAGCAGTGCAGACCTTCTTTAACGGCCACATCGATGCCGACCGTTTCACGGCTATCCGCCTGCATCAGGGTGTGTACGGCCAGCGCCAACAAGGCGTGAACATGCTGCGCATCAAGGTACCCGGCGGGCGTTTGAATGCCGACCAACTGGACGCGCTGGCCGATGTGGTGACCAGTCATTCGCAGAAGAACATCGCGCACATCACCACGCGCCAGTCGATCCAGATCCACTTCATCCCGCTGGCCGAGATGCCCGCCGCGATGCGTCGCCTCGCGCCCACGGGCCTGACCACACGCGAAGCCTGCGGTAACACCGTGCGCAATATGAGCGCATGCAGTTTGGCGGGCGTGTGCCCACGTGAGCATGTGGACATCGGCACCTATGTGGACGGCGCGACCGAGCACTTCCTGCGCAATCCGCTCAACCAGCAGATGCCGCGCAAGATGAAGATGAGCTTTTCCGGTTGCGAGGCAGATTGCGCCCAGTCGCTGCTGCACGACATCGGCGTGATCGCGGTCAAGCAGGACGGCAAGAACGGCTTCAAGATCAAGTCCGGCGGCGGCCTCGGCCACAAGCCACGCGAAGCCATCGTGGTGGCGGAATTCGTGCCCGAACGTGAGTTGCTGTTCGCTATCGAAGCCTTGGTGACGCTGCACAACAAGTATTCCGACCGTACCAAACGGGCGAAGTCGCGTATCAAGTTTCTGGTGGAACGCTTTGGTGAGGAAGGATTTATCACCAAATACCGCGAGGAATTCGAGCGCACCCGCATCGCATTGGCACAACAGCCCTACCCGCAAGGCGAATGGCGTGTGCCCACCGGCAACGAGCATCCCGGCCCCGGCGCACCGCGTAAAGTGTTCGCACAACGTCAGGCAGGATTGGTCGTGCTACCGATCTCGGTAGCGCTGGGCGAGATCACCGATGTGCAATTGCACGCGCTGGCGGCTGCCTTACGTGTTCACGGGCTGAATGAGGTGCACACCACGCAGGATCAGAACATCGCCATCATCAACGTGGCGGAAGCACAGGTCGAGTCGCTGCGTGCAGCGCTGGCAGCGGCGGGGCTGAACCTGCCGCAGACCGGCGACAGCGTGGTCGCTTGCCCCGGCGCGGCCACCTGCCGTCTGGGCATCACCTCCAGCACCATCGTTGCGCCCAAGCTGTCTGGCGGCATCAAGGATCTGCGCATCCGCGTGTCTGGCTGCCACAACGGTTGCGCCCAGCCCGAGACCGGTGACATCGGTATCTACGGCGAAGGTAAGCGTCTGCATGGCCGTTTGGTACCGCACTACCAGATGTACTTCGGCGGCTGCGGCATGAGCCACGGTGCGCTGGCGCTGAAAGGCCCTGCAGTTCCCGCTGCGCGTGTGGAAACAGCCATCGCCAAGGTCGCCGAGGCTCATGTCGCCAGTGGCGAAGCCAATTTCTTTGACTGGGTGCGCGCTCAGGACGAGGCGTATTTCAAGACGCTGCTGGCCGACGTGATCGAGGTCAAAGAGGAAGAAGCCGCATCGGTGATGCGCGACCACGGTGACGAAGGCGATTTCCGCGTACTGAATCTGGGCGGCGGTGAATGCGCGGGCGCTTCGCAAGTAATGATCGGTGCGAACTTCTTCGAAGCAGCTCACGAACGCGAGTACCGCAACGCACTGGTGTTCCAGCGCAAATACGCCGAAGCGGCGCATTGCAACGTCGCCATCCTGCGTCTGTTGGGCGGTGGCATCGCTCAGCTGCTGGGCGGTGTGCGTCTGGACAAACTGGAGTTGCTGGCCGAACAGTTGCGCGATCTGGTGCCGGGTGCCGTGTCGGACGAGTTCGCCCGTCTGACTAGCAACTTCGCCCAGCCCGACGAGATCAGCGATGCCGATCTCGCCATCCTGAATCAGGAAGTGGATGCGTGGACGCGCCTAGTCGGCGCGTATGCCACCGAACATGACGAGCAGCTCGACCTGAGCGAAGCGCTGCCTGCGATCTGAAAGGAATGACATGAGTCAATTGGAAAACAAGATAGCAAGCACCCTCGCCATTCTGGAAGCGGCCGTGCGCGACTACGCACCCGTCACCTTCGCCAACAGCCTGGGCGCGGAGGACATGGTATTGACCGACCTGATCGCCGAGAGCGGCTTGAACATCACCATGTTCAGCCTCGATACCGGACGGCTGCCGCAGCAGACCTACGAGCTGATGCAAGAGGTGCGCAAACATTACACGCTGCCGCTGCATGTCTATTACCCGGAAGCCGCTCACGTCGAAAATTTCGTCACCGAGCACGGCGTGAACGGTTTTTACGATAGCGTGGAGAATCGCAAGGCCTGCTGCTACGTGCGCAAGGTGGAGCCGCTGCGCCGTGCCCTAGCCACCAAGCACGCTTGGATCACCGGGATGCGCCGAGAACAGGCGGTGACACGCGGCACGCTGGAAGTCTCTGCCTTCGACGTGGACAACGGCCTGCAAAAGTTCAACCCGCTGCTGGATTGGACGAGCGCCGAGGTGTGGGAATACATCAAGGCCAACGATGTGCCGTACAACGCGCTGCACGACCAGTTCTACCCCAGCATCGGCTGCGCGCCCTGTACCCGCGCCGTCACGCCCGGTGAAGATATTCGCGCTGGTCGCTGGTGGTGGGAGGATGCCGATAGCAAGGAATGCGGCCTGCATGTGGGCAAATCGTCGGCACTGAAATTTGCAGCAATCAACTGAAAGAAAAGAATATGAGCAAACACACTTTCACCCATCTGGACGCACTCGAAAGCGAGTCCATCCACATCATGCGCGAGGTCGCTGCGGAATGTAAGAATCCGGCGCTGCTGTTCTCCGGCGGGAAGGATTCCATCGTGATGCTGCGTCTGGCGGAGAAGGCGTTCAGTCCGGCCAAGTTCCCGTTCCCGCTGGTGCATATCGACACCGAGCACAACTTCCCCGAAGTGATCGAATGCCGCGACAAGCTGGCGAAGGATCTGGGTGAGCGCCTCATCGTGCGTTCGCTGGAAGATTCCATCAAACGTGGCACCATCGTTATCAAGGACGAGAGCAAGCCGCGCAACCCGTTCCAATCGGTGACGCTGCTGGAGACCATCGAGGAGTTCGGCTTCGACGCTTGCATGGGCGGAGCGCGGCGTGATGAAGAAAAAGCGCGTGCCAAGGAGCGCATCTTTTCTTTCCGCGACGAGTTCGGTCAGTGGGACCCGAAGAACCAGCGCCCCGAGTTGTGGGATACCTATAACACCCGCGTCCACGCCGGCGAGAACATCCGCGTGTTCCCGATCTCGAACTGGACGGAGCTGGATATCTGGCAGTACATCGGTCGCGAAAAGCTGCACATCCCGCCGATCTACTACGCGCACGAACGCGAAGTCATCCGTCGCGGCGGCAACGTGATCCCGGTGTCGCACTTGGTGCAGCCCAAGCCAGGCGAAAAGGTCGAAGTGGCGACCGTGCGCTTCCGCACCGTGGGTGACATGACCTGCACCGCACCGGTGGAATCGACCGCCCGTAACGTGGACGAGATCATCGAAGAGACCGCCACCTCCCGTATCACCGAACGCGGCGCAACCCGCATGGACGATCAGACTTCAGACGCGTCAATGGAGCTGAGAAAAAAAGAAGGCTATTTCTAGATCGTCATTCCGGCGTAGGCCGGAATCCAGTCTAAAAATAAATCCCGCGCAGCGGGACAACACCCAAAGGCATATTGAAGAAGACCGCTGGATTCCGGCCTGCGCCGGAATGACGATGCGGAAAAATTTGAGGGTTAAATCATGAGCGACACAACACAGTTACTAAGATTCATCACCGCCGGTTCGGTGGACGACGGCAAGAGCACCCTCATCGGTCGCTTGCTGCACGACTCGAAGTCCATCTTCGAAGACCAGTTCTCGGCGATTTCCAAGACCAGCGAGAAGCGCGGCATGGGCGCGGTTGACTTATCGCTGCTTACTGACGGTTTGCAAGCCGAGCGTGAACAGGGCATCACCATCGACGTGGCCTACCGCTACTTTGCCACGCCACGCCGCAAATACATCATCGGCGACACGCCCGGCCACGAGCAGTACACCCGCAATATGGTCACGGCGGCTTCGACGGCCAACCTCGTCGTCATCTTGATCGATGCGCGCAAAGGCGTGCTGACGCAGACGCGCCGCCACACCTATCTGGCCAGCCTGCTCGGCGTGCCGCATGTGGTGCTGGCGGTGAACAAGATGGACATGGTCGATTATTCGCAGGCGCGCTTCGACGAGATCGTGGCCGAATACCGTCGATTCGCCGCTCCGTTGGGCATAGCCGATCCCGTCTGCATCCCGCTGTCCGCGTTGAACGGCGACATGGTGGTGGACAGGGGCGACAATCTGGACTGGTATCAAGGCCCAGCCCTGCTCGAATTCCTCGACACCGTCGAGATCGACCACGACGTGAACACCACCGATTTCCGTTTCCCCGTGCAGTGGGTGTGCCGCCCACAAACCGACGAACATCACGACTTCCGAGGCTTCATGGGGCGCATCGAGGCGGGCGAAGTGTCGGTCGGCGATGAGATCACCGTGCTGCCATCGGGCCGTACAACCAAAGTGAAAGAGATCGTTACTTATGACGGCAAGCTGCAAACCGCGTTCGCGCCGCAGTCCGTCACGCTGACACTGGAAGATGAGATCGACATCTCGCGGGGCGACCTGTTCGTGCGTAGCTCGGATACGCCGCCGCATGTCGCCAAGGAGTTCCGCGCCATGCTGTGCTGGCTGTCGGAGTCGCCGTTGGACAAACAGCGCAAGTACATCGTCAAGCACACCACGCGCACGGCCAAGTGTTTGTTCAGTAGCCTCGATCACCGCATCGATGTGAACACACTGGAGTTGCACGCCGTCGAAAAGCTGGCGATGAACGATATTGCCCAAGTTTCGATCAAGGTGCAGCAGCCGCTGGTGTTCGACAGCTACGCTACTGACCGCGCCACCGGCAGCTTCATCGTCATCGATGAAGCGACCAACAACACGGTCGCAGCAGGCATGATCGTCTAGCCTCTCACTGGGCAGCATCTTTCAGGGAGCCTCGAAAAATCTACTGCGCGACTCGATTGCGGCGTTGCGCGGTACTCACCCCTCGCCTATCTAATTGATATGTCTCGGATGCTCCGTTCCGTGCGCCTTGCACTCAAGCCGCTCGCTACGATTTTTCGAGGCTCCCTTCAGAGGATGGCTGCTGCCCCACCCGTTACAGCTTTGTGTTATCTTGCGCGCATTCCGCACAAGCCCAGATTGTCATGAGCCTGTTCTCCCTCATCGTCGCCTTACTTTTGGAACAATGGCAGCCTCTCGCCACACGCAGGTTGCGGTTAGACTGGGTACAAGGCTATGTTGATTTCTTTCAGCATCGTTTCAATGCAGGCCAGCATCAGCATGGCAGAATGGCTTGGTTGGCTGCGACTGGACTTCCTCTGCTGGGCATCAGCTTAGCCTTCAATCTACTCGATGCCCTACACCCTCTACTTGCCCTGCTGTTCTGCATACTCATCGTTTACCTGACGCTGGGTTTTCATCAGTCCACACAGCAATTCAACGAGATACACCAAGCTTTGCGTGACGGCGACGATACCCGTGCCGCCACTTTGCTCTCCATCTGGCGCGGTATTCCCAGCTACGAACTCAGTGCTCCCGAACTCGCCCGAGTCGCTATCGAAGAAGCGCTACTGGCGGCACACCGGCATATCTTCGGTGTCATGCTTTGGTTTCTCATCGGCATGTTATTGGGCCTAGGGCCGGCAGGTGCGGTGGTGTACCGGCTGTCTCAATATCTGGATAAGCGCTGGGGGAGCCTGCACGATTCCGATCACGGTGACTTCGGTCAGTTTTCACGACGAGCCTATGCTTGGCTGGAGTGGCTGCCTGTGCGACTGGTCGCAGGTACGTTCGCTATCGTCGGCGATTTTGAAGAGTCCGTGTTTTGCTGGCGCACGCAGGCCAAAAATTGGCTGCAACCGGAACTTGGTATCCTGCTGGCTAGTGGCGCTGGCGCACTCGGTGTGCGACTGGGGCAGCCTATCACCGTAGCGGGTCAGATCGTTGAGCGGCCAGAGTTGGGTGCGGGCGATGAGGCTGATCCTGATTTTATGCAGAGCACCACCGGTCTAGTCTGGCGGACACTGGTGTTCTGGCTGATCGTATTACTGCTGATCACGCTCTCAACGCTGGTAGGCGGTTAGCCCTGTTACAAGCAAGGTTGGGGCTGGCTGACGCACTAGGTTATTATCCCGCATCACAAATCTTTCGATACTGCTATGGCTTACCTCGTTGAACCCACTTACACCCACGGCACGCCCGAAAAGACGGCGGTTCTGCTCGTCAACCTCGGCACACCGGATGCGCCTACCGCCGCCGCACTGCGTCCCTACCTCAAACAGTTCCTCAGCGATCCGCGCGTAGTCGAGATCCCCAAACCGATCTGGTGGATGATACTCAACGGCATCATCCTCAACGTCCGTCCGAAGAAATCTGCGCTTAAATACGCCAGCGTGTGGATGCCGGAAGGTTCGCCGTTGAAAGTGCATACCGAGCGTCAAACTGCGCTGCTGAGCAAACAGCTGTCCGAGATCGTGCCTGATGCTCCATTGGTGGTGGATTACGCCATGCGCTACGGCAATCCTTCCATCCCCGATGTACTGGCGAAGCTAAAAGCGCAAAACTGTCAGCGTATCCTGCTGGTACCGATGTACCCACAATACGCCGCCAGCACGGTCGCCACGGCCTGCGACGAAGTGTTCGCGCAGTTGCAGAAGATGCGTAATGCACCTGCCCTGCGCACCATACGCCATTATCACGACGATGCCGCTTACATCGCCGCGACTGCGCAGAACGTGCGCGACCATTGGACGCTGCATGGCCGACCGGACATGCTGTTGATGAGCTTCCACGGTCTGCCGCGCTACACCCTAGAAAAAGGCGATCCCTATCACTGTGAATGTCATAAAACTGGGCGGCTGATCGCCGAAGCGTTGGGGCTGAGTCGTGACGAGTATCGCATCACCTTTCAATCGCGCTTCGGCAAGGCTGAATGGTTGCAACCCTACACCACCGCAACCTTGAAAGAATTGGGCAAAGCTAACACCCGCCGCGTCGATGTGATCTGCCCCGGATTCCTTGCGGATTGCCTAGAGACCTTGGAAGAGATCGCTCAAGAGGGCAAAGAGGATTTCCAGCATGCAGGCGGTGGAGAGTTTCACTACATCCCCTGTTTGAATGAACGACCCGATTGGATAAGTGCACTGACTAAGCTGACACTGGACAATCTACAGGGCTGGCTGGCAAGCCCAGATGCGGTGGCTCTGGAACAGGGGCGGCTACGCGCGATCGAGCTCGGAGCTCAGCGATAAAAGGCGCGGCTAGCCATAACTTGGTTGCGCCGACTTTGCCTAAGTCGTACCATCGAGGCGTGTCCCAACCATCAGGAGGTCGCCATGAATAAGCCAGTATCGTCCAATACCGAGTCTCTGGTTCAATGCTGCGTCTGCCGCAAGGAAGTGCCAAGAAGTGCAGCCGTGATGCCCGAAAGTTCAGGGTATGTCGAGCATTTCTGCGGTAGCGATTGCTACGACCAATACTTCGCTGAGCACCCCGAAAAAGTCCGCCCCACCCGCACTCCACAAGGAAAGGCCTGATGACCCAACTCCCTGATTTCACGCTCCCCGCGACCAGCGGAACCATATTTCAGCTTGCCGCTGCGCGCGGCAAGAATCTCGTGATCTACTTCTATCCAAAGGACAATACGCCGGGCTGTACGCTGGAAAGTTCGCAGTTCCGAGACCTTTATCCTGAGTTTCAACAAGCCGGTTGTGAAGTGGTCGGCATCTCGCGCGACAGCCTTAAATCGCACGAAAATTTCAAAGCCAAATTCACCCTACCCTTCGCCCTGCTATCCGATACCGAAGAAACCGCATGTAATCTGTTCGGTGTCATCAAGCAAAAGATGATGTACGGTAAGCAAGTGCGCGGTATCGAACGGAGCACCTTCGTGCTCGATCAAGACGGCGCGCTGCGTCGAGAATGGCGCGGTCTCAAAGCGGACGGCCACGCTGCTGAAGTTCTCCAATTCGTCAAAACACTGGGATAAAAACATGCCTACACGCAAAGCTACCCGCTCCGATACCAAGCTGTTCGTTCTTGATACCAACGTGCTGATGCACGATCCCACCAGCTTGTTCCGCTTTGAGGAGCATGACATCTGCTTGCCGATGTTCGTGCTGGAGGAGTTGGACAACAAGAAAAAAGGCATGACCGAAGTGGCGCGCAACGCCCGTCAAGCCAGCCGTTATCTGGATGATCTGGTCAGCGATGCGCCGCTCAAGATCGAAGACGGCATCCTCTTGGATAAGTTGGGTAACAAGAACGCCACTGGGCGATTGTTCCTGCAAACCCAGTTCATCAAGTACGAACTGCCGCCCACGCTGGAATCCGGCAAGGCCGACAACGCCATTCTCGGCGTGTTGATGGCGCTACAGATCGAGCAACCCAAGCGTTCGGTGATCCTCGTCTCCAAAGACATCAACATGCGCATCAAGGCTCGTGCGCTGGGGCTGGAGGCACAGGATTACTTCAACGACAAGGTGCTGGAAGACAGCGACCTGCTCTATACCGGAGTGCTGGGTTTGCCCGAGGACTTTTGGGAGAGCCACGGCAAGGACATGCAATCTTGGCAGCAGGACGGCCACACTTGGTACAAGATCAAAGGCCCACTCTGTCCCGCTTTTTTCACCAACCAGTTCGTCTATCTGGAAAGCGGTACGCCGCTCTACGCCAAGGTGGTTTCGCAAGAGGGCGACACCGCCACTCTGCGCACGCTGACCGACTACACCCACCAAAAGAATGCCGTCTGGGGCATCACCGCGCGTAACCGCGAACAGAACTTCGTGTTTAATCTGCTGATGGACCCGGATATCGACTTCGTCACATTGCTGGGACAAGCGGGCACCGGCAAGACCTTGCTCACACTGGCTGCAGGTCTGTGGCAGACGCTAGAAAAGAAACTCTACGCCGAGATCATCATCACCCGCGTCACCGTGCCGGTGGGTGAAGACATCGGCTTCCTGCCCGGTACCGAAGAGGAAAAGATGACACCGTGGATGGGCGCACTAGAGGACAACCTCGACGTACTCAATCAGTCCGAGAACACAGACGCGGGCGACTGGGGACGGGCTGCCACCCGCGACCTGATCAAGTCGCGTGTCAAAATCAAGTCGCTTAACTTCATGCGCGGTCGAACTTTCCTCAATAAGTTTCTGATTATTGACGAAGCACAAAACCTAACACCGAAGCAGATGAAGACCTTGGTCACCCGCGCCGGCCCCGGCACCAAGGTGGTCTGTATGGGCAACATCGCCCAGATCGATACGCCGTATCTGACTGAAGGCAGCTCCGGTCTTACCTACGTGGTGGATAGATTCAAAGGCTGGGACCACAGCGGCCACGTCACCCTGATGCGCGGCGAACGGTCGAGGTTGGCGGACCACGCGGCGGAGGTGCTGTAAGTCATGAAGTTACTCGGCACCCAAACCAGCCCCTACGTGCGTAAAGTGCGTCTGGTGCTGCTGGAAAAACACATCACCCATGATTACCTGATCGACGCGCCGCGTGATGCGGGTAGTCAGGTGGCGCGCGTGAATCCTTTGGGACGCATCCCGGCATTGATTCTGGACGACGAGATTTGCGTGTTCGATTCGCCGGTGATCGCCGAGTACGCCGACACGCTGAATGACACGCCGATTCTGATCCCGCGCGACGATGCGCTGGCACGGATGCAAGTCAAACGCTGGGAGGCGCTGGCAGACGGCATCATGGATTCGGCGGTGGCGGTGCGCAACGAGCGTGTGCGTCCAGAGGAAAAACAAGAGCCGAACAACATCACACTGCACAACAACGCCGTGACCCGCGCGCTGGCGTACGCCGCCGAGTTACTGGGTGAGCATGAGTTCTGCACCGGCAAGGCGCTAACGCTAGCGGACTTGGCGTTGGTCAGCGCACTGGTCTATCTTGATCTGCGCCAGCCGGAGCGCGATTGGCGCAGCGCCCATGCTAATCTGGCCGCGTGGTTCGCACGGATGGCTGAGCGGGAAAGCGTGAAGATCAGCTTGGCCGAGCAGCCATGAGCACACCGGATACCGATCTCACCCCCGAGCAACATCGCATCTGCCGCCAGTGCGGCACCGAGCCGCCGTTCAGCGGCGAGTATTGGGATTGCCATGAGGCGGGAATATATCGCTGCGTGTGCTGCAGTGAGGCGCTGTTCGATGCCGCGACCAAATTCAATTCAGGTACGGGTTGGCCGAGCTACTGGCAACCGACCAGCGCCGAGGCGATCAAAGAATTGGCCGATCACTCGCACGGGATGCGCCGCGTAGAAGTGCGTTGCGCCCACTGCGACGCGCACCTCGGCCATCTGTTCGAGGATGGCCCCGCTCCCACTGGGCTGCGCTATTGCATCAACTCCGCCGCGCTGAAGCTCGACAGAGCCTGACATTCTCGGGATAATCCGCCGCCATGAAACTGCTCTTCGATCTCTTCCCCGTCATCCTGTTCTTCGTCACCTTCAAGTTCGCAGGTATCTATGCCGCGACAAGTGCCGCCATCGCTGCTACAGTCGCCCAGATCATCTGGACCAAATGGCGGCATGGAAAAGTGGAGAAAATGCTGTGGGTGAGCTTCGGCATCATCACGGTGATGGGCGGCGCAACGCTGCTGCTGCATGACGAAAGCTTCATCAAGTGGAAACCGACCATCTTGTATTGGGCCTTCGCTGCTGCGCTGTTGTTCTCCAACTTACTGTTCCGAAAAAACCTGATCAAGGCTCTGTTGCAAGAGAAGATCGCCCTGCCCAACCAGGTCTGGCGTAATCTCAATCTAGCCTGGAGCATGTTCTTCACGGTATTGGGCTGCATCAATCTCTACGTCGCGTTCAACTACACCACCGACCAGTGGGTCAATTTCAAACTGTTCGGCGCGACTGGGCTGATGTTCGCCTTCATTCTGGCGCAGTCGTTCTTCCTCGCCAAATACGCCGAGCAGGACAAGGAGCAGAACTGATGCTGTACGCCATCACTGGAGCCGACATCGCCGACAGCCTGTCGCGCCGACTTGACGCACGTCCCGCGCATCTTGCTCGTTTGCAGGCCTTGCAGGGCGAAGGCCGCTTGCTGCTGGCGGGCCCCTTCCCTGCCGTGGATGCGGTCGATCCCGGCGCAGCGGGGTTCACCGGTAGCCTGATCGTGGCGGAATTCACCTCGCTGGAAGCGGCACAAGCATGGGCAGAAGCTGATCCCTATGTCGCCGCTGGCGTGTATAGCAGTGTCAGCGTCCAACCCTTCAAGAAAGTGTTCCCAGCATGAGTCGGATGGACGAGATTCGCAAACGACTCGCTGCGTTAGACCCCATCCAGTTACAACTGCTAGATGACAGCGCAGCGCATGCCGGACATGCTGGTGCGCGTAGCGGCGGCGGGCATTTTCGCTTGCGCATCGTCGCTGCGGCGTTCGCTGGCAAGCACACCGTGGCGCGGCATCGCATGGTATATTCCGCGCTGCAAAATTTGATGACGGGCGACATTCACGCCCTGACCATCACTGCCCTCACCCCCGAGGAATCGAACTCACTTTAGAGAGGATAGTTCATGTTGAACGTAGCAAAACCTGCCCTGATCGCTCTGGCCTTGCTGGCCGCCTTCCCGGCCTCCGCCGAAGACAAATCCGCCGCCATGGTGAATGGTGTGTCCATTCCACAATCTCGCGTGGACGCTCGCGTCAAGGCAATGGCAGCTCAAGGTCAGCCAGACACACCAGAAGTTCGCAAAGGTATCAAGGATAGCCTCATCAATTTGGAAGTGCTGTCGCAAGCAGCGGCCAAGCAAGGGCTGGACAAGAGTCCAGAAGTGCTGGCTCAAATCGAATTGATCCGCCAGAATGTGCTGGCCGATGCTTATGTGCAGGATTACATCAAAACTCACCCAGTCAGCGAAGATGCGATGAAGGCTGAGTTCAATCGCCTCAAGGGGCAGGCCAGCAAGAATGAATACAAGGCTCGCCACATTCTGGTGAAGACCGAAGCTGAAGCCAAGGAACTTGTAGCCCAATTGAAAAAGGGTGCTAAGTTCGAGAAGCTGGCGGCTAAATCCATGGATCCAGGCTCTGCCAAGCAAGGTGGCGACTTGGGTTGGGCTGATCCTAAGGGCTTCGTGAAAGAGTTTGCCGATGCGCTGGTCAGCCTGAACAAGGGGCAAGTCAGCGAGCCTGTGCAGACTCAGTTCGGCTGGCACGTGATTCGTCTAGATGACACCCGTGAGCACAAGACTCCTGACTTCGAGCAAGTGAAGCCTCAGATCGCCCAACATTTGCAACAACAGCAGATCCAGCAAGCAGTCACCGACCTGCGCGCTGCTGCGAAGATCGAATAAGACTCAAGCTCAGGTCTGAATTAAAAAGTCCTCGCTAGCGTAAGCTAGGAGGACTTTTTTCTGCCTATTCTCTGCCCCTCAAGGTCGGGGAGTACTCATTGCTGCTTCCAACTACCTCTCACTTGGCTGGAGACACGAAACACCTCTTCCAGCTTGGCCGCATCGGCTTCAGTTAGTGCTTGATGCAAATGCTCTAACTCCCGCTGATATAGCCCCAATTCACTGAGCAACGCCCCGCGATTGGCGAGGCAGATGTCGCGCCACATCTCCGGGGAACTGGCAGCGATGCGGGTGAAGTCACGAAAGCCGCTGGCGGCAAAGGATAGCAATAGATCGCGGTTGTCGCGCTGAGCGATGTCGTGCACCAGAGCGAACGATAGCAAGTGCGGAAGATGGCTGACGGCGGCGAATACCTCATCGTGTTGTGCGGGTGTCAGTTCGCACACGGCAGCGCCGCACAACTCCCAGAACAGTCGCACACTGGCAATGGCGGCATCGCTGTTTTCTGGCAAGGGAGTGACCACCACTTTCTTACCTTGATATAGCTCGGCTAGCGCTGCCGATGCGCCGCTCTTCTCGGCTCCGGCGATGGGGTGCGCAGGGACGAACTGTCCGACCTTGTCACCTAGATTCGCATACGCCGCCGCGACTACGTCACTCTTAGTGCTACCGCCATCGGTAAGCAAGGTATTAGCGCCTAAGTAAGGCGCGATACGGGCAAAGATCGTAGCCATCTGCGCGACGGGCGTAGCCAACAGAATCAGATCCGCATCAGCCACTTCGGCCGCTTCACTCTCCCCGATACGATCAACGATGCCCAAGCGCATAGCCTCATCCAACGTAGTTTTGCTACGCCCAAAGCCGACAATTTCACGCACCGCTCCCGCTTGACGCAAAGCCAACGCAAACGATCCACCGATCAGCCCGACTCCGTAAATGACGATCTTGTTCAATTCAGCCACGCCCATCTTTTAAGTTTTGTGCAATCAATCATCGGAAACTTACGCTGGCCTCTGGAAAATACTACGTACCGTGATACAATGCGCGCCGTTTTGCGAAAGTGGCGGAATTGGTAGACGCACTGGATTTAGGTTCCAGCGCCGCAAGGCGTGCAGGTTCGATTCCTGTCTTTCGCACCAACGGCTTATCTTGTATTCCTCAAGTGACTTGGCGAGAATATCTCGCCAAGTCCTTTCTGTAAATTAAATCGTACGACCCACTGCTCCTGCGATAGCACTCAGCGTGCCCATCAGCTTTTTCAGTTCTTGCGGAGTCAAGGCCTGATCCGCGTCGCACCAAGCATCACACGGGCTAGGGTGCATCTCGACTAGCAAGCCATCCGCGCCCGCAGCAACCGCTGCCTGTGACAATGCCGCCACCATCCATGCCTTACCGCCAGCATGCGAGGGATCAACGATCACCGGCAAGTGAGTCTCTTTCTTCAGCACCGGGATCGCAGTCACGTCCAGCACATTGCGGTAGTAAGTCTCGAAGGTGCGAATGCCGCGCTCGCAGAAAATGATGTTGTGGTTGCCGCCCGCCGCGATGTACTCCGCCGCCATCAGCCATTCGGAGATCGTGGCCGACATGCCGCGCTTAAGGATCACCGGTTTGTTGCAGCGCCCCACTTCCTTGAGCAGATCGAAGTTCTGCATATTTCGGGTGCCGATCTGGATCACGTCCACGTCGTATTCGAGGAAGGTGTCGAGTTGGCGTGCGTCCATCAGTTCGGTGACGATAGGCAATTTATACTTTTCAGCGGCCTTACGGAACATGTCCAAACCTTCGGCACCGTGACCTTGGAAAGCGTACGGACTGGTGCGCGGCTTGAACGCGCCACCGCGCATCAAGCGGCAGCCGGCTTCGTGCACAAATTGTGCGGATAGGTCCATCTGCTCCTGCGTCTCCACCGAGCACGGCCCAGCGATGATCTGGATCTGATTGCCGCCCAACGGAATGCCGCCGATGTCGATGATGGTGTCCTGCTTGTGCGACTCGCGCGATACGATCTTGTATTGCTTGGTGACGTGCATCGCCGACTCCACGCCGGGCAGCGGCGTGAACATCTCCGGTGTCAGCTTGCGCTCATCGCCAATGGCACCGATCACAGTGCGCTCGATGCCGCGCGAGATGTTGGCTTGCAGACCCGCGTTTTCAAGTTTCTTTACCACCGTGCCGATCTCGGCATCGGTGACTTCACTACCCATAATGATGATCATTTACTCTCTCCGATTGCCTGCTCCAATGCAGACAAAAATTTAGCGTTTTCTTGTTCAGTACCGATGCTGACACGCAAAAAATCAGGCATGGCGTAATTTGCGACTGGGCGCACGATCACACCCAGTTCCAGCAGACGGCGGAAGATATGAGCCGCGCCTGCCACTTTGAAGCTGACGAAATTGCCGAACGACGGGATGAATGACAGTCCCATTGCGCGCAAGCCGGCAGTGATCTGCTCCATGCCTTGCTGGTTAAGCAAATAGGTCTGGCGCACGAATTCTTTGTCCTGCAATGCGGCCACGGCCGCCGCTTGCGCAACGCTGTTGACGTTGAATGGCTGGCGCACGCGATTGAGCATATCCACTACCTGCTCGTGAGCGATGGCATATCCCACGCGCAAACCAGCCAACCCATAAGCCTTGGAGAAGGTGCGCGAGATGATCAGGTTCGGAAAGTCCTTCAAGTATCTCACTGAATCAAAGCGGAACTCATCCGACAAGTATTCGTTGTAGGCCTCGTCCAGCACCACCAGAATGTTCTGCGGCAAGGCGCGCAGGAAGCCCATCAACTCGATCTCACCGAAATAAGTTCCCGTCGGGTTGTTCGGATTAGCGATGAACACCACCTTAGGCTGATGCTCAATGGCTGCCGCCAACATCGCGTTCAAATCATGTCCGTAGTTCTTAGCTGCAACCGAAACCCCAGTAGCTCCGACCGCCTGAGTAGCCAGCGGATAGACCGCGAACGCGTGGTCAGAAAACACGGCCTTGTCGCCGGGAGACAAAAAGGCGTGGGCAACCAATTCAAGGACGTCATTCGAGCCATTGCCCAGCACCACGTTGGCCAGATTGACTTCGTAACGCTGGCTGAGTGCCGATTTCAGCTCGTAACCATTGCCATCTGGGTAGAGCGCGATGGAAGCTATAGCTTCATGCATCGCAGCAATGGCTTTGGGACTGGCTCCGAGCGGATTCTCGTTGGATGCCAGTTTAACGATGTCTGCCGGATCAAGGCCGAGTTCACGCGCCAACTCAGGGATGGGCTTGCCCGGTTGGTAGGGGGCGATGTCGCGCACATACTGGGGAGCGAGTTCTGTGTAGTTCATATGTTTCAGCTAAATAGCCGGTGAAATTTAAGTTCGCTCTAAACAGCGACTGGATACGATCCCAAAACCTTGACGAATGAAGCGACTTGCCCAAGCTCAGCCAGTGCCGCCGCCACTTTGGTATCCTGCTGATGCCCTTCGATGTCCACGAAGAATACGTATTCCCACAGGCCGGAACGTGCCGGACGCGATTCCAGCTTGGTCATCGATACACCGTGGTGAGCCAGCGGAGTCAACAGATCATGCACAGCACCGGGACGGTTCGCCGCTGAAATCACCAGCGAAGTCTTATCGCAACCGGAGGGGGAAACTTGCTGATCGCCGATCACCAAAAAACGAGTGGTATTGCGCGGATCATCTTCGATGTTTTCCACGAGCAAAGGAACATCGAACCGCTCTGAGGCTTGCTTACCGGCCACCGCCGCACTGTCGGCCTGTTGGGATGCTAGGCGCGCCGCTTCAGAATTACTCGATACGGCGATACGTTCAGCGTGCGGCAGATTGGCATTGAGCCAGCCCTGACATTGCCCCAGCGATTGTGGATGGGAATACACGCGCCGCACCTCTGCCAAAGTTGAGTTTGACATCAGGCATTGATGCACCTGCAATGGCACCTCACCACAGAGTTTCAACGGACTTTGCAGCATCAAATCCAGCGTGCGTCCAACGGCTCCTTCGGTCGAATTCTCAACCGGCACTACGCCGTAGCGCACTTCATTGCTCTCAACTTTACGAAATACCTCGTCGATCGAGGCACACGGGACGCACACGCTGGCGTGACCAAAACGCTTGAGCGCAGCCGCTTCGGTAAACGATCCTGCTGGGCCGAGATAGGCGATGGATAGCGGCGCTTCCAATGCCCGGCAATGCGACATAACTTCTGTAAATAGCTGGGAGATACTGCCGTTCGGCAGCGGGCCTTGATTGGCCTCATTCAAGCGACGCAGCACTTGTGCCTCGCGCTCGGGACGCAACACTGCCCCGCCCTGCTTGGCGTGACCGATCTGCTGCGCCAGAGCTGCACGCTGGTTGAACAGACGCAGCAACTCATCGTCGATGCGATCAATCTGTACGCGGAACTGCTTGAGGGCGTCGTCACTCATGCTCAGAACTCTTCCTTACTTGGTATCCAGCGGCAGATCACGAACTTTCAACACGCCGGGAATGGCGGCAAGCTGCGCGATCACCTCAGCGGGAACAAGGCTATCTACGTCCACCAAGGTGTAAGCCATTTCACCACGCGACTTATTCATCATCGTATGAATGTTGATGCCCGCCCCCGCCAGCGTGCTGGAAATCTGTCCCAGCATATTGGGTACGTTGGCATTAGCGATGGCTAGACGGTAATTGGATTCGCGCGCCATCACCAGCGTCGGGAAATTCACCGTATTGACCAAGTTGCCGTGCTCCAAATAGTCGCGCACTTGATCGGCGACCATCATGGCACAGTTATCTTCCGCCTCTTCGGTGGAAGCTCCCAGATGCGGCAGCGCGATGATGCCTGCCTGTCCCTGAGCTTGGGCAGTAGGAAAATCGCACACATAGCCGCGCAGATGCTTGGAAGCCAAGCCAGCCAAGACGGCCGCCTCATCAACGATGGCATCACGAGCGAAATTGAGCAGCACGCTGCCTGACTTCATCGTCTGTACGCGTTTTTCATTGATGAGCCCTTTCGTTGCGGGCAGCAAGGGCACATGAAGAGTCACGAAGTCGCTGTGCTTGAGTAGCTCTTCCACCGTGTTTGCCTTCTTTACTTGCGAAGGCAAACTCCAAGCTGCATCTACCGTGATCTCAGGATCGAAGCCGATGACGTTCATGCCTAAACGGATGGCGGCATCAGCGACTAGACGACCAATTGCGCCCAAGCCGATCACACCCAGCGTGCGACCACGCAGCTCGATGCCGGCGTAATGCTTCTTGCCGTCTTCGACCTGTTTGTGCAGTGATGCGTCATCGCCCTGTAAGCTGGCGACGAAACCCAGTGCAGGAACGATGTTGCGCGAGGCCAGCAACATACCGGTGATGACCAACTCCTTCACGGCATTGGCATTAGCTCCGGCAGCATTGAACACCGGCACGCCGCGCGCGCTCATCTGCGCTACCGGAACGTTGTTGGTTCCCGCACCGGCACGCGCAATCGCCAGCACCGAGGCTGGGATGTCCATTTCGTGCATATTCTGCGATCGAACCAATATCGCATCCGGCTCAGCGATGTCATTGCCAATGCGATAGCTGGCCGTCGGCAGACGCTTCAGTCCGACCGACGAGATCTTGTTCAGCGTGAGGATGCCGTAGGTCTTAGCCATGGCTCTTGGCGAACTCGCCCATGAATTCGACCAAAGCTTGTACTCCTTCGACCGTCATAGCGTTGTAAATCGAGGCGCGCATACCGCCTACCGAGCGGTGGCCCTTCAGTTGCAACAAGCCACGCGCATCGGCTTGCTTCAGAAAATCGCTATCTAGGGCAGCATCCTTGAGCGTGAACGGCACATTCATGCGCGAACGGTCGGCATGGTTTACTGGGCAGTTGTAGAAGCCGTTGCTGGAATCAATGGCGGCATACAGCAAATTCGCCTTGAGGATATTGGTCTGCTCCATCGCGGCGATACCACCGCTCTTCTTCAGCCACTGGAACACCAGCCCAGCCATGTAGATAGCGAAGGTGGGCGGCGTGTTGTACATGGAGTCGTTATCGGCGTGGGTCTTGTAATCCAGCATCGTCGGCGTGCCAGCGGGCACTTGGCCGATCAGGTCGTCGCGAACAATGACCAATGTCAGGCCAGCCGGGCCGATGTTCTTTTGCGCACCGGCGTAGATCAGGCCGAATTTGCTCACATCAATGACGCGCGACAGAATGTTGGAGGACATGTCCGCCACCAGTGGCACGTCGCCAGTCTCAGGAACCCAGTTGAACTCGACACCGCCGATGGTCTCGTTCGGCGTGTAATGCAGAAAAGCCGCGTTCGGGTCGCATTTCCAAGTATCGAAAGCTGGGACGTAAGAGCAGTTTTTGTCCTTGTTGTCAGCCACCACGTTCACGCCGCCAAACTTCTTCGCCTCACCGATGGCCTTCTTCGACCACTCACCAGTGTTGAGGTAATCGGCGGAAGCCTTACCCCGCAACAAGTTCAATGGGATCATCGAGAATTGCAGATGCGCACCACCTTGCAGGAACAGCACCTTGTAGTTCGCTGGGATGCCCATCAATTCGCGCAGATCGGCTTCGGCTTGAGCATGGATGCCCATGTATTCCTTGCCGCGATGCGACATTTCCATCACCGACATGCCGCTGCCCTGCCAATCGGCCAGTTCGGCTTGTGCCTGTTGCAATACAGCCTTAGGTAATACGGCTGGGCCTGCGCTGAAATTGTAGATGGTCATCTTGCTCGTGCTCCGTTCAGATTATTCGGATACTTCTTCAGATACTTCGGTGTCATCAGGCTCTTCCGTCTCGGCGATCCGGCTCAACCCCGCCAGTTTGTCGCCCGCTTCCAAATTGATGAGTGTCACGCCCTGAGTCGCGCGGCTCATTTCCCGGATCTCCCTGACGCGAGTGCGGATCAGTACGCCATTGGTTCCGATCAGCATGATCTCGTCTTCGGTATTTACCAGTGCTGCCGCGACAACCTTGCCATTACGTTCCGAGGTCTGGATAGCGATCATGCCTTGCGTACCACGACCATGACGGGTGTATTCGGCGATCGGAGTGCGTTTGCCATAGCCGTTCTCGGTGGCCGTCAACACGCCCTGCTGCTCATCTTCTGCCACCAGCAAGGCGATTACCTTACCGCCTTTAGCCAGATTCATGCCGCGTACGCCGCGCGTGTCACGCCCCATCGGACGGACATCATCTTCATCGAAGCGCACGGCTTTACCTTCATCCGAGAACAGCATCACGTCATGCTTGCCATCTGTGACCGCCACGCCAATGAGGAAATCCCCCTCATCCAGCGCAATGGCAATGATACCTGCCTTGCGGGGATTACCGAACTGGGACAGCGCCGTTTTCTTGACCGTACCGCCTGCCGTAGCAAAGAAGATGAACTTGTCTTCGACGAACTCGCGTACCGGCAAGATAGCATTGATCTTTTCGCCCGGCTCCAATGCCAACATATTGACGATAGGCTTGCCGCGCGATGTTCGGCTACCCAGCGGAACTTCATACACCTTGAGCCAATAAGCGCGGCCACGGTTAGTGAAGCACAGGATGTAGTCGTGGGTATTGGCGATGAACAGATTATCAACAAAGTCATCTTCTTTGGTCGATGCCGCCTGCTTGCCGCGTCCACCGCGCTTTTGCGCACGGTACTCATCCAGCGACTGCGCCTTCATATAGCCCGCATGAGACAAGGTCACCACCACATCTTCCGAGGCGATCATGTCTTCCATGGTCATGTCTTGCACGTAGGTAATGATCTCGCTGCGACGCTTGTCGCCGAACTGGTTCTTGATGAGATTGAGCTCTTCACCGATGATGAACGAGACACGCTCGGGCTTGGCTAGGATATCGAGCAGGTCAGCGATCTTGTCCATCACTTCGCGGTATTCACCGACGATCTTGTCTTGCTCCAGCCCTGTCAGTCGTTGCAAACGCAACTCCAAAATGGCTTGCGCCTGAACTTCGGATAGGCGATAGCCTCGTTCTGCGCCCTCACCAACCAGTCCGAACTCTAGAGACAGATTATCAGGGCGCGAGGCGTTGCTAACGCGACTCAACATATCTTCAACCAAAGACGAGCGCCAAGTACGCGACATCAGCCCACGCTTGGCATCAGCAGGCGCAGCAGCCGCTTTGATAAGGGCAATGATCTCGTCCACATTAGACAACGCAACCGCTAGGCCTTCCAACACATGGCCGCGTTCACGCGCCTTGCGCAGTTCAAAGATGGTGCGACGTGTCACCACTTCGCGGCGGTGGCGCAGGAAGGCGTCGAGGAATTGCTTAAGATTGAGCAGCTTGGGCTGGCCGTCGAGCAAGGCGACCATGTTCATGCCAAAACTATCTTGCAACTGGGTTTGCTTGTACAGCTGGTTGAGGATCACTTCCGGTACTTCACCGCGCTTTAGCTCGATCACTGCGCGCATCCCGGATTTATCTGATTCATCACGAATCTCGGAAATCCCCTCAATCTTCTTTTCACGTACAAGCTCGCCAATCTTGATCAGCAAGTTGGCCTTATTCACTTGGTAAGGCAACTCATCGATAATGATGGCCTGACGATCATTGCTCTTACTAATCGGCTCGAAATGGCAGCGACCACGCATGATGACGCGACCACGACCAGTGCGATAGCCCTCCTTGATGCCGGCTGTGCCATAGATCAGGGCAGCGGTCGGAAAGTCTGGCGCAGGAATCAATTCGATCAGCTCTTCGATATCCATATCTGGGTTGGCCAGCAACGCCAGACAGCCATCGATCACCTCATTCATATTGTGCGGCGGAATGTTGGTCGCCATGCCGACAGCAATACCCGAGGAACCATTCACCAGCAAATTGGGGAAGCGCGCGGGAAATACCAGCGGTTCATGCTCCGAACCATCGTAGTTCGGTCCGAAATCCACCGTTTCTTTGTCTAGATCTTCCAGCAACTGATGGGCGATCTTCGACATACGGATCTCGGTGTAACGCATCGCGGCGGCATTGTCGCCATCGACCGAACCGAAGTTACCCTGACCGTCCACCAACATGTAGCGCAGAGAAAAGCTCTGCGCCATACGCACGATGGTGTCGTACACCGCAGTATCTCCGTGCGGGTGATACTTACCGATCACATCACCGACGATACGCGCCGACTTCTTATAAGCGCGATTCCAGTCGTTAGATAATTCGTGCATCGCAAACAGGACACGGCGATGGACCGGCTTCAGCCCATCGCGCGCATCTGGCAAGGCACGACCTACGATTACGCTCATGGCGTAATCCAAGTAGGACTTGCGCATTTCCTCTTCAAGACTGACCGACAGGGTTTCCTTAGCGAATTGTTCCATAGTGGCAGCGATACCTGATTTATTGACTGGTAAAAACAGCCCGCGAGTTTATCACGCCAGACCAAGGCAAAACAAAGCAAAAATGCCACAGTTTTGTTGCAATAGCGCATCACTATTTACAAGCCGCCGCGCTACGCTTACTATCCCGCCCAGTGTGCAGTGAGCACCGAAAGAACATCAACTAATATAAGGATTCCACCATGAAACTGAGCCTCGGACAAACTCTGCTGTTGGCAGCCCTTTCTTCCTCCAGCTTGACCGCATTAGCCCACCCAAACAGCATTGGATACGCATACGACGAGCGCGGAGTTATTGCTCGTGATGGCTACGGAAATTGCGTTCGCACCGCTGAGTGGGCAAAGGAAAATGCAGTTAAAGAGTGTGATCCCGCACTGTTCCCAGCTCCCGTTGCTGTTAAGCCAGCACCTGTAGTCGTTGCACCCGCTCCAGCACCGGCACCTATGCCAGTTAAGATTGAACTGAGCGCCGATAACTCCTTCGACACCGGCAAATCGACACTGAAGCCTGAAGGTCAAGCCGTACTTGACAAGCTGGCAGCCGATTTGAATGGCGTAACTTTCGACAAGCTCACCATCGTTGGTCATGCTGACCGTCGCGGCTCCAAAGCTAGCAACCAGAAGCTGTCTGAAGATCGCGCTAACTCGGTCAAGGCTTATCTGGCAAGCAAGGGTGTTGATGGCGGAAAGATGAGTGCTTCCGGCATGGGTAGCAGCGAGCCTGTAACTGCAGCTGGCGATTGCAAGAAGCTGAAGGGTGCCAAGCTGGCAACATGCCTGTCTCCTGATCGTCGCGTATCTATCCGCGTATCTGGCACAAAACTGAAGTAATTCAGTTAAGCAGTTTTAAAAGCCCCGCAATGCGGGGCTTTTTTATTGCCTGCCAATTTGTTACATTTCACTGACACCCAAACTGGAAATATGTGATGAGCAACGCCGACCCCATAGAACTTGAGAAATTCAGCCAACTCGCCCATCGCTGGTGGGATCAAAACAGTGAGTTCAAGCCGCTACACGAGATCAACCCCTTACGCTTAGACTACATCAACCGCCTCGCCCAATTGCCCGGAAAATCCGTATTGGATGTCGGCTGCGGCGGCGGGATATTGTCTGAGAGCATGGCCGGTATCGGCGCGCATGTCACCGGTATCGACCTAGGTGACAAAGCGCTGCAAGTGGCCAAATTGCACCTACTCGAAAGTGGCAAGCAAGTCACTTACCGCAAGATTGCGGTCGAGGAGCTCGCCGCAGAACAGCCTGCTAGCTTTGATGTCGTCACCTGCATGGAGATGCTGGAGCATGTTCCCGACCCACAAAGTGTCATCCGTGCCTGTTCGCAACTGGTCAAACCCGGCGGTCATGTCTTCTTTTCCACGCTAAATCGTAATCCAAAATCCTACTTATTTGCGGTCATCGGAGCAGAGTACTTGCTTAACCTACTGCCGCGAGGCACGCACGATTACGCTAAGTTCATCAAACCCTCGGAGCTGGCCCAGTTCAGCCGCAACGCTGGACTCAATACGCTCGATCTGACCGGCATGAGTTACAACCCAATCAGCAAAGTCTATTTGCTAGGCAAAGATACCGACGTCAACTACATAGTGGCTTGTCAGCGTGATTAAAGCCGTCCTGTTTGACCTTGATGGCACCTTTGCTGACACTGCACCCGATCTAGCCGCAGCTACTAATCATGTGCGCGCTCAGCATGGTCTTGCCCCTCTGCCCCTAGACGTACTGCGTCCACAAGCCTCCCACGGCTCTGCAGGTCTGCTCAGCGTCGGCATGAACATCTCACCGGAACACCCTGACTTTCCAGCACTTCGTGAACAGTTCTTAGCACATTACACCGCTCATATCTGCGACCATACCTGCCTATTCACTGGCATGGCCGAATTGATTGATGAGCTAGAACAGCGCAATTTGCCGTGGGGAATCGTCACCAACAAGCCCCACCGATTCACTCTTCCGCTCATGCACGCACTTAGCTACTCAGACCGCACCCACTGCCTAGTTAGCGGAGATAGCTGTGACCACGCAAAACCACATCCCGAACCAATGCTATATGCGGCCAAACTACTTAGCGTCGATCCGCAACACTGCCTCTATCTGGGCGATGACCGACGCGACATGGAAGCCGCACAAGCTGCCAATATGCATGGCGTCGTCGCTACTTATGGCTATGTCAATGCCGACTGGCCAAGCTGGCCAGCCACCGCCTCCATACAAACCCCGCAGGAACTAATCCTCCATCTCAACAAGTGAAGCTGCTACAATCGCCCTGCTAGTAACAAAACGGGGGCGACTTGGCTTCGACGTGGGTTGCAAAGCAGCGTAGGGCATACCGAGGACCCGCAACCTCGTAAATCAGCTGGAAAACAAATAGTCGCAAACGACGAAACTTACGCACTGGCCGCTTAAGGCCTGCCCTCACACCCCGTTGTCCATGGAGGGGCTCGATACCGCAAGGTTGAGATGAGTGAGGTCATTACATGGAATCGTGCGGCGTAGGGTTACTTTACGCAGCACTAAACGCAAGGTAACTCGTCCCGTACCAGCCTGCCGATTGGCGTGTCCGGGCCTAAAACAAATAATCAGGCTAAGTATGTAGAACTATCTGTAGAGGACTCGCGGACGGGGGTTCAATTCCCCCCGCCTCCACCAATATATAAAGGTCAACGGTTATCCGTTGGCCTTTTTTATTACGTATTGCCGCGTATCCGTGGGGTTTCCTGCTAACTCTTGCGGACTTCCTGTCCCGCCATTCGGTCACGGTTTGGTCAAAAATTTCTCTCTCTGCGCCGTTATTCTCTCCTGCCCCACCTAACCACCAAGCTGCGAAGTCCGCGAGATGAAAATTTTATATCGCATGATTTCAATAAATTACGCGCGGACTCGTCAACACGGTTTGATTGGAAAATTGGCAAGGAGATTACTCCCAAACCAGCGGTGGATCAGCTGCCAACTCCAGTAGCGTGATATTGTCCGGCAGTGTGTCGTTCAGGATTGCAGCAACAACGTATGGCGACAGCATGGTCAGATTGATCATCCGGCTGACGTAGCTATTGTCCACGCCTTCGCGGGTGGCTAGTTCGCGTATGGTCGTTACCTCGCCCGATTCCAGCATGGCGAGCCACCGATGGCCTCGTGCCAGTGCCAATTGAATGGACGTGGGATTCTGCGGTTTGTGCGGCGTCCCCGTTTCACCGTTCGGCAGCGTGATCCGCTTACACCCACCACGCCGACGAATCTGGATCGGGATGTTCAGCGTCAGCTTGCCGTCGCTGGACGGGATGACGTCGGCAGCGCCGTTGACGTTGATCGCGGTCATGCCATCACCTTTTCATCCACATCCACCTTGGCAGGTTGCAACTCCATCACCATCTGCTCGATGCCGTTGGCTCGCAGCCGCAGCTCGATATTGGTCGGAGACACGATGACCTTTTCTACCAGCAATTTGACGATGCGCGTCTGCTCTGCCGGAAACAGTTGCTCCCAGATGATGTCCAGCCGTGTCATCGCTACCGTAATCTGCGCCTCGTCGAGTTTGTCGTTGAGTGCGATGGCCTGCGGCACGATCTCACCGATCATCGTGGGCTGGCGCATGATGGCGCGCAACTGGTCGAGTACCGCTGTTTCCAGTTGATCGGCAGGCAAACGCGGCAGACCCGATGCACCGGCGAACTCCTTGGCATCACGTTGCGGTATGTAATATCGGTAGCGCCGCCCATTTTTCTTGGTGGTGTGCCATGGCGACAGCGCGCGTCCGTCATTGCCGAACACAATGCCTTTGAGCAAATACGGAACCTTGGCTCGGGTGGCATTGCCGCGCACGCGGCCATTGCTGGCCAGTATTGCCTGTACGTCGCCCCACAGTTTTTCGTCGATGATGGCAATGTGCTCCGCCTGATACCACTGCTCTTTGTGGCGCAGCTCGCCAAGGTATGTCCTATTATTGAGTAGCTTGTAAATCAGGCTTTTGTCGATCGGTTTGCCCTCGCGCACCTTGCCGTCCTGTGTCACCCACGCCTTGGAGGTCACGCCATCCAGTCGCAGCTCTTTGACCAGCAGCGTGGTCGAACCGATTTCCACGAAGCGCTGGAAGATATGCCGGATCAACTTCGCTTCCTTGGCATTTTGGACAAGGCGACGGTTTTCGACATCGTAGCCCAGCGGCGGGATGCCGCCCATCCACATCCCCTTCTTCTTGCTGGCGGTGATCTTGTCGCGGATGCGCTCGCCGGTGACCTCACGCTCGAACTGGGCGAAGGACAGCAGCACATTGAGCATCAGCCGTCCCATGCTGGTCGTGGTGTTGAACTGCTGGGTGACGGAAACAAATGACACACCTTGGCGCTCGAACACCTCGACCATTCTGGAGAAATCGGAAAGGCTGCGAGTCAGGCGGTCAATTTTGTAGATCACGACCACATCGATCTTGCCCGCCTCGATGTCGGCGATCAGACGTTTCAGTCCCGGACGCTCCATATTGCCGCCGGAGAATGCCGGATCGTCATAATCGTCAGCGACCGCAATCCACCCCTCGGCGCGCTGACTGGCGATATAGGCATGACCGGCATCACGTTGTGCATCGATGGAGTTGTATTCCTGATCCAGTCCTTCCTCGCTGGACTTGCGGGTGTAGACCGCGCAGCGCAGGCGACGTTTGATTGTCTCGCTCATTTACGCGCTCCCCTCTTCGACTTCTTCGCGGGTTGATTTTGACGGAGACCGAAAAACAACGGCCCAGACCAACGCGTTCCGGTGATCTCGCGGGCGATGATGGACAGGCTGCCGTAGCGCCTGCCCTCGTACTCATACTGACCATCGGCTTCGACGACCACGCGATGTTCGACATCCTGATATAGCCGGGTCAGCACGGTTCCGACCGACGGCAGATAATCCTTGCTGCGCGCAGTCACCTTGCCCCGCTCCATCAGTGTTTCGATACGGCGCTTGTTACTCTCCAGCAGGTTGCGATCCACCTTGCGGAATTCGACGATCTGCAATTTGTAGGCGATGCGCCGTTCCAGAAACTGCCGGTTGTGGGTTGGCGTGTCGCCACCGAACAGGCGTTTCCACATAGCCTTGATCTCGGCCATATTCATCTGCGGCAACTGTGATATTTGCGCAACGACCGATGGCGGCGTGGTGAATTGGGTAGTTCTTGCGTTCATTTTCATTCCTTATTTCTCTGGTTGTTGGAGACCCCATGAACGCTTCGTCCGGGCTGAATAGCAAGTTCAAACTCGCTCTCTAATTCCATGGTTTCTGGTTGACGCGATCTTGGCTCATGCATGCGTGCAATGCCGCGTGCCAGCAACGTGGCGACCTCCTGCCTGCGCTGTTCCGAGGTCATCCGGTCGGGTGGTGTTTGGTTCACATCCATCATTGGTATCACTCCTGTTCTGTCCAACTGTTTCGATACAGAAATTGTGCAACGACAGGGGCTGAAATCCAGCGAGGGAGTTTCAAACAGCTACGAACGGATGCGGGCTATTGCGAAAAAGATATGAAGATTTTTTACTGGGATGATTATTTTTGACGAGAGAACGCCCGTTCTCTACAATATCACCCATGAAAACTTCCCAGCAAAAATCGGCCAACGACCGGGAGCATTTGGCCCGTCTGCAGGCGTACTACGCCGAGTATCGGACCTTTCCGTCCTATGCCCGTCTGATGGCGATACTAGGGTTTGCCTCCAAGTCCGCCATCAAGAAGGTATTGGAACGGCTCGAAGCGGCAGGAATGCTGGAACGCACGCCGGATGGTGACTGGGCACCGAGTGACAGTTTCTTCGAGCGCACGATTGCCAGCCAGCCGGTTCCGGCAGGTGCGCCGGTCGCCGTATCAGACGAGACCTGCGAGCAGGTCATGCTGGATCGCTTCCTGATCGAGAAACCGGCGCAAACCGTGATCATTCGGGTCAAGGGGGAGTCGATGATCGATGCTGGCATCCACAGCGGCGATCTAGCCATCGTCGAACGCCGGACTCACGCGCAGCCCGGCGAACTGGTGGTCGGCATCGTCGATGACGAGTTCACGCTCAAGACACTGGGGCGTGACAAGGAAGGTTTTCATCTGATTCCAGCCAATCCGGATTTCTCGATCATCCGGCCACAGGGCAAACTGGAAATTTTTGGGGTCGTTGTCGGCCTGGTGCGCAAATATTCGTAAAGGAAAACCCCATACATGAAAATCTTCAACCCACGCCATTTCCTCCGGCACATCTCGATGCCGACGCTGCACGAATTCACCGAAGCGCATGTTCTTAATTCCCGACTGAACATCGACTGGGAACAGCCACCCGAAACCCTGCCCACACAACTGGCTGATGCGGTCGAGGCACTGGATGCGTCGCTGCCCAATTCAGACCTACCTGCCGCCGAACGTGAGGCAATCGGCCACGACATCCATATCTGGTACGACGATCTGCGCCGTGCGCACATGATGTCGAACGGTCTGGCGATCAAAGAATTTCAGGTGGCCTGCAATGGCGATGCCGAGGTGGAAGCCGCCTTCGCCTCGCGTGACGAACGTGAAAAAGCCCTCTGGATGATGGCATTCCGTGACAAGGCGTTTCGCGATGCCGAACTGCACATCGCGTTTCAGGCCAAAACCAACGGCAAGTATTGGAAGAAACACCGCATCCAACCCGGCCTCGATCCGACCCGCGATCGCGCGAAACTGGAAGCCTTCTGTCACGAGGTCGCCAAGCTCTACAAGAAGGTCGGCGCGGGTGATGGCACCCACATCGAGATCAGCGAGCGCGCCGCCGATGGCAGTATCCAGTTGGCCATTTATGTGGAAGGTCCGGTGACAGCCATTGCCCATTTTAGCGAGAACCATTTCAAACGCATCACCACCCGCATCGCACTGGAAACTGCGCTGGTCTACCACCCCGACTCCGGGTTTGTGGAAACGATCGTCAAAGGCGGTGCTGCCAACCACACTGCCGTCCTCCAGTTGTTCGGCAAGCATGTGGTCGAGAAAGAAATCGCGCCCGAGGCGATCGAGAAGGCACGATTCAAACTCAATGCGCTGCGTGACGGCATGCTGGAACCGTTCGATGACTGGTCGGTTCACGGAGTCGAAAAGGTTCGGCTGCGCCGCGCACGTTTCAGTCCCAATGGCAGCACCGGGATTTCCTTCGAGGTCGAAGCGCCACCTGCAAAGGATCAGGACGATGCCATCAAGCTCGCACTCGAGAATCTCAAAATCCAGCACACCTTCGAAGCCGAATACAACCTGATCCGTGCCTGCCTCATGGTTTACCCGCTGACCTCGGCAGATCAAAAAACCACGCATTTCAGCTTCGACGTGAGTTCGACCGGATCGTCCACCATCAAAAACCTATCCGCGCACAATCAGCAGATTGCCAACATCGTCTTGCAGGCGCTGAATGTCATCGAGGCCGACGAGGTGCCTGCATGAGTCAGTCGCAGTGTGATGCCACCGCACTCCTCTGCCGCCTACTGGATAGCAGCAAGCCTGAAATCAATGGGCTGACGCTGTGCAGCGGCGAGCATGCCAATGCCGGACAGCAATTGCTGCGCGAACGCGTGCTGGTGATCGGCACCCCGCTTGACTGGGTGACTTGCTCCGAGTGCGGCATCGAAACTGCGCGCGTCGTGCGCGAACTGGCGCATGACCACATCCTGCTGTTATGTCCGTCATGCGGTGAGGTCAGTGCGCCGCGTCGCCTGCGCGAGACATTCAAGCCCAGCCTGCCCAAACTGATAACCGCCCTGCAGCTCGGGCTCGGCCTGTCACCCACCGGTGCAAAAACCATCGAACCGGAGATCTGCTGGAGGCTAGGCACCACCGAGCCCACACGCGGCAAACTGGTCACATGGTATTTCGCGCGCCACCTGCATCAGCCCAAGGTCGCGCATCACCTGCGGGAACAGATCAAGCTCGACAAGGTCGTCCAGTCCTGCCGAATCATCACCTGCAGCGAATTACCGTTGCCGGATGGCTCACCCTTGATGGGACTGAATGTCGCCAACTTGGCCACACTCGCGCGTATCAGTCAGAGCAAATTTGAGTTTTTTGCAGATCGGCTGACGGCACCCGGACCGCAAGTCCCCGAAGAAGCCACACCGGGAACATCCCTGAAATATGTGGATGCGCAGGCCAAGGTCTATATCGACGGGCAGGCCTATGACTTGGAACCACGGCACCGGTCCATTCTGCTGGCGCTGATGAACGACCTCGACCACGAGATGGACAAGGATGCACTCAAATCAGCGTGCGGTTCGGAATCACAGCGCTTTTCTCCGAGCAAGGAGTTCGACCGCATCCCAGCTGTGTATCGGACTTTCATCCGATATCTGCGTGGTGACGAGCGCTATGCATTGATCATTCCGGAAGAGGATCAGCACTGGCTGCACTGATTTTACTTTCCGAGCCAGAAAACTAAGGTTTAAGCTCAGCTATCTCGGGACAAGCCAGCTCGAGCAAACTTGTATTTAACGTTTGCGTAAACGTGTCAGTAAAATACTCCAGCGTAGCCAAATCATTAATAGTTATCTGAAACTTGTCTCCAGCTTTGAATGAAAAGAATAATCCCTTGTAATCTCGACAAAAATCTTCCAACTCTTGTGGGACAGTTGATGCACCATGAATAAAACAGTTCCTTATGAGCGCAATACCGCCAAGAGTTTTGCCTATATCTGTGTAATCGTACTCACCTTTGTATCCGCTTGGAATTTTAAGGCCGGTTTTATTTATAAAATTGTTAAAAACCTTCTCAAGACCATCGTAAAGTTTTTTTCGGTGCCAAGCCTCAAGTCTTTCAGACCATAAGCTAGTCCAGCAATTTTTCTTTTCCTCGCTTTCCAGCCTCTCTCGATGTGCTTTTCTATGCCCACTAAATTCAGGCCCTTTACAAATCTCGAGAGGATTTGCATCAAGATATGACCGAAATATTTTAAAGATAAATTCCTCCAAACAGGAATACATATTACAAAAAGCCCATGCAGATAACATCGGAATTGAGCTCTCATGAATCTTTGCTGCCATGTCCGCCTGCCATATTCTGACAGCCCCAAGCTTTGGTCCTGTTCCATCAACTGCATTTCTTATTCCGAAAACAGAAAACGCCTTATCTCCTTTGAGCCATTCTTCACCGTTGTATCTTTCAGTTGCAACGTGAAGACCATTGATAGTAACTGCCCAACGCAGAAAAATGCTGTGAAACACCCCACCGAAATCCATAACAATTTTGTTTGCTTCGCAAATCCATTGATTTTCAGCCGAGCATGGAAAATCAATCCATTTTATGGGTAAATCTTCCAAAATATCCGATGACATAATCGAGGTCATTTGCCTCTCAATAAAGTTAAGTTCTGTCCAAGATGTCTCGTGGCTGCTCATAAATTTTATAAAGGAATTGAATTAATTGATCATTATGGCCTATAGCACGCTTGCCAGACCATAACCAAATAAAATCGACGGAAATACTTCAATATGTGCAGAACTCGGCATTGGCCTCAACCAATCCGGGTTTTTTGTTATCTGTTCGCACGAATCGAGTTTGAGGAACGATTCCGAGGAATCTGCGGAATGGTTTGAGGAATCTCGCTTGAGAAATTCGCTTTACCGGTTGGCGGCACTCGTCGAGTACCCGAAACCGGTGACATCGAAACCATCAAGGAGACTCAAATGCAGCAACAAATCAGACACCTCAATCAAGGTGAACTCGCCACGCGCTGGGATTGCAGCGAAGCATCACTCGAGCGTTGGCGCTCGGAGGGCATCGGCCCCGTGTTCATGAAACTGCACGGTCGCGTGCTCTATCGCATCGAGGATATCGAAAGCTACGAGCAGCAATGCCTGCGCAGCGGCACCTCGAAACCGCTGGTCACGGGAGGTGCAGCATGAGCCACCTCACCCTCACGCCTTCCACGCTGCCGGACCTGTCGGTCAGCCAACTGGCGGCACTGTCGCAACAGGAATTGCAGGAGTTCGACATCTCGCTGGCAATGCTCGCGACCTGGGTGAAGTTGTCCCGTGATCGCCTCAACACTGCACTCGAACAACGCTATGGCGAACAGGCGCGCACTGCACTACTGGAATCGGGACGCGATTTCGGCGTGACGCATCTGTCCGATGGTCAGCTGCGTGTGACCTACGAGTTGCCCAAGCGCGTGTCATGGGATCAGGCGCAACTCTCCAAAATCGCCGAACGTATCGTTGCTGCCGGAGATCGCATTCAGGATTACATGGATGTCGACCTGTCGGTGTCGGAGTCGCGCTTCAACAACTGGCCGCCCGCACTCAAAGAACAGTTTTCCGCCGCACGCACCGTGAAACCGGGTAAACCAACCTTCCGTCTGGCACGCGTCGAAGGAGAATCAGCATGAGCGGACTTCCCATCATCTCTGCCGAACAACGCCGCGCAGAAAAGCGTGGCGTGAAGATGGCCTTGCTCGGCAAGAGTGGGCTTGGCAAAACCTCCCAGCTCAAAACGCTGGGCATCGACAACACACTGTTCATCGATCTGGAAGCAGGCGATCTGGCGGTGGCCGACTGGTCGGGCGACACCATCCGTCCGCGCACTTGGCCCGAGTTTCGCGATCTGGCGGTGTTTCTGGCTGGCCCCAATCCGGCACTGCCCGCCGAACTGCCCTTCTCACAAGCGCACTTCGATCACGTGTGTCAGCAGTACGGCGACCCGGCCAGTCTGGCCAAGTATCAAACCTATTTCTGCGACTCGATCACCGCCCTGTCACGCCTGTGCTTTACCTGGGCCAAGAGCCAGCCTGCGGCAATTTCGGAGCGCTCCGGCAAGCCGGACAGCCGGGGTGCTTACGGATTGCTCGGACAGGAAATGATCACCGCACTCACCCACCTGCAGCACGCACGCGGCAAGAACGTGGTGTTCGTCGCCATCCTCGACGAGAAGATCGACGACTTCAATCGCAAGGTGTTCATGCCGCAGATCGAGGGTTCCAAGACCTCACTCGAACTGCCCGGCATCGTTGATGAGGTCGTGACGCTCGCCGAACTCAAAGCGGATGACGGCAGCAGTTATCGCGCCTTCGTCTGCCACACGCTCAATCCATGGGGCTTCCCTGCCAAGGACCGGTCTGGCCGTCTGTCCATGCAGGAAGAACCGCATCTCGGACGACTGATCGCCAAGTGCGCAGCCGCCACCACACCTCAATCTGACAAGGAGTAAGCCATGAACTGGAATGATTTTAACGATGCCGAACAACAAACCTCATTCGACCTGATCCCGAAAGGGACGCTGGCCAAGGTGCGCATGACGCTCAAGCCCGGCGGTCACGACGATGCATCCAAGGGGTGGACGGATGGCTATGCCACCGAGAGCTTCGATACCGGCTCGATTTATCTGGCCGCCGAATTCGTCGTGCTCGAAGGCGAATATGCCAAACGCAAGCTGTGGAGCAACATCGGTCTGCATTCTGCCAAGGGCGATGCATGGGCCAACATGGGACGCACCTTAATTCGTGCGCTGCTCAATTCGGCTCATGGTGTGCAGCCTGCCGACCAATCGCCGGAAGCGCAAAAAGCCCGCCGCATCGCCAGCTTCGCCGCCATCGACGGTATCGAGTTCGTCGCACGCATCGATGTCGAAAAGGATGCCAAGGGCGAGAACCGCAACATCGTCAAACAGGCCATCGAACCCGATCACAAGGATTACGCCCGTCTGATGGGAATGACACCGAAGATCGGCAACCCATCCCAAGGTGGCCATTCCGGCTCAGCCGCACAACCCGCTCCGCAACGCCCTGCCGCAACCGGCAAACCGGCGTGGGCGCAATAAGGAGGGATCGTGAAATGCTGGATTTGTTCACGAGAGGCACGTGGCTTTGGAATCACAGACACGCGTTATGCCATCGGCGATGCAAGACGCTATCCGGTGCGCTGGGTGTTCTGCTCAAAGCGCTGTCAGGACGCATTTCATCGATTCTACAGCGTGCGCGTCGAGGCAGAACGCAAGGACGAGGAGCTGCCCATGATTGATGCGACTGAATTCGAGCAGGCCGCGATGCGCGGCTGCCTCAAGGCGTTCGGCAGTGCAGCGGGCGAGATCGGTTACGCCAAACCGCTGGGCGACTACACCGAAGCGGACGCCTTGCGGGTGATTGATGCCATCGTCACCTGCTTCGTCAATGCGATGGCCGATCGCTACGGCTCAACCGGCTTCAACTTCCCACCCGTTCGCGGGTTGGCTGAAGTAGTGCAGGACCCGTTCAGCGATCTCAAGAACGACCTGCCGTGGGAAGAAGGTACTGCACAGAAAGGCGGTGCGTAATGCTGGATTTCAATCACCGCCCCAAGTTGCACGACCTGATCACCGCCCACATCGATGTGGCACTGGTGGCAGAACGCGCAGAGCAAACCCGTCGTACCTACCTCGGGGCCTCCCGCTTAGGCGTGGCATGTGACCGCGCGTTGCAGTTCGAGTTTGCCGGAGCCCCTGCCGATCCAGGTCGTGATTTCGACGGGCGCGTGCTGCGCATCTTCGAGGTTGGGCATGTGCTGGAAGATATGACGATTCGCTGGCTGCGTCTGGCCGGATTCGACCTGCATACCCGCACGCGTTCCGGCGGCCAGTTTGGCTTCTCGGTTTGTGACGGTCTGATCCAAGGTCATGTAGACGGCATCATCATGGGCGCACCGGATGATCTGGGCTGCACATTCCCGATGCTGTGGGAGTGCAAAACCATGAACGCGCAGAACTGGCGGGATTGCGTGAAGCGCGGCGTGGCTGTCTCCAAACCGGTGTATGCCGCACAGATGGCGATCTACCAAGCCTACATGGAAGGCACGGTTGATGGCATCAGCCGCAATCCCGCGCTGTTCACCGCGATCAACAAGGACACGCAGGAGATCTGGTTTGAGCAGGTTGATTTCGATGCGGCACTGGCGCAGCGCGCATCCGATCGTGCCGTGAAGATCATCGCGGCCACCGAGCATGGCGAGTTGCTACCGAGATCGTTCAACGATGCCACGCATTTCGAATGCAAGTTCTGTTCATGGCAGGAACGGTGTGGGAGGTCGGCATGAACGCGGCCCTGATTCCAAAAGCGTCGAGCAAGCCACCGGTGCCACTGATCGGCATGCGCGCCATCGAGCGGATGCTGTTGCGCCATGTGTTTGCACCCGTGCCGGAAGCGAAGCTGATCGTGGCGGTGATTTGTCAGGGCATCGCCGATGCGGCTGTGCTCGAGGACTACACCCGGCGCAGAGCGTATCAGTTTCTGCTGGGCAGCGATCTCGACCATCTCGCAGACCTCGTCGAACTCAACCCGGAATTTGTCAGGGAGGTGGCGCGCCGGGCGCGCTATCTCACCACACAGAAAACGCCGAAACCTAAAAAACGAACCAGAAAGTCAGGTGCAAGATGATGGATTTCAACGATACGACGGCTCAAGCAAGCCCAAGCCGCGAAATAGAACGCGAGGAGATTCGGCAGGCGTTACTCGCCCAACTGGAGTCAGTGCTGTTCACACTGTTTCCTGCTGGCAAGAAGCGTCACGGCAAGTTTCACATCGGTGATGTGTTGGGCAGCCCCGGCGACAGTCTGGAGATCGTGCTCAGCGGTGAGAAAGCCGGTCTGTGGACCGACCGGGCCGAAGGCAGTGGCGGCGACATCTTCGATCTGCTTGCTCGACACCATGGCTGCGATGCACACAACGATTTCACCAGTGTCCTGCAGCATGCGCGTGATCTGGTAGGACGCGCGCCTGCCCTGCCTGCCCGTAAAACCAAACGCGAAGCGCCGGTCGACGATCTCGGCCCTGCCACCGCCAAGTGGGACTATCAGAATGCAGCTGGCAATCTGATTGCAGTAGTCTATCGCTACGACCCGCCCGGTCGCCGCAAGGAGTTCCGTCCATGGGATGCCAAGCGCCGCAAGATGTCGCCACCCGATCCGCGCCCGCTCTACAACCAACCTGGCATCGCTGCGTCCAGCACCGTGGTACTGGTCGAAGGCGAAAAATGCGCGCATGCACTAATTGCGATCGGCCTGTGCGCCACCACCGCGATGCACGGAGCCAAGGCTCCCGTCGATAAAACCGACTGGTCGCCACTCACTGGCAAGTCGGTCGCCATCTGGCCGGACAAGGACAAACCGGGCTGGGAGTATGCACAGTCAGCCTCGCAGGCTGTGTTGGCGGCTGGTGCAATATCGTGCGCCATTCTGCTACCACCCGAAGATCGTCCGGAAGGCTGGGATGCAGCAGACGCGATTGCAGAAGGCTTTGATGTCGCGGCATTCATCGCCAGCGGCCCGCGCATTGAAATACACCTGCCGGATGACGAACATGACTCCGACGATACAGACGAGCAAGAACAAGCCGAGCAGACGGTATGGGGTACCGAGGATGCACTGGCGCTCTCCTTCACCCGTCGCTATCAGCGAGATTGGCGTTATGTCGCGGCATGGGGCAAGTGGCTGATGTGGGACGGTCAGCGCTGGCGTACCGAGGATACCTTGGCGGCAACCGATCTGATTCGCCATGTCTGCCGCCATGCCGCAGTGCGTTCTGACAATCCCAGAGTAGCCGCCAAACTGGCCGGTTCAAGCACGATCAGTGGTGTGGAACGTCTTGCCCGTGCCGACCGTCGCCATGCGGGCAACACGGAAGAGTGGGATGCCGACATCTGGTTGCTGAACACGCCCGGAGGTGTCGTCGATCTGCGCACGGGACGAATGCGGGCGCATTGCCGGGAAGACCGGATGACCAAGATCACCACTGCCACGCCAAAGGGCGACTGCCCGACATGGAAGGCGTTTTTAGCTGATGTGACTGGCAACGATCCGGAGCTGATGAGCTACCTGCAACGCATGGCGGGTTACGGCATGACTGGCGTCAGCAGCGAACATGCGCTGTTCTTCCTGTACGGCACGGGAGCCAACGGCAAGAGCGTTTTCCTGAATGTCCTCTCCACGATTCTGGGTGACTACGCGGCAAATGCACCGATGGACACCTTCATGGAAACACGCTCCGACCGGCACCCCACCGATCTGGCCGGATTGCGTGGAGCGCGTTTCGTGTCGGCGACCGAAACCGAACAGGGACGTCGCTGGAATGAATCCAAGATGAAGGAAATCACCGGTGGCGACCGGGTATCCGCACGCTTCATGCGGCAGGACTTTTTTACGTTCATTCCACAATTCAAGCTCTTCATCGCGGGAAATCATAAACCGTCGATTCGCAATATCGACGAGGCGATGAAACGCCGCATGCATCTGGTGCCCTTCACCGTCACGATTCCGGCAGAACGGCGTGACGGGAATCTGACCGTGAAGTTGCTCAGGGAACGCGACGGCATTCTGGCATGGATGCTCGAAGGTTGCCTTGCATGGCAAAAGGAAAAACTCATTCGCCCCGAGAAAGTGATCGCCGCCACCGACGAGTACTTCGAAGCGGAAGACTCGATTGGCCGCTGGCTCGAGGAACGCTGTGTGCGCAAAGACACTGCCAAATCTCTCACCGCAGAACTATTCAGCGACTGGAAACGTTGGGCTGACGATTCCGGTGAATTCGCAGGCTCACAGCGGCGCTTCTCCGATCTGCTGCTCACTCGTGGCTTGGAGAAGTGGCGCAACAACTCCGGCATACGCGGCTTTCAGGGTATCGGACTTCGGGAATTACCGACTGATAGACGCATGCCTTATGCGGAAAACTGAAACATACAACCGACTGATTTTATTGATAACTGACGCAGACTGACATAGCTACTGATTTACCCCTACACGTGCGCACGTAAGAGGTTAACCGGCATAAGCGTCAGTCTGCGTCAGTCGCCCCAAACACACAAGGAATACTGACATGCAAAACACAATACTCGCCCTCGATCTAGGCACGACAACCGGCTGGGCATTGATGCCCCGCGACGGCAGCATCACCAGTGGCACCGAATCATTCAAACCGCACCGCTTTGAAGGCGGCGGCATGCGATTCCTGCGTTTCAAGCGCTGGCTGACCGAGATCAAGCAAACCTCTGACGGCATCGATGCCGTGTATTTCGAGGAAGTGCGGCGTCATCTGGGCGTGGATGCGGCCCACGCCTACGGCGGCTTCATGGCGCATCTGACCGCTTGGTGCGAACACCACCAGATCCCGTATCAGGGTGTTCCGGTCGGCACGATCAAAAAACACGCTACGGGTAAAGGCAACGCCAGCAAGGACGAGATGATTGCGGCGATGAAGTCACGCGGTCATTCACCCGCCGATGATAACGAAGCGGATGCGCTGGCGCTGCTTCACTATGCTCTGACGCAGCAGGAGGTGTGAGATGAAGCCACAACCCTATCGCTGCCCGCTGGGCAAGCTGCAACCGCAGACCACCGACCTTGATGCCGTCAAGGAATCCGGATGGCGCGAGCAACACATCCTCGTGGTGAATGAAGCCGATGAGCGTCTGGATTTCGTTGAGCGAGAGATCGTGCGCCGCATCGGTGAGCGCCTGTACGGAAGGAAGCGCAATGGATGACTGGAGTATCGACGAGGTGGAAGCCCGATTTTCGGAGGCGGCAGAAACAGCGCGGCGCTTGCCGCCTGCCCGCGTGATGGGCTATCTCAACGTATGGCCGATTCTGCTGCGCATGGCTCCGGAACGCGCCCCGGCGGATGACGAGGTGCATCACTTTCCGCCATCCCCTGCGGCCATCGACCGGATGCTGGAAGTCACACGCTGGGTGCAGTGGCTTGATACCGAATCACGGCATATCGTGTGGATGCGCGCAGATCGCTGCGAGTGGTCGCAGATCGCCAGACGGTTCGGTTGTGCAGTCAGGACGGTTCAGCGCAGACGCAAGATTGCGCTGTCCATCGTGACAGAGCATCTGAATGGAGTGAGTGAAGTTGCGGCAAGTTGATAGCGGGTACGAACACATGCGTAAAGATGAGTATTGGTGCGGGTTTCAAGCGTTTTTTAGGGTGTCGCGTTTGGAAGATTTTCTGCTAATATTTGTGCCATGTTCGAAGTTTGAACGACCCCATTCAACACATCCCCCAAACCGCCCGCGAGGCGGTTTTTTTACGCCCATGGAAAAGCTAAACATCGAATATCGCCCGGTCGAATTGCTGGTTCCGTTCGTGAACAACGCCCGTACCCACAGCGATGAGCAGGTCGCACAAATCGCGGCCTCAATCCGTGAGTTTGGTTTTAACAACCCAATCTTGGTGGATGGCGAACGTGGCTTGATCGCAGGCCACGGCAGGCTGCTCGCCGCACGCAAGTTGGGACTGGACACCGTGCCGGTCATCGAACTGGCGCATCTGTCTCCCACGCAAAAGCGTGCCTACATTCTGGCCGACAACCGCCTCGCTGAAAACGCCGGATGGGACAAGGAACTGCTGGCGCTGGAACTGGCCGATCTCAAGCTCTCCGAGTTCGATCTCAATCTGCTGGGCTTCAGTGGCGATGAACTCGACGAGTTGCTGAATGCTGCAAACAAGGAAGGCTTGACCGACGACGATGCCGTACCTGAAGTAACAGAGAATTCCGTTTCACGCACCGGTGACGTTTGGCTGCTGGGCAATCACCGCCTGCTCTGTGGCGATGCCACCAAGCAGGAGGATTACCAACGATTGCTGGGTGCCGAACTGGTCGACATGACGTTCACCGACCCGCCCTACAACGTGAACTACGCCAACACGGCAAAAGACAAACTGCGCGGTAAAAACCGCCCCATCCTGAACGACAACTTGGGCGATAACTTCGGTGAGTTTCTCACTGCAGCCTGCACCAATATCCTGTCGGTCACCAAGGGTGCCGTGTATGTCGCGATGAGTTCATCCGAACTCGACACGCTGCAATCCGCGTTCCGTGCTGCCGGTGGCAAGTGGTCAACGTTCATCATCTGGGCCAAGAACACTTTCACGCTCGGACGCGCTGACTATCAGCGCCAGTACGAGCCGATTCTGTACGGCTGGCGCGACGGAGCCGATCACTTCTGGTGCGGCGCACGCGATCAGGGCGATGTCTGGCAGATCAAGAAACCTGCCAAGAACGATCTGCACCCAACCATGAAGCCGGTGGAACTGGTGGAGCGCGCCATCCTCAACAGCAGCAAGAGCCGCGACATCGTGCTCGATCCGTTCGGCGGTTCCGGCACCACACTGATCGCCGCCGAAAAGTCAGGTCGGCAAGCGCGCCTGATCGAACTCGATCCCAAGTACGTGGATGTCATCGTGAAGCGCTGGCAGGACTACTCGGGAGGCCGTGCCACCCGTCAATCGGATGGCATGGCGTTTGACGAGCTGGTTGAGGTTGTTCAGCCAGCGATGTAATACACCCGCTCGCCGCCAACCTCTTTGCTTGAGGTGATGTCGAGTCCCAGTTTCTTCTTGAAGGCTCCGGCGAAGGTGCCGCGCACGGTGTGCGATTGCCATCCCGTGGCTGCGCAAATCTGGTTGATGGTGGCCCCCTCCGGTCGTTTGAGCATGGCAATGACTTCCGCCTGCTTGCTGTTGGCGCGTGTGCGCCGCTGTTCGGGTTCTGTTGGCTGAGTAGCCTCACAGCCCGGACGTGCCACACCCAGCGCATCGTAACCCTCGGCTGCCACGCACCAGCCATCCCCGTCGCGGGTGATCAGCGCGCGGTTGAACAGGGAATCGATCACCTTGTTGCGCGCGCCGCCCTTGATGTTGTCGGGAAACCAGTCGAGTTTGCCGCTGGTGTGCTGCACGGCGTGTTCGAGAATCTGGCGCTGTGTGTCGGTGAGTTTGATGTCGGTCATGGTGTTCTCCTCGTGGATTGATGTTGATTAAGGTTGTGCGGCAATTTCGGCTTCGCTGGCTTTGGGCGTTTGGAGCCC
This sequence comes from Ferriphaselus amnicola, assembly GCF_000974685.2. Classification (NCBI taxonomy): domain Bacteria; kingdom Pseudomonadati; phylum Pseudomonadota; class Betaproteobacteria; order Nitrosomonadales; family Gallionellaceae; genus Ferriphaselus; species Ferriphaselus amnicola. The sequence continues at coordinate 1,262,796 of NZ_AP018738.1, forward strand.
GACTTCGCATCCGGCCATGAAGGCGGCGTGCAAGGCTTCCTTGATGCGCCACACCGCGACATCGTGAAAGTCCAGTCGGTCGCTGTGGCGTGTTTCCAGCGTCTCGATGTCGAGGTGCATCTCGGCGATCAGGGTCAGGATGGTGTCGAGTTGGTTCATGGCGTATCTCCTTAAACGTTGTGGATTTTTGCGGCCTTGTCGAACCCGACCCAAGCACCGTTTTTGTCGAGGCCGCGTGCAGCCAGTTCTTCGCGGGCAATCAGGTTCAGGTCCAGCTCGCCGCGTGCGACCGCTGCCAGCACCTTAGTTATTGCTGTCTGGATAAAACCGATTTCGTCGACCGTAAATTCGTTGCTTGTGTAGCTCATTTTGTTTGCTCCGTTGTTGTTGATGACGGTGACATGAACGCTTCATTTTTTAAGTTAATCAACTGGTTTCTGAACAAAGTACCAGTACCGTTTGTTAACTGTTGTTGATTACCTCCAATGCCCCGCAAAGCCCCCACACCCTGCCGTCACCCCGGTTGTCCGGTAGTGCTGGAGGTGTCCGGCTACTGCGACAAGCATCGTGCGGCGATGCACCGTGATTACGACCGGACACGCCGACACGAACCTGAGCGGGCGTTCTACAAATCACTGGCGTGGCAGCGCACACGAGCGGCGTTCCTGCGGGCACACCCGTTGTGCTGTGCATGTGAGGCGAAGGGTTTGATTGTTGCAGCACGGGTGGTCGATCACATCCAACCGATCAAGTCGGGTGGTGACCGCCTCGACTGGCGCAACCTGCAGGCGTTGTGCATTGCCTGTCACAACCGCAAGACCACCAGCGAGTGGCAATCGCGCAGGCATACCACCCCCTAGGGGGTATGAATCTCTACAACCCGCACGCAGTGGACCGGACGCCTGCCCAAATTTTTGTGCGTGCAAAATGAAAAACTTTTTTTGTGGAAACCATGGCCGGACGTAAACCCCTTCCCGTTGCGATCAAGAAGATCAAAGGGACGTTGCAGAAGTGCCGCACCAATCCGCGTGAGCCGAAGCCCACTGGCGTGCTGTGCTCGCCACCCGAGTACATGTCCGAGGGTGCCAAGGAGGCGTGGCGCTACGCGGTGGAGAATTCACCGCCCGGCTTGCTGTCGGCACTGGATGGTGCGGTGCTGGAACGCTGGGCGAATTGCTCCGGCATGTATCGCGAGGCACTGGCCAAGATCAACCAGACCGGGGTGTCCGGCATGCTGGTCAAAACCCCCAGCGGCATCTTGCGGCGCTCGCCGCTGATGGACGTGATCCGTGACCTGGCGCTTGAGATGAAAAGTTACGAAACCGAGATGGGCTTCACCCCGGCATCGCGCTCGCGCGTCACGCTGCCCTCGGGCGGTTCTGAACCGGCTGATCCATGGTCGGAGATCGCAGGCTGATGGCGGCGCGCAACTATGCTGCCATCGCCCGCCAGTATGCCGAGTCCGTTGTCGCGGGAGACACGCCCGCCTGTCGCTGGGTGCAACTGGCCTGCCAGCGGCAACTGAACGATCTGGCCAAATTCCGTGGCAGGAACAGTCCGTACCGCTTCAACCCGAAGCTGACGGATCGAACAGGCAAAGCCTACTACCCTGCCGACAACCTGTGCGCCTTCATTGAACGGTTGCCGCATGTGAAAGGGCCTCTGGCTGGTGAGTCGATCAAGCTGGAGCCGTGGCAGGTGTTCATCCTCGCCACCGTGTTCGGCTGGGTCAAACCGAATGGTCGTCGCCGTTTCCGGCGTTCCTACATCGAGGTGCCGCGCGGTAATGCCAAGTCGACACTCTCCTCGGCGGTCGCGCTGTACATGCTGACCGCCGATGGTGAAGGTGGTGCCGAAGTGTATTCACTGGCGACCACCCGTGATCAGGCGCGCATCGTGTTTGGCGATGCACAGACCATGGCACGCAAGTCCGCCGGGTTCCGTAGTCGCTTTGGTGTGAACGTCGGCGCGCACAACATGAACGTGCTGACCAGCGGCTCAAAGTTCGAAGCACTGTCGGCGGAAGGTTCGACCCTCGATGGTCTGAACATCCACTTCGGTTGCGTCGACGAATTGCACGCGCACAAGTCGCGCACCGTCTATGACGTAGTGGAGACCGGCACGGGCAAGCGCGACAACTCGCTGCTGTGGGTCATCACCACCGCAGGCAGCAACCGCGCGGGGATTTGCTACGAGGTGCGTACCTTCGTCACCCGACTGCTCGATGGCGTGTTCGAGGACGACAGTCAGTTCGGCATCGTCTACGGCATCGATGACGGTTCCGAGGTGGACTGGACATCCGAGTCGGCCTTGGTCATGGCCAACCCGAACTGGAACATCTCGGTGCGTCCTGAAGTGTTGTTGCCGCTGCAGGCCAAGGCGATGCAGATGCCGAGCGCGGTCAACAACTTCAAGACCAAGCACCTGAACGAGTGGGTCAATGCAGACACGGCATGGATGGACATGCGCGCTTGGGATGCCTGTTCTGATGCCACGCTCGATCTGGACAATTTTAGCGGCCAGCCATGCTGGATCGGTCTGGATCTGGCAAGCAAGACCGACATCGCAGCCTTGATGCTGGTGTTCCAGCATCCGCACATGGCTGGAGCCTATGCCGTATTCGGACGTTACTACCTGCCAGAAGACACGGTCAACTCTTCGGCCAACAGCCAATACTCCGGCTGGATGCGCGCAGGCAGGCTGACGGTGACACCCGGCAACGTGATCGACTTCGGCTGGATCGAGGCCGACCTGATCGACTTTGCCTCCCGCTTCGAGATTCAGTCGGTGGCGTTCGACCCGTTCCAAGCTACGCAACTCTCCACCCGCATGATCGCGGAGGGATTGCCGATGCTGGAGGTGCGCCCCACCGTGCTCAATTTTTCCGAGCCGATGAAGACGCTGGAAGCACTGGTGCTGCAAAAGAAACTCATCCACGACAGCGACCCGGTGCTGGGCTGGATGGCCTCCAACGTGGTGGCACATCTGGATGCCAAGGACAACATCTATCCGCGCAAGGAACGACCCGAGAACAAGATCGACGGCATCGTGGCACTGATCATGGCGATCTCCCGCGCAATTTTGCCGGGTGATGCGGTGGTGCTGGATAGCGATTACGAATTGATGATGCTGTAACCAACTTTGACTGGAATTGGCGAATGGGGATGTTTGATTTCTTGTCGCGCTGGCGTGCTTCCAGCAGCGACCGTTCGCCATGGGGTGACTTCTGGTTCGAACCGGTCAGTGCGCGCAGCAGTAGCGGCATGCGTGTATCGGCAGATGCGGCACTGCGTTTGTCAGCGGTGTACGCCGCCGTGCGTATCCTGTCGGAAACCATGGCCTCACTGCCCTTCGTTCTGTATCGGCAGCGCGCCGATGGCGGCAAGGAACGCGTGACCGAACACTGGCTATATGACCTGTTCGCCAAGCGTCCGAACCGCTTTCAAAACCCGTTCGAGTGGCGCGAAATGCTGCAGGGCCATCTGGCGTTACGCGGCAATGCGTACAACCGCATCGTGTCGAATGCGCGCGGTGAGATCATCGAACTGATGCCGATCCATCCGGATCGGATTCGCATGGAGTTGCTGCCCAACGGTGACTACCGCTATCGCGTGACCGACCGGCTGGGGAATGAAACGATCGTGCCGCGCGGCGAGATCTGGCATCTGCGCGGCCTGTCCTCCGATGGCCTGCTGGGTATGAGTCCGATCGAACTGGCACGCGAGAGCATCGGCATGGCACTGGCAGCTCAAGATTATGGTGCACGCTTCTTTGCCAACGATGCCAAGCCCACCGGTGGCTGGATCGAGTTTCCGGGATCGTTCAAGGATAACGATGCCAAGCGGGTGTTCCGCGAGTCGTATCAACAGGCACAGTCGGGAGCCAATCGCGGCAAGGTGCTCGTGCTGGAAAACGGCATGAAATTCCATGAGGTCGGTGTGACCAACAAGGATGCGCAGTTCCTCGAACTACGCAAATTCCAGATCACCGACATTGCGCGGCTGTTCCGCGTGCCGCCGCACATGATCGGCGACCTGGACCGAGCTACCTTCAGCAACATCGAACAGCAAAGTCTCGAATTCGTCATGCACACCATGACCCCATGGGCCGAACGCTGGGAAGCCAGCATCGAAGCCGACCTGCTGCTCGATGACGACAAACTGGAAGTGGAATTCGATTTCGCCAACCTGATGCGTGGCGATGCCGCCAGTCGTGCCGGTTATTACCAGAGCGGCATTCAAAATGGCTGGCTGACCCGCAACGAAGCGCGTATCGCAGAAAACCTCGACCCGATCGACGGACTGGACGAACCGCTGCGACCACTCAACATGGTCGAGAACTCCGATGTCGAGGAAGCCGAAGGCGAAGCTAAACCGACCAAGCAACCCACAGCACCTCGATCACCCGCTGATTCAGAACAGAAAGACGCCGAAGATGAAACGTGAACTCCTGCTGGCCGAGTTTCTGGCCACACCATGGGCAATGATGCCCGAGCGACTGGCTGCCGTAACCTCGGTCATGAACCGATGGTCACGCGGTGATGCCGCCACCCAAGCCGCACTGAAACAGGTCGCGGCAGATCAGTCGGCACGCAACACGCGTCGCCAAGCGCTGGCCAACTCGGCTGGCAACGGCATCGCGGTATTGCCACTGTATGGGGTCGTCACCCAGCGCGGCAACATGGTCGACGATGTGTCTGGTCCCGGCAGTGTCAGCACACAACTGTTTGCAGCGGCCTTGCGCGATGCCATTGCCGATCCTGCGGTCGGCAGCATCCTGATCGACATCGACAGTCCCGGCGGCAGTGTCTATGGCGTGGCCGAACTGGCCGACGAGATCGCTGCGGCCCGTAGCCAGAAACCGGTAGTCGCCATCGCCAACAGTCTCGCAGCCTCGGCTGCCTACTGGATCGGTGCGCAGGCCTCCGAACTGTATGTCACGCCCGGTGGCGAGGTGGGCAGCATCGGTGTGTGGCAGGCGCACTTTGATTATTCCGAAGCGATGTCTCGTGATGGTGTAAAGCCCACGCTGATTTCGGCGGGCAAATTCAAGGTCGAAGGTAATCCCTACGCACCACTGGATGACGAGGCCCGCTCGTTCCTGCAATCGCGCACCGACGATTACTACGCCGCCTTCACCAAGGCCGTCGCAAAGGGACGTGGTGTCGCCATCTCGCAGGTGCGGGAGGGTATGGGACAAGGGCGTGTATTGGGTGCCGATGCTGCACTGGCCGAGAAAATGGTTGATGGCATCAGCACCTTTTCCGATGTCCTCAAAAAAATGCAGCGTGATGCAAAGTCATCGAAGCCAAAGGCATCCCGCCTCGCCATCGCCCGTCGCGAACTGGAAATTCTGTAGCAAACCCCGCGAGTAATCGCACCTCAAATCTGACCGCAACGTTGCGGTTTTTTATCGCCCGCCTCGTGCGGGTTTTTTATTTGGAGAACCCAAGCATGAGCAAACAACTACGAGCGTTACAGGCACGCAAGAGTGCGCTGGTCAAAGAGGCCCGCGCATTGACTGATCTGGCGGCAACCGAATCCCGCGACATGACCGATGCCGAGGTCACCGCCTTCGATGCGTTACGCGGAAAAATCGATGCGGCCTCGGCATCCATCGACCGCGAAGCTGCCCTGATCGCCGAAGAAGCACGGTTGTCGGCAAGCAACGCCCTCGGGGTGGTGGTCACCGATAACCGCGAACTGGACCCCAAGCGCGGCTTCGCCAGCATTGGCGAATTCATGCAGGCAGTGTATCTGTCGCAGAAACCCGGCAAGTCGATGGATGAACGCCTGTTCATAGGTGCTGCAGCACCGACCAGCTTTGGTAACGAGAGTGCCGGTCAGGATGGTGGTTTCTTGGTGCCGCCCGATTTCTCCAAGGAAATTTTCCGGCTGAGTCTGGGCGAGGATTCGCTGATGCCGCTGACCGACAACGTCGAGATCACGGCAAACAGCATGGCCTTCCCCAAGGATGAAACCACGCCATGGGGTACCAACGGCATTCGTGCCTACTGGCAAGGCGAAGCAGCGGCGGCCAATGCCACCAAACCGGTGATGGGTCTGTCCACCTTGCGGCTCAAAAAGCTGATGGCACTGGTGCCGACCACCGACGAGTTGCTGGACGATGCCAGTGCCCTGACCAGCTACCTGCCGGACAAGGTCGCCACCTCGATCCGCTGGAAGACCAACGAATCCATCCTGTTCGGTGCGGGTAACGGCATCCCCATCGGCTGCATGAACGCCGGTGCCGTGGTGACGGTCGCGAAGGAAACCGGTCAGACCACACAAACACTGGTGCCGCAGAATCTGGCCAAGATGATCGCGCGCCTGCCACCCGGCTCGTTCGGCAACGCGGTGTGGATCATCAACAACGATGTGCTGCCCGCGCTGTTCACGCTGTCGCTTGGCAACTACCCGATCTACCTGCCCAACGGACTGACGGTCGGCGGTATCCAGGTCTCACCCTACGGCACCTTGCTGGGTCGTCCGGTGATCGTGTCGCAGCACGCCAACACCTTCTCGTCGCAGGGTGACGTGATGCTGGTAGACCTGTCGTACTACCAGACCATCACCAAGGCCGGTGGCTTGCAGACGGCGACCTCGATGCATCTGTATTTCGATGCCGATCTGACCGCATTTCGCACCACCTTCCGCATGGATGGACAGTCGAAGATCGCCAGCGCGATCGATCCTGCCAAGGGCAGCAGCAAGCTGTCGCCATTCATCCAGCTGGCCGCACGCTAACCAGCGACTTGGCACGCGTCGTTTGAGTGCTTAGTCGATTGGCTATGCAGAGCTAATCGTTAAACCCCTATCGGGCGGGACAGTCTCCCGCCTGAACTTTTACAGGAGATTCCAATATGTTTCCCAACGCAAAAGGCAGCGAACTGATGTCCATTCTCGCCACCGTCGATCCGGTCAGTCAGGCAGTTGGTACTGTCACCACCGGCTGGATTTCAGTGGCGAATTTCCATGCCCTCATGGCCATTCTTGAAACCGGTGCGCTGGGCGTAGCAGGTACGGTGGATGCAAAACTGCAGCAGGCACTGGATGCAGCCGGTACCGGGGTGAAGGACATCACCGGTCGCGCCATCGTGCAATTCACTCAGGTGGGCGGTGGCAGTGCCAAGCAGGCCCTCCTCAATCTGAAACCCGAAGATCTGGATATCGCCAATGGCTATGGATTCGTGCGTCTGTCGATCACGGTCGGAGTCGCTGCGAGTGTCGTGGCAGCTCAGATCATCGGCCTCAATCCGCGTTATGCCGATGCGGATGCCTTCAACCAAGCGGCTGTAACGCAGATCATCTACTGATAACGGAGGCAACTCATGACCCGTCACATTCGCTTCACCGAAAACTTCCACGCCGTCGATGGCGCGGGCAACAGCAGCATCAAATACCGCGCAGGAGAAACTTATCCGGCGACAGAGGAAACAGAACGTCTGACTGCCAGCGGCATCGCGGTAGCGGTTGAGATTGCCGACGAGCCCACTCCTGCGATCGATGCGATTGATGCGCCCGCCACTGATCCAGCCTCCGCCGATACACCCGTGAGCTAACCCATGCCGTTGCAACTCGTCACCCCTCCCGCACTGGAGCCGGTCACCCTCAGTGAAGCCCGACTCCACCTGCGGGTGGACACGGCGGACGACGATCCTCTGATCGGCGCGCTGATCTCGGCGGCCAGATTGCACGCGGAGATGCTGACTGCCCGGCAGTTTCTGCCCGCACGCTGGCGCTTGGTGCTGGATCGGTTCACGCCAATGGTTCTGCTCAACCGTTCGCCGGTCGTGAGCGTGGTCAGTGTGCGATACCTGGACATGGGCGGCCTCTGGCAAATCATGCCCGCGACCGACTATGTCGTGGAGTCGAGTTCCGAACCGGCGCGCATCACGCCTGCCTTCGGCAAGATCTGGCCGCCCACCCTGCCGCAGATCGGCAGTGTAGAAATTCTGTTCGATGCTGGTTATGCCGATGCCACCAAGGTACCGGATGGCATCAAGCGCTGGATGCTGCTGCGTGTCGGCAGCCTGTACCAGCACCGCGAGGAAATGAGCGTGTTGCCTGCCGGACGTATCGATCCGCTGCCGTTCGTGGACAGCCTGCTCGACCCATACCGGGTGGTGACCTTGCTATGAGCGTGCGTGTCTCGGCAGGACGTCTGGATCGTCGCATCACGCTCCAGCAAAAAACCATCACGCGCGGCAATCTGGGTGGTCATCAGGAAGTGTGGACGGATATTGCAACCGTGTGGGCGGAAGTGCGCGAGCTGTCCGGTCGGGAAATCTTCAATGCCAAGGCGGTCGGTAGTTCCGCCACCCGCATGATCACCTTGCGCCACCGAGCTGACGTGCATGCGGATCAGCGCGTGGTTTTTTCAGATGGGCGCATTGCGCGTATCGAATGGCTGCGCCGCACCGAGCGCCACGAATATCTCGAACTATATTGCCTCGACCTCGATGACTGATTTCAAGATTAACGGACTCGCCGAACTGCAGAAGCTGCTCGACGAACTGCCTGCGCGTATCGAAGCAAATGTCGTGCGCGGTGGTGTACGTGCCGGAGCACGGGTGATAGCCGATGAGGCCAAACGTCTCTGCCCCATCGGCGGTGTAGAAAACAGTACCCGCGCAGGCGAGCAACCCGGCGCATTGCGTGATTCGATCCGGGTATCGGCCAAGTCACAGCGAGGCCGTGTCACCGCCACCATCAAGGCCGGTGGCAAAAACGGTGTGTTTTATGCAGGCATGGTCGAGTACGGCACAGCCCGTCACCTGATCAAGCCGAAGAATCGCAAAAGCCTGCTCCTTGCCGGTGTCGCGCGCGAAACGGTCCAGCATCCCGGTGCCAAAAAGAAACCCTTCATGCGTCCGGCACTGGATGGCAAGGCTGCCGATGCGGTGGAAACCATGGCCGATTACGCGCGTACTCGCCTGCCGCTCGAAATCGAGAAGATGAAATGAAATCCGAAACCGTCATCAAGTCATTGCTGGATGTATCAGTTGATCTCACTGCACTGGTTGGCACGCGCATCTATCTGGATACCCGGCCCGAGGCGGACTTACTGCCTGCCGTGGTGTTCGAACTGATCAGTGATCGACCGGACACGCCCGCCTTTCCCGGCACGAATAGCGAGATGTGCACGGCGCGCATGCAGGTGAACTGTCTGGCACGAACGGCAGAATCGGCTGTTGCCCTACGCGAGGCTGTCAAAGCTGCCTGCCATCTGCATTACGGCGTGATCAATGGCATCGCGGTCACCGCCTGTTTGCAGGACCAGTGCGGTGCCGACAGTTACGACGCACTGGTGGACATCTACACCAAGCCGGTCGATTTCATTTTGCGCTACCTGCGCTAACTTCAAAAGGAATACCCCATGGCCAAAACCGACCCTGCCACACCCGTGGCAGCCATCGACGCGTCTGCAGTCATCGAGGTCTGGTTCACCGATCTGCTGGCAAGCCTGCCTGCACTTCGCGAAACCGACACCTACAACCCGCTACGGGCGGCACTCGACGACCTCAAGGTGCGATTGCAACCCGCAGCACCTGTCCCACCCACCCTTTAATCTCAGGAGACAACCACCATGAGTCTGACCTTTGGTAGCGGATTTCTGTACGGCATCAATGCCGCCGCGAACTCGACGCCGATCAAACTCGGCAAATTGCAGGATGTGTCGTTCGACTTCTCGTTCACGCTGAAGGAGCTGCGCGGACAGAGCCAGTTTCCGCTGGATGTGCGACGCGGTTCCGGCAAGCTGACCGGCAAGGCAAAATTCGCCGAACTGAACGGGCGCGCGCTGAACGACCTGTTCTTTAGCGGCACCTCGGCGACCGGTCTGCTGCTCTCGGCAGTGAACGAAGTCGGTACGGTCACCACCGCCACGGTGACGGTTGCCAATGCCGCCACTTTCGATACCGATCTGGGCGTAGTGTATGGCGCAACGGGCCTGCCGCTGACCAAGGTAGCGAGTGCACCGGCTGCCGGTCAGTACAGCGTGTCGGTCACCGGCGTGTATACCTTCAACACCGCCGACAATACCAAGCAGGTGCTGATCGACTATCTGTACAACGCCACCACCGGCGGCAGCAAGATCACGCTGGGCAATGCGTTGATGGGCAACACGCCAACCTTCATGGGCGTGTTCAGCGCACAGGTCGGCGGCAAGACCAACACTCTGAAACTCAACTCCTGCACCTCGTCGAAACTGGCGCTGGCAACCAAGTTGGAAGACTACGCCATCCCCGAAATGGACTTCGAGGCGATGGCCGATGCAACCGGCTCTCTTGGCATCTTCTCTGTGGCGGACTAATCATGATCAACGGTAAAACAATCACCCTCTCGGGGCGCGAGTTTATCGCCCCACCGGTCAACTGGGCCACCTTCAAACAGTTCAAGGCGGAATTTGCCGAAATCCAGAAGGGAACGTGGGTGCCGGACTTCGATGTCATGGGTACCATCATCCTGCAGGCGTTGCAGCGCAACTACCCTGAACTGACCGAAGCGGAACTGGGCACGCTGCTCGACATCGGCAACATGGGACAAGCGTTCTCGGCGGTAATGAATGCCAGCGGTTTTGAGGATCGCGCGCCGGGGGAGGTTCACGCGGCGAGCTCATCGACTGGGACGAACTGACTGCGCACATTGCCATGAGTACCGGTTGGTCGTGGGACACCATCGATCGGGAAATGGATTTGATGCGGCTTGCCGCGCTGAATCATTACTGGGACAGGCATCCCCCGCTACACCTGATGGTGCAAAGCTATCTCGGTATCAAACCGGTGTCGCGTAGTTCAGCTTCATGGCAACGGGAAGCGGACAACACAGAGCGGGATGTTCAGGAATTTGCCGAGATGTTTACAGCGGCAGGCGGACTTAGCGCTTGAGATCGCGGTAAAAATTCTCGTGAGAACCTATGGCTTCCAGATAAACCAACTGGACACCTTCGTCGAGTGTGTAGCCCAGCAGATAGAGCTGTCCTTGACTACGAAATTTGTAGACTAACAACTCAGCGAGATCACCTTTTTTACGCTCGCCGATGGAAGGTTTCTCAGCAACTAGTTCGACTGCATTATCGACATCTGCCGCGACGTTATCGTGCAGTTTCTTGTACTGACGGGCAAAGCGCCGCGTCTGTTCAACGGTGTAACTCATGCACGGCGACTGCGTGGCACGAACGGTGTTGCCTGATCGCGTGGCTCACGCATTGAGGCCAAAGCTTCCGCCACAAAACTAACTGGCAAATCCGGATTGTCGAGTGATGCACGACCAACCATGGCCCAATACTCAATCTGTCCTGCGATTGTACGGTGCTCAACCTGCGCTTCGGTGCGCGCCTGCTCGTACAGCGTGTCGTCGATTCTAACTGGCATACCCATTTTGGCTCTCCCAATAACATTTACTACAAAAGTAGCGACATTGTAGACCCGAAGGACTGAATATGGCAACCACCATCGGCACCATCGAAATCGAGATGGCCGCGAATATCGCGCGTCTGTCTGCCGATCTCGGGGCCGCACGCAATGAAGTCAATCGCACCATGGGTGAGATTCAGCGTTCGGTGTCCAGCATGCAGGATGGCATCCAGTCTGGCATGAATGGTGTCACGGCAGCGTTTGGCAAGGTGAATGTTGCCCTCGCAGCCATCACCACGGCACTGGCCGGAGGTGCTGCCTTCAAGAGTGCCGTGGAAGAAACGGTCAATATGACCAAAGAGGCCAATGCGCTGGGCAAGTCGCTCGGCATCTCGGCGACCGAAGCGTCCATCCTCAACATCGCACTGGGCGACATCTACCAGTCCAGCGACACCATGCTGGCCGCCAACAAGGCGATGACGAAACAACTGGTCAGCAACGAGGACGCGTTCAAGTCATTGGGCGTTGCCACCCGCGATCAGAACGGTCACTACCGCAACAGCCTGGACATCATGCTGGACGTGAACGGACGGCTGCTCGCCTTCCGCGAAGGCACGGATCGCAACATCGAAGGCATGAAGGTCTACGGCAAGGCGTGGGGTGAAGTCCAGGGCATCCTGAAACTCAACACCGAGTTGATGGAAGCCTCGCGCACCAAGGCGCGTGAACTGGGGTTGGCCGTCGGCGCAGAAAACGTCGAAGCCACGGCACGCTATCGCGCCGCCATGAATGACGTGGGCGATGTAATCTCGGCGGTCCGCAAAACCATCGGTGATGCGATGCTGCCGCGCCTGACTGAAACCGCCAACTGGTTCGCCAATATCGGACCTCAGGCGGTCGAAGTCATGCGCGCCGTGATGGAAACTTTCGTATCCGTTTCCAGCAGCGTGAGTACAGCCGTTTCTGCGGCATGGAATGCAATTGCCGATGTATTTGTCACGGTGGTCGAGGTAGTCAAAGCGGCGCTTGGCGATGGCAGTCCCTCGATCTCCGGCATGCAGTTGTTCAAGAACATGTGCGCCGTAGTCGAGATTGCGGTCATCGCCCTGCGCACGGGCTTTCAGGAATCGTTCGCCGCGATTGGTCTGGCTGTTGAGCTGGTCGTGATCGGTCTGAAGGAGTTTGGCCAGATCGCTGCTGCCGCCCTTCGTCTCGACTGGGCCGGTGTGAAGCAGGCATGGGCCGATGGTTCGGCAGCGGCTGCCGAAGCGGTCGAACGCAATGCCGCGCGTATGTCCAAGGCCGCCGCTCAGGCTCGTCAGGATATGGGCGCTGCCGTAGAGCGTGCCTATGCCGATCCCAAGCAACCCACACCCACTCAGGCTAAAACCGGCGGCCAGCAATCGTCCGGCAAAACCGACTCAGGCGCAAAACCAAAATCGCGTATCAAGGATTTTGAGGCGGGACTGGTCGAACTCAAGGCTGCACGCGATCGCGAGAATGATCTCAATCACACATTTTTTGAATTCTCCAAGGAACAGGAACGCGCCTACTGGCAGAACATTCTGCAGACCCGCAATTTGTCCAAAGAGGAGCGGATTGCCGTAGAGCGCAAACTGCTCGATGCCTCGCTGGCCGTACACAAGGAAGCGGCACAAGCCCAGCAGGAAGAGATCAAGCGCCAGATCGATGCCACCCGCGCAGGATCGCTCGAGCGTGTTCAGCTCACGATGCAGGCCGCCGCCAAGATCGGTGAGCAATATGGTCTGGAAAGTCGGGAGTATCGCAAGGCGCAGGACGAGGTCCGCCGTGCCGCAATCGAACGTGCCAAGGAAATCGAAAAGATGGAACAGATGCAGGTCGATGCCAGACGCAATGCCAGCCTGCACGGCCTTGCCATGGAACGTGACCGGCTGAGTCAGTCCAAACAACTCGGTGACATTTCCGGCGCGGAAGAACTGGCCGCCCTGCGCGATCTGGAAGAACGCAAATACCGCATCGAGCTGAAGGCTGCCGAAGATCGTGCCGCGCTGGTTGCGGCTGACCCGATCGCATACCAGCAGGCAATGGACAAGATAGCCCAGATCAAGCAGCAACATGATCTGGAAATGCAGCGCAACAGTGCGGCGATGGCGCTGGAACAACGTCAGGAAGCACTGCAGATGTTCCAGCCCTTCACCAACGCTTTTGAAAAAAGCATCAACGGCATGATTCAGGGCACGCTCATCTTCAGTCAGGCGATGCGCAACATGGCGCAATCCATCGTGCTGGAGTTCGTCAACATGGGCGTGAAGATGGTGGCGCAATGGCTGGCTGCAGAAGCGGCCAAGACACTGGCCTCCCGGACCGGTACTGCGGTGCGCAGCACACTGGAACAATCTGCCGCCGTCGCCAGCAAGTCGATCGCGGTCACCAGTGCCAATGTGGAAATCGGTGCCAAGGCAGCCGGTGCCGCAGCGGGTGCAGCGCAATCACAAGCCTCTATCCCGTTTGCCGGATGGGGACTGGCTGCCGCCGCGTTTGCCTCGGTCATGGCCTTGGTGCTGGGCGCGAAGAGTGTTGTCGCATCGGCTGCCGGAGGTTTTGATATTCCGGCGGGCTTGAATCCGATGACGCAGTTGCATGAGCGCGAGATGGTGCTGCCTGCCGAGCATGCGGACACGATTCGTGGCCTGTCCGGCACGGGCGGACAACAACCCATCAACATCCAGTTGAGCACGTTCGATACCCAAGGTGTGAAACGCTTTCTGATGGACAACGGCAACGTGATCGCCGATTCCCTGCGTGCGCAGGCCAGAAACTTTAAAACCGTCTAGTCATGAGCAATCAGGTCTTTCCAACGCTACCGGGGCTGACCTGGAATGTGGTACGCGCCCCCCAGTGGGCGACCCGCATCCAGAAAGCCGTTTCCGGCAAGGAGTTCCGCAGTGCATGGATGTCGGCACCGATCTACACGTTTCGGTTGTCCTACGAGGTGTTGCGCGAAGCGGCCAGTTATCAGGAAATCCAGCAACTGGTCGCATTCTTCAATAATGTGCGTGGCTCGTTCGACTCGTTCCTGTATTCCGACCCGAACGACAACAGCATCACCGCGCAAAACTTCGGTACCGGCAACGGCGTGCAAACGGCCTTTCAGTTGATGCGCAGCTATGGCGGCAATCTGGAAGCAGTCGGCCAGTTGAACGGCACACCCTCGCTCTACCTCAACGGGGTGCTGCAAGCTGCAGGTTTTACGGTCGGCAGTACCGGGCTGGTGACGTTCACCACGGCACCCGTGGCAGGTGGCGCACTGACCTGGACCGGCAGCTACTACTACCGCTGTCGTTTCCTGCAGGACACGCTGGAATTCAACGAATTCATGAACAGCCTGTGGGAAGCCAAGAAGGTCGAGTTTATCGGCTCCCTCACACCCAACCGCATCTGATTATGAAGACAGCTTCCGCCAATCTGCTCGCCATGCTCAATGGCACGGGCAATGCACTGGTCATGGCCGATTGCTACACACTAACGCTGCTGGGTGGTCAGGTGTTGCGCTATACCGACTTCGATCTGGACCTGATGCTGGGCGGCGCACTATATATAAGTAGCGGCATCAAATTCAAGCGCAGCCGGATTCGCTGGATTGCCGGACTGGAAGTCGATACGCTGGACCTGACGCTTTATGCGAATCCGACCGATACGGTGAACGGCGTGCATTTCCTGCGCCAGGTCAAGGGCGGCATTCTGGATGGTGCGACCATACGCCTCGATCGTGCCTACATGATTATCGGCAGCACGGTAGCTGAAGGCTTGCAGCTATTTTCCGGGCGAGTCGCGGAAGTGCAGACCGGCAGGACGGAAGCACGCCTCAAGGTAAAAAGCTGGCTCGAACTGCTCAACGTCAAAATGCCGCGCAACCAGTATCAGGCCGGATGCGGCAATACCCTGTTCGATGGCATGTGTGGTTTATCTAAGGCCGCACTCGCCGTGGCAGGGACGGTCAGCGGCACATCGACGGCAACATGGTTTCCGTCTGCCTTGGCGCAAGCGGCAAGCTGGTTCGATCTGGGTACGGTGACCTTCACCAGTGGCGCGAACAGCGGAATCTCCCGCACCGTGCGTGCGTTTGCGGGTGGAGCCTTTGCCTTCAACCTGCCGTGGCCGAATGTGCCGCAACTGGGTGATACCTTCACGGCCTATCCCGGCTGCGACAAGCAGCTTGTAACCTGCACCAGCAAATTTGCCAACGCGCCGAAATTCCGGGGCGAACCGTTCATCCCCATCCCTGAAACCGCATACTGATCATGGCCGAAGCTCAACAACGAACTGCGCTGGTGGATGCTGCGCGCAGCTGGCTCAACACGCCCTACCACCACAAGGCACGGGTCAAGGGTGCCGGTGTGGATTGCGCGCAACTCCTGATCGGTGTTTACGCCGATGCCGGATTGATCGAGGCATTCGACACCGGTGACTATCCACCGGACTGGATGCTGCACCGTGAGGAAGAACGCTTTTTGGTATGGGTCGAGCGCTATCTAGTGGAAGTGGAATCACCTCTACCGGGGGATGTGGCGATCTGGCGTTTCGGTCGATCGTTCTCGCACGGAGCCATCGTCGTGGAGTGGCCGCAGTTCATCCACGCCTATCGGGTGGCTGGATGTGTCTGCCTCGGGCAACTCGATCAGGACATCGACCTGATGCGGCGATCCATCAAGTTTTACAGTTTTTTCATTCAGGAATAGGTGATTTATCACCTTATATTCCGTGGGAAGCCCCTTGCGGGCTTAAGGGGATAAGAAATGGGCGGTTTGTTTGGCGGTGGCGGCAGTGCTCCCAGTGCGCCAGCCCCGCAACGTCTTTCTGGCGTGCGCATGCAAAGCTCGACCTTCGGGCTGCCCAAGCAGATCGTCTATGGTCGGCATCGCATCACCGGCAACATCCTCTGGTACGGTGATTTCGTGGCCACCGCACAGACCTCGCAAGCGGCCTCCGGTGGCAAGGGCGGCGGTGGTGGCGGAGGAGGAAGTCCTCAGGTGACCGGCTATCAGTACAGCGCCTCGGTTGCCATCGGCTTGTGTGAAGGTACCGTCGGCGGCATCGTCAGCATCTGGGAAGGTAAAAAACAGGTCAACGGCATACAGGGTTCACCCACGACCAACAATTTCAAAGGGCTGCTCGCAGGTGGTGGTCAGGCCAAGTTCACCGGCGTGCCGGGACAAGCACCTTGGGCGTATCTGTCCTCGCGCTATCCGGCACAGGCATTGAATTATCCGGGGCTGGCCTACATTGCCGCGACCAAGGTTGATTTAGGCACCAACGCGCAACTACCCAACTACTCCTTTGAGATGCAGGGCATGGCGCAATACTCCACTGCCATCGTCGATGCCAATCCCCGCGATCTCATTTATGACTTTCTGACCAACGCCAAGCACGGTGCGCTATTTCCGTCGGTGCAGGTCGGTGACACGGCGCAGTTCTCCAATTACTGTGTAGCCAACGGCATATTCATCAGTGCAGTGGTGGATGCGCAGAAATCGGCTGCCGAATGGATATTGCAGTGGCTCAAGTGCTGCAATTCCACCGTGGTCTACTCGGACGGGCTACTCAAGTTCGTTCCCTATGGCGACGAGGTAGTGACCGGTAATGGCGTGACCTACACACCTGCCATCGCCCCGATTTACGACCTGGACGATGATGCATTCATTGCGGATACCGGCAGCGATCCGGTGACCGTGGTGCGCAAGGCGCAATCGGACACGCCCAATTCGATCAAGGTCGAGTTTGCAAACCGGGGCAACTTTTACAACCCTGAACTCGCAGAAGCGCTCGATCAGGCCAACATCGAAGCCTACGGGCTGCGTCCGGCCTCACCCGAAAAATTGTCGGAAATCTGCAATGCCACCATCGCACGGCATGTCGCACAACTGATCCTGCAGCGCGGCCTGTACATCCGCAATCATTACGAATTCCGCCTGCCGTGGAAATACGCGTTGCTGGAACCGATGGATGTTGTGACGCTCACCGATAGCGCCTTGGGACTGAACCGTGAACCGGTGCGTATCGTGAGCATCGAGGAAGACGAGTTCGGCTTGCTGACAGTGAGCGCCGAAGAGTTGCCGATCGGTGTAGCTGCCGCCGCCCGATACGCGCAACAGGCAGGCAGCGGGTTTGCCGCCAACTACAACGTCGATCCGGGCAATGTCAATGCGCCAGTGATTTTTGAAGCGCCGGATCTGCTCACCGCAGGTACCGGACTAGAAGTTTGGATTGCCGCATCGGGTGGAGCCAATTGGGGCGGTTGTGAAGTATGGGTGTCACGCGACAACGCCACCTATCAGAAGGTCGGCGAGATTCATGGTGCGGCGCGTCACGGTGTACTGACGGCGGCCATAGCTAGCAGCAGTGATCCTGACCGAACCAACACACTGGCCGTAGATATATCGGTATCCACTGGACAACTGACCGGCGGCACACAGGCGGATGCCGATGCGCTGAATACGCTGTGCTATGTCGATGGCGAACTGATCGCGTACCAGACGGCCACCCTGACCGGTACTGGCAAATACACGCTCGGCACCTATCTGAGACGCGGAGCCTATGGCACGACCATCGGTGCGCACAACAAGGGTGGGCTGTTCGCACGACTGGATCAGGCGATTTTCGGTTACCCGTTCACCGCCGATATGATCGGGTTGCCGCTCTATATCAAGCTGCTGTCCTTCAACCAGTTTGGTAGTGCGAGGCAGTCGCTCGACATGGTGCAGCCTGTTACTTACAACGTGACCGGCATCGCATTGAAGTCCCCGCTGCCGAATGTTGCAGGGCTGTCGAATGCCTACCGGAACGGACAAACCTTGCTGTCATGGCAGCCGGTAACTGATTTCCGCAGTGTCGATTATGAGGTACGACTGGGCGTCAACTGGCAAACCGCAATCGTGCAGGGCCGCACACCGCTGCATGAGTTTGTGGTGGCGCAATCCGGCACCTATTGGGTGGCAGCACATTTCAGCAATGCCAGTGGAGTCACGGCCTATTCGGCTACAGCGCAATCCATCGCCATCGGTGGCGGCGTGTTGCCAGCCAATATCGTGGCCAGCGTTGACGAAGCTGTAACCGGATGGCGAGGTAGTTGCACCACTCCCGCGTTCCGCGATCCTGTAGAAAATGCCGTGAAGCTCGGTGGTTCGGCCCTGTTCTCTGGCATTCCGCTGATCTCTGCGGCCAACACCGTGGAGTATTACGGGGGCATCGCCACCGGTGGTTACTACCAGATCCCGGTTTCACATGAGATCGATATCGCTACCGCACAGGCCTGCAACGTGTCGGTCAGTGTGCAAGCAGCATCCGATACGCCGTTTGGTTCGGTGGCGGCAATTCCGGTGTTCTCCGCGCAGGCCAGTGTGGCGGGCAATTTCTCGGGTAAATCGAGTCTGGCTATCGAGATCGATACCGCACCCAACACACTAGTCTGGCAAGGCTGGCGACCGTTCGTGCCGGGACAGTATGTCGCGCGCCGATTCCGTTTTAGGGTGAAGCTCGACAGCAACGATCCTTCGGTGTCGACGATTCTGTCCGGCATGAGCTTCACGGTGGATATGCCGGATCGGGTGGATACCGGCACGGCACTGGCCGTACCGGCAGCAGGCAAGGCGATCGTGTTTGTCACGCCGTTCCAGATCACACCCAACGTGCAGATCACCATCCTCAACCCCAGTGCCGGAGACGTCATCGCCTTTCCGGCACAACCCACCACGACCGGCTTTACCGTGCAAATCACCAATGCTGGGGTCGGCGTGGCACGCAACATCAATTGGCTCGCCAAGGGCTACTAACTCCAGGAGTTCTCATGTCTCAAAACTCACTAGTCGTGGCCGATGGCACCGGTGCGCAGGTGCTCGCCGCAATGAACAATGCGCTGGATACACTGCGCACGCAGTTTTCTGGTCCGACGCCACCCGGCACACCCCTGCCGTATCAGGTCTGGGCAGATACGACCACCGGGGTGCTGAAGGTCCGAGATGCGGCCAATACCGTCTGGATTCCGGTCCAGCCATTGAGTGGTCTCGGTTACAACGTCACCAAGACACTGGCGGGTGGCACCTACACACTGACCGAGTTTGAAGCACTGGCCTCCAGCTTCGAGTTCAACGGCGCGCTGACCTCAAACCTGGTCATCGTTGTACCCAACAACATGCCGGTGTTCGCTGTGGAAAATCTGACCACCGGTGCATTTACGGTGACCATCAAGACCGCAGCTGGCACAGGACAAGCCATCGGTCAGGGCGAAATCTCGATGTTGTATTGCAACGGGGTGAACTGCGAGTTCATCTCGGATACGCAGGGGACTGCGCCGCAGCGTCCCATTCTCTCCTTGCTGCGCACGACGGCTCAAGCACTGACATCAAGTGTGTGGAACACCATCGTGTTTCCCATTCCGTCGGTGCAGGGAGTGAACGGCGGCATGAAGCAAGACCCGGCAACCGGTGGTGCGGTGATTTCGCAAACCGGCTGGTACCGGATCACCGGACAGGCGACCTTCACTGTCAGCCCCGCGTTGCATATGGCGGTCGCCATCATGCTCAATCGCGTAATCGCATGGTATGGCGGTGCGGCGACCACGACAGCAGGCTGGTACAGCTCGCCGGTCGTGGATTACATCGCGTACATCGCTGCCGGAACCATTGTCGATCTGGCCGTGATCCCGTGGGGTGCTACGGCCACCCTGCAGGCATGGGGAGCAACCTACGGCCCCGGTGCCTCACAACTCAAAGTCGTTCGCATCGCCTAAAGGACTCCCCATGAAAAATCTCGATCACAGCGCCGTGCTGCGCATTCATCCGACTGCCGTACCCAACAAGGATTTCTATGTGCGCATCGTCGCCGAAGGTGGGCTGCCAGAACTGGTTTGGCTCTCACCAGAGTTGCCCGAACCGTCTTCGACAGAACTGGAAACAGCCATCGCAGCCGAACAGGCCGTTATCAAAACTGCGGCCTACCTTGGTCAGCGCGCCGCCGAATATCCAGCGCTCACCGATTACATCGATGCGCAGGTCAAAAAAGCATCCAACGATCCGGTGGTGCAACAGGCTGGTCGCGAGCAGGAGGCGGCTTACCTCAATGCCTGCCTGTCCATCAAACAAAAATACCCCAAAGGAGATAAGTCATGAGTCACGAAATCGATGACGGATATATCAAGCCGCACCATCGGCAGGAAGTGGGACGCGAGCACTGGCATGTCGGCAAGGAAATCCCGCTGGCACTGATCGTGGTGATTATGACCCAGACCGCTGCCGGTATCTGGTGGCTGTCCGGTGTATCTACCAAGCTGGACAGTCTGTCCAGTCAGGTCAAGGAAATGCGCGACGAGCGCTACACCCGAAACGATGCGATGCGCGATACGGCGCTGGTCAATCAGATGCTGCACGACATGGATCGGCGTGTCACCACACTGGAGGCGAGACACAAATGATCGATAGTCGTGATTTGAATGAGCTCTCCCCCGCTGCACGCAAACGTGCTCAAACCTTTTTCGCCGCGTGCGCGGATGATCCCTATTTGCTTGCCAACGGCATCACGGTGATTGCCACCAGCACCTACCGTGATTTCGAAGCACAGGATGCGATCTACGCACGGGGGCGCACCGCACCCGGCAAGGTCGTGACCAAGGCCAAGGCTGGCGACAGCTGGCACAACTGGCGCTGCGCCTTCGATGTGTTGCCGCTTCGCTGCGGCAAGCCGGTGTGGAGTACGACCGGCACGGACGGTGAGGTGTGGCGCAGATTGGGTGAAATTGGCGAAACCTGTGGACTGGAATGGGCTGGCCGCTGGACCACGTTCCGGGAGTTGGCGCATTTCCAGTACACCGGTGGACTGACACTGGCGGATTTCAAGGCTGGCAAAACGATGATGGCGTAAGGAGAATCTTATGAGTGATTTCGATTGGAAAAAAGCGGTGACCACGATCGCACCGAGTCTGGCAACGGCACTGGCGCCCGAACTCGGGCTGGCCGGTGTCGCGATACGTGCAATCGGTCAGGCGTTCGGTTTGCCGAATGCGATCGAGCAGCAAGTGTCCGAGGCAATTGCCAAAGCAACGCCAGCCGATCTGATGGCAATCAGGCTGGCCGATCAGCAGTTCGAAAAGGATATGGCATCCATCGGTGTCGATCTGACCAAGATTGCTGCCGAGGATCGTGCCAATGCGCGCGACCGGGAGATCAAAACTGGCGACAGCTGGACTCCGCGTATTTTGGCAGCCGTTGTCGTCGTGGGGTATTTGTCGGTGCAGTGGTACATCATGTCGCACATCGTGCCGACCGAAATGCGTGAAATCGTGCTACGTTCGATGGGCACGCTGGATATGGCGCTGGGACTGGTGCTGGGTTACTACTTTGGCTCCAGTGCCGGGAGCGCGCGGAAGGATGTGGTGATTGGGCGGTTGTCAACGGGTTAAGTTTGGAACACGACCAAATCGACACACACCATGTCAACTGAGCTCAACCGCTCACGGACAACACTATTACTGATGGCGACAAGGATGGTCATCAACCATAAATACTTACTTGAATTATCAAGATCAACAGGGCTAGACTTTCCATCAACTCCACACCAGCGCCAAGCAAGTCACCCGTCATACCACCCAAGCGCTGTAGAAGGAATTGCCTCCACGCCAGCGCCAATAATGGCATCACCCAAAAAATCGGTGCAACAATGCTACCAATAACAAGAGCCACACCACACAGCCAAATTGTGATCAGAGAGACTTGCCAACCAAAGCGCTCGCCCATGCCAACTTTGAGGGGCGGTAGCCGCGCCCAAATCAGCGCTCCCCATCGAGCCCAAGCTGGAATCAACAACACTTCCCAATAATGACCGTTACGTGCCAACAGCGTCAACAATGTTAATTTAGTGATAAGTTGCAACAGCAAGCTCACTACACCGAAAGCGCCTAGATGCGGATCGGCCAACACAGCCAAGAACCGGTCACGGTCGCGGTGCGCCGCTCCCATTGCGTCACTCATGTCGGCCAGACCATCCAAGTGCAACGCGCCGGTAATCCATATCCAGACCCATAAGCCGAGTAACGCGCCCAATGCGGGATCGACGCGACTACCCAGCCACAGCGCGCTGGCGACAAATGCACCGACCATCAGCCCCACCCAGGGAAACCAGTGGGCACAGCGGCTGAGTTCAGCCGGGTTAAAGTCGTGCAACTGCGGTGTAGGCAAACGGGTCAGAAACTGGAGAGCGAGTATCAAACCGCGCATCAGTTAATCCCCAGCAGAAAAGGTGGCTGGCCGTGTAAATGCGAAATGCGCAGGCAGGCAGCTTCGGGCAGGGCGATTTGAAACGCCTGCGCCGGGGTAAAACCGAACAACTCCATCAACAGGGCTCGCATCACACCGGCATGAGTCACCAGCAAACGCTGAGCACCGCAATCGTGGTTCATCCATTCGAGCCATCCCTGCATGACGCGGCTACGCAGTGCAGTCAGGGATTCGCCGTGAGGAGGGGGGTGGACTCCATGCGAATCGCGGAATGCCCGATAGCTGGCCGGATCACGTTGCGCCGCTTCATCGGGTGTCAGCTCTTCCCATTCGCCAAAACTCAGCTCACTAAAGCACGGCATGTCCAGCAACGGCACGCCCGAGTGCGCCGCATAATCAGCGGCAAATGACCGGCAACGGCGCAGAGGCGAGGTAGCGAGGACATCGAAAGCTGGTGTCGCCCACCGCGCCAGCGTGGCGTTCATCTGCGCAATACCTTGCGGAGTCAGCGGCACATCGCTGATTCCGCGAAAAACCTGCGCCCGCCCGGCGACTTCGCCGTGGCGCAGCACCGTCACGATGATCGGCCTAGTGCTGCTCACTGACCCCGGCCTCGGCGAAAGTCGCCATGCCGCTGTGCAGGGTGCACGCCAGTTGCAACAATGGCACGGCCACTGCCGCCCCGCTGCCTTCGCCCAGACGCATCCCGAGTTGCAGCAAGGGTTGCGCGTCGAGTGCGCTTAACACGCGCTGATGCCCCGCTTCGGCGGAGGTGTGCGCAAACAGCATCCACGCGCGCGCCGATGGGTTAATGCGTACCGCGACGAGGGCGGCAACCGAGCTGATAAAGCCGTCCACCAAGATGGGCAAACCTAGCTGCGCAGCAGCAATGTATGCGCCCGCCAAGCCTGCGATTTCAAAGCCGCCTAAGCGGCGCAAAATTTCTTGTGCCTCAATGCGCACGCCCTCAACCCCGTGCAACACCAAGGCGGCAGCAATGACATCAGCCTTGTGTGACACGCCTGCCGCATCCAGGCCCGTGCCGCGTCCGGCCAGATTGTGCGGCGACTCACCCAACAGCGCACAGGCCAGCGCCGAAGCCGACGTGGTGTTGGCGATGCCCATTTCGCCACCGACAAATAATTGTGCATCGGCGTGCTTGGCACGTACTGCCGCGTTGCGCCCCGCTTGCAAGGCCTCTGTGCATTGCGCTTGCGTCATGGCAGGAGTTCTAGCCAAATTCGCCGTACCTGCTGCGATACGTTCGTCGCGCACACCGGGCAAAGGCTCAACTGCCGTCACAGTCCCCAGATTGATGACCTCCAAGTCCGCATTCAACTGCCTGGCCAGCACGCTGATCGCCGCCCCTCCGCGCGCAAAGTTACGCACCATTTCTGCGGTAACCGCTTGCGGAAACAGCGACACCCCTTCTTCCGCCACGCCATGATCGGCAGCGAAAATGCTGATATGGATGCGCTGCAGGGTCGGTTGCGCCACTCCCTGCCAGGCGGCCAGTTGTACGGCAATATCTTCCAAACGCCCCAGCGCGCCCGGTGGTTTGGTAAGTTGTTCTTGCCGCGCCAACGCTGCGCTACGCGCCGCCTCATGCAATACCGCGCACGGCTGTTGCAACCAGTCATTGTCCATCTTCAGCTTCCTTTCACCACCAGCGGCAAACCTGCCACCGTCAAAATTACACGATTACACAGCGCACCCAGTTGTTGATGCAGCCGCCCCATCTCGTCGCAATAGCGGCGCGACAATTCGCCCAGAGGCACAATGCCCATATTGGTTTCGTTGCTCACCAGAATAATCTGCCCCGGCAAGCGCGGCAGCACGTCCAGCAACGCGGCGACTTCGCGCCGCAACATCGTTTCATCAGCGTCGCACAATAGTTGCGTGAGCCACATCGTCAGACAATCCACCAGCACACAGCGCCCAGCCTGCGCTTCGCGTTGCAATACCTCCGCCAAATTGGGCCCCGCCTCGACCAACAACCACGCGGCAGGACGACGGGCTTGATGATGCGCGATGCGCTGCTGCATTTCTTCGTCGCGCACGTGCGCGGTGGCGATGTAAACAACCGGCACGCCCGCATCCAAAGCGTGCTGTTCCGCCAGACGGCTTTTGCCAGAGCGCACGCCGCCCAAAATCAATTCCCGCATCGGTCGCCCTCCAGTCCAAACAATGCCGCCAACTTTTTCCGATCGAGATGCTGCTCCACAGCATCGGCCAGCCGCTCAATGTCTGCCTCGCGGCGGGCGGCGTAGTCAGGCGTGCTCACCGTGTGCAAACCCGCCCAGCGCAACAGCGCATCCAGCGCGGCGGTCGATTCAAATAGACCGTGCAGATAGGTCGCGAGAATTTTCCCGTCGTCCGAGATGGCGCCATCCTCGCCGTGCGCCAGGCGCAATGCAGGTTTGGCCAATGCCGCACCGCTGGAGACTCCGGCGTGAATCTCGTATCCAGACACGGGAGCGTCCTCCAGTAGCAGTGTGCCGCCTACATTGCGCAACTGTTTTTGCGCCGCCAGCGTGGTTTGCAGTTTCAGCAGGCCCAGCCCTGGACTGCTGCCCGCCTCACCTTCGATGGCCAGTGGGTCGTGGATGAATTCACCCAGCATCTGCAAGCCACCACATATACCGATCAGCTTTCCGCCATAGCGCAGATGCTGGTTGATCGCCCACTCCCAACCGGCGCGACGCAAACTTTGAAGGTCGCTACGCACCGCCTTGCTGCCGGGCAGAATGATTAAATCGGCGAGCGGTAACGGTGCAGTGATGGGAGCAAAAATCAACTCGACTTGCGGATGCAAGCGCAGCGGATCGAAATCGGTGTGATTGCTGATGTGGGGGAGGACGGGGACGACGATGCGTAGCTTTGGCGTGGCGCGCCCCCTCACCCCCGCCCCATCTGATGGAACTACCGAGCAATCGACTAAGCCAGCAAGCTGGCGAGTCGCTGCTTGTCCCAAAGGGCGAGGGGAGTTAATCGGTAGCGCGTCTTCCGCTTCCAGATGCAGGCCATGCAGATACGGCAGCACGCCCAATACCGGCTTGCCGGTGCGTTGCTCCAGCCAGTCCAGACCGTCTTGCAGCAGTGCGATGTCGCCGCGAAAGCGGTTAATGACGAAACCAACTACACGCGCCTGCTCGGTTTCGGACAGCAAGGCCAGTGTACCCACCAGATGCGCGAACACGCCGCCGCGATCTATGTCAGCAATCAAAACAACCGGGCAATCGACCGCTTCGGCGAATCCCATGTTGGCAATATCACCGGCACGCAGATTGATTTCTGCCGGGCTGCCCGCGCCTTCCACCACCACCGCCTGGTATTGCGCCGCCAGCCGTTGATGCGATTGCATCACTGCCGCACGCGCGGTGTTTTTGTACGCGTGATATTCCAGCGCCTCCATGTTACCGATGGCATGACCGTGAATGATGACCTGCGCGCCGGTGTCGCTATTGGGTTTGAGCAGCACGGGATTCATGTCGGTGTGTGGCGCAAGGTTTGCCGCCATTGCCTGCACTGCCTGCGCCCGCCCGATCTCGCCGCCATCGCGGGTAACCGCACTGTTCAACGCCATGTTCTGCGGCTTGAAGGGCGCAACGCGCACACCTTGCCTTACCAGCCAACGACACAGCGCAGCAACCAAGGTACTTTTTCCGGCATCGGACGTGGTGCCTTGCACCATCACGGTACGCGCCACCGTCTTTACCCCCTCCCCCATCGGGAGATAACCAGCAACCTGCCCGCGTGCGGGCTTAGTCGATTGGCTAGTTGTTTCATCAGGGCTGGGGTGAGGGGGGGCTCGTTGAGTTAACGCCGCCTCCAGTCTCCGCCATTGCGCTTCATCGCGCGGCAAGCCAAAGCGCAGACTGGCAGGCTCTACAAACAAACGCGTCAGTACGCCTTGCTGCGCCAGTTGCCGGTGAATGCTCGCGGCATCGGCGCGCCGCACCCAGGCGAACAACGCCGTACTGCCACTCACCTGCAAGTCCTGTTGTTCCAGCAAGGCGCACAGGCGCGCGGCTGCCCTCGGCAAGGTGTTGCGCGTAGCGGTTTGCCAGACCGTATCACGCAAGGCGCGGCTGACGACGAAGCGCGACGGCGCACTAATCGGCCACGGACCGAGCAGTTCACGTAAGCGGAGTAGGATGGTTTGCTCGGCTAAAACGAAGCCGACGCGCGCGCCCGCCAAACCGAAAAATTTTCCGATGGAGCGCAACACGACCAAGCCTGTACGCGGACAATCACCCGCTAGGCTGTGCTCTGGCGTGGCATCCATAAAGGCTTCATCCACGATAAGCGTGCCGCCACGCGAAGCGAGTGTTTCATGCAAAGCCAACACGTCTGCACGACTGAAAAGTTGCCCCGTGGGATTGTTGGGATTGACGATAACGACGATGTTAATGGCCTCATCGAGCGGCAATATCTGCTCGGCGGGCAGGGCTAAAACCTCATGCCCCGCTTGCTGCCAAGCGTGTGTATGTTCGGCATAACTGGGAGTAAGCAGTGCGACACGGCTGGGCGAAAACAAGCGCGGCAAGGCTTGAATGGCGGCTTGCGAACCGGCCACCGCGAGTAGTGAGGCACAGCCGTAATACGCACTCGCGGCAGCGGGTAAATCGTCTTCGTCCTGCGGCAAGGTTTGCCACACCTGCTGCGGCACGACGGGAACCAGCCAGCCGTTCGGATTGATGCCCGTGGATAAATCCAGCCAGTGTTTTTCGGCGATGCCGAAGTGCTGTGCGGCTGCGCGTACTCTGCCACCGTGCTCAAGCATGAGCTACCTCCCACACGGATGAAGCGACAAAAATCAACCCCAGCCAAACCCACAACACGCGCTGCACCAGCGCACAGGCACGCCGAATATCCGCTGCGCCCACAGCCTCGCCACCGCCCAACAGCGGGCGCGTTTCCTCTACCCCGCAATAGCGCGCCGCACCGCCGAGTTGCACCTGCAACGCCCCCGCGCCCGCCGCCATCACCGGCCCGGCATTCGGGCTGTCCCACAGCGGGGCTTGAGTGCGCCAGCAGCGCAAGGCTGATGAAGTCTTGCCCAACAAAGCGTAGCTCAGAGCGGTGAGCCGCGCGGGAATGAAATTCAGCCAGTCGTCTAGGCGCGCCGCCGCCCAGCCGAAATACTGATAGCGCGCATTGCGATAGCCCCACATCGCATCCAGCGTGTTGCTGATGCGGTACAACACCACACCCGGCGCACCTGCCACAACGAACCAAAATAGCGCGGCAAAAATCGCGTCATTGCCGTTTTCCAATACCGATTCCACGGTCGCCTTGGCTACCGCACGCTCATCCAGCTGCGTGGTGTCGCGGCTCACCATCATGCTGACCGCCGTGCGCGCCGCCACCAGCTCCCTGGCTTGCAAGGCAAGCCAGACCCTTTCGGCGTGCTCGCGCAAACTGCGTGGCGCGATGCAAAAATATAAAACGACGATAGGAAAAAACACGCCAACAACCTGCAACGTTTGCAGCCATACGGCCAGTAAAACGAATGGAGCTATCACTAGACACACCGCCGCCATGCCTTGCGAATACAGCCTTGAGGCCGATTTTGTGTGGGATGGATAACAGAGGTCTTCCACCCGCCGCGCAAAATTCCCTAAGCCTACTAGCGGATGAAAACGGCGGGGTTCACCGAGTAGTTGATCGAGCAGTACGGCGGCTAGAACCAACAGCGGCAGGCTGTATGCGCACAGCAAGTCCATCATGCTGCACGCTCGTCCCATTGATTTTCAAACAGCAAATTCGCCAGCGGTTGCGCATCGCGCCAGCCTTGCAGTTGCAGCATCGGTGCGGTGTAAAACGCTTCGACCTGCCCTAGGCACAAGATGGCGATGGGCTTACCCCCGGCTGGCACATTGAGTAAGCGTGCCAAGGCGAGCGGTTCAAACAGCGACACCCAGCCCATACCCAATCCTTCGGCACGCGCCGCCAGCCACAGGTTTTGTATGGCACAAGCGACCGATGCCAGATCCATTTCGGGCAGGGTGCGTCGGCCAAATAGCGTGCCGTCATCGGGAGCCAATACTGCTACCAATAACTCTGCACAATCGCGCACGCCTTCGACTTTGAGGCGTAAAAACTCTGCATCGCGTTCGCCCATCTCCTGCGCGGTTAAATGCCGTTCGGCTGCAACCAGCTGGTAAATTCTTTCGCGCAACGCGCCGTCGCTAATACGGATAAAACGCCACGGCTGCATCAGCCCCACGCTGGGTGCCTGATGTGCCGCCTGCAAGATGCGTTGCAGCGTTGCTGCGGGAATGTCCGAGCCACAAAAGTGGCGCATATCGCGCCGCTCGGCGATAACGCGGTAGATGGCAGCGCGTTCGGAATCGGAGTAGCGATGCGTCATGGCAAGAATAATTGCGCCACGGCAAGTGGATTGGAGGGAAAGTAAAAGTGGATGTAGGAAGCGGTCAAACGACCTTGCTGATACACCGCTTCGCTGGTGGCGTAGCCATTGGGACATGCGCCGCGCGCGACGGGCAGCAGATCGCTTTCCAGTTTGGAATAATGAAAAGTATGGCCGCGCAACGTCCCCTGCGGCAGCACTGCACTTTGCAAGGCGAGGGCGGTCAGGCGCGGCTGCATGGTGGCTGTGCTATTCAATAAACCTAGCAAATTGGCTGACGCACCTTGCTTGTCGGCCAAGGATTGCAAGGCATACAACATGCCGCCACATTCGGCCAGTATGGGCTTCTCCGCGCTGTGATGATTGCGCAGTGCCGTCAACATCGTAGCATTGGATGATAATTTTTTCAGGTGTAATTCAGGATAGCCGCCGGGCAGATATACGCTGTCGCAATCAGGCAAGTTGGCATCCTCTAGCGGCGAGAAGAAGCGCAGTTCCGCGCCCAGTTCACGCAGCACATCGAGATTGGCTTGATACAAGAATGAGAACGCCGCATCGCGCGCCACAGCGATTCTTACGCCCGCCAATCCACCTTGCAACGCGACGAGTGGTGCGGGCAAAAATCCTACCGCTGGTGGCAATTCGGTCACGCCGTATTGCGCCCACAGCGTTGCCGCATGAGTGATGCGCGCCGTGATGTCGGGCAGCTCGGCAGCTTGCAACAAGCCCAGATGGCGTTCGGGCAAAGTGATTTCAGCCGTGCGCGGCAATGCGCCACAAAAGTTCAAATCATCAGGTAAATGTTCGGTCAGCATCTCGGCATGCCGCGTGCTCGCGACCCGATTTGCCAGCACGCCGAAGAAGGGCAGCTCGCTGTCCAGGCGTGCCAGCCCAACGGCGAGTGCGGCAAAGGTTTGCGCCATCGCGCTCGCATCGATCACCGCCAAAATGGGTACGCCAAATTGACGGGCTAAATCGGCACTGGAGGGCTTGCCATCGAACAAGCCCATCACGCCTTCGATCAAAATCAAATCTGCTTCACCCGCTGCGTCATACAAGCGCGCACAGCATTCGTCCACGCTGCCCATCCATAAATCGAGCTGGTAAACCGCCTGTCCCGAAGCGGTTGCCAGAATAGTCGGGTCGATAAAATCTGGACCGGTTTTGAATACGCGCACACGCCGCCCTTGCCCGCGATGGTAGGCTGCAATGGCAGCGGTGACGGTGGTTTTCCCCTGCCCTGATGCGGGTGCGCTGATAAATAAAGCGGGACAAAAACGCATTACAAATCTATTCCAGGCTGGGCTTTGATGCCTGCGCGATAGGCGTGTTTGACATCATTGATTTCACTGACGGTGTCGGCGAGTTCCAGCAAGCAATCGGGTGCGGCACGACCCGTAATGACGACGTGCTGCATGGCAGGGCGCGCTGCCAGATCGGCACACACTTGTGCGGCTTCGAGGTAGCCGTATTTGAGCAAATAGGTCAGCTCGTCCAGCACCACCAGATGCAATGAGGTATCGCGCAACATGGCTTGCGCCACCTGCCAGCCGCGTTGCGCTGTGGCGGTGTCGGCGGCTTTGTCTTGCGTATCCCAGGTAAAGCCGTCGCCCAGCACTTGCCAGTCCACCCCGGCTTGCGCGCCGAGGAATTTTTCTTCGCCGGTGTCGCGGCGGCTTTTGAGGAATTGCGCCACGCCAACCTTGAAGCCGTAGCCCAAACTGCGCGCCACCATACCGAACGCCGAGCTGGATTTTCCTTTGCCGTTGCCCGTGAGCACCAGCAGCAAACCCTTGTCCTGATTGGCCTGGGCAATCGCGGCATCGATAACCTTTTTCTTGCGCGCCATGCGCGCCTGGTGTTGCGCTGAATTATCCGGCATGAGCTTTCAGGCGTTGTTGCGCCACGGCATAAATCAGCACGGCGGGGATAAGATAGACCACTGCGCTGCTAAGGTAAGGCACGTAGTATTGCGCCACACGTTCAGTGTATTCGCTGAAATTCATCTCTGGGAAACGTCCAGAAAACACGTAGAACGCACTATTGGAAATCAGGAACGCGATACTCATGGCAAGAAAGGAGATCGCGGAAAATACGCTTAAGCTGCGCAGTGTATCTTGATGCAAACGCGCATAAACCCTCCCCGCCGCCCATAATACGAGGTAGGTCGGAATCAACGCCCAATACGCAGGTGTAACGCAAAAGTCGCTCACACCAAATTGCGTGATGGCGAGGTAATCAATTACGACCGCTTCGATGAACAATGCAGCAAAAAATACGGGACTAGCAATAAAAAATCCCGCGAGAATAAAAATCGCTAACGACGCGTCGGGTAAATGCAGCGATGTGCCGAAGTGGTGCATACGCGTAGCTGCCATCAAGGCCACCAAACTTACCGCGATGAGCAGCGAGCGATTCGATAAAGTTTTCATATGGGCTCCTTAACATAGGGAGTGAGCGCGATGACACGCCCACTTGAGTCAGATTATTGCTTGGCTTGGTAATTCAGCGTGAAGTATAACCCGCGTCGTGCCTGATTAAAGAACTGTGCCGTCTCATATTGCTTGTCGAGCAAGTTGTCCAGGCGACCCTGCAACAGCCATTCGGGCGAAAAGCGATACTCTGCACGAATATCGAGCAGGCCGTAACCCGCCAGCTTTTTACCCGCCGTATTGGCCAGATCGTCGTAACGGCGGCCTTCGCCATACAATGAGCTGGCCACACGAATTGCGCCAAAGTCATGCGCCACTTCGATACGAAGCGCTTCAGTCGCTCGGCGGTTTAACAATTTGCCACTATTTCTACCCGAGGTCTGACGCGGATCTTGCAATGTCAACGTAGTGTTAATGTCCCACTCCGCCAATTGCGCTTTGAGTTGCCCCTCCACGCCAGTCAACCGTGCCGTGTTAATATTGACTGGATTGAAAAACGCATCAAAGCCAATCAAATCGGTAATGTCCGTTTGATAGGCATTCAGCGACCATTTGCCCAGCACTCCACGTCCCGCCAGGCCAACTTCCGCGCTGCGTGACAACTCTGGACGCAAGGTCGCCGAGCCAAAACCAGGGTAATACAACTGGTTGAAGGTCGGTGCCTTGAATGCCGTGCCATAGGAGGCGGTCAACCGAGTAGCGTCACTCAGCGCATAACCGTAGCTCAATCCCCCCGTGGTGTGCCCGCCGAATTGCTGATTGTCGTCACGGCGTGCGTTGGCTTGCACGCTGTGGGCACCGAAACCGCCCTGATACTGCCCAAACACAGCTTGGTTGTTGCGCGTAGTTTTGGCGTACAGTGTAGAGCTGTCCACGCGATCATTTTGATAGTCCGCCCCTGCCGTGAGCAGATGACTATCGCCCACGGCAACATCGTTTTGCCACGTCAAACTGTCACGTTGCGTGTTGAAGCGACTGTTGTAAAGACCATTAAAAAAGGCGGTTGAATTATCTTGGCTACTACCCGCACGCAGCGTCATCTTCCAGTCTTGCATGGGGGAAAATTTGAGCGAGCCGCCAACAACCTGTTGCACGCCTTCAGCTTGATTTCCGGCGAAGCGGCTGCCGTCATATTGATTTTTGCTATTCGCACGCAACACCTGCGCTTCAGCCACTAGACCGTTGTCAAAGTGATAGCCTCCATTCAAGCCTAGCGAAGTCGTGTGGTAGCCGTCCTTGTCCGGTTCATTGACAAAACAGCCTGCGACTAAACTACCGCGACAGGCGTTGAAGCCGCGCACATTTTGCTGATTCACTTTGGCATTGAACCAGCCCTGCTCACCGCCACCGCTCAAGCCAGCACTACTATTGTACGTGCCATAACTGCCCGCCGTGAAGCTCGCGCTAGGAGTCAAGGCTCCACCGCCTTTTTTGGTAAATATCTGGATCACGCCGCCAATCGCTTCCGAGCCATACAGGCTGGCACGCGGACCGCGCACAATTTCAATTCTCTCGATTTGTGCGACTGGAATATCCTGAAATGAGGCTGTACCCGTAGTTGCCGAACCGATTTTTATTCCGTCGACTAACACCAACACATGATCGGCATTACTACCGCGTAAAAATACTGAGGTAGCTTTCCCTGCGCCACCGTTATTACTGATCGTCAAACCCGCCACACCGCGCAACACGTCCTGCATGGACTGCGCCTGCAAGCGATCTATCTGTTCACGGGTGATAACAGTAACGGACGCCAAAGTTGCATCGGCAGATTGCTCGGTGCGCGTGGCGGTCACCAACACTTCCGGCAGCGTATTTTCTGCAAATGCGTGGGAGGTTGCTGCACATAAAATGGCAGCAGAAAGTTTGTATTGCATAATTTAAAGCACTCCTGATAAACCCCAGCGACCCCGCTAGAGCGTTAATAATCAGAAGAAGTGCGGACAGCAAACAATCAGCTTTCTTTGAGAAAGCACGCTGCAAAATGAATCACCACGAAGCCGCCACCCGCGCCCTCTTCTGCTCGTATGCAATCAGGCCGGTATCCGGGCTCACAAGTTTTGATCTGTCGCCTTCCCATGATTGCTCACAGTGGCATGATGACAAACCCACACTTATTTACCGTTGCGGGGGCAGCACAGGTATTTCACCTGTTTCCCGTTTAACTTACCTGCAAGCAGGAAAGCACCTCAAAGCGGCGCGCATCCTAGCACAGAAGCCGAGTAACCACCAAACAGGCTATTGACAATACTTTTATGCTGGTTGGTGGTAAAAGTGGCGTAATACCATAACGCATGACAGTTAGTTTGCAGCTCATATGATGTAACCGACGTTCTACAAAGAAGAGTTGCCGATAATATTGCCAAGCCAAAAAAGCAAGATTATCTTGCGGATTTCAATATGCAAGATGTAGAATATCGACCTTGAGGGGGCAATTACCATGTTTGAAAAAATCTCGCAAAAGCTGATCGGCTACCGCGTCAAAGCAGCACGCGATGCGAAGGGCTGGACACAAGATCAGCTCACACAACACCTCGGCTTGAATGATCGCCAGTCGGTTTCCGATATTGAGAACGGCAAACGCGCGTTGAAGCCGGAGGAACTGCTGACGCTATCCGATCTTCTGGATCGTGACATCGAATTTTTCATTGATCCATTCACCGTCGCTGGCGAGGCACAATTCTCGTGGCGTGCAGCCCCCGAAGTTCCTGAAGACAGCCTTGACGGTTTCGAACTAAAGGCTGGGCAATGGATCGGCCTGCTGCGCTGGCTGCGTGAGCAGCAAGACAGCCGTGCGAGTGTACTCAAACGTGCCTTACGTCTGTCAGCACAGTCTTCATTCGAGGACGCACAAGAGCGCGCTGAAAGCTTGGCAGCCGAACTTGATCTTGGTGTCATTCCTGCAGAGTCCTTAATTGATAAAATCGAGCGCGAGCTCGACATTCCGGTGCTTTTTGTAGACACACTAGAGGCGGACGATGGCAAATCCATCTCGGGTGCGACCTGTCATCTCGAAGAAATGGGCGTTATTCTCATCAACCGAAATGAAACCGAGGCGCGTCGCCTCTACGATCTGGCACACGAGCTATTCCACGCGCTGACATGGGATGCAATGAAGCCTGACCATCGCGAATCCAACTCGCTTGAGGATCGTAATAAAAAGAAGCGAATCGAACAACTGGCCGACAATTTTGCAGCCGCGCTACTAATGCCTCGTGCGTCTCTCGACAAATTAATCGACCGTGACCGCCTAGACGACGTCGCACATCTCTGCGAAGTTGCAGCGCTGCTACGTGTTGCACCAGTCGCGCTCGCGTGGCGACTTTTAAACCTCAAACTCATCAGTGAGGACACTCGCCGCAACCTCTCGCTGGAGACGCAACGATCATCGGTATCTGGTCCACCCAAACGGTTTTCAACAGCGTTTGTGCGCATGCTTCACGAAGCACTTGAAAATGGGCGATTGTCGGCACGTAAAGCCTCAAAAACCATGGGACTGGGGCTGGGCGGTTTGAACGAACTTTTTGCTCAGTACGACCTCACCGCACCGTTCGAACTTTGAGGTGCAGACCGTATGCCGACAACCCGAGTTTTCGCTGATACCAATGTCATCCTCGAAGCATTCCGAACCGGCTGCTGGACAGCAATCAGTAGCCATTTTTCTATTGAAACAGTCGAAAAATGTGTAGAGGAAACTCTCACTGGCAACCCCAACGACCCGCGCCACATTTCGGTACTTCCGGCAGACCTGAATGCCGGACTCGCTGGCCAGCACCCTGTAACGCGCAAAGAACTTGCATCGCTGGTGCTCTCACATCACTCATGCAGCACGCTCGACGATGGTGAAAAACATCTACTGGCGTGGCTGCTCGCGAATAAGCTATTGCCCTCAGCAATCGTTGTCGTGACAACCGCCGATAAGGCTGCGTTGATTGCGACGCACGCACTTGGCTGGCTTGACTGCGCGGTATCGCTGGAGGATTTGGCACGTAAAGCCGGGGTCGGTCGCACCAACCTTGACGCGCTCGCCCTACAGTACCGGGAAGATTGGCTGTCGGGCATCAAGACCAAGATTCGGATGGGTATTATCCCGTGAGCAAGGCGTAACCTTATAACTGGAGTGCACATGGGAATTACCAAATTATGGCTGCAGGATCAGCAATTCGCCCGAAGCATTGAGCGTCAAATTGATAGATCGACACTGATCGATCTGCTCGGGATTGTGCTCTATGAAGCGGATCGCGCTGCGAGGCTGGAGGATGCTGGTTTTGCCGATCAAGCGCCAAGTGTTGACTGCCTGTTCGATTACGTTCTCGATGCACTGGGAATTCCTGCTGAAAACGACACGTTTAGTCGCGAGTCATTCAGCGCTCTGTTTTATAACGACTACTGGCTGGAACATCGGTTTGAGTCGTTGGATATGGTACTGACTGCGCTGGAAGAACTTCGGGATTCGATTGCTGCAAGGTCAGCCAGCG
Organism: Ferriphaselus amnicola; assembly: GCF_000974685.2. Lineage (NCBI taxonomy): Bacteria > Pseudomonadati > Pseudomonadota > Betaproteobacteria > Nitrosomonadales > Gallionellaceae > Ferriphaselus > Ferriphaselus amnicola. The sequence goes on from NZ_AP018738.1 coordinate 1,298,684, forward strand.
CTGAGGTACTGCGTGCTGGTTTTCGCGTTATCGATCCCGATGCATGAACAACCAACTTGTATTTACTGCGGGGAACCCGGTCAATTCACCGATGAACATATTTTTCCCGCTGGACTTGGCGGTGATGATCGGCGCTTTTTACTCAAGAAGCTAGTTTGTGCCAATTGCAATACGGGCATTTTTTCAAAGCTCGAAGCCAAGTTTATGAGAAACTCACCAGCCGCACTTGCACGTATTTTTTTGCAAGGGCAAGGACGAGGAAGCGGCAAAAAAGCAAGCATCCCAAGACTGGATACAGCAAGCAACTCGATTGCAGATCCTCATTCAGGTCATGAACTTGAATCTGGTCTGGGGGCCGGCGGCATACCGACTGTGATGCCGCAAATCGTTATCAGCAAAGAAAAACTAGGCCTTTCCGGGCCAGATGTTATCGGCATTCGAGCTTTGCTTGATCAGATTTCTTCCTTGCTCATTAAGGATGTACTCATTGTCGACAAACAAAAACAAAGCTCTATCATTAGCTACGGTGTAACGACCTTCATTTGGTCAGATGATAAATACAACTTTGCTTCGACGGAACAGTTGGCACAACCACCAAGTGAGTGCATCTGGCTAGAGCCGCTGAAAAATTCCGGGGATACAGAAATAGCAAGATTATTTTTGCGGCCGACTGGGCAACTCGTTTTACGCTCAGAAACAACGGAACAAATTCCTGAATGGCTCTCAATTGTAAGGTCACAACTTTCTGCTCTTTCTGGAGCAGAACTTCCCGATCCGAAGACCATTGAGAAACCGAGCATGCACATAGGCATGAATATCGACACAGATGCTTACTCTCGTGTGCTGGCAAAAATCGGTATGAATATTGCGATCCACACCTATGGCGAACAGTATTGTCGCGATGCAGCTTTCGACGACATCAAGGCCTCTGTTCTAACCGGGAAACCCCCTGTATACATGAATTTAGATGGGGATATTGGGGCCAACTTTGGTGAATTTTTTTCGGCTATGGATGGAAATTCTCATCTCATGATGTTGGCATCATACTCTCATGGAGCAGGCCGCCACTCAGTTCTATTTGTGATTCGACTATATGGCGGCGCTGTACATGTTATTCCGCTTGCACGTGATGGAGCTCCCTCCCCACCCATCTCCGAACCAACGTTCTTTACCGTCGATTACGACAATCACATAGTCGAGCAACTTAGCCTCGTTAAATTGGCGGAAAAATTAATGGCTCGGAGCCAAATCGAAAATTTATAACTCAGGACGCCGGTTCAATTCCAAAATCAGCAATTGAACTGGCGTTCGCAGTCACTCTACCATCAACAAAACAACCTGGTAAATTCCTGATAAGATGCTGCGCAGATAAGGGGTTCTTGCAGATTTCCGCACCCGCCTTTAGTGGCTAGTGCGCGTTGCAGAGAATCGAATTGATACGGGGTTGCGCCCCACCACCAATAATAAGGACTCAGACTCTCTCTGAGTCCTTTTTCTTTTTCCAAAATCCCGCACACGGCGGCTTTATTTTCAACAAGTTGCGGACTTCACCTCTCACCACCGGCCTCAAGATCGAGGGCTATTTTCTCTCTCCGCGCCGATATTCTCTGCCGACTCTCCAACCATGCCGAAACCGAAGTCCGCAAAGGCATTAAATTTCATCCTTTATTTTCATAGAATTACGCGCGGACTCGGATGAACGGTTTGATAGCAGAATTACCAAGGGAAATAACCAGCCATATTAGAAGTCTATTCAGGCATCATCCCCATGCCAACAGTGGATCAACAGCCAGACCAAATAGGTTAACGTCGCCCGGCAACGTACCATCCCGAATCGCCGCAACTATTATTACGGCCTATTTTGAGTCCTCAACAAATCGATACATTTCGTGGCAAGCAATACAGTTATTCATAGCGACACTCAATTTCGTAATCACCTGATTGCTGTCTTTTGACTTTGCAGCCTCGGCGGCAATGTCGTCAAACTTTCCGCGCGTATCAAAACCGAGCGCCTTCATCTCGACGGGAAGCTTCCTAAACAATGACCCCGGTGTGTCTGCCTCAGCTTGCATGCCGGATGCTTTGGCAAATTTGATAACCGCATCAAAATCTTTTTCGGATGCCGCCGCCAATATTCCCTGTGAGCTTTGCAGCCACACACGCATCTCGAGTAGCAGTGCATTGCGCTCATCTTTACTCAATATGACCGCCTGACGGCCATCGTCCGATGGCTTGACATTACCTACTGTAAATTTATACCCCAATGCCGCGACAATGACGGTCAACACTGCGACCAGAGTCCAACTTAATTTGCAGCTCTTCATATGATTTGCTCCATGAATGATGGTTGATTATCCGCTGATTTATTTGCTGACTGTGCCGTAGAAATGTTCGACAAATTTCCCACGGAAAGCCTGATGGCAACTTAGGCATGAAGATTGCACTTTCTGAAAGGCTGCGATGACTTTCTTTCCATCCTTTTCTTGCGCCGCATGAAGTAGATCATGTGCGGCTTCATGTGTTTCGCCATCAAGCGCTTTGAATTTGGGCATGTCAGTTCCCATGAACGACATAATGCGCATTTTTTCCGTCAGCGGAGGTTGTGGATGTTCTGCAATCATTGGAGCCGTTTTAACAACCAACTCCCAGTCCTCACGGGAGATTCCATCGGTAATAACCTGCATATTTCTGCCAAGCTCTTTCATCACTTTTTGCAGTTCCAGTGGTTCTGCTGCCTGCACATGAGATGCGGACAACGCCAGGGAGATAAGGGATGTGGCTACGATCAACTGCTTTTTCATGGTAAGTCCTTTCGTGGGTGAAAATATAATGAATCAGCTGCGAGTTTTGATGCCATGTAAAAATATAGGGAAGGTTTTTCTAGCCTCGTCGAGCAGACTGCGTTTGTCGTTGAAGATAGTGATCTGCATGACCAAGCCTTGAATCATTCCGATATACAGTACTGCCGCATGCTGACTGTCCAACTCATCCGACACCAGACCTTGCTCCTTGGCAGCATCCAATAACGTGGCGATCTTGGTTTCGTATCCTGAAATGATGGTCTGGATAAGTACGCGCAATTTGCTGCTCTTTTTGTGCAGCATTTCGGAGAACAATAGTCTGGGAATGGCCGGATGCTTGTTGATGAAGGTGATGTGTGCAAAGAACATGCGCTCGATAGCGTCAAGCGGATCAGCCGCCTCGGAAGCCGCTTTATCCAGTACGGACATCAGCCGGTCGCGTACCCAGTTCATAACGCCGAACCAGATGTCGTCCTTGGTGGCGAAGTGCTTGAAGATCGCCCCTTGGGTGACGTTCATAGCATCCGCCATGTCCTGAGTGGTGACGCTGTCCACCCCCCTTTCCGCTGCAAGCTCGACGGCCACACGAATAATCTCGCCCTGCCTTTCTTCCGTAGGCAAACGGCGCTTGATAATTTCCTGAGTCATTTCGTTCTCCTGTTAATTTCTAAGCTGGGCGCCCCTCGCCCGCTTCTTCATAGGTGCGGCCATCGCGAATGTGATAAATACGCTTGAATGTTGGAATAATCTTTTCATCATGCGTCACCACGATAATGGCAGTTTGGTATTGCCCCGCCATCCGGTTAAGGATGCGCACCACGTTGAGAGCGCGTTCGCTATCCAGCGGTGCGGTGGGTTCATCGGCTAAAATCACCGGCGGGCGATTCGCCAGTGCGCGTGCAATCGCCACGCGTTGCTGCTCGCCACCGGAAAGCTGAGAGACCTGTGCCTTGGCGCGATGACCGACATCCAAAGCAGCCAGCAACTCTCTGGCCCGCTCACGCGCTTGAACATCAGGAACACCAGCCAGCATGGGCAGCAAGGCGATATTGTCGGTAACATCCAGAAACGGGATCAAATAGGGTGCCTGGAACACGAAGCCTATCCGATCCCTGCGCAATACACGCAAGTCGTCGATCTTCCAGGTCTGATCAAATACGATATCGCCACCAAGCTGCATCTTCCCGGCAGTCGGCTCAATGACTGCCCCCAGACATTTCAGCAGCGTGCTCTTGCCCGAGCCGCTCGGCCCAACCAGCCCGACAACCTCGCCGGGCCAGATCGTCATATCCACGCCCTTCAGGGCATCGACGGCAGTATCGCCCTCGCCATAGCGCTTGCTGAGATTCTCAATATGGATTGCGGGTTGGTTCATGCTATCAACCTCCAATCGCCGTCGCCGGATCAACTCGCAAGGCTGCGCGAATCGCAAAGATGCTGGCGATTGAGCAGATCAGCATGACCAGCACGAAACCTCTCAGTGCATCCCCCGGAATGAGCAGCACGTATTTAGGGAACAGCGGCGCCCATAGCGTGGCCGAAGTTTTGCCAACAACGAAGCCGATCAGCCCCAGCCCCAGTGCCTGCTGCAACACCATTCCGCCGATCGTTTGGTCACTGGCTCCGACCAGCTTGAGCACAGCGATCTCGCGGATCTTGTTCATAGTCATGGTGTAGATGATGAAGGCAACGATGGCAGCGCTGACGATAGCCAGAATTACCAGGAACATGAAAATTTGTTTGGACGAGGTGGCGATTAATCGGGCGACCAGAATTTCTTCCATTTGATCCTTGGTATAGGCCTGCAAGTGTTTCCAGCGCCGGATGTCGCTGGCCACTTGTTCTGCCTCGAAACCCGGCCTGACCCGTACAAGCACCGCATTGACCATGTGACTGGAACTCTGTGCGGCGAGGACGACGTTCAGTGCGCTAGTCGAGCCTGGACGGTTGAGCGCAGGATTCGCTGTCGTTCGCGCGCGCTCATTGAGCAGTGCATCATTGTCTTTGAGGTATTGTACTTCCTGCGCATCTTTCAGCGGGACGAATACCATCGGATCGCCGCTGGAAGAAACCATGCGGCGCGTCAGCCCGACCACAGTGAATTGATGACGACGAATCTGGACACGATCTCCCAAATTTAGCCCGGTTTTAACATCGGCCAGCGCTTCGTAGTGAGACTGTGCAATCGGTCGCCCGGACACCAGATACTCCGGATTACCGGGTCGATCCGGCTCGATACCGACGAGCATGATACGCACCTCCTTGCCTTGATGCTGTATCTGCATCGTCAGATAGGCAACGTTGCCTGCTTCCATTACACCGGGCTGCCCGAGTAGATCACGCACAACATCGTCATGAATGCTGGAAGGCTCAGCATACGGCCCCAGTGTATCTTGCTGTACCACCCACAAGTCTGCGCCCGCATTGGCGATCAGTACTTTGGCATCGTCTACCATGCCACGATAAACGCCTGCCATCGTCAAGGTGACACCAATCAGCAAGCCGAGCCCGACACCGGTAAAAACGAATTTTCCCCAGCCATGCAGAATATCGCGGCTCGCTAGATTGATCACGTTCAGTTCCTCACGATTTCAGAAACGACCTTGACCTTCAGGCCATTACGCAGCGCCTGCTGGCTATAGACGATCACCTCGTCTTGATCGCTCAGGCCGTCAATGACCTGAGTTCGACCATCCAGCGTAGCAACGCCTGTCTTGATTGCGCGCAATCGGGCATGTCCCTCTTGCAACACCCAAACCACCTCCTGCTGGCTGATGCGCTTAACCGCTGCACTGGGAATGGAAAGCACCCGCTGAAGAGAAGGGAGTTGGAAAGTAATTTCCGCATACTCCCCCACGCTCGGATGGATTTCCTTGGTTGAGAAAACCACATTGACGATACGCTCTTCCGTGACGGAATCACTGATCAAGTCGATACGCGCCAGTGCCCCAGGAATATGGATTTGCGGCTGGGAGCGCAGCACAATAACTGCCTTGCATCCCGGCTGTAACATGCCAGCTTGCTTCTGATCCACGCGGGTCTTGATCCACAAGTCGCTCGGTTCAACCACTTGCAGCGCCGTTTGGCCGGGGGAAAGAATGGCTCCATTGTCAGCCATACGGGCAGTAACGATACCGCTCACCGGGCTGATCAAACGAGTTTGCTCTTGCTGCTTCTTCGCCCCCTTGAAGTCTGAAAGGGATTTGGCATACTCACGTTTGGCGGCAGACAAACTCGCTGTTGCAGCTTCAACGGCAGCGATGGCGGCGGTTCTTTCATGCAGTTTGGCGTCCAGCATTTCTTGGCTGACAAAACCGCGTGTATGCAATTCCTCGAATCGTGCATAGGTCGAAGACGTGGTTCTGCTGCGACTCTGAGCCTCGATCAACTGAGCCTCGGCAACCTTGATAGTATTAGCCGCCCGCTCTGCCAGATGCTGACTGCTGGCAAGTTTTTCATTGAGATCGACGGGGTCGATTTCGGCAACGACTTGCCCAGCTACCACCTTGTCGCCCTGATCGACCAGCATCCGGCTTACTCTACCGTTCATGATCGGAGCAATGTTATAAGTATGCCGTGCTTCAATGATGCCCACTCCGAAGACCTCTGGGGCCAGATTGGCGGCACGAACCCTGTCAGTCGTCACCTTTAGAGGAGCCAGCGGTCCTTGAGTCAGGATGACCCACAGGAATGCGGAAACCAACGCTGCGGCCAGCGCAAGTAGTGAAATTTTCCGTTTTGAGAGATTTAGCGACTTAAGCCCAGAAAGGACTTTATGCCTACAGCGCAAAATCGCCCAACGTAGTGAAGGTCGACCAATTATTCTCACACAAAAACCCCACAAGTAAGTATTCGATTACTATTCTATTTCTTCAAATATTGTCTTGTAAACAAGTAAATTCAATATATTACTTATGTGACATTCCTCACATACTTGAAGGAGGTAAAATATTATGCTTTTGGTTTTTCGCAACCAGACAAGGAGAAACGTATGAAATGCAATTCAGGTTGGATCGATCGCGCGCTACGCATCGTCGTAGGGCTAGTTCTGATTGCTTTGGCCGTCACCGACACAATAGGTGCATGGGGATGGATCGGTGTGGTACCGCTGTTGACCGGGCTGATCGGCTTCTGCCCAGCTTACTCCCTGTTCGGTATAAGTAGCTGCGGCATCAAGAAGTAAACCAAGTTTCGAAAGCCAAACCAATGACGTGCATGTCTAAAACATGAACGTCATTGGATTAGCACTCACCCCACACCAACGGCGGATCAACCGCCATGTCGAACAAAATGGCATCATCCGGCAGCGTATCTTCTAAAATCGCTGCAATCGTCCATGGCGGCAGCATCGTCAGGTTGACCATCCGGCTGACGTAGCTGTTGTCCACGCCCTCGCGGGCAGCAAGTTCACGCATGGTTTTCACCTCACCGGATTCCAGCATGGCCAGCCAGCGGTGTCCGCGCGCCAGTGCCAGTTGCATGGCCGTCGTTTTTTTCGGCGAGTTGGCTATCCCCTCCTCGCCATTGGGCAGAGTGATTTTCTTGCACCCACCTCGCCGCTTTATCTTGATCGGGATGTTGAGCGTCAATGAGCCATCGCTGAATGGCACGGCCTCGGCGTGACCTTCGATTTTGATGGAACTCATGCCATGGCCTCCTCGGTTGCTGACGCCGGTTGCATCTCTCTGATGATCTGACCGATACCGTTGGAGTGCAGGCGCAGCTCAATGTTGGTCGGCGAGACGACAACCTTTTCCACCAGCAGCCTGACAATGCGCGACTGCTCTGCCGGAAACAGTTGATCCCAGATCAAATCCAGCCGGGTCATGATCACGGTGATTTGTGCCTCGTCGATGTCTGCATCGAGATTTTTCACTTGCGGCACGATTTCGCCGGTCATCGCCGGATTGCGCATGATGCCGCGCAACTGGTCGAGCACTGCGCCCTCCAGTTGGGCGGCTGGCAGTCTCGGCAATCCCGATGCTCCGGCGTATTCCTTGGTGTCGCGCTGTGGAATGTAATACCGGTAGCTGCGTCCTTGCCTGTTGGTGGAATGCCACGGCGACAAGGCGTAGCCGTCGCTGCCGAATACAATCCCCTTAAGCAGAAACGGCACCTTGGTGACGCGGGTAGTTTTGGCGCGCTGTCGTCCGTTGACGGACAGGATGGCCTGCACATCATCCCACACCTGCTGGTCGATGATCGGTGGATGCTCGGCTCGATACCACTGCTCCTTGTGCCGCAGTTCCCCAAGGTAGGTGCGGTTGTTGAGCACCTTGTACAGCAGGCTCTTGTCGATCGGACGGCCCTCACGCACCTTGCCGTCCTGCGTTACCCACGCCTTGGAGGTCGCACCGTCCAACCGCATTTCTTTGACCAGCAAGGTGGTCGATCCAATCTCGACGAAGCGCTTGAAGATGTGTCGCACCAGATTAGCCTCCTTGGGATTTGGCACCAGTCGGCGATTTTCCACATCGTAGCCCAAGGGCGGGATGCCGCCCATCCACATGCCTTTCTTCTTGCTGGCGGTGATTTTGTCGCGGATGCGCTCGCCGGTGACCTCTCGCTCAAACTGGGCAAACGACAGCAGGATATTGAGCATCAGCCGCCCCATGCTGGTCGTCGTATTGAACTGTTGGGTGACGGAAACAAACGATACACCGTGCCGCTCGAATACGTCGATCATGCGCGAGAAATCTGCCAGGCTACGGGTCAGACGGTCGATTTTGTAGACCACGACGATATCGATCTTACCTTCCTCGATGTCCGCCATCAGGCGTTTCAGACCGGGGCGCTCCATGTTGCCGCCAGAAAATGCCGGATCGTCATAATCGTCGGCGACCGCGATCCAGCCCTCGGCACGTTGACTGGCGATATACGCATGCCCGGCATCACGCTGGGCATCAATGGAGTTGTATTCCTGGTCCAGCCCCTCCTCGCTGGATTTGCGCGTATAGACGGCACAACGCATACGGCGCTTGATGGGCTGGTTCATTTACGAACTCCTTTCTTGGGTTTCTTGGTAGTTTCCTGTTTGCGCAATCCGAAGAACAGCGGGCCAGACCAGCGGGTGCCGGTAATCTCGCGGGCGATGACGGACAGGTTGTCGTAGCGCCGCCCTTGGTATTCGTAGGTGCCCTCGGCCTCGATGGTCACCCGGTGCTCGACGTCCTGATACAACCGGGTCAGCACAGTGCCGACCGGCGGGATGTAATGCTTGGTCGGCGTTTGCATCTTGCCGCGCTCGATCAGAGTAGCGATCCGGCGCTGGTTGCTCTCCAGCATGTTGCGATCGACCTTGCGGAACTCGATCATCTGCAGCTTGTGGGCAATGCGGCGTTCGAGGAACTGCCGGTTGTGCGTCGGCGTATCCCCGCCGTACAGGCGTTTCCACAACGCCTTGATTGCTGCCATGTCCAGGCTGGGCAATTGAGTGATCTGTGCCACTACCGATGGCGGCGTCACGAAGGGATGGGTTTTCTGGTTCATGCGATCTCCTTTCTGTTGCGTGGGTTGGAGACCGCATGAACGCTTCGTTCCGGCGGTATAGCAAGTTCAAACTCGCTCTCTGGGGCGCAGTTTTGCGGGGGCATTCTCAAGCGGGCAATGCCGCGTGCCAGCAACTGGCCGACCTCCTGCCTGCGCTGCTCGACCGTCATCCGGTCCGGTGGGGTTTGGTTCACATCCATCATTGGGTAGCACTCCTTCTGTCATCAAACTCGTCGATGAAAGAATTTTGCGATGGAGGAATATGAAATTTGGCGAGAGATTTTCCAGCGAATGCGAACAGATGCGAACGATTGCAAAAAGGTTGTGATAATTTTTGACTAGAGAACGTGCGTTCTCTACAATATCGCTCATGACAATATCCAAATCCAAATCGTCCAACGACCAGGAACACTTGGCGCGACTACAGGCGTATTACGCCGAGTACCGCACTTTTCCGTCCTATGCCCGGCTGATGGATCTACTCGGCTTCGCCTCCAAGTCCGCTATCAAAAAGATGCTCGAACGGCTGGAAGCTGTCGGGATGCTGGAACGCACCCCGGATGGCGATTGGGCTCCGAGTGATCGGTTTTTCGAGCGCACGGTCGCCAGCCAACCGGTTCCGGCGGGCACGCCAGTTTCGGTATCCGACGAGGCCTGCGAGCAGGTCATGCTGGATCGCTTCCTGATCGAGAAACCGGCGCAAACCGTGATTATTCGAGTCAAGGGCGAATCAATGATCAATGCGGGCATCCACAGCGGCGATCTGGCCATCGTCGAGCGCCGGACTCATGCCCAGCCCGGCGAACTGGTGGTTGGCATAGTCGACGATGAATTCACGCTCAAGACGCTGGGGCGCGACAAGGCTGGTTTTCATCTCATTCCGGCCAACCCGGATTTTTCAATCATCCGGCCACAGGGCAAGCTGGAAATTTTTGGGGTCGTTGTCGGCCTAGTGCGCAAATATTCGTAAAGGGGAACGCCACACATGAAAATCTTCAACCCGCGCCATTTCCTCCGACACATCTCCATGCCGACGCTTCGCGAGTTCACCGAAGCGCACGTTCTCGGCGCACGGCTGAATATCGATTGGGATCAAGCCCCGGAAACCTTACCCACGATACTGTCAGATGCCGTCGAGGTACTTGACGCATCGCTGCCCAATGCCGATCTCCCTGCCACCGAACGCGAAGCGATCGGTCATGACATCCACCTGTGGTACGACGATCTGCGCCGTGCCCACATGATGTCGAACGGTTTGGCCATTAAAGAATTCCAGATTGCCTGCGCGAGCGATGCCGAGGTTGAAACTGCATTTGCTTCGCGCGACGAACGAGAAAAAGCCCTCTGGATGATGGCGTTCCGAGATAAGGCTTTCCGGGACGCCGAACTGCACCTCGCGTTTCAGGCCAAGACCAACGGCAAATACTGGAAGAAGCATCGCATCCAGCCCGGCCTCGATCCAACCCGTGATCGGGAAAAGCTGGAATCGTTCTGCCATGAGGTGGCCAAGCTGTACAAGAAGGTCGGCGCTGGTGATGGCACCCATATCGAGATCAGTGAGCGTGCTGCCGATGGCAGCATCCAGTTGGCCATCTATGTCGAGGGGCCAGTGACGGCGATTGCCCATTTCTCCGAAAGCAACTTCAAGCGCATCACCACCCGTATCGCGCTAGAAACCGCGTTGGTCTATCACCCGGATTCCGGGTTCGTGGAAACCGTCGTCAAAGGTGGGGCTGCCAATCACACTGCCGTGCTCCAGTTGTTCGGCAAGCATGTCGTCGAAAAAGAAATCGCCCCCGAGGCCATCGAGAAAGCACGCTTCAAACTCAATGCCCTGCGCGATGGAATGCTGGAGCCGTTTGACGACTGGTCGATTCACGGTGTGGAGAAGGTCAGGCTGCGCCGCGCGCGATTCAGTCCGAACGGCAGCACCGGCATTTCCTTCGAGATCGAGGCTCCTCCTGCCAAGGACCAAGACGACGCCATCCGGCTGGCACTCGACAATCTGAAAATTCAGCACCAATTCGAAGCTGAATACAATCTGGTCCGTGCCTGTATCATCGTGTACCCGCTGGCCTCCGCTGACGAGAAGACCTCGCACTTCAGTTTTGACATCAGTTCGGCAGGATCGTCGACCATCAAAAATCTGTCGGTGCATAACCAGCAGGTCGCCAACGTCGTGCTGAAAGCGCTCAACGTCATCGAGGCCGACGAGGTCAACGCATGAGTCAGTCGCAATGCGATGCGACCGATCTGCTTTGCCGCCTGCTCGAGCGTGCTAAGCCGGAAATCAATGGACTGGCGCTTTGTGCCGGTGAGCACGCCGAGGCCGGGCAGCAGTTATTGCGGGAGCGCATGCTGGTCATCGGCACACCGCTCGAGTGGGGGACCTGCCAGGAGTGCGGTGTCGAAACCGCGCGCGTGGTGCGCGAATTGGCTCATGACAGCATCCTGCTGTCCTGCCCAGAATGTGGCGACGTCAAAGCACCCCGGCGACTGCGCGACACATTCAAGCCCAGCCCGGCCAAGCTGGTAACGGCCATCGCTATCGGCCTGGGCTTATCATCGACGAACATCAAGCAGATCGAACCAGATACCTGCTGGTATCTCGGCACCACCGAGCCCGTGCGCGGCAAACCCGTCACTTGGTATTTCACGCGCCATTTGCACCAACCCAAGGTCGCACAACGCCTACGCGACCAGATCAGTCTGGATAAAACCATCAGTTCGTGCCGCATCCTGACCAGCAGCGCATTGCCCCTGCCGGACGGCTCACCCATGGCAGGACTAGATGTAATCAACCTGGCCTCGATCGCGCGTATCAGTCAAAGCAAGTTCGAGTTTTTTGCAGACCGCATGTCCACACCCGGACCACAGGTCATCGAAGAATCCGTGCCGGGCACCACCCTGCGCTATGTGGAATCCAAGGGGCGGGTTTACATCGACGGCGACGCCTATAACCTCGAGCCACAACAGCAATCCATATTACTTGCACTCATTCAGGACCGAGATCACGAGATGGAAAGGGATGCGCTGCGATCGGCATGCAATTCAACCGCAGAAAAGTTTTCGCCGCGTAAGGTATTTGATCGAAACAGCAAGGCTTACCAGACTTTCATTCGATACGACCGCACCGACGAACGCTACGCCCTGATCATCCCCTACGAAGACAAGGACTGGCTGCACTAGCCCGTTTCATCCTTACTTCCCTATCACAGCCCGGCATTGGCCTTCACCAATCCGGGCTTTTTGTTGCCTGTTCGCACGAATCGACTTTGAAGAATGGTTCTGAGGAATCTGCGGAACGGTTTGAGGAATCCCGCTTGAGAAATTCGCTTCACTGGTTGACGGCACTCGCTGAGTCCTGAAACCGGTGACATCGCAACCATTCAGGAGATTCATCATGCAACAAAAAGTCCGACACCTGACACAAGGTGAACTGGCTGAACGCTGGAACTGCAGCGAAGCCTCCCTAGAACGCTGGCGCTGTGAAGGCATAGGCCCGGTTTTCATGAAACTCAATGGGCGCGTGCTGTACCGCATCGAGGACATCGAAGCCTACGAAGCCCAGTGTATGCGCTCCAGCACCTCTCAACCTCTGACCGCAGGAGGTGCAGCATGAGCGACCTCATGATCAATACCGGCTCCCTGCCGGAACTCTCTGTCAGCCAACTTGCCGCGCTGCCACAGCAACAACTGCAGGAGTTCGACCTGTCGCTCAACCTGATGGCGACCTGGATCAAGCAGTCGCGCGACCGGCTCAATACCGCGCTGGAGCAACGCTACGGCGAACAGGCACGGCAGTCCTTGCAGGAATCCGGACGCGATTTTGGTGTAACGCATATCGATGACGGCGCGCTGCAAGTGACCTACGAGTTGCCCAAGCGTGTCTCGTGGGATCAGAAGCGTCTGGCCGAGATGGCAGAACGCATCACTGCCGCCGGAGAGAACGTTTCCGACTTCATCGACGTCGATTACTCCGTGTCGGAAAGCCGTTTCAAGAACTGGCCATCCACTCTGCGCGAACAATTCGAGGCAGCACGCACCGTCAAACCCGGCAAACCCAGCTTCCGTCTGGCACTGGTGGAAGGAGGTGCAGCATGAGCCTGCCCATCATTTCCGCCGACCAGCGCCGCGCCGAAAAGCGTGGCGTGAAGATGGCCCTGCTCGGCAAGAGCGGCATCGGCAAGACCTCCCAACTCAAAACGTTGGGCACCGACATCACGCTGTTCATCGATCTGGAGGCAGGCGACCTGGCCGTGGCCGAATGGTCGGGCGATACCATCCGTCCACGCACCTGGCCAGAGTTCCGTGATCTGGTGGTGTTTCTCGCCGGTCCCAATCCAGCATTGCCCGCCGACCAGCCGTTCTCGCAGGCGCACTTCGACCATGTCTGCCAGATCTACGGCGACCCGGCACAACTCGACAAGTACGAAACCTACTTCTGCGATTCGATCACGGCGCTGTCCCGGCTGTGTTTCACCTGGGCCAAGGCACAACCTGCCGCGTATTCCGAGCGCACCGGCAAGCCGGACAGCCGGGGTGCATACGGATTGCTCGGACAGGAAATGATCACCGCACTCACCCACCTGCAGCACGCACGCGGCAAGAACGTGGTGTTCGTCGCCATCCTCGACGAGAAGATCGACGACTTCAACCGCAAGGTGTTCATGCCGCAGATCGAGGGTTCCAAGACCGCACTCGAACTGCCCGGCATCGTCGATGAGGTCGTGACGCTCGCCGAACTCAAAGCGGATGACGGCAGCAGTTATCGCGCCTTCGTCTGCCACACGCTCAATCCATGGGGCTTCCCTGCCAAGGACCGGTCTGGCCGTCTGTCCATGCAGGAAGAACCGCATCTCGGACGACTGATCGCCAAGTGCGCAGCCACCACCACACCTCAATCTGACAAGGAGTAAGCCATGAACTGGAATGATTTTAACGATGCCGAACAACAAACCTCATTCGACCTGATCCCGAAAGGGACGCTGGCAAAAGTACGCATGACGCTCAAGCCCGGCGGTCACGACGATTCATCCAAGGGGTGGACGGATGGCTATGCCACCGAGAGCTTCGATACCGGCTCGATTTATCTGGCCGCCGAATTCGTCGTGCTCGAAGGCGAATATGCCAAACGCAAGCTGTGGAGCAACATCGGCCTGCATTCTGCCAAGGGCGATGCATGGGCCAATATGGGACGCACCTTCATCCGTGCGCTGCTCAATTCCGCCCACGGTGTGCAGCCCGCCGACCAATCGCCGGAAGCGCAGAGAGCCCGCCGCATCACCAGCTTCGCCGCCATCGACGGTATCGAGTTCGTCGCACGCATCGATATCGAAAAGGATGCCAAGGGCGAGAACCGCAACATCGTCAAACAAGCCATCGAACCTGATCACAAGGATTACGCCCGTCTGATGGGCATGACGCCGAAGGTAGGCAGCCCATCCCAAGGTGGCCATTCCGGCTCACCCGCACAACCCGCTCCGCAACGCCCTGCCGCAACCGGCAAACCGGCGTGGGCGCAGTAAGGAGGGATCGTGAAATGCTGGATTTGTTCACGAGAGGCGCGTGGCTTTGGGATCACCGACACGCGCTATGCCATCGGCGATGCAAGACGCTATCCGGTGCGATGGGTGTTCTGTTCAAAGCGCTGTCAGGATGCATTTCATCGGTTCTACAGCGTGCGCGTCGAGGCAGAACGCAAGGACGAGGAGCTGCCCATGATTGATGCGACTGAATTCGAGCAGGCCGCCATTCGCGGATGCCTCAAGGCGTTCGGCAGCGCAGCGGGCGAGATCGGTTACGCCAAACCGCTGGGCGACTACACCGAAGCAGATGCCTTGCGGGTGGTTGATTCCATCGTCACCTGTTTCGTCAATGCAATGGCCGATCGCTACGGGTCAACCGGCTTCAACTTCCCACCCGTTCGCGGGTTGGCTGAAGTAGTGCAGGACCCGTTCAGTGATCTAAAAAACGACCTGCCGTGGGAAGAAGGTACGGCACAGAAAGGCGGTGTGTGATGCTGGATTTCAATCACCGCCCCAAGTTGCACGACCTGATCACCGCTCACATCGATGTGGCACTGGTGACAGAACGTGCAGAGCAAACTCGCCGCACTTACCTCGGGGCCTCCCGCCTAGGTGTGGCGTGTGACCGGGCACTGCAGTACGAGTTTGCCGGAGCTCCTGCCGATCCAGGTCGTGATTTCGACGGGCGCGTGCTGCGCATCTTCGAGGTTGGACATGTGCTGGAAGATATAGCGATTCGCTGGCTGCGTCTGGCCGGATTCGACCTACATACCCGCACGCGTTCCGGCGGCCAGTTTGGCTTCTCGGTTTGTGACGGTCTGATCCAAGGTCATGTGGACGGCATCGTCATGGACGCACCGGATGATCTGGGCTGCAGCTTCCCGATGCTATGGGAGTGCAAAACCATGAACGCGCAGAACTGGCGGGATTGCGTGAAGCGCGGCGTGGCTGTCTCCAAACCGGTGTATGCCGCACAGATGGCGATCTACCAAGCCTACATGGAAGGCACGGTCGATGGCATCAGCCGCAACCCGGCACTGTTCACCGCGATCAACAAGGACACGCAGGAGATCTGGTTTGAGCAGGTTGATTTCGATGCGGCACTGGCGCAGCGCGCCTCCGATCGTGCCGTGAAGATCATCGCGGCCACCGAGCATGGCGAGTTGCTACCGAGATCGTTCAACGATGCCACGCATTTCGAATGCAAGTTCTGTTCATGGCAGGAACGATGCTGGAGGTCGGCATGAACGCGGCCCTGATTCCAAAAGCGTCGAGCAAACCACCGGTGCCACTGATCGGCATGCGCGCCATCGAGCGGATGCTGTTGCGCCATGTGTTTGCGCCCGTGCCGGAAGCGAAGCTGATCGTGGCGGTGATTTGTCAGGGCATCGCGGATGCGGCTGCAGTCGAGGATTACACCCGGCGCAGGGCGTATCAGTTTCTGCTGGGCAGCGATCTCGACCATCTCGCAGACCTCGTCGAACTCAACCCGGAATTCGTCAGAGAGGTGGCGCGCCGGGCGCGCTATCTCACCACACAGAAAACGCCGAAACCTAAAAAACGAACCAGAAAGTCAGGTGCAAGATGATGGATTTCAACGATACGATTGCTCAAGCGAGCCCAAGCCGCGAAGTAGAACGCGAGGAGATTCGGCAGGCGTTGCTCGTCCAACTGGAGTCGGTGCTGTTCACACTGCTTCCCGCTGGCAAGAAGCGTCACGGCAAGTTTCACATCGGCGATGTGCTGGGCAGCCCCGGCGACAGTCTGGAGATCGTGCTCACTGGTGAGAAAGCCGGTCTGTGGACCGACCGTGCCGAAGGCAGTGGCGGCGACATCTTCGATCTGATTGCTCGACACCATGGCTGCGATGTGCACAACGATTTCGCCAGCGTCCTGCAACATGCGCGTGATCTGGTAGGCCGCGCGCCTGCCCTGCCTGCCCGTAAAACCAAGCGCGAAGCACCGGTCGACGATCTCGGTCCTGCCACTGCCAAATGGGACTATCAGGATGCAGCTGGCAATCTGATTGCAGTGGTCTATCGCTACGACCCACCCGGTCGCCGCAAGGAGTTCCGTCCATGGGATGCCAAGCGTCGCAAGATGTCGCCACCCGATCCGCGCCCGCTCTACAACCAACCTGGCATCGCTGCGTCCAGCACCGTGGTACTGGTCGAAGGCGAAAAATGCGCGCAGGCACTGATCGTGATCGGCCTGTGCGCCACCACCGCGATGCACGGGGCCAAAGCTCCAGTCGATAAAACCGACTGGTCGCCACTCACCGGCAAGTCGGTCGCCATCTGGCCGGACAAGGATAAGCCGGGCTGGGAATATGCACAGTCGGCCTCGCAGGCTGTGCTGGCGGCGGGGGCAATATCGTGCTCCATTCTGCTGCCACCCGAAGATCGTCCGGAAGGCTGGGATGCGGCGGACGCGATTACCGAAGGACTCGATGTTGCGGCATTCATTGCCAGCGGCCCGCGCATTGAAATGCACCTGCCTGATGACGAGCATGACTCTGATGATGCGGACGGTCAGGAGCAAACCGAGCAGACGGTATGGGGCACCGAGGATGCACTGGCGCTTTCCTTCACCCGTCGCTATCAGCGCGACTGGCGTTATGTCGCAGCATGGGGCAAGTGGCTGATGTGGGACGGTCAGCGCTGGCGTACCGAGGACACCTTGGCGGCAACCGATCTGATCCGCCATGTCTGCCGCCATGCCGCCGTGCGTTCGGACAATCCCAGAGTGGCCGCCAAACTAGCCGGTTCAAGCACGATCGGTGGTGTGGAACGTCTTGCCCGTGCCGACCGTCGTCATGCGGGCAACACGGAAGAGTGGGATGCCGACATCTGGTTGCTGAACACGCCCGGAGGTGTCGTCGATCTGCGCACGGGACGAATGCGGGCGCATTGCCGGGAAGACCGGATGACCAAGATCACCACCGCCATGCCCAAGGGCGACTGCCCGACATGGAAGGCGTTTTTAGCTGATGTGACTGGCAACGATCCGGAGCTGATGAGCTACCTGCAACGCATGGCGGGTTACGGCATGACTGGCGTCAGCAGCGAACATGCGCTGTTCTTCCTGTACGGCACGGGAGCCAACGGCAAGAGCGTTTTCCTGAATGTCCTCTCCACGATTCTGGGTGACTACGCGGCAAATGCACCGATGGACACCTTCATGGAAACACGCTCCGACCGGCACCCCACCGATCTGGCCGGATTGCGTGGAGCGCGTTTCGTGTCGGCGACCGAAACCGAACAGGGACGTCGCTGGAATGAATCCAAGATGAAGGAAATCACCGGTGGCGACCGGGTATCCGCACGCTTCATGCGGCAGGACTTTTTTACGTTCATTCCACAATTCAAGCTCTTCATCGCGGGAAATCATAAACCGTCGATTCGCAATATTGACGAGGCGATGAAACGCCGCATGCATCTGGTGCCCTTCACCGTCACGATTCCGGCAGAACGGCGTGACGGGAATCTGACCGTGAAGTTGCTCAGGGAACGCGACGGCATTCTGGCATGGATGCTCGAAGGTTGCCTTGCATGGCAAAAGGAAAAACTCGTTCGCCCCGAGAAAGTGATCGCCGCCACCGACGAGTACTTCGAAGCGGAAGACTCGATTGGCCGCTGGCTCGAGGAACGTTGTGTGCGCAAAGACACGGCCAAATCCCTCACCGCAGAACTATTCAGCGACTGGAAACGTTGGGCAGATGATTCTGGTGAATTCGCAGGCTCACAGCGGCGCTTCTCCGATCTGCTGCTCACTCGTGGCTTGGAGAAGTGGCGCAACAACTCCGGCATACGCGGCTTTCAGGGTATCGGACTTCGAGAATTACCGACTGATAGACGCATGCCTTATGCGGAAAACTGAAACATACAACCAACTGATTTTATTGATAACTGACGCAGACTGACATAGCTACTGATTTACCCCTACACGTGCGCACGTAAGAGGTTAACCGGCATAAGCGTCAGTCTGCGTCAGTCGCCCAAAACACAAGGAATACTGACATGCAAAACACAATACTCGCCCTCGACTTGGGCACGACAACCGGCTGGGCGTTGATGACCCGCGACGGCAGCATCACCAGTGGCACCGAATCATTCAAACCGCACCGTTTTGAAGGCGGCGGCATGCGATTCCTGCGCTTCAAACGCTGGCTGACCGAGATCAAGCAAACCTCTGACGGCATCGATGCTGTGTACTTTGAGGAAGTGCGGCGTCATCTGGGTGTGGATGCGGCCCACGCCTACGGCGGCTTCATGGCGCAGCTGACCGCTTGGTGCGAACACCACCAGATCCCGTATCAGGGTGTTCCGGTCGGCACGATCAAGAAGCACGCCACGGGCAAAGGCAATGCCAGCAAGGGCGAGATGATTGCGGCAGCCAAGGCACGCGGGCACCTCCCTGCTGACGACAACGAAGCCGATGCGCTGGCGCTGCTGCACTACGCCCTTCGCTTGCAGGAGGTGTGAAATGAAACCACAACCCTATCGCTGCCCGCTGGGCAAGATGCAACCGCAGACCACCGACCTGGATGCCGTCAAGGAAGCCGGATGGCGCGAGCAACACATCCTCGTGGTGAATGAGGCTGATGAACGTCTGGACTTCGTTGAGCGAGAAATCGTGCGCCGCATCGGTGAGCGTTTGTACGGGAGAAAGCGCAATGGATGACTGGAGTATCGACGAGGTGGAAGCCCGATTCGCGGAGGCGGCAGAAACAGCGCGGCGCTTGCCGCCTGCCCGCGTGATGGGCTATCTCAACGTATGGCCGATTCTGCTGCGCATGGCTCCGGAACGTGCCCCGGCGGATGACGAGGTGCATCACTTTCCGCCATCCCCTGCGGCCATCGACCGGATGCTGGAAGTCACACGCTGGGTGCAGTGGCTTGATACCGAATCACGGCATATCGTGTGGATGCGTGCAGATCGTTGCGAGTGGTCGCAAATCGCCAGACGGTTCGGTTGTGCAGTCAGAACGGTACAGCGCAGACGCAAGATTGCGCTGTCCATCGTAACCGAAAATCTGAATGGGGTGAGTGAAGTTGCGGCAAGTTGACAACGGGTACGAACATCTGCGGAAAGATGAGTATTGGTGCGGGTTTCAAGCGTTTTTTAGGGTGTCGCGTTTGGAAGATTTTCTGCTAATATTTGTGCCATGTTTGAAGTTTGAACGACCCCATTCAACACATCCACCAAACCGCCCGCGAGGCGGTTTTTTTACGCCCATGGAAAAGCTAAATATCGAATATCGCCAAGTCGAATTACTGGTTCCGTTCGTGAACAATGCCCGTACCCACAGCGATGACCAGGTCGCGCAAATCGCGGCCTCAATCCGTGAGTTTGGTTTTAACAACCCAATCTTGGTGGATGGCGAACGTGGCTTGATCGCAGGCCACGGCAGACTGCTCGCCGCACGCAAGTTGGGACTGGCCACCGTGCCGGTCATCGAACTGGCACATCTGTCTCCCACGCAAAAGCGCGCCTACATTCTGGCCGACAACCGCCTCGCTGAAAACGCCGGATGGGACAAGGAGCTGCTGGCGCTGGAACTGGCCGATCTCAAGCTCTCCGAGTTCGATCTCGATCTGCTGGGCTTCAGTGGCGATGAACTCGACGAGTTGCTGAATTCCGGTGACAAGGAAGGTTTGAGCGACGACGATGCGGTACCAGAGGTGCTGGAAGTCGCCATCACCAAACCGGGGGATGTCTGGCTGCTTGGCCAGCATCGGCTGCTGTGCGGGGATTCCACCAAGGCTGACGATCTCAAGCGCCTGATGCGGGAGGAACTGGCCGACATGGCATTCACCGATCCACCGTACAACGTCAACTACGCCAACACCGCGAAGGACAAGCTGCGCGGCAAGAACCGCCCGATCCTGAACGACAACCTGGGTGACGACTTCGGCACATTCCTCACCGATGCCTGCACAAACCTGCTGTCGGTGACCAAGGGCGCGGTGTACATCGCGATGAGTTCATCCGAACTCGACACCTTGCAGGCAGCCTTCCGTGCTGCCGGTGGCAAGTGGTCGACGTTCATCATCTGGGCCAAAAATACATTCACACTCGGGCGTGCCGATTACCAGCGCCAGTACGAGCCTATCCTGTACGGGTGGCGCGACGGTGCTGATCATTTCTGGTGCGGTGCACGCGATCAGGGCGATGTCTGGCAGATCAAGAAACCTGCCAAGAACGACCTGCATCCGACCATGAAGCCGGTCGAGCTGGTCGAGCGCGCCATCCTCAACAGCAGCAAGTCGCGCGACATCGTGCTGGACTTGTTCGGTGGCTCGGGCACTACGTTGATCGCTGCCGAGAAAACCGGTCGTCAAGCGCGCCTGATCGAACTCGACCCCAAGTATGTCGATGTGATCCTGCGCCGCTGGCAGGAATGGACAGGATTGCAAGCAACTCGCGAGTTGGATGGCGTGGCGTTTGATGCGCTCTCTGGCCTCAACAGCCTGCCAGAGCAGGACTTGCAACCCGTTGCCGTGGCTGACTAACGTCATGTTTTGCGGCTATACTCGTTCGCTTTCAACCAAAATGAACGTAAAAACATGAATAAGACCGAACTGATCGAACAAATCGCCACACGCTCTGGCGTAACCAAGGCTGACGCTGGCCGCGCCGTAAACGCCATGCTCGACAGCATCGTCGAAGCTATCGCCAACGGTGACGATGTGTCCCTGCCAGGTTTCGGTTCGTTCAAGGCATCGGCTCGCGCGGCTCGTGAAGGCAAAAATCCTAAGACTGGCGAGAAGCTGACCATTGCAGCGACCACCGTGCCGAAGTTCTCGGCAGGTGCGACCTTCAAGGCTGCTGTCGCCAAGAAGTAATCAGGCTCACCCCTGAACAACAAAGAGCGGCGCATGCCGCTCTTTGCATTTGTGCATCATGCGATCCGGTATACCCGGTCGCGCCCCGGTTCCTTGCTTGATGTAATTTCCAACCCCAGTTTCTTTTTGAAGGCTCCGGCAAAGGTGCCACGCACGGTGTGCTGCTGCCAGCCGGTGGCGGTGCAAATCTCGCTGATCGTGGCTCCCTCCGGGCGCTTGAGCATGGCAATCACCTCTGCCTGCTTGCTGTTGGCGCGTGTGCGCCGCTGTGCAGGTTCGGCGGTTTGTGCAGCGCTGTTCCCCGGACGCGGCACCCCAAGGGCATCGTAGCCCTCTGCGGCCACGCACCAACCCTCTCCTTCGCGGGTGATAAGTGCACGGTTAAACATGGCGTCGAGCACCTTGCTTCGTGCGCCGCCCTTGACGTTATCGGGGAACCACTCGATTTTGCCGCCGGTGTGTTGCACGGCGTGCTCGATGATTTGGCGCTGGGTATCGGTGAGTTTGATGTCAGTCATTTTGATCTCCTTGAGTTACTTGGTTTGTTGGGATTGCTGGCCTGCGAGGTAGGCGGCTTCGAGGGCTGCCTTGATGCCCCACACCGACACGTCGTGGAAATCCAGTCGGTCGCTGTGGCGGGTTTCGAGGGTTTCTACAAAGAGGTGCTGCTTGGCGATGGTTTCGAGAATCTGGTTGAGGGCTTGGGCTTTCATGTTGTTGCTCCTTAAACGTTGTGGATTTTTGCGGCCTTGTCGAACCCGACCCAAACCCCGTTTTGGTCCAAACCGCGCGCGGCGAGTTCTTCGCGGGCCAGCCTGTTGAGATCCAACTCGCCGCGTGCTGCTGCGGCCAGTACCTTGGTCAGCGCGATCTGGATAAAACCGACTTCGTCGACCGTGAATTCGTTGGTGGTGTAGCTCATGTTTTGCTCCTGCGTTGTTGTTGATGACGGTGACATGAACGCTTCGTTTTTGAAGTAAATCAACTCGTTTCTGCAGAAAGATTCCGCATCCTTTTTAAGCCGCTATTGATTGTTTGAAATGCCTCGCAAAGCCCCCACGCCCTGCCGTCACCCCGGCTGCGCGGTGGTGCTGGCCACGCCCGGTTACTGCGATCTACACCGTGTGGCTGTACACCGTGACTACGACCGGACACGCCGACACGAACCCGAGCGCGCGTTCTACAAATCGGCAGCGTGGCAGCACACCCGTGAAGCGTTCCTCCGGGCACACCCGTTGTGCTGTGCCTGCGAGGCCAAGGGGCTGACGGTTGCAGCACGTGTCGTGGACCACATCACTCCGATCAAGTCGGGTGGCGAGCGTCTGGACTGGCGCAACCTGCAAGCACTGTGCATCCCCTGTCACAACAGTAAAACCACGGGCGAGTGGCAATCGAGGCGGCGTATGCCCCCCTAGGGGGGTGAAATCTCTACGACTCGAACACAGGGGACCGGACGCCTGCCCAAATTTTTGCGCGTGCAAAATGAAAAACTTTTTTTCCAGAAAACATGGCCGGACGTAAACCCCTTCCAACCCGCGTCAAGCAGGTCAAGGGAACCTTGCAGAAGTGCCGCACCAACACGCGCGAGCCGAAACCGACCAGCGTGTTGTGCGATCCGCCGGAATACATGAGCGAGAGCGCAAAGGAAGCGTGGCGCTATGCCGTCGAGCATTCCCCGCCGGGATTGCTGTCGGCACTCGACGGTGCAGTGCTGGAACGCTGGGCAAACTGCTGCGGCATGTACCGCGAGGCGCTGGCCAAGATCAACCAGACCGGCGTGTCCGGCATGCTGGTCAAGACACCCAGCGGCATTCTGCGGCGCTCGCCACTGATGGATGTGATCCGCGATCTGGCGCTGGAAATGAAAGGCTACGAATCCGAGATGGGATTCACGCCCGCCTCGCGTTCGCGCGTGTCGGTGCCGACCGATCCGGCCAGTAAAGATGACCCTTGGGATGAGATTGCAGGCTGATGGCTGTATCCAAATACACAACACTCGCCCGGCACTATGCCGAGGCGGTGGTGGCTGGCGACCTCCCTGCCTGCCGCTGGGTGCAACTGGCCTGCCAGCGACAACTGAATAATCTGGCCCGGTTCAAGGGTAAAAGCAGCCCGTACCAGTTCAACCCCAAGCTGCTGGACAAGAACGGTCGCCAGTTCCATCCGGCAGACAACCTGTGCGCCTTCATCGAACGGCTGCCGCACGTCAAGGGGCCGCTGGCCGGTGAGCCGATCAAGCTGGAACCGTGGCAGGCATTCATCCTGACCACGGTGTTTGGCTGGGTGAAACCGGATGGCAAACGGCGCTTTCGCCGTTCGTATATCGAGGTGCCGCGCGGCAATGCCAAATCCACGCTGTCCTCGGCAGTCGCGCTGTACATGCTGGCCGCTGACCGCGAAGGCGGTGCCGAGGTGTATTCACTGGCCACCACCCGTGATCAGGCGCGCATCGTGTTCGGCGATGCCCAGACCATGGCGCGCAAGTCAGCCGGATTCCGCAGCCGCTTTGGTGTGAACGTCGGTGCACATAACATGCATGTGCTGACCAGCGGCTCGAAGTTCGAGGCACTGTCGGCTGAAGGTTCCACCCTCGATGGTTTGAACATTCACTTCGGTTGCGTGGACGAGTTGCATGCGCACAAGACGCGCACCGTCTACGACGTGGTGGAAACCGGCACCGGCAAGCGCAACAACTCGCTGCTCTGGGTGATCACCACAGCAGGCAGCAACCGCGCAGGCATCTGTTACGAGGTGCGCACCTTCGTCACGCGCATGCTGGATGGCGTGTTCGAGGACGACAGCCAGTTCGGCATCATCTACGGGCTGGACGATGGTGACGACTGGACCAGCGACTCGGCACTGATCAAGGCCAACCCCAACTGGGGCATCTCGGTGCAGCCGGAAGTGCTGCTGCCGCTGCAGGCCAAGGCCATGCAGATGCCGAGTGCCACCAACAACTTCAAGACCAAGCATCTCAACGAATGGGTCAACGCCGACACGGCGTGGATGGACATGCGGGCATGGGATGCCTGCTCTGATGCGAGTCTCGATCTGGATGACTTTGCCGGACAGCCCTGCTGGATCGGCCTCGACCTGGCCAGCAAGACCGACATCGCGGCCATGGTGCTGGTGTTCCGGCATCCGGAAATCGCCGGTGGCTATGCTGTGTTCGGACGCTACTACCTGCCGGAAGACACAGTGAATGGGTCCAGCAACAGCCAGTACAGCGGCTGGATGCGCGCCGGTCGCCTGACGGTGACACCCGGCAACGTGATCGACTTCGGCTGGATCGAAGCCGACCTCATCGATTTTGCCAGCCGCTTCGAGATACAGGCTGTGGCGTTCGACCCGTTCCAGGCCACGCAACTATCCACGCGGATGCTGGAAGAAGGCCTGCCGATGATCGAGGTACGCCCCACGGTGCTGAATTTCTCGGAACCAATGAAAACCGTCGAGGCACTGGTGCTCCAGAAAAAGTTGATCCACGACAACGATCCGGTGCTGACCTGGATGGCCTCCAACGTAGTGGCACATCTGGATGCCAAGGACAACATCTATCCACGCAAAGAACGACCAGAGAACAAGATCGACGGGATCGTGGCACTGATCATGGCGATCTCGCGCAGCATTTTGCCGGGCGAGGCCGTGGTGCTGGATGCCGATTACGAACTGATGCTGCTATAGGGCGATACCTTGGGACTGTTTGATTTTTTCAGCCGCTTCCGGGCCTCCAGTTCCGACCGCAGCCCATGGGGTGACTTCTGGTTTGAGCCGGTGGGTATGAGGGCAGGCACCGGCATGCGGGTGTCGGCGGACTCAGCGATGCGCCTCACAGCAGTCTATGCCTGCGTGCGCACCCTGTCGGAAACCATGGCATCACTCCCCTTCGTGCTGTACCGCACGGATGCATCCGGCGGCAAGGTGCGGGTAACCAACCACTGGCTGTATCGCTTGTTTGCCCGCCGTCCAAACCGGTTTCAGAATCCGTTCGAGTGGCGCGAGATGATGCAGGGGCACTTGGCACTGCGCGGCAATGCGTATAACCGCATCGTCAGCAACGCCTCGGGCGAGATCACCGAACTGGTGCCGATCCATCCGGATCGCATCCGCATCGAGTTGTTGCCCAGTGGCGAATTCCGCTACCGGATTACCGACCGTGATGGCCGCGAAACGGTGCTGCCGCGCGGCGAGGTCTGGCATCTGCGTGGTCTTTCCTCGGATGGCCTGCTCGGCATGAGTCCGATCGAGATCGCCCGCGAAAGTGTCGGCATGGCACTGGCAGCGCAGGATTATGGGGCGCGATTTTTCGCCAACGATGCGAAACCGACTGGCGGCTGGATCGAGTTTCCCGGCTCGTTCAAGGATGCCGAAGCCAAGAAGGTGTTCCGCGAGTCGTACCAGCAGGCACAGTCAGGTGCCAATCGCGGCAAGGTGCTGGTCCTCGAAAACGGCATGAAATTCCACGAGGTCGGCGTCACCAACCGGGACGCCCAGTTCCTCGAACTGCGCAAATTCCAGATCACCGACATCGCGCGGTTGTTCCGGGTGCCGCCGCACATGATCGGCGATCTGGATCGGGCGACCTTCTCGAACATCGAGCAGCAGAGTCTGGAGTTCGTCATGCACACCATGACGCCATGGGCCGAGCGCTGGGAGGCCAGCATCGAAGCGGAACTGCTGCCGAATGACGACGGGCTGGAAGTCGAGTTCGACTTTGCCAACCTGATGCGCGGTGATGCAGCGAGCCGCGCCGGTTACTACCAGAGCGGCATCCAGAACGGCTGGCTGACACGCAACGAAGCGCGCCTCGCAGAAAACCTGAACCCGCTCGAAGGACTCGATGAGCCGCTACGTCCGCTCAACATGACCGAAGAATCGGATGCAGAGGAAGCCTGTG
Source organism: Ferriphaselus amnicola (assembly GCF_000974685.2). Classification (NCBI taxonomy): domain Bacteria; kingdom Pseudomonadati; phylum Pseudomonadota; class Betaproteobacteria; order Nitrosomonadales; family Gallionellaceae; genus Ferriphaselus; species Ferriphaselus amnicola. The sequence continues at coordinate 1,325,247 of NZ_AP018738.1, forward strand.
ACGAACCGGCAGAAGAACCTCCCACTCCAGAACCGAAAGAACCCGAAGATGAAACGTGAACTCCTGATCGCCGAGTTTCTGGCGACCCCTTGGGCCATGATGCCGGAACGGCTAAATGCCGTGGCTGCCGTGCTCACCCGCTGGTCGCGCGGGGATATGGCTTCCGCCGAAACCATGCAGCAGATCGAAGCCGACAAGGCCGCCCGATCGGCTCGCCGCGAGCAACTGGCAGGCTCGTCTGGCAACGGCATCGCCGTGCTGCCGCTCTACGGTGTGGTCACCCAGCGCGGCAACCAGGTCGACGATGTGTCCGGTCCGGGCAGTGTCAGCACTCAGCGGTTTGCCTCGGCTTTGCGCGAAGCGATTGCCGATCCCGCCGTGGGCGGCATCCTGATCGACATCGACAGTCCCGGCGGCAGCGTCTATGGCGTGGCCGAACTGGCTGACGAGATCATCGCGGCTCGCTCCCAGAAACCAGTGGTTGCCATCGCCAACAGTCTCGCGGCTTCTGCCGCGTACTGGATCGGCGCATCCTGTTCGGAGATGTATGTCACGCCCGGCGGCGAAGTCGGCAGCATCGGCGTGTGGCAAGCGCACTTCGACTATTCGGAAGCGCTCGCGCGTGACGGCGTGAAGCCTACGCTGATTTCAGCAGGCAAGTACAAGGTCGAAGGCAATCCCTATGCGCCGCTGGATTCCGATGCACAGTCGTTCATGCAATCCCGTGTGGATGATTACTACGCCGCCTTCACCAAGGCCGTCGCCAAAGGTCGCAATGTACCAATCTCGCAGGTGCGCAGCGGCATGGGCGAAGGCCGTGTGCTGGGTGCCGATGCAGCACTTGCACAGAACATGGTCGATGGCGTCGCCACTTTCAGCGATGTCGTAAGAAAAATGCAGCGCGATCTGAAAGCGTCGAAACCTAAAGCCAACCGTCTGGCACTCGCCCGGCGAGAACTCGAAATCCTGTAGTCCCCCTGTCGTACCGCAACCCCAAACCGCCCTCGTGGCGGTTTTTTCATTTGGAGAACCGAAACATGAGCAAACAACTACGTGAGTTGCAGTCGAAGAAGGCGGCACTCGTCAAAGAAGCCCGTCAACTTACCGATCTGGCGGCAAGCGAATCCCGTGACATGACCGATGCCGAGGTCGCCGCCTTCGATGCCTTGCGTACCAAGATCGACGCCGCCTCCGGCGCAATCGACCGCGAAGCCGCACTGATCGCCGAGGAAGCGCGCCTGTCTGCCAGCCAGGCGCTCGGCATTGTCCTGACCGACAACCGCGCGGACGATCCCAAGCATGGCTTCAATGCCATTGGTGATTTCATGCAGGCGGTCTATCAGGCGCAACAGCCCGGCAAGGGCATTGATGATCGCCTGATGATCGGTGCTGCCGCTCCCACCAGTTTCGGCAACGAGTCCGCCGGTCAGGATGGTGGCTTCCTCGTGCCGCCCGAATTCTCGCGCGAAATCTTCCGCCTCAGTCTGGGCGAGGATTCCCTACTGCCGCTGACCGACAACGTCGAGATTACCGGCAACACCATGGCTTTCCCCAAGGACGAAACCACCCCATGGGGCACCAACGGCATCCGCGCCTACTGGCAAGGTGAAGCCGCTGCCGCCAACGCCACCAAGCCGGTGCTCGGTCTGGCCTCGCTGCGACTGAAGAAGTTGATGGCGCTGGTGCCGACCACCGACGAGCTGCTGGATGATGCCAATGCGCTGACCAGCTATCTGCCGGACAAGATCGCCACCTCGATTCGCTGGAAAACCAACGAGTCCATCCTGTTCGGCGCAGGCAACGGTATCCCGGTCGGCTGCATGACCGGCAACGCCGTGGTGACGGTCGCCAAGGAATCTGGCCAAGCCACACAAACCCTGCAACCGCAGAATCTGGCCAAGATGATTGCCCGCCTGCCGCCCGGCAGTTTTGCCAATGCGGTATGGATCATCAACAACGATGTGCTGCCTGCGCTGTTCACCCTGAGTCTGGGCAACTACCCGATCTACCTGCCGAATGGATTGACGGTGGGCGGCATTCAGGTCTCGCCCTACGGCACCCTGCTGGGCCGTCCGGTGATCGTGTCGCAGCACGCCAACACGTTCTCCAGCCAAGGCGATGTGCTGCTGGTGGATCTGTCGTACTACCAGTCCATCACCAAGGCCGGTGGCCTGCAGACCGCGACCTCGATGCATCTGTATTTCGATGCCGACCTCACCGCGTTCCGCACCACCTTCCGCATGGACGGCCAGTCCAAGATCGCCAACGCGATCGACCCGGCCAAGGGCAGCAGCAAGCTGTCGCCGTTCATCCAGCTGGCCGCACGCTAACCAACCAAGGCGGGGACAACCCCGCCTTTATTTTTTGAGGATTCCACCATGCTCCCAAACGCAAAATGCAGTGAACTCGTATCCATTCTGGCCTCGCTCGATCCGGTCAGTCAGGCGGCAGGTACTGTCGCCACCGGCTGGATTCCGGTCGGCAACTTCCATGCAATTCTGGCACTGATCGAAACCGGTGCGCTCGGTGCCAGTGCCACGCTGGACGCCAAATTCCAGCAAGCGCTCGATGCTGCAGGCACCGGCGTCAAGGATGTCACCGGTCGCGCCATCACCCAGATTACGCAAGTTGGTGGTGGCTCGGCCAAGCAGGCGCTGATCAACCTGCGCCCGGAAGATCTGGACAGCGCCAACGGCTACGGCTTCGTTCGCCTGTCGATCACGGTTGGTGTCGCCGCCAGCCTTGTGGCCGCGCAGGTGATCGGATTCAACCCGCGCTTTGCCGATGCTTCTGCCTTCAACCAAGCTGCTGTCGCGCAGATCGTTTAAGGAGTCAATCATGGCCAAACGCATTCTGCTCTCGCAGAGCTTCAACGCCGTCGATGGTGGCGGCAACAGCTATCCCAAGTACCGCGCGGGCGAGCATTACGAGCCCTCCGAGGAAACCGAACGTCTCGTGGCGGCAGGTATCGCCGAAGCAATAGAGGTGGCCGACGAAACCGCACCTGCCGCCGATCAGGTTGTGACGGATACCGCCGGCCCGCCTGCTGATGCTACGGCTGCCTGACCATGCCGCTTGTGATCGTCAACCAGCCTGCGGCTGAACCGGTCACGCTGGACGAAGCCAAGCTGCATCTGCGGGTCGATGCCGTCGAGGATGACCCCTTGATCGGCGCACTGATCTCGGCGGCACGCCTGCATGCCGAGACAGTCACGGCCCGGCAACTGATGCCCGCGCGCTGGAAACTGGTGCTGGATTGTTTTCCGGGGCCGTCGCTGATGGGTGTGCCGATTGGTGTGGGATTTTCTTTGCCGGGACACGCTATCCTGATTCACAAATCGCCGGTGCAGCAGATCATCTCCATTCGCTACCGCGATATGAGCAGCGTCTGGCAGGAAATGCCTGCTGCCGACTATGTTGCCGATCTCAGTTCCGAACCTGCGCGCATCACCCCTGCCTTCGGCAAGGTCTGGCCACCGGTACTGCCGCAGATCGGCAGCGTCGAAGTGCTATTCGATGCGGGCTATGCCAGCGCCGATCAGGTGCCTTCCGGCATCAAGCGCTGGATGCTGATGCGCGTCGGCTCCCTGTATCAGCACCGCGAGGAGTTCAGCGTGTTGCCTGCCGGACGCATCGACCCGCTGCCGTTTGTTGATGGGCTGCTTGATCCCTATCGTGTGGTGACAGTATGACTACCCGTGTATCGGCAGGCCGCCTCGACCGTCGCATCACCTTGCAGCAAAAGACCGCTGCACGCGGTGCGCTCGGCGGACATCAGGAAGTGTGGAGCAATCTAGCCACGGTCTGGGCCGAAGTGCGCGATCTGTCCGGTCGCGAAATCTTCAATGCCAAGGCGGTGGGCAGTGCCGCCACCCGCGTCGCGACCATCCGTTATCGGGCTGACGTCAAAGCCGACCATCGCGTGTTGCTCGCCAACGGCATCAAGCTGCGCATCGAGTGGCTGCGCCGTATCGAACGCCACGAAACCCTTGAACTGTACTGCCTGGAAATCGATGAGTGATATCCCAATCAAGGGGCTGGCCGAGTTGCAGAAGCTGCTCGACGAGTTGCCTGCACGCATCGAGGCCAATGTGGTCCGGGGCGGCGTGCGTGCCGGTGCCCGAGTCATCGCCAACGAGGCGAAGCGCCTGTGCCCCGTGGGCGGTGTGTCCGGCAGCCTGCGCAAGGGTGAACAACCCGGCGCACTGCGCGACTCGATCCGTGTGTCGGCCAAGTCCTCGAAGGGCCGCGTCACGGCCACCATCAAGGCAGGCGGCAAGAACGAGGTGTTCTATGCGGGCATGGTCGAGTTTGGCACTGCACGCCACCTGATCAAGCCGAAGAACCGCAAGAGCCTGTCAGTCGGCGGCGATCCGCGCGAGGCCGTCCAGCATCCCGGTGCAAAGAAGAAGCCTTTCATGCGCCCGGCGCTGGATGCCAAGGCGCAGGATGCCGTGGAAACCATGGCCGACTATGCGCGCAACCGGCTGCCAGATGAGATCGCCAAACTCAAATGAAAGCCGAAACCGTCATCAAGACCCTGCTGGAATCCGCCGCACCGGTTGTGCAGATTGCCGGTCAGCGCATCTATCTGGATGCACGACCGGAAGCCGATCCGCTGCCTGCTGTGGTGTTTGAACTGATCAGCAACCGGCATGACCAGCCTGCCTTTCCGGGCATGGGCAGCGAACTTTCCACCGCGCGCATCCAGGTCAATTGTCTGGCACGCACGGCAGAAGAAGCTGTCGCGTTGCGGGATGCCGTGCGCGCCGCCTGTCATGTGCAGTCCGGCGTGATCGGCGGCGTGTCGGTCATGGCGAATCTGGCCGACATCTCAGGCCCTGACAGCTACGACCCGCTGGTCGACATTTACACCAAACCCATCGATTTCATTTTGCGCTACCTGCGCTAACCGGAGTAACCCCATGGCCAAAACTGCCCCTGCCGCAGCGCCTGCGGCACCGATCGACTCGTCCGCAGAAATTGAAATCTGGTTTGCCGACTTGCTGGCAAGCCTGCCGCTGCTGCGCGAAACCGAGAACTACAACCGGCTGCGGGAAGCCTGCGACGACCTCAAGTCGCGCCTGCAACCCGCAACTACTACCCCCATCGTTTAACTGAGGAGACATCATGAGTCTGACCTTCGGCAGCGGATTCCTGTACGGGATCAACACCAATGCCAACTCCACGCCGATCAAGCTCGGCAAATTGCAGGACGTATCGTTCGACTTCTCCTTCACGCTGAAGGAACTGCGCGGGCAGAACCAGTTTCCGCTGGATGTGCGGCGCGGCTCGGGCAAGCTGACCGGCAAGGCGAAGTTCGCCGAGCTTTCCGGGCGCGCGTTGAATGACCTATTTTTTAGTGGCACGTCGGCCACCGGCCTGCTCCTGTCGGCAGTCAACGAAGTCGGCACGGTCACCACGGCTACCGTCACGGTTGCCAATGCCGCCAACTTCGACACCGATCTGGGCGTGGTGTATGCCGCAACCGGCTTGCCGCTCACCAAGGTAGCGAGCGCCCCCGCTGCCGGTCAGTACAGCGTATCGGGTACCGGCGTGTACACCTTCAACACCGCCGACAACACCAAGCAGGTGCTGATCGACTATCTGTACAACGCCACCACCGGCGGCAGCAAGATCACGCTGGGCAATGCGCTGATGGGCAACACCCCGACCTTCATGGGCGTGTTCACCGCCCAGGTCGGCGGCAAGACCAATACCCTGAAACTCAACGCCTGCACCTCGTCGAAACTGGCGCTGGCAACCAAGCTGGAGGACTACACCATCCCGGAACTGGATTTCACGGCGATGGCGGATACCACCGGCTCCCTTGGCATCTTCTCTGTGGCGGATTAATCATGATCAACGGAAAAACCATCACCCTGTCCGGACGCGAGTTCGTCGCTCCTCCCGTCAACTGGGCCACCTTCAAGCAATTCAAGGTGGAGTTCGCACAAATTCAGCAAGGTACATGGACGCCCGACTTCGATGTCATGGGCTCCATCATCCTGCAGGCATTGCAGCGCAACTATCCGGAACTGACCGAGGCGGAACTTGGCAAACTGCTCGACATCGCCAACATCGGTATCGCCTTCTCGGCGGTCATGAATGCCAGCGGCTTCGAGGATCGTGCACCGGGGGAAGCTCCGGCGGCAGTGAGCCCATCGACTGGGACGAACTGACCGCCCATATCGCCATGTGCACCGGCTGGTCGTGGGACACCATCGACCGGGAAATGGACCTGATCCGGTTTGCCGCGATGAGCCGCTACTGGGACAGGCATCCGCCGCTGCACCTCATGGTGCAGAGCTATCTGGGCATCAAACCGGTCATTCGTAACACCACCCAAGCCAAGCCGGAAGCGGCCAACACCGACGACGACCTGCAGGAATTCGTGCAACTCTTCACCGCCGCTGGCGGCACCCTCAGCTAGAGAACTCTCATGTCCACCACCATCGGCACACTCGAAATCGAGATGGCGGCGAATATCGCCCGTCTGTCTGCCGATCTGGGTGCCGCGCGCGCCGAGGTCAACAAGACGATGGGTGACATCCAGCGTTCGGTGGCCAGCATGCAGGAAGGCATCCAGTCCGGCATGGGCGGTGTCACGGCGGCGTTCGGCAAGGTGAATGTGGCGATTGCCGCCGTCACGACTGCACTCGCCGGAGGCGCTGCCTTCAAGAGTGCGGTCGAGGAAACAGTCAACATGACCAAGGAAGCCAATGCGCTGGGCAAGTCCCTCGGCATTTCTGCGACCGAGGCATCCGTGCTGAATGTGGCGCTGGGCGACATCTACCAGTCGTCGGACACCATGCTGGCCGCCAACAAGGCGCTGACCAAGCAGTTGATCGGCAACGAGGGCGCGTTCAAGGAGTTGGGTGTCGCCACCCGCGACCAGAACGGCCACTACCGCAACAGCCTGGACATCATGCTGGAGGTCAACCAGCGCCTGCTCGGATTCCGCGAAGGTACTGACCGCAATATCGAAGGCATGAAGGTGTACGGCAAAGCCTGGGGCGAAGTGTCCGGCATCCTGAAGCTCAACACCGACTTGATGGAAGCCTCCCGCGCCAAGGCGCGCGAGCTGGGCCTGATGGTCGGCGCAGAAAACGTCGAAGCCACCGCCCGCTACCGCGCCGCGATGAACGACGTCGGTGATGTGGTATCCGCCGTGCGCAAGACGATCGGGGATGCCATGCTGCCCAAGCTGACCGAGATGGCGAACTGGTTTGCCAATGTCGGGCCGCAGGCGGTAGAAGTCATGCGCACCGTGATGCAAAGCTGGCTCAGCCTATCGGCCAGCATCGGCGATGCGGTCAAGGCGGCTTGGACTGCGGTGTCCGATGTGTTCTCTGTCGTGGTCGATGCCGTCAAAGGCGCACTGGGCGATGGCAGTCCCTCGATTTCCGGCATGCAGTTGTTCAAGAACATGTGCGCGGTCGTCGAGATCGCCGTCATCACCCTGCGCACCGGATTCGAGGAATCGTTCGCTGCCATCGCCTTGGCTGTTGAACTGGTAGTGATCGGCATCAAGCAATTCGCCCAGATTGCGTCGGCGGCCTTCCGACTGGATTGGGAAGGCGTCAAACAGGCATGGTTTGATGGCTCGACCGCTGCCGCCGAAGCCGTCGAGCGCAATATGAAGCGCATGACCGATGCGGCCCAAAAAGCCCGGCAGGACATCGACAACGCGGTCACCCGCGCCTATGCCGATCCCAAACCGGTCACGCCCACCGAAGCGAAGACTGGCGGCAATACGTCCAGCGGCAAATCCGAGTCCGGCCAGAAGCCCAAGTCGCACGTTGCCGAGTATGAAGCGCAACTGATGGAACTCAAGCAGGCACGCGACCGCGAGAACGAGGTCAATCACACCTTTTTCGAGTTCTCCAAAACCGAAGAGCGCGCCTACTGGCAGGCCATTCTGCAAACCCGCAACCTCTCCAAAGAGGAACGCATCGCGGTCGAGCGCAAGATGCTGGATGCCTCGCTGGCTGTAAGGAAGGAAGAAGCACAAAGCCAGCAGGAAGAAATGAAGCGACAGATCGAGGCCACCCGCGCCGGTTCCATCGAGCGGATTCAGGTTGCCATGCAAGCCACGACCCGCATCGGCGAGCAGTACGGGCTGGAGAGCCGCGAGTATCGCAAGGCGGTGGACGAGGTGCGTCGTGCCGCGCTCGAGCGTGCCAAGGAAGAAGAACGTCTCACCCAGATGCGCGCGGATTCGGCACGCAATGCGAATCTGCATCTGCTGTCCATGGAGCGCGAGCGTCTGAATCTGTCGAAGCAACTGGGCGACATCTCGGCGATCGAGGAGATCAACGCCCTGCGCGATCTGGAGAATCGCAAATACCAGATCGAACTCAAAGCTGCCGAAGACCGTGCCGCACTGGTGGAAGCAGAACCCATCGCCTATCAGCAGGCCATGGACCGCATCGCCCAGATCAAACAGCAACACGATCTGGAAATGCAGCGCTCGACGACCGCTCTGGCGCAGGCGCAACGGAATGAAGCGTTGCAGATGTTCCAGCCCTTCACCAATGCCTTCGAAAAAAGCGTCACCGCGATGATTCAGGGCACGCTCACCTTCAACCAGGCCATGCGCAACATGGCGCAGTCGATCGTGATGGAGTTCGTGAATATGGGCGTGAAGATGGTCGCACAGTGGCTGGCCAACGAGGCCGCCAAAACGCTCGCGACCACCACCGGTACCTCCATGCGCACCACGCTGGAAACCTCGGCGGCCACGGCCACCAAGTCGATCGCGGTGAGTACGGCCAACGTCGAGGTAGGTGCCAAGGCAGCCAGTGCTGCAGCGGGTGCCGCCTCGTCGCAGGCCTCGATTCCGTTCGCAGGTTGGGCGATGGCCGCTGCCGCCTTTGCGGCGGTGATGGCGATGGTGCTGGGAGCCAAGAATACGATCGCGTCCGCTGCCGGTGGCTTCGACATTCCGGCAGGACTCAACCCGATGACGCAGTTGCACGAGCGCGAGATGGTGCTGCCTGCTGAGCATGCCGACACCATTCGTGGCTTGTCGGCGAACGGTGGCCAGCAGCCGATCAACATCCAACTCTCGACCTTCGACACGCAGGGCGTGAAGCGCTTCCTGATGGACAACGGCAGCGTGATTGCCGATTCCCTGCGCGCGCAGGCCAGAAACTTCAAAACGATCTGACCGACCATGAGCAATATGGTATTTCCAACCCTGCCGGGGCTGGCGTGGAATGTTGCGCGCTCGCCCCAGTGGGCCACCCGTATCCAGAAAGCGGTATCGGGCAAGGAGTTCAGATCGGCATGGATGTCGGCTCCGCTCTACACCTTCCGCCTGCAGTATGAGGTATTGCGCGAAGCCACGGCCTATCAGGAATTGCAGCAACTGGTCGCGTTCTACAACAACGTGCGCGGCTCGTTCGACTCGTTCCTGTACCGCGATCCGAACGACAACAGTGTCACCGCGCACAGCTTTGGCACGGGCAATGGCGTGCAGACCGCATTCCAGTTGGTCCGCAGCTACGGCGGCAATCTGGAAGCCGTGGGCCAATTGAACGGCGCACCCTCGATCTATATCAATGGCGTGCTACAGGCGACCGGCTACACCATCAGTGCCACAGGACTGGTGACGTTCAGCGTCGCACCCATCAATGCTGCCGCCCTGACCTGGACCGGCAACTATTACTACCGCTGCCGCTTCCTGCAGGACACGATGGAATTGAACGAGTTCATGAACTCCCTATGGGAAGCCAAGAAAGTCGAGTTCATCGGCTCCCTCACCCCCAATCGCATCTGATATGAAAACCGCCACACCCGCACTGCTCGCCATGCTCAATGGCGCAGGCAATGCGTATGTCATGGCCGACCTGTACACGCTGACGCTGATCGGTGGCCAGGTGCTGCGCTACACGGACTTCGATCTGGACCTGACCGCAGGCGGCAACGTCTATGCCAGCGCCTCGCTCAAGTTCAAGCGCAGCCGGGTGCGCTGGATCGCAGGGCTGGAGGTCGACACACTGGATATTTCCATCTTTGCCTCGACCGCCGATCTCCTGAACGGTCTGCCGTTTTTAGCTCAGGTCGAGCGCGGTGTGCTGGATGGTGCCTCGCTGAAACTCGAACGTGGCTGGATGAACCTCGGCAGCACCGTTGCCGAAACGCTCACGCTGTTCAATGGCCGGGTGGCGGAAGTCCAGGTCAGCCGCACCGAAGCGCGCATCAAGATCAAGTCCGATCTGGAACTACTCAACGTCAGGATGCCGCGCAACCTGTACACGCCAGGCTGTCTGTACACCCTGTACGACACTGGCTGCGGCATCAGCCGCGCTGCCTATGCCGTCAACGGCTCGGTAACCGGGGGAGCCAATCGGACCTGGTTCCCGTCAGCGCTGATGCACGCGGCCAACTGGTTCGATCTGGGGACAGTGACGTTCACCTCGGGTGCCAACAACGGCATCACGCGCACGGTGCGGGATTTTACGTCAGGGGCATTTTTGTTCTCCCAACCGTGGCCGAACGTCCCCGCTAACGGCGACACCTTCACCGCATGGCCCGGCTGTGACAAGTCACAAGCCACCTGCACCGGCAAGTTCGCCAACAAGACACGCTTCCGGGGGTTTCCATACATCCCCGTTCCCGAGACATCGATGTGATGAGCATGACTGACGCACAGCGCGCCCGCGTGATCGAGGCAGCACAGGGCTGGCTCAACACGCCCTATCACCACAGGGCGCGCGTCAAAGGGGCCGGTGTCGACTGTGCACAGTTGCTGATCGGGGTGTATGCCGAGGCGGGCCTGATCGACCCGTTCGATACCGGCGACTACCCGATGGACTGGATGCTGCACCGGGAGGAAGAACGCTTCCTGCTCTGGCTGGAGCACTACTGCGCTGTCGTGGCGTCTCCCTTGCCCGGCGACATCGCGATCTGGCGGTATGGGCGGACGTTCTCCCACGGGGCAATCGTGACCGACTGGCCCGCCATCATCCATGCGTGGCGTCCGGCAGGCCGCGTCGTAATCGGCAGCGCGGATGAGGAAGAACTGGCCGGTCGGCCAGTCAGGCTTTATCGAATCAAGGAATAAACATGGGCGGATTATTTGGCGGTGGCGGACAGAACATTGCCACCAGCGAAACACGCCTCGGTGCAATCCGCTTCCAGACCTCGGCCTTCGGCTATCCCATCCCCATCCTCTATGGTCAGAACCGCATCTCCGGCAACCTGATCTGGTACGGTAATTTCACGCCGATCGCGCACACCACCACGCAAAGCGCCGGTGGCAAGGGCGGCGGTGGCGGTACCAGCAGCAACACGACCTATACCTACACCACGGGACTGATGATCGGCCTGTGCGAAGGTCAGGTCGCAGGCATCCAGCGTATCTGGCAGGGCAAGAACGTGATGACCCTGGCGCAGGCGCGTCTGACGCAATACGTCGGTGCACCGGGTCAGGCGGCATGGGGATTCCTGACCACCAGCTTTGCCGGGCAGGATTTGAATTACCCCAACCTGGCCTATGTCTGCTCCAGCAACTTCGATCTCGGCAACAGCGCCAATCTGCCCAACCTGTCCTACGAAATGGCGGGCAAGCTGCGTTATTCCGCTGCCATCGTCGATGCCAATCCGGCCAGTTTCATTGCGGATTTCCTGACCAACGACAGCTACGGTGCGCTGTTTCCGGCGGGGAAGCTCGGCAGCATGTCGCAGTTCTCCAACTACTGCGTGGCCAACGGCATCTTCCTGTCGCCAGTGGTCGATGCACAGAAATCCGCCGCCGAATGGATCACGCAGTGGCTCAAGGCCTGCAACTCGACGGTGATCTTCTCCGACGGCGTGCTGAAATTCATCCCCTATGGCGACGAGGTGGTGACCGGCAATGGCGTGACCTTCACGCCCAGCCTCACTCCGCTCTACGACCTGACGGACGACGACTTCATCGGCGACACCGGTTCCGATCCGGTGATCGTTACGCGCACGCCGCAATCGGATGCGTTCAACCGGATGCAGGTGGAGTTTTCCAGCCGGGCCAACAACTACAACCCGGAGATCGCGGAGGCCAAGGATCAGGCCAACATCGAAGCCTACGGCCTGCGTCCGAACAATCCGGTCAAGATACCGGAGATCTGCACGCTCGCCGTGGCACGGCATGTCGCGCAGTTGATGCTGCAGCGCGGGCTGTATGTCCGCAACCATTACGAGTTCCGCCTGCCGTGGAAATACGCGCTGCTGGAACCGATGGACATCGTGACCCTGACCGACAGCGCGCTGGGACTCGACCGCGAGCCAGTGCGCATCGTCAGCATCGAGGAAGATGCCGAAGGCTTGCTGTCCGTCATCGCCGAGGAACTGCCGATCGGTGTGGCGGGTGCAGCCAAATACGTCACGCAGGGTGGCACCGGATTCCAGATCGACTACAACGCAGCGCCGGGCAACGCCAATGCGCCGGTGATCTTCGAAGCGCCCGACCTGCTCACCGCTGGCAGCGGTCTGGAAATCTGGATCGCCACCTCGGGTGGTGCCAACTGGGGTGGCTATGAGGTGTGGGTGTCGCGCGACAATGCCACCTACCAGCGCGTGGGCGAGATGCATGGCAAAGCACGCCACGGCGTGTTGACTGCGGCCATGGCCACCGGCGGTGATCCCGATACGCTGCACAGTCTGGCGGTGGATATTTCCATTTCCGGCGGGCAATTGACCGGCGGCACGCAGGCCAATGCCGATGCGCTCAACACGCTCTGCTACGTCGATGGCGAATTGCTGGCGTTCCAGTCGGCCACGCTGACCGGGGTGGGTAAATACACCCTCGGCACCTATCTGCGGCGCGGGGCGTATGGCACGACCATCGGTGCGCACAACAAGGGCAGTCTGTTTGCGCGACTGGACAAGGCAGTCTTCAAGTATCCGTTCACTGCCGACATGATTGGCACGCCGGTCTACCTCAAGCTGTTGTCGTTCAACCTCTATGGGGGAGCCAAGCAGACGCTGGATACAGTGCAGCCGATCACCTGGAACGTGACCGGTGCAGCGTTGAAGTCGCCGCTACCGAACGTGACGGGATTGTCCAATGCCTATCGCAACGGACAAACCTTGCTGTCGTGGCAACTGGTGACAGATTTCCGGACGGTGGATTACGAGATTCGCCGTGGCACGAACTGGCAGACCGCCATCGTGCTGGGACGCACGCCACTGACCGAATTCGTCATCGCGCAAAACGGTACCTATTGGGTTGCGGCGCACTACAGCAATGCACAAGGGGTGACGGCCTATTCGGCCACCCCGGTGGACATCACCATCGGCGGTGCGATCCTGCCCGCGAATGTGGTGGCCAGTTGGAATGAGGCAGCGACCGGCTGGGCTGGCACCTGCACCACGCCAGCCTTCCGCGACCCGGTCGAGCAAGCCGTCAAACTGGGTGGATCGGCGCTGTTCTCGGCCATTCCGCTGATCTCTGCTGCCAACACGGTCGAGTATTACGGCGGGATTGCTACGGGCGGTTATTACCAGATCCCGGTATCGCACGAGATCGACATCGGTACGGCACAAGCCTGCAACGTATCCGTTGGTGTGCAAGCCGCATCCGATACGCCGTTTGCGCTGGTGTCGACGATCCCGGTGTTCTCGGCGCAGGCGAGCGTGCAGGGTAATTTCTCGGGCAAGTCGAGCCTGGCGATCGAGATCGATACCGCCCAGAACAACCTCGTTTGGCAAGGCTGGCGACCGTTCGTGCCGGGGCAATACATCGCCAGGCGTTTCCGCTTCAGGGTCAAGCTGATCTCGGCTGATCCGACGGTATCCACCATCCTGACTGGCATGACCTTCTCGGTCGATATGCCCGACCGGGTGGATACCGGCACGGCGCTTGCCGTCCCCGCTGCGGGCAAGGCGGTCGTATTCGCCACACCGTTCCAGATCGTTCCCAACGTGCAGATCACCATCCTCAACCCCGTGGCTGGAGACGTCATCGCGTTCCCGGCTCAACCCACGACGACTGGCTTCACGGTGCAGATCACCAATGCCGGTGTCGGTGTGGCTCGCAACATCAACTGGCTCGCCAAGGGCTATTAGGAGTTCCCATGTCTCAAAACTCTCTCGTCATTGCCGACGGCACGGGCGCGCAGGTGCTCGCCTCCGTCAACAACGCGCTGGATACGCTCAAGACCTGTTTCTCCGGAGCCACACCGCCCGGCACACCCAGTCCCTACCAGTTCTGGGCGGATACCTTGACCGGGCTGCTCAAAATGCGCGATGCCGCCAATACCGTCTGGGTACCGATCGCAGCCATGAGCGGCATCGGCGGCAATGTGGTCAAGACGCTCACCGGTGGCACCTACACGCTGACCGAGGCCGAAGGTGAAGCGGCGAGCTTCGAGGTGAACGGCACACTGACGGCTAACCAGATATTGGTGGTGCCGAACAACATGCCCCCATTCGCCGTGGAAAACCTCACCTCCGGGGCATTCACCCTGACCGTCAAAACCGCACTCGGCACCGGCCAGACGATCTCGCAGGGTGAGATTTCGATGCTCTACTGCAACGGAACGAACTGCGAGTTCATCTCGGACACGCAGGGCACCTCGCCCAAGCGCGGCACGTATGCGGCGTACCGGTCAGGTGCGGTGCAGACCATGACGGCAGCGGCATGGAGCCAGATCATCCTCAACACCGCGCTGGTGAACACCAATGGCAGCGCCTTCATCTCGCACAACGCGGCGACTGGCCTCTTCACTGTCCTGCAAAGCGGTCAATACGAAATCTCTGCCGTACTGACGGCAATCAATCCGACTGCGGCCTACAACGCCTTCAATGTGGCACTAGCACTCAACGGCGCGGTCGCGCACTACTTTGGCTGCGGCTACTCATGGGCTGCGGCAGCTGGTCTCAAGATCAGCGTATCGGGCCAGACGACACGCTATCTCGCGGCGGGCACGACGGTGGCGCTATGGGGAAACCCGAACGTGGCGATGAACGCAGATTTCTGGGGTGATAGCTGGGGCGTTGGCGGCTGCCAGCTTGAGATGGTCTACATGGGTTAAGGAGCAAAACATGGCAAACATCAACGCACACGGGATGGCGCGAGCCTTCCCGCAATACAAGCTGGATGTCGATTACCACCTGGTGGATTTCCATGATGGGAACGGCGTGCAACTGGTCTGGCTGCATGAGCACGATCCGACTCCCGATCTTAACTCCATCGAAGCCGAAACTGCCGTCTGGCAAGCCGAGCAGGATGCCATCGCCTATCGGGACAAGCGCGTCGCCGAGTATCCGCCGATGCAGGACTACATCGATGCGCAGGTGAAAAAGGCATCCAGCGATCCCGTCGTCCGCGAAGCTGGGCTGGCACAGGAAGCAGCGTACATCTCGGCATGCGCCGCCATCAAAACCAAATATCCGAAGGGAGAAAGCAAATGAATCCGAACACCACTGGTGAACGCGAGCACTGGCATGTCGGCAAGGAAATCCCGCTGGCGCTGATCGTGGCCATTGTCACCCAGACCGCTACCGGCATCTGGTGGCTGTCCAGCGTGTCGAGCAAGTTGGACAACCTGTCCGGTCAGGTGAAGGAGATGCGCGACGAGCGCTATACCCGAAATGACGCCATGCGCGATGCGGCACTGGTCAATCAAATGATGCATGACATGGACCGCCGTGTCACCACTCTGGAAGCGAGGAAGAAATGATCGACAGTAGGGATTTGAATGCACTGGCTCCAGCTGCTCGCAAACGGGCGGAAGCCTTCTTTGCCGCGTGCGCTGCCGATCCGGAATTGCGGACGCAGGGCATCACGGTGATCGCCACCAGCACCTACCGTGACTTCGATGCGCAGAACGCGATCTACGCGCGCGGCAGGACGGCCCCCGGCAAGGTGGTGACCAATGCTCGTGCCGGAGACAGTTGGCACAACTGGCGCTGCGCTTTCGATGTACTGCCGCTGCGTTGCGGCAAACCTGTCTGGGGCACCACCGGCGCTGACCGTGCCGTGTGGCAGCGGCTCGGGGAGATCGGCGAAGTCTGTGGGCTGGAATGGGCTGGGAGGTGGACTACCTTCCGCGAGATGGCTCACTTCCAGTACACGGGTGGGCTGACACTGGCGGATTTCAAGGCTGGCAAAACGATGATGGCATGAGGAGATGAGCATGGGAGATTTTGATTGGAAAAAAGCGGTGAACACGATCGCACCGAGTCTGGCAAAGGCACTGGCACCCGAACTTGGGTTGGCCGGTATCGCGATACGTGCAATCGGTCAGGCGTTCGGCATGCCCGACGCGACCGAGCAGCAAGTGTCCGAGGCAATTGCCAAAGCGACACCTGCCGACCTGCTCGCCATCAAGCAGGCCGATCAGCAGTTCGAGAAGGACATGGCAGCCATCGGTGTCGATCTGGCCAAGATCGCTGCCGAGGATCGTGCCAATGCGCGCGACCGGGAAATCAAGACCGGCGACACTTGGACGCCGCGTATCCTCGCCGCCGTGGTTGTCATTGGGTATTTGTCTGTGCAGTGGTACATCCTGTCGCACATCGTACCGCAAGAAATGCGCGAGATCGTGCTGCGCTCAATGGGCACGCTGGATATGGCGCTTGGATTGGTGCTTGGCTACTACTTCGGCTCCAGTGCCGGAAGTGCGCGGAAGGATGTGGTGATTGGACACTTGTCCACAGAACAATGAACCCCACATAGATAAGTTCTAAGTTGGTAAAGATTGATGCACACTGTACCCGTCACTATTCAGATTTTTGCAAGCCGTCAGGATAATAGCAATACTTTTTCACTTAGGATATTTCCCACCGCAAAACAATCGCAGCACTTGCTGCCAGCATTGAGGCAGCGATTAAAAATGGCGTGCCAGGCTGAGCAAAAAAAAGTGCACCCGTTGAGGCTGCAGCAATAGCCTGCCCTAAATTTGCAGCAGATGCCTGTTGACCAAACGCCTTACCCTGCCCTTGCCCCGCTGCCGCAGAGATCACACTGGACAGAATCGGGACGAGAATGCCGGTTCCGGCGGCGATCATGCCAAACAGTACGTCTATGGCTGGTATGGATCTCGCATAGGGAAGCGCCCCCAGCCCGATCGTACCAAGAACAAAAGCGATTACAAGCAGGGTCTGAATTGAGAATTTGTGCATCAGCATCGGGAAAATCCCTATCTGGACGGTAATCATGACAAGGCTACAAACCACAAAAAACTGGCTGATTGCGCTCGGATCAAGTAATAAAGATTGTTTACCCAGAAGGGTTATGCCCACCTCGGCGGTACTTACGCCAAACACCGTTATGACGGTAAGCAACAGCGCCAATCGAATCTGTTTCTTATCTGTGGGGCTTACGTCATCATCTGCGGCTATGCGAGGCTGGTTATGCGACACGGACAGCAGTACCGTCCCCAATGCACACAAGATACTTACTAGGGCGATTACAAAAAATGGCGAGTCCGGCATTAGCACACCAACCACCCGCATGCCGTCTGAAGGCGACAGGATCATGGATGAAAGCCACCCGCCAACCATAGGACCTAGCATGAAACCAAGCGATGTGAATGAAGCGACAATTGCAAACTTTCTTGGACGTTCAGATGCTGTGCATGCTTCGGCGATATATGCCAGTACGGCGGGAAGTACCGCAGCTGCAAATATGCCTCCCAGCATCCGTGATGCGTATAGCATCGTTAGGTTCGAAACATTATCGAGCAAAACCAAACTGGCACCGCTGCCGATCAGCCCAAGCGAAATCACAGCACGCCGGTTAAGCCGGTCTGACAACACGCCCCACAGGGGCGAAAGAAGAAACAAAGCCAAGGTGTATGAGGCTGTCAACAAACCGGTGTGCCATGGGACAGCACCTAGCTGCCCCGGTTGCAATACCCTTTCCAGAATGAATGGCAGAAAAGGCAAGGTAACGCCATATGCCATGGAAACCGCCGTGGCGGCGGAAAGCAGAACCACAAAGCGGCTTGGCGTCAGCGCTGTGGCTGGAATTGTGCGTCCCATGTCCATCCCGGTCGCCTTTTACCTGTCACGCCAATGAGCATATCCGTCATCACGCACCTCCAGATTCCCTACCTCGCACTCCTCTTCATAGTGCACGAATGCCCGGCGCAAGCACTCCGGCCAGTCTTCGCCCAACTGTACGCCGATCTCGGCCAACCGTTCCTCAATCTGTTCAGCGGTCGCTTGGAACAGATCATACGTCACCAGTATGCTATTTCCTTCGATGCCCACCGCCTGAATGCCCATCATGGACTGCAATGACTCGTTCAACAACTTTGCATGATCTGGCGACAAAGGTTGGGCCAGCCGCAATTTTCTCTGCTTGATCACTGACATCCCTTCCTGCTTCGGGGCCTTCTGCCCCGGAATGCCAATATACAAGTGCGGATTCGCAAGGAATCTCTCACGGCATTGGCTGGAACAGAAAAAATACGACTGACCGAGATATTCAATCTGGTGTTTGCCCGATTCGACCTGCATTCCACAAACTGTATCCTTGGTTAACATTTCTGATGGCTCCATTGATTGATGCTAAAACGCGACAATTTCATCCTCTCATGCGCGGAAAAAATGCAGGGGTTTGTTCGGTATAGCGTCGATATTCGCCGCCGAATTGCGCCAGCGCATCACACTCTTCCTGCCGCGCCAATCGCACGTACATCCATACCAACACAGGGAACATTAGCAGTGTTAGCAGTGTCGGCCACTGCAACAGGAAACCGAACATAATGAGCACGAAAGCATCATATTGGGGATGACGTACCTTGGCATAAGGACCGGTTATCGCTAACTGGTGCGTGCGTTGCGCTCGATAAAGTACACCCCATGCGGATGACAGCAGGATGAAGCCCCCACCGATGAATGCGATGCTCAACATGTGTGGCAGGTCGAAATGCGGATTACCCTTCATACCGAGCAGGGTGTGCCACAGGTGCCCTGCATCATGGGAAAAGACATCGGTGCCGGGATAACGGCTCTGCAGCCAGCCCGACAGCAGGTATATGGTTAGCGGGAAACCGTACATCTCGACGAAGAGCGCCACAATAAAGCCAGAGAATGCGCCGAACGAACGCCAGTCGCGCTTGCTTTGCGGCTTGGCGAAGCTGAAGGCAAATATGATGAACACCAGCGAGTTGATGATAACCAGTGACCAGAGGCCGTAGGCCGAAGATTGATCGCTCATTTCGAGTCTCCTGTGTGGTTGTGCTGGTGCCGGTCGTCACCGCTCTGTCCATGCCCATGATGCATGAAGAAGTGCATCAACGGACACGCCAGCAAAATCAGATAGGGCAGCATGCCCAGAACATGCGCCCGGTGCTCTGTCAACAACAGCAGTAAGGCAAAAGCAAGAAAGCCGATAAGCACCATCCGCCCTTTCGACAATTGCCGTTTCTCCATTTCGTCAGCCATAACTTCCTCCCATTAACCAGCATTGACCACATAGACATGCCGGCAGTCATTCCATTGAGCGGTTGACCACCGGCCGGACGTGATAGCCTTATTTCGCCTGCATTTCCTCGCGCTGCATCATCTGCTCCATCATGGATTCCATCATCTCCATGCGCATTTTCATCATGTTGTGGGTCTTCATCATGTCCCCCGTCATCATGCCGCCGCCCTGCTTACCGCCGCCTCCCCCCTGCTTGCCGCCGCTACTTTCCATACCCATCATGGAGCCACCCATGGCGCGCATATGCTTCATACCCTCCTGCATGGTCCGCATGTGTTCCTGCATCAGTTTTTGACGTTCCTTAGGATCTTTGGTCTGGCGGATTTTTCCCATCAGGTCCTGCAGCTTGCGCATCGATTCCTGCGCTTCTCCCATGTGGTGTTCAGGCGCAGCCTCGGGGCTGGTAGTCTTCTCCATCGTCTCCGCCTTCGGCATGGGCACCCCCTGCTGCGCCTTCTCGGGGTGATGTTCATCCACTGCATAAAGCGGCGTCGCCACCATGGACAACGAAGTAACGGCAGCCAGAATCGTGATCTTGTTCATGTTCGGTCTCCTCTCAGGTTAGAAATCAATACTCGAAAAAACTAAACCAACCGTTCCGTTACCGTACCTCCTTTCTCCGTCCATGGGCGGAGAATCACTCGACCGAAAACACTTCCGGCTCGCGCCCTCTCTTGGGAACTGCATAAATGGTCAACGTCCCCTTTTTCATTTCGCCCATTCCCGGCGAATTCTGCGGCATGCCCGGAGCGCTGATCCCGATGATGGCGGGCTTCTCCTTCATTAGCTTGCGGATGGCGGCAACCGGAACATGGCCCTCGACCACGTATCCACCGACCAGCGCCGTATGACAACTGGCGACATGAGACACCCCGTAACGCTTCTTGACCGCATCCATGTCGTTTTCATTGATTGCCTTCACCGCGAAGCCGTTTTCTCGCAGATAGTCCACGTATTTCTCACAGCAGCCGCAGGTGGGGCTCTTGTACAAGGTCACCTCGGTCGCGGCATGCGCCAGCGAAGCTCCAAACAACAAAACGGCTGAGCAGATGCGTATCCATTGATACATTTTTTCTCCTTAAAGGTTGGTGCGGCGCAGCCGCAGGGCGTTTAAAATCACGGACACCGAACTGAAGCTCATCGCCGTCGCGGCAATGATGGGCGACAGCAGCAGGCCGAAGATCGGGTAGAGCACGCCCGCCGCAACTGGGACGCCGAGCACGTTGTAGATGAAGGCGAAAAACAGGTTCTGTCGGATGTTCTTCATGGTCGCGCGACTCAGGCGAACGGCGCGGACGATGCCGCGCAGGTCGCCCTTGACCAGCGTTACTCCCGCGCTTTCCATCGCTACATCGGTACCAGTACCCATAGCAATGCCAACCTGCGCCTGCGCCAGCGCGGGCGCATCGTTGACGCCGTCGCCCGCCATCGCGACGAAGCGACCTTCGCTTTGCAGGCGTTTGACGATGGCGGCCTTCTGCTCCGGCAGCACCTCCGCCTCGACCCGATCTATGCCCAGTTTCTTCGCCACCACCTCTGCCGTGGTGCGGTTGTCCCCGGTCAGCATGATGATGCGGATACCTTCCTCGTGCAGCGCGCGAATCGCATCCGGTGTGGATGCCTTGACCGGGTCGGCCACGCCGATGAGGCCCGCAGCCTTGCCGTCCACAGCAAGCAGCATTACCGTCTGCCCGTCTTCGCGCAATGTATCGGCGCGTGCAGGCAGCGCGCCCGCATCGAGTTGCAATTCCTCGAACAACTTGAGGTTGCCAAGCGCGACCGCGTGGCCCTCGACGGCTCCCGTCACGCCCTTGCCGGTGTGAGACTTGAAGTCGCCCACTGCGACGAGCAATAAACCTTTCTCCTGCGCGCCGCCGACGATGGCTGCGGCGAGCGGATGTTCGCTCGCGCGCTCCAGGCAGGCGCCCAGCCGCAACACCTCGTCCTCGTCGAAACCTGCGAGGGCAACCACCGACACCAGCTTGGGCTTGCCCTCGGTCAGGGTACCGGTCTTGTCCACCACCAGCGTGTCCACCTTCTCCATGATCTCCAGTGCTTCGGCGTTCTTGATCAGCACGCCCGCCGTCGCGCCGCGCCCGGTGCCCACCATGATGGACATGGGCGTAGCGAGCCCCAGCGCGCAGGGACAGGCGATGATGAGTACCGCCACCGCATTGACGATGGCGTGCGCAAGACGCGGCTCCGGCCCGATGAAGCCCCATACCGCTAGCGTGACAAGTGCAATCAGCACCACTGCCGGGACGAAATAGCTGGAGACGACATCAGCCATGCGCTGGATAGGGGCGCGCGAACGCTGCGCCTCGCTCACCATGTGCACAATTTGCGCGAGCAGCGTGTCCGCGCCGACGCGCTCGGCGCGCATCAGCAGGCTCCCTGTACCGTTCACCGTCGCGCCGATCAGCCGCGCGCCCGCAGTCTTTTCAACGGGAATGGATTCGCCGGTGACCATGGATTCGTCCAGCGCGCTTGTGCCTTCGAGTACCACTCCGTCCACCGGCACTTTCTCGCCAGGACGGACGCGCAACACGTCGTTCGGCTGCACCTGTGTCAGCGGAATGTCTTCCTCGTTGCCGTCAGGACGCACAATGCGCGCAGTCTTGGGCGCTAAGCCAAGTAACAGCTTGATTGCCGCGCTGGTCTGGCTGCGCGCGCGCAGTTCCATCACCTGCCCAAGCAGTACCAGCGCCATAATGACCGCAGCCGCCTCGAAGTACACCGGTACGGTACCCATCATGCTGCGCATCGTCTCGGGGAAGATGCCTGGCAACAGCATGGCGACGACACTATATGTCCACGCCACGCCGACGCCGAGCGAGATCAACGTGAACATGTTCAGGCTACGGTTGACCACGGACTCATAACCGCGCCGGAAGATCGGCCAGCCGCCCCACAGCACAGCAGGAGTTGCCAGCACGAATTCGATCCATTGCAGCATCACCATCGAGACGGACTCCGGCATGGTTTGCGGAAAGAGGTCGGAAACCATCGCCAACAGGAACACCGGCAGCGCCAGCACCGCACTCGTCCAGAAGCGGCGCGTCATGTCGTTCAACTCGGTATTGTCTTCCTGGGGTGCATTGCGCGGTTCCAATGCCATGCCGCAGATCGGGCAGTTACCCGGCTCGCTGCGCACGACCTCGGGATGCATTGGGCAGGTGTATTCCACCGCACCCGGGATGGCCGGAGATTCAAGCTCCAGCGTCATGCCGCACTTCGGGCAGTTTCCCGGCTTGGGTTGGCGGATTTCCGGATGCATGGGGCAGGTGTATATCGCACCCGTCCGTGCGGGTTCCGCCGCACGGGGTTCAAAATAGGTTTCGGGTGACGCCTGGAATTTCGCCTCACACTTCGCACTGCAGAAACTGTATTCGATACCGCGGTACTCGAAGCGGTGCGGCGAATCAGGTTTCACGGTCATGCCGCATACCGGGTCAGTGCTTGTGCTCATGTGCTGTTCCTTTCAAAGGCTTCGTTTCATCGGAAAAATCGGGACTGTTCGGCTCCATGCATTTGGCCAAGACCATTTCGCGCAATGCAACCTCTTCTTCCAGAAAGGCCTGCACTGCAGCCGGGTCGAACTGGGTACCGCTCATATTGACGATTTCTTCCTTCGCCTCGTCGAATGTCATCGCCTTGCGATAAGAACGGTCGGAGGTCATTGCATCCAGGGTATCGATCACCGCAAAGAGTCTCGCTCCTTGGCAAATTTTCTCGCCATGAAGCTCCCGCGGATAACCGCGCCCATCAAAACGCTCTTCGTGGCTGAGTACGATTTCGGCGGCCTCCGCCATGCCGGGGATTTGAGACACGATACGGTAGCCCTTTTCCGGATGAGTCCGCATCTCCCGCCACTCGTCTTCATTGAGTGCTCCCGGTTTCAACAGGATGGCATCGGGTATCCCGATTTTCCCGATGTCGTGCAGCAGCGCCCCCCAATAAATCTGGCGCAGTTGCTCTGTATCTCGTGTAAACCGGCGTGCCAGCACCAGAGTGTGGCAGGCAACCCGTTTCGAATGCAGGCCGGTTTCACGTTCGCGGATGTCCAGCGCTTCGGCTAATGCCTCCACAAATGCTGCACCCGCCTGCTCCTCTACAGTCATGGGTTCGCTGAAGTGACTTACCGCGCCGTCCAGCATCTGCCGGACGCACCATTTGGCGTAATAGCGGCCAAGCAGGTGGCCGAGCCAGCGCGCGGGGACAAAATCCGGCAACGCGTAATCGACGAATACACGTAGCAGCGAACCATTCCCCTGTGGGGTGATCTCGAACCCCATCCGGTAATGCCCCATCACCAGCAACCGCGGCGAACCCGTCGTTTCCCACGATTTGTACTGCGATGGGTTGCGCTCCGTCACGACCTCATCGAGCGCGAGGCGGATGCCGAGAACCTTTCCATCCAGCCGGATGTGCGAACCGACGCTTCTTCCCCTGTTTTCGTCTAGCGCGATTTCCATCCGGCTCCAGCCCATCCTCCATGAAGAGTCGCCCATGTGTGCAGACAGACTCGCGTGGTCGTCGACGAATTCAAACAACCGCTCTGCCGCAACCGGAACAATGGCGCTGCTTTCATAATGAAAAGGCAGCCTGTCGCTCAGGCCAATATGGCTTGCATGGGGATTGTGAAATTCTCGCGTCATTTGGCCATTTCCCAATATAGATTGCGGCGAGCTATTCAAAACCTACCGGGAAAGCCGTACCGGCCTGATCCGTGCAAAAACCAGCGGGCGTGTTGCCGAATTTCCATATCAAACTGCACGACAGTTCATGCCCATCAGCTGATCTGGCGGCCGTCTCAATACAATACGTCACATGACTCGTATCGAGGCCGGAGAAAATTCGCTCCCATCGTTTCGGATTGGAAAGATAGTAGCGTTTGTGCAGTTCTCCCAAATGGGTATGGCGCTCGACAGTAAATCCATGAGCCTCGTAACGCCGGTTCGACATCTCCAGCACGAGGTGATTGTCTTTCCCTCGATCATGGTCATGAATCAGCTCCCCTGCAGCGAACGCTCCCCCGTCTTTGCTGACCATTTGATGAACATGGGCTGGGTTGGCGCAGCCGGCCAGCCACGAAACGGCTAGCATGCTTAAAAAAAATGTTCTCATCGTATTTCCTCCATGAGAGGTGACGCAAAAGGATGGACTCATTAAAACTCTTCTCATTCGCGAGCTATTTCACTGGCGGACGATTGCAACATGCAGCGTTTTTGCTGGGTGCATTCAGATTGCTGATTTCACTTTCCTCGGCATAATGCAGCCAGGCACGGCGCAACCTTGCCATCGGCCCCATTCCAAGCCTCACATTTGCTGTTTGCAACAGTTTTTCGATCCCCTCCAGATCAGTCATTGCGAGGTCGTAACTCACCTCGAGTCCGATAACCTTTGCCGAAACATCCGCTGACTCCAATGTGGCGATCAGGGATTCCGCTTCCTCCAGAGTCACCGCCTGCTCAAAGGCGAGACGCCGGGTTTTCAGTGCCGTCGCTTGTTTGCCCGCTTCTTTTGAATCATTCATGGCAACCTCCGGAGCACCTACCTGTCAGGTTGTAGCAGACTGCAAACAAGGCTCCGCCCAGAAAACCGGTCAGGGTAACGCCGAAAAGGCCATAGACCACTCCGCCCAATGCCCACGGCTTGTCGCTAATGATTATGGAGAGATTCAAACCGTGAACCCACGCGTTCACGAAGCCGATCGTCGCCTCAGGAAATAAGTACACTGCTGCCGCACATACCAAATTGATAGCTGCTGCAGACAATGCCAAAGTAATACCGATGCGCAAGGGATTCAGTTTCATTTTCTTGCTCCTCATTCACAAACAAGTACGGACAGGTCCTGCAACCCATGTAATACGTTCAGCGTTTACGCTCAATACGGATAATTACCCATTCTTTCGAGTTGACTTGTTCCAGTTCAAAACGCACGTTGTCGCCCACCATTACATCCTTGGGCAACGGATCGCGCAGCGCAAACCACATAGTCATTGCTGGCCATCCCAACGAGGGAATCGCCCCATGTGCGAGCTGTACCTTGCCCGCTTCCGTGTTTACGGCCTTAAGCACCCCGTAACCTTCGTGTTTCGCCTGAATTTGGGCATGCTGCGCATCCTCATGGCTGTGGGACGGCGTTACGGCATACACCGCCCCTGTCATCGCGACCGTTGCTGCCATTGCAGCTGCCAATACTTGGGACAAATTTGCTGGTTTCATCTCATTTCCTTTCATGCATTGATATCGCCTCGCCCACCCGGTGTATTTCGTCGGGCAGGCGAGCCTCTGCTTCAGTGCTTCTCTTTCATATGATCATGCCGGTTTTTCGGTATTTCCTTGTCCGTATGCGGTGCCGGTTCGGGCTGCGGCATATTGGTCTTTTCTTCCATATGGCTATGCCTCTTTACCGGCTTCTTCACCGGGGTCTTCGCCTCGCTCTGCCCGGTGGCTGCGGCTTCATGTTTCTCTGTCTCGGCGGCGATTGCAGTTGCGGTAGCGCCCATGAACATCGCAAGGACGGCGGTCAATAATGTCGATTTCAATTTCATTTCATACTCCTAAAAGTTTGGTTGATCGAATGTGCTGCAACATCCTGGAAATACACTGATTGGACACCTCCTCTCGAGACAGGTTGATGACAACGATAAAACTCAATGCGCGTGATCATGTGCATGCCCAACCTCATCGTGCGGCGTCATATCTTGTACGGCATGAACATCCGGTAAAGACATGACCCCCAACCCATGGCGATACACCAGTTCGGCACCGTGCCAGGCCGTGCTTGCCACTAGCATCCATACAGTAACCAGCAATCCCAAGAAACCTAGTGAGGATGTTTTGCGTGAGCCCCCGCGCCATACATCCCAGGCGGCGAGCACAACCAGAACCACCAGTGTCCCAAGCGCCCAATTGCGATGCAAGGTCATGGCGGCATGACTTACTTCATCATGCTCAACGCTGTTGAAGGCGAACCAGCCGAACGCGGCAGCAATCAACGCAAACAATGCCGCACTCCATAACATCCAGCGTCCCGTTACCATGCATTGCACCGCATGTGGCCGGGTTCCGGAGAATGCGCCGGCAGCGGTGAATGCCACCGCAGCCGTGGTGAGTACGACAGGAAAATGCACGAATACCGGATGCCAGTTTGGAATAATCTCAATCATGTTTTTCGACTCCCATTGAAAGTTTGATTTCGCGCACCTTGATCAAGGCATACAGAACCGTGATCACCACCAACTGTTGCAGTTATTGCGTTAACGACTCTGAGTTCCGTAATGGACTCACGCAACACATGCAGTGCAGAGCGTAAAAATAATGCGGCAAGTGCCAACCCGATGATGATGTCTGGCCAGCCGGAATGGGTGAGCCACACACCGAGCGCGGCAAACAGCACCGAGATATTGGCAATGATGTCGTTACGGGAGCACAGCCAGACAGAACTCATATTGATATCGTCCTCCCGATGCCGCCAGAGCAGGAGGAAGCACGCGCCGTTTGCTGCAAGCGCCAGCAAGCCGATTGCCCCGATGGCCTCGTATACGGGAAGCTGAGGAACTTCGATCCGGTAGATCGCCTGACTAAGCACAAACAGACCGAATGCCGCCATGATGCCACCCTTGAACAGCGCCGCCCTGGCTTTCATCGCCGCGCCGCGCGCCACGACGTACAGGCTGAATCCGTACACCAAGGCGTCACCCAGCATATCCAGCGAATCGGCAACCAGCGAAACCGAATTCCCGAGCAATCCTGCCGTGAGTTCGACGACAAACATGACGGCATTGATAGCCATCACTATTTTTAGCGTCGAACTTTGGCGGCGGCGGAGCGCGTCAAGTTCACAAGATTTGTCATTGCAACAGTTAGCCATTACCTAGCTCCAATTAAAATTAGTCATCTGATTTCTCGGCTTTTGACTAGTGCATAGATCACGGGGATCACCACCAGCGTCAGCACCGTCGAGGAGACCATGCCACCAACCATGGGAGCGGCTATGCGGCTCATCACTTCCGAGCCAGTGCCGCTGCTCCACATGATCGGCAGCAGGCCTGCCATGATTGCCGTGACGGTCATCATCTTCGGGCGCACGCGTTCCACCGCGCCTTCCATGATGGCGGAATGCAGATCATGTGGTGCCGGAGACCGCCCTTCTGCTGCGCAACGTGTCTGGGCCTCCTGCCATGCGTTTTCCAGATAGATCAGCATCACCACTCCAGTCTCCGCAGCCACACCCGCTAGCGCGATAAAGCCCACCGCCACCGCCACGCTGAGGTTGTAGCCGAGCAGCCACAGCAGCCACACGCCGCCGACCAGTGCGAAGGGCACGGACAGCATCACAATCACCGATTCGGTGACACGTTTGAAATTGAGATACAGCAGCAGGAAGATGAGAAGCAGCGTGATGGGGATTACGACCTTCATCTTCGCAGCAGCCCGCTCCATGTACTCGAACTGCCCGCTCCAGGTCGCGTAGTAGCCCGATGGAAACTTCACCTTCTCTGCCACCGCCTTGCGCGCCTCGGCCACGTAGGAGCCGATGTCCCGGTCGCGGATGTCCACGTAGATGTAGGCCGACAACAGCGCGTTCTCGGTGCGGATTGAAGGAGCGCCCTTGCCGATGCTCACCCGCGCGAGCTGGCCGAGCGGGATCATCGCCCCGCCCATGGTCGGCACGAGAACTTCGCCCGCGATCTTCTCCGGCGTGTTGCGCAGCTCACGCGGATAGCGCACGTTTACCCCAAAGCGCTCCAGCCCCTCCACCGTGGTGGTGACGGTCTCGCCACCCAGCGCGGTGGCAATCACCTCTTGTACCTCATTGATACTCAGACCATAGCGTGCGAGCTGTGCTCGATCCGGATCGATATTGAGGTAGAAGCCGCCAGTGATGCGCTCGGCGAAAGCGCTGGTCGTGCCGGGAATGGTCTTCACCACCGCTTCGATCTCCTTCGCAAGTTTCTCCATCTCGCCGAGGTCTTTGCCGAATACCTTGATACCGATGGGCGTGCGGATACCGGTGGAGAGCATGTCGATGCGCGCCTTGATCGGCATGGTCCACGAGTTCGCCACGCCGGGGAATTGCAATGCCTTGTCCATTTCGGCGATCAGCTTGTCGGTGGTCATGCCGTCGCGCCATTCCTCCTGCGGCTTGAGGTTGATCACGGTCTCGAACATCTCCAGCGGTGCCGGGTCGGTGGCCGTCTGCGCGCGCCCGGCCTTGCCATACACGGAGGCGACTTCCGGAAAGCTCTTGATGATCTTGTTCTGCGTCTGCAGCAGTTCGGCGGCCTTGGTCACCGACATGCCCGGCAGCGAGGCGGGCATGTAGAACAGCGTGCCCTCGTTCAGCGTGGGCATAAATTCGCTGCCCAGTTTCATCACGGGATAGAGCGTCAGTCCCATCGCCAGCAATGCCACCGCGATGGTGGCCTGTTTGCGGCGCAGCACGGTATCGATAACCGGGCGATAGACGGCAATCAGCCATCGGTTCAGCGGGTTCTCAGATTCCGGCCTGATATGGCCACGGATGAACAGCAGCATCAGCACCGGCACCAGCGTCACCGACAGCAGCGCCGCACCCGCCATCGCGAAGGTCTTGGTGAACGCCAGTGGCGCGAACAGGCGCCCCTCCTGCGCCTCCAGAGTGAACACTGGGAGGAAAGACACGGTGATGATCAGCAGCGAAAAGAACAGTGAGGGGCCGACTTCCTGACAGGCAGTCAGGATTGCCCCAAACCGATGTTCTCCCTCCTTGATCCGCTCCAAGTGCTTATGCGCGTTTTCGATCATGACAATCGCCGCATCCACCATCGCGCCGATGGCGATGGCGATGCCGCCCAGGCTCATGATGTTGGAATTGAGGTTGAGCGCGCGCATCGCAAGGAAGGCGATCAGCACCCCTATGGGCAGCATCACGATGGCAACCAAAGCGCTCCTCGCATGCATCAGGAACACCATACACACCGCCGCCACGATCAGCCCTTCCTCGAACAGCGTGCGCTTCAGCGTCGCGATTGCGCGCTCAATCAGCTCGGAGCGGTCGTACACTGCCTGGATGCTCACACCTTCCGGCAAGCCTGCGGACACCTCGGCAATCTTGTCCTTGATGTTCGCGATCACCTCCAGCGCGTTCTGACCGTAGCGTGCCATCGCGATCCCGGACACCACCTCGCCTTCACCGTTCAGTTCAGTCAGCCCGCGCCGCTCATCCGGTCCAAGTTCGACGCGCGCGATGTCGCGCAGAAGCACTGGCGTGCCGTTTTCTGCCTTGACCACCAGCGTCTCAAGATCGGCCTTGCCGTGCAGGTAACCCTTGCCGCGCACCATGTACTCAGTTTCGGCCATCTCCACCACGCGACCTCCGACGTCGCGGTTGCTGTCGCGGATCACCTGCGCGACCTTCGCCAGAGGAATGTCGTAGGCGCGCAGCTTCACCGGATCGACCGTCACCTGGTATTGCTGCACGAAGCCGCCGATGGAGGCGACCTCGGCCACGCCATGCGCCTTGTTCAACTGGTAGCGCAGATACCAGTCCTGCATGGTGCGCAACTCGGCAAGGTTGTGCTTGTCACTTAGCACCGCATACTGGTACACCCAGCCCACGCCACTCGCATCCGGCCCAAGCTGCGGCGACACACCTCGCGGCAGGCGTCCTGCTGCCTGGTTCAGGTATTCGAGTACACGCGAACGCGCCCAGTAGATATCCGTACCGTCTTCGAAAATCACGTACACAAACGATGCGCCGAAGAACGAGAAGCCGCGCACCACCTTGGATTTCGGCACGGCCAGCATCGCCGTGGTGAGCGGGTATGTCACTTGGTCTTCGACCACCTGC
The DNA here is from genome assembly GCF_000974685.2 of Ferriphaselus amnicola. Taxonomy (NCBI): domain Bacteria; kingdom Pseudomonadati; phylum Pseudomonadota; class Betaproteobacteria; order Nitrosomonadales; family Gallionellaceae; genus Ferriphaselus; species Ferriphaselus amnicola. The sequence continues at coordinate 1,355,510 of NZ_AP018738.1, forward strand.
GGCGCCTGCCCCGGATACTCGGTATAAACGATCACCTGCACGTCGGACAGGTCGGGCAGTGCATCCAGCGGCGTTTTCACCACGGCATAGATGCCCGCCAGCGTGACAAACAGGGTAGCGAGCAGCACCAAGAACAGGTTGCGCGCCGACCATTCGATAATTTTCCCCAGCATGTCAGTGCCCCTCGTGCGTTGCAGCCTTCACGGCCTGCAATCGGGTAATCACCCATTCGCCCTTGCCACGCTCGACGAATTCGAACATAACCTCGCTGCCCGGCGCGATTCCCTGCGCCAGCGATTCGTTGGCCAGTTCGAAATCCATGGTCATGCCCGGCCAGCCCAGCGAGGAGATGGGACCATGGGTGATGCTCACCGTACCGTCCGGATTGATCGCATCGAGCACGCCCTGCGCCTGATGTCCGGTCGACGGCTTGGGCTGCGTGCTCTCCTTACGCGGCTCCACTACCGGAACCAGAGTACTTGCGGTCGATGTACCGCCATGTGCTGCGTGGCCGCCCATGCCGCCCAACGCCGCCCTGAGGTTGCTCTCTGCATCTATCAGGAAGTTCGCGGCAGTAACTACCTGCTCGTCTTCTGCGACGCCTTCCAGCACCTCGACGTAGTTCTCGCCGCGGCTGCCCAGCCTAACTGCGCGCGGCTCAAAGCGTCCCGGTGCAGCCTGAACCAGCACCACCTGGCGCAGGCCGCTGTCGATCACGGCTGAGGTAGGCACGCTCAACACCTCCTTACCTTCATCCAATGGCAACTCGACCTTGGCGAACATCGCAGGCCTGAGCAGGCCCTGCGGATTGGGAAGTTCGATGCGTACCCGCACCGCGCGTGTCACGCTTTCCAGCGTCGGGTAGATGAAATCCACCCTACCGTCGAAGCGCTTGCCGGGATAGGCATCCACGCTGACCTGCGCGTGTCCGCCCGCCCTGATCCGGCCGATGTCCTGCTCGGTAATGTCGGCCATCACCCACACTGAGGAAAGGTCGGCGATGCGGTACAGTTCTTCGCCGGGCATGAAGCGCATGCCCTGCAGCGCCTTCTTTTCCAGCACCACGCCGGAAACGGGGGCGTGGAAAGTCGCACGGTTGCCGTTCACACGGCCGTCCACGATATCCCAGTTCCTCAGCCGCGCGGCGCTGGATTCGGCAAGCCGCCGCATGCTGTCTCGCGCATCCTCGTCGGCATCCTTGAGCGAGGCGATGCCTTGCGCGGCAATCTCGCGTTCGCGACGCGCCGAGACCAGTTCGGGGCTGTACACCTCGAACAGCGGCTGGCCTTTTGCGACAGGCTGCCCCGTAGTGTTGACGTACAGGCGTTCCACCCAGCCCTCGAATTTTGGCGCGACCGCATAGGTGCGCCGCTCGTCGATCTCGATACGCCCGACCGCACGCAGCGTCCTGTCGATCACGCGCATCGCCGCGGCCTCGCTCTTCACGCCGAGCTTCTGCACCTTGTCGGTACCGATGACGATCTGGTTCGCTCCTCCCGATTCCGCTTCGCCCTCGTACACCGGCACGTAGTCCATGCCCATCGCGTCCCTCTTGGGCACCGGCGAAGTGTCGGGCAGGCCCATCGGGTTGCGGTAGTACAACACCTTGCGCTCGGCCTTGGCTGCTTGCGGCGCCGGCGACGATACCGAAGCATGCGTACCCAGCCAGTAGCCGCCTGTCGCCACGCCCAGCAACGCGAACACAGCCACGACGATTCCGATGATTTTCTTCATAGTTCTTCTCCCAGCAGACTTTCGATTTCGGCGAGGCGCGACTGCGCCTCCAGTTGCGCCTTGAGGCGCTGCCGTTGCGCATTCAGGATCTGGCGCTGCGCCTCGATCAGCATGGCGAACTCCACCTTGCCGGTCTCGTAGCCCGCGAGCGCGGACTGGTAATTGAGTTCGCTCTGCGGCAGCAACCGCGTCGCCGCGAGCGACTCGGTGCGCCGCGCAGTCTCCAGCGCATAGAGGCTCTCGGACAGCGCCGCCTGCATGCGGTCCTGCAGCGACTGCTTGCGCGACTCGGATGCCGCCAGCATCGCCTCGGCCTCGCGTTCCTGCGAGCGGCGCGAGCCCTGCTGCAGCGGAATGTTGAATTCGACCATCACGTCCCAGCTCTTCACCGCGTTGCCGCTCTGGTTGGGGGCAATGCCGAGCGTGAAGTCCGGATAGCGTCTGGCGTAGGCGAGATCGCGTCCCTTCCCGGCGGACTGCACCTGCGCCTCGGCGACCTGCAGCTGCGGATTGCGCGCGCGCAGCTTCTGTTCCAGCACGGCATAATCGAGTTGCGCGGGCGGCGGCAGCGGCCGCAGTTGAGCGGGCTCCGCCAGTTCCGCCATCGCGGGACGCGACAACAGGGCATTCAGCCGGCTTTGTTCGTGGTGGCGCTCGCTCTCCAGTTCGACCAGCTCGGTGCGCAACGCGGTCTGCTCGACCTGCGCGCGCAGGACGTCCTGCTGCGCCCCCAGCCCGTTGGCGTAGCGCGTCTGCGCGACCCGCTCGAGGTTGTTCATCAGCAAAAGCGCTTGCTGCGCCAGGCGCTCGCTGCCGGACAGGTAGTAGTACATCGCGTAGGCCGTCTTGATGCGGCCGGACAACTCCGCCCAGGTCGATGCCGCCTGGCCGTCGGCCTGATCAGCCTGAGCCTCGGCCACCCCGCGCTGCAGGTCTCGCTTGCCTAACCAAGGCACGCTCTGCATCAGCAGGTAGCGCGTGTTGCCCACCTGCGAAGGCCACAGGCTGGGCGGCTTGTTGGTGCCCTGGTTGGTGACGTCCATCAGCTCGGCGCGCAGCACGGGATCCGGCAGGGCTCCCGCCGGCTGCACGCGCTGACGCGCGGCATCCGCCTCGTGGCGCATCGCCGCCAGTTCCGGGTTGTGCTCGCGCGCATAATCCAGCAGGCCGGGAAGGCTGGCCCCAAGCTGTTCTGCGCCGAGCGCGGGCTGCGCCGCCAGCGCGAGGCACGTCAAAACGACGCGCGGCATCCGGCAAATTGTTGTTGGTATCTTCATGACCCGATCCTCGATTGCATTGCTATCGGGCAGCCAAAGGGCTGCCGCAAAGAGGCGAGACGAGACCGACTTAAATCAGGTTACAAAAAGTAAA